>DASXDO010000011.1:0-253731 GCA_036490555.1 Solirubrobacteraceae bacterium | reverse complement strand
TCAAGCAGGACAGAGACCTCGACCAGCGCCGAAACGCTCACCCTCGAGCTGAAAGAGCACGGGCAGGTCGCGGCCAAGACGAAGATCGCCCTCGCCTTCACCCCCAGCACAGGCAAGCAACGCAAGCAACTCAAAGCCAGCGTGCTCGTCAAGCACAAGGGCTGACACCGCGGAGATGGAGGGGCTGTGTGCGTCGCGTGAGCGGCGCGCACAGCCCCTCGGTCGTCAGCCTGGCGCCCAGAGCAGCCGCGCCGGCGGCAGGCAGGCCGCCGAAGAGCCACATATAGCGCGCTCTCATCCGTGTGCTACATTGTCATGCAAAGTGCTGCATGTTCTGCGAGGTGGAGCCAATGTCTGCTGTCAAGCGCACGAAGTCGTTTTCTGCTCGTTTCTCCGCTGAGGTGTCCGATGGCCTGGATGCTCAGAGTCGTCGGCTCGGGCAGTCGAAGGCTAGGGTCGCAGAGCGATTGATCGACGAGGGCCTTCGAGCGGAAGCCTTTCCTGGGATCGTCTTCCGCTCCGGTCCCGCCGGCAGGCGTGCTGGGATCGTGGGTGGCCTCGATATCTGGGAGTTGGTCCGTGACCTGAAGGCGGCTGCGAGGGAGGGCGTCGAGAGTCCGGTCGCGGCGGTGGCGAAGGTCAGCGGTGTCGATCAAAGCGTCGTGGAGCTTGCTGCGAGCTACTACTCTGCCTACCCGGCTGAGATCGACGAGCGCATCCAGATGGACAGCGAAGCCGCCGAGCGGCTGCGGAGCGCACTCGGCGCGGCATACGCCGCGTGAGGCTGCTGCTTGACGAGATGTGGACGCCTCGGCCGAGTTGCGCAAGCGCGATCTCGACGTCGTCGCGATCGGTGAACCAGAGCAAGCTGAGCGCTATGCAGGAACCGCGGACGATGTGGTGTTCGCCCGTGCCCAGGAGGACCGTCGCACGATCGTGACCGACAACGTTGCCGACTATGAGCTTGTGCGGCGCGAGTGGGAGAGGCAGAGCAGTTCCCACCACGGTGTGATCTACGCGCTCAACCCGCCGTTCAACCGTCATCGCGGCCAGCGTGTAATCGGCCAGATGGTCAGGGCGCTTGCGCATCTGCTTGCGTCTGAGGCTGCCGGCGATCGGCCCTTCGACCGCGCCCACTATCTACGCGAGGCGCCAGAGGACTCCAGCTCACGGTGAAGAGCGGCCTGGGTCAACGCCCCTTGACAGGCGTCTGGCTTTGTGCCTATAGTGCGTGGTGCTGGTGTCAAGTGGTTGGTGCTGGCGAACATAGTGAGGGTTGGGGCCGGCGCGTTGCTCTTGTGACCGGTTGTCGTGCAGCAGAGGGTGTTCTTGGAGAGGGACCTTTTTCGAGCGTTTGAGGGAGCTTTGAGTTAGCGTGGGACATTCAGAGTCATACGTGCAGGATCTGGCTGTGGCCGTGTCTGGTGCTTTAACCAGATGCGTCAGCAGAGCTGACGCATCTCTCTCTCTCTCTCTCTCTCTGGCCCTGTGAGCTAGCCGCCGGGGCTTCGCCCTGGGCGCAGCGGTTCGCGGTTTGGCCTTGGCGCCTGGGTCTTTCTAGGCGGCAGCTGTTTGCCGCCTGCCTGCCGGTGGGCTGTGGGTGTGGGGTGCGCTGTGGCTGCTGAGCGTGCAGGCGCAGTGGCGCGTGAGCGCAAGCGCGCCGCTGCCAGATGCTCGCGGGCTGGGCGTGGCGGTGGTGGGCCTGGCGCGGAGGCGGGGAGCATGCTTGGCTTGCAGCGCGCGCGGGTTCTCGGCGCGGCTGTCGGTGTGCTTGCAGAGCGGGGCTATGCGGGGTTCACCGCCTCAGCTGTGTGTGGGCGCGCCGGTATTTCCAGGCGCACGTTCTACGAAGTGTTCGAGAACCGCGAGCAGTGCTTTGTGGCGGTTCTGGTTGACGCCGAGCGGCGCGCTGGCAGCGTTATCGCGGGTCTTGGCCTCGGTCAGCTTGCCTGGAGTGAGCGGGTCCGGATGGGTTTGTGGGCGATCCTTTGCCTTGCTGATCAGGATCCGGCGCTCGCCCGGGTGTGCCTTGTCGAGTCCCAGCGCGCTGGTGGCAATATCCAGCGGGAGCGTGAGCGGATCGCCGCGGGACTTGTCGACGTGCTCGATGAGGGCCGCATGCGGGGCACGGACGCGTCGGTTGCTAGCAGGCTGACGGCGGAGGCGCTGGTCGGCGCGGTGATCTCGGTGATCTCCGCACGCCTCCAGTCCACAGCCCGTCGCAGTCACAACGGCCGGGGCAGTGTGGGTGCGCGTGATCTCTTGGGTGAGCTTGCGGGGATGATCGTGCTGCCCTACGAGGGGCCCGCTGCCGCTAGGAGGCAGGTCAAGCGAGCACTGCCCGATGCTCCTGTGGTCGTGCTCACGGAGACGAGCGCTGGGGGACCGGATCCGCTTGCTGGTCTGCCGATGCGGTTGACCTACAGGACCGCCCGGGTGCTTCACGCCATCGCCGAGTTGACAGAGACAGAGCTCGGCGCCAGCAATCGTCAGATCGCCGAGCACGCGGAGATCGTCGACGCGGGGCAGACCTCGAAGCTGCTTGGGCGCCTCGCACAGTACGGGCTTTTGGAGAACACCGCGATCGGCAGCCGCGAGCGCGGCGAGGCCAACCAGTGGCAGCTCACCAAGACTGGCAGACGGGTCGTGCAGAACATAGGTCCAGAGACTGAGATGTACCGGCGCAGGAGCGCGGCGTGAGCTGGCAGTCAGCGCAGGGAGATGGAGTGTGCCCAACCAGGGGAGGAGATCGAGCATGAGCAGTCCAGCACGAGAGGAGAAATCGCGAATGAGGTCATCTGCTCGGGGAGCGTCGGCCAGGGTGGCGCTACGCATAGGTCTTCGGTCTCTGCTGGCCGCGGTCGGGGCCGCGATCGCGATGCTGTTGGCCTTCGCCGGCGCCGCTTCCGCGGTGATCACGCGCCACCCCGAATCGTTCTCGCCGTTGACTGGCGCGGGCTCCGGTGTGACGTTAGCCGCATACAACCAGTCGGGGGTCACGGTCGATGAAGCGACCGGCGACGTCTTCGTCAGCGACGCCGAAAACGGGATTGTGATACTCGGCGGGGAAGGTGGCGCGCCGGCCGGGCTTGCCTCACCTTTCGCGATCCCAAGTACCAATTTCTTCTCGAACGCGGTCACTGCTCGGGCCTTTCTCGCCTACGACAACTCCGCCTCCAGCCCCGCCAAGGGTACCCTTTACGCCTACGACCCTGACACCGAAGGGATCAAGAGGTACCAGCGCGACGGGGGGAGCGAACAGTATGTTGAAGTCGTCGGCGAATTCCACGCGCCGGGCTGCGGCACCGGGTCCGCCGGCGGCGGGATCGACAGCGCCGGCGACGTCTATCTCGGCTGCATCGGGCTGGACAAGCTCTATGAGCTGAGCCCAGCAGGCGTGGTGCTCCACGAATACGATCTCGCGGGCACTCCCGTGTCGCGCCCCAGCCAGGTGGCGGTCGACAGCGCGGGGGATGTGTTCGTGCAGGCCGATCTCGGCGCGCTCTACAAGTTCCCAGTGAGTCTCGCTGGCGAAATCGAACCGCTGCGATACGAACAGGTCGCCGTTGAAGCGACCGGGGTCGCCTACGAACCGAAAGCAAACGAGATCATTGTCGGCGAGACCGGGCGCATCGAGGAGTACAACGCCACGACGCTGGCCAAGATCGGCGAATTCGGCAACGAAGTGCTCTATAGCACCAGAGCTGAACGGGTGACGGTGAATACTGTGACCCATCGAGTCTATGCGACAACTTACGAAGAAGGCGTGTCTGGGAACGGCGTGCTCGTCTTCGGTCCCGAAGTGATCGAGCCAACGCTGCGGGCGACTGCAGCGTCCAATGTCACTGGCACGAAGGCGACGCTGAACGGCTCGGTCAACCCGGAAGGCCTCGAAGTCACCGAATGCTTCTTCGAATACGGCGAAACAACCGCATATGCCAGCACGGCGCCCTGTGAAGGCTCGATCGCGACCAACGACGAAGCACAGCCTGTCAGCGCCAGTATCACCGGGTTGACGCCCAACGGCGCGACCTACCACTACCGGCTGGTAGCGACCAACGAAAACGGCACAGAAAAGAGCGCCGACAAGACGCTGGCCACCGCAGACACGGTCGTCACCGAAGCCGCGTCAGGCGTGACTTCCAACAGCGCGACGCTGAACGGGTACGTGCGACCTGAAGGTCTGCAGTACAGCGGATGCGCCTTCGAATACAAGCTGACCACCGAAGTCGCCTACGGCGAAGCGTCTTGCGGCCCGACCGCGACGGAAATCGAACCGGACTTCAGCGCGCACGCCGTCGCAGCGACGCTCAGCAAACTGCGGCCGAACTCGGCCTACCAGTACCGGCTGCGGGCGACCAACACAGAAGGCGTCAAGTACGGCCAGGTCCTGTCGCTGACGACGACCGGCTCGCCGCAGATCTCTGAAATCCGCGCGCGTGACGCTACCGAAGACGCGGCCGTGATCGAAGCGAAGATCAACCCCAGCGGCTACACCACCAGGTACCGCTTCGAATGGGGCCCGACCTCCTCCTACGGCAACACCGTGCCGGCTGAATTCGAACCGTCGATCGGCGCGGGTGAAGAACCGGTGCTCGTCACCGCCAAGCTCACTGCGCTGACTCCGGGCGCCGTCTACCACTACCGGGTGGTTGCCTCGAACACGCTCGGCGGGCGCAGCACGACCGAAAGCCCGGATCAGACGCTGGAAACGCTTGACTCTTGCGGCATGCCTGACGGGCGCTGCCTGGAGATGGTCTCTCCCCGTGAACCGGGGCCGGCCGCGCAGCCTGGGCAATTCGTCTCCAACAAGCAGCTGCACTTTCAGGCGGCGGAATCTCCCGGGTCGCTGGCCTACGTGATCGAAGCCGGGCTGCCAAATAGCACGCGCGGGGCCGAAGTCCTCTACCAGAGCGTCCGTGGCGGTGAAGGCTGGCAATCCACGCAGATCAGCTCTGGCGTGATAGGTCAAAACGAACGCACCGAAAATATCGCCTTCCCAAGCCGCGTCGCGGCCCTCTCGCCCAACCTCGGCTGTGCTGTCGAAGAAAGCGACCAGCCGCTGACGTCCGATCCTGTCGCTCGCTTGACGATCGAAGCGGGCGGAAACAACCTCTACCGCCGCAACCCTGACGGCTCCTACACGCTGATCAACGATCTGCCCAACATCGGTCTCGAAGTGAAGGGCGCCAACGAATATCGCGTCGTCGGAATGGCCAGCGATTGCAGTCGCATAGTCTTCGAAGACCCCTATCACTATCACTACTCAGGCGTGCCGGGTGGCAAACTCTACGAATGGACCGAAGAAGGCGGCATCAAAAACGTCGGCTTCGTGCCCAGCGGCGGCGGCGAAGAAGCTCCCGAGGAAGGCGTCGGCGGCTCCAACACCGCGGGTGTCAACGACTACTACCACGCGGTCTCTACGGACGGCTCGCGGGTCTTCTTCTCCGCGACGCGGCTTGTAGGTAGCGACCCAGGTGAAGTCGGCACCACCGGGGTCTTCGTGCGCATCGACGGAAGCCACACGGAGGACGTCTCGCTTTCGCAGACCTCTACTCCGGACACCGGCGCGACCTTCCAGGGTGCAACCCCCGACGGTTCGCGCGTCTATTTCATCGCAAACGCCGGGCTCACCTCTGAAAGCAACGCGTCCGGCGCCGATCTCTACGAATACAACCTGGAAACCGAAATGCTCACCGATCTCTCAGTCGGCGACGGCGAAGACATCGCCGAAGTCGACGGGCTGATCGGCGTTGCCAACGACGGCTCCCATGTCTATTTCGTCGCCCGCGGGCAGCTCGTGCCCGGAGGAGGGGGCACGCTCGCCAAAAACGAGGCCAGCGAAACCTATTCGATCTACGACGCGTCGGGTGGAGGCCTGCACTACGTCGGCGCCATCGGCAACGGCTTTAACGAACTGTCGGCCACCACGCTCCTTTCTGGCGAGCAGAGCAAGACCTCGCGTGTCAGCGTCGATGGGCGTTATCTGCTGTTCGAATCGAGCCTGGATCTCACGGGATATGACAGCAAGGGATTCCGGGAAGTATTCCTCTATGACGCGCAGGGCGGCAGCGAGCCGCTCGTATGCATCTCCTGCCGGCAGGACGGCACGCCGCCGGTCAACCCGACGACGGTCGGTGAACACCTGGAAAGTGGTGGAAATACCAATGTCCTCTACGAACCGTTGTCCCTCGTAGTCCGCGACGGCAATCCGGAGGTCTTCTTCGTCTCGCGCGATCGACTCGCCGAAGGGGCCAACGAAGACGCGTGGAACCTCTACGAGTGGGCGCACGGCCAGGTCTTCCACATCGCCGACGAAGTCCCGGGTACGGTTGGCCCTCAATACTCGGCGGGGTTGAGGTTCGCGGGCGCAAGCGCGGACGGCACCGACATCTACTTCTTTGACGGCGCGCCGCTGAACTGGGAAGACCCGCAGGGCAGGAACGCCGCGTGGGACGCCAGGATCGATGGCGGCTTCGCCGAGCCGGCGCCGGAGCATCGTTGCGAAGCCGCCAGCGAAGGCTCTGAAAGGTGTCAGGCGCCCTCTTCGCAGTCGTCTGCTCTCGGCACGCCGGGCAGCCTGTCATTCGTGGGGCCGAGCAACGCCACGCCGAAGTCGGGCAGTATCGCGGCGAAGCGGGGCAAGTCGAAGCAGCACAGGCAGAAGGGCAAGCGCAAGCGGAAGAACAAGCACAAGAAGAAGGGTAAGCGTAAGAAGACGAACGCCAGGGGGAGGCAGATGCGACACGCAAGCGGTAACCGGGGGGCGGCAAAGTGAGCATTCGACTGCGCCAGACTACGCTCTGCACTCTGCTGATCGCTGTCGTGAGCCTTTGCGCGATGGCCACGATCGCTCATGCCGAAACCGCCGCGAAGGCCGCCTGGAAGATCGTCGCCGTCACCGCGCCGACCCATCTGCCGCCGGAGCAGTCTGAGGTTCAACGGGTCACGGTCGGCGCCGAAGGCGGCACGTTCACGCTTGGGCGCGAGGCCGGCGAAGGGGAAGGGACTCCCGCGACCGCCGAAGGATATCTGACTTACGCCGCCGACAGCACCTCGGCGAGGATCGAAAGCGGAACCTTCGAAGTCGGCCTGAACGTGACTGGCACGGGTATCAAGCCGGGGACCTCGATTGTCGCCTGCACGCCGGACTGCACCACCGTGGGCTCAACGGTGACGCTGTCGCAGGCCACCTCGCGGGCTAGGACGAATCAGGATGTGGCCATTCTCAGCAAGGAATTGACGGGGGTTACAGGGGCGTTTCACGTCGGTGACGAGCTCTCCGGCTTGTTTCTGGAACCGGGGACCACGGTGACCGCGGTGGGAGCGGGCACGCTGGGGATTTCCACCTCGCCAACCGCCGCGGTGGCGATGGCGTTGACGGCTACCGAGGCGACCGTGCCGATCGCGTATGACGCGTCTGCGGAAGCGCTACAGACCGATTTGGAAGGGATGGCGGCGTTGGATGCGGGGTCGATAACGGTAACCGGTGGGCCCGGCGGCAGCGCCGCAAGCCCCTACTTCGTCGCTTTCGGCGGCAGCCTCGCCGACCAAGACATACCTCTACTCAACGCCGACGAAGGCGGCCTGACGCCCGAAACGGGCTATGTGCGCGTTTCCAGTGTCGTGCCGGGCGGTCCGGGGACCGGCGGGATCGTCGTCTACCCCACCAACGTCGGCGGTGCGCCCACCGCGGGCCCGGTGACGGTCAAGGTCGGCCCGTTGCCTGCAGGCATCGTGCCCGCAGGAGAAGCCAAGGGCGAAGGCTGGAGCTGCGCTACGGCCGCGGGCAAGGTCGAATGTGTGACGACTGAATCGGCGAAAGCGCTTACTCAACTGCCACCGGTCAACGTCTTCGTCGAAGTTCAGTCAGGCGACGAGCCGTCCTCCGAGGTGCCGGTGGCGGTTTCCGGCGGCGACGCGGAAGCAGTCTCCACGACGGCGCCGATCGTTGTCTCTGCGCAGCCGGCGCCGGCGGGCATCGCCGCCTTCTGGGCGGGCGCCTTCGAAGCGAACGGGGAACCTTCGGTTGTTGCCGGGGGTCATCCCTTCAGCGCTCTGACCGAATTCCAACTGAACACGGTACGCAACGCCTCAGGCGTCTTGACCGCCGCGGGTGAACCACGGGATATCGACGTCGACCTGCCGCCGGGGTTCGCCGGTGACCCGCTGGTTACCGCACGTTGCCCGCAGCAGGAGCTGGCGCCGATCTATGCCTCGGAATTTTACGGCGAAGATACCGAAGCTTGCAACCGCGAAAGTGTAATCGGCGAACTGTTCTCCGGCGTTTCCTTACAGGATCACGAAAATGTCTTCGGGATCGGCCTGCCGACGGCCCTCTACAACGACGTTCCGGTGTTCGGGTCGGCGGTCGAGTTCGCCGCCAAGGTCGCCGTTCCGCTTCAGGCTTTGGTTGGCAGCGTGCGGGCCGAAGAAGATTTCGGCATTCGTATCGCCTCGCCTAACACGGCGAGCACGCATCAGAAGCTCTACAGCGCCTTCACCCGGGTAGAAGGCATGCCGCCGGCAGCTCATGGCAAGGCGTTTCTGGCCAATCCGACGGATTGTGCTCAGCAGGCGCAGGAAGGCAGCGAAGGTAGGGGTCCGGGTACGCGGATCGCGATGTCTACGTGGCAGGAACCGGCCGTGTTCAGTCATGCCGAAGACTCGTTGCCGTTGCTGGCGGGTTGTGAGGCGTTGACGGAATCGTGGTTGGGTGAGGGTCCGGAACCGAAGGAGCCGTCGTTTGAATTCCAGCCGACGGTGAGCCGGGGTTCGAGTGGGACGGGTGCGATCGCGAGCCTTCACATCTCGCAGGAAGGGCTGACGGACCCAAGTAAGTTGGCAACGGCTGATCTGAAGAAGGCCGTCGTTACGCTGCCTGAAGGGCTGGCGCTCGACCCTGCCTCCGCGAACGGCCTGCAAGCCTGCAGCGAGGCGCAGGTCGGCTATCTGGGGTCTGGTTTTCCGTCGCCGAACCCGATTCGTTTCAACGAAGAAGCACCAGGCTGCCCGGATGGCTCGAAGCTGGGGACGGTGGAAGTGACGAGCCCGGTGCTTGAAGAAGCGCTGTCCGGGACGATCTATCTGGCGGCGCAGGAAGAAAACCCGTTTCATAGCCTGGTCGCGCTGTATCTGGTGATCGAAAGCCCGCGGTTCGGGTTGACTGTGAAGCTGGCGGGCGAAGTTGCGTTGGATGCGAGTACTGGCCAGCCTACCGCGACTTTCGATGACAACCCGCAGTTGCCGGTTGAAGATCTGACGCTGCATTTCCGTGGTGGCGGCCCGCACTCGGAGCTTGCGACGCCGGAAGTCTGTGGGCACTATGCGACGACGGGTGCGTTGACGCCGTGGTCGGCTGAACACGGCGAGGCTGCGCCGATCAGCGAACCGGGCTTCGATGTCAGCAGTGGTTGTGCTGGTTCGCTGGGGGCTAGGGGTTTCGCGCCTTCGCTTGAAGCTGGCACCGTCAGTCCTGTTGCCGGTGGCTTCAGCCCGCTTGTGATCAAGCTGTCGCGTGATGACGGTGAACAGGAATTGACGCATCTGAGCCTGACGTTGCCTGAGGGCCTGCTTGGCAAGCTTGCTGGGGTTGGGCGTTGCTCTGATGCGCAGATCGCCGGCGCGGAAGCTTCGACTGGCCGTGAACAGCTGGCCAACTCGTCGTGTCCGGCTTCGAGTCTGCTTGGCAGCGTCGATGTCGCCGCCGGGGTTGGCTCGGAGCCGATGCATGTGCCGGGCAGGGTGTATTTGGCTGGCCCGTATGAGGGCGGCCCCTACTCGGTGGTTGTGATCACCCCGGCTGTGGCTGGCCCGTTCGACCTTGGTGATGTGGTGGTCCGGGCGCCGTTGTTCGTCGATAAGAGCACGGCTCAGGTCACGACGAGGTCGGATGCGATCCCGACGATCCTCGATGGTGTGCCGTTGAAGGTCCGCTCGATCGAAATTGACATCGACGCGCCGAGCTTCACGCTGAACCCGACCAGCTGCCAGGTGATGAGCATCACCGGTTCTGCGACCGGCGCCTCAGGCGCAACTCATGCGCTTGCCAGCCGCTTCCAGGTAGGTGGCTGCGAAGGCCTTGCCTTCAACCCGTCCTTCCAGGCGTCCACGTCTGCGGAGAGCTCCAGGAAGCAGGGCGCGAGCCTGACCGTGCATCTCGCCTTCCCCACTGGTGCTCAGGCGAATCTCGCCAAGGCGAAGGTGCAGCTGCCGATCCTGCTGCCCTCCAGGCTCGCGACCCTGAAAGAAGCCTGCACCGAAGAACAGTTCAACGCCAACCCCGCCGGGTGCCCAAAGGCGTCGGTCGTTGGCTCCGCGACAGCGCTCACGCCGATCCTCGCCTCACCGTTGACGGGCCCGGCCTATTTCGTCAGCCATGGTGGCGCGAAGTTCCCCGAACTGGTCCTCGTGCTCCAGGGCGAAGGCATCACGATCCAGCTCGACGGCGAAACGTTCATCGCCAAGGGCATCACGACAAGCACGTTCAACCAGGTCCCGGACGCTCCGGTGAGCAGCTTCACGCTGAGTCTGCCGACTGGCGAAAACTCGGCGCTTGCGGCCCCAGGCGGACACCTCTGTCGCCACAGGCTGATCATGCCGACCACACTCACAGCCCAAGACGGCAAGACCCTCCAACAGAACACCAGAATCCAGGTACAAGGCTGCCCGAAGGGTCTCGCCGTGGTCTCTCATCGCGCGAAGGGCAAGAAGCTCACACTGAAGGTCTACACGCCCACCGCCGGCAAGCTCACCGTGACCGGCAGGGGGCTCGCGGGCACAGCGAAGACCTCCGTGGGCACCGAAGCCATCACGCTCATGCTCAAAAAGCGCAAGCCTGGCGCTCTGAAGACAAAGGTGAGCATCGCGTTCACACCGAGCAGTGGCAAGCCGCGCAAGAAGCTCCAGACCACGCTGCGGCTCTCCCTGCGTTGAGGGCGGGGTCGGCGGGCCCCGCAACGGGATTCGACGTCTTGCGTCAGGCGAGCGGGCCCACACGCTTGCTCGCCTGACGCGAAGCCTTCCCGCCGCCTCCAAGATGGCGCTCAATTCACGCTTGGATCCACCGGCATCCGCGCAAGCAGCGCATAGCTGCCGCCCTTGCGCGCAAGCACGGCGGACCAGAGCTCTTCGGGGTCCTCGCTGAAGACGTCCTCAGGGCCCGCGGGGTGGGTGATCCAGTCGCCCTGGGCCAACTCCTCGTCGAGCTGGCCGCCGCTCCAGCCGGCGTAGCCGGCGAACACGCGCCTGCGCGCCGTCGCCTCGGTGAGGCCGTCGACGTCGGTGCCGCTGGCGGGGAAGCCGATGCGGCCGAGGATCAGCAGCGCGGCTGAGGTCGGATCGAGGAACTCCGCGAGCAGCACGACCGAGCTGGGCTGCACAGGGCCGCCGACGTAGACGAGCTCGTCCGTGTCGACCGCGGGCTCGAGCTGGGGCACGGCGTCGGCGACGGTCGTCTCTGAGGGCCGGTTGAGGATCACGCCCATCGCGCCGTCGTCGTTGTGGACGCCGACGAGCACCACGGTACGCCTGAAGTTCGGATCCACGAGCGCAGGAGAGGCGAGCAGCAGCTGGCCGGTGAGCGATGCGTCCATGTTCTGAGGCTACCGCGACGAGCTTGCGCTGTTGGCGAAGAAGAACGGTCGCTCGGGCTGGCCTGCCTGGCTCACGGCGCCGAGAAGATGTCGAGCGTGCCACTGAGCTCGTGCTCGTTGGCGTCGCCCTCTGGCTCGATCACATGGCCGTCTACGACGATCGGGCTGTTCCAGTGCCCCGGCGTGCCTGGCAGCTTCGTGAGCGCGTGTGGCGAGCCGGGATCGTAGACCTCGATTCCGCCCGCGACCGGTTCGTAGACGTAGAGCAGACCACCAGCGAGCACAGGGCTCGTGCCTGGCGTCTGGTTCTGCCAGAGCAGCGCGAGCCTGCCGCTGCGCAGCGCATATGCGGCGGTGGCGTGTTCGTCGGCGATGAAGACGGTCGTGCGCCCGCCGTGCCGCCACACCGCTGGCGCGGTGAAGAGCATCCCGCCGCCGGGGAGCGGCAGCTGCTGGGCCGCGCCGCCGAGGCGCTCCTCGTAGCGACCCTCGCGGGGCGGGGCGCTGCCGTCGAGACGCGAGAGGTTCAGCACGCGCAGGATCCCATCCTTGCCCGCAAGCACCGCGCGATCGCCGCCAAGCAGGGCGGGGCCGCTGGAGCCGAGGTCGAGGTCGTCGTCGTTGAGCTTTTCCTGGTCCGGAGGCGTATAGGCCTGGCGCAGGCGCAGCGAGGGAAGCGTCAGTTCCAGCACGCTGTCGCCGAGGTCGGTGTGGCCGTTCCAGGGCGCGTTGCCGGTCGCGAGGAGTATCCGCCTGCCACCTGGCTCGACCACCGCGCCGGCCCTGGAGAGGATCGCGGAGTCGCTTACGGGGCAGCTCTCTGGGGCGAAGAGCCTGCGACGGTTGGCGCACAGCGTGTTGTAGACGGAGACGATGTGTCCGCTTGCGCGGTCGATCAGGACGACGTGGCCCTGGTAGGGCGGGATGTCACCTATGTAGCCACCGGTGGCGGTGATCACATAGGCACCGTCGATGTTGAGCGCCGCGGCGAGCTTCTGATGGCTTGGGTCGAGTGTGACTCGCACCGGCCAGGCGCCGCGGCTGTCCTCGTGGCCGCTGGCGAGCGAGAGCTTGTGAACGAGCCCGTTGGGCGAGGCGGCGTAGACGTAGCGGCCGCTAGGGTCCGCGAGCGGGCTCGCCGTGGTGATCTGGGCGCTGCCCGCCCAGTTCGAGTACCCAGGCGGCGTGAACGTCCAGAGGATCCTGCCGGTCGCGGCGTCCAGCGCGAGTGTCCTGCCATAGGTGGTGCTCACCACAATCGCGTCGACGGTCTGGTGGGCGACCTTGACGTCGTGAAGGTAGATCGGCGATGAGTCAACCGTGCCTGGCAGCTTGACGTGTACGTGTCGCAGATGATCGATGTTGCCCGCAACGATTCCAGTCGCCTCGGCGCTCGCGTCCGTGCGCTGCGGGTCGAGTCCGAACTCCGGCCAATCGAGCAGGCGCGCCGACACGCTGACATTGCCCTGGCGCTCCTGGGCAAGCTGTGGTCGCGACGTGGCCGTAGGGGCTGCGATGCTCCGCTCACGAGCCTTTGCGCTCGAGCTTGCCTGTGACGTCCCGTTTCCACACGCCGCGACCAGCGCACAGGTGCCGGTCACGAGCGCGGCGCGCAACGCGACAGAGGTCAGGACAGCTCGCTGAGCTTTACCCACCGCCTGCGTTCTAGCGCATCGCGGACGGCGTGCCGCTTCACGCCAATGTCACATCGTCGCGACCAGGCGCTGCGAAGATCCGGATGCGTCCACTAGGACCGCAGGAGCGACGCACCATGAGGCACTGCCGGTGATGGGTACAGATGCCGCCGGTCGTCCCGCGTAGGTGCGCCGAGCCTGGGATCCCCCCTCGTACCCCAGCGCTCGGCCAGGCGTCGGCGATCGGCAGGTCGCCGACGCTCGGCGCTGCTCCGGTGCAAGGGCGACGCAAGATTGCGGGATACGACGCTTGGGAGGCGCAGATGTGGTCCTGTATGATCGAATTCGCAGGTCCCAAACGGAGGATGGACGAGAGGGGTATGCGCTGATGGCTAGGACTCCGCGCGTAGGCGAGCCTGCGCCAGACTTCGACTTGCAGGGCACCGATGGCTCCTTCAAGCTCTCTGAGCACCGCGGCGAGCGCGTCGTGCTGCTCTTCTATCCGGGTGACAACACGCCGGTGTGCACGCGTCAGTTCTGCTCTTACCGCGACAAGGCGGCGGACTTCGACGCTCTCGATGCGACGGTGCTTGGCATCTCCGCCCAGGATCTCGACTCGCACGAGGCCTTCATGGCGAAGCACAACCTGAACGTGCCACTGTTGAGCGACCCTGACGGCAAGGTCGCAAAGCTCTACAGCGCCTACGCCCAGCGGCTTGGCATGACCAAGCGCGCGGTGATCGTGATCGACGAGCAGGGCGTCGTCCGTCACCGCCACGACCATCTGCTCGGCCTCGACTATCAGTCGGTGGACGAGTTGAAGCAGACGCTCGACGCGCTGCCCGTCGCCTAGCGAAGCAGACGCTCGACGCATCGCCGGCCGCCGCCTGGCTAAGCAGACGCTCGACGCATCGCCGGCCGCCGCTCGGCGCAGAGCTCCCGCTCGCCTACTCCTCGCCGCCGGCGCGGCGCATGTGCAGATCCATCAGCTCCTGCTGCATGTTGCGCTTGCGCTCGCCATGCCTGGGCGAGCGCCTGTGCCAGGCGCCCTCGCCGTCGAGCTCCCAGGAGAACTGATTGTCGGCCATCGCCCGCTCGAGCGTGTCCAGCAACTCCGCTTGCAGCTCAGGCGCCGCGATCGGCGCCGCGAGCTCGACGCGGTGGTCGAGGTTGCGTGGCATCAGGTCTGCGGAGGCAATGTAGACGACGTCCTGCCCACCGCGCCTGAAGGTGTAGATACGCGAGTGCTCGAGCAGGCGACCGACTACCGAGACGACCCTGATGTTCTCGGAGACCCCTGGGATTCCGGGTTTCAGGCAGCAGATGCCGCGCACGCTCAGGTCGACCTCGACGCCCGCCTGGGAGGCCTTGTAGAGCGCCCTGATGCAGCGGCCGTCGACGAGCGAGTTCATCTTCATCGCGATCCGCGCTGGCGTGTCCGTCGAGTGCGCGGCGATCGTCTGCTCGATCTCGTCGATGAGTCGCGCACGCAGCGTGTCTGGCGCCATCAGGACCTTGCGGTAATGCTGGGGGCGTCCGAAGCCGGTGAGGTAGTTGAACATGTCGGCGACGTCCGCGCCAAGATCCTCGTCGGTGGTGAACAGCCCGAAGTCCGTGTAGAGCCTCGCCGTCGAGGAGTTGTAGTTGCCCGTGCCAACGTGCACGTAGTTGCGCACCCCCTCGCCCTCACGCCGCACCACCAGCACGCACTTCGCATGCGTCTTCAGGGCCGGCAGCCCGTAGACGACGTGCACGCCGGCCTCCTCCATCGACTTCGCCCAATCGATGTTCGTGCGCTCGTCGAAGCGGGCTTTGAGCTCGACCAGGGCGACCGCCTGCTTGCCGCGTTCGGCCGCGTCGATCAGCGCTGGGACGATCGCGGAGTCGTCGCTCGTGCGATAGACGGTCTGCTTGATCGCGAGCACGTTCGGGTCCGCGACCGCCTGCTCGACCAAACGCTCGACGGAGGTCGCGAAGGAGTCATAGGGGTGGTGCACGAGGAAGTCGCCTTCGCGCATCGCCGCGAGCACGTCAGGGCGCTCGCCCTCGTGGCGCAGCAGGCGTGGCTGGGTGACGCCCGTGAACGGCGGGAAGCGCAGCTCCTGCATGCCAGGCAGGGCCGCGACCTCCCACAGCGAGCCCATGTCCAGCAGGCCTGACACGGGGTAGACGGCGGATTGCTCCACGCGCAGCAGCTCGATCAGCTCCTCGTGCAGCTGCGGCGACATCTGCGCATCCGCCTCGACGCGTACAAGCTCGCCGAAGCGCCTGCGGCGCAGCTCGTCCTCGACGGCCTGCAGCAGGTCCGCCGCGTCGTCTGAGACCTCGAGGTCCGCGTCGCGGGTCACCCTGAAGAGCGCGGATTCGACTATCTCCATCCCAGGGAAGAGCGCATCGAGATGGTGCGCGATCACCTCCTCCAGCAGCACGAAGGCGCGTGACTGCTCGCCTGAGCCGTCCGGCTCGGCGTCCTCGCCAAGCTCGACAGCAACGAACCGCGGCAGGATCTCGGTTGGCACCTTCACGCGTGCGAAGACGGTCTGATCGGTGATCGGGTCTCTGACGAGCACAGCGAGGCTGAGCGAGAGGTTGGAGATGTAGGGGAAGGGGCGCCCAGGGGCGACCGCGAGCGGCGTGAGCGCTGGGAAGATCACACGTTGGAAGTGCCTTGCAAGCCGCTGGCGCTGGCGCTCGTCGAGCTCGTCGTAGGCGAGCAGCTTGACCCCCTGCTCCGCGAGCGCCGGCCGCAGCTCCCGCTCGAAGCAGTCGGTGAGCCGTTCCCCGAGCTCGCGCACACGACGCCTGATCGCGGTGATCGACTCGGAGGGGGTCAGCCCGTCCTGTCCTGGGTTGTCGACGCCTGCGTCGATCTGGTCGTGCAGGCCCGCGACCCTCACCATGTAGAACTCGTCGAGGTTGGTCGTGTAGATCGCGCAGTACTTCACGCGCTCGATCAGCGGCACGCGCTGGTCCTCGGCCAGCTGCAGCACGCGCTCGTTGAAGTCAAGCCAGGAGAGCTCGCGGTTGTTGTAGAGCGAGGGGTCGTGCAGACGGTGGTGGTGATGGTGACCCTGGCCGTGGCGGTCATGCTCGTCGACCAAGTCGACGCTCGCGGTGGTCGTATGCGATCCCTGCTGCTGTTCGTCGTGGTCTTGCATCCTCAGTTGGCCGCCTCTGTTCTATGCTCGCACATGCGATGGCCCGTCAACTCTGGCTGCTCCGCCACGCAGAGGCCGAGCCCCACGGCACCCGTCCAGACGAGCTGCGCTCGCTCACCGTGCGGGGCGAGCGCCAGGCGGCGACCGCAGGCAGGGCGCTCGAGCGGATCGGAGCGCGCATCGATCTTGCGCTCGTCAGCCCAAAGCTGCGGGCCGCGCAGACCGCCGAGCTCGCTGCACAGGCGTGCGACGAGTGTCTGCCCGCGCTCACGCCGCATCCGCCTGCGGCGTTTGGGTACGACGCCGAGCAGGCGCTCAGCGATCTTGCCGGGGCAGGCAGCGAAGGACATCTGCTGGTGGTGGGCCACGAACCTGATCTTGCGGGCGTTGTCGGGGCGCTCACCGGAGCGTCGATCGACCTGAAGAAGGCTGGTCTCGCCGTCGTGCGCCTACACGGTGCAGGCGGCGAGCTCGTCCTCCTCCTCAGACCCGCCGAGCTCGCGCTGATCGCCGGCGAGCCCGCGAGCGACGTCTGACGAGCCGGATCCGGCGGCTGTGGCGCCGCCGGGTGAGGCTGCCGCGGGGTCGGCGATCGCGTCGGGCTGCTCGTCGCCTGCGCCTTCGTGCGGCTCGGCTGCGAACCTGTAGCCGATCCCGAAATGGGTGTGTATATAGCGCCAGGTGGGCGAGGCCTTCTCGAGCTTCTGGCGCAGCTTGCGTACGAACACGTCCACCGAGCGATCGCCTCTGACCATCGCATAGCCCCAGAGCCGCGAGTAGATCTCCTCGCGCTCCATCACGCGCCCTTCGGCGCCGGCGAGCAGCTGGATCAGCTCGAACTCGCGCCTGGTCAGATCGAGCGAGCGTCCCGCGACGAACGCTTGGAAGCGGTCTGGCCGCACCTCGACCTCGCCGGCCATCACCGGTTTGGCGACGAGCTTGCCGGATGTGCGCCTGCGCCGGCGTGTGACGCTCTCGATGCGAGCGATCACCTCCTCTGGATGGGTCGGCTTCGTGACCCAGTCGTCGGCGCCCAGTCGCAGGCCGCGCACGCGCTGTGCGACCGTCGATGGCCCAGTGCAGATCACGACGCCAAGGTCGGGCTGGCAGGCACAGAGCCGCTCCAGCCAGCCCCAGGCCTGTCCGCCAAGCACCGCGAGGTCCACGACGAGCGCGCTCAAGCGCATCGCCGCGACCGCCTCGACCGGCGCTGGGCCGGCGATGATCCGGTGCTCCATGCCGAGGCGCTCCAAGCGCTTGCCCAAGACCTGGATGAAGCCGCTGTCGCGGTCGATCACCGCGATCCTCATGCCAGCCTCGCGGCTGTGCGGCTGGAGATCCCCCGCTGGGCTGGACAGAGCCTGCTCGTCCGTGGCACTGACGCTTACGGCCATCTGGACGAAAGTCTAGGGGAGCATTGGGTCGCCATGGGGCGGACGTGGACAAACGTCACAGGATGTTCACAGGCGAATTTCGCTCGTTGCGGACGGCCTGAACGCCCTTTGGGGGCTTGCTACCTGCGGTTTGCCGGGTGCGAGGAGTCTGAGAACTCGCGGAAGAGCCCGGTGACGACGAAGGCGACCTGCTCGCCGATGTCGACGGCGTTGTCCCCGATGCGCTCCAGGGCGCGGGCGACGAGGATCATGTGCATCGCCCACTCGCGGGTGTCCTGGTCGTCGCCGACCTCCAGCGCGAGCCTGAAGATCTCGCGGTTCAGGCGGTTGATCTCACGGTCCTGGCGCACGAGGTCCTCGGCGAGCTCGACGTCCCTGCTGGAGAAGGCGGCCTTCGCTTGCGTGACCTCCGAGCGTGCGCAGGCGCTCATCTTCAGCAGCCGCTCGAGCAGCTCTGGCTGCACCGGTGGCTCGTGCCCAGAGAGCGGGATCAGCTTCGCGATGTTGACGCATTGGTCGCCCATCCGCTCGATGTTCTTCATCACGTGCAGCAGCGCAGCGACGAGCCGCAGATCGCCAGCGACCGGCGCCTGTAGCGCGAGCAGCGAGAGGATGCCCTGGTGCACCTCGAGGTAGCGGCCGTCGACCCTGTCGTCGTCGGCGATCACCATTTCGGCGAGCTCGACGTCCTGGTGCTGGAGCGCCTCGGTCGTGCGATCGAGCTGCTCGACGATCAGATCGAGGCCGCCGAGCGCGCTCGTCTCCAGTTGCTGCAGCTGTTCCTGGAAATGGGCCCTGCCCTGGGCGCTTGTGGCCCGCGGCGCAAACGGCTGCGCGGCGGCGTCTGGCGTTGGGCTAGCCGAACTTTCCGGTGACATATTCCTCGGTCCTCGTGTCGCGCGGGTTGGTGAAGATCTCGTTTGTGGGTCCGACCTCGACGAGCTCGCCGTCGAGCATGAACACGGTCCGGTCGGCGACGCGCGCCGCCTGCTGCATGTTGTGGGTGACGATCACGATCGTGACGCGCTGCTTGAGCTCTGCGATCAGCTCCTCGACCTTCAGCGTCGCGATCGGGTCGAGCGCCGAGCAGGGCTCGTCCATCAGGATCACCTCGGGGTCGACGGCGAGCGAGCGGGCGATGCAGAGCCGCTGCTGCTGGCCGCCGGATAGCCCGATGCCCGGCGCGGAGAGCCTGTCGGAGACCTCATCCCAGAGGCCGGCGCCGCGCAGCGCCTGCTCGACCTTGCGATCAAGATCGCGTCGGCGCCCTGTGAGGCGCAGCCCGGAGGCGACGTTGTCGAAGATCGACATCGTGGGGAAGGGGTTCGGCCGCTGGAAGACCATGCCGATCGCCCTGCGCACCGCGACGACGTCGACGTCGGGGTCGTAGACGTCATAGCCGTCGAGTAGCACCCTGCCCTCAGCGCGCGCGCCTGGTATCTCCTCGTGCATGCGGTTGATGCAACGCACGAGCGTCGACTTGCCGCAGCCTGAGGGGCCGATGATCGCGGTCACCTGGTTGGGCTCGAACTCGAGGTCGATGCCCTTCAACTGCTCGCGATCGCCGTAGAAGGCGCGCAGACCCTCGACTCGTACCTGGCGCGCGGCCGCGTTCTGCGGCGCGAGCTCTGGTGCCAGCGCCGGCGGCGTGGTCGTTGCGCTCTGTGGATCGGTCGAGGGCTCGCTGGACACTTGTGGCTCTGGTCGTGGTGGTGTGATGATCTGGGTGACGGTCTGGGTTCGCTCAGTATGCCGCTCGTCGCTCATGCTCGGTCCTTCGTCTCGTGGATGGCCGATCTGCCTTCCTGCGGCCTGCGACCGCCCGTCTCACCGCGTTGCCTTCGATCTCTTGTTGCTGCGCCCAAAGAGCGTGCGCGCAAGCACGTTCAGCAGCAGCACGAACACGATCAGCAGCAGCGCTGCCGCCCATGCCTGCGCGTGTTCCTGCGGGCTGGGCGTTTCGGTCAGCTGGAAGATCCGCACTGGGATCGAGGCGAGTGCGGTCGTGGGACTCGTGCCGACCGTCGTCGCGAAGATCGACGAGGTCAGCAGCAGTGGCGCGGTCTCGCCGGCGACGCGCGCGACCGCGAGCAGCGCTCCCGTGATCAGGCCGCTCCCCGCCGTTGGCACGATGATCCGCAGCGCTGTTCGCCAGCGCGCTACGCCAAGCGCGAGGCTTGCCTCGCGCAGGTCGGTGGGGACCAGCGCGAGCACCTCATGCGCGGAGCGCGCGACGATCGGCAGCATGATGATCGCGAGCGCGATCGACCCCGCCCAACCGCTCTGGGCTTTGCCGTAGACGATCAGGGCGAAGATGAAGATCCCCGTCACAATCGTCGGCACGCCATTGAGGATGTCGAGTGCAAAGCGGACTATCGAGGCGCCGCGCGAGCCGGCGAACTGCGAGGTGTAGAGGCCGACGAGGATCCCGACAGGGACCGCCATCGCGCTCGCGAGCGCAACGAGGATCACGGTGCCGACGATCGCGTTCGCAATGCCGCCGCCGGCTTCGCCGAAGGGGCGCTCGGAGTGGAAGAGCAGGTTGAAGCTGATCGCGCTTGCGCCTTTCACCGCGACCGAGACGATCACGAGCCCGAGCACTGCAACCGCGATCAGCGTCGCGATCAGCGCGAGCACTTCCATGGCTCTGCTGCGCAGTCGCCGCCGGCGTAGGTGCGTATCCGAGACGAAGGGATTCGGCTGTGCGCCTGGAGCCGCTGGAGCGACCGCGCTCATTACGCGAGGCCTCCGGCCTGCGCCGCGCGCAGCGTCGTGCGTCGCACGATCAGGCGCGCGACCAGGTTCACGATCACGGCGAGCACGAGCAGGATCGCGCCGAGGTAGATCAGCGAGGAGAGCTCGAGCTTCGTCGACGCTCCCTGGTAGGAGTCGGCGATCGTCGAGGCGAGCGAGGTTCCGGGCTGGGAGAGCTGTGCATGGATCGCCTCGCTTTTGCCGATCACCATCGTCACCGCGATCGCCTCGCCAAGCGCGCGGCCGATGCCGAGGATCAGGGCGCCGACGATGCCGCTGCGGGAGTACGGCAGGATGACCATGCGCACCATCTCCCAGCGTGTCGCACCAAGCGCGAGTGCGCCCTCCTTCAGGGACCCAGGCACGGTCTCGAAGACCTCGCGCGTCACCGCTGAGATGATCGGCACTGCCATGATCGTCAGCACAAGGATTGCGGGCAAGAGCCCGAAGGGCGATGCTTCTCCTCCGAACAGCGGAATCCAGCCGAGCACCGACTTCAGCACGGGCTCGATCACTTTCGCCGTGAATGGGCAGAGGACGATGATTCCCCAAAGGCCGAGCACGACGCTCGGAATCGCGGCGAGCAGGTCGACGAGCGTCGCGACAGGTCGCCGCACCGATCGCGGCGCCATCTCTGTCAGGAACAGCGAGATCGCGATCGCCATCGGTCCCGCGATCAGGAGCGCGCCAAATGTCGTCACCGCTGTGCCGTAGAGGAAGGCGCCGCCACCGAATTCCGCGTGCGTCGGAACCCAGACGTTTTTGAAGACGAAGCCAAGGCCGAACGTCGAGAAGGCTTCGCTCGCCTGCGCGAATACCTTGTAGATCAGCAGCAGGATCAGCGCGGTCGAGGTCGCCGCGGCAAGCCACGTGAGGCCACGGAGCCCTGGTTCGCCGATGCGGTCGGAGAGCCTCCGCTGCGCCTTGGAGAGCGCGGTCGCCGTGGTCGATGTCGTGAGGGATTCGGAGGCCAACTCAGGCTCGTCTCAGATGGCAGTCTTGCATCTGTGGGCGCGTGGCTGCTTGGAGGTGCGGGGTGGCTTGGAGGTGTTGCGTATCTGCTTGGAGGTGCTGCAGGGGCTCCTTGAGAAACGGAGCGGGCCCGACCCCGCGACGCACGACACGGCGCTTCAGAGCGCGTTGTCGCATCGTGCGCGCGGGGCCTTGACCGCTTGGTCCGTCTACCTAGCTTTTGATCTTTTCAATCGTTGCTTCGTCCGCTGTCACGACCGCTTCGGGGAGCGGTGCGAAGTCGAGTTCCGGACCGTATTCCTGGCCTTCGCTGATCGCCCACTTAAGGAACGCCTTCATCGTTGTCGCCTTTGACGATTCAAGCGGAACGATCGCGTAGGTGAAGGTGGAGATCGGGTACGCTTCCGGCGCCGAGGACGGCGGATCGACGATTGTCACTTCGTTGTTCGACGGCACCGACTTGAGCGCCGCTGCGGCTGCGGTGATGCTCTTGATGCCTGGTTCTGGGAACTTACCCGCGGCGTTTTCGATCTCCGCGAAGTCGAATTCATTTTCGACGACGTAGGCGATCGCGATGTAACCGATCGCACCGTTGGTGCTGGAGATCGCTGCGCCGACGCCTGAGTTGCCCTTCGCGCCGACGCCGACCGGGAAGTTGACTTCGGTCGAGTGGCCGATCTTCGAGCTCCATTCGGAGCTGATGTGCGAGAGGTAGTTCGTGAAAGCGAACGTGTCGCCGCTGCCGTCGCTGCGGTGGATCGGGGTGATCTTCAGCGAGGGCAGTTTGACGCCTGGGTTCAGGGCGGCGATCTTCGAGTCGTTCCAGGTGGTGACCTTGCCTTCGTAGATTTCGGTGAGCAGAGGCCCGGTCAGGTGGAGCTTGTTCGAGACGCCCTTGACGTTGTAGGCGACGGCGGTCGCCGCGAGCGCCCATGGGATCTGGACGACGCCTTTTGCTTCCGTGAACTGTTCAGAGCTGAGCGGCGCGTCGCTTGCGCCGAAGTCGACCGTGCGCGCCGTGATCTGGGCGATGCCACCGCCGCTGCCGATCGCGCCGTAGGTGATCGCGACTTCGTGTTCTTCGTTGTACTTCGGCTGCCACTTGGAGACGAGCGGGGCGACCAGCGTGCTGCCTGCGCCGACGAGCGTGGTCGACGACGCCGACGCGTCCGTCGAGCCGCCGGGGCTCGATTCTTTGCTCGAGCCGCACGCGGAGACCCCGAGCGTCAGGGCGGCGGCCGATGCCAGCACGCCGATCTTTCTCATGTTCACTGCTTCTCCTCTGGCTTGTCTTTTGTCGGCCCGCAAGCCGCCGCAACGGCGGGCTGGCCCAGTGCCGAGCACAGTCTCATTCGGCTGGCCGTACCCGTTGTGAACATTTCGTGAAGGTCGCAACACATCTCGTGGGCATGCGTCATCGCTGTGAAGGGAGCGTCAACCTCGCGCTGCCTGAGGTTGGAAGCGATAGCCGAAGCCTGCATGGGTGTGGATGAAGCGCCGATCAGGCAGTGCCTGCTCGAGCTTGCCCCGCAGCTTGCTGACGTAGACGTCGACAGAGCGATCGCCAGGGCGCAGGGTGCCACCCCAGACGGACTCGTAGAGCTCCTCGCGCGTCACGATCGCGCCGGCGCGCTTGACGAGCGCGACCAGCAATGCGAACTCGCGCACTGACAGCATCAACGCCTGGTCGGTCGCGAGCGCGAGCCCCTCCTCAGGCCTTATCTCCAACTCCCCTGCGTGCAGCGTCCCAGCGGGCTGTCCGGTCGCTGTCGCTTGTTCCTGCGCTGCTGCCATCGTCGCACAGGCTGGACCACGCAGGTGCGACTAATAGTTGCGGGATCGTGACCAGGTTGTGAAGAACGCGTGAACGAGGCCGATTGGCCCTGGATTTGCTCACATCGGCCAGGCGCTGGCCCTATGAGCTGGATACGCTGCTTCGATGAGCGTGCTGCGCAGGAATGTCGATCCGGAGCTGGCCGAGCTGCTTGGGCGCTTCGGCGAGGTCGTGCTGCGCTCTGGGCGCTTGATGCGCAGCCTGCTCGACGATTATCCCGAGCATGCCTCGCTCGCCCACGAGATCGCCGAATGCGAGCAGGAGGGCGATCGCATCACCCATGACGTCATCTACCGCATCCGCGGCGCGCGGCGTGTACGCGCTCCCTTCGATGCGGGCGAAGGCTTCGCCTTGGCGACCGCGCTCGACGACATCCTCGATCACACCGAGCAGGCTGCCGCCCTGCTTGGCCTCTACGGGGTAGAGGCGCCGATGGAGCGCGCCGTCGAGCTCGCTGACGTGCTCGTCGACGCCGGCGCCGAAGTCGTCGAGGCGCTGCGCTGCCTGACGACGGAAACCGATCCCGGCGGGCGGCTCGTGGAGATACACCGCCTCGAGAATCTCGGCGACACGCTGCTGCGCGACGGCGTCGCCTCGCTGTTCGCGGGAGGCGCCGACCCGATGGTAGTGATCCGCTGGAAGGACATCTTCGAGTCGCTCGAGGCGGCGATCGATGCTTGCGAGACGGTCGCCCACGTGATCGAGGGGATCACGCTGCGTGCACGCCGCTGATCACCAGCTCGTCGGCGGTGCGTTCAGCTGCACGCTCGCGCCCTTTGCTTCGCCGATCAGGTAGGCCTCGAACTGCTCCGAGGCGTGCGCGCCGACTTCGGGGACGATGCCGCGTCCTGCCGCGACGACCTTGCTCCCACGCCGTGCGACGGCGTAGACGACCAGTTCGCGCTGCGCGACCGCTGAATGGTTGGCGACCGTGCCCGTCACGCTCTGGCCGCCTTCGATCTGCTTGACGTGCTCGATCTGAATGCTCGGCGCCGACCCTTTCGGGGTCTGCCCTTCGCCGACCAGCGTCTTTACGCTGCTCGGCGAGCCGCTCAGCAGCACCTGATCGTCGATCCAGGTCGTCTGCGCGTGCGGCTTCAGCGGCGGCGCGGTCGTCAGCGACGCGGAGAGCCCTGGCGTCGCGTTGCTGTAGAGCGTCGAGCCCTTTGCGTCCTTGACCATGATCTCGATCGGCGCTCCCACGATCGGCTTGGGCGATGAGTTGCGCAGGCTGACGACGACCGCTGCGCCTTCCTTGCCGCTCACGATCGTGCTCGAGAGCACTTCGATATTCGGGTTCTCGTGGCCGACGGAGATCGTCTTCGCGAGCGAGGCATGGGTATGACTGTGGGCTTCGCGTTCCAGCTGGGCGCTCTTTTCCTGGGTGCTCTCGCAGCCACTGAGGCCAATCGCGGCGAGCGCGAGCGCGGCGCAGGCAGTGCGTCTCACCCGAATTCTCCGTTTACGTACTCGCGCGTGCGCGAGTGCAGCGATCGCTCGAAGATCTGCTCACAGGTGCCGTACTCGATCAGCTCGCCAAGGTGCATGAAGGCGACGTGGTCGGCGACGCGGCGAGCCTGCTGCATGTTGTGGGTGACGATTACGATCGCGACCGACTCTCGCAATGCGACGATCAGCTCCTCGATCTTCGCGGTGGAGATCGGGTCGAGTGCGGAGCAGGGCTCGTCGAGCAGCAGCACCTCAGGTCGCACAGCGAGCGAGCGGGCGATGCAGAGCCGCTGCTGCTGCCCGCCGGAGAGGCTCAGCGCCGGTCGGTCGAGATCGTCAGCGACCTCGTCGTAGAGGCCTGCGCGCTGCAGCGCAGTGATGACCGCGTCCTCATGGCGTCTGCGTCCACGTCGCAGGCGCGCGCCGGGCAGACGCAGGCCGCCCTGGCGCTCGTCGCGCTCGTCGCGCTCGTTGCGCTCGTTGCGCTCGTCGCGCTCGTCACGCTCGCTGCGGCGCTCGTTGTCCTCCTGCGCGTGTCGGCGACCGCGCCGCTGCTCTTCCAGCGCGTAGACGACGTTGTCGTAGATGCTCATCGGGAAGGGGTTGGGCTGCTGGAAGACCATCGAGATGCGGCGACGCAGAGCCGTCACCTCGATGCCCCCGATCTCCGTCCCGTCGAGCGTGATCTGGCCCGCGCGCGCGGCGCCGGCTGTTACCTCGGTCAGCCTGTTCAGCGAGCGCAGCAATGTCGTCTTGCCCGAGCCGGACGCGCCGATCAACCCCAGCACCTCGCCCTGGCGCACAGGCAGGCTCACGTTGCGAACGACCCAGCGCTCGCCATAGGCCAGCCAGACCGATTCGATGCGCATGCGCTCGATCGCCTGGCGCGCGGACGCCTTGTACGTAATGGCATCGTCCGACGTCGCGACGCCGTCCGCTCCCGTGGAGTGCCCGAGGGTTGCCTGTTCGGAGGTCGGCCGCTCGAGGTCTTGGCGCGGCAACCCATCGACCACGTTCGGCGTACGGTCGAGCACGATCCGCTTGATTGGAGGCGGCATCACCGGGTCCATCGCACAGCCTCTCCTTTGCCGCGGCCAAGCCGCATTGCCAGAGCGTTGATTGCGAGCACGAGCATCAGCAGCACGAAGGCAGCCACATATGCCTTCTGCGGCGCGTCTCCTTCGCCGGCGGGCGAGTTTTCATAGACGTAGCTGGTGAGCGTCGAGCCTGTGCCGCGCAGCAGCGAGAGCACAGGCGCGCCGCTCGCAGGTTCGATCCTCAGCGTCGAGCCGAGCAGGAACACGACGATTGCGGTGTCGCCAATGATCCTGCCCATGCCCAGCGTGATGCCCGAGGCGATGCCAGGACGGCTGGCCGGCAGCAGCACGCGCCAGATCGTCGTCGCCTTCGTCTTGCCAAGCGCATAGGAGGCCTCGCGCACGTGCCTTGGCACCTGCGAGAGCGCCTCGCGCGTCGAGCCGACGATCAGCGGCAGCGCGATCAGCGACATGATCAGGCCCGCGTTGATGAACGAGCGCGCGAAGACCGAGCCGCCTGCAGAAGTCTGCGAGAGAAACGCGAGCGCCGGACGCGAGAAGACGAGCAGGCCGAAGAGCGCGAGCACGACGCTTGGGGCGCCGGCGACCATTTCCACGGCCGAGTCGACGGCGCGCGCAAGCCAAGAGGGGCGCCCGTACTCAGTGAGCCAGCTTGCGACAGCGATCCCGATCGGCGCGGCGACGACAGTGCCGATCGCCGTCAACAGCAACGTGCCCTCGATCGGGTCGAGGAAGCCTCCCGACGTCGCCTGGTTGAAGCCAGATGCTTTGGGCGAGGTGACCAGCAGCGAGAGCTTCAGGTAGGAGATGCCCTTCAGCAGCATGAACAACACGGTCCCCAGCGCGATCAGGCACATCGCGATGCCGGCGGCCCAGCACAGCCAATAGGCGATCTGGTCGGGCAGCGGCCAGGCGCGCACGCTGTCGCGACGTGCAGGCCTTGGCGCGTCCGCCGGAGGCGCAGATGGTCCGCCGCCCAGGTCCTGGTCGAGGATCGCGGTCGTGCTCATCGGGGTGGCTCGCCTTGGCTCTGCTCGTCTCTCATCGCCTCACACGCCGATCCCGTAGCGCTTCAGCGGCTGCTTCACGGCCCATCCCGCGAACGAGAGCAGCGCGCAGGAGACAAGCAGCACCGCCGCCATCGCATAGAGCGTGTGCCCGAAGGGGACCGTCGAGAGCCCCTCGACGTTCTCGACGATCGTCGCCGCGAGCGGCTGCACCGGCTCGAACAGAGCCGTGAACCCGTCGAGCGGGTTGACAGGAAAGGCGCGCGAGCCGGCGACTAGCGAGAGCATGATCGCCTCGCCGAGTGCGCGGGCGGTAGCGAGTACGGTCGCGGCGACGATCGCGGGGCGCACCGCGTGCAGCGAGACGCGCCTGATCGTGCGCCAGCGGTTTGCGCCAAGCGCTTCGGAGCCCTCGATCCAGCTGCGTGGCACCGTGCTGAGGGCGCTCATGATCAACGAGACCATGATCGGCAGGATCATCACCATGAGGATGATGATTCCAAGGGTGAGGTTTTCACCTGTGATCTGGACCACGTACTGGACGGAGTGCTTGCGCTCCTGGGAGATGAAGGCTTTTTCGATCAAGGGCGCCAGCGCGAGGATCCCGATCAGCCCGTAGACCACCGATGGCACCGAGGCGAGCAGACGCACGACCGGTTCGAGCACTCGTCGCACTGACCGCGGCGCGAGCTCAGCGATGAAGATCGAGGCGAAGATCGCGAAGATCAGCGCGAACACGACGGCGAAGAAGGTAGTGAGCAGCGTGCCCCAGAGCAGCGGCCAGGCGCGCAGGTGGTAGTAGTAGTGCGCCGGGCTCGTCGGGCCGTCGAGGATTTTGCGCAGCTGGGTGTCCACGTCTCCGCCGGGCAGGAACCACTTGTAGTAGCCGTTGTGAGCGAAGGACGGCCAGCCTTCCACGAAGACGGTGACCGTCATCAGGCCGATGAAAGCGAGCAGGCAGACAGAGACCGCGCCGAGCACGAGCTCAGCGCGTCTGTCTGAGCCGGCGCCGCCCCGCTGCGGCGCCGGCGCTGCGGCCTGGCCGCTCATCGCCTCATTTGGCTCTCAGTCGGCCTTTTGTCTGTCTATCCGCTCAGGGTGCGGGGTACAGCGGGATCCAGCTGGAGGAGATGATTTTGTAAGCGGTCGCGTTCTTCGCGTCGGTGATCCAGTCGATGAACTGGGCCGATTCGCCTTTCGGCGCGCCCTTCGTCACCATCCAGAAGTTACGCACTCCCTGGTACTGGCCGGACTTCGCGTTCTGCAGCGTGCAGGCGACGCCCTGGTAGCCGATGGCGTGGACGCCCTGTGTGAAGTGGAAAGAGACGAAGCCGATTGCGTCTTCGTCGTTGCGGACCTTGTTCTGGACTAGGCCGTTGCTCTTCTCCGCTTCGGCGCTTTGCGAGATCTTCGTCGTGAGGCCGAGGAAGATGTTCTGGAAGGCATCCTGGGTACCGGAGGAGGAGATGCGATCGACGAGGTCGATCGAGCCCGTGATCCCCGCTCCAGGGACTTCGCTCCATTCGCGGACCTCGCCGGTGAAGATCGCCTTCACCTCTTCCTGGCTGAGGTTCTGGATCGGGTTTTTGTCGTTGGTGATCATGCAGACGCCATCTCGCGCGATCTTCGTCCAGACGAGGCCTTTCGGGTCGGTGCCAAAGATTGGGTTGCGCGAGACGTCGCCGATGTCCACGCGACCGTGGTCGACATCGTTTACGCCAGCGTCGGAGGTGCCCTGGCTGACCTTCGGTTCTGGCTTGTGCGTCGACTTGTGGTAAGCGGAAGCAAGCTGCGTCATCAGCGGGAAGATCGAGGTCGAGCCGTCGATCAGCAGGGCTTTGGCTGCGATCGCGCTCGCGGGCGCTGCAAGTGTGAGCACGGCTGCGAGCGCAATGGCCGCGTTGCGGGTCCGGCGCATGGGGTCATCTCCTTTGGCAATAGGTTCGTGCGGAGTCTCGGGCCCAGCGCCATCACATCTGTGAACGGGACGTTTCCGTCTGGAAAAGATCCTGTGAACAGGCTCCGTCACAGTTGCGGGCGCGCTCCGTCAGCGGCTTTGTTATCGAGTGCTTCACATTCCTGATCGCAAATGCGATCACCCTCACGAGGTGCTCCGCGCGCTCGGACTTCCGCTTGCCGCTGCTCTGATGCTGCTCTGCGCCCCAGCGGCGCAGGCGATCATCACGCCAGTCGCGACAATCGACGGTCCCAGCGCGGAAATCGTCGAACTTGGCGGCGTCGCGATGGCCCCAGATGGCACGGGCGGGATCGTCTACCGCAAGCGTGTCGAAGGCAGGCCTCACATCTTCGCGGCGGTCTACTCTGGTGGCAAATGGGGCGTGCCACAGCGTGTCGACGTCGGCCAACCCTACGAATCGACCTTCCCTGCGATCGCAGCTGGCGAAGGCGGCCGCCTGATCGTCGTCTGGGTCAATCACTACTCATCGACGACCGACGGCCTCTTCTCGGCGGCGATGAGCCCAGGCTCGACGGGCTTCCAGAAGCCGGTAGCGATCGATCTCAACATTGGCAATGCGACTGGCGCCTATCCGTCTGTCGCGATGAACGGCGCCGGTCAGGCGCTCGTCGCCTACAGGGTCATAGACGAGGTCAGCGGCCCCTCGACCCCGAACATCCCAGCCGGGTACGTGCTCGACGAAATCAGGATGGCGCGCTCCAACGGCGAGTACTGGTCCGAGTTCGGGCAGCCCCTCAATCGCGACCTCGCCCAGCCTGTTCTTGCGCCAACGGCGACCAACTCGCCGAAGGTCGCGATCGACCTCACCGGGCAGGGCATTCTCATCTGGCAGGAGCCTGACGACAGCTTCGTCAACCGTGTCTACGCGCGCCGCATCTTCGGCCTGACGATGGGCAACATCCTGCAGGTCAGTCCCTCCAGCTACGAAGGCGATCCGCTCAACGGCTCTGTGGAAGACCTCGCGGTCGACACGGCTGGCTTCGGCGAGGGTGCCGTCGCCTGGCTGCAGCAGCCATCCCCAGGATCTGGCTTCACCAAGCCGCGCGTGTTCGTGAACGAGATTCCCTCGTCCTTCGATCCGAAGGGCTCCGAGTTCAAGGGTGCAAGGATCGTCGACGGCGCGGGCGCCGAAGGTCCCACGGGCTTGATCGGACCGCTGAGCATGACCGTCGATCCTCAGGGCGGCTTCAACGTCGGCTACAGCATCGGCGACGAAAGCTTTGCGGCCCAGGGATCAGAAGCAAGCGTTGGCACGCCACTGCGGCTCGACGAAGGCGGCAGCGGTGTGCCAGGAAACCCTGGGATAACGCGGGCCGCAGACGGCGCGCTCGCCGCGGCCTGGAAGCTCGAAGAGCATGGCTCTGGCGCGGTCGCGATGTATGAACGCAGGTCCGACGGCACGCCTGCGCACGCGCTTGTCTCTTCGCCTGCGGGTGGTGCAATCGACGCGCTTGGCCTCGCCGGTTCGCACGAGGGCGACGCGCTCGCGGGCTTCATGCAGGGCAGTGGCACCCACACCGAGATCGCGGCCGCAGAGGTGAACGCGCCACCGGGCTCGTTTGTGATGAACGTGCCAGACGGCTGGGTCACGGGCAAGCGCATCCCGCTGCAGTGGGAACAGCCAGTCGGCGGCTCGCCGCCGCTGAAGTACGGGGTGCTCGTCGAAGACGAAGAAGTCGCCGAAGGCATCGCGAAGACCGAATACACGCTGAAGCCCGCCCAGATCGGCAACGGCGTGCACAAGATTCGGATTGAAGCCACGGACTCGCTCGGCCAGGTCGAGGAATCGACGAGCGCGACATTGAAGGTCGATCGCACGCCGCCAAGCGTGCGCCTTCACGTCCATGGCAGGACCGTGACCGTGAAGGTCAGCGACCACGTCTCTGGCGTGCGCAAGCCGTCTGTGCACGTGAGCTTTGGCGACGGTCAATCCGCCAGTGGCGAGACGGCGGCGAAGCACACTTATACACGCGCGGGAACCTACATCCTCTCTGTGAAGGCGTCCAACAAGGCGGGCCTGAAGGCGCGCCTGCACAAGCGGGTGCAGGTCTGATGAGGCTTGGCCGGGCACTCTCCTCAGCGCATCCGCCGCCGGTGCTCATACGCGGCAGCGGTCGTCGGTCGCGCATGTTCGAGCGGCGTGTGCGCCGTCGCAGTCCGCTCAGAGCTGCTTTGCTCCCTGGCTCCTTTTCCAAGTTGTCGTTGCTCGCGCTGCTGCTGCTGCCGGCGGCGTTGATCGCGCTGCTCGCGATCGCGAGCCCGGCGCGCGCGCTCTATGGCCCTCCGCTCGCCGGCGTCGGCGCCGGCGCCGAAATCGTCTCCGTCGACAACTCCTCCGACGAACAGGCCAACGCGCCCACGACCGATGCGGACATCTCGGGCAACGGGCTGTATGTGGTCTTTCAAACCGAAGCGACGAACCTGTTCGAAGGGGACGGGGAAAGCGCGAAGGAACAGGAAGAAAACGAACCGCCAGGGACCGTGCGCGAAGGCGGCATCTTCCGTTACGACATCCTCACCGGCCAGATCCAGATCGTCGCCTCCGGCAACCTCGTCGTCAGCGAAGGCCCCAAAGAAGGCGAAGTGCTGGTGCGCGGCGCGAAAAACCCTTCGGTCAGCGAAGACGGCCAGTATGTCGCCTTCTCCAGTGGGCAGCCCCTGGTCGCGCAGGCCGCCGAACGTGCGGCGAGTGCTGGGCACAACAGCATCGACGTGTACGTGCGCGACATGAGCAGTCCGCATCCCGTGGAAGAAGGCGGCTACACGCTCGTCTCTGCGCTCAACCACAGCGAAGAACCTCCTGAATACGACGACTCGGGGATCGGGACGATTGCAGGAGGCGAGCCGGGAACTCAGGTTTGGCCAAACACTGCGATCAGCGCGAATGGTCGCTACGTGCTGTTTCGCGCGGTTGAAGTGCCATCCAACCTGCCTGAAGGCGGCGAAGCGAAGACCGTTCCCGGCCAGCTGTTCGTACGCGACCTGCAGGAAGAGACGACGACGCTCGTCACACAGACCCCGATGGGCGCGCCCGCTGGTGGTGCGCTCGGCCCATCGACGCTCAGCGCCGACGGGACAACGGTTGCATGGGTCGGTGAAAACGCAGAAAAGCAGACTATCTTCCTGCCTGGCGAGCCCCAGAACGCATCGACTCCCTACTACCTGTGGCGACGCTGGCAAGAACCGGAGACGAAGACGAGAAGGGTGACTGGCTTCGTCGATCCCGAAGACCCTGAATGTAGGGAAGGCGAAAGCGTGATTCAGAGCCCTACGGCCGAAGGTCCCTGCTATGGCCCGCTTTCGTATCAGGAGTCCTCGCTGGCGAGCATCAGCGCGCAGGCGCCGGGGCTGAGCGCAGACGGCTATACGGTCGCATTCCTCGCGGGCAGCCTCTTGCGTCCGGACGAGACCAAGCCGGATGCCCTGGACGTCTTCACCACGGACATGCGCTCACAAGCCCGCAAGGATGCGACCAGCGAGCTGACGCTCGCCGTGAAAAACGCGCAGGGCGATGGCGGCGCGTCGATCACTTCGCTTGCGTTCTCCTCCGATGGCATGCACATTGCCTTCGTCTCACAGCGCAACGTGTTCCTGCTGCCTGAGCCTGCGCTGCTTGGCAGCCTCAGCGAAGCGGCGGCCGAGGCTGAACTGTATGTAATCGACCTCAGCACCGATACGCTCGAACGTGCGATCCTCGGTCAGGGCGACGCCGAACCGAACGGCTCGGCCGAAAACAATCCCACGCTCAGCGCCAACGGGTCTCGCATCGCGTTCGTCTCGGCGGCGAGCGACCTGATAGGCGGCGACGCCAACGGCGTGCCCGATGCCTTTCTTGCCGAATACGAGCAACCGCTTGGGACCGAACCGCCGTCGGTGACGGTGAATGAACCCTCGATGGGGTTCTCGCTCGAATCGGAATCGACTCCTGAACTGACCGTTCAGGTCAAGCGAGGGAGAAGGTCCGGCGAAGATCTGCTGACCGTCAAGGCTCCCGCGTCCGGCAAGATCATGGTACGCGCGATAGGCCCAGTGGCGGCGAAGAGCGCCGCCCGCGGCAACCGGCGAGGCGCCAAGCGGGCATCGAGGCGCCGACCGGTGACGCTTGCCAGCGCGCAAGGGAAGGTAGGCGCAGGCAAGCCCGCAAAGCTCGTGCTGCGGGTGGACTCAAAGTACTCGCAGGCGCTGAGGCGAACCGGAACGCTGCAGGCGGTGGCGCTGGTCGACTTCAAGCCCGCCGCTGCCGGAGAAGCACTGAAGGACGAAGTGGAGCTCGCCTTCCACGTCGTTGCCAAAGCTAAGCGGGATGCGCAAGAGAAGCCCCACGGGCGTCACTGAAATGTTACGAACTGGATATAGATTCGTGAAAGTCCGTCACGTCTGCTCAGGACATGTATCAATCTCGTAAAGGAGGATTGATGCATGCGCAAAGGCCCGGTAAGACTCCCGTCCGTTACAGCACACGTGCTCAGTAAGAAAGGACTAACGCGACTTATGTCATCGATCCTCCCACGGCGGGCGAGCCTGCGCGCTGCGTTTGCAGCGCTTACGGCCGCAGGCATGCTGGCCGCCATTGCGGGCGCGCCGGCGCCCGCTCAGGCTGCCGTCACGGCCTGCAAAGGCGCTCCTACCGAAGTTCAGGGCTCATCGCTTCAAAAATCGGCCCAGGAATTCTGGAGCGGCCCCAGTGTTTACAAGTCGGAAAATCCCGAAGCATTCGGCTGCGGGCCAAGCGCGCCTGAAATCACATACACGTCCAAGAGCAGCGGCTGCGGCCTCGATGCGATGGGCGCCGGAATCCCGGCCACAGGCTGCAGCCTGTCTGGTGGCGAAAAAGCATGGACGGAAAAGGGGTATCGCGACAGCAAAACTCGCATCGGCGCCTCCGATTTCCCGCCGAACAAAACCGAAGAGGAAAACATCAACAACGGTCCGACTGGCGCAGGAACGGCGGGCGCGGGTAAAATCCACGTCATTCCCGTGGCCTCCGCTGCGATCGCCGTGGTCGTGCATTTCCCGGAAGGCTGCAAGCTGAAAGAACCAGGCTCCACATCCGGCAAGTTCAGCGGCGAAGGCTCGCTGAACAAGGATGCGAGCACCGGCGGCGTCGACGATCCTGCGAACTTCGCGTCTGGCGATAGCTACGCCGAAGAAACGCTGCGCGTCCACATTCCCGCACAGGCGCTCGAGGAAATCTGGGAGCACAAGATCACGACGTGGGGCGCGATTCCCACACCGCTCGAAGACGGGCATCTCTCCGAAGAGATGGAAGGCACGCCAACGGGCGCCGACTCCGCCTATACCTGCTCGACCGCGCCGATCTTCCGCATCGCACGCTGGGACACCTCAGGTACCACCTACAACTTCAAGGCGTACCTGAGCCTGCTCCCGTCCTTCGGTGAAGACGCTGGCACGAAACTGTGGAAGGAAGGCGAAGTCGGCACGAACAACCTCGCGTGGCCGCTGTCCGGCGCGAGCAAAACGGGCGTCCCGGCGGAAGTTCCGAAGGTCGACCACGAAGAAGTCACGCCCGAAGGCGGAGGCTCCAAGGTCAAAGGCGCGCTGGCGAACGAATGCACGCTTGAAATCAGCGCGAATCAGATCTGTCGTGCCAACGCCGAAGGCGGTGGCTCGCTGGCTAACTCGGTCAAGAAGACGGATGGGTCGATTGGCTATCTCGACCTCGCGACCGCCCGCAAGGAAGGCTTCTCGATCGAAGCCAAAAAAGCAGACGACACCTACTGGCTGCCGCTGCAGGCGATAAACCCGAAAGAATCGTCTCCAGCTGCTCGCATCGTCGCGGCTGGTTCCTTCTATGAGCCCACGCAGGATCCGAAGGCGCACCTCAACCCGCTGCCGGAAAGCGCGGCCAAGGGCGCCGATTGCGGTGGCGCGGACTACCGTGGCATCCCGACAGCGAAAGAAAGCCCAGACGAAGAACCGACGTTCGGCAACTGGGAAGATGCGATCGCGACAGGCGGCACGGAATATCCCGTCTGCGCGCTCACATACGACCTCGCATTCGACGACGATGCGACCGTATATGAAGACACTCCGCAGCAGGAAGCCGTCGCGCAGACCGTCAAGGACTACCTGACGTCCGTCACCTCCGAGCTCGGCCAGGAGCGGCTGCCGGTCTACGACTACGGCGTGCTGCCACCGACCATCCGCGAAGACGCGGAGGAGGCCGCCAAGGCGATCGGTTGGAACAAGTCCGCGGGTAACGCCGGCAAAAAAGAAGAAACGAAAACCGAAACGAAGACCGAAACGAAAACCGGCGGTGGCACAACGACAACGCCTCCAAGCAACTCCTTCTCGATCTCGAGCGTCAAGGTCAAGAAGAAGAAGATCGTCGTCTCGCTGGTGCTTCCTGGCTCTGGCTCGATCAAGGTCAAGGCGAGCGGTGGCGGCGTGAGTGTCGCGACCAAGACCGGCCAGGTCTCAGGCGGTCAGGGCACTGTGTCGCTCTCGATCTCGAAAGCGGCTGGGGCGAAGATCGCCAAGGCCAAGAAGGGCAAGCTGTCGGTGACGGTGAGCGTGACGTTCACCCCGACCGGCGGCAGCGCCGCGAGCCACACGAAGACGCTGACGATCACCGCGTCGGAGGCTGGCGTCAAGGTCACCAAAGCGAGCAAGAAAAAGAAGGACCACAAGAAAAAGAAGTAAGCAGCAGCAGCTAGGCCACTACGGCCAGCGATCCAGCGCCGTGGCGGCGCCCGGACCCTTTTGTGGGCCGGGCGCCGCACGTGCTCTGGGTGACCATCCCATTGATGGGCAGATACTCCGAGCGAGGCTCATGTCATGAACGACGATCAGCAGTCACAGCAGGGCAACGGCCAGCTTCCCGGTCGTGCCAAGGGATCCAACGGCGGCGGTTCGGCGCAGGGCGCCGCCGGCAAGCGTGGTGCCGCCGAGCGCGGTGGCGCGCAAGTGCGCTCCGGGCTCGCGCGGCGCCGCAACCCGGCGCTTGCGCTGCTCGGCGAGGTCGCCGTGACGACCAGACGGATCGTCTTCGGCGATCTGCTGGCCCTGGCCTTGGCGCTCGCCTCGATCGCGCTCGCGATCACGTTCTTTGTCCTGCTCGGCTCGATTGGGCCTTCCAGCAGCGGTTCGCAGATCCCGATCAGCCGTGTGCTCGCGCTCGCCGAAGCGCGCGAGATATCGAGCGCGACGCTGCTCGATCACGACAACCGCATCGAGTTGCGGGTGCAGGAAGCGGCGCCGACCTCGGCCGGCGGCACTGCGGCTTCGAGCGCCCATCCGGGCACGGCTTCACATGCAGGTGGAGCCTCGGGAGCGGCTGGCTCGGAAGCGGATGGCTCGGAAGCGGATGGCTCGGAAGCGGATGGCTCAGAAGCGGACGGCTCTCAGAACAGCGGTGGATCGCGTGGCGGCTCGCGCGCCGGCAACGCGAGTGGCGGATCGTCCAATGCTACGGCTGCACATATGCACGGCGCCTCGGCGCTGGCTGCCGCCGCGAGCGGCGCTGCGGCAGGCGCAGCCCTGCATCCTGGCACTCAGTATTGGGCTGCCTACCCTGCTTCAGGCGCGCAGACCCAGCAGTTGCTGCAGACGCTCCAGCGCAGCGGCACGACGGTCACCGTCGACCAGCAGTCCGGCAAGGCTCCACGCGCGATCCTCGTGCAGTTCCTGCTGCCGATCCTGCTCCTGGTCTGCCTCTTTGCGCTGTTCATGCGCGTCGGCGGCGCCGATGGCGGCGCCGGCGGAATCGCCGCCTTCTCGAAGTTCGCGGGTCGCGGGCGTCGCAAAGGCGACGGCTCGGAAAAAATCAGTTTCGCCGACGTCGCCGGCGCCGGCGAAGCCGTTGCTGAGCTCCGCGAGATTCGCGACTATCTCGCCGACCCCACGCGTTACCTCGAGGTCGGTGCCGCGGCGCCAAAGGGCGTGCTGCTCGTCGGCCCTCCAGGCACAGGCAAGACGCTGCTTGCGAAGGCGGTCGCAGGCGAAGCCGATGCAGCGTTCTTCTCCCTCTCTGGCTCCGACTTCGTCGAGTCACTCGTTGGCGTCGGCGCCGCGCGCGTGCGCGATCTCTTCCGCAAGGCGCGCAAGGCCTCTCCCGCGATCATCTTCATCGACGAGCTTGATGCCGCCGGTCGCAAGCGTGGCGCCGGCATCGGCCAAGGCAATGACGAGCGCGAGCAGACGCTCAACCAGATCCTCGTCGAGATGGACGGGTTCGCCGGTGACGGTGGCCTCGTCGTGATGGGTGCCACCAACAGGCCCGACATCCTCGATCCGGCTTTGCTGCGTCCCGGTCGCTTCGACCGCCAGGTGACAGTCGACAACCCCGACGTCCACGGCCGTTTGGAGATTCTGCGCCTGCACGGCAACAAGCGTCCGCTCGACGCCAACGTCTCGCTCGAAGAGATCGCGCGCCAGACGCCAGGCTTCTCCGGCGCGGAGCTCGCGAACGTCGTCAACGAGGCCGCGTTGCTCTCGGTGCGCGACGGGCAGGGCTCGATCGATCAGGCGACGCTCGAGGAGGCGATCGACCGCGTGGTCGCAGGCCCCGCAAAGCGGCACGTCCTCACCGAGGAGGAGCGCTGGCTGATCGCGATACACGAGTCCGCCCACGCCGTCGCGGCCGAGGCGCTTGGCCAGGCGACCGCGATTCGCAAGCTCTCGATCGTCGCGCGCGGGCGCACGCTTGGCACCGCGGCGCACATGCTCTCCGACCGCGACCAGCTGATCCAGCGCGAACCCGATCTGCAACGCCAGCTGACCGTGATCGTCGCCGGTTGCGCAGGCGAGCGGATCGCATTCGGCTGCCTCTCCAGCGGCGTGAGCGACGATCTGCACGCGGCGACCTCGCTGGCGCGCACGATGGTCACGTCCTTCGGCATGTCCGAGGAGCTTGGACCTGTGACGATCGGCGAGCAGCAGGGCGAGGTCTTCCTCGGCGCCTCGCTGCAGGAGCTCGGCTCGGTCGGGCCGAGCACGCTCGACACGATCGACCGCGAAGTCGAGCGCCTCGTCGGCGATGCGGAGTCGCGCGCCGCCTTCGTGCTCGATCGCAACTGGCAGGCCGTCGAGGAGACTGCGCATGCGCTGCTCGAGCACGAGACGCTCTCCGGCGTGGCGCTCGAGGCGTTGCTCTCGACAGTGCACGAGGTCGACATGGACGAGCTGCGCGATGTGCGTCGTCGCCCTGATCGCGATCCGGGACGTGGCTCCTGATGCACGCGGCACGCCTGCCGCGACCGATCATCGCGGCAGCGGCCGCCGCCGCGCTCGTGCTGCCGGCAACAGTCGCGCCTGGCGCCGCTTCCGCCGGCGAAGCGAGCTGGCGCCTGGAAGAGCCTGCGCCGCCAGCTGGATCGCGCTTCAAGGTGCCGCTTGGCACCCCTGACGACCTCGAGTTCTACGCTCCGAACGAGGGCCTGTTGAGCGTCGAGGGCAATGCGGTGGTGTCCGCCGGGCTCTACTTCTGGAACGGCCATGACTGGCACCAGCTGTCCACTGTCTGCGGCGGCTCTGGCGGAGCGTCGCGGATCGCATGGGAAGGGCCCGATGCGTTCTGGGTGATCACGGAACCGAGCGAGCCCCGCGCCGGGTCGGGACTCGGGCTCTGCCACTTCGTCGACGGCGAAGTCGTCGGCTCCTACTCGACGGCCTATCAGTCACCTGAACCTTTCAGGCCCATGGATGCGGCTGCCTGCTCTGGGCCCGATGACTGCTGGTTCGCTGGCATCGGAAGCGAGAGTCCCAACGGAGACGAAATCGGCGCTTACCATCTGCACTGGAACGGCTTGACGCTGGCCGGCTCCTATCAGCCCCAGGGGCGCGGTGTGAGCGCCCTGGCCTACTTTGACGGCACTTTCTACGAGAGCACCTTCGTCGGCACGCAGGAGGGCGATCGCACCGATCCGGTCACGCTCGCCAACCCGGAGCCCAACGGCCCGATACTGATTCACAAGCTCGTCGGCGAAACATTCCTCGACACTGGATTTCGCCCTTATGAGGAAGGGGCGTCGAGCGAAGGCGCGGAGCTGTTGTCTGCGAAAGCGGATCAGACGAATCTGTGGTTTGCCGGCGGTGGCGCCGCGTCCGGCCCTGGCGCCCCCTCCGAGGGGGTCGCCAAGTCCCCGCCGATAGCCGTGCGCTACGACGAACCGTTTTTCATCCAGACGGCGCTCGACGAATCGCTGTTCGGCGACGAAGATCGCTTCGTAGACATATCGCCGATTCCCTCCACGTCGGATGCATGGGTGGCGGATCAGCCCTACGCCCAACGCGGGAGCACGACCTCGAAGGCAAAGGTGGCCCTGCTCGCCCCCGGCGCGGAAGACAAGCTCTATTCGTTGCCGACCACAGGGGCTGGTCGTGGAAGCGCACAGTTGGTAGCTGCGACTGGGCCAGAAGAAGCATGGATGGTCACCTCCGCAGGCTGGATCTTCCACTACACCGACGGCACGGTGCTGCCTGAAGACGACGATGCCTACTGGTCCGGCACGATCACCCAGCGCCCCAACGAGTCGGTCGCCCAGTTCGTGTCCGATACGCCGCCGCCAGACGACTCCCAGCTGTTCGCGCCACCTCCGGTACAGACCGAAGTCGAAGGCGAAGCAACCACCAAGACGCGTTACGTGATTCCGGCTCTGTTGAAGCACATAAAAGTCGCGCGCGATGGCCTGACGGTGATCGTGAGCTTCCACCTCGATCGCAAGGCGCTCGTGCGCCTCATCGCAAAGCGTCATGGAAGGCTTGTCGCGGAGACGGCCAAGCGACGCTTGGGGCCGGGCATACACAGGTTGTCGCTGAAGCTGACGCGCCAGCGCTGGCCTACGGCACTGCGCTTCGTCACGAAGGAGCTCACGAAGCCGAAGCCTGTGCCGGTGCGTGAAAACGGACCGTCAGCCGTGTCCACGAGCGTTCGTCGCAAGGGGGAGCGGTGAGCTCTTTGCCCGGATGGCGCGCTGCCCTGCGGCACACGCTCACCGGTCTCGCGTTGTGCGGCGCCGCCGTCGGCGCGCTCGTGCTCGCGCTGCACCTCGTATATGGCGCTGGCGCGCGCGCGGAAACTGGAGCGGCGACTGGACCCGTCACGGCTCAGCCGGTACTGGGAACGGCCGACCGCAGCACCGTCCTGATGGGAGCGGCGAGCGCTGGGCAGCCAGGCGAAGCGTGGGCCTACAGCGTGCTTCCACTCGAAGCGTCGCCTCCCGTCGAAACGAGCGAGGACGCCTTTGCGGCGACGAGCGGCAACAGCCCAGCCGGCCAGTTGGTGTTCGAGCAGGCGAGCGACGCCGATCCAAATTGGAGCATCGTCGAAACGCCGCTGAATGAAGAAGGCCAGCCGTACCGAGGCATGAATCCAGATCGTGCCTCCGCGCGCATCACGCCTGCTGGCGGAGGCCTGCTGCTTGGCGAGGATGCCTCGCGCCCATCGGGAGAGCAGGTTGTGGTGCTCGCCCGCGATCCAGGGGGCCGCTTCCATCTGCTTCCAGAGCCGTCCGCGGAAGTAATGAGTGAAGCAAGCGGCGAAGCCGGCGGGCAGGAAGGCGCGGCGCTTGCGCTTCAGAACGGCAGCGGCGCAGTCGCCGACGCCGCCGTTGAAAGCGGCGGCAAGACGGAAGCGTATTTTGGCGCCCTCGGCTTGAAGCAGGACGCCGCCATAATTCGCTGGAACGGAGAAGCCTGGTCCTACGAGCCCGTGCGGTTGCCCGCTGGCTACGAAGGCTCCTTCACGATCGTCTCGCTGGCTGGGACTGGCCCGCAGAACATGTGGATGCTCGCGCAGGCCAGCCCCGAAAGCGGACTGGGCGTGATGCTCTTCAGACGCGTCGAAGAAGCTGGAGAAGCCAGCTGGCAGCTGGTGACTCTGGGCGCTCCATTGTTCGAAGCATCCGTGACCAGTGCGGAAGGCATCTCGAAAGTCAGCGCGCTTGGCAGCCCAGCCCAGTCGTTGACGGTGACAGGCCAGGGGGTTTGGATAGACGGCAATCTCGACGCTGCAGGCGGCGCATCGGAAGGCTACGACTTCACGCTCTACTACGACATCTCCGAAGAACAGGTCACGGGGACATGGTGCGATGCCGCCAACCTCGAAGGAAACTCTGTATGTCAGCATCCGTTTGAAGCACGCTTCGGGCGTGTCACCGGCTACCGTAGCTTCGCCTTCGAAGGTTCTGGCTACGGCAGCCGGGTGATCACGAATCCGTCGCAGGTTGGCGGTGGGTCCAGCCTCGGCTCCTATTTGACCCTCGAAGGCACGAGCTTCCGACGCATGCCAGGAGCTGGGCCGGCGAACGTGCCTGGGGGCGCCTTCTATACCCCTGAAGACGGCTGGCTGGAAGGTCCTGTGCAGATCACTTCGCGTCCGCTGCCGAAAGTGCTCGCAAGCTGGCCTGTGTCCGCGCGAGCTCCCTTCAATGCGGTGACGACTGCGCCAGGCACCTCTCCCGGAGAACCCGGCGCTCAGGCGCTGGCCGTCGGCTCTGACGGCGTGGTGGCGCGCTATGCCCCAGGCAAAGGCTGGGAACGGGAATTTCTCCTCAATTCCAGTGGTGAAGTCACCTCGCCCACACTGCGCGCTGTCGCCTGGCCACAGAAGAACCTTGCCTTCGCCGTCGGCGATCAGGGAGCGATGTGGATCTGGCGTGGAGAAACTGGTTACTGGTATAGGGATCCGGCGGCGCCGCTCGAAGGCTTCCAGGGAAACCTATTGGGCCTCGCCTTCGCTCCACAGGATCCTGGCACGGGCTATGCGGTGGGCTCAGACGGCACGTTCATGAAGTACGGCAAGAGCTGGACGCAGCTGAAATTCGGAGCGCCGGCGGTGGCGGGCGAAGAAACGCTGCCCGAAGGCCTCCAGAGCGCCGAATTCACCTCGATCGCCTATGCCGGCGACGAAGCATTGGTGGCAGCGGGCGCAAATCTGCTCGTCAACGACGGGTCGGGCTGGACGGTACAGTCCGAAGTCCACGAACTGCTCGCGAGCCTCCCCGGCCAGTCGTCGCTCTACGCGGTCGCTGGGCTTGCCAACGGTGGCGCGGTCGTAGCGGGCCGCGACGTCGTGCTCGAGCGTGACAGTGCCGGCGCGCCCTGGCATTTCTCCGAACAGCCGATCGTCGGCGAGACGGCTATCGCTGCTGCCGCCGTCCTCGAAGGCACAAAGGTCAGGGCTGTGCTCTCTGTCGTGCCCGAATTCCAATACCCGCCGACGCTCGTGCTACCGCCCAGCGAACCGAACACCCCTGGTCCGGTGATACCTCCGAACCCGCTGCCGGGAGATGGGTATCTCTTGCGAGAAACGCCGTCTGGCTGGGAAGACCAGGAGCGTGCCGACTATGCCGGTGTCAGCGAGGACAAGCCGGTGAAGACCGATCCGATCGCCGCATTCGATATCGGCACCGCCGGCTCAGGCTGGGTCGTCGGCGGTTGGAGTGGCGAGGCCGACAATGCTGGCCGCGGCAGCGACGCCAAAGGCACCAGTGCCCAGGAGTTGCGCGAAAACGTGCAGACGGCCGCGATAGACAGCTACTCCGCTTCTGGCGCTCCTGCATCTTCGCCGGGCACATCCACCTCACAGGTGTCCCTGCAGGAAGGGGTCGCGACCTTCGCGGTCGCCGGTCACGCGGAGTGCGCCGAACCGTGCGCGTCGCTCGCCGACGATGGCATCGCGCCAGATCGCAACCTCGAAGAAGCGCTGGGCGATGTCAGCCGGCTCTCCGCCCAGTCGAACGGCCCCCGCATGTTGCTCTACACAGGTGGTAGAGAGACACCGGGTGAGGGTCCAGAGTCGGTGCAAGAGGCTGATCGCTTTGCGCAGTTGCTCGGCTCTGGAGGCAGCCTTCCCGTGTATGCGGCGCTGTCGGCTGGGGACTCTGAAGGCGAAGAGGCGAGCGCTTTCGCCGCAGCATTCTCCGGTTTCTCGGCGCCGTTCGGCGAAGGCGCGACGCCCTCGGATGTGAGCACCGCAGGGATACCAGCGGGCGAAGCCACTCCAGGGCCAGGGGCACGCACCCACTACGCGTTCGACAGCACAGGCCCGGCGGGCACTGTTCGTGTGATCGTGATCGACAACTCGCGCGGGTCGCTCGCCGCCAGCGATCCATATCAGAACCCCGCCGAAGCGCAGGCCCCATGGCTGGAACGCATGCTCGCCGACGCAAAGGCGCACGGGATCCCTGCGATCGTCGTCGGCAGCCGTGAGCTGAACCCGAATCTACCGCCGGTGCTGAACGTCGCCAGCGACGCCAACGAAGAGGCGGAAATCATGGTCAAGGGCGGCGCCTCCGCCTATCTCTACGAGCGTCCGGAAGAAAGCCGCGTGAGCAGCATTCCCGCCGGCGCAAAAGCCACGATTCCCGAGCTCGGGACCGGCACGCTTGGCTACCGATCGCCGATCGCCGACTCGTTCACGGCAGGACAGCCTGATGCTCTGTTCGGCACGACCGGCTACCTGCTCGTGAGCGTCGACGTAGCCGAACGCGATCCGCAGACGAATGTCGCGCCCGTGACTGCGCGACTGATTCCACTGTTGCAGAGCCTCTCGCTCGATCCCGTCGACGGCACGCTGCTGCGGCGCAGCTCGCCCGCGCTCTTCCAGGGTCTTGGGCGGCGGCCGATCGCCGGCGATCGCTGGGGCCCGTCCTCAGGGGCCACAGACAGCCCAGAACCCCCTGGCTCGAACCCCTACGCCGTCTTCCCGATCGAACAGTGCCTACAGTCAGACTGCGCAAGCAGGATCGAACCGGAATACACCTTCACCTCCTCAGAACCGGAAATCGCGAACTTCGTCGAGCAGGACCCCGAATCGACGAATTTGCGCAAGCCGCTGCAGGACTCCTCAGGGCACGTGATCCCAGACTCGAAGTCGGGAATCCTCTGCGCCTTCAACTCGGGCACGACGACGGTGACGATCTCCGCGGGTGGACTTGCCTACTCGGTGCCCGTGACCGTGCTCGGGGGCAGTGTCGAGCAGCCTTGTGGCACGGTGCCGCTCAGCCCCAGCCGCTTCGCCCATCAGGCGGCGGCTACGCCAAGCTCGCCGCCACCGCCGCCTGCTCCCGCGCCCGCTCCGGCTCCTGCGCCACTCGCGCCGCCGCCGCCTCCGCCATTGCCTGCGCCCCACGTCGCGCCGCCCGCGAAGGCACCCCCGATCGTGCCGCCGGTGCCGCTGCCCCTGCCAGTGCTGATCGGCGCCGTGCTGGCCTCTAGCCCGCCGCCGGCGATCCCCCCGCCGCCTGCGGCAGCGTTCGGGCGTCCGATACCGCCAGGCGGAGCAACGGTGCGCGCCTTCGAGGAAAAGCGCGAAGAGGAGCACGCCTCCGAACACAGCCAGGCCTTTGCCGCCTATCGCCCGAGCGGCCATGCGCTGCCGCAGGCCGCGCTTGCCCACGTTCGCGGCAGAGGCGCCCATGCCGGCGGCGTCAGTGCCTACGCGCGAAGCGCGGTCGGCGCTCACCGCCGCTCCCCGAGCGCGACCCGTCTGCTCCACGCCGGCGCCTCGTCACGCCCAGGACCTCGGCCGCGCTTCCACGCCCAGCCGATCGTCCTCAACGAAGGGGGCGGCCCATTTGCTCCCTACCTGCTTGGCCTGGTGGGCATCGCCGCACTCGCTGGAGCCGGGATCGGGATCGAGTCGGCGCGACGGCGTGGGGCAAAGGCAGGGCGCCGCGCTCGCTCGCCACGCCGAGCTCGTCCTGCCTACGCGCGGCTCGAGCAGCGCAGCGGCGCACGTTCGGACATGAGATCTAAACAATCTCCGCGGCCGAGGACGTAAACATATGGTTGCTAAACAATCCCGACGGACGTGAGAAGCGAGCTTCCGCTTCCAAGGAGGACATGAGAACCGATGAGAAAGCGCATTTCCGAGCACTCTGGGATGGCGGCGCTGGTGGTCTCGATCATCAGCCTCGTGGTCGCGAGCAGCGGTATCGCAGACGCGGCGCGCGAGGCGATCGTGAGCGCGGTCGGCGGAGGCAACGGCCACCACGCGGCGGCGCAGATCTACGCTGTGCAGGCTGCTGGCAAGCACTCCGGCAAAGGGTCGGCGGGGAAGGGCGCTGGTCATGGCAAGGGTGGCTCAGGGTCAGCGAAGGTCGGCGGTTACCGCGTCTCGAGCAAGCCGCTGCCGCACAGTCTGCTGCTGCTGAACGCGAAGGGGAAGCTGCCTGCGTCGGTGATCCCGACGGTGAAGGACGCAAGCGCGATTGGCGGCATGTCGCTTGAAAAGTTGGTCGAAAAGCTGAAGCCTGGCTGTCCGCCTGACACCGTCAACCTCGGGACGTGGTGCCTGGAAGACTCGCCCTACCCACTCACCAACCAGGATCAGGGTTTGAACGACTACAAATGGGCTGCCCAGAAGTGCGTTGAAGAAGGCGGCTTCCTGCCGTCTGCGGCACAGCTCATCGGCGCCGCGAACCGCGTGAAGATCGAGGGCAAGGTCGAAGAAAACCGCGATTCGGCGACGGTCGCCGAAGATCCGACGGTCGGCCTCAAAGATCAGCGGGAGATGAGCTCGACGCTCGCGACGACCGCGGCCGGCTCAGAAGCGGCGGGGTCCGAGGGAGTGAGCGAAAAGGACACCGGGGATCCCCGAACCGGCGAACCGGATCCGGTGCCGCTGCCTCCGAACCCTGAACCGGCGACCTTGCAGTACGTGACGGTCTACTCGAACGGCACGAAGGGCGGCTTCGCCGGCTCGCAGCCGGTCTCCGAACCGGAGAACTTCCGTTGCGCCTATGACGAGATGCCAGGCGCCAACTCCGCCGAAGAAGGCTAGGGCAGGTCTCGCGCGCCGGCTGGCGGTCCTTCACAAGATCGTCACCGGCGCGCGCCGTCATTGCTGGACGATTTGGAGCCAGCCCGCCGCTGCGGGCGGCTCGAGCGTGCTCTACGAGGATTCGTGGGGCAGCCTGCCGGCTCCGTGGCTGGACCACCGGCGATCACGAGGATCCAAGCTTTGTCAATGCAGACCGACAACGACAGCGAGCAGCAGCGTCACGAGCCAGCGGGCTCGTGCAAGGAGTGCGGCGCCGCCCATGCCCAAGATCAGCGCTACTGCCTGGAGTGCGGTGCACCGCTGCCAGCCGCAGAAGCCACAGTCCCGCTCCCGGTGGTCCCAGCCGACGTTGCGCTGGCTGCCACAGGGACAGCGTCAAACCACGGGCTGCAGCAGCCCGCTGGCGCATCGGCGTCGCTGGGCTCGCCCTCGTTCGCGGGCATGGTGCCGCCCGCTGGGGGCTATGCGAGCGGAGCTGTCGTGCCCGCCGCCGCTGGTAATGGCCAGCCGCTGCCGCCTGGCTATGCGCCGCCTCCATCGGAGCCGCCACTTCCACCCGCTGGCGCACGCGGAGGATCGAGTGGCAGTGCGCCGACCGTGATCGCCGGCGTCGGAGTCCTGCTGCTCGCGATGGGCGTCGGTGTCTTGATCGGCAGGGCGGGCAACAGCTCCGCGCCCGCCAACAACACCCCCCAGGTGATCACCGTGCCGGCGACCGGCACGACTGCTCCAAGCGAAGAAGCGGAAGGCGCCGAAGAAAGCTCAGGCACGAGCACGGGCTCCTCGGGCAATGAAGCAAAGAAATCGCAGGGCTCTTCCAAGCACAGTGGGGACAGCTCGAAGGCGAAGGGCGAAACGGGTTCCTCGAAATCACCGGCTTCACCGTCCAAGGCAGTTCAGGAACTCGAAAAACCCAGCAAAGAAAGCTACGAGCAGAAGTCGAACAACCTGCCCAACGTGGTCGGGACGTGATGGCGAAGGCCTGGGAGCCAAACCTGGGCAGCGGTCGCCTAGAGCTGCAGCGGCGCCGCGACGAGCTCGCTACCGAGGTGCAGCGGCTGCGCTGTGACCTTGGCGGGCTCACCTACGAGATGGCGATTCGCGACCACTTCAAGATCGAGGTGCTCGTGCGCAGGGCGGCGATCCTGCAGGAACGCGACGCCGAGCTCGCCGAGGTCGAGCGGCTGCTCAGCGCCCCCGATCTTGGCGTAGGCGGTAGCTGCCCGAGCTGCGGCGTGGTCCACAGTCGCGGTGCGGTCTTCTGCTGGCAGTGCGGCGCATCGCTGATGGAGCAGGTGCCAAGCGAGAGCGTTGGCGAGGCTGCGCTGGACGGGCGGACGCCTGCATGAGCTACGGGCGGATGCCTGCATGAGTGAGATGCTGCGCCGCGTCGAACGGCGCATCGCGGCGGTGCCGCTGCCAGGTCGCGCCGTCAGCGCTGTGCTCCTGGTTGCATTCATCGCCTTTGGCGCTTTCGTGGGGCGGGTGACGCGACCAAAGGCGGCTCCGACGCGCGCTATCGAGGTCAAGATGCCAATTGCGTCAACCACGCACCACGCAGTCAGCCAGCCGCCGGCTCCCGAACCCACGCCGAGCCCTGCGGCAGCAAAAGGCGAAGAAGAAGAACTGCCAGAAGAAGAGTTCCTGTCTGAAGAAGAAGAAGCGCGGGGCGCTGGCGGTGGTGGAGGCTCGGGTGGCTCCGAAGGCGACAAAGCGGGCTCGCACGGCAAAGCCAGCCCGAAGTTCGCGCTCGACTCGATCAAACACGTGTTCCTGATCGTGCTCGACGACTCCGCCTACGCAGAAGTCTTCGGGCCGGAATCGAATGGCCGCTACCTTGCGCACACCCTCGAGCAGCAGGGCAAGCTCCTGGAGCGCTTCTATGCCGTCGCGCACCAGCAGCTCCCCGATGGGATCGCGCTCATCAGCGGCCAGGGGCCGACCGCAGCCACCGCCGAAGACTGCCCTGTCTATGAAGACGTCGCGCCAGCGAAGAGCGCCGCCGATGGCCAGGTGCTTGGCAACGGCTGTGTCTATCCGAGCTCGGTGCAGACCGTCGCCGGGCAGCTGACTGCGAAGCACCTTGGCTGGCGCGCCTATATCCAGGAGCTGGGCGGAGGCGGGAACGAAGCCTCCGCCAGTTGCACTCATCCCGCGCTTGGCGCAGAAGACCCGACCGCGGCGCTTGGCATGCCAGCCGAAGAAGCCAGCACTTCGACCGCGGACTCGGCTGACGGTGCTGAACCTGGCTCCGCGGCTGCGAGTAGCCCGACGGACGCCGACGAAGGGCTTGCCGGCACCTTCCGCGACCCATTCGTCTACTTTCACTCGATCATCGATGCACACTCATGCGCCAAGGACGTCGTTGGCGTCGATCGCCTGAAGCACGACCTGAAGAGCGCGAAGCAGACTCCAAGCTTCTCCTACATCGCGCCTGATCTCTGCGAAGACGGCTCGAGCAAGCTCTGTGCGCCAGGCGGGCCTGCGGGCATGGCCGCCGCTGACGGCTTCCTGAAGACCGTCGTGCCTGAGATCCTCGCCGCGCCTGCCTACAAGCAGAACGGGCTGCTCGTCATCACCGTCGACGAGGCGCCGAGCACTGGCGAGCTCGCTGACTCGAGCTCCTGTTGCGGTCAGCCGAGCTATCCCAACCTGCCATCCGAAGGCTCTTCGATCTCTGGGGCTGGCGGCGGCGAGGTGGGTGCGCTGCTGCTCTCGCCGTTCGTGAAGAGCGATGGGATCAGCCAGGAAACCTACAACGACTTCTCGTTGCTGCGCACGATCGAGGAAATCTTCAGTCTGAAGCCGCTTGGCTACGCAGGCTCGAAGGACGTCAAGCCGTTCTCGACCTCGCTGTTTTCGGTGGCGGGCTGAGCGTCATCGACTGATCGTCGGCGTCGGCCGACGGTCGCGGTGTCATGCCCGCAAGCTCGTGTCATGCCCGCGAGCTTGGTCAGGCGGCCCGCACCGCGGCGGCGCGTATGTGCGCGGTGAGCATGCGGCGGTAGCCGTCGGCCAGCCGCTGCAGCGCGGCATCCCAGGTGCGGCTGCGCACGTTCGCGAGCGCTGCGGTCGAGAGCCTCCTGCGCAGCAGCGGCGAGGAGGACAGCTCGACGATCGCGGCTGCAAGGGCTTTCGCGTCGGGCTCGCAGAGCAGGCCGCTCAGCCTGTGCTCGACGAGCGAGAGTGGCCCGCCGCGGGCGACCGCGACGACTGGCAGGCCGCTCGCCTGGGCCTCGAGGATCACCTGGCCGAACGTGTCGGTGCTGCTCGGGAACAGGAAGGCATCGGCGGAGGCATAGGCGCGCGCAAGCTCGGTGCCGCGCAGCCAGCCGAGGAAGGTCGCATGCTCGCCCATACGCTCGCGCAGGCGCTGCTCCTCGGGGCCGCCGCCGGCGAGCACGAGGTGCAGTCGCGGGTTGGTCCTGCGCGCCTCCAGAAATGCGTCGGCGAGCAGGTCGGCACCCTTCTCGCGCGTGATCCTGCCGCTGTAGAGGACGTTGAAGCGGCCTGCTGGCAGCAGTGCAGGGTCGCGCAGCTCTGGGTGAAAGCGGTCGGTGTCCACGCCCCTGTCCCAGCGCATCACCCGCTCGGTAGGCACGCCACAGCCAGCGAGCGCCGTGTCGGAGGCGGCGCTGGGGGAGAGCACGACGTCGCAGGCGCCATAGAAGGCGCTGACGGCGAGCTCCATCGTCGAGGTCAGGCTCTCCTGGCCTGAGCGCAGCGCCGTGTAGGAGGTGAGCTCCGTGTGGTAGCTGCCAAGCAGTGGCAGCCCCATCGTGCGCGCGACGAGCGCGCCGGCAACGCCAGCTGGCCCTGGCGAGCAGACGTGGATCGCGTCGAAGGCGCCTTCAGTCAGCGTCTGCACAGCCGAGGTGAGGCTTGGCACGCCGATCGAGAGCCCCTCATAGAAGGGCACGTCGATCTCCGCGACCGCGGAGAGGCGCCGATCGACCGCATGGTCGGTGCCCAGTACCTCGATTTCGAAGCCTGGGACGCCGCGGTGGCGGATCTCTTCGATCGTGCGCGTCACGCCGTGGGTGTTGCCGATGCCGTCAGCGAGGATCGCGACGCGTGGCACCTCCGCCTCGGCGTCGTGGCGGTCGAGCTTCGCGCGCTCGTTGGCGAGGAAGGCCGTAGCGGGGGCATAAGGGATAGCGGCGATGCAGCCTTCGAAGAGGCCGGCAGCGGCGTTCTCGATCCGGTCGCGGCCAGCGATCGCGTCGAGGGCCTGGTCGACCGCGGTGCGCAGCTTGCGCTCATGGGCACGGCAGGCGCGCCTGTAGAGCGCCGAGTGACTGAAGTCCTCCTGCTGCATCAATGCGATCAGCCTGCGCCCGTCGAGGTGGCCGAGCTCGACTGAGTCGAGCCAGGCCCGCAGCAGCCCCCGCGCATCCTCGGGAGTGATGTCTGCGCCTGTTTCACCATGACGCGCGTCGCCCTCGACCATCAGGCGGCGCACCATCGTCAGGACCGTGCGCGGGTCGAGTTGCTGCGCGGGGATGCCTGTCGGGTTCCAGTCGAGCGAGCGCGCCGCAAGCGCGATCGCCGCGTGTGCCCACTTCGCCGCGCTGCCCTGGGCGCCCTTCGCCATCACTTCACCCGCGCGTATGTAGGAGAGCAACTCCTCAGATGTGCGCGCCGCCGGCGTCTCGGTCCAGGTGCGGCCGATGTCGACGCCTGCATGATCGTCGCTGCCGCCGACGCCGGCGCCGTCGCGTGTCGCGATGTAGATCGCCGCCGGCATGTTCAGCTCGCGCGCGCGGGCACCGTTGCGGATCTCCCAAATCGCGAACATCTCCGCGAGCCGGCGGCGGTGTGAGGCAGTCAGTGGCGCGCCGACCGTGAACCATGGGTGCGCGAGGGCGCAGGCGATCTCATGCTCCTGCATGTATTCGGCGCATTCCTCGACGTCGCCGTTGTGAAGCTGCAGCCACTCGTGGTCCTCGGCGTCGATGCCCCAGCAGAGCACGTGCACCGCCTGCGGCTCGCCGCGAAAGTGAGCAGTCAGCTCCTCTGAGACGAACACGTCAGGTTGATCGACGATCTCGAGGACGCCGTCGATCGTGTCGTGGTCGGTGATCGTGACGAAGTCCATCCCACGCCGCTTTGCAAGCTCATAGACCTCCTCTGGGGGAGTCGCGCACTCGGGCAGGCCTGCCGCTCGCTGGATGCCAAGGCGCGAAACCTCGGATGCGCTGGAGTGACAGTGCAGATCGACGCGCGAAGCTGAGCCACGCAGGTCGCGAAGCCCGATCTCGTCGTTGCGGTCGGCGCCCATCGGCGGCTCCTGTCCGTGGATCGGAAGAAGCGCATCCTGCCCGTCTGCTCGCAGCTGCATATCATCGTTTTCCGCCGGCGTCAGCGGCCCCGTCGGGGGCTCGGCGCAAGCGGTCGCGGCGGTCATAGTCAATTCCTTTCCGTAGCTGCCTTCACTTGTAAGCCTTCTCTGTCACCTATATCTTCTTCCCGCAAATTGCGAGGTTTGTGACCAGATGAGGACTATCGTGTGAACTATTGGTGAACTCGCGGCTACGGGCGCATGCTCACGCTACACCCAGGCGCCGCGTCGATTGGCGGCCTCATGGCGTGTCGGGGCTAGGAGCACTTGTGAACGAAGCTTTCGTTTGCGCCGCTTACGTTTAGACCGAAGCCTGTGTACGGCCTTCGGTGCGGCCGATGCGCTCGCTCTTCGTTGACGTTGGCTTGGTTTGGGCGCGAAAGCGGCTGTTTACGCCGCGCGCCGGCGCGGCAGTGGCGTGAGTCTGCGCGAGCGCTCGCCACGGCTCCCCGGAGCGGGTCGCTGCGGCGCGCCGTTGCGACGCTCAGCTGTCCCGAGGGCCGGTGGGACGCTCTCGTCGCTTGGCAGGCAGAGGCCGCCACGCTCGTAGTCGCGCAGCTCGCCGTTGCGCTTCAGTCTGCTCACGGTCGACGCGACCACCGTGCGCTTCATGCCTGTCGCGGCCGAGATCTCCGCCGATGTGATCCCGGGACTGTGGCCGACCAGCTCGATGATCACCCGCTTGTTTGCGCCCTTTGCTGCCCTTGGACGGACGCTGTGAGCCTGCACTTTGGCGCTGGCGTCTGTGCTCTCACTGCCTCCACCTGAAGCTGAGCCACTCTTGGTCGCATGCCCACTCTTGGTCGAATGACGAAGTGGCTGTGCGCGTATCGGCCGCCTCTCGAGCGCCGCCAGGACATCGCGCAGGCGCTCGGCCTCCTCGATCAACGGTTCGATCTGGCGCAGCCGACGCTGGGCGGTGCGACGGATCTCCTCGACCATCGATACGCCGAGCTCTTGGCGGTCAACGAGGTCTGGAAGGGCCATGGTCCGCATTATGACGCACGGGGCAGTTGCTTGTGAGGAGATTTGTCCGGTATGAACACAATTGGGCGCTTGATCTCGCCTATCAAGTACCGTTTATATCTCGAACGCTCAATCCCCGTCCGCTGAATATCCCTGCGGCGCTGTTCCCTGAAGACCCTCACCCATTCACGAAGAAGGAGACGGAGGGACACGCTTGCGTCTCGACGGCTCATGCTGTATCCATCGCGGGTCTGACTTTGCTCAGACCCCAGCGCGATTGCTCAGACCCCAGGGCGACGCACCTCATCCCCCAGGCTGATCTTGCCCTGCAAAGCCCATTTCGCCCCCCACAGCCGCCCCTGCGCCGCGTAAGCTGCCCCCCTTGCACGAACCGATCTCCTACTTCCAAGCGATCGTCCTCGGGGTCATCCAGGGCATCGCTGAGCCGTTCCCGATCTCGAGCCTTGGCCACAGTGTCGTCCTGCCGCACCTCTTCGGCTGGAACATCCACCAGAAAGCCAAATACTTTCTCGTCTTCCTCGTAGGCACGCATGTGGGCACCGCGCTCATGCTGATCGCGATCTTCATCAAGGACTGGGTGAGGATCGTGAAGGGCTTCTTCCGCTCCCTGGGAAGGCGCAGGATCGAGCAGGGCGACGTCTATGCGCGCCTTGCCTGGCTGCTCGTCATCGGCACGATCCCTGCGGGGATCGTTGGCCTAGCCCTCGAAAAACCGCTGCGGACGCTCTTCGCCTCCGCCTCCGCGGCGGCGGCCTTCCTCATCGTCAACGGCGTTGCGCTGCTCGTCTTCGAGCGGCTGCGCAAGCGTCCACCCAACCCTGACGACCATCGGGGTGGCGCTGAGGACGCTGACGTTCGCATCGCAAGGCTCAGCTGGCGTCAGGCGGTCGCGGTTGGCACCGCCCAGGCAGCAGCGCTCCTGCCTGGCATCTCGCGCGAGGGATTCGCGATGGGCGGCGGCCTTATCAGCGGGCTCTCCAACGAGGATGCTGCCCGCTACAGCTTCCTGCTCGCGACCCCGATCATCCTCGCGGCGGGCCTCTTCAAGCTGCCTGAACTGCTGGGCTCCGCCGGCGATGGCGTGCGCGGCCAGGCGCTCGTCGCCGCGCTCGTCGCCGCATGCCTCACGTTGCTTGCGGTGAAGTTCCTGCTGCGCTACTTCAAGACGAACCGCCTCACCGCCTTTGGCATCTACTGCATTGGCCTTGGCGTCGCGAGCCTGATCGCCTTCGCGGTATAGAGCGCCGTCGCCTCTGCGACAGTAGGGCAGAGATGAGCCGCGGACCCACCTACGCGCATGCCGCTGGGCACGCTCACGCCCATGGTCACTCCAATGCCCATTCCCACGTCCCCGCCGCCTCGAGCGACCCTGACGCGGGGCGCCTGAAGATCGCGCTTGCACTCATCCTCGCCTTCATGGCAGGCGAGGTCGTCTTCGGCATCCTCGCCCACTCGCTTGCCCTGCTTTCTGACGCAGGTCACATGCTCATCGACGCGCTTGCGATCGCGATCTCGCTGATCGCCCTGCGCCTCATCAAGCGCCCTGCCCAGGGCCGCCTCACCTATGGCCTTGGCCGCGTCGAGATCTTCTCCGCCCAGTTCAACGGCGCGACGTTGCTTGTGCTCTCGCTGCTCATCGTCTACGAGGCGATCAGGCACCTTGTCGCACCGCCGCAGACGCATGGCCTGCCGGTCCTCGTCGTCGCGCTGATTGGGATCGCCGTCAACCTGCTCGCGAGCTGGCAGCTCTCCAGGGCGGATCGCAACTCGATGAGCGTCGAGGGCTCCTTCCAGCATGTGCTCACTGACCTCTACGCGTTCATTGGTACCGCGATCGCTGGGGTGGTCATCCTCACGACGGGCTTCCTGCGTGCAGACGCGATCGCTTCGCTGCTTGTTGCGGGGCTGATGCTGCGCTCCGCCTCTGGCCTGCTGCGCGACTCGGCGAGGGTCTTGCTCGAGGCCTCGCCGCCAGAGCTGGACCCTGAGGCGATTGGCATCTCGATGGCGAAGATCGCTGGCGTCGCCGAGGTCCATGACCTCCACGTCTGGCAGGTCTCCTCTGGCTTTCCTGCGCTCTCCGCCCACGTGCTCGTCGGCCGCGACGAAGACTGCCACGCAACGAGGCGCGAGCTCGAGGCGATGCTGAACCAGCGCTTTCACATCGAGCACACGACGCTCCAGGTCGACCACGCAGGCGAAGACCTACTTCACATAGAGCTCTCGCCGCGACTCGAGGGACGCTGAGCTAGCGCTTCGCCGTCGCGGAGGTTCCCAGCACTTCGCCTGACTTGCCCAATGCCTGTACGGCGAGCAGCGTGTCTTTCGTGTGCACTGCGGTCTCGGTCTGGAAGCTCGTCAACGGCGTCGTCGCGATTTCGCCGAGATGGCCCTTGCTCGCGCCGCCGAGCACGCGCCAGGAGCTCACCGCGGTCGCGCCATTCCAGCTCGCAAAGACGTTAAGGGCGCCGCCGGAGCCGCTCTGGATCGCGACACGGGGCGGTTCGCTTGGCGTTCCGGACCAGGGGAAGCGGAAGGCCCTGTAGGAGCTCGAGCCGGTCGGCAGGTGCGCGCTGAACAGGACTTCGCCCTTTGGCCCGAATTCGCTGAAGAACGGTTCCTGGCCCCAGCCGACGAAGGTGTCGCCGTCTGAGAGCACCTGGACGTCGCCCTGGCTTTCGGCGCTGAGCGGCGGCTGGTGGTTGAAGACGCTCACGAGCTGCACCGCTTTCGTCTTGAAGTCGATCCGCTCGCGCAGCGCGCGCGACTCCTTGTGGATCGGGGGAGAGCCGCCGTTGTCGAAGATCGTGATCGTGTGATCAGGCTGCCACTGGATGTCGTGCTGGTAGGCGGTCCGCGTGCCAGGGCCCATCGTGAAGCTCGATTTCTTGCCGCCAAGGTGCCAGAGGATCTGGCCCGTGAGGTGGTTGATCTCGTAGCCGGCGCGCATGTTGCGTGATGAGATGAGGAAGTTGCCGTCGCCAGAGGGGTCCATCGAGACCGAGTTCATGTGGAAGAAGTCGAACGGCCAGCCATGGCTCGATGAGGCTTTCGAATAGCTTTCGTTCAGCGGGACGTGCCCGTAGGCGTGCCACTCGAACATCACGAGGCCCGTCTTCACGTCGACCTCCTGCAGCACCGCGTCGGCGAGGCCGCCGTTGTTGAAGCCGCCCTCGGCCACCGTGTCCGCATCGACGAGCGAGTATGCGGTGATGAACGCCGACCCCTGGGGCCGCAACAGGACTTCGTGCAGGTCGGCCTGGTAGCCGTTGCCCGCTTTGATCGTCGCGACGTGCTGGTAGCTGTCGTTGTAGATCTCGTCTTCGCCGAAGCCGAGGCCGATCGGTGGGATGTAGCCCTGCCACCAGACAAGCACAGGCTTGCCTTCGTATTCGGCGACCTTGAAGTCCATCGCGTGGTCGCCCTGTGGGACCTCGTGGAACCAGACGAGCTGGCCCTTTTCGTTGATGATCGTCGGGCCCCAGGCGGCGCTGCCCGAGTTCGACCCGAAGAAGATGTCCCCAGGGCTCGCCTTTGGCGAGTGAACCGTCACGTCGACCGTCGGCGTCTGCACGCCAGGGGCGGAGACGAAGCTCTGATCATCCGCGTCAGAGCTGGGGCGGGCGCTTGGCGGCGGGAAGGCGTAGTGGAAGAGCCGCGCGACCGTGAAGTAGCTGCTCACGCGCCTGCGCTGGCCAGAAGGGCCAACCATCGCGCTCACAGTGACGTGCTCGCCCTGGACGAAGCCCTTGCTGGGCAGGAAGCTCGCGCCATGGGCGCTCGCGTATGCCTCGAGATGCCCGCTGTGGCTGCCGCTGCTCGAGCCGACGACCGAGACGTCAGAGATCTCGCTCTCGGGGATCCCGAGGAAGCTGATCTGGGTCTTTGGCGAGGCGTCTGGCGTGCCAGGCAAGGGAGAGATCGTCACCGGCGCGACCGACGAGGCGGGCGTCTGCGGGCTGCTCGCAGCGGCAAGCGCCTGCCCTGGACCTGCGAGCAGGCTCGTGGCGATCGCGGCTGCAAGCGATGCAATCAGGCGTGATGGCCGAAGTGATGTGGTCTGCATGCTCCCCTTTGCCTCCCAGTTGATCTAGCCGTCAGCCGCGGAATTTAGGCCACCGGCACCCGGAAAGCGCAGCTCGCCGGTGGTGCAGGATCTCGCCTGTGCTCTGGAGAACACGAAAGAAGACGGTTCGTTGCGAGCTCCACGGGTATCGCAAGAGCCTTGAAGGCCCCTCGCATCGGCCATCATCTCAAGCTGAATGTCCACAGATCCGCAACAACCACACCAGCAGCAGCAGGACGACGACGTCCAGGCGCCGCCCGCACCCGCGAGCAACGGCGGCGCTGCGCCGCCGTCACCGCCCCCACCGCCCCCCGCGGGTGGCGCGCCGCCGCAGACGCCATACACGCCGGGCGTCGGTCCCCGCCCCCGGGCACAGCGCTACTACGCGCGCCCGCGCGCGCGTATGTTCGAGACGCGCAGCCAGTCCTGGCGCGAAGCGGGGCTGCTGCGCCAGATAAGCCCGCGCGTCGTGCGCAGGGCGCGCGCCGAGACGCTGGTCTTCGTGCCGCTGTTCGTTGGCATCGTGCTCTTCTACACGCACCGTGAAGCGTGGCTTGGCAAGAAGCTCGACAAGCACATCGAAGTACCGATCCAGATCGTCGCCGTCGCGGTGCTGATGGTGCTCGGTTGGGTGATCGCGCGCGCGATCGGGCGCGCCTTTGGGCCCGCGCTGTTCAGACGCATGGATCCTGCAACGGCGGGGACGGTCGGCTTCCTGATCAGGCTGATCACGATCTTCGTCGCCTTCATCTTCGCGCTCAAAGTTGCGAAAGTCGAATCGAAGACGCTTGCCGCGGGGAGCGCCGTCGCCGCGATCGTGCTCGGTCTCGCCGCACAGCAGACGCTTGGCAACGTGATCGCCGGCGCGATGCTGCTCAGCGCCGCGCCCTTCAGGGTTGGCGACAAGGTGCGCCTGCAGGGGGGCGCGCTCGGCGGCCCAGTCGAGGGCGTCGTCAGCTCGCTAGGCCTCTTCTACACGACGCTCGCCTGCGAGGATGAGTCGGTCATGGTCCCGAACAGCGTCGTGCTCAACGCGCTGATGATCTACGAGGACGAGATCCACGGGGGATCCTGAGCGACTCGTCGTGCTCAGGGCGCGAGCGCGTAGCGCAGGAAGAGCTGCGAGTCGTGCTCGTACACGGAGACGAGCCGCATCTCCGCCGGCGGCTGCAGCTCCTGCCCTGCGGAGATTCGCAGCGCCTCCCTGCCGCCGGCGAGCTTCGGCGCGAAGGTGAGGAACAGCTCGCCGAGCATGCCTGACGCCGCCAGCTCGGTGGCGAGCGAGGGGCCGCCCTCGCAGAGCAGGCTGTCGACGCCGTGTCGCTCGCGCAGCTGGCTGAGTGCAAGCTCGAGGTCGAGCTCGCCGTCGCGCTCGGCGCGCACATACTCGACGGATGCAGCTACCTCTGGCAGGGACTCTGAGGACGCTGTCAGGATCGCGATCCTCGCGTTGCCCTCGCCAAGCAGCGGGACGCTCTCGGGGGAGAGATCGAGGCTTCTGCTGACGATGCAGGTGAGCGGTTCCTCAGCGAGGCCGCGGGCGCGGCGCTCGGCGCGCTCGCGCTCGTCCCTGACGATCCGCCCGTAGCGCTCGGCCCGCGCCGTCTGGGCGCCGATCAGCAGGGCGTCGACGAGCGTGCGCAGCCCGTGCAGGAGCTCGCTGTCGGCACGGTCGCCGATCGGCCCTGAGCGTCCGCCGATGCTCGCCCTGCCGTCTGCCGTGCTCGCCATGTTCAGCAGCACGTAGGGATGCTGCGCGCTCTCCGCGCGCTCGGGCGAGCTCAGCGTCGCGGCGACTTCGTCGAGCAGCCGCGAGACCGACGCGAGCTCCTGGCCGGCAGGCGTGGCCGGCAGCAGGCGTCTCAGCTCGACGTTGGGCGGCGGATCGCTGACGATGGCGCCGGGGTATAGCAGGACCTCGACGAATGTGCTGGGTCCTCGCGCGGGCTCCGACAGCACGTCGCGCCCTGTGGGCCTCCGCAACCCTGTCGCGACGCTCTCAACCTGGCAACACTTCGCGTTGTGAGCCTGCTACCTTCGTTGCCGTACGGCCGGTCCGAAGAGCCGGCAAAGAAGTGCATCAACGCGTCGGTCGAAGCTCCAGCAGCATCCTCCGCGCAGCAAGCACGAAGACAGCGGAGGGAGCATCACATGGCTACTGGCACGGTGAAGTGGTTCAGCGACGAGAAGGGCTTCGGCTTCATCACTCCAGACAGTGGTGAGAAGGACCTGTTCGTCCACCACACCGGCATCAACGGCGAAGGCTATCGCTCGCTGCAGGAGGGCTCAAAGGTGTCCTTCGACGCAGAGGAAGGCGACAAGGGGCCGAAGGCCGTAAACGTCACCAAGATTTAGAGGCCCGCTGGGCGGCGTCATGTTGCGTCCTCGGTCGCTCGTGTGCTGAAGCACGCCACGCTCCCTGCGTCCTTGCCTGACTTGCCCAGCGAACCTCTAGTCGGAAGACATTTGTAAGAGTGGGCTGGCGGGGGATCCGCCTCGCGGGCGATGGTCCTCCGGCAGGCCGCTTGCAGGTAGGTCATCGTGCGACCGTGGGCTGCGCGGACACCTAAGATGTGAGCGCCTGTAGGTGCGCTGTCCCGCCACCTGGACTGCGGGCGGTCGCGGGCACATGAGCGAGGCCGTCGGCATAGCTTCGTATCGAGTGTGTCAAGCGACGTGACAAGCCTTCTACTGCGGGACGGCGTGACTACGCGCGTCTCGCAGGGCGTGCCCAGCGACGGGCCCGCTGCGCCGGCGGCGACCGCCGGCTCCAGACGCGAGCGTGTGCTCGCGCTGCTTGCGCTTGCCGTGATCGTCGGCTGCAGCCTGTTCGTCGTGATCATTGCCGCGAATCGGCCGAACTACATCTCAGCCACGACGAGCCCAGGGTTCTTCCCACACTGGCTCGCAGGTCCGCTTGGTGGGCTCTGGCCGCAGTTCCCGCGCGGTACGACGACGATCAAGGACGTCTTCACCGCCGCGCTCGTCGTCATGTACGTGAGCTATCTCGTCGGCATCCGCCACGTGCCAAAGCTCGATCCGCGCTGGGCGATCGCCGCGATCCTCGCGGTCCAGCTGATCTTCTTCCTCTCACCGCCGCTCACGCAGACGGACGTCTTCAACTACATCGACTACGCCCGCATGGAGGTGGTGCACCACCTCAACCCCTACACGACGATCCCCGTGATCGAGCCGCACAGCGACCCCGCCTACGCGCTCAGCAACTGGCACGAGCTGATGAGCCCATATGGGCCGCTGTTCACGATCATCATGTTCGCGATCGTACCCTTCGGGGTCGCGGTCTCCTTCTGGCTCGTGAAGGGGCTGCTCGCGATCGCGAGCCTTGGCGGGCTGCTGCTCGTCTGGAAGTGCGCAAAGCTGCTTGGCAGGGATCCCGTGAAGGCGATCGTGTTTGCGGGTCTGAACCCGATCGTGCTGCTCTGGGGGTTAGGGGGAGACCACAACGACTTCGTGATGGTCTTCTTCCTGCTGCTCGCCGCCTACCTGCTGCTGCGGTCCGGCGCCGCGCCGCCGGTGCGGAGGGAGGGGGCGCCGGCGAACGGGGCGCAGGCGGGGGAGGCCCCGACGCAGGAGGCCCTGACGCAGGAGGCCCCGACGGAGGAAGCCCCAAAGGTCGGCCGCCGGCAGTTGCTGCGCGGCTGGCTGCTGCCGCCCGCTTGGCTCGAGCTGCTCGCGGGCGTCTCGCTCGCCGCCGCGGTCTTCGTGAAGGCATCAGGCGCGATCGTCGTGCCCGTCGTGATCGCCGGGCTCGCACGCACGCCACGGCGAGCGACACAGACGGTGCTTGGCGGCATTGCCGGCACGATCGTCTTCGCCCTCTTCAGCTACATCGCCTTTGGCGCCCACATCCCTGACCTTGGCACCCAGGGCAGCCTCGTCACCGACCTTGGCCTGCCGAACCTGCTTGGCCTCGCGCTTGGCCAGGGCGGCGAGACGAACATGCTGCGCGAGATCCTGATGCTCGCGCTCGTGCTCGTAGTCGTGCTCTGCTGCGTGGCCGCCTGGCGCAGCGGCGACTTCGTCACACACGCCGGCTGGGCGACGCTTGGCTTGCTCGTCACGCTCGCCTGGGTGCTGCCCTGGTACGTCGTCTGGGTGATCCCGCTCGCTGCGCTCTCAGGCTCGCGCAAGCTGCGGATCGCAACGATCGCCTTCAGCGTCTATCTGATCCTCGCCTGGTCGCCTGCGAGCAGCGGCTTCTTCGAAACGATCGGCTTCAACCCCGAAAGCACCGCTCTCGGGCAGCTACACCACAGGTACGTGCGCGAGCTGCTGAACTGATCAGCCCGCGCCGACCGCCCCAGGAGGGCCGTCGCCGTGCGCGTTCTCGCCCTCAGGAGCACGGCCGTCACGGCCGATGTAGCCGCCCTTGCCGCCCACGCAGACGTAGATCGCATCGTCGGACTCGCCGACATTGCGCAGGCGCCGCAGCGTATGCGCATCGACATGCGCAAATGTGCCCTCTGGGAGCTGATGCACGCTGCCGTCGCCGAACTCGATCTCCATCGTGCCGCGGTGCACGAAGTAGAGCTCGTCCTGTTCCTCGTGGTAGTGGAAGCCGGTCGCGTAGCCTGGTGGCATCACGATCGCGTTGACGCCAAAGGCCTCGACGCCAAGGCCCTTGCGGACCTTGCGAAAGCCGTAGCCCTCGCCGAGGTCGTCGAGATGCCCGACGCTGTAGCCGTCGCCTGCCTTCACCTGGGGGTAGCTGGATGCCTCCATCGATCCTCCTCGTAGATCAGTGGACGTCAGTGGTCTGCGACCTTGCCGTCTGTCGGCGAGAGCGGCATGCCCTCCCTCGCCCAGCGCAGCAGGCCGCCCGTCATCGAGTATGCCTCGAAGCCCGCGGCCCTGAACGCCTCCGCGGCCATCTGCGAGCGGCCGCCGACGCGGCAGTAGAACACGACGGGCCGCTCACGCTCGAGCGTCGTCGCCGCGCGAGAGAGCTCGAGCATCGGCACGTGCTGGGTGCCAGCGATGTGGCCCGCCTCGTGCTCGTAGGGCTCACGCACGTCGATCACCTGCGGCGCATCGTCCTGCGCCATCCAGCCGGCGAGACGCTCCGGCTCGATCTCGATCCCTGCGGGGTCCGCCACGGCGCTCATCTGAAAGCAGGGTAGCGGCCCCGTGGTGCGATCATCACTAGGATCAGTATTCTCATGGAGCAAGCAATAAGTGACGATATCTACGCAGTGCCGCAGGAGCATCGCGACTTCTGCGAGACGATCAGGAAGATCGCCCAGGAGCGGATCGCTCCGCGCTCGGCCGAGATCGACGAGAAGGCCGAATACCCCTGGGACATCAGGCACATCCTCGCCGAGCAGGACGTGCTCGGCCTGCCCTTCCCCACCGAGTACGGGGGTACAGGCACGGGCAAGCTGATGCTCAACATGGCAGTCGAGGAGCTCGCGAAGGTCGATGCCTCTGTCGCGCTGATGCTGATGGTCCAGGACCTTGGCACGCTGCCGATCCAGCTGCACGGCTCAGATGAGCTGAAGCAGCGCTTCCTGCCGAAGTGCGCAAGCGGCGAGTGGTCCCCAGCATTCGCGCTCTCCGAGCCAGAGGCGGGCTCTGACCCCGCTGGCATGAAGACGACGGCCGTGCTCGACGGCGACGAGTGGGTCATCAACGGCACGAAGAACTGGATCAGCAACCTTGGGATCGCCGACTTCTACATCTGTTTTGCCGTCACTGACCGCGAGACCAAGCGCATCACCGCGTTCGTCGTCGAGGCCGACAGGCCTGGGTTCAGCGTCGGCAACCTCGAGCACAAGCTCGGCATCAGGGCCTCACCGACGGGCCAGCCGATCTTCGACGACGTGCGCGTGCCGAAGGAGAACGTGATCGGCGAGGTCGGCAGAGGGCTGTCCGTCGCGCTCGCGACGCTCGAACGCACGCGGCTTGGCGCCGCCGCCCAGGCGGTCGGCATCGCCCAGGGGGCGACCGACTATGCGCTGCAGTACGCGAAGGAGCGCGTCCAGTTCGGCAAACCGATCTTCGACTTCCAGGCGATCCAGTTCAAGCTCGCCGACATGCAGACGAAGACTGCGGCTGGGCGCGAGCTGCTCTACAAGGCCTGTGCACTCGCCGATCGCGCCGACCCAGAGGCGGCGCGCTACTCCTCGATGGCAAAGGTCTTCTGCTCTGATGCCGCGATGGCGGTGACCGTCGAGGCGGTCCAGGTGCTCGGCGGCTACGGGTACGTGAAGGAGTACCCCGTCGAGCGCATGATGCGCGACGCGAAGATCACCCAGATATACGAGGGCACTAACGAGATTCAGCGGCTCGTCATTGCCCGCACGATGAAGTAGGCGATCGGATGCCAGGCGCGCGCCCGTCTCGCCCTCCCGGTGGCCCTCTGCGCCGCGTGTGGCTGGCGGCGCTGCTTGCGCTCTCCGCGGGACTCGTCGTGCTCGTCGTCGGACAGGGGTTCAGCTCCGTCGGCGCCGTGAAGGCGCTCGAGGAGATTGCGCTTGGCGTGATCGTCGTTGCGCTGATCGCGGGTGTCGCCGCAGGCTTCGCGGTGCGGCTCGGCGGCTGGCGCGAGCCAGAATCCGAGAGCGACTTCGAAGAGATCGTGCGCCGCTCTGAGCGGCTCGCCGAAGAAGGGCTCGCCGTCGATCCCGAGGAAGCGGAATTCGAGGCGCTCGATCCGCTCGACGACGAGGACTTCGAAGAGCTCGTGCGTGACGCGCTCGACGAGCTCCCAGAGCTCCTGCGCAATGCGCTGAAGCACGTCGCGGTTGTGATCTCCGATGACGGGCGCAAGCATCGCGCCTACGGGCTCTACATGGGCGACAACGCCCACCGCGACAACTACCCCGACAGGATCGTGATCTTCAGGGACACGCTGCGGCGCGACTTCGGCCACGATCCTCGGTTGCTCGCCGACCAGGTGACCCGCACGGTGCGCCACGAGCTCGCCCACCACGTCGGCTTCGACGAGCTGGGCGTCAGCCGCCTAGACCTCTGATCTGGGGTTCGTGGACCGGCGCGATGCTGCGTCCTCGCTCGCTCGTGTGCGAAAGCACACGTCGCTCGCTGCGTCCTTGCCTCGCTTGGTCCACGAACCCCAGATCGGCGCGGGGTTCTCTAGGATGCGGCCTCTTGGCGCAGCACCCTGGTGCGCCTCGCCCCCACTACAGGAGAAGATCAACGCATGCCTGAAGCAGTGATCGTCGATGCCATCAGAACGCCCATCGGACGGGCGATGAAGGGCTCGCTGAAGACCGTGAGAGCCGATGACCTCGCAGCGATCCCGCTGCGCGCGCTCGTCGAGCGCAACCCGCAGGTTGAGCAGAGCTCGATCGGCGACGTGATGATGGGCTGCGGCTATGGGGAGGGGGAGCAGGGCTACAACATCGCGCGCATCGCGACGCTGATCGCAGGCATCGACTACCACGTGCCCGGCACGACCGTGAACCGTTTTTGCGCCTCCTCGCTGCAGACGACGCGCATGGCATTCCACGCGATCAAGGCGGGCGAGGGCGACACCTACATCGCCGCCGGCGTCGAGGCCGTCTCGCGCGCAGGCAGGGGCAGCGAGTTCCAGTTCCACCCGACGGTCGACGGCTCTGAGGGCTCCGCCTACAACGTCTACATCCCAATGGGCCTGACAGCCGAGAACGTCGCCGAGGAACGCAAAGTCAGCAGGGAGGCCCAGGACGAATGGGCGCTCACCTCGCAGACGCGCGCGGTCGCCGCGGTCCAGAGCGGTCACTTCGACAAAGAGATCGTCCCCGTCACGGTGCCCGCCCACAAAGACGTCGACAAGGAAGGCAACGAGGTCGACGTGCCCGAGACGGTCGTCAGCAAGGACGATGGCCCGCGTCCTGGCACGACGCTCGAGGCGCTTGCCTCGCTCAAACCGGTCTTCAGGCCCGATGGCACCGTGACGGCCGGCAACGCCTGTCCGCTCAACGACGGCGCCGCCGCGCTGCTCGTGATGTCCGACGAGAGGGCGAAGGAGCTCGGGCTCACGCCGAAGGTGCGGATCATCGCCTCGACGGTCGCCGCGATTCGCCCGGAGGTGATGGGCCTCGGTCCGATCCCCGCGATCCAGCAGCTGCTGAAGGACACGAAAATGACGATGGAGGACATCGACGTCGTCGAGATCAACGAGGCCTTCGCGGCTCAGATCGTGCCCTGCAAGGAGGAGCTGAAAATCTCAGATGAGAAGCTCAACCCCTTCGGCGGCGCGATCGCGCTTGGTCACCCCTTCGGCATGACAGGCGCCCGCATCATGACGACGCTGATCAACGACCTGCAGACCCTCGATGGCACCTATGGCATCGAGTCGATGTGCGTCGCCGGCGGCATGGGCATGGCGATGCTCGTCGAAAGGCTGAGCTAGAGCTGAAGCGCGAGGGCTGGGCGGGCGGAGCGCCGATTGACCGGTGGCTCCGTCCGGCCTGGCCCGCCTCGCTGGCGTCCCTCGCCGGCGTCCCTCGTCGGCTCACCCCTCGCCGGCGTCCCTCGTCGGCTCACCCCTCGCCGGTGCGCTTCGCGTCGGCGAATCGCGCTAGGCCTTAGCGCTGCGATTCAGCTGCTTCCACGCGACAGGGTCGTGCGTAGGCACGAGGATCGCGTCGGGCTCGCCTGCGGCGAAGGCCCTGATCTCCGCAAGCGAGCGCAGGGCGGCCCTGTCGCTCGTCGTGATCAGCGGCAGGATCCCCTCGCTGACGCTGCGCAGCGTGTAGGCGGCGTCGCCGATCAGCAGCACGCGCGGTCCCTGCGCAGGCTGCAGGAGGACGGAGATGTGCCCGGCGGTGTGGCCAGGCGTCGAGAGCAGGCGGATGCTGCCGTCGCCGAGTAGGTCGATCGCCCTCGTGAAGGTCGCGTAGGGCTTGCCGTCGCGCTCGAAGTCGAGCAGGCGCATCCGTGAGGCGCTGGCCAGGTGGCGGGGCGCATACCCGCCGGCAGCCGGAAAGCGCCCCTGCGTCGCCTTCCACTCCTCGCGCGAGCAGACGAACTCGGCGTTTGGCAGTAACCGCATGCCGCTCGTGTGATCGACGTGGAGGTGGGTCATGACGACCCGTTGCACGGTCGCCGGCTCGATGCTGCAAGCTTCGAGCTGGCGGTCGAAAGGCTCCTGGGACGGTCGCAGCTGGCGAAACAGCAAGCCCATGACGACGCCGAAGTCCTGCCGCATGCTCTCTCTCGCTGCGCGGTGAAAGCCGGTGTCTACGAGGATCGTGCCAGCGCTCGGATGGCGCACGACGAAGGCGAGGCAGGGCACCGTCAGCGTCTCGCCTCCAGGTCGCAGGCCGGCGATCAGCTGGGCGAGGCGGTTGCCAGAGGCTCGGTAGATGTAACCGTGGGCGAGTGGCCCTTCCCCAGTGAGGATCACGTCGAGCTCGACGCCCTCGATCGCGTTGGGCTCAACGCCCGCAGCTGCAGCTTCGCTCATCGTGGACCCTTCTCATGGGAGTTGAAATTGGAGATGCCATCTGAATTGATACTATCATCCAAGATGCCTGACCGTCCCAAGCGCGAGACCCGTATTGAACGCCAGGCCCGCACGCGGGCCGAGCTGCTGGCGACAGCCGCGAAGCTCTTCGCCCGTCGCGGCTACGCGGGCGCCTCGGTCGAGCAGATCGTCGAGGAGGCCGGCTACACGCATGGCGCCGTCTATTCCAACTTCAACGGCAAGGCAGACCTCTTCCTTGCCGTCTTCGAGGAGTACATGGCGCAGCGAGCACAGGAGCTGGTGGCGACCCAGGTCGACTTCGACGAGGACGCTCCGCCCGAGCTGCGGATGCGGGCGCTCGCCGACCAGTGGATGCAGCGCTTCGCCGGCGATCCCGACTCCTTCCTGCTGCACATGGAGTTCATCGCCCACGTCGGCCGCGACCCTGAGCTGGCGGGCCGCTTCGGCAGCCGCTCAGCGGCCCTGCGCGAGGCGATCGCGAGCTACATTGCCAGCGTTCAGGAGGAGCTTGGCGTCGAGCTGCCGCTGCCGCCTGACGACCTCGCGATGATCCTGCGAGCGCTTGGCATCGGCCTCGCGGTCGAAGCACTCGTCAGCCCCGACGCGGTGCGATCGGACCTCTATGGAGACTTCGTCGAGCTGCTCGTCCGGCTCCTACGCGAGCAAGGGGTCGCAAAGGCCGAAAGCGTCTCGAGGAAGCGGCGATGAGCGCCTCGCCCATGGTCGCAAAGGCCGAAAGCGTCTCGAGGAAGCGGCGATGAGCGCTCCAGCCTACGATCGCATGGGCCTCGACTACAGCGAGATCCGCCGCGCCGATCCGCGCATCGAGGCGGCGATCTGGACGGCGCTTGGCGACGCCGAGATCGTGCTCAACGTCGGCGCCGGCGCAGGCTCCTACGAGCCGACCGACAGGCAGGTGCTCGCGGTCGAGCCCTCGACGGTGATGATCGCGCAGCGGCCAGCGACGGCGGCGCCGGCGATCCAGGCCGTCGTCGAGTCGCTGCCGCTGGAGGATGAGAGCGTCGACGCGACGATGGGCGTCTTCACGATGCAGCATTGGGACGACGTCGATCGTGGGCTCGCCGAAGTCCTGCGCGTGACGCGCAAGCGGGTCGTCCTGCTCACGCTCGACGTCGAGGTGATGGCGGACATGTGGCTCGTTCGCGACTACATGCCGGAGCTGCTGGCTGCCGATCGGCGCGACTTCCCGTCGATCGCCCGCCTCGAAGGCATCCTGCCGGAACCGTCGATCGAGACGGTCCCAGTTCCAAGCGATTGCACCGACGGCTTCTGCGTCGGCCTCTGGTCCCGGCCCGAGGCCCATCTCGACCCGCGCGTGCGCCAGGCCTCCTCGAGCTGGCACCGCCTTCCTGAGGTGGTCGTAGAGCGTGTCCTCACGCAGCTGCGCGAGGATCTCGACGGCGGCGAGTGGGGCAGGCGATACGGCGAGCTGCGCGAGATGAACGAGCTCGACGTCGGCCTGCGCCTCGTCGTGGCAGAGCTGGGCTGACAGGGCTCTAGGCGGCGGCAGGGCTGGGGCTGACGCCCGCGCCCCGCGGGGCTGTCGCCGGCTGCGAAAGAGTCAGCGCGAAGAGGTCCTGCTCGTCTGTCAGCCAGTGGGTGAGCGCGAGGCCGGCGGCGGCGAGGTCGTCCTCGACACGCCGGCGGGTGAACTTCGCGCTGATCTCAGTGCGCATCTCCTCGCCCTTGGCGAAGTGCACCGACATGTCGAGCGCCTTCACCTCGACGGTCTGCTCACGCAGCGAGCGCAGACGCATCTCGATCCACTCATGCTCGCGGTCGAAGTGGGCGACGTGGTCGAATTCCTCTGGGTCGAAGTCGGCGTCGAGCTCGCGGTTGAGCACGTGCAGGACGTTCCTGTTGAAGTCCGCTGTGACGCCCTGGACGTCGTTGTAGGCAGCCTCGAGCACGTCGGTGTCCTTGACGAGGTCGATGCCCATGAGCAGCTGGTCGCCCTCGCGCAGGAGACTGGAGATCTGGCGTAGGAAGCGCCTGCGGCTGCCTGGCGGGAAGTTGCCGATCGTGCCGCCAAGGAAGGCGACGAGCCGTGTGCCCTGTGGCGGTGGGACCCTGTCGAGGTGGCGCTCGAAGTCGCCGACGACGCCGTGCACGGCGAGACCCTCATATTCCTCGACGAGCTCTGTAGCGCAGCCTCGCACCATCGTCTCGGTCACGTCGAGCGGCACGTAGCGCCGTAGCGTGCCCGCAGCGTGCAGTGCGTCGAGCAGCACGCGCGTCTTCTCGGCGGTGCCAGAGCCAAGCTCGACGAGCTCAGCTGCGCCAGTGATCGTCGCGATCTCGGCGGCGCAGCTGTCGAGGATCGCGCGCTCAGTGCGCGTCGGGTAGTACTCAGGCAGCTCGCAGATGCGGTCGAAGAGCTCTGCGCCCCGCGCGTCGTAGAAGTGCTTCGGCGGCAGCTCCTTGAAGGGCTTCGTGAGGCCGTCGAGCACGTCGTCGGCGAGCGAGCGCTGCTCGCCGTCGGCGAGCACGGAGTCGACATGCACCGTCCCAGACGGCGCAGCCTGGTCGGAGGGGTCTGAGATCGGCGTGCTCGACATCTTGCCCTCACGCGTCCGTCGCGAGTCGCAGCCCCGCGAACAGTTGTCGCCTGATCGGCAGGTCCCAGTTCCTGAACGTTGGGCTTGCGACGCGCGGATGCGTTGCCCAGGAGCCGCCGCGCAGCACCCTGTAGCCCTCGCCGAAGAAGACCTCCGAATACTCGCGGTAGGGATGGGCAGCGAAGCCCGGGTAGGCAAGCAGCTCGCTGCTCGTCCATTCCCAGACCCTGTGCCTGTCGGCGAGTGCCGTCTTTGTCTCCTCCGCGCGGGCGGCGCGCTCCCACTCCGCCTCGCTTGGCAGCCGCGCGCCACGCCAGCTGGCAAACGCCTGCGCCTCGTGGAAGCAGACATGGCAGACGGGGGCATCCTCCCCGCCGAGGCCGGTGCTGGGGTGGCACAGCGGCTCGGTCTGCTCGCGCCAGGCCCAGCCCTCCTGCGACCAGAGCTCGCGGCGCAGGTAGCCGCCGTCCTCGCGGAACTCGCGCCATTCGCTGTTGCTCACAGGATCTCTGGCGATCCGGAAGGCAGCGAGCGTGAGCTCGTGCGCGGGGCGCTCGTTGTCATAGGAGAACCCGTCCTCGAGCTCGGCGCCGATCGAGCAGCTGCCCGCCTGGACGTGCAGCCACTGGGGTCCATCGCAGCTGGGCTCGGAGGTCCTGCGTCCGGCGGGGTCGATCACCGAGCTTGGCGGCAGCAGCTGCGCGAGCGCCATCGTCTGCAGCATCGTCTCGGTGTGCTGGAGCTCATGGCGCAGCACCATCTCGTGGATGACGCCATCGCCGACGCCATGGCGGATTGTGGCGGCCGCAGTGCGCTCGCGGATCGCCCGCATGTAGTCGAAAGCCGCAGCCGAGTCGAGCAGCTCGATCTCGCCGCGCACCGCACGCGGCGTCTCGAAGGCGTCGTAGATCGCTGCGAGCTCAGGGTGCAGCAGCGGCTCGCCCACGTGCCTGTGCACGAGCCAGAGGTCCTCGTAGGCGGCGATGTGGGCGAGATCCCAGACGAGCGGGCTCATGATCGGTGAGTGGACCGCCTCGAGCCGCTCAGCGTCGAGGTGGGCGATCAGCTCGAGCGTGCGCGCTCGGACCTGTTCGAGGTCCGCAAGGACAGCGGCGGGATCGCGGGCGCCGCGCTGCACAACGGTCTTGTCGACGTTTGCGGCCATTGGCGCTCGCCGTCTTACTGTACGACGTTCCAGCGGCCAAGTGCTCTGGCGCCATGCTCATGGCCAAGCACGCTGAGGCCGCCAGGGGAGAGCAGCAGCCGCGCCCCACAGGCTGGATCGAGCTCGATCCAGCGCGCTCCGAGCACGCGCAGCATGTGGCCATGGGAGAAGATCGCGACGTCCCCGCGGATCGCGTCGAGCCTCGCGATCACCGCATCCGCGCGTTCGCCGACGTCAGCTGCGCGCTCGCCCGCCGGGCAGCCGTCGCGCCAGAGGCTCCAACCGGGACGCTGCTCGGCGATCTGCGCGCTCGTGAGGCCCTCGTAGTCGCCGTAGTCCCACTCCATCAGCTCAGGCAGCGGCTCGGCCTGCCCGGAGAGGCCGCAGAGCTCAGAGGTTTCGCGTGCGCGTTGCAGCAGGCTGACGAGCACGGCGGCGAAATCGCGGTGGGCGAGCTGGGGCGCAAGCGCTCGCGCCGCCTCGCGGCCTGTCTCGGTGAGCGGGATGTCCGTGCGCCCGGTGTGCTGCCCGCTCTTCGTCCACTCCGTCTCGGCGTGGCGCACGAGCAGGATCTCGCCAGGTTCAGAGCTCACTGCAGCGGCGCCGCCGGTGCGGCGGCATCGTCGACGATCGCGGTCAGCCGCTCGCGCCGCAGCAGGCTCGCGGGCACGTGCCTGCTGGGTGTCGCCATCGCAGCGCTCATCGCGTCGGACTTGCTCGCTCCAGTCGCGAGCAGCACGCAGCGCTGCGCAGCGCGCAGCACCGCAAGGCTGAGCGTGATCCGCTCCGGGGGCGGCTTCGGTGAGTTGTGTACCCCAAGGCAGATGGCCTGCTCACCCGCGTCGAGCGTTTGCGCGCCTGGGAAGAGCGAGGCGACGTGCCCATCAGGCCCGATGCCAAGCACGATCACGTCGAGCTGTGGTGGCTCGCCGTCTGCCGCCTCGAGCGTTGCAGACAGCTCCTCGGCGTAGTGGCTGGCGCCCTCCTCGGGACCGAGCTCGCCAAGCATCCTGTGCACGTTCTCAGCCGGCAGCGAGGCCCCAGAAAGCAGCGTCTGCTGCGCGAGCAGGTAGTTGCTCTCCGGATCGTCCGGCGGGACGCAGCGCTCGTCGGCGAACCAGACGTGGACGGCGTCCCAGGCGAGGCCCTCGCCGGCGAGCAGCTCGTAGGCGCGGCGCGGCGTCGTGCCGCCGCTGAGCGCGAGATGTGCGGCGCCGCGCCTGCCGATCGCCTCCGCGATCAGCAGCGCGATGTCCTGGGCGGCCCTGACGGCGACGGCCTCAGAATTCGCGAGGGTGGTCAGCCGCGTCATCGCGCCAGTCCCAGCGCGCTCACCTGGCGAGCGGCAATCACGGCGCCATGCCCTGCGCAGCCTCCAACGCCGGCAGGTAGGTCGGATCGCGCAGCAGCGCCTGCCTGATGCCCTCGCCAAGGATGCCGCCCTCGCCCCTGGAGGCACCGAGGATCGTCCACTCCAGCTCGCTGCCGTCGCGCAGGCGCCTGTGGGTGCGCAGGCCGCCGGCGCTGCGCCTGAAGCCGACGATCATCCCAGAGGCGGTCGTGAGCTGCACGTCTGAGAGTCCCCGCACCTGTAGCTCCGGGTCGGCGCTGATCCGCACCGCGACCTCCTGGCGCTTCGCGCGGCCGCTGCCGATGAGCTCGCCGCCAAGCAGCGTGAAGCGATCGATGCTGCGCCAGTGCAGACGTGCTGCCAGCCAGCCGACGAGCAGCATTCCCGCGATCGTCGACTCGGGGTGGTGGCGAATCTCGACGAGCTCGATCTGCTCGAGCTCACGCCGCATCGAGGGCGGGTCGAAGGCCGCGGCGATCCGCTCACGCCAGGGCGTCGAGCGCAGCCAGGCGAGGTCGACGACGTAGGCCCGTTGCGAGAGCTCGCAGGCGCGCTGTAGGGCCTCGGCGTAGTCAGGCTCGTCGACTGAGTCGATCAGCACAGCCTGGGAGAGGTCAAGCAGCGCATCGACGGCCTCAGGGTGTCCATGCGGCGACCAGAGCAGCGTCGGCATGTCGCTGACGACGAGCGGGTCCGTGATCGTCGCGAGGTCGTCGAGGTGGCGTGGCCCGATCTCGACGACGACGGTCTCGCGCAGCGGCGAGAGCTCGCCGTCGTCGTGCTCTTCGCCGGCGATCATCGCGCGTGCGTCCATGCCCGTGCGGCGAGGGTCGTAGGAGAGCACGATCAGCCGCGAGGCATGGTAGCGACCGACGCCCCTCATCCTGTTGGCGATTTCGCCCGTCCAGGCGTGCTCGACGAACGTGACCATGTTCAGCGCCCGCGCAGGGACGAGCCCCTCGTTTTCGGCGTGACGCTCGACGAGCAGCTGCCGCAGCGCCGCTTCGATCGCGTCCGGCGTCGTGTCCCGCTCGCTCCAGACCGTGTCAGCGGTCGCCATCAGATCGCGCGCCAGCTATGGCCCTCGAGCAGGATCTGCTGTGCCTCCTCTGGCCCCTGCGAGCCCGCCTCATACTGCGGCAGCGGTTCTGCATGCTCGCTCCAGGCATTGAGGATCGGGTCGCAGATGCGCCACTGGGCCTCGACCTCGTCGTTTCTGGTGAAGAGCGTCGCGTCGCCGCGCATCGCGTCGAGGATGAGGCGCTCGTAGGCCTCCGGCGACTGCGAGAGGAATGCGGTCCCATAGAGGAACTCCATGTTGACCGGGCGGATGATCATGCGCGACCCAGGGATCTTCGCGCCAAGCTGCAGCGTGACGCCCTCGTTCGGCTGGACGGTGAGCACGAGCTGGTTGGGGCGCACCCCAAGCGAGCCCTCCTGGCTGAAGGCGAGGTGCGGGACGGGCTTGAGCGTGACCGCGATCTCGGTCACCTTGCGCGCAAGCCGCTTGCCCGCACGCAGGTAGAAGGGGACCCCCGCCCAGCGCCAGTTGTCGACTTCGAGGCGCAGCGCCGCGAAAGTCTCGGTGCTCGAGTGCTCGCCAACGCCCTCCTCTTCGAGATAGCCAGGCACGTCCTCGCCGCCGGAGTGGCCTGGGCCGTACTGCGCGCGCACCGCCATCTCCGCGACCTGATCGCTCGTGGGCGCCTGAATCGCACGCAGTACCTTGACCTTCTCGTTGCGGACTTCCTCGGCGGTGAAGCTGCCAGGCGGCTCCATCGCGACGTGACAGAGCAGCTGCAGCATGTGGTTCTGGATCAGGTCGCGCAGCGCGCCCGCCTCGTCGTAGTAGCCGGCGCGGCCCTCGATGCCGATGTCCTCGGCGGCCGTGATCTGGATGCTGTCGATGTAGTTGCGGTTCCAGAGCGGCTCGAACATGCCGTTCGCGAAGCGAAACGCCATCATGTTCTGGACCGTCTCCTTGCCAAGGTAGTGGTCGATCCTGAATACCTGGGACTCGTCGAAGACGCCAAGCACGCGACGGTTGAGGTCGCTCGCCTCCGCGAGCGAGGTCCCGAACGGCTTCTCGATGATCACGCGCGTGCCGTCGAGCTTCTCCTGGTCGGCGAGCCCCTGCCTGCCAAGCGCCTCGACGATGACGGGGAAGAAGGAGGGCGAGGTCGAGAGGTAGAAGAGGCGCGACAGCGGGCCGCCATGCTGCTCGAAGCCGTCGAGCGTGCTCGCGATCTCCTCGTAGACGGCGTCGTCGTCGAAGGTGCCAGGCACGTACTTGACGTGCTGCAGCAGCTCCCCGAGCACGTCCTCGTTCGGCGGGCGCCTGGAGAAGCGCCGGATCGCTTCCTCACAGTCGGCTCTGTAGTCCTCGTGGGGCTTTTCGCGGCGTGCGACGCCAACGAGGTTGAAGCGCTCCGGCAGCGCCCCCTCGTGCGCGAGGTTGTAGAGCGCAGGCAGCAGCTTGCGCCTGGCGAGGTCGCCGGTGGCGCCGAAGATCACGAGCGTCGTCGGCGGCACCGGCAGCCGCTCGAGCCCCGCGACGAGCGGGTTTTCAGGCGCGGCGCCCGGCGCCGCGGTGGGAGTCGCCGCGGGCGTGCTCACCGGCGCTTGGCCTTCGCGGTGGTCTTGGCCTTCGCGGTGGTCTTGGCCTTCGCGCCGGGCTTCGTCTTCGCACTCGCCTTCGCACTCGCCTTCGCCTTCGCCGCCGGCTTTGCCTTGGCGGCGGACCCTGCCGCCGCGGCTCCCTTCGCGGCCGGCTTGGCGTCGGCCATCTCCTTGACGGCGTGCCCGCCGAACTGGTTGCGCAGCGCGGCGAGCAGCCTGTGCGCATAGTCGCCGTTGCCACGCGAGGAGAAGCGCTCGTACAGCGAGGCGGTGATGACCGGGGTGGGCACGTCGTGGGCGGTCGCGTCCTCGATCGTCCAGCGGCCCTCGCCCGAGTCCTGAGTGAAGCCCTCGAGCTCGCCAAGGTCGTTGCCGTCTGCTTCGAAGGCCCTCGCCGCGAGCTCGCAGAGCCAGGAGCGCACGACCGAGCCCTGCCCCCAGAGGTGCGCGATCTTGGCGTTGTCGAGCTCGTACTCGCACTTGTCGAAGATTTCGAAGCCCTCGGCGTAGGCTTGCATGAGGCCGTACTCGACGCCGTTGTGGACCATCTTCACGTAGTGCCCCGCGCCCGAGGGCCCAAAGTGCAGCCAGCCGTGCGGGCCGATCGCGTCGACGCTCGCGTCGTTGGTAGGCGGCGCGAGCACGTCGAGGATCGGCGCGAGGCGCTTGACCGCGGCCTTCGGCCCGCCGACCATCATGCAGTAGCCGACTTCGAGCCCCCAGACGCCGCCAGAGGTGCCAACGTCGACGTAGTTGAGGCCAAGCTTGGCGAGCTCCTTGGCCCTGCGCTTGTCTTCGGTCCACTTCGAGTTGCCGCCGTCGACGATCGTGTCGCCGCGCTCGAGCAGCTTCGCGAGCTTCTGCACGGTCTGCTCGGTCGCCTCGCCGGCGGGAACCATGATCCAGACCGTGCGCGGTGCCTGGAGGCGCTTGACGAGCGCCTGCAGCGTGGCGGCGCCGATCGCCCCGTCCTTTTCCGCCTTTGCGACCGCCGCCTTGTCAAAGTCGAAGGCGACGACCTCGTGCTCGGAGTCGCGCCTGATGCGGTGCACCATGTTGCCGCCCATCTTGCCGAGCCCTACGAAGCCGATCTGGGTCATTGCTGCCTTTCCCCGGCGCTCTGCCGGCTCATGTCTGATCGCTCTGCCGTGGGGGCGCTCAAAGCATGCCCGCGATCTCCGCCGCGAGCGCCCGCAGCGCCGCCGCGGCGTCTGTGCCCGCGAGCGTGACGCGCTGCGCAGGCAGTTGATGCGCGCGCAGCGTCTGCAGGTCGCCGTCGGCCTGCGCGTGCTCGAGCTGCGTGAACGAGTAGGGCTTGCCAGGGATTTCGACGTCAGGCGGCGTGTCGTGCAGTAGCTGCAGAAAACGCCCAGTGGGCGGGCCGCCCTTGTGGAACTGGCCGGTCGAGTGCAGGAAGCGCGGCCCGTAGCCGAACGTGGTCGTGACCCTGCGTGCCTGCATGAGCGTCCTGCGCAGCTCCGCGATCGCGGCGTCGAAGGCGGGCGAGGGCTGGACGTAGCCCATCAGCGCGACGTAGTCCGGCGGGCTCGCGCCGCCAAGCAGCTCCAGGAGCTGCTGCGGGCTCGCGTCGGCGGGCGGCTGTGGCGCATGGCCTTGCTGCTCGAGCTCGGCGAGCACCCGCGAGGTCGCGTCCTTGGCCTCCTGGACATTGGGCTGGTCGAACGGGTTGATCGCAAGCTCCCAGCCGGCGACCGCGACGCAGAGCTCCGCGAGCATGAAGATTCGGCCGAGGTCGTAGGGGCCGCGCGTGGGGATCGTGATCGTGGGGTGCCCCGCGGCGGCGAGCTCGGCAAGCGCGCGCTCGGTCTCCGGCTCCGGCGCGCCAAGCTCGGCGATGTGCACGAAGACGCGATCCTCGCCATAGCTCTCCGGTCCAAGCAGCGGCTCCTGAGCGACAGGCAGGATCCCCCTGCCGTGCTTGCCCGTCGACTCGGCGACGAGCTGCTCGAGCCACAGTCCAAGGCCGTCAAGCGAGGGCGCGACGGTGAACGTGAGCTTGTTCCTGCCGAGCTTCGCAAGCGAGCCAAGCGCCGCGCCAAGCCACAGCCAGGCGGGCAGCGCCGCCCGCGGCTCGCCCGCGTCGGCGCCCTCCGCGCGATGAAGCTCTTCGGCGATCGTGGTGTCCCAGGCGCTCGCCGCGCCTTCGAGCAGCCGCGCGACGTCGACGCCAATCAGCGCCGCTGGCACGATCCCGAACGGCGAGAGCGCGCTGTAGCGCCCGCCGATCTCAGGGTCGCCATGGAAGATGCGCCTGAAGCCCCTCTCCCTGGCGAGCCGCTCGAGGCCACTGCCAGGGTCAGTGATCGCCGCGAAGTGGCTGCCATCGGGGATCTCCTGCCAGAAGTGCTCGAGCATCGAGAGCGGCTCGATCGTGCCTCCCGACTTGGAGGAGACGAGGAACAGCGTGCGCTGCGGCTCGATCGCGTCCCCGACCGCCCTGACCGCTCCCGCGTTCGTCGAATCGAGCACGTGCAATCCACGCGAGCCCTGGCTGTCCGCGCGCTGCGGCACCCCACCCTCATCCCCCTCAAAAGTCCCCCGCAACACCTCCGGCGCAAGCGAGGAGCCGCCCATGCCAAGCAGCACGACGTCCTCGATCTGCTGGCGCGTCAGCTCGTCCGCGAGTCCCGCGAGGTCGTCGATGTCGCCGAGCATGCGCGGCGCGATCGTCAGCCAGCCAAGGCGATTGGCGATCTCCGGCGTGCCCTCCGGCCCCCAGAGCGTCGCGTCGCATTCGCGCACGCGTTGCTGCACGCGCTCGGCGCCGGCGCGCCGCAGCGCGACCGCGACCGCCTCGCGGTGCGCGGTCGTGAGCAGCGCCTGGACCGTGATCTCGCTGTCGCTCACGACACGATCGTAATGGCAGCTGGCGTCGGCTTGCGGCGTTGATGTAGTTTGGACGCATCAGCCACCCCGATCGCAACCTCGCCCTAGAGCTCGTACGCGTGACTGAGTCCGCCGCATTGGCCGCTGCGCCACTGGCAGGACGCGGCGACAAGGAGGCCGCCGACCAGGCTGCCGTCGACGGCATGCGCTACATGCTGCAGTCGGTCCAGATGGACGGCATCGTCGTGATCGGCGAGGGCGAGAAGGACGAGGCGCCGATGCTCTACAACGGCGAGCGCATCGGCGATGGCTCGCCGCCCGAAGTGGACATCGCCGTCGATCCTCTGGAGGGCACGACGCTCGCCGCGCACGGCATGCCAAGCGCGCTCTCTGTGATCGCGCTCTCCGAGCGCGGCACGATGTTCGACCCAGGACCCTGCGTCTACATGGAAAAGATGGCGGCCTCACCCGAGATCGCCGACCTGCTGGACCTCGACCGGCCTTTGGGGGAGACGGTGAAGCTGGTCGCGGAGCGCAAGGGCACCGCCGTGGGCGACGTGATGGTCGTCGTGCTCGATCGCCCGCGCCACGAGCAGGGCATCGCCGCGATCAGGGATGCAGGTGCGCGCGTGCGCCTGATCGCCCACGGGGACGTCTCCGCGGCTCTGCTGGCGGTGACGGAGCGCTCGCCCGTCGACCTGCTCTGGGGGATTGGCGGCACGCCCGAGGGCGTGATCTCTGCGGCCGCGATCAAGTGTCTGGGTGGACAGCTCCTGGGGCGCCTGTGGCCGCGCAACGACGATGAGAGCAAGGCGGCGATCGACGGTGGCTACGACCTGAAGAAGGTCCTGAACTGCGAGGACCTGATCAAAGGCGACGACGTCTTCTTCTCGGCGACAGGCATCACCGACGGCGACGTGCTGCAGGGCGTGCGCTATCCAAGCGCGGGCGGCGCGAGCACCGAATCGCTGGTGATGCGCAGCCGCTCGAACACCGTGCGCCGCATCAGCGCCGTGCACGACCGCGCAAAGCTGCGGGCGTTGCGTGGCGTAAGCCTGGCCTAGCCGGGTCTCGCCTAGCCTGGTCTCGCTTAGCCGGGTCTCGCTTAGCCGAGTTTCGCTTAGCCTGGTCTCGCTTAGCCGGGTCTCGCTTAGCCTGGTCTCGCTTAGCCGGGTCTCGCTTAGCCAGGTTTCGCTTAGCCAGGTTTCGCTGAGCCTGGTCTCGCTTAGCCGGGTCGTTGTGGTAGGAGTCAGGTCGTTGAGGTAGGTATCTCGATTTTCAAACTCGCAACCAGTTGGTTGTAGATTTTGAAAATGAGATGCGTGCAGCTGGACGGCGCCCAGGCTGCTGACAGACGCTCTCAGTGCTGCGTAAGCCTGCCGACCTTCGACTCGGCGAGGTCGAGGCGCGCAAGCGAGCGCAGGAAGCGGTGCGTGACGAAGACGTGGATCTTCGACTGGGTGACCCTGTAGATCCAGCGGCCAAGGCCGGAGGCGATCGCGGGATGGAAGTTGGCGACCTCGATCTCGATGTGCAGGCAGACGTGGTCGACGTCCTGCGCCTGCTGGCGACTGACCTGGATCTGCAGGTGCCCATGGCCGCCTCTGCCCTGCTTGGCGACGAGCAGTCCCCGTTCGATGCGCCAGCGCACAAGGCCATGTTCCGCGTCCATCTCGTATTCAGGAGCCTTGAAGGCGATCAGCTTCAGCGGGCTGGCGATGAGGATGACGAAGCGCTCCGCGTCGGTGTAGCGCACCCTGACGAGCCCAAGCGTGACCCTTGCGAGGAAACGCCAGTAGGTGCGCCCAAGGCGCTCGAGGTTGCTGGGCGACCAGAGCGCCTGAAGCGCGCTTGCAGGAAGCGAGAGGTCGGCGGTCTGCACCGATCGCACCGCGCCAGTGGCGCGGTCTTCGGTGGTGGAGTCATCCAGTTTCGCTACCTTCGCTGGGCGCATTCGGGGGCCAGGCTAGTCGTTCGAGGGGCGAGGCTAGTCGTCCTTGCGGCGTGATATTCAACGTAGATGGGTTCCGATCGAGTATCGCGCGCCGCGATTGCCGCCGAGCAGCTTTGCGAGACGTTGTGGGAGGCGCTGCACGAGCGCGCCAACGCCGGCGACGCAGAGCAGGTGGGGGCGCTGTCTCAGCGGATCGTCGAGGTTTGTGGCTCGCTGACAGCGCTCGCCGACGCGGCCCTGCCAGCGGCAGCGCCAAGGTTCGGATCCGGAGCTGCCACAGGCGCGAGCCCGGCTTCCGCTGAGGAGCCTGGCTCCGTTGACGCGCCCGGCTCCGCTGGCGCTGCTTTCGGCGCTGCTGGCTCCAGGTCCGGTGCGCCAGGCTCCGTGCCCGGTGCTCATGGCTCTACGCTCGGCGCTCCAGGCTCCACGCCGATTGCTCCCGTCTCTGTGCTGAGTGGTCCCAGTCCCGCTCCTGCCGGCATGCGCGCTCCAGGCCTCGCGTCGGCCGGCTCGAGCGAGGGCGAGCATGCGAGCTTTGGCGAGCGAGCCTTGGGCGAGCGTGGGGCCTTTGGCGAGCGTGAGCCTGGGGCAGATGTGCCCGGCGCAACGCGAGACCGCACCGATCCAGACCTGCCGCTCGGTCCGCGGCCGCTTGGCCATGTGCCACGGCGCGGCGCGCGGCCCGTCGCGCTCGTCGACGAGCAGGAGGATGCCACGGAGGCGATCGAGATCAAGGACGTCCGCAGCGGGGCGCACCCGCCTGTGACGGTTGCGATCCAGCGCCGCCTCGAGCGTTTCTCCGATGATCGCACGCCATTCACGGTGCTGCTCGTCGAGGTCCTCGATGCGGAGCGTCTGCGCACGCTGCGCGCAAGCGGTGACCTGTTGCGCGAGCTCTGGGCGATCGAGAGCGCAATCGCCGAGCAGCTGCGGCCCGCAGACACGCTGCTGCGCGAGATCGACGGCCGTTGGTGGCTGATCGCGCCAAACACCGACTCCTTTTCCGCGCGCGAGCTCGCCGAACGCCTTGCGTCTGCGGCGCGGCGTTTCGCCCATCGTGGCACGCCGCTGGGCGTTGTCGTGGGAATCGCTGTCTGCCCAGAGCACGGGCTCGATGCGGCGACGCTGATCGGGCACGCGGACATCGACCTCTACGCCGCTCAGGCCGCAGGGCGCAGCGTGGGTGGCTTCGATGACGGCGAGGATCGCTCGGCCTAGGCCTCCGAGGCTGTAGGCCGATAGGCGCAGCGTCGGGGCTGCGGCGACGAGGATCGCTCGGCTCAGGCCTCCGGGGCTGTAGGCCCGTAGGCGCAGCGTCGCCTCAGGCTCGCAGGCTCAGCATCGGTGGTTTCGATGGCGAGGATCGCTCGGCTGAGGCCTCCGGGGCTGCAGGCCCGTAGACGCAGTGTTGGCGGTTTCGACGACAAGGATCGCTCGGCTTAGGACCTCCCGAGCACAGGTTCCCGAGCACAGGCCGCAACGTGGTCGGTTTCGACCATGAGGCTCGCTCGACCTATACCCCCGATTTTGGAAAGCCCCCGATTTTGGAAAGCGATACCGATCGGTTGTGTATCGGCGCGGCTGATGCGCCTCAGCTCGAGCTGACGCCACCTGTCGTGCCGCTGAGCGGCTGCGGCGCCGCAGGTGCGCCTGTGAGCAGGCCTTCTTCGCCTGGCGAGCCAAGTGCCGGTGTGTTCTTCACGTGTCCGGCGACCTTCGCCTTGATTTCAGTCGTTTCGGTGATGTGCAGCAGGCGCGCAGCGCCAAGCGTGAGATCCCAGTTCGCGTGCAGCGGGCCATAGGGGCCACGATCGATGACGGGGATCGTGACGCGCCTGCCGTGGTAGCTGACACTGATGAGGGTGCCGCAGGGGAGCGTCCTGTTCGCGACTCCGACCACCTGCTTGGAGAGCAGCTGCCCGCAGGCGGTGTGTCTGCCGAACAGCCCAGGCCCAAAGATCGTCGCAAGCGAGACGCCGTTGTATTCGGCGGCTTCTTCCCTGGTGGCTTTGGTCGACGGTTCGGAGGTGCTGCTCGTTGGTTCTCCCGAACCGCCAGAGGCTTCGCTCTGGACGGGCGCGCTTGCGGCTCCGACCACCGATGCGGCACTGCCCCGTTGCTTGGCGAAGGCCGCAGGCGCCGCTGCTCCGACGACGCCAATGCCAAGCATGGCGGCGGTCAATAGCGTCTTCTCTGCGATCTTCGCTTTGGGCATCGTCTTGGCGCCTACGGGGTGAGCTGACGGGCTCGCGCAGCTACTTGCTGCTGCGCTACGGCCACGGTCGCGGCCGATTCGCCCCGGTGGGCTGACCTAGCCCACATTGGGTCCCCCGTCTCCCATGAACATGCGTCACAGGAGCTCGGCGTGGCGCGAAGTATACCGGCGGGTCCGTCGCGAGTGGAGTGCAAGGCCGGTTGCAGCGACGTCGAAATCTGCCGGTATTTGCGTCCTTCTTCGCGCGATGCGGGGCGCTTCTTCGCGCTATGCAGGGCGCTTCTTCGCGCGATGCGGGGCGCAATCAGGTCGATCTTGGCGCGTGAGCGACAGTGCCCGAGGCGTTCGCTCAGGGGCCCGACAGTCGCGAGATGGCGCTCTTGAGCAGACGGCCGCCTGCGGAGATGCCCGTCTGGGCGAGGTCGCCTGCGAGCTCAGCGAGCGAGCCGACGAGCTCAGAGGTGCTGGGCGGAGCGACAGGGGTACCGCCGTCAAGCTCGCTCTCCGCCTCGTAGCCTTGTCTCGGCACCGGCTCCTCGAGCGGCGGCGGAGCCTGCTTTGCCGGCTGAGGGGTCTGCTTCGCCGACTGCGGAGCTTGCTTTGCCGGCTGAGGGGCGTGCTTCGCAGGCTGCGGAGCCTGCCTCGCCTGTTGACGGGCCGTCGTGGTCGATGCCTTAGTAGCGGCCTTGCCCGCGGCCGCTCGTCTCGACTTTGACGTGCTGCTCTTCGCCTTGCTGTCGGTCGTCTTGCTATCCGTTGCCTTGCTGCTGCTCGACGCTGCGCTTTCCGTTGCCTTGCTGCTCTGCGTCTTGCCGCTTGGCGCCGCGCTGTTGGGAGTCTTGCTGTCCTTCGTCTTGCCGCTTGGCGCCGCGCTGTTGGGAGTCTTGCTGTCCTTCGCCTTGCTGCTTGGCGCTGCGCCGTCTGAAGGCTTGCGTGCAGCTGCCTTCGCCTTTGGCTTGGGCTTCGCGCTCGCGGCCTCACGCGCCGCGACACGGCGCCGGCTTTGGCGCTGCGGGCGCGTGCGCGGCAGCTCCGCCAGTACGCTGGGCAGGCGCTCCTCGTCGTGCTCGTTAGGGCTGAAGTCGTTCATGTTGCGTTCGCCGCTCCGAACCGGCGTGCTCAGGCGTTAGCATAGGAGCGCGGCGCGCAATGCGATGCGTGGCGTTTCGCGCCGTCGGCAGGCAGCGGTAGTGCCTGACGGCAGATTGAACGTAATGCTTATGCACAAACATGGCAGAGGGCTTGGGGCCGCAGGCAATGGTCCAGCGGTCCCTTGCGAAGGAAACGGAGCGGCAGGCAACAGATGTCGGTGATCGAACTTCAAGAGCTCGAAGAGGTCAAGAACCTGCTTTCGAAGGGTCAGCAGGTCGGGGTGCTGACATACGCAGAGATATCGACGGCCACATCGGACCTCGATCTCGACGAGGCTGACATCGAGGAGCTGCACGGCTACTTCGAGCGCTCCGAGATCGAGCTCGTCGAGGACATCGATCCCGCGACCGCGGCGGCGCTGCAGGTCGAGCGCGCGCCTGACAAGCGAGGGCGGCGCAAGGCGAAGACCCAGATCGACCTGAAGCCGGACATGACGACCGACTCGCTGCAGCTGTTCCTGAAGGACATCGGCAAGGTTCGGCTGCTGACCGCCCAGGAGGAGGTCGATCTCGCGAAGCGGATCGAGCGCGGCGACCTCGACGCGAAGCAGAAGATGGTCGAGTCCAATCTGCGCCTCGTCGTCTCAATCGCGAAGAACTACCGCAACCAGGGCTTGCCGTTCCTCGACCTGATCCAGGAGGGCACGCTTGGCCTCGTAAGGGCCGCGGAGAAGTTCGACTACCGCAAGGGCTTCAAGTTCTCCACCTACGCGACCTGGTGGATCAGGCAGGCGATCGCTAGGGCGCTCGCCGACAAGGCGCGCACGATCAGGATTCCCGTCCACGTCGTCGAGAAGCTGAACAAGATCGGTCGCGCCGAGCGCAAGCTTGTCACCGAACTTGGGCGCGAGCCAACGCCTGACGAGATCGCTCAGGTGACGGGCATCGACCCAGATGAGGTCGATGCGATCAAGCGCTCCGCCCAGGCTCCCGTTTCGCTCGAGAAGCCAGTCGGCGACGAGGAGGAGTCAGAGTTCGGGCAGTTCATCGCCGACGAGCGCGCCGAGTCCCCCTACGAGCGCGCTGCCGAGATACTCACGAAGGAGGCCCTGCGCGAGGCATTGGAGAACCTCTCCTACCGCGAGCGCAGGGTGCTGGAGCTGCGCTATGGCCTCGGCGGCGAGCACCCCCGCACGCTCGACGAGGTCGGCAGGACCTTCAACGTGACGCGCGAGCGCATCCGCCAGATCGAGAACCAGTCGCTGAAGAAGCTGCAGTCGCTCGCGGAGGCTCAAAAGCTCCGCGATGTCGCCTGACCTGACGTCGTCTCGCGCCGCCTGACGGCGTCCTCGGTCGCTCGTGTGCTGGCCGGTTCAGGGATGCGAGCGCGAAGCGCGAGTGTCTCCCTGTTTGGCACACGTCGCTCCCTGCGTCCTTGCCAGGCGACGCGATCCTTCCGTCAGGATGTGTGCAGCGTCCGTCGGCTGATGTGCGACTCAAGGGGGCCGCGGATCTTGCCGATGCGAAGCACATGTTCGATGTGCAGGCGATGCTGCGCGAGCTCATCCAGAAGAGGGGCTCTGACCTGCACCTGAAGGTCGGAGCGCCGCCGCTGTTCCGCGTTGATGGCGTGCTCACGCCAAGCGAGCTGCAGGCGCTGAACGCCGAGGACACCGAACAGGCGCTGCGCGACCTGCTCACCGACCAGGCGAAGCTCCACGAATTCGCCGAGGAGCACGAGGTCGACTTCTCCTTCGAAATCCCTGACGTCGCGCGCTTCAGGATCAACGCCTTCCGCCAGCGCAGCGTGATCTCGCTCGCCTGTAGGGCGATCCCGCACAAGATCAACACGATCGAGGAGCTTTCGCTGCCGTCGGTGATCAGCGAGCTCTCTGAGGAGGAGCGCGGGATCATCCTCTTGACGGGCACGACAGGATCAGGCAAGTCGACGACGCTCGCGGCGATGATCGACCACATCAACTCGACGACGAGCAAGCACATCGTCACGATCGAGGACCCAATCGAGTTCGTCCACGAAGACAAGTACTCAGTGATCAACCAGCGCGAGGTGGGCATGGACACCGCCTCGTTCAAGCGCGCGCTGCGCAGAGTCCTGAGGCAGGACCCCGATGTGATCCTGATCGGCGAGATGCGCGACGAGGAGACCGTCCAGACAGCGCTCTCCGCAGCAGAGACAGGCCACCTTGTGCTCTCGACGATCCACACCGTCGACGCAGGCGAGTCGATCAACAGGATGCTCGACTTCTTCCCACCCCACCAGCACAGCCAGGCGCGTTCGATGATCGCAGGCACGATCAAGGGCGTGATCTCGCAGCGGCTCGTGCCTGGCGCAGACGGCGGCAGGGTCGCCGCCTGCGAGATCCTGCGGATGACAGGCAGGGTGAGGGACATGATCGTCGACCCCGCCCAGACAGGCAAGCTGCACGAGGTGATCTCGACGGGCGCCTACTACGGCATGCAGACCTTCGACCAAGCCCTGTTCGGGCATCTGAAGGCGGGCAGGATCACGATGGAGGATGCCCTCGCCGTCGCGAGCAGCCCGCACGACTTCAAGCTGCTCGTGCAGGCGGACGGTCGCAAAGGCACGACGATGGAGGACGTCGCCGTCGCCCAGCAGCGTCGCGAAGAAGCAGAGGCTGCGGCGAGCACCCAAGGCAGCGGCTACGGCGAAGGCGGCTACAGCAGCGGAGGCTATGGCGACGGCTCCGGGGGCTATGGGGACGGCACCGGAGGGGCTGGCACAGGTGGCGGTGCTGGGGGCTATGGCGCCGGCGGTCAGGGCACTCCCTATCCTGGCGAACAGCCTGCCTACACGCCCCAGTAGGCCTGTTCCCAACACTTCACTTGGTAAAGTGGAGTTTGGAATGCCCTTGGATGTGACATGTCCAGTCTGTCGCACAGCCGACGTGGTGTGCGGCAAGTGGACACTCCTGCTCATTCGCGACCTCGCAGATGGCAGTGCCCGCTTCTGTGAGCTGGAAAGGTCGCTCGCCGGTATCAGCCCTAGGACGCTCTCACTGCGCCTGCGGGCGCTGGAGGAGGAGCGCATCGTCGAGCGTCACAACTACGCCGAGGTGCCGCCCCGCGTCGAGTACGCGTTGACAGAGAAGGGCAGGGCGCTGCTGCCGATCATCGAGGACATGCGCGCCTACGGCGAACGCTGGCTGCCGCCGGCGGATGACGATGCGTCGGCGGAGTGCACGCGGATCACGCTCGCGCCGAAGATCCCTGCAGCGGCCTGACGCCGTCCGCGCTCGCGTCGAAGGTCCCCGCGGCGGCCTGATGCTGTGCCTCGCTCGCGCCGAAGATCCCTGCAGCGGCCTGACGCCGTCCCCGCTCGCGTCGAAGGTCCCCACCGCAGCCTCACGCTGCGGCTTCAAATATCTCGCAAGCCAGCGTGCTCTGAGCAGGAAGCAAGCCGTTCACGGCGAAGCGCTACACCCGTGCACTCGAGACTTCTCAACGACGCGCTGAGCGACTTCGCCGAGGAGGCCTCGAAGGCCTTGCAGGACGAGCTCGCCGCTGGCGCGGAGATTCCCTTCGAGCTGGCGAGCAGCAGTAGCGGCAGCGGCCGCCGGCGGCGTCGCGGCAGCAACGGCGGTGGAGAGCTCTTCATGTACCGCCCGCTCACAGCCGACTTCGTCAGGCAGCGCTGGCGCATGCTCAGCGGGCTGCGGAGCTGCCCAGACGCGCTGCGGGCGCTCGAGAGCTCGCATGGCCTCGAGCGCTATGTCGCCGCGCACGGCGGTAGCCGTGGGACTGGTGGCAGTGGCAGCGGTGGCCGTGGCACGAGCGCTCGTGGCGGCGCCGAGCTGGGCGCCAGCATCGGCTTTGGTGGTGGCTCACGGTCGCGGGCGAGTGCAAACGAGGCCCTGCGTGCATTCGTCGAGGACGTCTTCGGAGAGCAGAGCGACTTCCAGCTGCATGGCGAGCGGCTGAGCGAGGCGCTTGCGCGAGTCGACGCCGCCGCGGCAGCTGAGGGTGCGACGCTGACGCTTGTCGCAACGTTGCATGGGGTCGCCCTCTCCTCGCCCGAGCTGCCGCTCGCCCATGGGCTCACGATCGCAAGGCCAGAAGCGGTCTCAGGTCTGCCAGAGCAAGCGCTCTGGCCTGGGCGAGGCGAAACTGGCAATGAGCACCTCGTCGTGCTGTTCAGCGCTGGCGACTGCGACGATCCAGGGGCGGCGATCGCCCATGGCAAGGAGGTGCTGCGCGATCTGCTGCGGGCGCTGCGGCTGTTCGGCGATGGGCGCATCTCGCTTGGCCAGCTCGCCTGGGCCCGCATCGACGGCGGAAGCTTCGATTCGATCGTGCTTGGCGAGGCGGGCAGGCCGCGGCGGGTACTGCTGATCACGCCCGCCCAGGAGGACGAGTTGCGCGCCTTCTGCAGCCTCGTCTCCCGACGCTATCCAAGCGGCGACACGCTCGCCTGGGCGCTGCGCCGCTTCGAGCTGGGCTGTGCGCAGGCGAGTGATTACGAGGGTCTGAGCGATCACCTGCTCGCGCTGCAGGCGCTGCTCGAGCCGACGCGCAGCTCGCAGGGACTGCTCGCCGCGCGCGTCGCGGCGCTCTGCGCGACGCCAGAGCAGCGACAGGAGACCGCGGAGCGTGTGCTCGAGGCGGTCGAGCTCGAGCGCGCAGCGGTCGCGGGCGAGGCGCTGCGGAACGCCGCCGGCGTTGAGCTTGCGCATGAGATCTCCGATTGGCTGAAAGCCCTGCTGAGCGACGTGATCTGTGGACATCTCGATCGCGACCTTGCGAAGGTCGCCGACGATCTGCTGCTCGTCGAAGATCGCGCCGATGCGGAGCTGCGGGCGGAGGCCTCGCGCGAGACGAACGCGAAGCTGCGGGCGAGCAGAAGAGGGCGCGAAGGCACAGGGTCGCGGAAGACCTCGAGGGCCCGCGAGGCCGCGAAGCCCAGTCCCAGCGCGAGCTCACGAGAGGCTGGTCAGGAAGTGACGACGACGCTCGGCACGAAGCGGCGCGTCACCGAGAAGGTCAACGCCCAGCGGCGTGCTGCGGAGACGATCACCGCGAAGCGGCGTGCTGCGGAGACGATCACCGCGAAGCGCAGGGTCGCGAAGGCTTCAGGATCGGTGGCTGCGCAGGAGAGCTCAGAGCCCGACGACTCGCTCGACGCTCTCGCCCAGGGTACGCTGCCGGTCTGAGACGCCAGACGGCCTGACGCTTTCGCCCGAGGCTCTGCGAGCCTGAGATACGATTCAGCTTCGCGCGTCCGCCAACTGCATCGCGACCCGCGCAAGCGACTCGATGTCCTGGACTTCCTCGTCGAGCTGCGGGATCACGATCGGCTCTGCGTCGCCCACTGCCTCTGAAAGGCGCGTAATGCTCTCTGCGTCGCGTCGCACGAGAACGTCGAAGTCGGCGAGGTTCGCGGTCACGCGCTCAGCGAGCCGTTCGCCGAGCGCTGGCGCAAGCGCGGCTGCGACCTGCTCGGCGGGATGCCCGCCGAGGCCATGCTTGTGCACGCGGTTGACGATCAGCCCGCCGAAGGGCATGCCCTCCTCGGCGAGATGGGCGCGCAACGCGATTGCTTCATCCGCTGGATCGTGCTCTGGCGAGGTGACGATCATGAAGCTTGTCGTCGCTGGGTCGCGCAACAGCTCCTCGACGCTGTGGGCGCGCTCGCGCAGTCCATCGACGGTGCCTGCAAGCGAGCGGAAGAAGGTCGTCAGGTCGCTGAGCAGATCGACGCCTGCGACTCGCGAGAAGATGTTGAAGACGAGGAACGTTGGCCTCCCCAGCAGGCGTGCGGCGAGGCCGCCAGGACCGAGGAACATGCCAAGTGCACGCCCGCCAAGGAAGCGCTCGAGGCGTGTTGGCGCATCGAGGAAGTCAAGCGCGTTGCGCGAGGGCGGGGTGTCGAGCACGATCGCGTCGAAGCCGCCTTCGTGGTGCAGCTCGTAGAGCTTCGCGACGGCAGAGAGCTCCTGCGAGCCTGCGACTGCTGAGGAGAGGTCGCGGTAGATCCGGTTGTCAAAGATTTCCTCGCGCGTGCCTTGGTCTGGCGCGAGGCGCTCGATCAGCCGGTCGAGCGTGCGCTTCACGTCGAGCGTCATCGCCCACAGCTCGCCCTGCGGCGTAAGGCCCGCCGCCCGCAGCTGTTGAGGGTCGATGCGGTGTGGCTCGCCGCCCAGCTCGCGCAGGCCAAGGGCGGTTGCGAGGCGCTTCGCAGGGTCGATCGTCACGACGACGACGCGTCTGCCAGTGAGCGAGAGCTCGAGCGCGAGCGCCGCTGAGACCGTCGTCTTGCCAACGCCGCCTGGACCGGCGCAGACGTAGATGCTTGGCGCGTGTGCGCCTTTCTCTCCCTTTCCGTCCGACACCTGCTGGATCGTACGCTGTGAGGTCCACGTCCCCTTGATGGACGCGGCGCTTGAGAGGGGGCGTGGCTCGAGGAAGGAATCGTGCATCGCAATGCGAATTACGCCGCGACGCCCACAAATCGAGCATCGGAGCCTTCAGTGGAAGGAAAGGCCAAGGTCATCGCCTTCGCAAATCAGAAGGGAGGGGTGGCCAAGACAACGACAACCCTCAACCTCGCGGCAGCGTTCGCCGAGGCCGGTCATCGCGTGCTTTGCGTGGACATGGACCCGCAGGGCAACCTCACGATGTCCCAGGGAATCGATCCTGACACGCTCGAGCGCTCGATGTACGACGTGCTCGTGCATCGAGTTTCGATCAGAGAGGTGATTCGCAAACGCGAGATCGACATCGCCTGCGCCTCGATCGACCTCGCAGGCGCTGAGATCGCGATGTCGACGATGATCGGCAGGGAGCGCTCGCTGCAGAAGAGCTTCGAACCGATCCTCGACGACTATGACTTCATCTGCATCGACACGCCGCCAAGCCTTGGGCTGCTGACGATCAACGCGCTCACGGCGGCGCACAAGGTGATCGTCCCCGTTCAGTGCGAGTATCTATCGATGCGTGGCCTCATCCAGTTGCAGAACACGCTTGCGATGATTCGCGAGAACCTCAATCCTGACGTGGAGATCGAGGGTATCCTGCCGACCTTGGTGGACGCTCGCACGATTCACGCGAAGGAGGCGATCGAGATCCTTGAGGAGAACTTTGGCGACCGCGTGTTCGCCTCGCGGATTCGCAAGACGGTGCGCTTCGCGGAGGCGCCTGTGAAGGGCATGTCTGTGCTGAAGTACGAGCCAGACGGCGTGGCCGCGCAGTCATATCGCAAGCTTGCAGAGGAGGTCCTTGCACATGGCCAACGCTAAGCAACGCGCAAGCATGCGCGAAGGCCCGCTCGCGGCGCTGTTCCGCAGAACTGAGGAGCAGACGCAGCCGGCTGCCGGCAACGACGATGCGGAGCGCTCTGAGAGCACCGCGGCGCCGTCGGCTGCCGAGCACGACGAGGCCGACGAGCGTCGCTCGGCGCCGCATCCGTCGCTTGGCGCATCCTCGGAGCATGTGGCAGCCGCGCCCGCGTCCACTGGCCCCGCGCCCGCTGGATCCACGCCCGCGTCGGCGGCTGCGCGCAGCGCCGCGGCGCAGCCTTCTGAGGAGTCCAGGGAAGAGTCGCTGCCGACGCCGAAGGAGCGCCTGCTGCACGCCTTCTCTGCGGAGATTCCCGCAAACATGATGGATGTCGGCAGGGAGCCTGAGCGTCACGACGCGAGCTCGCTGCCGCGTCGCACGCCATTGCTCGAGGACGACGCCCCACAGCAGTCGTCGCGCGCGCCGGGCCATCCGGTGATCAGGGTCGTCGGCGTCGGCGGTGGCGGCACGAACGCCGTCAACCGCATGGTCGAGGCCGAGGTCGAGGGCGTCGAGTTCATCGCCGTCAACACGGATTTGCAGTCGCTGCAACAGTCGAGCGCTGACGTCACCGTCCACATCGGCGTCGAGCTCACGCGAGGTCTTGGCTCAGGGTCTGACGCAAATGTCGGTCGCCAGGCAGCGATGGACGACTACGACGGCGTGAAGGCGCTGTTGAAGGGCTCGGACATGATCTTCATCGCCGCGGGTGCAGGCGGTGGCACTGGCACTGGCGCTGCGCCGATCGTCGCGAGGATCGCGCGCGAGGTCGGAGCGCTCACCGTCGCGATCGTCACGCGCCCGTTCGGCTTCGAGGGCTCCAAGCGCGCCGCCCAGGCTGACAGTGGCATTGCGGCGCTCGCCGAAGAGGTCGACACGCTGATCGTCGTTCCCAACAACAGGCTGCTCAGCATTCTCGACAAGCAGACCGCGATGGTCGACGCCTTCAAGGTCGCCGACGACGTGCTGCGCCAGGGTGTCCAGGGCATCTCTGATCTCGTCACGCTGCCAGGCCTCATCAACCTCGACTTCGCCGACGTGCGCACGATCATGAGCGAAGCGGGCAGCGCTCTGCTGGGGATTGGCATGGGCGTTGGCGAGAACAGGGCGGTCGAGGCTGCGATGCAGGCGGTCGCCTCGCCGTTGTTGGAAACCTCGATGGATGGCGCTCACTCGATCCTGCTGTCGATCACCGGCGGCGTCGACCTCTCGCTCTGGGAGGTGAACGAGGCGGCGAAGGCGGTTTCGGAGGCCGCCCACCCTGATGCGAACATCATCTTTGGAGCGATGGTCGATGAGAAGCTGGACGACCAGGTTTGGGTGACGGTCGTCGCGACTGGCTACGGCGACAAGCCCCGCGTCAGCGAGCGTGCACTTGGCGGCGAGCGCGGGGCGGGCAGCCGTCTGCAGGAACCGCCTGGCGAACCGCGCATCAAGCGCGCGCGTGAGCCCCAGTTCGCCGGAGCCCGCCGCCGTCGCGGCGGCGAGCTGTCGGTCGACGAGTACGAGATCCCCGAGTTCCTGCCAAGGATCTGAGAGGTTCCGGTCGGGTGGCTGGGCGCGGCATCGTCGCCGCCGGCCACCAGCTCTCCGCTGAAGCGGGCGTGAGGGCGCTGCAGGCGGGCGGCAACGCCGTCGACGCTGCGCTTGCCGCGATGCTCACGTCGTTCGTGGTCGAGCCCCTGCTGACGGGCCTTGGCGCTGGTGGCCACATGATGGTCGCCGACGGCAACGGCGAGCCGCAGCTGCTCGACTTCTTCGTCGAGTCGCCTGGTCCGCGACCGAACGACGATGCGGCGGAGCTCGAGGCGATCGACGTCTCCTTTGGCGACGCTCAGCAGATCTTCCACATCGGCCCCGCCTCCTGCGGGGTCTATGGCGTGCCTGCAGGCGTCTGCAACGCGGCGAGACGCTGGGGCACGATCCCGCTGACGGATCTGGCTGCACCCGCGGCGCGCCTCGCGCGCGAGGGCGTCGCGCTCAACGCGCAGCAGGCCTACATCGCGAGGATCCTCGCCGATCTGCTGCGCTACACGCCTGAATGCGCAGCGCTCTGGTCCTCGGCCGTCGGCGTTCTCGGCGAGGGCGAGGTGCTGCGGAACCCTGAGTTGGGCGATTCGCTCGAACGGCTTGCGAACGACGGGGCAAAGCCCTTCTACGAGGGGGACATCGCTGGGGCCGTCAGTGACACGATCGCTCGCCTTGGCGGCTGGCTTGGGCGTCAGCACCTGCGCCGCTACGAGGCGGTGAAGCGCCCGCCGCTGAAGGTGGGCTATCGCGACCGCACAGTGCTGACCAACCCGCCGCCCTCAGCAGGCGGGATCCTCATCGCCTACGCGCTCAGCCTGCTGAACCGCGGCCCGGCGCCGCCATCGTTGCAGGCTCTGCTCTTGGCTATGGAAGCCGCCCAGGCGGAGCGCACCCCTGAGTTCCTCGAGGGCCTTGCGCACGAGGGATTCACGACGGACTTCCTCTCCTCGCGGCTGGGAGCGACGACGCACATCTCGGTGCTCGATGCAGACGGCATGGCCTGCAGCGTGACGACGACCAACGGTGAGGGCTCAGGCATCGTCGTGCCAGGCACAGGCATCCACCTCAACAACATGATGGGCGAGCAGGACCTGAACCCGCTTGGCTTTCACCGCCATCCCGCCGGTCGCCGGATGCCAAGCATGATGGCGCCCTCGCTCGTGATGCACGACGGGGAGGTCGAGCTCGTGCTTGGCAGCGCCGGCTCCAATCGCATCCGCTCCGCGATTCTGCAGACGATCGTCGGCGTCGTCGACCGTGGCCTGCCAGTTGGCGAGGCGGTGCGCGCTCCGCGCGTGCACTTCGAGGGGGGCATCGTCTACCACGAGCCTGGCCTCGACGCGGAGGTGCTCACGGCGCCAGGCAGGCAGCTCGTGCGCTTCCACGACCTCAACCTCTTCTTTGGCGGAGTCCAGGCGGTGCAGCGACGCGACGGCGTGCTCGCCGGCGCCGGCGACCCGCGGCGAGGCGGGGTCGCGCTCAGCGCTTGAGCGTCTGGTTGTGAATTTATTTTTAAGGGTGGGGGGGTTGCGCTCAGTGCGCCTGCGCTGTTGTGCTTAGCGCCCCGCCTACCGCTTCGAGCCGGTGATCATCAGGTTGTAGAAGATCGTCGCCGGCAGGCGCGGCTCCAGCAGGCGCCGGTCGACGCCCTGCAACGCGAGGTAGCCACGATAGGCGTATTGGCGCCAGGCCCAGGGTACGTCCGCCGGCTCTGCGGTCGCCTCCAGCGTGCGGTTCGTCCAGCCGAACCAGTTGGCGAGCAGCTCCTCCCCGGTCACTCGCACCTGCGTCAGCCCTGCGGTGCGCGCGAAGCCGGACAGCTCGCCTGCCGCAAAGGCGTGCACGTCGACGACGCTCTCCAGCGCCGCGTCAGGGGCGCCGCCCTCGGCCGGCGGCGCGGGCCGCGCGCCGATCGCCTGGCGCCACAGCGGCGCGACCGCGCCGGCGATCCGCTTCGGCACACGCGCGATCCGATCGCCAACTCGCGAGGGCTCGCCTGCGAACAGGACGGTGCCGCCTGGCTTCAATACCCGCTCGAACTCGGAGAAGGCAAGCGCAAGGTTGGGAATGTGGTGCAGGACTGCGTGCCCAAGCACGAGATCGAAGCTGTCGTCGGCGAAGGGCAGGCGCTCCGCATCCGCCTGGACGGTCTGCACCGTGAGCCCAAGGCGCTGCGCGTTGCCCGCAAGCGTCGAGAGCATCCCCGTGGAGATGTCTGTGCAGGTCGCCTGCTCGATCGCGCCTGCGCGCATCAGGTTCAGGGTGAAGTAGCCGGTGCCAGAGCCGATCTCGAGCGAGTGGATATAGCGTCCGGGCTGTTTGCCAAGCGCCTTCTGGACCTTTGCGGTCACCTGGCTGAGGCCGATATCGCCGAAGTCGATCCCCCACTTCGCGTCGTAGTGGTTGGCGGCGACGTCGTGGTAGCGCGTGTTGACGTCGCGAATCTCGGCGGGGGTCAGGGTGGGTGGCATCGACGGGACCTTATACTCGCCGCGGTGTCCGCGTCCCTTCACCTGCAGCGCGACCAGCCAGAGGGCGTGCCGCCGCTGGCCTTGACCGGTGAGCGCACGCTGCCAGACATCCCTGAGGAGAACTACTGGTTCCGCCGGCATCTCGCGGTCTACGAATGGATCGCCGCTCGCGTGCATGGGTTGCGCGTGATCGACATGGCGTGCGGCGAGGGCTATGGCGCCGATCTGCTCGCCAGCACAGCGGCCAGCGCAATCGGCGTCGACGCGAACCCTGAGGCCCATGAGCACGCCAAGCTGCGCTACCGTCGCGCGAATCTCAGCTTCGAGCGGGACCTCGTCGAAAGCTTCTCTGCGCCGGCGGATGCGATCGTCTTCCTACAGACGATCGAGCACCTACAGGATCCTGGCGCTGTGCTCGAGCATTTCAAGAGCACTCTCAGCCCTGGGGGAGTTGCCTACGTCTCGACGCCGAACGTGCGCACGCTTGCGCCGAAGGGCGCAGAGCGCTCTGACAACCCCTGGCATGTGCATGAGTACACCGCTGAGGAGTTCGAGCGGCTCTGCCAAGACCACTTTGTATCGGTGCAGATGTTTGGCCTCTTCCACGCAAGGAAGCTGCTTGCGCACGAGCACGCCCTCCGGCTCGGGTGGGACACCGTCCACGCGAGGCTTCGCCTCACGAAACGCTTCTACGACTGGTTCACGCCGGCGATCTCCGCAGGGGATTTCGTGTTGCGCGAGCAGGGCGACGCCGACCTTGAGCGGGCGCTCGACTTCGTCGTGGTGTGCCGCGCTTGAGCAGCTCGCGGCGAGGACGACGAGGCGCCCCTGGGGCGCTCGCGATCCTGCTGCACACCCACATGCCCTACGTCGAGGGCTTTGGCACCTGGCCGTTTGGCGAGGAGTGGCTTTGGGAGGCGATCGCGACCTGCTACCTGCCGCTGCTTGACCTGCTTGACCGCGATCTGCCGATCACGCTTTCGCTCACGCCTGTGCTCTGCGACCAGCTCGAGGTCGCAGACCTCGTTCCGCGCTTCACACGCTTCGTCACAGAGGTGCGAAGGCACACACACCTCGAGGACGCTGAGGGTCTGCGCAAGGGGGGACATCCGCAACTTGCGCAGGAGCTCGACCGCTCGCTGCGCGACTACGAGGGCGCGGCTGAACGCCTCGCCGATCGTGGTTGCAACCTGCTCGCCGCCTTCGCGCCCCATGCGCAGTGGACCTCTGCGGCGACCCACGCGGTGCTGCCCCTGCTTGCAACTGACGCCTGCGTCAGCGCTCAGGCGCAGGTTGGCATCGACTCGCACAGGCGCCGCTTTGGTGGTGGCTGGCAAGGAGGCTTCTGGCTGCCTGAGTGCGCACATGCGCCTGACCTCGAGCCTGTGCTTGCCGCGGCTGGAGTGAGGGCCTGCTGCGTCGAGCTCACGAAGCGTCTTGGCCTTGGCGCCCGCGAGCAGCTGCGCCCGCTCGTCGGCGAGTCGGGGATCGCGCTGCTGCCGATCGACCGCGAGACGATCTCGCTCGTCTGGAGCGACGATGGCTATCCTGCGCACCCCTGCTACAGGGACTATCACCGCCACACCGTCCACCACCACAACCCCTGGAGCAACGACGGCTCCGCCTATGACCACGCCGCCGCGATCGCGACAGCGCAACAGCACGCCGCCGACTTCGTCGCGCGCACGCGCCAGCGCCTCGCAGACGCCGCCGCCGATCCAGATCGCTCAGGCCCGCTGCCAGGCGGTGGCCTCGTCGTCTGTGCGCTTGACACCGAGCTGCTTGGCCACTGGTGGTACGAGGGGATCGTGTGGCTCACCGCCGTCGTCGAGGAGTGCGCGAGACAGGGTCTCGAGCTCATGCGCGTCGACGAGGCGCTTGCAGGCAGCGAGCCTGCCCCCCTGCTGGACGGCGGGAGCTGGGAGCCGAGCACCTGGGGCAGTGACGGCGACCTCTCGACCTGGTCTGGTCCGCCCGTCGCGGAGATCGCATTCGCTCAGCGCGAGGCCGAGCTGCGGCTGATCGAGGCTGGCGCCGAGGCGGGCGAGGCTGCGTTTCGTCAGCTGCTTGGGATGCAGGCGAGCGACTGGGCGTTCATGGTCACGCGCGAGCTCGCATTGCCCTACGCCAGGCAGCGCTTCGCCGACCACAGCGAGGCGTTCGAGCGCGCCCTCCGCGACGGTCTCGCGGCCGACGTGACGTCGCTGCGCAACCTCGCGCCGAAGGCAGATCCCAGCCTGCTCAGCAGGCCGATCGGCTGAGGCTGAGAGCGCCGTCAAGAGCCGCTACCACAACCCCCACCCTTATCCCCATCCTCCAAGCCTTACTGGTTGAGGCTGAGCGTTTCCAGCATCGCGAACCAGTCGTTCGCGCCCACGAAGGTTTCGGTGTTCAGCAGCTTTTCTTCGAGCTTTTCGGTGCGGGCGACGATGTGGCGATCGGCAGGCGTCAGATAGGGCGCGATCAGCTGTTCTGGCATCGTGTGCAGTTCGATCGCTTCGGCGTGGTTGTCGAACTGCAGCGTGTCGGAAGGCACCGTTTCGTATTCGCTCGATGTCCATGCCTTTATGTCCTTGCAGAGGTCTGGCATCGGCAGCGACGCCAGTTCGCCAAGGCTCGTCGCGTAGGTACGCGCGATCTTCGTCGTCTTCGAGTTGCTCCAGCTCAGCCCCTTCACGGTGTGCATGAACTTGTGGATCGCGCCTGCGTCGGTGCCATAGCTGAGCGACCAGAGCGCGCCGACGACCTCATAGCTCAGCTTCCAGCCCTTTTCGGTCTGCGGAGAGCCTTCGCCGATGTGCGCGCATTCGCCGCCGACCTTCTTGCGATAGCTCGCGATCCGCTTCTGCGCCTTCGGCACGAGCGCCTCGCTTGCTTTCGCGAGGGCGTAGTCCGCGACCACGTAGGCATGCGTGGACGCAGCGTCCGACTTCGCGAGCGCGCTCGTGGGCGCGATCGCGAGCAACCCGGCCGCGACGATCGTCGCTGTGCGTACAGTCCTCCCAACCATCTCCAAGCGCAGCATAGCTGGACGCCGGAATGGCCGCATGACACGCGACACCCGCCAGGCCGCGAAGTCCGTCGCCTGCAGCGCGGAACCGCCAGGCGGCGAAGTCCGCCGCGCGTAGCGCGGAGCCGCTTGACAGGTGCTATCAGCTAAGTCGATTCTATGGAACGAGACTGATATTATGCGGCGGCAGAGTGCACGAGCCAGCTGTGTCATCGCCAGGGATGTGGCAGGCGTCAGCCGCTCGATTGCTGTAGGCGGAGGGGAGCGAACAAGCGGGGGAAAGTCCGAGCGAGGAGATGGAGGGACTAGCACAGCTTGGCGATAGCATCCTGCGTCTGCTCGACGACGAGTGCATGCTCGTGGTTCTGCGGGAGCTTGGCAGCGGCCCAGCCCAGGTCAGCGACGTGGAGCGCAGGGCGCCAGGCATCGCTCATTGGACCGTGCGGCGGCGCCTGCAGTGGCTCGTGCGCGACGGGTGGGCGAGCGTTGCGCAGGAGGACGGGACGGAGACGGTGCACGCTCGTCAGGCGGCTCCTCCCCGTGGAATCTATTCGCTGAACGACGGGGGACGTGAGCATCTGCTCGCGGTGTACGAGACGGCGGTGCGATGCGAGCAGGTGTGGTGTCCGCCGCCGCCTCAGGTGAGGACCCCCGGCCTGTGGGCGATCAAACTCGTCGGGGACGGGCCTACGCGAGAGCTGGCGAGGGCGCTCGCGGACGGGCCGCTGCTCCCAGGCGAGTTGCAGGTGCGCGTGCCGGAGCTCAGGCGCGCGACGCTGTTCCGCCGCCTCGCCGCCCTGAGACGGGATGGAGTGTTGCGCCATGACGAGCGGTCAGGGCGCTACGCGATAGCCGAGGAGGCGCGCCATTTTGGGGTCATCGCGTTGGAGGCGGGGCGCTGCGAGCGAGTTCTCAGAGGCGCTGAGCAGGGCGTCCGTGCGAAAGCGATGATCAGTGACCTTCCTGGGCTGCTGCACATGCTCGCGCCACTGTGCCACCTGCCGCATGGGTTGACGGGAACCTGTCACTGGCACTTCGACGCCGACGAAGTCACCGACTCAGACATCTTCCTCGCGATCGGCTCTGGGCACCTTGCTGCGCTGGCGACTCCGGCCACGTCGGCCGCGAGCGCAGTCAGTCACGCGACACCGAGGATCTGGTGTGACGCGTTGGTGCATGGCGACCCCTCGCGACTGGAGACGAGCGGCGACAACGCCCTTGTGGCAGCGGCGATCGACGCTCTGAGCTGCGTCCTTCGTCCGCGAGCATCCCGAACGACGTAAGCGACGCGACGCATTTTGAGACCGCTCACAGCGGTGTTTCCAATGCCCGATCGCTACATCCGTGCATTGCAAACTTGTTTATTTCATCGACGGCGACTGACGGTGAGACTGCGAATTACATGGTTCTTCGCTCTGTTCACAGAACGCTCTCTACATGTGCTTTGATCCATAACTGCCCTGAGCGGCCAGTTCGCGGGGAAGAGGAATGAAGGGTCAAGCGGAGGAGGACCGGGTCTAGCCAGTCACATCGCCCAACGTGGGCCCATGCCAGGTAGGCGTGGCCTCTTCCATGGATGGACGGGAAAGGCGAGCGGTTGTGTGTTCCACATGAGTCGCTCCAAGCGCCGCCCAAGCCACGGAAGCAAACAGCTCCGAAGCGCCTTTGAAGAATGGGCCTCCGGAGCCGCCAAACACAACAACGAAAGGATCGTAATATGTCCCCAAGGGAAGGGCTTGTGCAAGCCCTGGGTCACTCGCGCGCTCGATTGAGCGTGCCCGCAATAGCAGTTCTGGTCATCTCGACGCTGATGCTCACACTGAGCGTCGCCAAGGCTGGCGCGACACCACCGCCCACAACCACGTATCTCGCGCTTGGCGATTCGATCTCCTTTGGCTATACCGAGGAAAAGTTCAACGTCAACTATCCCAACGAGGCGCCGGCGTTCTTCGAAGAAGGCCCCGCCAACTTCTTCGCCAAACACCTCAGGCAATCTACCGAGGTAGGCAAAGGGCTCACGCTCGTCAACGACTCCTGTCCAGGAGAGACCTCCAACAGCCTGATCGGGGAAAACGAAGCGATCGGAGGCAAAGAATCGACCGAACCGCCTGGCTCCAACGGCCCTGGGGATTACCACCCGTGCCCCTACCACCAGATCGAAGGGTTCCCGCTGCACAACTCGCTTGACGACCTCTCCCAGTTGGAAGAGGCGCTGAGCATACTCAACGAAGGCAAACCTGCCCACGAAATCAAGGCGATCACCCTCAACATCGGCGCCAACGACGAGCTCGCGGCTGTCGGCAAGTGCGAAAAGGAAGTCACCGAAGAATTCGAGACCGAAGGCAAAAGCAAGTACGGCTCGACGCCTGAAGAAGCGGTGAGGACCTGCGTGGCCCTCTCAGCGAGCGCTGTGTTCGAACGGATCCTCCAGAACATGGGCGACATCCTTGGCGTGATCGACAGCACCAACCCAGGCGGCGGCCACTACACCGGCCCGATCGTCCTACAGGGCTTCTACAACCCCTACACGTTCGTGCTGCCCGGCAGCAACGGGCTGCAGGAAGCCCTCAACGAACTGATCGAAGAAGAAGTGCTCCCCCACTTCCCGAACGTGACGTTCGCCAATCCGTTCCCGGTGTTCAACCCAGTGAGCGAGACCGAAAATCAGCAGAGGAAAGCGATCTGCAAGTACACCGAAATGTGCAACCCCAACGTGCAGAAGCCAGGGGGCAAACCGGCAGGTGAAGACGGCGATATCCATCCGTCGCTGGCTGGCGCGAAAGTGCTGGGCAGAATCATCAACGAAGCCTATCTGGCGAACCCCGCACGCTGACCTGCTGAGAGATCACAACAGCTGACTCACAGAGGCACCAACAAAAACAGAGGGTGCCGCGGCATCCGGCCGGCGGGCCGGGGCCGCGGCACCCAAGAAAGGAAAAAGATGAGTAGGTTATTGAAGTTACTCGGGCTGAGTACCATGGCCATGGTGGCGGTGAGCACGGTCGCTGTCGCGTCTGCGTCGGCGACGCTGACGGGATTCGTCTACAAAGGCATGACACCACCGACCTTCACAATGTCGAGTGGTGTAGGTCACATGTATACTCCGAAAGAGGACGTGACCATCACGTGTACCAAAGACTCGGTGACTAAAGGAAAAATCACCGGCGCGCTGACGGTCGAAGTAGAAAGCGTCACGTTCACCGGATGCGAAGCGACGGACACCGAAAAATCACCGGCAAAAACGTGTCACGTCAACAGTCCCGGAGCAAAAAATGTAGGGGAAGTCGTGACCAATGCGATCAATGGCAAACTGGGATACATCGAAGAATTCGCTAAAGAAGTTGGCCTACTACTCGAACCCAAAACCGGCACAGAATTCGTTACGATCGACTTTGAAACGGGATGCACGCCTGTCTCGTCAACCGTCGTCACAAATGGCGTGATCGGCGCATTTCCCCTCCCGTCGTCCATCAATAAAGAAATGATGACATACGAACTGAACTTCGTGCCCGCGGCGAACCATGAAGGAAACGTACCGGCGAGTTTCGAAAAAGAAGCAACCAAACACGAACTGAGGGCCTTCGGACTTCTCAAGTCAAGCCTCGAAAGCAAAGAGACAATCGAATTCTCGGAACTAGTTGAAATCAAAGCGTAGGCTGGGCTCTAGGCTGGGCTGACAGGCTTCAGTCGAGATCCATCTGGTCGGCGGGGTCGCCAGGGCTTCAGGCTTCGGCGACCCCGGCGACATCTGCGCAGGAGAAGGGTGGAAGATGGCGGGAGAGGGGAAGGGACACGACGATAGGGGGCGAGCGGGCGGCGTCGAGCGCGCCGGTCGCGTCATACTCCTGCTCACACTGTTGGCTGTGCTCCTGGCGTGGGTGCCCTCAGTGCGCGCGGAAGGGGACGCCAATCGCGCGAGCTGTCCCTCCAGCCTGGCGGGCTTGGGCGAAGCGTCGCCGGGCTTTCGCTCTTGGTTGCCGGACTGTCGGGCGTTTGAGCTGGTCAGCCCGGCACAGACCAACGGCTATCCCATCGACGACGACGAACTTGAGGAAATTGGGCAGAGCGGCGAAGAGGTCATCACCAGCAGCTGGGGCGGCTTCGCGGGTACCGAGGACAACATGCAGTCATCAGGCGACGGTGCTGCCAGCTATGAGCTTGCGCGCGGCTCCTCTGGCTGGACGGTCGAACCGCTCAGCGCGGCGACATCGCAGTACTCGTTCATCAAGCCGGTCATGGCCGGGGGGGCGAGTCTGGAAGCGAGTTTGTGGGAGATCGGGCAGCAGAGCGCCGGGGAAGAACTCTCCGACGGAGTCGCAGGCGAAAATCACCGGCTCGTCTTCGCAGTTCGCCGTGGCGGCGCGGGAGGACCGGCGAGCATCTCCGAAGTCGGGCCCGCCAAGCCGGCCGCGGCTCCGCCGTATCTGTCAGGCACCGTGGGTCTCGTGAGTGCCGACACGAGTCTGGAACATGTGTTGTTCTCGCTTGTGACCAGCAATAGCGAACGGCGGGGCGAAGCGCTGTGGCCGGGTGACACGACGGTTCCCGCGGTCGATAACTCCGTCGGCGGATTGACCGGGACGCAATCGCTCTATGAGTACAGCGGCACCACCGGCGCGCCGCCGGTCTACGGCGCAAGCGGCCGCGAACCGGTGCTGGTCGGGGTCAGCAACGTGGGGCCGTTGCACGGCTCGCCACATGTAAACGAAGGCGCGCTGCTGATCAGCCAGTGCGGCACGCAGCTCGGCGGCGCCGACGCGGGGGGTATCTTCAACCCAGTAGGCACCGCGGATAACGCGGTCTCCGAAGACGGCGAGACGGTGTTCTTCACGGCGCTGGCGGCTAAATATGGTGCCGGGGGCGCGCATTGCAACGAAGCGGGGCAAGGCGAGGGTCCGCGCGTGAATGAAGTCTATGCGCGGCTGGGTGGTGCGGAGACGGTGGCGATCTCTGAGCCGGCGTTGCCGCGCCCTGATTGCACTGGGGTTTGCGAAGAAGACGAGGAGCTGCCAGAAGATCGCTCGGCGGCTGTCTATAAGGGTGCTTCTGCTGATGGCAGGCGTGTTTTCTTTACGACGGCGCAGCCGTTGGTCAATGGTGCGAGTGGCACGAATCTGTACATGGATGAGCTTGGCTGTCCCGGTGAAGCGGCTTCGTGCGCGCCAGCGGAAGAGCAGGTGCAGGATGTTGTGCTCGTCTCCGATGGCGCGAGCGCTGGCGGTGCCGAAGTGCAGGGGGTGGTGGGGATCTCCGAAGACGCAAGCCACGCCTACTTCGTTGCGCAGGGAGTTCTCGCCAGCAACTCCAATGGCGATGCGCGTGCCGGCGGCGAATTCGCCCATGCGCAGGAAGGCGCGGACAACCTCTACGTCTGGGAAGGCAGCGGCGCGGAAGGTGGCGAAGGGACGGTCAAGTTCGTCGCGATGCTGTGCACCGAGGATCAGGCCTCGGGCTCGCACAGCTTCGCTAGCAGCGAGCTCTGCCCAACCGGGACGGGCGACGAAGCGCTCTGGCGCGAACAGCCCTTCTACCTTGCCGGCACTTCGCCCGGCAGCGGTGAATATCTCGCGTTCGCGGCGGTGAGCGATCTGACCGCTGATGATACGAGCACCAGCGCGCAGGTGTTCGAGTATCACGCCGAAGCGGGCGGTGACGGTGGCCGGCTGGTGCGCGCCTCGATCGGTCAGCCCGGCAGCTACATCTGTCCGGCGACCGGGGCGGTTCAGGTGGGCTACAACTGCGACGGCAACACCACCGCCGCCGGAGGAGAAGCCACACAGATGGCGTTCTCGATCAGGCAGACGACGGGCGAAGACCTGGCCGCGGCACGGTGGAACGTGGCGGTTGCCGAAGACGGCACGGTGGCCTTCGAGGGGCGCGTGGCGTTGAGCCCGGTTGCGGTCGAAGGCGCCGTCAACGTCTATGAGTACCGCTACCAGGAAGGCCGCGCCTACCTGCTCTCGCCGCCCCAGGAAGCAGCGGAACAGGAAGCTTCGCTCGGTGAAGCAGGTGCTAACCCTCTGCTGGGGATGGACCGCTCCGGGCGAGACGTGTTCATCGCTTCCTCGGTTGCGCTCGTGCCGCAGGACATTGAGGGTGTGCTCGCCATTTACGACGTGCGCGAAGGCGGCGGGCAGCCCGCGCCGGCGGCGCCGGCGGCGCCGTGCGGTGCCTCCGCCTGCCCGCACGTGGCCTCCGGCGCGCCGCAGTTGGCGGGGGCGCTGACCTCGCAGATCGCGCCGGAAGCGGCGCTGAACGCCTCCAAGCCGAAGCCGCTGACGCGGGCGCGGAAGCTGGCGGAGGCGCTGAAGGCCTGCCACCAGGGCAAGTCCAAATCTAAGCGCGTCAGATGCGAAAAGCAGGCGCGCAAGAAGTACGGCCCCAAACCCAAAGCGAAGGCGAAGGCCAAGCGGAAGAGGGGTAAGTGATCATGCGGATCCCTTGTGAATCCGTTCTCTGGAGATTTCAAAGAGCCGCTGCGACACGGGTGAGTGTCGTATCTAGCCTCATGCTTGCACTGGGGGCGGGACCCGTGGCTGCGCCCAACGCTACGGCTGCGCCGGCGGCGGGGTGGACGCTTTCCTCGCTTGCGCAGCCGACTGTGTTCGCGCACGCGGACAACGTCGGCTGCGAGTCTGGCAAGGCCTGCGACGAGTATGCGGTCACCGCGACCAACGTCGGAGGCGTGGCCTCGAGCGGTCCGCTGGAGATCGTCGCCAAGCTGCCGGCGCAGCTGAACGCTGCCGCCATAGGCGGCGAACTCAACTACATGATGCGGACGTTCGCCGCGCGATCGATTTCCAGCAGTGAAGGTGAATGTCAGCTCGCTGGCGGTGGCCGCGAAGTGCGGTGCAGCTACTCCGGTGAAGTGCCGCCGTCGGGCGGCATACGCATCCTGCTGGCGGTGACGGTGGCCGGCAAGGAACCCGGCACGGCGAGCAACCGCGTGGAACTGCTCGAAGGCGCCACGCTACTGGCTAGCACGGAAGCGAGCAACCAGGTAAACGCGCCGGCGGCGCCGTTCGCTGTGCAGAGCTTCGAAATGGGCGCCTTCGGTCAGGACGGCCTGCCGGACGCGCAGGCCGGTGGGCGCCCGGGCATCGTGAGCAGCACCTTCTCGCTGAGTAGCACTCTCAACGCACCCGGAGGCGATCTTGAAGAAGCGGTGCTGCCCACGCGCGAAGTAAAGAGCGTGATCGTCGAATTGCCGCTGGGCTTGGTGGGTGACCCGGCGGCTGCGCAGCAGTGCCCCGAGGTCGACCTGGTCAAGAAAGAAGGCGGCACGTGCCCGCCCGACAGCCGGGTGGGGGCCTACGAGTTCGACACGGACGGTGAGCTCGTCACAAGCCAGGAAGAAGATCCGACGAAGTTTGGGTACATCTACAACATGGAGCCGGTTGACGGGTTTCCCGCCGTCTTCGGCTTCAAGTTCATCACTGCAGGCGTGCTGATGTTCGCGAGTGTGGTGCATACGCCGGCGGGCTACCGGCTGCGTGTGAGCGTGCCGGATCTGCCGCGCTCGCAGTTCCCGATTGTCGCTAACACGATCACGTTCTTCGGCGACCCAGAGGCGCTGGATGGTAAGGAAGGAGTTACGGCTGCGTTTTTCAGGAACCCGACGAGTTGTGGTTCGGATCCGTTTAGCGCGCGGATTGAAGCGGACTCGTGGGCTCAACCGGAAGACTGGCAGTCGCGCGAAGCGATGGTCTATCCGGGTGGGATCGAAGGCTGTAGCCTGCTGAAGGGCGAATCGGCGTTTACACCGACGCTGACGGTCAAGCCGACGACCAGCGCGGTTGATAGCCCATCCGGGTATGACGTGCAGTTGCACCTCGACCAGGCGCCGGATGTGATGGAAACCCCTGGCAGCCCGGACTTGAAGGAAGCGGTCGTGACGCTGCCCACGGGGGTGGCGATATCCCCCTCGGGGGCGAACGGGCTGGTTGCCTGCCAGGCGGAAGGGCCGCGGGGGATCAATATCGGCAGCGACCAGATTGGCGCTGCTGGTCAGGATCTCGGTGATCCCGAAGCCACCGAACTCGGCGCAGGCCACCCCGGCGGCGATCAGAGTCCCTACGACGACGGGATCTACCACATCGCGCCGGGCCACTGCCCCGACAGCCCGACGGAAAGCTCGGTGATCGGCTCCGTGACGGCCAAGAGTCCGCTGCTCGGCGAAGAGCTCGCCGGAAACCTGTACGTCGCCGAGCCCCACTGCTCGCCGTGCAGCGAAGCGCAGGTGGAAGAAGGCGATGCGTTCGGCCTCTACATGGAACTCTCCGGCAAGCCCGTCCAGGAAGGCGGGGAGGGAGTGATCGTAAAGCTGCCGGGCAGCGTCGAAGTCGGCGGCTACGGGCCGCACAGCACGGCGAGCGACCTCGCGCCCGGCCAGGTCCGCGCGCGCTTTGCCGAATCCCCGCAAATGCCCGTCGAAGAAGTCGAAGTGGAGATGTCCGGCGGCGCGACTGCGGCGCTCGCGAGTCCGCAGACCTGCGGCACGTTCGCCGCTACGGGCCAGTTCACCTCCTGGAGTCAACCTGAATCGCCGGTGGATTTTGCCGCACAGTCCTTCCAGGTGGAAGGATGCCCCGCCGCAGGGGCTGCATTCGCACCAGCCTTCACTGCGGGCGGCACGTCGCAGAGCGCTGGTGCCTACAGCGGGATCGTCGTGAATCTCTCCCGCGGGGATGGAGAACAGGACCTCGCCGGCCTGTCGGTGACGATGCCGCCGGGGGTGGCCGGCCTGATCGCCGACGTGCCGCTCTGCGGCGAACCGCAGGCCAGCGCGGGGAGCTGCCCCGAAGCGTCGCGGATCGGCACCGCGCACGTCGCGGCGGGCGCGGGCCCAGAGCCGCTCTGGCTGGAAGGCCCGGTCTACCTGACAGGCCCATACGGTGGCGCGCCGTTCGGGTTGTCGGTCGTGGTGCCCGCGGTCGCGGGGCCGTACAACCTCGGCGAGGTGGTGGTGCGAGCCAGGATCAGCGTCGACCCGCACACCGCGCAAGTCGCTGTCACCAGCGATCCGCTGCCGCAGAGCCACGACGGCGTGCCGATCCGCCTGAAACGCCTGCACATCGAAGTCGACAGGCCGTCGTTCATGTTCAACCCGACCAGCTGCGCGCAGATGCAGATCACAGGCTCGATCTCAGGCGATCTGCCCGATGGCTCAGCCGGCTCGAGCATCCCGGTCTCGACGCCGTTTGCGGTGAGCGGCTGCAAAAACCTGCCCTTCGAGCCGACCTTCAAGGCGGAAACACATGCTCACCACAGTCGCAAAGGCGGCGCCTACCTGGCCGTGAAGGTCACCTCTGGGCAAGGGCAGGCGAACATCGCCAAGGTTCACGTCGCGCTGCCGATAGCCCTGCCTTCGAGGCTCGCAACGCTCAAACAGGCATGCACTGAACAGCAGTTCGCGGCCGATCCCGGTGGATGCCCAGAAGGAGCGTTCGTGGGCACGGCGACTGCTGTGACGCCTGTGTTCTCCAAAGCGCTCACGGGGCCGGCGATCTTCGTCAGTCATGGCGGGCGGGGCTTCCCGGACCTCGACATCGTGCTGCAAGGCGAAGGTGTGACCATCGAGCTGACGGGCAACACGTTCATCAACAAGGGCATCACCACCTCGACGTTCAATGCTGTGCCGGACGTTCCAGTGTCGCGCTTCCAGCTGACCTTGCCAGAGGGCCCGCACTCTGCGCTCTCAGGCACAGGCAACTTCTGCACCAAGACCGTGACCAAGCAGGAGCGCGTGAAGCTGCGCCGCAAAGGCCGCCTCGTCCACCGCAAGGGCACGGTGCTCTACGAGACCAAGAAGGTCAAGCGCAAGGTCAGGAAGACGATGCTGATGCCGACCATGATCACCGGCCAGAACGGCGCCGTGGTCCAGCAGAAGACGAAGATCGCCGTATCCGGGTGCGCCACGCAGAAGCACGGGGCAAAGGCGCGCACGGGGCTGGCTGGCTCCATCATTCACAACGACAAGGAGGGATGAGAGGATGATCTCATTCGTACGCAGGCATCTCAATTACGCTAACGTTGCGGTTACCGCGGCGCTGGTGTTCGCGATGAGCGGAGGCGCTTTCGCGCTGGGCGGCGGCACGAACGCCGCCAAGAACACCGGTACCAGTACTTCTGCCACTCATGGCGGGCCGGTCGCGACAGCTGCGAAGAAGAGCAAAGCCAAATCGAAAAGCACGAGAGGTCCTGCGGGTCCGCGGGGCAAGCAAGGGCCGGCGGGCCCGGAAGGCAAAGTCGGTGCGACCGGCCCACAAGGGTCGGAAGGTAAAGTCGGCGCGACCGGCCCACAGGGATCGGAAGGTAAAGAAGGCAAAGAAGGCAAGCAGGGTGAACCTGGGCTGACCGGGTATACCAAATACCTGCCGGCAGGCGAAACCGAGACCGGCTATTTCATGCTGCATGAGTCGAACACCGCGGCGGGGAAGCATGTCATTTCGGCGATATCCTTCAACATCCCCCTCGAACTGGAAGAAGGTGTGTACATCCCGGCGGTGACGATCGCGGTAGGCGGAGCGCCGACCTCTGAATGCCCTGGCACCGTGCAGGAGCCCACGGCAGAGGAAGGCTATCTCTGCCTCTACGAATCAAAGGCAGCCAATCTTGGCGGCGAAGGCTACGTGAAGGCTGAGGTCTTCGCGACGAAACAGACTCTGGCCGCGACGGCGACGGGCACCGAACTCTGGGTGCTGTCGGAGGCAGAAGGCGAAGTCTGGTCGAGCGGCACATGGGCTGTCACCGCACCGTAGTTGACCGCAACGAGGTGTGAAGCAGCGCGGAGAAGCATGGAGAGGGAGCAACACGCGCCGCGTGAAGTCTTTCGAGCCCGCCCTCACCTCTCCGGGGCGCGGCTCTCGAAAGGTGGGCCGGGACATCCGTCCCGGCTCCACAACACCCCAAGGCGCCGCGGCCCCACCGCCCCCGGGCCGCGGCGTCCATCTACACGCTACTGATTCAAGCTAGTAGCTTTCAAAAGCGCAAACCAGTCGTTGTAACCGACGTTCTCTTCGGTTTTCAGCAGCTTTTCTTCGAGCTTTTCGGTGCGCTGCGCAATCGCACGATCGTCTGCCTCCAGATACGGCGTCAGCAGCTGCTCAGGCACGCCTTGCAACTGGATCGCTTCCACATGCTGGTCGTACTTCAGCGTGTCTTCTGGCACCGTCTGATAATCGCTCGCCACCCAGGCGCGCACGTCGCTGCAAACGCTTGGCAGCTTCAACGCCGAGAGCTCGCTTAGATCCGTCGCGTAGGTGTGCGCAAGGCGCGTCGTCGTCGCATTGCTCCATCTCAGCCCCTTCACCGCCAGATCGAACTTGCGGATCGGCGCGGCATCGGTGCTGTAGCTGATCGCGTCGATCGAGCCCGCAAGCTCGTAGCTCAGCTTGTAGCCCTTCGAGTTCTGAGGCGAGCCCTTCCCCACATGCAAGCATTCGCCTTCGAGCGCTTGCTTGAAGCCCGTGATCTTCTTCTTCACCAGTTCGACCCGTGCCTCGCTTGCCTTCGCGAGCGCGTAGTTGGCGACCACATAGGCCCGCGTCGCGGAGATGTCGCGCTGCGTCGCAGAGATGCCCCGCTGCTCCGCGGCGAACGCTCCAGAGGGCTGGGCTGCTGTGATCGCGGGAATGACGATCAGCGCAGCGGCAAGCTTCGACCCTCGAAAGCCGCGTGCAACCGTCGACGCCCTGCGGCGTGTCGTCCTCCCAACCATCCTTTGAAGATACCCAACTGTGGGCCTGTGTTGCGGCACACTGGCACTCTTGGGGTCTAGCCCCAGCGCATCCCCTCTGGCGCCTGCCGCATCCTGATCACACGCGCAGGCACGCCGCCGGCGACAGCGTTCGCGGGGATGTCGGAGGTCGCGACCGCATAGGTGCCAAGCACCGAGTTGTCGCCAACCTCGACGCCGCGCAATACGCAGGCGCCATAGCCCATCCAGACGTTGTGCCCCACCTTCACGTCGCGCTTGTAGATGCCCTGCAGCCTGATTGGCCGCTCGACCTCGACGACCCCATGATCGAAGTCGATCAGCATCACGCGATCGGCGATGATGCACTCCCTGCCGATGCTCACACGTTGATAGGCGGAGATCGTGCACTCCTGGCCCATCACCGTCTTTGCGCCGATGCTCACCTCGCCCTCATGGACGCGGATCTTCGAGCCATGCCCGATCCAGGTCCAGCGACCGATCGTCAGCTTCGCGTTCGGCCCGATCTCGAGATGCACATTTGGGCAGACAAAGCAGAGCCCTTCGGTCTGCAGGCGCCCACGGAAGCGCAGCTTCAGCCTGCAGAATCGCAGCAGCAGGCGCGCATAGTGCTTGTTCAGCATGCCGTTTGCGCGCATGAAGCGCAGCAGCTCCAGCGGACCGCCACGCAGTGGCGCCGGCGGCGGACGCAGGCCATCGGGCTCGCTCCAGCCAGCCGCTCCCGCGGCCGCTTGATCGGGCTCTGCCAGCAGCGGATCCATGCTGGAATCGTATGGGAGACGAGATCGCGGGGCATGTCCTGAGCGCGCGAAGCGCGCGTTTACAGCTGCTCCCTCGCGAGGGGGCAAGGACATCTCATCACGAGGGGGCCAGGACATCTCCTCGCCAGGGCTTGCTCTCCTCGCTAGGGCCTGCAGGACACTTCCGCACCAGAGCCTGCGCTGCTCTGTAATACGCTGCCTTGCATGCCAGGAGGAACCTGCATGTCTGGAGGGAGGCGATGAGCGTCGCCGGCGAGTCGAGCCTCGCGAAGCGGCTGCTCAGTGGCGACAGGCGCGCGCTCGCGAGGGCGATCTCGCTCGTCGAGGACGACCGCCCTGAGGGCTGGGAGCTCGTCAAGGAGGTCTACCCCCAGACCGGGTCGGCCGCTGTCTATGGCTTCACGGGCCCACCTGGCGTCGGCAAGTCGACTCTGATTGGCACGCTGACGAAGGCGCGCCGCCAGCAGGGCAGGTCCGTAGGGGTGCTCTCGATCGACCCCTCCTCGCCGTTCACCGAAGGCGCCCTACTTGGCGACAGGATCAGGCTAACTGAGCACTTCCTCGACGAGGGCGTCTTCATCCGCTCGATGGCGAACAGGGGCGCGCTTGGCGGCCTCTCTGAGGCGGCGCTGCAGGCGGCGCTGCTGCTTGACGCCGCAGGCAGGGATGAGGTGTTCGTCGAGACGGTCGGCGTTGGCCAGGCGGAGATCGACATCATCGATCACGCGGACACGATCGTGCTTGTGCTGATGCCAGGATCAGGCGACTCGATCCAGGCGCTGAAGGCAGGCGTGATGGAGATCCCAGACATCATCGTCGTCAACAAGGCGGACCACCCGCTCACTGACACGATGGTGCGCGAGATCAGGGGCGTGCTCTCGCTCGCGAACCTCGACGAGGGCAGCAAGGGCCGCTGGCGGGTCCCAATCGTGAAGACGGAGGCGGTGACAGGACGCGGCGTCGAGGAGCTCGTTGGCAGGCTCGACGAGCACCGTGAGCACATCCTCGCCGAGGGCCAGCTGGAGAGCAGGAGGCGCCGCAACCTGCGCAACGAGGTTCTCTCGATCGCAACCGCCCGCATGCGCAGACGCCTTGAGCGTGACGCAAGCGAGGACCCGGAGTTCCAGCGGCTGCTCGACGAGGTCGTGCAGCGCAAGCTCGATCCCGCGAGCGCCGCCGCGGCGCTGCTCGAGCGCGACGCCGTCGCGCAGAGCTAGATCCCAGACCGTCCCGTAGAGCTAGATCCAGACCGTCTCGTAGAGCTAGGTCAGGCCGGGTTCGAGAGCCGGCACGTTCGGCTGTCGCTTGCCGCCCGGCGAATTTGACCCAAGCGGTTGGGTTCATCCGGCGAAACCGACCCAAGCCGTCGATATCGTTGCCGCCGATGGCGAGCAATGGCAACTCAGCGGCTCCGCAGGCGATCTCCGTCGCCGGCCTCTCCAAGCGCTATGGCGAGGTCGAAGCGGTCAGGGGCATCGACTTCGAGGTCGCGCGCAACGAGACGTTTGGCTTCCTTGGCCCGAACGGCGCGGGCAAGTCGACGACGATCAGCATCCTCTGCACGCTCGTGAAGCCGAGCGGAGGCGGCGCGACGGTCGCGGGCCATGACGTCGTCACCGAGCGCGACGAGGTGCGTCGCAACATCGGGCTCGTCTTCCAGGACACGACTCTGGACGGTTATCTCACCGCAGAGCAGAACCTGCGTCTGCACGCCGAGCTCTATGGCGTGCCACGCGAGCTCGTTGGCGAGCGTATGCGTCAGGTGCTTGAGATGGTCGAACTCTCTGAGCGGCGAAACAGCCTCGTCAACACCTTCTCAGGTGGCATGAAGCGGCGCCTCGAGATCGCAAGGGGGCTGCTGCACTCGCCGAGGGTGCTGTTCCTCGACGAGCCGACCGTCGGCCTCGATCCGCAGACGCGCAGCTCGATCTGGAGCTACATCACGAGGCTGAAGCAGGAGGAGGAGATCACGATCTTTCTCACGACCCACTACATGGACGAGGCGGAGTACTGCGATCGGATCGCGATCATGGACAGCGGCACGATAGTCGCGCTCGACACGCCAGCGGCGCTGAAGGAAAGCGTCGGCAAGGACAGAGTCCAGATCCAGACCGACGATGATGCCGCTGCGATCGCTGAGCTGCGTCAGCGTTTCGAGATCGAGGCGACGGTCGCCGAAGGCTCAGTCACCTTCGGCGTGCCCGCAGGCGAGCAGTTTGTACCGCGCCTCTTTGCAGAGCTCAGCCAGTCGATCTATTCGGTGAGCGTCTCCAGGCCCTCGCTCGACGACGTCTTCATGTCCTATACAGGCAGGACGATCAGGGACACAGAGGCCTCCAGCACCGACAAGATGCGCAACGTCGCAAGGATGATGAGGCGCTGATGGCGACGGTCAGCTCCGCTCCAACTCCTTCTACAACCCCTGGGGCAGACCACGAGCTCGTGCGTGTGCGCGTGCCTGCAAGGAGTCTGCGTGGCGAGCTGCGCGCGATCAAGATCGTCTGGCGCCGCGAGCTGATCCGCTTCAGCCGCGACCGCCTGCGGATCGCCACCTCGCTCGTGCAGCCGTTCCTCTTCCTCTTCATCCTTGGCACAGGCCTCTCGAAGATCGCCTCCGCTGGCACGCATGGCGTCGACCTCAGGACGTTCGTCTACCCAGGGGTGCTTTGCATGGCGGTGATGTTCACCGCAATGTTCTCTGCGGCCTCGATCGTCTGGGATAGAGAGTTCGGCTTCCTGCGCGAGATGATGGTCGCGCCTGTGAGGCGCAGCTCGCTCGTGCTTGGCAAGTGCCTTGGCGGTGCGACGGTCGCCGCCTCCCAGGGCGTGATCGTGATCGCGATCGCGGGCCTCGTGAAAGTGCCCTACTCCGCGATCCTCATCCTCGAGGTCTTCGGCCTGCAACTCGTGCTCGCCTTCTCGATCACGGCATTTGGCGTGATGGCTGCGGCAAGGGTCAGCCAGATGCAGTCCTTTATGGCGCTCACGCAGATGGTGATCATGCCGATGTACTTCATCTCTGGTTCGCTGTTCCCCGTCTCAGGTCTGCCGCGCTGGCTGGAGATCCTCAACAGGATCGATCCGCTCACCTATGCGGTCGACCCGATGCGCAGGGCGGTCTTCGCGCACCTCGACATCCCCCAGGCGGCGCGAACAGCCCTCGACCCAGGCGTCACCTGGTGGGGCTGGCATGTGCCAGGCCTGCTCGAGGTCGCGGTCGTCGCCGTGCTTGGCCTCGTGATGCTCACGATCGCGATTATCGAGTTCAGCAGGGTCGAGTAGGTCCTCGCGCCCTGAGCGGGCGTCGAAGCTCGCCACAGGCCTCTGGGATGCCGTCTTTTCGCGGCGCGTGCTGCAAGACTAAGCGGGTGGACCGCGAGAGCCAGCGTGTGCTCACGCCGCTGACCGAGGCGGCGATCTTCGTCGTGCTGACCGTTCGTCCTCGCGGTGAGGACGTGGTGCGCGAGCTCCTGCCTGACATCAGCGCCCTGCGGCGCTCCGTCGGCTTTCGCAGCCCTGAGGGCGAGCTCGTCTGCGTGACTGGGATTGGCGCCAGCCTCTGGGAGAGGATGTTCGGCGACCCACGCCCAGCGGGCCTGCACCCGTTCCCTGGGTTCAGCGGCAGCATGCACGCCGCGCCTGCGACCCCTGGGGACCTGCTCTTCCACATCAGGGCCCACAGGCTTGACCTCTGCTTCGAGCTTGCGGCGCGCCTCATACAGCGCCTTGCGGGGACGGTGGATGTCGTCGACGAGGTCCATGGCTTCAGGTCCTTCGACGAGCGCGACCTGCTTGGCTTCGTCGATGGGACCGAGAACCCAGAGGGGCTTGCCGCCGAAGAGGCTGTGACGATCGGCGGGGAGGACCCTGACTTCGCTGGCGGCAGCTACGTCGTCGTGCAGAAGTACCTGCATGACCTTGCAGGCTGGAATGCGCTCCCAGTCGAGCGGCAGGAGAAGATCATCGGCAGGACGAAGCTCGACGACATCGAGCTGCCAGACGACGTGAAGCCCTCTGACTCGCACGTCGCGCTCAACACGATCGAGGACAAGAACGGGGAGCAGCAGATAATGCGCTTCAACATGCCCTTCGGGCGCGTCGGGGCAGGCGAGTTTGGCACCTACTTCATCGGCTACGCAAAGACCTCCTCGCTGATCGAGCAGATGCTCACCAACATGTTTGTTGGCAAGCCAGAGGGCAACTACGACAAGGTGCTTGACTTCTCGACGGCAGTGACAGGCAACCTCTTCTTCGTCCCTGACGCGGAGCTCCTCGACGATCCGCCAGCAGGGTCGATCGCCGCAGATCGCGGAAGCGACCTCGGCAAAGAGAACTTCGACAAAGAGGACTTCGGCAAAGAGGACTCCGGCAAAGAGGACTCCGGCAAAGAGGGCTCCGGCAAAGAGGGCTCCGGCGGGCAGCAGCGAGCCACCCAGAAGTTTCAACCCACTCACACGCGAAGCGACGGGTCGCTTCACATCGGCGATCTCAGGGAGGCCACGAGATGAACCACCTGCTGCGCTCACACGCCCCGATCAGCGAGAAGGGCTGGGAGCAGATCGATGAGGAGGCGCGTCAGCGCCTTGCGCCTGCGCTCGCTGCCCGCAAGCTCGTCGACTTCTCTGGCCCGCTTGGCTGGGAGCATTCGGCGACGAGCCTTGGTCGCGCGAAGACGCTGCCTGGCTCGCCAGCCGCTGGCGCCTCGGCGAGGCAGCGTGAGGTTCTGCCATTGATCGAGCTGCGCGCCGACTTCGCCGTCTTGCGTGAGGAGCTGAGAAGCATCGACCGTGGCGCCGTCGACGCCGATTTCGACTCACTTGACGCTGCCGCCCATCAGATCGCGATCGCCGAGAATGCCGCGGTGCTGCAGGGCTGGCCGAATGCCCTGCAGGGAATCGCGGAGGCGTCCCCGTATCAGCCGCGGGCGCTTCGTGAGGCGCCTGAGAGCTACGCATCGCTCATCAGCGCTGCAATGAGCGAGCTCTTGGCAAGGGGAATCGATGGCCCCTATGGCCTCGCGCTTGACCCTCACCACCACAGGCTCGTTACCCAGACCGTCGAGCAGGGAGGCCCGCTGCTCGAGGAGCACCTTCGCACGATTCTCCGCGGCCCGATCGTCTGGACGCCAGGCATCGAGGGCGGGCTGATCGTCAGCCTCCGTGGCGGCGACTACCTCTTCGAGTCAGGGCAGGACCTGTCCGTTGGGTACGACTCCCATGACGGCGAGCAGGTGAATCTCTACATCGAGGAGAGCTTCAGCTTCAGGGTCGCGACGCCTGAGGCCGCCGTCGTGCTTGCGCCCTGACGTCCACCGGCCGGGCCCCTGACATCGACTGGCCGGCGCTGAGGGTCCGCTAGCTCGCCCCCTCCGCCGCCTCCAAAAGGCGGCGATCGTCGATCAGCAGGTCATGGGCGAGCTCGTGCAGGCGTTGCTCGAGCTCTGGGTGCTCATGCGGACGCCAGCCCTCGAGCAGCTCCGCAAGCGCATCGCGCCGCGCCGCGATCAACTGGTCTGCCGCTGCGCGTCCTGCCGCGGTCAGCTCGATGTGGCCAGCAAATGGATGCGTCGCCTCGCCGCTTCCGCTATCGCTGCTGACAAGCCCTGCGTCCTCCAGTTGCTCTGCGAGCTTTGCAAGCCCATCGGCAGGCACGTCGAGCTGCTCCGCAAGCTCCTGCGGCGAGAGGCCGCCACGCTCGTCGATCCGGAACAGCATCCAGCAGGCCCTAGGCTTGAGCGTCAGTCCTGCTCTCGCCGCGAGGCGCTCATAGACCTGATGGCGCTGCTCACGGCCAGCGAGCACCGAGACGGCGCGTGTCACTTCCGCCAGCGAGGTCCTGTCCTGGGGCATCGCAAACGCCTGGCCAGGGTCAGGCGCCGCCGAGGTCTGACGCAGTTCCACCTCTGGCAGCAGCCAGGTGAGCAGGAACGCGAAGGCGGCGATCGGCACAGCGGTGATGAAGACCGTCTGCAAGGAGCTTGCATAGGCGTGCACATACACGTCATGGACTGGCGTAGGCAGCTTCGCAAGCGCCGCGGGGCTGATGCCAGAGGAGCCTGTCGCTGAGGCAGGCAGGCTCACGCCTTTGAAAGCATTCGCAAGCTTGCCTGAGAGCACGTTCGCGAAGATCGCGCCAAAGACGGCGGTCCCGAAGGAGCCGCCGATCTGGCGGAAGAAGGTCGCCCCTGAGGTCGCTGCGCCAAGGTCCTCGTAGCCAACTGCGTTCTGGACGGCGATCACGAGCACCTGCATCACGCCGCCAAGGCCGACGCCAAAGACGAACATGTAGAGCGAGGAGGTAACTGTGCTCGTGTGCTCGTCCAGCATCGAGAGCAGGAAGAGGCCGACGCTCATCACCGCAGTGCCGACGATAGGGAAGACCTTGTAGCGGCCCCAACGGCTGATCAGCTGTCCTGAGCCCATCGAGGTGATCAACAGCCCCGCCATCAAAGGCAGCAGCCGTAGCCCTGAGTCCGTTGGGCTGACGCCGTTCACCACCTGCAGGAACAGCGGCAGGAACGTGATCGCCCCGAACATTGCGAAGCCAACGACGAAGCCGACTGCGCTTGCCGCAGAGAAGACCCTGTTGGAGAACAGCCTCAGCGGGATCACAGGCTCGCTTGCACGCCGCTCCGCAAAGATGAAGCAGACGATCAGCACGACCCCTGCGACGCCAAGGATGATGATCGGCGCTGAGCCCCAGGCGTAGGTCGTCCCGCCAAGGCTCGTGAGCAGCACAAGGCTCGTTGCGGCAAGCGCTACGAGCACTGTGCCAAGGTAGTCGATCACCCTGTGCACACGTTCGAGGGCGCTTGGCAGCGCCCCTGTCGTCACGACGAGCGCGACAGCTCCAACCGGCAGGTTGACGTAGAAGACCCAGCGCCAGGAGAGATTGTCGACGAGCAGCCCGCCCAGCAGTGGCCCAATCACGCTTGCGACGCCGAAGACGGCGCCAAACAGGCCCTGGTAGCGCCCACGATCGCGTGGCGAGACGACGTCGCCGATGATCGTCTGGGCACCGATCATCAGGCCGCCGCCGCCGATGCCCTGCAAGGCCCTGAACGCGATCAGCTGCGTCATCGAGCCGCTCAGCCCAGAGAGCGCGGAGCCGACGAGGAAGATCACGATCGCCGCCTGGAAGAAGACCTTGCGTCCGTAGAGGTCGCCAAGCTTGCCCCAGAGCGGCGTCGAGGCGGTCGAGGCGAGCAGGTAGGCCGTCACGACCCACGACAGGTGCGAGGCGCCGCCAAGGTCGCCGACGATCGTCGGCAGCGCGGTCGCGACGATCGTCTGGTCGAGCGCCGCGAGCAGCATTCCAAGCAGCAGCGCGCCGATGATCAGCCAGAGCCGGCGCCCGGTGACGACCTCCCGTTCCGCCATATGAACTGTATAGCGGCAAAGGCCGACGTTCGCGGTGGCCTGCACCCTGCGCTGGCCACACGTTCGATTGCCAGGGTATCTTTGACCTCGCCGCATGCGGCGAGGTCCAGGACGGCGTATACGCCGTCCTGCCACCCGGCGCATGCGCCGGGTGGACCAGGAACTAGCTCAGTCGTGACAGGCCAAGCGGCCCGCTTTCGCTACGACTTGACGAGCAGCGTGCGCGGCTTCACGCCGCTGCCGCTCAGCTTCACCTTCAGGCCGTGCTTGCCGGCCTTCGTGACGTAGCCTGCGCCCTTCGCAGTCAGCTTCACCGCGACTGCTTGGCTGCTGTTTGCGGCGATCGCGAAGGAGGCGCTGCCGATCGTCACCTTCTTCGCCTTGCCATGCGCCTTCGCTTCGTAGACGAGCCTTAGCGAGCCCTTGCAGGTCCCTTCGCCCTTGCACGCCAGGGTGAGCGAGACGCTCTTCGCGCGCGCCTTTGCGGAGGCAGCCGCGACCCCTGCCTTCGCTACTTCTGTGGGGGTCGAGATTTCGCTGCGGAGCACCGTCAACGCGTTGCTGGGCACGCTCGCCGAGCCTGCGGCGTTGGTGACCGTTACGACGCAGGTCAGTGTTACGCCCTCGTCTTCGCTGCTCACCGTGTAGGTGCTGCCGTTCTGGCCCGCGATCGGGATGCCGTTGCGCAGCCACGCATAGCTCGTGCTCGTCGGGTCGTTCACCCACGTCCCAGTCGTGCAGCTGAGCGTGTCGCCGACGTTCGCGTTGCCGCTCAGCGATGGGCCAGCCGCGAACCCTGGTTGCTGGGGTGCGCTTGGCGGTGGCGTTTCTTCTTTGGATTCAGGGGCTGGCACGGTCAGCGTGTTGCTGCTTTCGCTCGCCAGTCCAGCCTCGTTCGCAACGACGACCTCGCAGGTCAGCGAGGCCCCTTCGTCGGCGATCGTCACTTCGTAGGAGCCTTCACTCTGGCCTACGACGATCGCGCCGTTTCTCAACCATGCATAGGCGAGCATGGTCGGCCCGTTTTCCCACGTCCCTTCCGAGCAGCTGAGCGTTTCGCCTACGCTTGGGCTGCCGCTGAGCACGGGAGCCGTCAGCGACGTCGGCGTCTGCTGCGAGACTTCCTGCAGGCTCGCGTTCACGCCTGTGCTCGTGTCCGGCGCGTTCACTTCGACCCGTGTGGCTTCCGATTGGGTGCCCGTGTCGTTGTAGTACTGCATCGCGTACTGCTTCGTGCATTCTTCTGTTTCGTTGCACCTTTCCGTGTGGAATCCGACGTCGTATGAGGTGGTCGAGAGGCCTTCGAGCCTGTAATGCCCACTCGCGTCCGTTTCGACGCACTCGTTGATGAATTCGCCTTCCGTGGCTTCGGCGCAGACTTCGATCCCTTCGATCCCCGCTTTGCCAAGCACGGCGCTTGTCACAGTGCCTTCGATCTTCCCGGCTGGCGTGAGCGTCGCTCCAGCCGTGGCTGCTTCACCCGATTTGAGGTTTACCAGTTCGGATCCTGGCGTTTCGGCGGCTATGCCTTCGAGATAGACCTTCTGGACGTAGGAGCGGGTGCAAATCGGTTTCAATCCATTGCAGGCTTCTTCCGTGCAGTCTGGTCCCATCGGTTCGCAGACGCTGCCCCTGAATTCGACGTAGTATTCGGCGGGCACGAGGTCCGTGATCGTGTATTTCCCTGAGTCGTCGGTGAACGCGCATCCATTCCAGTAGACGCCGTTCGTCGCGTTGGCGCAGACGAGCGTGTTCGCGATCGGTCCCCCTGCTGTGCTTTCGACGACGCCTTCGATCTCGCCGAAGGCTTCGAGGGCGGCGTTGATTTCTTCCGTCGGTTCTCCTTCTTCAACGTGCACGAGCGTTTGCGGGAGACCGAAGGCCGCGCCGTCGTAGAACTGAAGCGCCCATGTAGGGGAGCAGACTTCTTCTCCCCCGCTGTTGACGCAGGTCTGCCCGCTGAATTCGACGATGTAGTCGCCTTCCGGCAGGTTGCCGAGCGTGTAGTCGCCGGCGTTGTTCGTGAGCTGACAGATTTCGACTTCGCCGCCGCCCTGTTGGCTGGCGCAGACCTTTGTGCGCGGGATCGCCGCTTCTGCGCCGCCCGCTTCGGTGACGGTGCCTGCGATCGAGCCCGTCCCGTCCGCGCTTGCGAGCGCAGGCGCGAGGGCGGCGCAGCAAAGGACGAACGTGAGCGCCAGCATGGACTTGCCAGCTCGAATCATCTTCTCTCCTTCAGTTCAAGCGGCCTGGAGCTCCCATCCGTCGCCGCAATCCATTTGAGTGTTCTCAGTCTCGCAAACGCTGCGGATCCCTTCGTCCGCGGTGGACGGAAGGGGGAGTTGACAGATGCGTCAGTCTTCGTGTATGTTGGCTAAGGCCTCGGTGTTCGTTGGCATGAGTGCAGAGGTCAATACATAGGCTTGGTTGGGGGCTGGCGCATCGTCTGTGACCGGTTTCCTGCAGCAGAGGGTGTTCCCTGGAGAGGGACCTGGATCGAGTGGATGAGGGAGTTGCTGGTCGCGTGAGACGGTTCGAGTCATACGTGTTGGGTCTGGTTGCGCCCGCTGAGGCGGCGTTAACCAGATGCGTCAGCAGAGCTGACGCATCTCTCTCTCTCTCTCTCTCTCTGGCCCCGTCGGGCCGCCAGCGGTCCTAGCCCGCTAGCCCTCGAGCGAGAGCCCAGCCCGCGTCGGCGCGGGCGAGGAAGAGATCGTGGGTCGTTGCTCCCCGTTGCGCTGGGGAGTCCCGATTGGAGCGTGTCGCATGGCTGCTGAGCGCTCCTCTGTGCGCGAGGTGTCGCCCTGGTTGCGTCTCACGTCTTCCCAGGCGCACGGCGGCAACGGCATTGCCGACATCCAGCGTTCGCGCCTCGTGAGCGCTGCCTCGAGTGTCGTCGACGAGCTTGGCTGCGACGGCGCCTCCGTCCTGCGCATCACCGCGCGGGCAGGCGTCTCGCGCAGAACCTTCTATGAGATCTTCGAGAACCGCGACGAATGCCTGCTCGCCGCGTTTGAGCGTGGACTTCAGCAGGCGACTAGCGAGCTCGCGGCGGCGAAGCTTCATGACCTGCCCTGGCGCGAACGCATCAGAGGCGGGCTGTGGGTGATTCTCTGCATGCTCGATCGCGAGCCTGCGCTTGCCCGCCTGTGCGTGATGCACTCGCTGCGCGGCGGGCCTGAGCTGCTTGCGCGACGCCAGCAGGTCCTGCGGCAGCTGATAGCTGTCGTCGGCGCAGGCGCGGATGAGCCCTCTGCGCGATCGGCCGCGCCGACGGCCCTCACAGCGGAGGGCGTCGTCGGCGCTGTGCTCGCGATCCTGCACCAGCGGCTCTCCGAGGAGCGGCACGAGCCGCTGCAGAGCCTCCTTGGCGAGCTGATGGGCATGATCGTGCTGCCCTATCTCGGCGCCCAGGCCGCCCGACGCGAGCGAGAGCGAGTGGCGCCTGCGCCGCGGTCCGGCCCGCAGGTGTCAGACACCCCGCAGGGGTCCGCGGTCGAGCCTGCGGCGGCTGAGTTGCTTGCGCAGCTGCCAATGCGCCTCACCTATCGCACTGCGAGGGTGTTAGCGGATCTCGCTGATCACCCTGGCTCGAACAATCGTGAGATCGCGGAGCGCGTTGGCGTCAGCGATCAGGGCCAGATCTCGAAGCTGCTTGCGCGCCTGCTGCGGCTCGGACTGCTGGTGAATGCGGCGGAGAGGGCATCGGTGAAGGGCGAGCCGAACGAGTGGTCGCTGACCCGTATGGGCCTGCAGATAACCCACACGATCGGCGCGCAGGGGCGCACAGGCATGTTTGGAGCGCGGTCGTGAGAGTCATGAAATACGCGGTTCGGCGAGAGAGCTCGTGTCCGTGTCTGATCGAGGAGGGGTTTTGGTCATGAGCATTTGGATGAGGAGGAGTTGGGTGGGTATCGGCTACATTCTCGGACGGCTGCGTGCTTCATCTGCGGCCGAGCGCGTATTGCGCAGTGCGGCAGCTGCGTTTGCGGTGGCTGTCTTCGCCCTCACCCTGTCCGTCGCTACCGCCCAAGCCGAACCACCAAAGCTCGTCTCCTACGGGCAGTTCGGCGCGCACCAGACGCACGCGGATGGTGTGGCAGTGGAAGGCTCTGGAGATCTGTTCGTATCGGGCTTCATCGGAGAAGGGTTTGGCCCCTCGCCGGTGGTCAAGCTCGATCCTTCAGGCGCCCTGGTCTCGCCGCCGTCCCCATTTGGGTCTGCGTTCTACTCAGGCGTTGCGCTGAGTCCGGTCAACGGCGACGTGTACGTGCTTGGCGAAGAAGGCATATCCACGCCTGCGATGGTCTTCGTCTACGACCCGAGCACAGGCGCCTCCCTGTCGTCGTTTGAAGTTCAGGCGTCTCGCAATCTCTTCGGTGTCCTCTCAGACGTGCAGATAGCCGCCGATTCGGCTGGCAACGTGTACGTGCCGATCGCGTCGGAAAACGAGGTGCTGGAGTACAGCCCGAGTGGCACGCTGCTGAAGACGTTCACGGGCTCGGGCGCCAGCGCGCTCGATGAACCGAATGGAATCGCGATCGACCCATCCGGCGACCTCTGGGTGGCCAATTCCGGCAGCGGCAGGATCGTCGAGCTGGCTTCCAGCGGCGCGCCCGTGGAAGTGAACGGCAAGCCCGTGGAGATCGAAAGCGAAGGCGCTGGGGCGATCGCGCTAGACGGACATGGGGACGTGCTCGCGATCGTCGACAACAGCGCAGACTCGTGCGGGAAATTGAAATCGCCCTGCGTGCACCTCGTGGAGTACAACTCGGCAGGCAGGCAGCTCGCCGACGTCGGGGCCGGCACCTTCGGCGAATCTGGTGGCGCAGGCGATCGCTTCTACAGCATGGTCGCGGTAGATGAAGCGAACGGGCGCGTATACGTGACCGACGGCCTCAAAGCCAAGATCTGGGTGTTCGGCCCTCCCGTTGCGCCTGCGGTCGACAGGGAGCTGACCGCAGAAGTCGGCGCATCCGAAGCAAAGCTCGGCGCGCTCGTCAATCCCGGTGGCATCCAGACGACCTATCGCTTCGAATACGGTCCGACGAGTGCCTATGGCAGCTCGACGCCCTTCCCGGAAGGAAGCGTCGGCGAAGGCGTGGAACCGCACGCGGTATGGGCGTCCGCAAGCGGCCTTGCGCCTGGAGAGACCTATCACTACCGGGTCGTCGCAAGCAATGAACTGGGAACGGTATATGGCCCCGACCAGACCTTCGCCACACTGAGCGCCGAACAGGCGGCGTGTCCGAACGAAGCGTTCCGCGGCAGCTTCTCCGCAAGACTGCCAGATTGTCGTGCATATGAGCTCGTGACGCCGCCTGTCGAGAGCGCGTCCCAGTTCGATGGCGTGCTTGGTATGGCGTACGCGAGCAAGGCTGCGGCGGATGGCGAAGCGCTCACGCTCACCATTCGGGAACCGCGACCGGGTGCGCCCACGGCCGGCGAAGCCTACGTGGCAAGCCGTGGCGCAGGCGGCTGGACGGCTGAAGACATCATGCCGCCTGAATCCTACGACGGGGTGGGTTGCGCAGGCTACCAATTCGTGTACGCCTACTCCGAACAGGACACCAGGGACTTGATACAGGCCGGCGGCGGGTCACGCGCTTCCGCGTCCAATAACAACAAAGAAGACCCGGAATCCTGCAACCCCGAAGGTACGCAGGTGGTAGGTGGTGAACCGGTGGGCTACGAAAATCTGCTGGTGCGCGACAATGCGACCGGCGCCTACCAGCTGGTGAACATCACACCGTCAGGCGTGACGCCGGCCGACACGCACTTCCAGGTTGCCTCCGCAGATCTCAGCCATGTGATCTTCTCCGAGACCTCTCCCTTGGCCGAAGGCGCAGTCTATGGCGTCGAAAACCTCTACGAATGGGATGAAGGCACGCTGCGCTTGGTGAGCGTGTTGCCGGATGGCACAGCGGTCACCGGAACGCTTGCGGCAACAGCGGGCACGGCCGAACACGAAAGCGTGGTCTCCAGCGAAGGCTCACACGTCCTCTTCACCTACGGCGGCGCCCTCTATGACCGCATCGACGGGGAGCGTACCGTTCAGGTCGACGAAAACCAGGGTGGGTCGGGCGCGAGTGGCGGCGGCGCCTTCAAGGCCGCCACCGCTGATGGCTCGAAGGTCTTCTTCCTCGACGAAAGCAAGCTCACGGCCGACTCGACCGCCGAAGCGGGCGAGCCCGACCTATATGAATGCGCGCTGCCTGAGGGCGCGAGCAAATGCGAATTGAGCGACCTAACCGTTGCTCCGGCAGGCGAACACGCCGACGTGCTGCGCGTCACGCCGCTTGGTAGCGATGACAGCTCTGACGTCTACTTCGTCGCCGAGGGTGTGCTCGCGTCGAACACGAGGGAATTCACCGACAGCGAAGGCAAAGCCGTCGTCGAAGGCGCGCAAGCCGGAAAGCAGAACCTGTATCTGACCAATGGCGAAAAGACGACGTTCATCGCCACCAGCGCCGAATACAGTCGGTTCGGCATCGACCAGGCTTCGCCCGACGGCGAATGGCTCGCGTTCGAATCGGAAAAGAGCCTGACCGGCTACAACAACAAGCTGGCGAGTGGCAACGGCTGCGGTGAAACCCTTGGGTGCCGAGAGCTCTTCCTGTACAGCGCCGGATCGGGTTCCAGCCCACCCACGCTCGCCTGCGTTTCGTGCAACCCCACAGGCGAACCTCCGATTCCAGGAGGCGGTGTGGCGCGCAGGGGAGAAGCCTACGGAGAAGGCTTCGGACTCTTTCCCACCCGGCACGTGCTCACGGATGCTGGCCAGGTGTTCTTCGAAACAGCAGAAGCGCTCGTCCCCTCCGATACGAACGGACAGCTCGATGTCTACGAGTACGAGGGCGGCGCGCATCTGATCTCGAGCGGCACGAGCTCCTTCGAATCGGCGCTCGAGGACGTGAGCGAAAGCGGCGATGACGTGTTCTTCAGGTCCGACCAGCAGCTCGTTTCGCAGGACAACCAGGAAGGAATGCTCGTCACCTACGACGCGCGCGTCGATGGAGGCTTCGCTGAACCGCCCTCATCGCCGCCGTGCACGACCGCCGACGCCTGCCGCGCGGCGGTAGCGCCACAGCCGTCGATCTATGGGGCGCCGGCGAGCCAGACGTTCTCCGGTGCGGGCAATATCGCGCCGCCCGCGGTCAAGTCGAAGGCAAAGCCCAAGTCAAAGCCCGTGAAGTGCAAGAAGCGCTTTGTCAAGAAGAAAGGCAAGTGTGTGAAGAAGCCGGCGAAGAAGGCCAAGAAGTCCACTCGCGCCAACAGGAGGAGGAAGTGATGACGCGCTCCAGGAGAATCTCAACAGCACTCGCGCTGGCGATCGCTGTGATCATGGCGTTGGGAGTGGGCGTGTCCTCTGCGTTCGCCGGCGAAGCGCACCCATTGCTAACGGAATTCGGAACGGGCTCTGGCTCCTTTGAAAACCCGGATGGCATCGCCGTCGACGAAGCCACTGGCGATGTGTATGTAGCTGCGATCGGCGACGATACGGTGTACAAGTTCGACGCGAGTGGTGGTCCGGCTGACTTCTCGGCGCTGGGAACCAACGCGCTCATGCATTCGTTTTCGTTCCCCACGCTGTACGGCAGCCCTGCGGCGATTGCGGTCGATAACGCCTGTGTGCAGCACACCCCAGCGCTCACCGGCAGGGCCTGTGAAGAATTCGATCCCTCGGCCGGTGACCTGTACGTGATGGATGCTGGCAACGGTGTGATCGACAAGTTCAATCCTGAAGGCAGCTATCTGAGTCAGATCGGCGGCCTCGGAGGCGAACTGCTGGGGATCGGCATCGACGCGAGCGGCTCGTTACACGTCGACCTCGCAGCCGGCCACGTGCTGGTGATCGACGAATTTGACAGCGCGACCGTGAATCATCTTACCGCGAGCCAAGAGCTGGAAAGCGAGAACCAGGTGGCTGGCGATTGGGGCGTCCCCGGCGAACCCAAGGCCCATAGCTTCGCCGTCTCCGCTGGGGGCGATGACTACGCAGTCTATGAACCCTCGTGCGCGTGTACCGCCAAGTTCGGGCAGAAGCTCTCCCCGCTCGGTAGCGTCGATGGCGCCGAAGCAGGCGACGTCGCGGTGGCCGTTGACCCCGTGACTGGCAGCCTCTTTGCCGACGATCAGTCCTCCGTGGCCGAGTGGGACACGGGCGCAATGAACCGCGACAGCCCGGAAGTGAAAAGCGCAGGCACGCTCGTCACGCGCTTCGGCTCGTCCGAGCTTGCGGGGACTTCGGGGCAGGGTGGTATTGCCGTGAACGGCAAGACCGGGGAAATCTACGTCTCCAACCCCGAAAGCGGCGAGGTTGACGTCTTCGGCAGCGACGCTCCGTCTGTGACAGTCGGGGTGCCGGCGGACGTGACCGAGGAAGCCGCAAGCCTCAGCGGCACGGTCGATCCGCGTGGTGTCGCCGTCGGCTCGTGTGAATTCGAATACGGCCTCACCAACGAATTTGGCGACGGCCCCTACAACCACAGCGTGCCCTGCGAGCAGACACCGGCCGAGATCGGCGCGGGAAGCGGTCCGGTGACGGTCTCTGCACAGCTTGCAGGCCTGACGCCCGGCGAACTTTACCACTTCCGCCTGGTCGCGACCAATGTCAACGGCTCAGGGGAGAGCAGCGGCATGCTCGCGCTGCATGGCGTCGGCTTTGGCATCAAAAGCTATGAAATCAGCTTCCTCAACGAAAATGGCACGCCTGACACGCAGGCGGGCTCGCATCCGTACAAGTTCGTCGACATCTTCACGCTGAATTCGCATTTCAAGCGCCAAGAATCGAACGCGGACTCGCCGTATATCCGCTTGCCGGACGGTGTCTTGCGGAATGTCAAGATCGATCTGCCTCCTGGCTTCGTCGGCGACCCCAATGCGCCCTCACACAAGTGCACCGGGCAGCTGCTCGAGCTTCAGTTTGCGGATAATGACTGTCCGACCGAAGCGTTCGTCGGCAGGCTGGACCTGTCCTGGTCAGAAAACGCGCAGCGTCAAGCACAACTCGAAGACACCCTCTTTGCAATGACGCCCGTGCACGGCGTGGCCTTGCAGCTCGGCACCAATTTCTTCCTGCCTCTGCTGTACATAAACAACGGTGTTCTCGCAGGCGGTAATTACCCTGTGCAGGTGACGGTGACGGAAGCGCCGACCTCGGCCCCCGTCATCGGTAGCAGGGCGGAACTCTTCGGAGTTCTCCAGTCCTGCACCGTGCTGCCGGAAGGCGAGAGCGGTAAGTACGAACCAGGATGTCAGGAAACAGCCACCCCCAGCGGCCGCTTCGAAAGGGGAACGGGCAGCGGCAAAGCCTTCCTGACGATGCCAACCGGCTGCAATGGCCCGTTGCGCTCGACGATGGAAGCTGATTCGTGGGAAGAACCGGACAACTGGGTCAAGAAGAGCACCGTCACGCACAACGCTGCGGGCACGCCCGTCTCGCTAACGGGCTGTTCGAAGCTCAAGTTCCCGGCGGAAATCAGCGTCGCGCCGGACAGCAGCAACGCCAGCACATCCTCGGGATTGGCGGTCAATGTCCACGTCCCACAGACTGCTGCGCTCAACCCCAGCGGTCTGGCCGAGTCTGCGCTGCGGGAAACGACCGTGACGCTCCCCGCAGGGGTCGCGATCAATCCGTCTGGCGGCGACGGCCTTGAAGCGTGCACGTCCAACGCCGGCGCACTGCCAGAAGGCGCGCTTGGCAGCCCTGGCGATCAGATCGGCTACAAGGGCAAGGAAGAACTGAACGAATACGAATCTGGCGTGGCGTGGAACACCTTCACGCCGGAAGTCCCGAGCCCGCTCGTGCCAGGGACCAACTTCTGTCCGAACGGCTCGAAGGTTGGCACGGTGAAGATCAAGACGCCGCTCTTGGAACACGAACTGGAAGGCGCTGTGTACCTCGCGGCCCAGGAAGCCAACCCGTTTGGGAGCCTCGTCGCAATGTACATAGTCGCCGAAGACCCGTATTCGGGGAGCTTGATCAAGCTTGCGGGCGAAGTGGCGTTGAACCCGAATACAGGGCAGATCGTCGCAACCTTCAAGAACACGCCCGACCTGCCGTTCGAAAACCTCGAACTGCACTTCTTCGGCGGCGAACGTGCTCCGCTGGCGACGCCGTCGCGTTGCGGTACGTACACGACGACGGCGGTCTTCACGCCTTGGGACGGCAACGGTCCTGTGACCGCGGAATCGTCGTTCAAGATCGAACACGGTCCGAATGGCAGCCCATGCCCTGGTGTGAAGCTGCCGTTCAACCCGACCGTGAACGCGGGCGCGACGAACATCCAGGCGGGAGCGTTCTCGCCATTGACGGTGACGATGAATCGCGGGGACGGCGAACAGAGCCTGAAGTCGATCGAAGCAAAGCTGCCGCCCGGCCTCTCAGGTGTGCTGACGGGCGTCGAACTATGCCCCGAACCAGAGGCCAATGAAGGGCTGTGCGGCTCCAACAGCCTGATCGGCGAAGCGACGATCGGCGTTGGTGTCGGCAATGACCCGTTCACGGTCACCGGCGGGAAGTTCTACCTCACCGGTCCTTACAACGGCCATGGCAGCTGCAAGGTCGGCGAAGCGGGCTGCGCGCCGTTCGGTCTGACGTTCGAGGTGCCGGCGAAGGCTGGCCCGTTCGATCTCGCGAACACGAAGGACAACCATCCTTCGTGCGATTGCGTGGTCGTGAGGGGCAAGATCGAATTGAACCCGATCACCTCGGCGCTGACGATCACCTCCAACCCGCCTGGTACGCCGGACTCGATTCCGACGAGCATCGAAGGCATCCCCTTGGAAATCCAGCATGTGAATGCGACGACGACGCGCGGGGATTTCCAGTTCAACCCGACGAATTGCTCGAAGATGTCGCTCACCGGCACGGTACAGCTCAACGAAGGCGGCACGAGCACGATCTCAACGCCGTTCCAGGTCACCAACTGCGCGAGCCTTGCGTTCAAACCGTCGTTCGCCGCGTCGACCTCGGGCAAGACGACGCGCAAGAACGGCGCAAGCCTGCACGTGAACCTCGCCTATCCGAAGGAAGCGCTTGGCAAGGACGCCAACATCAAAGAGGTGAGGGTCGAACTGCCGAAGGCGTTGCCTTCGCGGCTTTCGACGCTGCAGCAGGCCTGCACCCAAGCGCAGTTCGAAGTGAACCCAGCCGGCTGTCCTGCGGCGTCGATCGTCGGACACGCGAAGGCGATCACGCCGATCCTCCCGGTCGCGTTGGAAGGGCCTGCGTACTTCGTCTCCTATGGCGGTGCGAAGTTCCCCGAACTCGTGCTCGTGCTGCAGGGCTATGGGGTCACGATCGACCTGCACGGCGAAACGTTCATCAGCAAAGGCATCACCTCGAGCACCTTCAGCACTGTGCCCGATCAGCCTGTGCAGAGCTTCGAACTGACGCTCCCCGAGGGCAAGGACTCCGCGCTCGCGGCGCCTGGCAACAAACTCTGCGACAAGAAGCTCACGATGCCAACCAGCTTCATCGCCCAAAACGGCGCGACCTACAGGCAAACCACGAAGATCAAGGTCACCGGCTGCAAAGCCACTACGACCAAGAAGAAGCACAAGGGCAAAGCGAAGCGCAAGCAGAAGCACAAGGGCAAAGCGAAGCGCAAGCAGCACGAGAAGCAGCGCTAGGGCGATGCTCGCTGGGCGCGTGGCTGCTGGCTACGCGCTCAGCGAGCGTGCAAGCTCGACGAGCAGGCGCACGCCGTAGCCAGAGGCCTGCTTCTTCGCGTAGGCCCTGCCAAGGTCCCAGGCGGAGCCGGCGATGTCGAGGTGCGCCCAGGGGGTGTCCCCGACGAAGTTGGCGAGGAAGGTCGCGCCGACGATCGTGCCCGCCTTGCGGCCTTCGGGGGCGTTGTCGAGGTCGGCATAAGCACCTTTGACGAGCTCCTCGTACTCCTCGTGCAAGGGCAGGCGCCAGACGATCTCGCCGCTGCGCTGCCCCGCGGCGGCGATCTGCCCGGCAAGCTCGTCGTCGTTGCCGACGAGGCCCGCATGCGTGGAGCCAAGCGCGACGAGCACGGCCCCCGTCAGCGTCGCGAGGTCGACGATCCGCTCTGCCCCAAGCGAGACCGCGTGGCAGAGGCAGTCTGCGAGCACGAGCCTGCCCTCGGCGTCGGTGTTGTTGATTTCGATCGTCTTGCCGTTCGCGGCTTTGACGATGTCCCCAGGCTTCACGGCGCTGCCGCTTGGCAGGTTCTCGGTTGCGCCGACGACCGCAATCACCCTCAGCGGCAGCTCGAGCCTCGCGATCGCTGCCGTCGCCTGCAGCACCGCGGCGCCGCCAGACATGTCGAACTTCATCTCGGACATCTTCGCCCCTGGCTTCAGCGAGATGCCGCCGCTATCGAAGGTGACGGCCTTGCCGACGAGCCCAAGCACTGGCGCGCTCTGCGCTACGCCCTGTGGTGGCTCGTAACGCAGCGTGATCAGCGCAGGCTCCTGGGCGCTGCCCTGGGCGACCGCCGCGAATGCGCCCATCGAGCGGCCGCGCAGACCCTCGCGGCCCTCGACTTCGACGCTGAGATGCGAGTTGGAGGCCGCGAGCGAGATCGCATGCTCAGCGAGTGCGGTTGGCGTGAGATCGTTGCCTGGCCTGTTCTGCAGGTCGCGTGCGCCGTTGACCGCCTCTGTGACGAGCGCCGCCTCGGCGACGGCCCGCTCGAGGTCGCCTTCGCCGGCGATCAGCAGGCTCTTCAGATGCTTGGCTTGGGCATCGTCCCGCTTGTCCTCGGGCGGGGCGGACTTGAACAGCTCGAAGCTGTAGTCGGCGAGGATCGTGCCCTCGACAAGTGCCGCGGCGAAGTCCGCCGCGCTGCCGCGGGCCCTGCCTGCTGCGCCGTCCGTTGCCGGTGCGCGCTCTGTGACCTGCGGAACGAGCCAGCCAAGCTTGCGCGTGCCGAGCTCGCGCGCTCGCCCGCGGACGAGCGCGGCTGCGACGCGTGCCCGCTCAGGCGTGAGCTCTGCCAGCGGCCCGAGGCCGACAAGCAGCCAGCGCTTGCCGCCGGCGTGTCCGAGTGCGAGCGACTTGAAGGATCCCTGCGCCTCGCCGGAGTCGATCAGCTGCGCGAGCTCGGCGGGGGCGCCTGGCGGCAGCCGAGGCTTGGAGCCCTGCTCGGCGTGGATGCCAAGGGTGACTGTGTCGGCGTCGAGCTGCTCGACTGGCTGCGCTGTGAAGGAGACCTGCATCGCGAGGGCGCACGATATCCGGCTCGATAGCATTCTGTGGGTCACCCCCCTCCAGCAGCAACCGACCTCCAGGAGAGCTTTCGAGATGCCGAAGACCGTGATCCTCAGCGCCGCGCGTACGCCAGTAGGAAAGATGGGCGGCGGCCTCTCCTCGCTGCCTGCCGTGAAGCTTGGCGGGATCGCGATCGAGGCTGCCCTCGAGCGCGCCCAGGTCGAGCCCGAGCAGGTCGAGCATGTTGTGATGGGCCAGGTGCTGCAGGCCGGTCAGGGTCAGATCCCCTCGCGCCAGGCCCAGATTGAGGCGGGCATCCCGAAGGAGGTCTCCTCTGAGACGATCAACAAGGTCTGCGCCTCAGGCCTGCGCTCCTGCGTGATCATCGATCAAGCGGTGAGGGCCGGCGACATCGGCGTCGCCGTCGGCGGCGGCATGGAGTCGATGTCCGGCGCTCCCTATCTGCTGCCTGGCGCGCGCTTCGGCTTCCGCATGGGCGATGTGAAGGCGCTCGACGCGATGGTCCACGACGGTCTTACCAACCCCTTCTCGGGCAAGCAGATGTTCGTCGAGGCGACCGAGATCGGCGACGAGCTGGAGATCACGAGAGTGGACCTCGACCGCTGGGCGCTGCGCTCGCATGAGCTCGCGATCAAGGCGACCGACGAGGGCCGCCTTGCGGATGAGATCGTGCCCGTCACAGTCAAGGGCAGGAAGGGCGACACCGTCGTCGAGGTCGACGAGGCGCCACGGCGCGAAAGCTCGCTCGAGGCGCTCGCAAAGCTGCCTGGCCTCGTCGGCAAGGAGGGCTCGCACACTGCAGGCAACTCGCCAGGCGTCAACGACGGCGGCGGCGCGCTCGTGCTCGCCTCTGACGAGTGGGCTGCGGCAAACGGCAAGGAGGCGCTCGCCGAGATCGTCGCCCACGCCCAGAGCGCGAACGACTTCGCCTACCTCGCGACGACGCCCGCCTCCGCTGCGAAGAAGGCATTGGAGAAGGCGGGTCTGCAGCCTGGCGACATCGACCTCTGGGAGATCAACGAGGCGTTCGCGTCGGTCGCGATCAACTCGGTGAGGATGCTCGGCATCGACGAGGAGCGCGTGAACGTGAACGGCGGCGCGGTCGCGCTTGGCCATCCGATCGGCGCCTCCGGCGCCCGCATCATCGGCGCGCTCGTGCACGAGCTGCGCCGTCGCGGCGGCGGCCTCGGCTGTGCGGCGATCTGCTCCGGCGGCGGCCAGGGCGATGCCCTGATCGTGAAGGTCGGAGGCTGACGGCAGGGGTGCAGGGCAGCGACGGCTCCGGCGCGGAGCGCGCCGAGATCGAGATGACGGCGGAGCCCACGAGCTGCTCCGGCCGCGGCTCGGCGGCCGCCTTCTTCGACCTCGACCGCACCCTGATGGCGGGCTCGTCGGGGATCTTCTTCGCGAAGGCGGCGTTCGAGACGGGCATGATCTCGCGCAAGCGCCTCGCGAAGGACCTCTACGAAAACCTGCGCTTCCGCCTGCTCGGCTCGACCGACGCGCGCGCTGACGCGGTCCGCCTCCGCGTCGGCGAGATGATCTCCGGCGTCGCAGTGCGCGAGCTCGAACGACTCTCGCCGCGGATCCTCGCGGGCGTGCTGCCGCGCTTGTACCCAGAGATGCTCGCGAAGGCCTGGGCTCACCAGGACGAGGGAGTACGCGTCTACATCCTGACCGCCGCTTCCCAGGAGATGGCCGATCTGCTCGCGCACGTGCTCGTCTTCGATGGTGGCCTCGGTTCGCGCTCAGAGGTGGTCGACGGCTTCTACACAGGCAAGGCGGCAGGCCCCTTCAACTACCGCGAGGGCAAGCTCGCCGCGATGCAGGAGCTCGCGGCGCGCGAGGGGATCGACCTCGCCGCCTCCTACGCCTACTCCGACTCCGAGTCAGACCTGCCGATGTTGCGCGGCGTTGGGCACCCGATCGCGGTCAACCCAGATGCGGAGTTGCTGCGAATCGCGCGCGAGGAAGGTTGGGAGGTGCTGCGCCTCGACCACCTCGGGCGACGCCTGAAGCTGCTGGGAGCGCTCACGGCGGGTGGCGCCGCGGCGGCCGGTGCGGCCGCCCTCGCGCTTGCGCGCGGGGGCGTCGCGGGGCGCTCGACGACGCGCAGGCGTGCGCGGCAATAGGCTAGGGCCATGACTACAGCCACTGCTCAGCCGAGGAGCAAGATTCGCGTCGTCGTCGCCAAGCCTGGCCTCGACGGTCACGACCGGGGGGCGAAGATCATTGCAAGGGCGTTGAGGGACGCCGGCATGGAGGTGATCTACACGGGGCTGCACCAGACTCCCGAGCAGATCGTGGAGACGGTGATCCAGGAGGACGCGGACGCCGTCGGGCTCTCGATCCTCTCAGGCGCTCACATGACGCTCGTGCCGCGCGTCGTATCGCTGCTCTCCGAGCAGGGAGTCGACGACGTGCTCGTGACGGTCGGCGGCACGATTCCCTCGGAGGACATCCCCGAGCTGAAGCGCCTCGGCGTGGCCGAGGTCTTCACGCCCGGTGCGCCAACCAACGCGATCGTCGAGTTCATCCGCGGCCAAGTTCGCGACAGGGGCAGCGTCTAGAGCCGCCCCTGATTGACTCGTCAGTCAACCGCCTGAACCGGTAGCATTCGAGAGACCCAGACCCGAAGGAGTCGTTTACCGAGATGAAGATATGCGTCCTGGTCAAGGAGGTCCCCGACGCCGCCGTCGAAAAGCGCATCGACAGCGCGACGGGGCGCATGGACCGCAGCGGAGAGAAGAACCTGAACCCCTATGACACGCACGCGATCGAGGCTGCGATGCAGATCCGCGAGGGCGGCAGTGTGCCAGTCGAGGAGATCGTCGCCGTGACGATGGGCCCCGAGAGCGCGGTACGCGCACTGCACAAGGCCGTCTCGCTTGGCGCCGACCGCTCGGTGCACCTCACCGACGCCGCGCTTGCGGGCTCCGACGTGGCCGCGACCGGCTACGCGCTCGCCCAGACCCTGAAGCGCGAGAGCCCCGATCTCGTGCTGCTCGGCCAGCAGTCCGACGACGGCGAGTGCTACACGATCGGCGCGGTCGTCGCCGAGCACCTTGGCATGCCTTCGCTGACGCAGGTGATCAAGATGGACGTCGCGAACGACACCCTTCGCTGCGAGCGTCAGGCCGAGTACGGCTACGACACCGTTGAGATCAAGGCGCCCGCCGTGATCTCCGTGGGCGACGCTATCAACGAGCCGCGCTACCCCTCGCTGAAGGCGATCATGGGCGCGAAGAAGAAGCCGCTCGACACCGTCGCGACAGGCGACGTCGAGATCGACGCAAGCAAGGTCGGAGGCGATTACTCAGCTGCGCAGTGGACCGCTGTGAAGGCTCCGCCGCAGAAGTCCGCGGGCAAGATCATCGAGGACGAGGACACCGCCGAGACGGTCGAGCAGATCGTCGCATGGCTCGACGAGCGCAAGCTCCTCTGATTAGCGAAAGGAAAGACTGAGAACGATGGCCAACATCCTCGTCTACGCGCTCCACTACGAAGGCGCGATCAACAAGAACTCGCTTGGCGCCGTGAGCGAGGGCGCGAAGCTCGCCGCCGAGCTCGGCGGCGAGGCGCACGCGATCCTCGTCGGCAAAGACGTTCCGCAGGATCTCGCCGCCTCGCTTGGCAAGTACGGCGCGAGCAAGGTGCTCATCGCCGAGGGCCCTGAAGGGCTCGCCCAGCCGGTCGTCGACGCGATGGGCAAGGCGATCTCCGACGGTGGCTACTCCTACGCGCTGTTCGGCGGCGGCCTGCTCGGCTTCGAGATCGGCGCCGGCCTCGCCGCGCGACTTGGCGCCGGCGTCGCGATGGAGGTCACAGGCGTGCAGGTGAAGGACGGCAAGCTCGTCGCCGAACGGCCGATCCTCGGCGACTCGGCGATCTCCGAAATCTCCTTCCGCTCGCAGGTCGGGATCATCATCGGCCGCCTCAACGCGTTCGAGATCAAAGAGTCAGATCCGGATCCCACCCACCCCGCAGCCGTCGAGCAGCTGAGCTTCGAGCTCAGCGCGCAGGCCCAGCAGGCGACGATGGTGACGCGCGGCGAACAGCGTGGCGCCGACGTCGACATCGAGGGCGCCGACATCCTCGTCGCAGGCGGTCGCGGTCTTGGCAAGCCCGAGGGCTTCCAGCTCTGCGAAGAGCTCGCAGGCGCCTTCGGCAACAACGCGGCCGTCGCGGCGACGCGCGCCGTCGTCGATGCCGGCTGGTACCCCTACGCCGCCCAGATCGGCCAGACGGGCAAGACCGTCTCGCCGAAGCTGTATCTCGCCGCGGGCATCTCCGGCGCGATCCAGCACAAGGTCGGCATGCAGTCATCAGAGAACATCGTCGCGATCAACAAGGACTCAAACGCGCCGATCTTCGAATTCTCCGACCTCGGCATCGTCGGCGATCTCAACAAGATCCTGCCGAAGCTGACGGAGGCGATCAAGGCGAAGAAGAGCGCATGAGCCACAACGGCTCGCACAACGGCGCAGTTGCCCCGGCGGCCTACCCGCCGCCGGTCGACAGCCGCAAGGAGTTCATCAAGCGTGGGCTCGACGGCGAGGACGAGCGCATTGACGTCGGCGTTGCGATCGTCGGCGGCGGAACCGCCGGCCTCGCCTGTGCGAACCGCCTGCTGCAGCTCCTTGGCGACGATCCAGAGACGCTGGAGCGGCTTGGCGAAGTCCCCGTCGCGGTCGTAGAGAAGGCGAAGGTCTGTGGCGGGCACAACCTCTCCGGCGCGGTCGTGCGCCCAGGGCCGCTACAGGAGCTCTTCCCGGACATGACCCGTGAGCAGTGGCGTGAGCAGGGCTTTGCCTTCGGCGAAGTGACCAAGGAGGCGGTCTATGCGACTCCCACCTCCAAAATCGCGCTGCGCGTGCCGACGCCACCGTCGTTCAAGAACCACGGCAACGAGGTGATCTCCGTCTCTGCGCTTGCGCGCTTCCAGCAGCAGCAGGCCGAAGAGGCGGGCGTCTACGTGTTGACCGAGACGGCGGCGACGCAGCTCGTCGTCGAGGACGGCGTCGTCGTCGGTGTGCGCTCTGGCGACAAGGGTCGCGGCAAGGATGGCGAGCCGCTTGGCAACTTCGAGCCTGGCACCGACATCAAGGCCGAGGCGACGGTCCTCGCCGAGGGCTGCTGGGGTCACCTCACAGGCGCGGCGATCAAGGAGTTCGACCTCGCCAAGAACCGCGAGCCCCAGGTCTGGGAGCTCGGGGTGAAGGAGGTCTGGAAGGTTCCGAAGCCGCTCGACCGCCTGATCCACACGATGGGTCCCTGGCCGATGAAGCTCAACCCGAAGTACGGTCACGTCGCAGGCACCTGGATCTATCCGATGAAGAACGCGAAGGGCGAGGATCTCGTCTCGATCGGCTTCGTCGTCGAGCTCGAGTACGCCGACGCGACGACCTCTCCACACGATCTGCTGCAGACCTTCAAGACGCACCCGTTCGTGCGCAAGATCCTCGAGGGCGGCGAACGCGTCGCGTGGGGCGCGAAGGCGCTGCCAGGCGGCGGCTACTGGTCGATGCCGAAGCTCACGATGCCTGGCGCGTTGCTCGTTGGCGATGCAGGCGGCATGGTCGACACGATGGCCCTGAAGGGGGTGCACCACTGCATCAAGGCGGGCATGATCGCCGCCGAGTCGATCCACGCGGCCCTGCGCCGTGGCAGCCACGACCTCTCTGCCTACGAGCAGGCGATCGAGCAGTCCTCCGTCGGCAAAGAGCTCTGGGAGGTCCGCAACGCGCGCCAGCCGCTGCAGAAGGGCTTCCTGCTTGGCGCGCCGCTCAGCGGCATCCAGCAGATCACGAAGGGCAAGCTGCCTGGGCGCGAGCATTGGCATCGCAACGACTCCAAGCCGATGTTCATCGGCAAGACCAAGGACGTCTACCCGAAGCCAGACGGCAAGTACACCTTCGACAAGCTCTCCTCCGTGTTCATCACGGGCAACGCGACGCGCGACGACGCGCCCAACCACATCAGGGTGAAGCGCACCGTGCCGCGCGAGGTCGCCGAAACCTGGCGCTGGATGTGCCCTGCGGGCGTCTACGAGATCCCCGAGGACGCTCCAGAGCACGGCAACGTCGAGGTGATCGTCAACTACACCAACTGCGTGCAGTGCGGAGCGATCACGGCGAAGGGCGGACGTCTCACCACCCCAGAGGGTGGCGACGGTCCCCTTTACCAAATAACCTGATCGGCTTTGGGCGGCGCAACATGCCGCCGTCTTCGCGTGTTAGGTGAGGGCGATGCAATTTGCGAGGCTTATGGCTATCCGCCTGACGGCTGCGGCGCTCATGCTTGGGCTCTGCGCGGCGACGCTGCCCGCTGCCGCGACGGCGATCAGACCGGCTCGCGCCCAGTCCGGCAGCGGTGTCACCACTCCGCCGCACAACGACCCGCTCGCGCACAAGCACACCGCGGCGATGCTCGAAAGCTGCGTCGCCGCCTCCACCGCGCAGACGGGCGGGACGGCGATGTTTGCAGCACAGATGACCTCGCTGCCTGGAACCTACGAGCTCGAGATGCGTTTCGAAATCCTCGAACACCAGCCTGGCCAGCCCGCCTTCCACAGGCCCCTGGGCACGGGTGCTCCAGGTCTTGGCTCCTGGCGCGTGTCAGGCCCGCATGTCGCGATCCTGAAGGACTTCGACGAAGTCACGAATCTCGCAGGGCCGGCGCTCTACAAGGTGCGGGTGCGCTACCGCTGGCTGGATGCTGAAGGGCATCCGATCCACTGGGCCGAACGGGAAACCGAACCGTGCAAGCAGTCAGCGGCAGTCACGCAGACTGGCTGATGCCGCTTGCAGACCGCGGGCTGAGCCTCTCGCTAGAATGAATGGCAATGAAGACTGCGATCCACCCAGACTACGTCGAAGCCCACGTCAGCTGCACCTGCGGCAACGAGTTCATCACGCGTGCGACCACGCCAAAGCTGCACGTCGAGGTCTGCTCGAACTGCCATCCCTTCTACACCGGACGTCAGAAGCTGATTGACACCGGTGGCCGCGTAGAGCGCTTCCAGCGCCGTGTCGCAAAGGGCCGGCTGCACAGCGCCCGTGCAGGCGCGGGCACCCAGGCGACGGCGCCGAGCGCCGCGCCTGAGGCTGCGCCGCAGCAATAGCTCCACGCTGGCGCGGCTGTCGCCAGCGTGCCGGTCAGGAGCCACTGTCCTCGGTCCAAGACCGCTGTCCTGGTTACGAAGGCATGCCATACGGGATGGAGCCGTAAGCTGAGACGATGATCGACGAGCTCGTCACCCAGATCGAGGCGCGCGATGCCGACCTCGAGGCACAGCTCAGCGATCCTGGCGTGATCGCCGACAGGGAGCGCTACGCCGAGGCCGCGAAGCAGTACAGGCAGCTGCGCGAGGCGGCCCAGCTCGCCGGCCAGTGGCGGCTCGCGCGCGACGACGCCGACGGCGCCCAGGAGATCATCGCGGAGGCTGGCGAGGACGCAGAGATGCGCAGCATCCTGCAGGAGGCGCGTGAGCGGATCGAGACGCTCGAGGAGCAGATCAGGCTTGCAATGGTCCAGCGCGACCCCAACGACGAGAAGAACGTGATCGTCGAGATCCAGGCGGGCGCCGGCGGCGACGAGGCGGGGCTCTGGGCGGGCGACCTCTACCGCATGCTCGTGCGCTACGCGGAGCGGCGCGGCCTCCAGGTCGAGCAGCTCGAGCTGGGAGAGGGCAAGTACACGTTTGCGATCAACGGCGATGGCGTCTATTCGATCTTCAAGTTCGAGGGCGGCACGCACCGTGTGCAGCGCGTCCCTGCCACTGAGTCCCAGGGCAGGATCCACACCTCGACGGCGACAGTCGCGGTGCTGCCCGAGGCCGAGGAGGTCGACGTCGAGGTCGACCAAAACGACCTCCAGATCGACGTCTACCGCTCCTCTGGGCCAGGCGGCCAGTCGGTCAACACAACCGACTCCGCGGTGCGCATCACGCACAAGCCCTCAGGGATCGTCGTCTCGATGCAGGACGAGAAGTCCCAGCTGCAGAACCGTGAGAAGGCGATGCGCGTGCTGCGCGCGCGGCTCTACGAGCGCGCACTCGCCGAGCAGCAGGCGGCGCTCGCCGCCGACCGCCGCTCGCAGGTCGGCACCGGCGACAGGGCGGAGAAGATCAGGACCTACAACTACGGCGAGCGGCGTGTCACCGACCATCGCGTGAAGCTCACGACCTACAACCTCGACGAGGTGCTCGCCGGCGAGCTCGACGAGTTCACCGCCACGCTGCAGGCCGACGAGCGCAGCCGCCTGCTGCAGGCGCAGGCTGCCGCGTGAGCGGAACACCCGGGTTGCGTTCGGGCACGCCGGTTCGCGACGCGCTGCAGGGCGCGATCACCGCGATCGGCGCGGCGGGCTGCGAGACGCCGCGGCTCGACGCCGAAGTGCTGCTCGCTCACGTCCTCGGCGTCAGGCGCGAGCGCCTGATCGTCGACCCTGACCTCGAAGTCTCAGGGCTGGCGGTGCCCGCCTACAGAGACGCGGTGCGCCGTCGCTCGGTGCTGCGCGAGCCGGTCGCCTACATCACCGGCGTGAAGGGCTTCAGGCAGATCGAGCTGCACGTCGACCAGCGCGTGCTGATCCCGCGGCCGGAGACGGAGCTGCTCGTGGAAGCAGGCCTCGAGCTGCCCCAGGGAGCCTGCGTGCTCGACCTCTGCACGGGCAGCGGCGCCGTTGCGCTCGCGCTCGCCGAGGAGCGTCCCGACCTCGAGGTCTGGGGCGGCGACATCAGCCCCGATGCGCTCGCGGTCGCGCGCGCCAACGGCGAGCGCCTCGGCCTTCCCGTGAGCTGGCTGCAGGCCGATCTGCTGGAAGGTGTGCCAGATCGCTTCGACACGCTGCTCGCCAACCCGCCCTACGTGAGCCTCGCTGAGCTTGCCCTGCTGCAGCCCGAGATCGCACGCCACGAGCCGAGGCTCGCCCTAGCCGCGGGGGAGGATGGTCTCGCTGCGATCCGCCCGCTACTCGCCCAGGCGGCGACGCGTTCTCGGCTGCGCAGCCTCGCGCTCGAGGTCGGCGCCGGCCAGGCTGAGGCGGTCGCGGCGATCGCGAGGGAGACGGGATTCCCGCAGGCGAGCGTGACGTGCGACCTCGCCGGCATCGAGCGTGTCGTGAGGGCCTCGCGTTGAGCGAACGAGCCGGCGCAGAGGTGGATTCGCCGTCTGAGACGCCGATCGACGCGCATGCGGTGCGTGCTCTGCAGGAGTGCATCGCCGCCGATGGCGTCGCCCTCTTTCCCGCCGACACCGTCTACGGCCTCGCCTGCGACCCAGGCTCCGAGGCTGCGATCGCGAAGCTCTATGCGCTCAAGGGCCGTCCCGCGCGCAAGCCCTCGGCGCTGCTCTTCGGCTCGCTGCAGGCGGCGCGATCGGAGCTGGAGCGCCTTGGCTCGCGCACGCGCAGCGCCGCCGAAGCGCTTCTGCCTGGAGCGTTGACGCTGCTGCTCCCGAACCCCGAGCGGCGCTTTCCGCTCGCTTGCGATCCGGCGGGAAAGGGGACTCAGGCAGGGGAAGAGGCTCCGGCAGGGGAAGGTGCGTACGGTCAGTCCCCGGTTGAAAGCGTGGTCGGTCTGCCGCTTGGCCTGCGCGTGCCTGGTTGGCCTGCGCACCTTGCCGCGCTCGCCGCTGTCGAGGCTCCGCTGATGCAATCGAGCGCGAACCTTGCTGGCGAGCCGCCGGCGTTAGCTCTCGCGGACGTGCCGCCCTCGATCCGGCAGGGCGCCGATCTCGTGCTCGACGGCGGTGTGTTGCCAGGCATCGCTTCGACGGTGCTCGATCTCACGTGCTTTGAGCGCGAGGGCGCCTGGCGGGTTGTGCGCGAGGGCGCGTGCTCGCGCGAGTCGATCGCGCGCGCACTGGCTTCGCTTCGCGCTTGAAGGCCGGCCGTCGATGCTCGGCCTCGATGCCTCCCATCCCCCCGCGCTGCTAGCCTCGTGAGCGTTCTGTCGGAACTACCGAACGATCACTTCAACAGGCCTCTGCAAGAGGTCGACCCCGAGGTCGCGGACGCCCTCGGCGGTGAGCTGCGCCGTCAGCAGCAGACGCTGGAGATGATCGCCTCCGAGAACTTCGTGCCGCGCGCAGTGCTCGAATGCCAGGGCTCGGTGCTCACCAACAAGTACGCAGAGGGTTACCCTGGCCGCCGCTACTACGGCGGCTGCGAGTGGGTCGACGTCACTGAGCAGCTTGCGATCGATAGAGCGAAGGCACTGTTCGGCGCGGAGCACGCGAATGTCCAGCCGCACTCCGGCGCCCAAGCGAACACTGCCGTCTACCACGCGCTGCTCGAGCCGGGCGAGACGATCATGGGGCTCTCGCTTGCGCATGGTGGCCACCTCAGCCATGGCATGAAGATCAACGTCTCAGGCAAGCTCTACGACATCGCCGCCTACGAGGTCGACCGCGAGTCGAGCCTGATCGACATGGACGAGGTCGCGCGTATCGCAAGAGAGCGCCGGCCGAAGCTGTTGCTCGCAGGCTGGTCTGCCTACTCCCGCCGGCTCGACTTCCCGCGCTTCAGGGAGATCGCCGACGAGGTGGGGGCGCTGCTGATGGTCGACATGTCCCATTTCGCCGGGCTTGTGGCGGCCGGCCTGCACCCCAATCCAGTCCCCTATGCCGACGTGGTGACGACGACCACGCACAAGACGATCGGCGGCCCAAGGGCGGGGATGATCCTCTGCAAGCAGGAGCATGCGAAGAAGATCGACTCCGCGGTCTTCCCTGGACAGCAGGGTGGCCCGCTCGAGCATGTGATCGCCGCGAAGGCGGTCGCGCTGCGCATCGCCGCGAGCGAGACCTTCCGTGAGCGTCAGCGGCGCACGATCGCCGGCGCCCAGGTGCTCGCCGAGCAGCTGCAGGGCGAGGCAAGCGGCGGCGCGATCAAGGTGCTGACGGGCGGGACAGATGTGCATCTGCTGCTCGTGGACCTGCAGGATTTGCGCCCCGAGCTGACTGGCAAGCAGGCCGAGGACCGGCTGCATGAGATCGATATCACCGTGAACCGCAACGCCGTGCCATTCGATCCCCGTCCGCCGATGGAGGCATCGGGGTTGCGCATAGGCACGCCAGCGCTTGCGACGCGCGGTCTGCAGCGCGAGGACTTTGTGGAGGTTGGTCAGATCCTCGCTGAGGCGCTTGTGAGCGATGACTTCAGCGCGAGCCAGGGTGAGCTGAGCGAGCGGGTCGAGGCGATCGTCGAGCGCTATCCGCTCTACGAGGAGCTCGCGAGTCCCGTAGCGGCGTAGGCGGTGCCGCGGGCGCGTCGTAGCGGTGACGACTGCCTCTGCGACGCTTTTTGGCAGTGTCCGGCGCGTCGCGCCGACGCCCCTGTGACGTCTTTGGCGGTGCGGCCGGCGCGTCGTACCAGCGACGCCTCTGCGATGCTTTCGGCAGCCGATGCGCCACCCGACTGAGCTCGAAGCGCTCTATGCCTTCCTGACGGCTGCAGCGGTCGCCGCGCTGCTGACGCCAGTCACGATGCGCATCGCCAAGGCGGTGGGCGCGATCGACAGGCCCCGTGAGCGCGGCCTCTCCTCGCGTGCGACGCCGCTGCTTGGTGGCCTTGCGATCTTCGCCGGCGCGCTCGTCGCTGGTCTTCTCTGGCTGCCCTCCAACAGCGGCGGACAGGTGCACGTCTGGGATGGCGTGCTGGTCGCAGCTGGGCTGATCACGGTGGTTGGAGCGCTCGACGACCGCTTCGACCTGCCGCCCGCGGTGAAGCTCTTCGGCCAGGTGGGCGCGGCGGTGATCGTCGCTCGCTTTGGGGTCGTCGTCCACTACGCGACGATTCCCTTCCTTGGGCGCATCGACTTCGGCGACGCTGGGGGTCCGATCACGGTGATCGGGCTCGTTGGCCTGATGAACGTCGTCAACTTCTCCGACGGCATCGATGGTCTCGCGGCGGGCGTCTGCACGATTGTCGCCGCCGCCTTCGCGGTGATCGCCTTCGACCTCGAACGCCGCGCCCCAGGAGTGCTCGCTGCCTTGACGGCAGGCGCTGCGCTTGGCTTCCTCGTCCACAACTTCCCGCCTGCCTCGAGCTTCATGGGCGACTGCGGCTCGAACCTGCTTGGGCTGCTGATGGGCTGCGTGATGATCCAGGGCACGATCAAGACGGCTGCCGTCGTCTCCTTCGTGCTGCCGCTGATCCTGCTCGCAGTGCCATTCCTTGACACGACGTTCGTCGTGCTCAAGCGCCTGAAGTACCGGCGTCCGATCTATGCGCCTGACAGCGAGCACTTTCACCACCGCATGGCCCGCATCGGCTTCTCCAGCAGACGCACGATCGCCTACCTCTACGCTTGGACGATGATGCTCGCGGGGCTCGCGCTTGCACTGCGCTTCGTGCCCTACAGCAACCACAAAGGTGACTTCCACACCGGCTGGCTGCTCGTGATGGTCGCGATCGGCCTCGTCGTCGCGGCGGCAAGCGTCTACCTCGTCTACGTCCTCGAGATCCTGAAGTTCAGGCGTCTGGCGACCGCGCGCCTGCGGGGGCTGCGTCCAGACGCGAGTGCTGCGGAAATCGAGCAGGACGTGATCAGGGACTTCGAGACGGGTGAAATGGATGCGGTCTCGCTGCCGCCTGCCAGTGGGCAACGAGGGCCTGAGCCGATGGGCCCAGGGCAGGGGGGACCTGAGCAGTCGGGGTCGAGCCTCGGTTCAGTGCCCGCCGAGCAGCGGTTCGGTTAGCGGTAGCCGCATCGCGAGCGCGTAGAGGCAGAAGACGAGCACGCCGATGCGTAGGCGGCGGTCGCGGGTCACCGCGGCGAGCGGCAGTGCCCAGATCGCGTACCAGGGCAGCAGCCACGCGGTCGAAACGACGAGCGCAACCGTGCTCCAGCCTGCGGCGACGCGCCAGTCGGCCCCCTTCGCCGTGCGCCAGAGCGCAATGATGACGACGACGACGAAGCCGGCGAGGAATAGCCAGCGCCACCACGTGGGCGTATTGGAGAGGCCGACGAGGCGCCCGATCTCCGCCGGGATGCTGTGCGGGGCGACCTGTTGCTGCTGTTCGGCGAGCGGCGCGATGAAGCCCGTCATGCCTGCGCCAAAGCCGATCGCGCCGACGATCAGCACCGCGATCAGGCCACCAGCGGCGTTGCCAAGCACGCGCAGGCGCTCCTTCGCCGCGCGCGGCGCGAGCACGAGGAACGGGATCAGCAGCCCCGCGGTGATCTTGAAGCCCGCGGCGAGCGCAAGTGGCAGCACGGCCTGGCGTAGACGCCTTGGCCGTTGTGATCCCTCCGCCTCCTGAGGGTGCGCATCCAGCGGTTGTGCATCCAGCAACTGCGCCTCCAGCGACTGCGCTCTTCGGCGCCCGCCCAGCGCTCCTGCGCCAATCGCGAGCGCGGCGGCGACGAGCAGCAGCGTGATCGTGTCGTTGTGGGCGCCACCGACAGCGAACTCGAGCATCACAGGGTTGAGGCCGACGAACACCGCCGCGAGCCGTCCTGAATTGCCCTCGCGTTTGGCCGCGAGCGCGACGAGCGCAACCGCGCCAAGACTTGTGAGGACTGCGATCGCCTTGAACGCCCATAGCCCGCCTGCGAGCCCAAGCTGTGCGATGGCATAGCTGCCAAGCGTGAACAGCGGGCCATAAGGCGTGTGCTGAAAGGGCCAGCCGATGTATGGAAAGCTCGGGTCCGCCGGCGCTTCGGCGGCGACGTGGGTGTAGGGGTCGAGGCCGTGCAGGGCTCCAAGTCGCGCGAACGAGAGATACCCATATACGTCCTGGGAGAGCAGCGGCGGACCGAGCATCAGCGCGAGGTAGGCGAGTGCGATCGCGGCTCCAAGCACGCGCGCCGGCAGCATCTTCGCGCTCGCGAGCAGGCCGAGATAGCAGCCAAGCAGCACGAGCGTGAAGACGTCAAAGCTCGCGGGAGTGAGGCGCAGGCCAAGTCCCTGATAGGGCCCCGCAATCCACCCAGGCCAGCCGCCGCCATGGACGCGCACGAAGTCCGATGGTCCTGCGGAGGCGCTTGCCGCGAGCAGGAACGAGGTCGCAACGATCGCGATCAGGCAGAGCGCGCCAAGCACGCGCAGCGCCGGCGAGGACTCGGCTGTCGCGTCTGGCCCCGCTGCAGCGGGCGGGCGTGCCCGCAGTGGGTGGGCGGTCGGGACCGTGACCTGCACCGCGCCATTGTGGCGGTCCAGTACGCTTTGCGCGCCGCAGCGGCCGTCCTGCAGGGTCTTGGGATGGCGAATCCGTCGATCGAGCGGAGGGCGGTCCCACCCGAATGCGACTGCGCAGCCGCACACAGCCAAGGCCGTCTGAGACGCCTCGCAAGATCCTGATCCTCTCCGCGGATGTGGGTGAGGGCCATGCTGCGGCGGCGCGCGCCCTCAAGCAGCAGATCGAGCGCTCCGATCCGCAAGCGGAGGCGATCATCGTCGACGGCCTCGCCGCGATGGGGCCGCTCCTGCGTCCCGTCGTCCAGGAGGGCTACCGCATCCAGCTGCATGTCGCGCCCTGGACCTACACCGTCGTCTACTGGCTGCTGGAGCACGTGCTGCCGATTCGCTGGCTTGCCCGCAAGCTGCTCTGCACCTGCGGCGCGCGGCCGCTGCGACGCCACATTCACGCACACCACCCCGACGTCGTCGTCTCCACTCACCCGGCGGTGACGGTCGTGCTCTCCTGGTTGCGGCGCAGGGGCGAAATCGACTGCCCCGCGGTCGCGACGATCACCGATCTCACGGGCCTCTTCTTCTGGGCGCAGGCGGGCATCGACATGCACATCGTCATGTACGGCGAGTCGATCGCCGCGGTTGAGCGGATCGCCGGCGAGGGCAGCGCCCAGCTCGTCAAGCCGCTGATCTCGGCCGAGTTCCTCGAGCCCCGCTGCCCGCTCGAGGCGAGGCGCGCCCTCGGCCTTCCAGAGGACGGCAGGATGGTCGTTGTCTCAGGCGGCGGCTGGGGGGTCGGCGACATCGAGGGCGCGGTGCGCTCGCTGTGCGAGATCCCCGACGTCCATAGCATCGTCTGCCTCGCCGGGCGCAACGAGCAGTTGCGTGCGCGTCTGTCCGCTAGCTTCGCGGGCGAGCCGCGCATCGCCGTCTACGGCTTCACCGATCGCATGCCTGATCTGCTCGCCGCCGCTGACGTGCTCGTGCACGCGACCGGCGGCGTCACCTGCCTCGAGGCGCGCGCGACTGGCACGCCGGTGGTCTCATATGGGCTGCCCGTCGGGCACGCGCGCCTGAATACGCGCGCGATGGCAGACCTCAACCTGCTGCGCCTCGCGAACGGCACCGACGAGCTCGTCGCGCACGTACGCGACGCCTTCGCGGAGCAGGCCCTGGCCGAGGCTGACGAGGGCGCCCGCGCGGTCGCGTCCACGGCACACACAGGCGAAAGCGCGGCCGCGGACATCGTGCTCGATCCGCCTCGGCGCGTACGCACGATCCCGTTCTGGCGCATGGCGGCCGTCACCGCGCTCACGCAGCTCGTGCTACTGCTCGCCGTTGGCGTCTGGATCCTCTCGACCGACGAGGTCCGTGCTGTCGCAAGCGTGATCCTGAAAGTGCAGCCGCTTACGCAGGTACGCACGAGCAGGCAGGACGTCGGCGTGATCGTGCGCACGCCGCTGCGGGACATGACGCCAGTCGCAAGCGCGCTCTCCGCACGTGGCATTCACGTCTCGTTCGCCGACGACGGCCAGACGCTCGGGCGCAGGCTCGTCGCGAGGATGCACACGCTCGGCGACCAGGTCGTGCCGCAGGTGACCGCTTCGAAGGCGCTCCTGCACTGGATCCACACCCCAGACCTGCTGAGCGACCAGGCGCAGGCGCTTGGCCTCGATCGCCACTACTACTTCCTGCAGCCACGTAACGGGCTGACGGTAGGGCAGCTGCTGCTCGCGCGCAGCTCTGGTGCGAAGCCAGTCAGCGGCGCGATCCGGATCTCCGCGAAAGGCTCCTGGCCTCAGGCCTCGGTGCGGGCGGGCGACGTGCTCGTCGTTAGCGCCGACGGTAGCGGCGCCTCGGTGCTTGGGCTCGATCGGATCGTCGAGGAGCTCGAGCGCAAGCGCCTCGGCATTGAGTCGCTGGGCGCGCTCGTGCGTTCGCCCTCCATCAGCGCAAGCAGCAGCGGCGAGCGTGCGAGCACCGCGGCGCCCGCGATCAGCAACGCGAGCGCAAGCGCGAGCGGCGCGCCGTCGAGCGGTCCGCTCGTGAACCGTTCGCCCAGCACGAGCGGTGCGAGCACGAGCGGCACGACGGTCTGAGTCACGAACACGACGGGGGCGACCTGGATCGCCGGTCGCTCCTGCAGGGCGCTCATCTCGCTGAGCGCCGCGAGCGCAGAGGCCCCAGCCGTCGCCAGCGCCCAGATCAGCGCGAGGCCGACCTGTCCGCCAGACAGCGCGTCTGAGGCGAGCTTCGTGGTCACGCCACTGAAGCCGAAGGCGAGCCCCGCGCCAAGGATCGTCGCCGAGGGATGCGGACGCCCCAGTGCGCGCAGCATGTAGGGCGCAAGGCTCGCGAGCCCGAGCAGGAAGAGCGCGAGCCCGAGCCCAGGCCCGAGCTTGGCCCCGTGCGTGTGGTGCAGCGCGGGTGCCGCCGCTGCCGCGCCGGCGACGCCGAAGACGATCGCGAGGACTGCAAGGCGCTCGCGCCCGCCGGCGCGCTCGCCGAGTATGCGCTGCCCCGCGAGCATCAGCACGAGCAGCCCTGCTGCAAGCGTGGGCTGGACGACGGCGAGCGGCGCGAGCAGCAGCGCGAGCACCTGCAGTGGCCAGCCAAGCAGCGAGAGCGCTGTGCCAAGCAGCCAGCGCCTGCGCCGCACTAGCGTGCGCGCGAGCGTGAGGCGCAGGTGATCAGATTGCGGGGCGAGCTTCGCGTCGAGCGCCTGCAGCGCGATCCCTAAGCTGTAGAGCGTCGAGGCGGCGACTGCCGCGAGCATGCCCAGGATCAGATCGCCCATGTCCGCCGATCATCCCAGTTCCGCCACTGTCGGCCGCCTGTTCCCAGCGCTCGCCGCCTCCGTCCACCCGTTCCCAGCGCGCGCCGCCGCTAGCTGCGCGCTGCCAGCGCTCGCCGCTGCCGGCTACGCGCTGCCGGCCCTCGCCGGCGCGGGCTATGCGGCGCCGATGTTCGCGGGTGCCTCAGCAAAGCTGCGCGGGCTGCTCGCGATCGAGGATCGCACTGCAGACGGACGCGGCTGCGCGCTCACCTTCGACGACGGCCCGCACCGGCGGGGCACCCCCGCGGTGCTCGAGATCCTCGCCGCCGCCGGCGTGAGCGCGACTTTCTTCCTCGTCGGTGAGCAGGTGCGGGCGAACCCCTCGCTTGCGCAGGAGATCGCCGCCGCAGGGCACACGCTTGGGCTGCACTGCGACCGCCATCGCAACCTGCTGCGCCTCGCGCCCTGGCAGGTGCGCGAGGACATCGCGCGCGCCGAGGAGAGCATCCACACCGCGACGGGGCACAAGATCGCGCTCTACCGCCCGCCCTATGGCATCGCCAACGCGGCGGCGCTGCGCATCGCCCGCCGGCGCTGTTGGCGCACGCTGCTCTGGAGCCACTGGGGCAGGGACTGGGAACAGCAGGCGACCCCCGATTCGATCGCCGCGCTGCTCACCGTCGGCGCCGGCCCTGGCTCCGTGCTGCTCCTGCACGACGCCGACGACTACAGCGCCCCAGGCTCCTGGCGCAACACGGTCGCCGCGCTGCCGCGCGTGCTCGATGAGCTGCAGCAACGCGGCCTGGCGTTCACAGCGCCGTAGGACCCCTGGCGTTCACAGCGCAGTAGGACCCCTGGCGTTCACAGCGCCGTAGGACCCCTGGCGTTCACGTCGCCGTAACCGCCGGTTAGCATCGTCTGCTTGGCCGCGAGCAGCATCACCGAGGAGAAGCTCACCAAGTCGAAGATCGCGAAGTCGCAGGCTACGCGCCGCGACCCGCTCTGGCGGCAGGCGCTCGCGATCGCCTGGCTCTGCTGGCTCTACGACATGCTCACCAACCTTGCGCCGACGCGCAGGGCGGCGGCGCTTGCCCACGCGCACGCGATGGTCCGCCTCGAGCGCGGGCTGGACCTCGCGCCCGAGCTTGCGCTCAACCGCTGGCTTGCGGGCGAGCACACGCTTGCGCTGATCCTCTCCGACTACTACGACAACGCCCACTTCGTCGTCACGCTTGGCCTGCTTGGCTGGCTCTGGTGGCGTCGCCCTGACGTCTACGTGCCGCTGCGCAACGCGCTCGTGCTCACGAACCTGATCGCCTTCGCCGTGTTTTTGCTCTACCCGGTCGCGCCGCCGCGGATGCTCGTCGGCGAGGGCTTCACAGACGTCGTCGCGACAAGCCACGCCTTTGGCTCCTGGCACACCGGTTCGCTTGCCGCCGACGCCGACCAGTACGCCGCAATGCCCTCGCTGCACATCGCCTGGGCAAGCTGGTGCGCGTATGTGCTCTGGCGCCTGAGCGAGCGCGCAGCGCCAAGGTGGCGCCGCCTGCTGCGAACGCTTGGCGTCTTGCACGTCGCGGTCACCGCCTTCGCAGTGCTCGCGACCGGCAACCACTACCTGCTCGACGTGCTCGCTGGGTTTGCGACCGCGGCGCTCAGCCTTTGTGTCGCCACTGGCTTTCGAACGGGCATTCGAGCGCTTCGAAACCGCGCTTCCGAGCCGGTATCGAATGTCACAAACTTGTCACGAAGTGCTGCGCAAGGTACAATGCCGCACCAGGTCGCCGCGGACCCCCGATCGAGGCTTGACGGGCCCGTCGCCGGATGAAGCTAGCTCTCGCCCAGCGAGCATGCTGATCCTTCCATCTGTAGGGTGGCCGCCGAATCATGCGCGAAAATCACGCCAGACAACTGGGGTCCGCCCTGAAATACCTCGATGTCGCCGCCGTAGTCGTGGCGCTCGTCCTCGGGCTCGTCTTCGGCGCGCCCGCGTTCGGCCTCGTCGTCGGGGCGGTCGCCTGGGTGCTGCAGCGAGTGCTCGCCTACGCCGACAGCCGCTGGATCAGGCGCGCAAGTGAGCCTGGCAGGCGCGCTGGGCTCAACCTCTTCGAGGCCTTCGGTCGCATCTGGCTGCTCGCGGGCGCGATCGTGATCGCCGGCGTCGCCGGCTCGCGCGCCGATGGTCTCACCGCTGCGCTCGTGATCTTCGGCGCCTACTCGATCGCTTTTGCGATCAAGGTCTTCAACGGTCTCTCCGCCGGCTCCGTGGATGTTCCATCCGCGCGCTCCGCGGCTGCCGCGAACCGCCTGTCCGAGAGGGCGTCGGCGCGATGAGCGCGGTCGCAACTGCAGCGCCTGCCGGCATGCCTGCTCCTGACGCCTCCGCAAAACAGGGGATGAGCAAGGGGCGCAAGATCCTCTTCACCGTCCTTGGCGTGTGGATCGGCGGGATCGTGGTGTTCGCGATCCTCTTCGGCGTCAGCGGCCACAAGGCCCCGGCGGTTGCCAAAGAAGTCTTCTCCCCGACCGACGAGTTCAAGCTCGACACGTGGTTCAAAGTCGGACCGATCGCATTCAACAAGGGCGTTCTGTACCTGCTGCTCACGGCCGGGATCACGCTCGGGGTGATGTTCTACATCTCCAAGCGTCTGAAGCAGCGCCCTGGCCGTCTCCAGGTCGCGGTCGAGATGTTCTACAGCTTCACCCGCTCGATGTCCAAAGAAAACCTCAGCGAGGAGATGGAGCGCAAGTACTTCCCGCTGATCGCGACGCTCTTCGTGTTCATCCTCGTGACGAACGTGATCGGCTACATCCCGCTGCCAGTCAACTCGGGAGAGAAGTTCACGATATTGGGCGCGCACATCCCGTCGTTCCAGATCTTCGCCGCCGACACGAACGTCGCCTTTCCGCTGATCCTCGCGCTTGGCGTCTTCATCCTCTTCACCTACGAGGGGGTGAAGCACCATGGCCCGATCGGGTACCTGAAAAGCCTGATGCCTGGCGGCCTCAAAGGCCCGATCGTGGGGCTGATCTTCCCGATCGAGATCCTCTCCAACTTCCTGCGCCTGATCTCGCTCACGGTGAGGTTGTGGGCAAACCTGCTCGCCGGTCACATGCTGATCGCGTTCATGGGCGGCGAGCTTGGCGTGCTCGTCGGGCTGCAGCTCGTCTCCTGGTTCCTGCTGCCCGCGGGAATCGCGATCTTCCTCTTCGAGGCTGTGCTGATCGCCGGGCTGCAGGCCTTCATCTTTGCCATCTTGACCGCCATCTACCTCGGCGGAGCGGTCGAAAGTCACTAACGAACAAAGGGAGCTACCGAAGCGATGTTTCTACACCTGTTGAGTGTCGTGCACCCACTGCTTGGTGTCATGGAACCGATCATCAAGCAGAGCCAGGACGCCGGTCGCGCGATTGCGCTTGGCGTCGGAGCCGGTGGCGGCGCAGCTGGCGCCGGGGCTGGCATCGGAGCGGTGTTCAACGCTTCGATTCAGGCGAAGACACGCCAGCCCGAGCTGCGAGCCGAGGTCGATCGCGACCAGTGGCTTGGCTTCGCGCTCACCGAGGCGTGCTTCTTCTACGGCCTCGTCGGCGGCTTCATCGCCTTCTTCCTCTAGGTCTAAGCAGATGCTCGCCGCACCCAGCCTTCCACTCGCCTCCGGCTCGTTCCTGATCAGCCCGAACGTCGGGATCATGATCTGGACGATCGTGGTGTTCCTGATCTCGCTGTTCATCCTGCGCAAGGCGGTATTCCCGATCATCGGCGAATCTCTCGACAAGCGCGCGAAGACGATCGAAGGCGAAATCGACGCTGCGTCGGATCTGCGCAAGGAAGCAGACAAGGTCCTGGCTGAATACCGCGAGCGCCTCACCGAGGCGCGCAAGCAGGCCGAGGAGATCGTGCAGCGCGCGCGCCAGACCGCAGAGGCTCAGGTGCGAGAGGCCCACGCCGAGGGTGAGGCCAAGCGCGAGCAGCTACTCGAGCAGACGAAGCGGGACATCGAAGCCGAGGCGCGTCGCTCGATCGACCAGATCAGGCGCGAGGTTGCGGACCTCACCGTGCTCGCGACGGAGAAGGTGACGCGCAAGACGCTCACCGAAGAGGATCAGCGCCGCCTCGTCGCGGATGCGCTCTCCGAGCTCGACTTCGCGGTCCTCAGCGGCGACGGAGCAAGCTAGTGACCTGCCGCCACCAACGCACTCGCAGGACGGATCGCTAGTGGAGCGGATCGCTCAGGTCTATGCGCGGGCGCTGTTCGAAGCGGCGCTCGCAGGCGGGGTGCTCGACGCCGTGCGCGAGCAGCTTGCCGCTTTCGCGAGGGCGCTGAACGAGAACCGCGACCTCGCGATCTTCTTCTTCTCGCCCTACTTCTCCACAGAGGAGAAGAAGGATGGGCTGCGCAAGGCCGTGCAGGATGCAGACCCGACGTTCATGAACTTTCTCGAGACGCTGTTGGAGCGCCATAGGATGCCTGCGATCTTCGCGATCCAGACCCGCTATCAGCGGCTCTGGGACGAGGAGATGAAGCTGCTGCCCGTCGAAGTCACGAGCGCGGTCGGCCTCGACGCCCAGACGGTGAGCAGTATCGGCGAGCAGATCGGCGCCCAAACGGGTCGCAAGGTCGAGCTCTCCAGCAAGGTGGACCCAGATATCCTCGGCGGGATCGTGCTCCGCGTGGGGAACTTCGTCCTCGACGCATCGATTCGCAATCAGCTCAACCAACTTCGAAAGCAAGTCGCGCGGGCGTAGCTTCGCCTGTCAAGGAGTCACTTCAAAAATGCAGATCAAGCCAGACGAGATCACCTCCATCCTCAAGAGCCGGATCGAAGGCCTCGACACTGCGAGCGCCGACCTCACTGAGGTCGGCACGGTGCTGTCGGTCGCCGATGGCATCTGCCGCATCCATGGCCTCGAGAACTGCATGTCCTTCGAGATGCTCGAACTGCCACACGACGTCACAGGTCTCGCGCTCAACCTCGAGTCCGACAACGTCGGCGCCGTGCTCTTCGGCGAGTGGGAGAAGATCGTCGAGGGTGACACCGTGAAGCGCACGAAGCGCCTGCTCGAGATCCCCGTCGGCGACGAGCTGCTCGGTCGGATCGTCGATCCGCTTGGCAACCCGCTCGACGGCAAGGGCGAGATCAAAACCACCGAGCTGCGCCCCGCCGAGTTCAAGGCGCCTGGCGTCGTCCAGCGCCAGCCCGTCACCGAACCGATGCTCACGGGCCTGAAGGCGATCGACTCGATGATCCCGGTCGGCAGGGGCCAGCGAGAGCTGATCATCGGCGACCGCCAGACGGGCAAGACCGCGATTGCCGTCGACGCGATCATCAACAGCAAGGACAGGGACCTGATCTGCGTCTACGTCGCGATTGGGCAGCGCATGGCGACGGTCGTGCAGCTCGCAGAGACGCTTGACCAGGCAGGCGCACTGGAGAACACGATCATCGTGATGGCCGCCGCCGACGAGGCCGCGCCGATCCAGTTCCTCGCGCCCTACGCGGGCTGCGCGATGGGCGAGTACTTCCTCTACAAAGGCAAGGCGGCGCTCGCGATCTACGACGACCTGACAAAGCACGCCTACGCCTACAGGCAGATGTCGCTGCTGCTGCGCCGCCCGCCGGGTCGCGAGGCTTACCCGGGTGACGTCTTCTACCTGCACTCGCGCCTGCTCGAGCGCGCGGTCAAGCTCAACGACGACCTTGGCGGCGGCTCGCTCACAGCGCTACCGGTGATCGAGACCCAGGCTGGCGACGTCTCCGCCTACATCCCGACGAACGTGATCTCGATCACCGACGGGCAGATCTTCCTCGAGCCTGGTCTCTTCAACTCGGGCGTGCGTCCCGCGATCAACGTTGGCATCTCCGTCTCGAGGGTCGGCGGCAACGCTCAGATCACGCCGATGCGCAAGGTCGCAGGTCGCCTCAAGCTCGAGCTCTCCCAGTACCGCGAGCTCGAGGCCTTCGCTCAGTTCGGCTCCGAGCTCGACCCCGAGACGCAGCGCACGCTTGCGCGTGGCGAACGCCTCGTCGCGACGCTCAACCAGGGCGAGCGCGAACCGATGCCCGTCGCCGATCAGGTCGTCCAGATCTTCTCCGCGACCGAAGGCTTCCTCGACCGTCTGCTGCTCGAGCGCGTCAGCGAGTTCCTGCTTGGCCTCGTTGGCAGGCTGCATGCCCAGCACGACGATCTGCTGAAGCAGATCACCGGTGGCGACTGGTCTGATGACCTGCAGAAGCAGATCCACAAGGCGGTCAGCGAGTTCGCCGAGGACTTCGGCTACGACCTCGACGAGGAGGGCCACCCAATCGAGCAGGACGCGCCGCCCGTCAGCGCGACGCGCCAGCCTGACGCTCCGAGCGATGATGCCAAGGAGCTCGCGGAGACCGCGGCCTAGGCCAACGCCAACGATCCCATGGCTTCACAGCGAGACGTCAGAAACCGCATTGCGGCGGTAAAGAACATCCAGAAGATCACGCGTGCGATGGAGATGGTCGCCGCAGCGCGCCTGCGCCGCGCCGAACAGCGGATCGGAGCGCTGCGTCCCTACGTCGGCGCGATCAGGCGCATGACGAGGACCGCAGCAGGCGCGACGGGCTCAGTGCCAAGCGTGCCGATCCTGCAGGAGCATGAGCAGGTCAATGCCGTAGGGCTGCTGCTCGTCGCCGGCGACAGGGGCCTCGCGGGGGCGTTCAACTCCAACATCGTGCGCGCCGGCGTCGCCGCGGGGCGTGAGCACGAGGCGGAAGGCCACAAGGTCCTCTACTTTGCTGCCGGCCGCAGGCCCGCCTCCTCGCTCACCTTCAGGGGATACGAGCCAGAGCAGAGCTTCGTTGGCTTCAGCGACAGGCCCTCCTACGCGGATGCGCGTAACATCGCAGAGCACCTGATGGCCGCCTACGCCGACGGCGTCGTCGACCGTGTCGAGGTCTTCTACAACGGCTATATCTCGCCGATGTCCCAGGTCGTGCGCCGCGAGACGCTGCTGCCGCTTTCGCAGGCGACGCTCTTCGACGAGGGTGACACCAGCGGCGAGCAGGGCGCCCAGCAGCAGGAGGGCTCCGGCGAGCAGCCAAAGCGCATCAACTTCGAGTACGAGCCTGACCCGGAGGCGGTGCTGCGCAGCCTTGTGCCTGACTACGTGAAGCTCTCGATCTATAGGGCTTTGCTCGAGTCGACCGCCTCTGAGCATGGGGCGCGCATGACCGCGATGCGCAACGCCTCCGAGAACGCCGTCGATTTGATCAAGGGCCTCACCCTGGAGATGAACCGCGCCCGCCAGGCCGAAATCACGCAAGAGATAATGGAGGTCGTCGCCGGTGCCGAGGGTTTGGCATGACGCTAGGCGGCGCCATACTGCGTCCTCGGTCGCTCGTGTGCTAAAGCACACTTCGCTCCCTGCGTCCTTGTCTGGCTTGCCTATCGCCACGCCAAACCGAGCGCTGACCAACGAACTTTTGAACTTCGACAGAAGAAACTAGGAGAACAGGAACCGAAAATGGATGCCAGCATCGCAACCGAGCCCGCGCCTGCCACGAGCAACGGAGGCGGCAACGGCAAGCGCAACGTCGGGCGCATCGAGGAGATCCAGGGAGTCGTGATCGAGGCCGTCTTCCCTGATCGCCTGCCTGCGATCAACAGCGCGATCACGGTCGCTCGTCCTGAGGCCGCGGCCGAGGAGGAGGCCGAGGGCATCAGCACCGAGGCTGGCGGCGACGTGCTCGTCTGCGAGGTCCAGCAGCACCTTGGCGACGACCGTGTGAGGGCGGTTGCGATGGACTCCACAGATGGTTTGGCGCGCGGCGCCGAGGTGATCGACACGGGCGGCCCGATCACGGTGCCCGTCGGCGAGGCGACGCTTGGGCGCATCTTCAACCTGCTTGGCGAACCGATCGACCTTGGCGAGGATCTGCCGAAGGACGTGCAGCGCCGCCAGATTCACCAGGACTCCCCGCGCGCTGAGGACCTCTCCCCGACCACGGAAATGTTCGAGACGGGCATCAAGGTCGTCGACCTGCTCGCGCCCTACGCGAAGGGCGGCAAGGTCGGCCTCTTCGGCGGCGCCGGCGTCGGCAAGACCGTCATCATCCAGGAGCTCATCCACAACCTCGCAAAGGAGCATGGCGGCCTCTCCGCCTTCTGCGGCGTCGGCGAGCGCACGCGCGAGGGCAACGACCTCTGGCTGGAGATGAAGGAGTCAGGGGTGCTCGACAAGACGATGCTCGTCTTCGGTCAGATGAACGAGCCGCCTGGCGCACGCATGCGGGTCGCGCTTTCGGGCCTGACGATGGCCGAATACTTCCGCGATCAGGGCCAGGACGTGCTGCTGTTCGTCGACAACATCTTCCGCTTCGTCCAGGCGGGCTCTGAGGTCTCGGCGCTGCTTGGGCGCATGCCCTCCCAGGTCGGCTACCAGCCGACGCTCACCTCTGAGATGGGCGAGCTGCAGGAGCGCATCACCTCGACGCGCACCGGCTCAGTCACCTCGATCCAGGCGATCTACGTGCCCGCCGACGATCTCACCGACCCTGCGCCGGCATCGGTGTTCGCGCACCTCAACGCGACGACGACGCTCTCGCGGAGCATCGCGGAGAAGGGGATCTACCCCGCCGTCGATCCGCTCGACTCGACCTCGACGATTCTGAAGGCGGAGATCCTTGGCGACGACCACTTCAGGGTCGCGAACCGCGTGAAGGAGGTGCTCCAGCGCTACAAGGAGCTCCAGGACATCATCGCGATCCTTGGCATCGACGAGCTCTCCGACGACGACAAGCTGACGGTGCAGCGCGCACGCAAGATCGAGCGCTTCCTCTCCCAGCCCTTCCACGTCGCCGAACAGTTCACCGGCACCCCTGGCGTCTACGTGCCGATCGCGGAAACGATCAGGGGCTTCGAGGAGATCCTCGACGGCAAGCACGACGAGGTCCCCGAGCGTGCCTTCTTCCTGAAGGGCACGATCGAGGAAGTAGTCGAGGCAGCGAAGCAGAGCTAGCCGATGGCTTACTCGAAGTTTCCCGTCGAAGTGCTCACGCCTGAGGGCGAGGTCTTCTCCGAGGAGGTCGAAATGGTCTCCACGCGGACGACGATCGGCTCGATCGGGCTGCTCGCCAACCACGAGCCGCTGCTTGGGACGCTCGTGCCCGGCGAGTTGCGGCTCTACCGCTCTGAGGGCGAGATCGTGCGCTTCGCGGCAGCCGAGGGCTACGTGCAGTTCGCGGAAAACCGCGCGCTGCTGCTCGTCGACGAGGCTGTGGAGCCAAGCGCGCTCGACCGCGAGGCGCTGGAGGCGAAGCTCGCCGACGCGCGCTCAGAGGCCGAGCGGGCGCAGGATGGCAGCGAGGAGCGCGCGAGAGCGCAGCGCGAGGCGCGGCGCTACGAGGCCTTCCTCGCAATCGGTGACTAGCATGGGCGCGCGCGAGCCGATCGGCGTGATCGGCACGGGCTACGTCGGGCTGGTCACCGCCGCGGGCTTCGCCTCGCTGGGCAGTGAGGTCTTCTGCGTCGATATCGACGAGGCGAAGATCGAGCTGCTGCTCAGCGGCGAGGTGCCGATCTACGAGCCAGGGCTGAAGGAGCTGATCGCCGAGCATCGGCAGCGCCTGCACTTCTCGACCGAGATCGCAAGCGCCGTCGAGCACGCGCGCCTGCTGTTCGTCGCCGTTGGCACGCCGCCGACGCACTCTGGCGACGCCGACCTGACGGCTGTGCGCGCGGTCGTCGACGCGGTGCTCGCATTCGATGGCGCCGAGGCAAGCGAGCACGCGCTCGTGATGAAGTCAACAGTTCCCTGTGGCACTGGCGCGAGTATCGAGCGCACGTTCGCGCAGTGCGGGACGAAGGGGCTGAGCTATGTCTCCTGTCCCGAGTTCCTGAAGGAGGGCTCTGCGATCGCTGACTTCCTTGGCCCTGACCGCGTCGTCGTCGGCGACGACGGCGGCTGGGCGGGCGAGGCCGTGGTCGAGCTCTATGCGCCGCTACGGGCGCCGCTCGTGCATACCGACGTCGCAAGCGCCGAGATGATCAAGCTCGCGGCGAACGCGTTCCTTGCGACAAAGATCTCGTTCATCAATGAGATCGCGAACGTCTGCGAGCAGCTGGGCGCAGATGTGGTCGAGGTCGCAGAGGGCATGGGTCTCGACGCCCGCATCGGGCCGAAGTTCCTGCAGGCGGGCATCGGCTATGGCGGCAGCTGCTTCACGAAGGACGTGAGCGCCCTGAAGCTGCTCGCAGGCAACTCCGGCTACCACTTCCAGCTGCTGAACGCCGTGATCGAGGTCAACGAGCTGCAGAAGCGGCGCGTCGTTGCAAAGCTCCAGCAGCGGCTTGGCTCGCTCGCGGGCAGGCGCATCGCACTGCTTGGGCTCGCTTTCAAGCCAAATACCGACGACATGCGCGGAGCCTCCTCGCTCGTGCTCGCTGCGCGTCTGCAGGCTGAGGGCGCCGAGGTGATCGCCTACGACCCGGTCGCTGAGCAGGAGGCGCGCAAGTTGATGCCAGGCATCGACTATGCGAGCTCGAGCATGCAGGCGCTCGCAGGCAGCGACGCGGCGGTGCTCGTGACGGAGTGGCCCGAGCTCGTCGGCCTGGACTGGGGTGCGGTTGCGCAGACGATGAGTGGCAACCTGCTGATCGACGGCCGCAACGCGCTCGATCCCGAGGCGGTGCGCTCCGCAGGGCTGGTCTACGAAGGCATCGGCCGCGGTTGAGCGCCTGCTGCCCTCAACTGCGAGACTGTCGAGTCACATGCAGGCAGTAATTCTCGTCGGCGGGGAGGGCACCCGCCTCCGGCCGCTCACCTCGACGGTGCCAAAGCCGGTCGTGCCACTGGTCGACAGGCCGTTCATCGCGTACATGCTGGAGTGGCTGCGTGGCCATGGCGTCGACGACGTGATCATGTCTTGTGGCTTCCTCGCGACGAGCGTTCGCAACGTGCTTGGCGACGGCTCCGGCTACGGGCTGAAGCTGCGCTTCGTCGAGGAGCCCGACCCGCGCGGCACCGCTGGCGCCCTGAAGTTCGCCGAGTCGATGCTCGACGAGGAGTTCCTGATGCTGAACGGCGACGTGCTGACGGACATCGACCTGACCGCCCAGATCGCCCAGCACCATGACAGTGGCGCGAAGGCGACGCTCGCACTCGTGCCCGTCGAGGACCCGACCGCCTATGGGCTCGTGCACCTGCTCGCAGACAACGCGGTGAGGGACTTCGTCGAGAAGCCAAGCTCCGATCAGATCGACACGAACCTGATCAGCGCTGGCGCCTACGTTCTCAGCCGCGAGATCCTCGAGCTCGTGCCCCCAGACCGCAAGGTCTCGATCGAGCGCGAAGTCTGGCCAGAGCTCGTCGGCAAAGGCCTCTACGGCTATCCCTCCAGCAGCTACTGGCTGGACATTGGCACCCCAGAGCGCTATTTGAAGGGCACTTTCGACATCATCGAAGGTCACGTCGACACTGCTGTCCGGCAGCGGCTGGGCGACGACTATCTCGCTGTTGCCGACGGCGCTGAGGTGCTGGGCAGGGTTGTGCCGCCGGCGCTCCTGGAGCGCGGCACCCATATTGCTGCAGGCGCCCATGCCGGCTCGCTTGCCGTGCTCGGCCAGGGTGTGAGCGTCGCTGAGGGTGCGACCGTCGAGCGTGCAGTTGTGCTTGACGGCACCGAGATCGGCGAGGGCTGCGTGCTGCGAGACTGCATCGTTGCCGCAGGTTGCAGGATTGGCCCGCGCACGCACGTGATCGACGGCGCCGTGCTGGGGGAGGGCGTCACCCTTGGGGCGGACAACGTGATCGCTGGCGGCGCGCGTATCTTCCCTGGCGTGACGATTCCCGACGGCGCGATCCAGTTCTGAGCCCCGAAAAGGACCCACTACAGGAGACGAGGAGATGAGCGAAGCCCCCGCCACGACACCAGCGACCGAGGAGCTCTCCCGCGAGGCGATCGCCGAGGTCGACAGCTCAGGGCAGCTGGCCGACGTGCTTGCGCTGCCGGAGCACCTGCGCGACGCGCTCTGGCGCGTCGAGTCGGCGATCATCGCCGAGTGGGACACACCTGCGGGGCTCGTCGTCGCGGGCATGGGCGGCTCTGCGATCGGCGGCGCGCTCGCTCGCGCGGCGCTTGGCGACCACTCCTCACGTCCGATCTTCGTGACGCGCGCCTATGGCCTGCCGCCGTGGACGACGCCTGACACGACGGTGCTCTGCGCAAGCTACTCAGGCAACACCGAGGAGACGCTCGCCTGTTACGAATCGGCCGGCGCGCTTGGCGCACAGCGGGTCGTCGTGACGACCGGCGGCAGGCTCGCGGAGATGGCGCGTGCCGACAACGTGCCCGTGATCCCGCTGCCTGGCGGCTTTCAGCCGCGCGCCGCGGTCGCCTACATGACGGTCGCCGCGCTCGAGGTTGCGGCGCTTTGCGGCGCAGGGCCAAGGCTTGCGGCGGAGATCGACGTCGCCGCCTCGCACAGCGAGCGCCTCGTCGCGGCGTGGGGCCCCGATGCGGATGAGGACTCGCTTGCGAAGACGATCGCGCGGGGCCTGCACGGCACCGTGCCCTTGATCGCCGGTGCCGGCTTGACGGCGCCGATCGCCTATCGCTGGAAGACCCAGATCAACGAGAACGCGAAGCAGCACGCCTTCTATCACGAGCTGCCAGAGCTCGATCACAATGAGATCGTCGGTTGGGAGGATGCGGGTCAGCTCGCCCGCTTCACCGGCGTCTTCCTCGACGACTCCGACGCGCATCCGCGCGTGAAGGAGCGTATGGATCTCACCGAGAAGCTGATCGCGCCAAATGCAGCAGGCTGCTTCAGGTTGCAGACCGAGGGACAGACGACGATCGAGCGCGTGATCTCGCTCGTCCTGCTCGGCGACCTCGTCTCGATCTACCTCGCGACGCTGCGCGGCGTCGACCCAGGCCCCGTCGATGTGATCGAGCGGCTGAAGACAGCGCTCGGCGAGCGCTGAGCGGCCAGGCGGTATAGCGCCCCAGGGTGTTCATTATGTATATACATTGAAAATGTATATACATAAATATAATCTGGCGGCCACGACACACCCCGCTCATCCCAGGCGGGGACCCGTTGCTAAGGTTGGGCCGCATGGCCACCGTTCTTTCGCAGACTGACACCACAGCACAGGTCCTCGCCCCAGACGACTTCAAGGTCGCCGACCTCTCGCTCGCCGAGTTCGGGCGCAAGGAGATCACGCTCGCCGAGCACGAGATGCCCGGCCTGATGGCGCTGCGCAGGGAGTATGCGGCCTCCCAGCCGCTTGCGGGCGCAAGGATCACCGGCTCGCTGCACATGACGATCCAGACGGCCGTGTTGATCGAGACGCTGACCGCGCTTGGCGCCGCTGTGCGCTGGTGCAGCTGCAACATCTTCTCGACCCAGGACCACGCCGCCGCGGCGATCGCCGTCGGTCCGCATGGCACGCCTGAGCAGCCTGCAGGCGTGCCCGTCTTCGCCTGGAAGGGCGAGACGCTCGAGGAGTACTGGTGGTGCACCGATCGCGCGCTCTCTTGGCCAGACAGCACCCCGAACATGATCCTCGATGATGGCGGTGACGCGACGCTGCTCGTGCACAAGGGCGTCGAAGCGGAGGCGAGTGGCGAAGTAGAGGACCCCGCGAGCGCAGACTCCGAGGAGATGGGCGTGATCCTGCGGCTGCTGCAGAGCACGCTCGCGGCCGACCCAGGGCGCTGGGGCAAGGTCGCGGCCGAAATCAAGGGCGTCACCGAGGAGACGACGACCGGGGTCCACAGGCTCTACCAGATGATGGAGGCAGGCTCGCTGCTCTTCCCCGCGATCAACGTGAACGACTCCGTCACGAAGTCGAAGTTCGACAACCTCTACGGCTGCAGGCACTCGCTGATCGACGGGATCAACAGGGCGACCGACGTGATGATCGGCGGCAAGGTCGCCGTCGTCTGCGGCTTCGGCGACGTCGGCAAGGGCTGCGCCGAATCGCTGCGAGGACAGGGCGCGCGCGTGATCGTCACCGAGATCGATCCGATCTGCGCGCTGCAGGCGGCGATGCAGGGCTATGAGGTGCGCACGCTCGCCGAAGTCGTGGGCAGCGCCGACATCTTCGTCACCGCGACGGGCAATAAGGACATCATCACCGCGCAGGACATGGCGAAGATGAAGCACCAGGCGATCGTCGGCAACATCGGCCACTTCGACAACGAGATCGACGTCGCAGGCCTCGCCGATGTTCAGGGGATCGAGCGCATCAACATCAAGCCCCAGGTCGACGAGTGGGTCTTTTCAGACGGCCACGCGATCATCCTGCTCTCCGAGGGCAGGCTGCTCAACCTCGGCAACGCGACAGGGCACCCAAGCTTCGTGATGTCCAACTCGTTCACCAACCAGGTGATCGCCCAGATCGAGCTCTTCACGAAGGGCGGGCAGTACGGGCGCGATGTCCACGTGCTGCCGAAGCACCTCGACGAGAAGGTCGCGCGCCTGCACCTCGATTCGCTCGGCGTGAAGCTGACGCAGCTGAGCGAGTCCCAGGCGTCCTATCTCGGCGTGCCCGTCGAGGGACCGTTCAAGTCGGATCACTACAGGTATTGATTCGCAGATGAAGGCGATGGTTCTGGCGGCGGGGCTTGGCACCCGCCTGCGGCCGCTCACCTTCGAGATCACGAAGCCGATGGTGCCTGTGCTCGACAGGCCGGTGATGGAGCACATCCTCGACCTGCTCGACCGCCATCGCTTCGAGGCGGTGATCGCGAACATCCACTACTTCCCAGAGACGATCGAAGCGCACTTCGGCGATCGCATCTCCTACAGCTTCGAGCCCGAGCTGCTTGGCACCGCTGGCGGCGTGCGCAACTGCGCTGAGTTCTTCGGAGACGAGCCGTTCCTCGTGATTTCCGGGGACGCGCTCACGGACATCGACCTGACCGCGCTCTGCGAACGCCACCGCACCGCGGGCGGAATCGCGACGCTTGCCGTCAAGCAGGTGGACGACACGCGCGAGTATGGCGTCGTGCTGCACGATCACGAGGGTCGCATCACTGGCTTCCAGGAGAAGCCGGAGCCCGACGAGGCGCTCTCGAACCTCGGCAACTGTGGGATCTACGTCTTCTCGCCCGAGATCTTCGACTACTTCCCGGAGCGGCCGTTCGTCGACTGGGCAAACGACGTCTTCCCGAAGCTGCTCGATCGTGACGTGCCCTTTTACATCCACGAGATCAAGGACTACTGGAACGACGTCGGCTCGCTCGCCGAGCTGCGCCAGGGCACCTTCGACGCGCTACGCGGCGCGCTGCGGCTCGATCTCGAGGGCGATGAGGTCGCGCCAGGCATCAGGGTCGTCGGCGGCGATCAGCTGCCCGCGGGCGTCGAGGCCGAAGATCCGGTCTGGATCGGCCGCGACGTGAAGCTCGGCGAGGGCGTGCGCCTGATCGGCCCGATCGTGCTCGGCGACGGCGTCGAGGTCGGCGCCGGCGCCCAGTTGCGCGCGACGATCGCGATGCCCGGCACGAAGATCGCCGCAGAGACGATCCTGATCGATGCGATCGCAGGGCACTCGCAGATCCTGAAGAGCCTGCAGCGCAGGCGCTGAGCCAGCCGCCGTAGGCGCCGGGCCGACCGTCGGTGTGGCGCTCGTCGTGCCGTTTGTCGTGGCGCTCGTCGTGCCGTTTGTCGTAGCGCTCGTCCCGAGTGGCGCAGAGCACGATCGAACATCTGCCCAATCGCCCGTAGACAGCTTCCGTTGCGGAAGCTACTATCGAAGCTGACCCACATCTCCACAGATCCACGAATGGAGGCCGGTGATGCAGATTGACATCAAGGGCCGTAACGTCCTGGTCACAGACGAGATGCGCAGGCGCGTCGAGCGCCGGCTCGCGAAGGTCGCGAGACAAGTCTCTCCGTTCGCTCGCGCAGAGCTCGAGCTGTTCACGGAGCGCAACCCGTCGATAGCGGACAGCGAGGTCGCCGAGGCGACATTGCATCTGAAGGGCGTCACGCTGAGAGCGCGCGAGTGCTCGCATGACATGCAGCATTCGCTCAACCTCGTCGCGGACGAGCTCGCGCGTCAGGTCAAGCGTCACCGCGAGAAGCGCACGCACCGACGCGAGCAGCGCGCCGCGGCGATGCGGGAGGCTCGCACGCCGTTGCCACCACAGATGGGCTCGCCAGCCACCGGCTGACGGTCTGCCTACTAGAGGGTCAGCGACCAAGCGAGGCAAGGACGCAGCGAGCGCGAAGTGTGCTTTGCACACGAGCGAGCGAGGACACAGCCTCGCGAAGTGTCGATGACCCTCTAGTCGCTACCCTGAAGGGCGTGTCGATTCTAGACCGCGCCCTGAACATCGGGGAGTCCAAGAAGTTCAACGAATACAAGGGCCGGGTCGCGAAGATCGGTGCGTTCGAGAGCGAGCTCGAACACGACAGCGACGCCGAGTTGCGCGAACGGACGGACGCGATGCGCGAGGACGCCCGCGACGGAGCGTCGCTCGACAGCCTGCTGCCCGAGTGCTTCGCGGTCGTGCGCGAGGCGGGCAGGCGCACGATGCAGATGCGCCACTTCGATGTCCAGCTGATCGGCGGCATGGCTCTGCACGACGGTCAGATCGCGGAGATGAAGACGGGCGAGGGCAAGACGCTGACGGCGACGCTAGCGGTGGTGCTCAACTCGCTCGCGGTGAAGGAGGGCAACGCTGAGGAACGCAAGGGCGTGCACGTCGTCACTGTCAACGACTATCTCGCAAAGCGCGACGCGGAGTGGATGAAGCCGATCTATGACCTGCTCGGCGTCACCGTTGGTGTGCTCCAGAACATGCAGGCCTACGACGAGAAGCATGCCGCCTACGCCTGCGACGTGATCTATGGCACCAACTCCGAGTTCGGTTTCGACTATCTGCGCGACAACATGGCGAAGGACCTCGCCGAAAAGGTCCAGCGCGGGCACCCGTTCGCGGTCGTGGACGAGGTTGACAACATCCTCATCGACGAGGCGCGCACCCCGCTGATCATCTCTGGCGCGCCTGAACAGGCCGCTGACCTCTACGCGCGCTTCGCGCGGCTCGCGCCGCGGCTGACGCCAGGCAAGACCCCCGAAGGCCTCGACCCGCGCTCCCGCAAGGACTTCGTCGCCGACTTCGACTACGAATACGACGAGAAGCACAAGACCGTCTCGGTGATGGAGCAGGGGGTCGCGAAGGCGGAGCGCTTCCTTGGCATCGACCATCTCTACAAGGCGGAGAACGGTCACCTCGTCAACCACTTGATCCAGGCTCTGCGGGCAGAGTCGCTCTACAAGCGCGACGTCGACTACGCGGTGATCGACGGCGAGGTGAAGATCATCGACGAGTTCACAGGGCGCATCCTCGAGGGCAGGCGCTGGTCGGAAGGCCTGCACCAGGCGGTCGAGGCGAAGGAGGGAGTGCGCGTCCAGGAGGAGAACCAGACGCTCGCGACGATCACCTACCAGAACTACTTCCGTCTCTACGAGAAGCTCTCTGGCATGACTGGCACCGCGCTCACCGAGGCGACCGAGTTCATGAAGATCTACGAGCTGCCGGTCGTTCAGATCCCGACGAACAAGCCGATGGTGCGCAAGGACCGCAACGATCAGGTCTACAAGACGAAGGATGGCAAGTGGACCGCGGTCGTCAAAGAAATCGCTGCGCGCCACGAGCTTGGCCAGCCGGTGCTCGTCGGCACGATCTCAGTCGAGGTCTCTGAGCTGCTCTCAGAGCAGCTGAGCAAGCGCGGGATCAAGCACACAGTCCTCAATGCGAAGCCTGAGCATGCGGCGCGCGAGGCGGACATCGTCGCCGAGGCGGGCAGGCCAGGGGCGGTCACGATCGCGACGAACATGGCGGGTCGCGGCGTCGACATCAAGCTTGGCGGCAACGCGGAGCACCTCGCGCGCCTCGAGCTCGCGAAGGAGGGTCTGCAGCAGGAGCAGGACGGCTTCGACGAGCGCCTCGAGGCGATCCAGCCCCAGATCGAAGAACGGTTGCAGGCCGATCGCGAGCACGTCGACGCCGCCGGCGGCCTCTTCATCTGCGGTACCGAGCGCCACGAGTCGCGGCGCATCGACAACCAGCTGCGTGGCCGCTCAGGTCGTCAGGGCGACCCAGGGGAGAGCAGGTTCTTCCTCTCTGCCGAGGATGACCTGATCAGGCTCTTCGCGGGCGATCGCATCTACAAGATTCTCGACCGGCTTGGCAGCGTCGACGATGAGGGCAACGAGGAGCCGATCGAGGCGAAGATGCTCTCCAAACAGATCGAAAACGCCCAGAAAAAGGTCGAGGAGCAGAACTTCCTCATCAGAAAGCGCGTGCTCGAGTACGACGACGTGATGAACGAGCAGCGGCGCGTCGTCTACGCCTACAGGGACAGTGTCCTCGAAGGCAAGGACATGGGTGAGGACGCACACCGGGAGATCGGCAGGGTGATCGAGCGCACGATCGCCCAGTACACCGAAGGCGACTACGTCGAGGACTGGGACCTCGATGTGATGTTCAACGCGCTTGCGCAGTTCTTCCCGATCGACGTCGACGGCGATCAGATCGACCTCGAAACCGTCGACAGGGTGCTGCTTGGCGAACAGGTCTCAGAGGCGGCCCTGAAGCGCTACGACGAGCGCGAGAAAGAGCTTGGCGAGGAGCTGATGCGGGCGCTGGAGCGCTTCCTGCTGCTGCAGATCATCGACGAGCGCTGGCAGGAGCACCTCTACGACATGGACTACCTGCGCGAGGGCATCCACCTGCGCGGCTTCGCCCAGGTTGATCCGCTCGTCGCCTACAAGAACGAGGCCTTCACGCTCTTCGGCGATCTGATGAACACGATCTGGACCGACTTCGCACGAATGATCTTCAACGTCCAGGTGACCGTCGAACGCAACGGGGACGAGGCCGAGCAGGCGCCGCCCAGCTTCCAGCCGACAGGCGGCAACGCGACGCGGGCGGGCAAGGTCTCCTACTCCAGCGGCGCCGCCCTCGGCTCCGCCGGCGCGATCGCCGCGGCGGCCGCAGACGCGGGCGCTGTGCCAGTCGGCGGTGCCCAGCAGGCGGTCGCGCAGCAGGAAGCCCAAGAGCCCGTCGCCGTCGAGCAGCGCCACGTCGACGCCGAGCAGCAGATCGGCCGCAACGATCCCTGCTGGTGTGGGTCGGGCAAGAAGTTCAAGAAGTGCCACGGCGTCTGAGACGGACGTCTCAGATTGCTCGCGGGATCGCACTGATATCGTCCGCGGCATGGCAAACGCACCCGTCGAGTCCACGCCGCAGCGGCTTGCGGCAGTCCGTGATCAGCTGAAGCTGCTCGCGGACTATCTTTGACCCCGCCAGCCTCGATGAGCGCGTGCAGGCGCTCGCAACGGAGATGGAAGCACCAGGGTTCTGGGACGACTCTGAAACGGCGGCGAAGGTTTCGGCGGAGCACGCGAAGCTCTCCAAGCGGCTTGAGACGTTCAAGTCGCTGCAAGGCGACGTCGAGGATCTCGATGCGCTGAGTGAGCTCGCGGACGAGGACGCATCGCTTGCGGACGAGCTCGACGAGCACCTCGTCTCGGTCGAGCGCAGGCTCGCCGAGCTCGAGGAGCAGCGGCTGTTCGCGGGCGAGTACGACGGCGGCGACGCGCTCGTCAGCGTCAACGCAGGCGCCGGCGGAACTGACGCCCAGGACTGGGCGGAGATGGTCCTGCGGATGGAGATGCGCTGGGCCGAAGGCAGAGGCTTTGCGGTCGAGCTGCTCGAGGTCAGCCCTGGCGAGGAAGCGGGCATCAAGTCGGCGACGTTCAAGGTTGCAGGCGAGAACGCCTACGGGCTGTTTGGCGCAGAGCGTGGCGTGCACAGGCTCGTGCGGCTCTCGCCGTTCGACTCCGCACACCGCCGTCAGACGAGCTTTGCGGGGGTCGAGGTCGCGCCTGTCGTCGCCGAGACAGGCGATATCGAGATCCTCGACGACGACCTCCAGGTCGACACCTACAGGGCCTCTGGCGCCGGCGGTCAGCACGTCAACAAGACGGACTCTGCTGTGCGCATCACGCACAGGCCGACGGGCATCGTTGTGCAGTGCCAGAACGAGCGCTCCCAGTCGGCGAACAGGATGACCGCGATGGCGATGCTGCGATCGAAGCTCGTAGAGCGCCAGGAGCGCGAACGTCAGGAAGAGATCGCGCGCGAGAAGGGCGAAGCCCAGGACGTCAACTTTGGCTCGCAGATCCGCTCCTACGTTCTGCACCCTTACTCGATGGTGAAGGACCACCGCACGAGCGAGGAGGTCGGCGACGTGCAGCGCGTGCTCGACGGCGACCTTGACGGCTTCGTGCGCGCCTATCTGCTGCGAGCGGCTTCAGCGGGCGCAGGCAATGGACGCTGAGCAGCGAGCGCTCGTCCAGCGTGCGCTCGCCGAGGACGTCGGCGCAGGCGACGTGACGACGCAGGCGACGGTCGCGCAGGACGCGAAGGCGACGGCCTTGATCAACCAGAAGGCGCCTGGCGTGATCTACGGGCTCGAGCTCGCCGAAGCGGTCTTTGCGGAGCTCGATCGCGGCGTGCGCTGCGAGCGACTCGTGCGCGAGGGCAACTGGCGCGCGAACGGGCCTGTGCTCGTCGTCGAAGGCAGGGCCCAGGCGCTGCTGACAGGGGAGCGCACCGCGCTCAACTTCCTTGCGCACCTCTCAGGTGTCGCGACGCTTGCGGCAAAGGCCGCCCAGGCGATCGAGGGGACCTCTGCGAGGGTTCTCGACACGCGCAAGACGACGCCTGGCATGCGTGCCCTCGAGAAGGCCGCGGTCGCCGCCGGCGGCGCGACCAACCACCGCGTCGGCCTCTACGACGCGATTCTCATCAAGGAGAACCACAGCGCCGCCGCAGGCGGCATCGCAGAGGCGGTCGCGCGGGCGCGCGCAGCAGCACCACAGCTCGCTGACACGCTCGAGGTCGAGGTGCGCGACGAGCAGGAGATCGAAGAGGCGCTCGCCGCGGGCGCTCCACGCCTGCTGCTCGACAACATGGACCTCGACCAGCTGACGGCCGCCGTCGCTCTCGTCGACGGTAGGGCCCAGCTCGAGGCAAGCGGCGGCGTGACGCTGCAGAGCATCGGGGAGATCGCAAGGACAGGGGTAGACTTCATATCAGTCGGTGCGCTGACGCACTCGGCCCCAGTTCTCGACCTCTCGATGATCCTCGATGCGCCGTGACTGATCTGCCAACCCTTCCCATGGCTCCATCCGCGCCGTTGGCGGAGGCGCTCTCTGCCGCACAGCTCGCCGCGATGCAGGACGAGGTGCGCTCGCTCGCCGCGGAGCGCGATGCCGTGATCCTCGCCCACAACTACCAGGTGCCAGAGGTCCAGGAGGTCGCGGACTTCGTCGGCGACTCGCTTGGGCTCTCGCGCAAGGCGGCGGCCGCAAGCCAGCAGACGATCGTCTTTTGCGGGGTGCACTTCATGGCCGAGACCGCTTCGGTGCTCTGCCCTGAGAAGACCGTCCTCATCCCCGACCTCGACGCTGGCTGCTCGCTCGCCGACACGATCGATGCGCAGCAGCTGCGCGCCTGGAAGGCGGAGCACCCGAAGGCGATCGTCGTGATGTACGTCAACACCTCCGCCGAGGTGAAGGCGCTCACCGACTACTGCTGCACCTCCGCCAACGCAGTCGACGTCGTGCGCCACATCTACGAGACAGAGGGAGAGGACGCGGAGATCCTCTTCGGTCCTGACATGTGGCTTGGCGCCTACGTCGAAAAGCAGCTTCGCAAGCCGATGCACGTCTGGGACGGCGAGTGCCACGTGCACGCGGGCATCAGGCCTGACGACATCGCGCGCACGAGGGCTGAGCACCCTGACGCCGACTTCCTCATCCATCCGGAGTGCGGCTGCACGACGAGCATCATGGAGTACGTCGCCGCTGGCGACGTCGACTCGAAGGACGTCCTGATGCTCTCGACCGGCGGCATGCTCTCCTACGCTGAGCAGGCCGAGCAGACGGCGAAGTCGGCCCCTCGCGGCGCGAAGCGCGAGGCGGTCGTCGCGACCGAGATCGGCATGCTGTACCCGCTGCAGATGGCCGCTCCTGACATCAGCTTCATCCCGGCCAACGCCGAGGCGAGCTGCAAGTTCATGAAGATGATCACGTTGCCGAAGCTGCGCGACTGCCTGCGCGAGCAGCGCTTCGAGGTGCGCGTGCCGCCGGAGATCGCGGTGCCTGCGAAGGTGCCTATCGACCGCATGGTCGCGATCGGCTGAGGCGCCGCCTTCCCGTCGGAGCTGAAACGCAAGCCGGGTCGGCTGCCCCATAATACTTGACAGGATTCGGATGATCTGATCTACTCCTCCTATGGAGGGTCCGGGGGAAAGGCATCCCCCCGCTTTGCGGGGGTTACAGTTGTCGGCACCTACCGCAGACAGGGCGTGGCATCGAATCCTGATGTGGTTCGTCCGGTTTCGTTCGTGGTTGCTCGGAGGGGTCTATACCGTCGGAGCAGCGGCGGTCATGGTTCGAGAGGATGACGCAGTTCTGCTGGTCAAGCCGTGGTATCGACGTGGCTGGGGGCTTCCCGGAGGGACGATGGAGCGTGGCGAGCAGTCGAGCGACACGCTCAGGCGTGAGTTATTCGAGGAGACAGGGATCGTCCTCAGCGTCGAAGACCGCGCGGACGCGGTGTATGTGCAGGAAAACAGGAGACACATCGACCATATCTATGTGCTGCGATGTAGTGGGAATCCGTCCTTGAGACCGACAAAGCGCGGCGAGATCGCGGATGCCGCGTGGTATGCGATCGACGATCTGCCGCCGCTGCAACGAGAGGCACATGAGGCGCTGAGCCGGGTGGTGGCAGAACGGTGGACCTGATTCCCTCCGTCGAGGATTCGATTGGCGCCCAGCTCCTGACCACGGTGCTTGCGCAGCCGCCCATCATCAAGGAGCGCCACGACACTCTGACCTTCGTCAACCATCTATACATAAGACACGATGTCAGGCTGGTGATCGCGCTTGACCGCTTCCCGCCGCCACAGGGCCTTCAAGATGAGCGACTCAACGCCTCGCCTCTGTGGCGTTCAGAGGCTCTGCCCGCGGAGGCGGGCCGCATCGTAGTTCCGCTCGGCGACCTCGACAGACACAGTAGAGCTACCACACACGTGCTCGATGAGGCCAATGTGCTCGTGCCGCTCATGGCCTCCGACGAATTGAACAAGCTGCTTGGGAGCGGCCTTGTTGCGTTTGCCGCGCAGGCACTCGGCGGTAAGCGGCTGGACGATGGACTCGTCCAGTACTTGCGCAAGCTGCCGACGGAGACTACGGATCGGACGGTTGCGGACGCGGAGACGCTGCGCAAGCTGTCGACGGAGGCTGCGGATCGGACGGTTGCGGACACGGAGACGCAAGAGGCCGCAGATAGTGCATTCGACTTTGCCATTGCGCGTCTGCTCTACTTTGGACAAGACGGTTTCGAGCTCGCAAAGCGACTCGAGTTCAGATATGCGCTGGCCGCGATCACGAGCTCTGTGCAGCTCGTCGTGCAGCTGGACCCTGCAGACGGGCTCACCCGCGTCCTGAGCTACTCGTACTTTCGGCCGATTCCTAGCGTCCGCCGCAGGTCGAGCACCAAACGCGGACCGGTCAGGGCTGTCGTCTGGGAGGTCATCCGACTCGTCTGGGAGGTCATCCGACGCACCAGGCGATACTTCACACGCCTCGGCACAATGTCACTGAGAGTCGAACTTGGCTCAATAGGCCGCTGTGAGCGATACGAGCTGACCGCAGAATCGCCGTTCGACACGTGGTTCAAGCGCGCGACGATGATCAAGGGGCTACCTGTAGAGGGAAAAGCAGTCCAAGTCTCGGTCAGTTGCAGCCAGCGTTTTCGAATTAGATATTCAAGAGCGCCTTCAGAGGCTCCCTGGTCAGGGGCATTGGCGATCGAGCTGCGGTCTGTCTATACAGGCGTCGCTCGTGCAAGCGTGTATGGCGCAACCTTCCTCGCCGTCTGTGGCATCGTGGGCGCTCTCCGCGTCTGGACTACTCATGGGCACGTGCTCACCCACAGTACCGATCCTGGGGTCGCTTTGCTCGTGCTCTTCCCAGGCATAGCATCCTCGGTGGTAGCCGGAGCATCGCGGAACACTCTCACGACCACGATCCAACTCCCGATGCGACTCACGCTGTGGGTAGGATCTGTCGCCAGCTTTGTATTGGCGACAGCAGTCGCCTTCGAGCTTCATGGTCCTGCAAGCTTGATTCTCTGGACATTTGACGCCGTGATCATGTCTCTCGCGGCCCTCTCGCTGTTCCGACAATCGCTCGGTTGGCGGACGAAATGAGCCTTCTTCACCCTCTTGCGTATCACTCTCGCGAGGCGCAGCCGCACAACAAGCCCGGCTGGGCAGACGACATCGTTGCGCCGCGGCAAGAGGTCGACATGCTCTCGCTGTTGCAGGAAACGTCGGGGCTGCAGCGGGCTATGAAAGCTCGTGACATGACCCCGGACGGCTTTCTCGATGCCTACGCCGAGCTGCGGAACGCCTACCGGCAGGGTCTGGGCGAGCGGCCAAAGGACATCGATGACCTCTTGTCACGCGTCACACTCTTCGGTGCACAGGCCGCAGCCCGTGCCCGGCGGGGATCGTCTCAGCGCGCATTCCTAACCTGCGACTGTCCTGACCGTCCAGGTGTGCTTGCGGCTCTGGCCGAGCAGATCGCCGACGAGGGCGGAAACATCATTGGCGGCGTGATGGCAGTCGTGGCTGGACACCTTGTTACCGCCCTGATGGTGTCCGACTGGGAGCGAGGCGATCAGGCGATCGTGCAGGAGCAGATAGGTGAAAAGCTTGTCGACAGCACGCCGATCGAGGTGGACGATGTTCGTTGGCCGCGGCCAGGCTCGAACTGCTGGCACCTGGTAGCGCGGTTTCGAGGTGAGGAGTCGCTGTTGGAAGAGCTCACAGATGTAATTCGCTTGCAACGGGCACCGGTGGTCGCGCTGTCGTCCTGGGTGGAGACGGGGCAGGAGGTGGTGGGCGACGGTGATATACAGGTCGTTGACCTCAATTTTGCACTCGCGCCTCGCAATAAGCATGAGGAGTCTCGCGCCGTTACGCATATTGTCGGTGACGTAAAGCAACGCCTCGGGGGCGTGCAGGTACAGGTCGCGCCAGTGCCGGTGCCCGTTCACTACCGACCACGCATGTCGGCGCCCGCTTCAGCGGCTGATAAGTTGATTGTCACCACGATCCTTGGCAGGGCTCGACCTGGCTTCGTGCATCGCGCGATTCGCACTATCGGCGAAGTCGGCGCGGTGCGACCGGTCAAGTGCGCCTCGATGGCGCTGCTGGAAGGCGACACGGTCTTGACGGTCGCGATCGATACCGCTACGAGCATGCAATCGGACGACGACCGCGCGGAGATTCAACGTTTGATCGCTGCGCGGCTGCGCTCCAGCCTGAGGACCAAGGGTCAGCGACGGCTGATTGCGCTGCACTTTGGCGTCCCGTCGTCCTCGCAGAGTGCGGACGGGGATGACCAGCAGCTGCCGACCCAGCAGCTGCCGACGCATCGATTACGGGTACGTGCGCGTGAGCAGCCACGTGTGATTGCCAAGCTTGCGCGCATGCTCAAGGACGAAGGCGCGAACATTACCTGGTTCGCCTCCCAGGTGCGAGAGCCGGTAATCGGAGATGTCTGGCCAATCTGTGACACCCAGATGCAGGTGCATGTCAAGGATGGGAAGAACGACATCGAGCAGCGCCTCAGTGCACTTGCCAACGCAGAAGGTTGGCAGCGCGCCTGGGCGCAGGAGTGACCGGCCTAGCTGAAGTCGCCCGCCTCGTGTGGCCCCACACAGGCGATCGCGAGCTGGTCGGCGACGCCGGCGGCGACCTCGCGGACTTCGTCGAAGGTGACGGCGTCGAGCGCGGCGATCGCGGCGTCGGGGTCGATTGGCTCGCCGAAGACGATCGAACGCGTCGCGGCGTGGCGGGCGACGGCGCCTGTGTTCTCGAAGGCGAGCACGAGCCGGCCTGCGGCGTAGGCGCGCGCCCTCACGACCTCCTCCTGCGTCGGGCCCTCATCGCGCAGCTCGTCGACGATCTCGCGCATCCTCGTGTAGGCCTCGACGCACTTGCTCGACTCCAATCCTGAGCCAAGCTGCAGGATCGGCGTGTCGGCGAAGGCATGGTCGAAGGCATAGACGGAGTAGCAGAGCCCGCGCTTCTCGCGGATCTCGTCGAACAGCCGTGAGCCCATCGAGCCGCCTAGCAGCGTTGCGTAGATCGAGAGCGCCGCGCGCTGGCGCAGATCGCTGACGTCGATCGCTGGCTGGTAGATCATGCGCAGGTGCGACTGGTTGGTGTCGCGTTGCTCGACGAGCGTTTGCGGCATGAAGCCTGGCGCGGGCACGTAGGGCTCCGGTTCGGGCAGGTCTGTAAAGCGCGCGAACATCTCTTCCAAAGCCTGCTGCTCGGGCAACGAGTCGAGGTTGCCGACGAGGAACGCGCCGCCGCGCTGCGGCGACCAGCGGCGTGTGCGGAAGGCGACGATGCCCTCGCGCGAGAAGCTGCGCAGGTGCTCCTCAGGGCCGAGCACCGTGCGTCCCAGCGGGTGCTTGCCGAACGCAGCCCTGTCGATCAGGTACTCGGCGATCGTCGAGGGCTGGTCGTAGGCGCGGTTGATCTCCTGGATCACGACCCCGCGCTCGCGGTCGAGCTCCTCTCCGTCTAGCTTCGGGCGCGCGACGAAGTCGCTCAGCAGGTCGATCGCCTCGCCTGCGGACTCGGCGCGCACGGTGATGTGGAAGGCGACGAGGTCGTGGCTCGTATAAGCGTTGAGCACGCCGCCGAGATGCTCTGCTGTCTCGTTGATGTCCTTGTACGTCGGGTACTTCTCGCCGCCCTTGAAGACGAGGTGCTCGAGGAAGTGCGCCATCCCGTTCTCGTCCTCGCGCTCTGTGCGTGCGCCGGCGTCGAAGGCGAGCAGGGCGGTTAGTGCACGCGTCCCGGCAAGCGCGATGCGGTGCAGCGGCAGTCCGTTCGCGGACACGGTATTGGAGGTGACGGAGGCCATGGCGCTGCACAATAGTCTCTGTGAACAGCAAGAGCCCATCCATGTCCTCGATCCGCCACCACATCACCCTCGTCGCGATCACGCTTGCGCTCGTGCTCGCGCTGCTCGCGCTCGGCCTCTGGCTCGGCGGGCATCCGGAAGACCTGCCTGGGTTCGTGCGCGGCACCTTCGTCGCCAGCCACAACGAAACGAAGGTCGTCGACGAAGCGATCGAGACGATCGAGAAGGACTACTACCGGCCGGTTCGCACGCACTCGCTCACGAGCGCCTCGATCGGCGGGATGGTCTCCAGCCTGCACGACCCCTACTCCGAATACCTTGGGCCGACCGCTTTCAAGGGCTTCGACGCGCCGACGACCTTCACGGGGATCGGCGTGACGATCAAGGAAGTGCCGGCGGGACTGCGGATCGTGAACGTCTTCGACGGCTCGCCAGCTGCGCGCGCTGGGCTGGAGGGCGGCGAGGTGATCGAAAAGGCCGATGGACACGCGCTTGCCGACGTTCCGCTTGACCATGCGGTCGCGCTGATCGAGGGGCCCCCGGGCAGCGACGTGCAGCTGCAGGTCTCAGGACAAGGCGGGTCGAGGGACGCGAAGGACGTCAAGCTCACGCGCGAGACGATCAAGCGGCCGATCGTCTCCTCGAAGATGGAGACGCTGCACGGCCTGAGGCTCGGCGTCGCCTATCTCGCCGCCTTCAGCGAAGGCGCGCACTCAGAACTCGCGCAGGCGGTGCACAAACTGCTGCGCGAAGGCGCGAAAGGGCTCGTCTTCGACATGCGCGGCAACGGCGGCGGCCTCGTCAGCGAAGCGCAGCTGGTCGCGAGCCTCTTCATCAAGTCGGGTGTGATCGTCACGACGAAGGGGCGGTCACAGCCAACCGTCGTGCTGCATGCGCTTGGCGGCGCGATCCCTGCGTCGATCCCGATGGTCGTGCTCGTCGACCATTCCACCGCCTCGGCGGCGGAGATCGTCACGGCGGCGCTGCAGGACCACCACCGCGCGACGGTCGTCGGCACGCACACCTATGGCAAGGGCGTCTTCCAGGAGCTCGAGCCGCTCAGCAACGGCGGCGGCCTGAAGCTCACCGTCGGCGAGTACTTCACCCCGAATGGGCGCAACCTCGGCGGCGGCGGCGTGAAGGAGGGGGCTGGGATCACCCCCGAAGTGATGGTGAAGAGCGGCATCGACACCGAACATGGTCTGAGCGTCGCTCTGCAGACGCTCGCCGGGGAGGTCGGTTGAGCGCGGGGCTCGGCGCCGACGCGCTCGTCGCCCAGCTACGACGAAGGGGCCGCTTCTGGACAGCAGAGCCGCTCTTTCCGCCAAAGCCCTCTGAGGCGGCGCCGGGCATGCGGGGGGCTCGCCGTCTCGTGCTTGCCTCCAACCGCGTCGCGGACGCTCGCTCTGGAGGCTCCGGGGGCGCTCGTTCTGGGGGCGCTCGCTCGCGACAGGGCGGTGGCAACGCCCGCGAGGGCGATCTCGTGCTCGTCGGCAGCCCGCGGCAGCGAGGCTCCGCGAACGGGCGGCAGTCAGGCAGAGGAAATTCAGGTGGGGGGCGGCCGGGCAAGGTGCAGATCCTGCGCGTGCTGGGACGTGCGGAGGTCGCACGCGACGTGATCGAGGCGTTGATGCTCGACCGAGGCTTGCGGCGCGAGTTCGACCCTGCCGTGCGCGAGGAGGCACGGCGCGTCGCGCGCTCAGAGCCGCGCGACGGACGCGACGGGCATAGAAGGCGCGACCTCAGGGCGCTGCCGACCTTCACGATCGATCCCCAGAGCGCCCGTGACTTCGACGATGCGATCTCCGCAGAGCGCACGAAGGAGGGGTTGCTGCGCGTCTGGGTGCACATCGCCGACGTGACCGCCTACGTGCGCGAGCGCTCTGTCCTCGACAGGGAGGCGCGCAGGCGCAGCACGAGCGTCTACGTGCCAGGCGCGGTCGAGCCGATGCTCCCGACTGAGCTCTCCGCTGACGCTTGCTCGTTGATGCCAGGCCGCGACCGGCTCGCCGTCACCGTCGAGCTCGAGCTCGACGGTGCGCGGGTGCTGCGCAGCAGCTTCTACCGCTCGCTGATCAGCTCCGATCAGCGGCTCGACTACGAGCGCGTCGATCGCATCTTCGCGGGCAGAGAGCGGGCGGCGGATCGATGGGGAGGCGCGCTCGAGCTCGCGCGTGAGGCTGCGCTCGCGCTTGGCGCCGCACGCAGCAGTCGCTCAGGCGCCCTCGAGCTCGACGCGCCTGAGCCGCAGATCGAGCTTGGCGACAGCGGCGACGTCGCCTCGATCTCGCTGCGCGCGCAGACGGAGTCGCACCGCCTGATCGAGCACCTGATGATCGCCGCCAATGAGGCCGTTGCGGAGCTGCTGCAGAAGCGTGGCGTGCCCTGCCTCTACAGGGTCCACGAGCGGCCTCAGCCGCAGCGAGTGAAGCTGCTCGTCGAGCAGCTCGCCTCGCTTGGCGTGCAGACGCCGCCTACGCCTGAGCAGATGTCCCCTTCGCAGGCGGCTGAGCTGATCGGACAGATCTCCCAGGGCATGCAGGCGCACCTGCGCCAAGCGGCGCAGCGCGCGCGGCGTCGCGACGAGCGCTCGCTCCCGCCGGATGGCGGCAGGCTTGCGCTCACCTCCCTGCTGCTGCGCTCGCTGCAACAGGCCTACTACTCGCCTCGCAACGCCGGTCACGCTGGGCTTGGCTCCGACTGCTACTGCCATTTCACCTCACCGATCCGGCGCTATCCGGACATCGTCTGCCACAGGGCGCTGCTCTCGGCGCTCGGCGAGGACGAGCCACAGCCGCGCGCAGGCGAGCTTGCAGAGCTTGGCGAGTGGACCTCGACGCGCGAGCGCGAGGCGATGTCGATCGAGCGCGCCGCCGACGACGTCGCGCGCTGCTTCATGCTCGAGGCGATGCTCTACGAGCAGGGCTTCGAGCAGAGCTTCGTCGGGGAGGTGGGCGGTCTCATCTCCGCTGGCGCCTTCATCTCCTTCGATCTGCCTCGTGCTGCCATCGATTCGCCCGGCTCCGCACCCGCCCTGTCTGGCGCCGGCGACGGAGCTGGCGCGGCTGGCTTCACCCCGCGCTTCGAGGGCATGCTGCCAGTGCGGCGCATGCGCGGCGCGGATGGCGATCGCGACTGGTGGCAGCTGAACGAGCTTGGCACGATCCTGCATGGCGAGCGCTCTGGCGAGAGCCTGCGGCTTGGCCAAGCCGTCGCCGTGCGGGTCGCCCGCGTCGAAGCGCTGCGTGGCAGGGTGGACCTGCAGCTCGCGGAGTAAGGTCGGTCGGCGTCCGCCATCGCACTTTGAGCTGGCGGGATTGCCCGCGACAGATAGGCTCGTCTCATGACGAAGGCCAAAACGAGCAAGCGCAAGATCGGCGCGGGGGACGTTGCGTCCAACCGCTATGCGCGCTACCGCTATGAGCTGCTCGAGAAGCTCGAGTGCGGCATCGTCCTGCAGGGCACCGAGGTCAAGTCGCTGCGCGTATCGGGCGCGCAGCTGAAGGACGCCTACGCCGCGATCGAGTCAGGGGAGCTGTGGCTGCATGGCGTGCACATCCCGCCCTATGGGCCAGCTGCGCGCGGCAACCACGATCCCGATCGCAACCGCAAGTTGCTTGCGCACAGGCGCGAGCTCGAGCGACTCGCGGCGCGCGTCGCTGAGCGCGGGCTCACGCTCGTGCCGACGAGGATCTACTTCGCTGGCCCGCGGGCGAAGGTTGAGATCGCGCTCGCGCGCGGCAAGGACCTCTATGACAAGCGCCAGTCGATCAAGGAGCGCGAGTCGCGCCGCGACATGGACAGGGCGCTGCGCGAAGCGAGGCGCTGATAGCGGCGCAGCAGCGCGGGGCCCAAGAGCAGCGCGAGCATACGCGACGACTGCGGGCCGCAGGATGAACGGCGAGGTGCGTTTGAACGGACGTGCGCTGCTCGCTGGGCTCGCCCATGACTGGCCGATCGTGCGTGGCGCGCTTGTACCGCTGCTGGGGCTTGCGATCGCGTGGATCGCAGGCGCCTCGACGAAGACCGCCGCGGGCGTCGCGGTCTTCAGCGCCGTCGCCGCCTTGATCGCGATCGAGTTGCTCGTCGGCCTCAGGGCGAGGGCTGGCGTGAAGGGCCTGCTGCTTGAGGGCTGCGTCGGGGTCGGGCTCGGTGTTGCCGTTCTCGCCCTGCGAGTGATGCTGCACTGACCTGACCTGACCGCTCCGACCTAGCCATCCCGCCCGTCCGCCGTTGGCGTTTTCTCAGGTGATTGTGCGGGCGATGTAGGAGGCGTGCATGCCTGCGGCAAGCAGCACGACGAGGCCGATATAGACGATTCCGACGAGCAGGCGACTGCGCTTCGAGATCCTGTAGTAGGCGGCGCTCTCCAGCGTGCGCGAGCTGCGGTGCTCCCAGCGGCGCCAGAGCTCGAAGCCTGAGAAGGCTGCGATCAGGAACATGAAGGGGCTGCGGAAGACGATCGCCGCTGCGACGATCGCGGCGAAGCCGACGAACCAGAGCGTTGGGGCCATCGCCGCCATCGCCCTGCCGCCGTCGAGTGGCACGACGGGCAGCAGGTTGAAGAGATTCAACAGGAAGCCCACATAGGCGAGCGCCATGAAGAAGTGGCTGCCGCTTGCCTCGGCGATCGCGAAGCAGACGCCGGCGCCGGCGGTGCCAAGGATTGGCCCTGCAAGCCCCACCCGCGCCTCCGCTGCCGCGTCGTCGCCCAACGATCGCGACGCGATCACGGCGCCAAGGAAGGGCACGAAGGTGGGTGCGCTTGCAGCGATGCCCTCTCTGCGCAGCTGGATCACGTGCCCCATCTCATGGACGAACAGCAGGATCACGAACCCGACCGCGAACTGCCAGCCCCAGAGCAGGGAGTACGCAGCGATCGAGACGAAGGCGCTGCCTGCGGTCAGCAGCAGCTTCAGCTTCGGCAGCAGCAGGATCAGGCCCTTCAGCTGGCCGGCGACCTTCGCGATCAGCGCAGCGGCGCCTGCGGCAGCGCTGCCGATCCGCCGCCGTAGCGAGCGGCGCGCCTGCTTGCGCTCGCCGAAGGGGTTGTCATGCTCGACGAGCGGGTGGCTCGCGATGGGCGGGCGGGTTGCGGTCGGCTCGGATGCGAGCGTGAGCCCGGCGCGCTCAGTCTGGGCAAGGCGGCTCCTTGCCGCCAGCGCGCCTGGGTCAGCCGTCAACGGGGAGTCGAACTGCTCCATACAAAGATTGTCGCAGGGCCGATAAGGAGCAGCTAATCCCGCTAGACTCCGCTCTACATACACATATACGGGGACGACAGGCTTCGACGCGGTCGGTTCCGTAGATGTGGTTGCGAGCCGAGGTCCCAGGCGGCCTCGTTAAACACCTGGGAAAACAATAAGTGCGGACTCTCACGAGTACGCCCTCGCTGCCTGATTAAAAACCAGGAGTGAGGTCTCGGCCCCCACTCGCCTGCGGTGGGGAAGGCTGGGATCAGAAAGCAGGCTCACCTGGCGAGGTCCGCTTCCGCTGAGTCAGGGAAATCTCAGGAAGCTGGTCCTGCACAACCCGGCCGGCTAGGCGAGCGCAGGACGAGATTAGAGAGCCGGATACGCTCGTAGAAGCCACCTCCACGCGACCGCGGACCCGGGTTCAATTCCCGGCGTCTCCACCATTTTGACGAAGGTCGAACCGGCCCGGTCCCCCAGAAGGGGGCTGGGCCGTCGTCGTCTGTGGATCGGAAGGGACGGGTATGCGCGTTGATCGAGGCGCTGTTGGGCTGAGTCTCGGTAGCTTTGAGTCCTCGCGTCCGTTGTCCTTACCGCGCCGCACGGGGAGCCAGCCACCACCCCGGCTCCCCGTGCGGGGGCCGATGCCCTAGATCACGCCGTGGCCGACGAGTTGGATTTGGCGGACTGCGGCGCGGGTGGCAAAGACATGGCCGTCAGTGGTGCGGTGCAGCAGCCCTGAGCGTTGTAGTGGGTGGACGTAGGCCATGATGTCGGTGGTGTCGACCTCGCGGGCGAGGTCATCGACCGACCAGAGGGGCTGGTTGTCCTGGGGGTCGGTGAGGTGGTAGAGGATCGCCAGTTCGATCTGGCGGTAGTGCTCGGCCGGGTCGAGGGTAGGCTGGTCGGTGGGCATGGGAGCTGTTGCCTCCTGTGTCTAGGCTCCGGCATGGGCTGCTGTCCCGTGTCGGGGCCGCTTGGTTTTTGGGGAGCCGCCACGCTAGGGCTGCTGCCGCTGCGTGGTCAAGCTGTCGTAAGGGCGATCTGCCGTGTCAAGCTGTGGCGGGGGCAGGCAGCCACGGGGCGAGGCGGGCAGGCGAGCAGCTATGCCTTGGATGCGCTCGCAGCAGCAGGGTCGGTGGAGCCGTCCCGCTCGATTTGCTCGGCGTGGGCGACCAGCTGGGAGGCGTCGAGGCCGAGGGCAGCGGCGAGGCGGCGCAGGCTGGCATAGCTGGGGTTGCGCTTGCCAGTCTCGACGTTTGAGAGGTAGCGCTGGTGGATGCCGGAGTCGTTGGCCAGTTGCTCTTGGGTCAGGCCGAGCTGTTTGCGGCAGGCGGCGACTGCAAGGCCGAGGGCGGTTTGGAAGGCCGGGGAGGCGGACATGCGCCCAGCCTTCCTGCCCTCGCGTCCGGGCACAATGACATCCGAGTAGACCCTGTGCTATGGTCGGCCGCCATGACATCCCGGTAGACAGGATCACAATGAATCCGCTACTCTCCCCCAACGATGCTCGTCAAAAGCGGCGATTTCTCTGGCGCAGGTATAGAGGAGTACTTGCTGTCGTGCCTATAACGAACCAAGACCACGACAGCCCAGGCGCGCCTATGGCTGTATACCGAGATGGAAAAGGGAACCCTGCGCTCACGCCGCTCGGTTGCGATCGTCCCTGGCGTGGTGCGCTGATTTACGGCGCTGTCTTTGGAGTCCTCATCTGGTCGCTTTTGTTGGTCGCTGCGTCGCCTGCATCTGCCCAATACACCGTGCTCTGCGAAAACTCTGGTATCGGGTGCATCTCGTTTTCGGGGTACACAGGACAGTCGGTGTGGGGCTACCCGGTTGACCAGAACGGTAATAACTGCACCAATTACGCAGCCTTCCGGCTTAGCCAAAATGGCATGAGTGACCCTGGCAATTTGGGCAACGCTGGCTCGTGGGCCACTAACGCGCAAGCTAAGGGTTTCACTGTCAATCAAACACCTACGGTCGGCTCGATAGCTCAGTGGAATTACGGTAGCGAATACGCAGAGGAAGATGGGCACGTGGCATATGTCGAAGAAGTCGGTTCCGGATATATCGTTGAGACTGAGTCGAACTACAAAGGTCCAAGTCGCAGAGTCCGTATTACCAGCGGAGATCGCTACTGGCCAAACAATTTTATCCACTTCAAGGATGTCGGTGGTGTCAGCAGCGGCAGCGGTCCCCCACGGATTCCCTTGGGTGATTGGAACGGCGACGGCAAGACCGACTTCACCGCGTACTACCCAGCGACCGGTGAATGGCATCCCTATCTGAATACTAGCGGCGAACACGGGTACGAATGGGTGACGTGGGGAGGGCCGGGATGGATTCCTGTACCCGGTGATTACAACGGCGACGGGCGAACCGACTACACCGTCTATAATCCCGCCACCGGCGAATGGCACCCTTACATCAACAACCCTGGCGGCGAACACGGCGGAGAATGGGTGACATGGGGCGGGCCGGGGTGGATACCCGTACCTGGTGACTATAACGGCGACGGCAAGACCGACTACACGATCTACAATCCGAGTACGGGTGAATGGCGTCCTTATATCAATAATCCCAGCGGTGAACACGGGTGGCCGTGGGTGACATGGGGTGGTCCGGGTGAAATACCTGTCCCCGGTGACTACAACGGTGATGGTAAGACCGATTACGCCGTCTACAATCCCGCGACCGGCCTATGGCGCGTATATCTCAACACTAACGGCGAACACGGGTACGAATGGGTCAAGTGGGGCGGACCCGGTTGGATTCCGCTTCCGTATGACTGGAACGGCGATGGCCGGACGGATTTTGTGATCTACAATCCGCGTACCGGAGAACTCAAGCCCTATATCAACAACCCTGGCGGCGAACACGGGTACGAATGGGAGACTTGGGGCGGTGGTCCAGATGAAGTGCCCGTGGTCGGTGACTGGAACGGCGACGGACGCGCAGACATCGCCACCTACAATCTTGCAAGCGGGCTATGGCGGCCGTACCTGACCAACCCCAGCGGCGAACACGGTTGGCAATGGGTCACCTGGGGAGGTGGCGAAGCTATCCCCGTAGTCAACTACGACAACCTGCTCTGGGATCGTCGGTTTTTTCCGCCTACGGCTACTTTCACGGCTTCTACCGAAGCGCTAACGGTGTCAGTCAACGGGTCTGCGTCCCACGACGCATATGCTTCTGAACCGGCCTCCTGGGAATGGAGCTTCGGCGACGGCAGCACCGCAACCGGCGCGATCACGAGTCACACTTATGCCGCTTCTGGCACATACACGGTCACGCTAACAGTCCGTGACGTGCTGGGTGCCGTTGCCTCGGTCAGCCAAGCAGTGACGGCAGCCGGTCCTGCCAACAATGGCAACGATGGACCGGGAGGCGGCGAAACCAGTACCGGCGACAACGGCGGCGGTCCGGCCGATTCGGGCCAACAGAGTGGTACCCCAAGCGGGAGCAGCACAGTATCGAGCGGCGGTAGCGTGGTCGGCGTTACGTCAAGCACCATTCAGGGAGACATCGCTTCCGTGCTCCATCTCGCAGGCTCCCAATCTACGATCTACCAGTTGCTAAAGACCGGTGGCTACAGGTTCGCCGTCAACCTGCCCGATGCAGGTGTCCTAACCATTCAATGGGCCACAACGGCGGCCTTGACCAATACGCGGGCACGTCGTGGACATGGGCATAACGCCAGGCGCGTGATAGTCGCTACCGGCTCAGGAGCCTGTAATAGCTCCGGACGCATGACGATGAACATGCACCTGACTCTCGCCGGACGGAAGCAGCTCAAGACGCACAATGCACTGCGCGTAATCCAGACCGCAACCTTCACGCCACGCCGCGGTCGCGCACAAACCCAGCGGGCGACGATCACCATTCGCGCGAAACACAGCAGACACCAAGGCTAGAGCCTGGTCGCTAGACGTATCTAGTTATTTGGGTACGTCAATGACTTGAGGATGGACTCTACCGTGTTGATGTCGGCGGAGTTGACCTGGTCATTAGTACCTAGTGACATTTTTCGCTGCGGGTCAGAGTGGCTTGTAAACCTAAAGGGCAGGCTGCATCCCTCATTGACTCCTATGGATGGTGGCGGTCCGGCTATCACTGTGTACGAGAGTGTCTGCACGTCACTTCCGCCTATGCGCACCGCTTCGAGATAGAGGCCCGGCGCCGCAGGCAAAGCTTGGACGTCAACCGCTTCGTCGTAGGCATCGGGACCACAGCCGGCCAGGTACATGACGCTTGAGTTCCAATCTACCAGCGTCCCATTTGGACTCGTCAGCAGCAGGCCGTCACCGTTTGGATCGGTTGACTCGGCGGCTGACGCCTTCCAGCTTGGCGGATATTTGAACGAGAGCGTCGGTTCCTGGCGGGACGTATAGGTATCCCAGCCGGCATATGGGTCCGTCGTGGCCGCTGGCTGGCTCTGGGAGGTGGAGGCTGTTTGGCGCGGATGGGTGAGGGCTAGGTTGGTGCCGGCTGTCTTGTCTGCCTGGTTCAGCTGGTGTGCCTCGTAGACACCGAAGGCTGCCACAAGTATGAGTAGCAACCCTAAGACTATTTCAAGGACTATGGTGCCCCTCTGACTGTTTACCGCCAAGGCTAGACAAAACCCGTTTATACACTACAAAGTTTAGCATAACCGTTATGTGAAAGCATTAGCTAAGGGGGCTTATTACGGAGAACCGTGGCGAACCATGACTGCCACCCAGAAAGCTAAGAGTAATAATTGCGGGTTGTCCCCAGATGAGCCGGTGAGGGTTCATCTGGGGACGGGTTGGATGGACAGGACATGGCGGGCATTACTCGCCGGTGGTGAACAGCGTCGGATCACAGTCGATCTGCACCGTGGCGCTTTCGGGGTCGCGCTCTTCAGCGACATTGAGACAGGCGTGCATCGGCACCGTGTGGGACATGCCCAACCTATCGGTGAAGGACGCCATGCCACGCACGTACCACGAGGGTGTTTCGTAGGCGGCGACCACTGAGTCGTTGTCCTCGTCGCGGTGGTACATGGCCTGGGCGAGTTCAACCGTCATGGCAATGTCTGACGTTAGGTTCGTCTTGTAGGCGTTCTCTTTGGGAAAGAGCAGCGTGATCGGGCTGCGGTAGGTGCTGGAAAACAGCGCCAGCGCCACTCGGTCCAGGTTGAACGCCAGCGGCCTGAATTCGATGCTGGGGAAGCGCTCGTCAAAGTGCCCACGAACCTCTTCGGGCGTTCCAAGGTGAATTACGAACGGCGTTTGCTTCTGTCCTGTCATAGCGGCCTCGCTTTCGTGAGTCAGGAGGCCGCCAATCGGCCTCGGGAGCGAACCGCACCGCACGTGCGCAGATCACTTCCGGGGCCGAGTGCAACACGAGACTATCGTGTTAGGAGATAACGTAACACATAGTACCCGTTCTGTCAATGCTGCCTTGGAGCGCAGTACCCCTATTCAATCTTAATTCTAAAGTTCACAAAATAGTCCGTGCGTCCCGCCGGTATCTGAAACGGGATCGCTGTGCCCTGCTTCATCACGCCGTCGGATAGGTGCGCAATCTGATGACCGTTTTCGGTGAGAAGCCGGGTGGAACCGGGAAGGTATGTAATTCGAGGTGGAGTATTGGATGCAGACTTGAGCGTCAGTGGCCCCAGTTCGGCTCGGTCGCTTGGAGAGCTGGTTGAGCGTGCCAGTCCCATCAATCTTGTGCACCGCGGCCGTTCCGGTGCCGCAGCTACCGCCACAACCACATCCGACACAGAGGTGTACTCATCGTCGTGGAGCGCAATGCTGATTTCAACGATGTCCCCTCTGTTGACTTCTAGCAGATGGCTGTATTTACCGTTAGGCACGATTCTTCCCACGAGTAGCTCCCCTGCCCCTAGCTGTCCTGGGCTGTCCACGAACTCGGTCGAGGACGTATGCGCTTGAGTGTCCGCTGCCAGGGAGGCGCAGGAGGCATCACGATTTGGGATGGGTTCAGGCGTCGGCTGCCGGCCGCGCGACTGCGAATGAGCGAACTGTCGTCCGGCGGTCTGCGGGCCGGCGGAGCTTTTGGGCCACAAGCCGGTGGCAAACCCAATCGCTACGACCGACACGACAAGTCCAAGCGCTGCAAGGATCACGACGCGGCGCGAGAGCTGGAGGCGGCTTGGCTGCTGTGGCGATGGCTCTCGGAGCGGCTGTGGCGATGGCTCTCGGAGCGGCTGTGGCGCATCGTGGTCGGTGTCGGTGAGGCCGTCGGTCGGCGCATCGCTGAGATCCGCCGGCAACGGGGTTTCGGCCGGTTGCCCTGTCTCGGCGGTCAAGATCGCCTTGGTCAGCAGGTCGCGCATTTCTCGTCGCCGCTGGCCGTCGCGTCGGCGGGTCGTCCCAGGCGCGTTGACCTTGCCGCGCCACTCGACTTCGCCGAAGGCTGCCTGGCGTCCTTCCTGGTTGTTTTCGCGCCAAGGCTGTTCGGCTCCATAGAGCCGAAGGGCCATCTCCGACAGCGCCCCGGCAAGTTCGTCGTTGTTCTTCAGGAACTTTCGGAACGCCGTTCGGAAGGTATGGAGCGGCGCAGGCTCGTCGGGCGTACCGCCAAAGATCGACAGCGATCGAAGCTGGCCGATCCGGTCGGCATCAACGTCCCAGAGACCGGCGACGACGATCTGCTCAAGCTCGGCTTCAAGCGCCGTTGCCTGCGAGGCACCCATTTGCAGGCGATTCTGCCAGGAGTTGACCTCGGTTTGCGCAGAGATTGGTCCCGCACACCGCCTTGGGCGAAGCATCGTTTGACCCACGGCCGGGATGTCTGGCCGCTGAAATCAACGATTGGAAGGAGCCGTCATGACAGCATCTAACGACCTCCCCGCCCTCTCCGGCGGGCTGTTCCCCACAAAGCACAACCGGCAGATCGCACGGGCGCTGGCCCGTATCGACAGCGGCACGACGCTGGCGATCCGCCAGGACCGGGCACAGATCGAACGGATCGCACAGACCACCCAGGACGGCATGGTCGCGGTCTGCCAGCTCGCCGGCCTTGAGGCCTCGCTTGCCCAGCTCACGCCACATGCAGCAGGCCGGATCGAGGCGGTTGCTGTTGCCGGAGCTATCCAGATCGTCGGTGTGGTCCACAACGCCGGAAGGAGCCTGTAATGGTGGGCTTCTTCGTCCTGATCCTGGTCATATGGGCCATCCACTATTGGTACGCAGTGCCCGGCGTGATCGCACTGTGGGCCGCCGGCTACTGGCTACTTGGCAGATGGCGTAGCTACTGGACCCGCCAGCGGCACGAAGCGGCTGACCGGCTGCGCCACGAGCAGGCGCGCCACGAGATCCGGCGGATCACCGCTGCCACGACCAAGGCGATGCTCGACGCCGCGCGGGAAAGGTAGTCATGACCGGGCGCGAGCAGCAACTCCATCAAGTCTGTGCGTGGAACCGCACGCTTGCCGCTGAGGTTGCCCGCCTGGGTGAGCAACTGCGCTGCGCGGCTGCCGAGAACGGGAAGCTGGCCGACGTCAACGCCCGGCTGGGCGTGGAAGCCGAAGCCAGCGAAGCGCTGCTGGCGGCTGCGATGGTCGAGGCGCGGAGAGCTAGGCGGCTGTGAACAGGCTCGTATCTGCATTGTTCCTAGTGGTGGTCGTGGTGGCGGCGGTTGCGGTGGCTGCCCCGGCGATTACCCGGATTGTTGACGCGAGCATTCCGCTTGTGCTGGTTGTGGGTGTGGTCGTGGCGGTGGTTCGTGTGGTGTGGGTGTATACGCGGCGGTGGTGAAAATGACAGAAAATGAAAAAGTTAATGATTTTTTAATAACTGCCGTGTATCGTGATTATCGTGTGTCGAGCCACGGACGCTTTCACCAGATGGGCGTCCGCCTACACACTATAACGCTCGACCACAACCTAACGACCAAAGGAGGTTCACATTATGTAACAGAAAGGAGGTGCATTTAGATTGACACAGACTAGAGGTATCAAAGCAAAGGGAGTGCGGCGTCCTGACGCCGAGGTAAGCGTTGAGGACATCTCGATCGCCCTCTGGCTGACCGCTAAGCGCAAGGTGAGGGAACGCCGGGCGAATGAGGCGAAGGCCAGAGCCAGGCGTGAGCGTCGCCAGCTAGATCACAAACCAAAGCCCCGGAGGCGCGGGGTTTGAACACGGATATTACTCCAGCAGTTATTGCCGCCAGCGGCGGCGCCGCGATATTCGTCGGGATGGCAGCAGTTGAACACAAACGGTACTCACGTATGCGGGATAGCCGGGTGCGTCTCGGGCTGCGGTTTCCTGCCGGCCTTGGTCCGTTGCGGGCGATTGCCGCGCTTGACGGGTTGAGCGGGTTGGCGCACACCAATGAGCTAATTGTCGAGGTCAAGGCCGGCGAGGGCACTATCCAGCATTTTGTGTGGGTTCCAGCGGCTATCCGCCGGTCGGTCGAGTCAACCCTTTGCGGTGTCATCGGCAGCCTGCGTATTACTGAGGCTGGGCCGCCAGCGAGCGAGATGGCGCATCTGAGTCTGCGGCTGTTCGTGCCGACGCCGATTGTGCTAACCCATGATGGGGTGGCCGAGGCGTCGCGGGCGATGCTCAGTGGCATTGCGGCTCTGCGTCCTGGTGAGCAGGTCGTGGTTCGTTGGGCGCTGGCTCCGGGTGCTGCTTGGCGTCGCCGGGAGACGGCCGAGGCGGATCGGCAGACCAAGGAAGTCGAGCGGGCGTGGCGGCGCAAGACCGCGACGGCGGGCTTCAGTGTGGCGGGGCTGGTGCTTGTCCGGGCTGCCACGACGGGTCGGGCGCGGGCACTGGCGGCCCATGTCGAGGGCGTGGTGAGAAGCCGTCGCGGGCTTGCCGGGCAGGTACGTATTACTTCGGGGCGTGGGAACCGGCGGTTGTCGAGTTTGCCGCGTGTCACTCGCTCAAGCGGCTGGCTGTCGTGTGCTGAGCTGTTGCCGCTGCTTGGTTGGCCGTTGGGCGCTGAGGTCCCCGCCGGTGTCGAGGTCGGGGCAGCGCGGGAGTTGCTGGTGCCCAAGGGTTTGCCGCGTACCGGCCGTCGGCTGTTCGTCGGCCGTGACGTCTTTGGTGAGCGGCCGGTGGCCTTGTCTGCCGAAGCCGCCAAGCACCACATGCTTATCGCCTCCCCCAGCGGTGGGGGCAAGAGCACGCTACTGGCTGGGGCTGTCCTCTCGGATATTGAACGCGGCTTCGGGGGTGCTGTGATCGACCCCAAGAGCGACCTTGTGCAGGCCATTTTGGATCGTGTGCCGCCGGAGCACGCCGAGCGGATCGTGGTGTTCGATCCCGGTGATCGCCGCTGGCCGACTCCTGGCTTGGCCGCGCTTGCCGGTGGTGACCCGGATTTGCGGGCTGACGTGTTGACCGGGGCGCTGCGCTCAGCGTTCCCGACTGGCGCGTGGGGTGTCCGCACGGATTTTTACCTGCGCCTTGGTATCCGGACGTTGGGCGAGGTTCCGGGGGCGACATTGGTGGATATTGGGCGGCTGTTCTTTGACGAGCGCTACCTACGCTCGGCGCTTGCCAATGTCGGCGATCCGTTCTTGGTGGCGGCCTGGCAAAGCTACCTGGGGCTATCGGCCGCCGCGCGGGTGGAGCATGTCCAAGCCCCGATGAACCGCGTCATGGCGCTGTTGACACGGCCGCAGATACGCCGGCTCCTGACCTCTCCGGAGCCGTTGGATATCGCCGGGCTGTTCCGCCAAAAGAAGTTTCTGCTGGCCAACCTCGCGCCCGGTGTGCTGGGTGAGTCCGGGAGTGCCGTCGTTGGCAGCGTGTTGATGTATGCGATCTGGAGCGCGATCGAGGCACGGGTGGCCCTTGCTCCTGAGCAGCGCCATCCCATTTTTCTCTACCTCGACGAGCTGGCGACGCTGACCGGCGGCACGCCGTTTGGGTTTGAGTTGCTGGCCGAGCGGGCGCGTGGGCTGGGAGCTGGTCTGACGGTGGCGGTGCAGACACTGGGGCGTATCCCTGAACCGGCTCGTGGCGCGCTGCTCGGCAACACAGCCAGCTTCGTGACGTTCCGGGCTAGCGCCGAGGAAGCGCCACGCCTGGCCCGCCAACTGCCAGGGCTGAGCGAGGCCGACATCATCGGCCTGTCACGGTTCGAGGTAGCCGCCCGTCTCGGCACCGGAGCCGGCGCGTCGGTAGCGGTAGTGACCGGCCGCACAACACCGCCTGCTCCCACAACGGGCATGGCCGAAGTAATCCGCGACGCCTCAGCCAAGCGTTACGCAAGCCACGCCGAGACAGTGCCTGCCGACCCGATTGCAAGCGCCAGCGGCCAGGCTACGGGTTCCCTCGGTCGTGGCGGGAGGCAGCTATGAGTTGTCCTGTCGCTGGCTCGCCCGCGTCGAACATGCGCCTCCGAAACGGCAAGCCCCAGGCCGCATATCTGGAGATTTCAGCGCCGAATGACTCGCCCGCGCCTCGCTCCAATTACATAACCCGCGACCGGCTCTACCGCATCGCCCGGGATATGACCGAACGTGACTGGGCGGTGCTGGCATTCGTTGCGGTTATGCGTCTGGCGACCGGCCGCCAGCTTGCCAGACGGTTCTGGGCCGCCCCGATGGTTGGGGACTCCGCCTCGGCTCGGGCTGGGCGGCGGACGCTGTTACGCCTTGCCCGCGCCCGGGTGCTTGACCCGTTGCCGCGCCGGATCGGGGGACGACGCGCCGGCAGCGCCGGAATCGTCTACCGCGTCGGCATAGCCGGGGTGAAGCTGCTGGCCCGGCGTGGCAGCCAGTCCCGGCGGCTGGATGCTCCCGGCGCGCTCTACACCAACCACACGCTCGCCATCACCGAGTTGGTGGTGCGGCTTCACGAGGCTGACCGTGCCGGGCAGCTCGAGCTGATCGAGGTCCAAGCCGAGCCGGCCTGTTGGCGCAGGTTCACCGGCGCGGGTCTGGTGCCCGTCACGCTCAAGCCCGACCTGCTGGTACGGATTGGGGCGGGCAGGAGTACCGAGGACCACTGGATGCTGGAGGTCGATCTGGCAACCGAGTCGAGTACCGCCATCCGGGCGAAGGTAGAGCGGCACCTGGCCTGCTGGCGCTCGGGAGTGCTGACTGTCCATCCCCGCGTACTCTGGCTAACGCCAGATCAGCGGCGGGCTGAGCAGATCACCGACGTGCTTAGCCACCTGCCTGCCGAGCACCAGGCGCTGCTGGCGGTCTGCCGGTTTGACGCTGCCGTGGCGCTGCTTGCATCCGAGGCCCGCGCGTGAAGCCCCGGAACGTCGTACTTCAAGGAGACGCGCTTGGGGTATTGCGGACCCTGCCGGACGCTTCGGTGGATTGCGTGGTGACCAGCCCACCGTATTTCGCGGTACGTGACTACCGCGCCGCCGGACAGTTCGGCTTGGAATCCAGTATTGACGAGTGGGTGGTCCAGCTGCGGGAGGTAGCCCGCGAGATCGCTCGGGTACTCGTGCCGTGGGGCGCATTTTGGTTGAACGTCGCCGACGTCTACGCCCGCAAAGCTAGCGAAGGCGCGCCGCCCAAGTCATTGCTGCTTGGACCGGAGCGCCTGCTGCAAGCGCTCCTGTCCGATGGCTGGATCGTGCGTAACCGTGTGGCCTGGGCCAAGCCCAACGCCATGCCCGCCTCCGCCGCCGACCGGCTCACCCCGTCCTGGGAGTTCGTGTATCTGCTGGTACGCCAACGCCAATACTTTTTCGACCTCGACGCCATCCGCGAACCAGCGGCCAGCTTCCGTACCCGCCCAAGGCGCGGGTCGGTGCGTTGCGTGAGCAACAGCACCCGTGACCACGGCCACAGCGGCCTGGAACGCATGAAGCGCCTGGGACTCACGACCCATCCGCTGGGCAAGAACCCCGGCGACTGGTGGCAAATCCCCGGCAGTCGCTCACGCTCCCACCCAGCGACCTTCCCAACCGCGCTTGTCCGCCGCCCAGTCCTTGCCACCTGCCCGGAGAAGGTCTGCACCGATTGCGGGCGGCCCTGGGAACGTGCCCGCCACCCAGTGCGATTCATCCACGGTACACCCCAACCCCGAGCGCTGGTGCCCTGCGACTGTGGAGCACCCACAAGGAAAGGCTGCGTCCTTGACCCGTTCATGGGTAGCGGCACCACCGCAGCCGTCGCCCGCAGCCTGGGCCGGGATTGGCTCGGTATCGAGCTAAACCCTGAGTTCGTGCGGCTCACCGAGGAACGCGTGGCCTCTGCCCCATGAGCGCAAAACGGGGGCCGGTGGATGGCGCCATACGGCCGGCGGAAGGACGCGGGAATTGCCCCGCCTTTCTGCTGGCCGCCACGTCATCCACCCCAAAACAGGAGGTACTGGAAAATGACCAAGGCCCAAAAGGTCTACGAGAAGGTCAACAGCCTGATGGAGGGCGGCACCAGCCGGCCGGACGCGTTCAAGCAAGTAGCCGGTGAGTACAGCCAACCCGTGAACTCGATTCGCGGCAGCTACTACGCCTACTCACGCGGCGCAACCGGCGCTGGCCAGAGCCGCCCCAGACGACGGGAGACTACACCCGAGGACGCGCTGGCTGACGCCCGGGCCTCACTCGAACGCTCCATAGCAGCCATCGACCTAGAGGTCGAAGCCGCCAGCGAGCGGGCCAAGGAGGCCAAGGCCGAACACGAAGCGCTGAGAGCGTCAGCCGAGGAACGAAAGGCAACAATCGCCGCCCGCCTGGAGGCGCTGACCTGAGATAGATGCGGGCCGGTCGGGGTGAGAACACCTTGACCGGCCTGCGCGAACTTCAAACACCTTGCCACCCCCGAACTTCAGCGGGAGAATGGGTCCCCACCGGGGGAGGAAAGGAGGCGAATAAATGGCATCCCCCACCGCAAAGTAACTAACCGAAAGGAGGTAGCACAATTATGGAACATCGAACCAAACCACAGCAAGCACCATCAGCGTCGGATGACACATTCGACTACATTTTAGAGTGTCTGGCCGAGGGGATCCGCGAAGGGGCATGGCCGGACGCAACGGTGACTAACCCAGTTACACGGTCGCGTCGCGTGCCCGATGGCGATAGGAGGGTCAACGATGGGCGAGTTTGAGACACAGGAGATGATCGCAGAACTCGGCCTACGCCTACCCGACCTCCAACCCGGTGCAACCATCGACATTAGCGTCGGCTATGTGCGCGTCTCCAGCACCGGACAACTCGGCCGCGATGGTGACAAAGATGGCGATGGCTACTCAATCCCAGCGCAGGTACAGCTGGTGGAGCGCGAATCAGGCAACCTCAAAATACATCTAGCCAAGGTGTACATAGAGCGAGCCGAGTCTGCTAAGAGCGATAACCGACCCGTCCTCCAGCGGATGCTAACCGAGCTACCGATCATCAAGGCCCTGCCGATGGTCCGCCACATGCACCTCATCATCCCCAAGGTAGACCGGCTGGCACGCAACCGCTTGGATGACGCGCTGCTGTGCCAACAGCTGGTCAGCTGGGGCATCAAGTTGGTATCGGCGACCGAGAACATCGGTGAAACACCATCCGGGCAACTTATGCACGGAATGCTCGCGGTGTTCAGTGAATATTACAGTAATAACCTCAGCGAGGAGGTCACAAAGGGTCTGCGCCGCAAGCACGAGCTAGGCGGGACCCCCTTCAAACCGCCAATCGGGTATAAGCCAAAGCGCACGCTCATTGGCAATCAAGATATCCGCACCGTGATACTTGACGAGAAGCGCGCGCCGCTGGTAACCGAAGCCTTCCAGCTTTACGCTACTGGCAGATGGTCAACCATCAAGCTCGCGAGCTACCTCACCGAACAAGGACTGCGTACCAGGCCAACCAAGCGCAGCCCGGAACGTCCGATGACCGCAAACCGTATCCAACAAATGCTCCGCAACCCCTACTACAAGGGAACCGTGATCTACAAAGGCCGTAGCTGCCCCGGTAGACATGAGCAGCTCGTTGACCCCGACACCTTCGACACCGTACAAGGACTGCTAACCGCCGCCCGCATCAGAGGCGAGCGGCCACAGAAGCACGAGCATTACCTGCGCGGCACCGTCGTTTGCGAGGAATGCTACGGACGACTGCTGTTTGGTCGCCATCGCGGTCGTAGCCGCTACTACGACTACTTCTGCTGCAACAACCGCACCGTCCGCGGCCGCGCGATCCAGTGCTCCAGCGGCCACTACGCAGTCGAGCGTGTCGAGCACGAAATCCTTGACGACGTCTACCGCACACTGGAACTACCGGAGCAGATCAAGGAGCAAGTCCGCCAAGAGCTACGCGATGAGCTGGCCGAGCGTGTGGCGCTCATCAAGCAGGAAACCGCCCGCCACGAACGTGCCCTCAAAGACATCACCGCCAGACAAGAAAAGCTCGTACAGCTGTACTACAAAGACCTTGTAGACGAGAGCGTTTTCGCCGCCGAGCAAGACAAGCTCAAGACCGAGCGCAAAGCCGCTGAACGCCTCCGCGCTACCGTCACCGCCCAGACCACGGACGTCGAAGCCGCGCTAGATGAGGCCCTGAACCGCATAGACAACATCCACGAGGCATACCGCAACAGCAGCGACCTAGAGCGCCGGATTCTCAACCGGGCGATCTTCGTACATATCGAGATAGGGCCAGACGGCGTAGCCGGGACCAAGCTCACCACCACCTACAAGGCCCTATCCGCCTGGCATCCAAACCTCGGCCGACCAAGGAACGCCAGACAAGGCCAAGGCCGGACTCCGGCCTCGATTCGACCATGTACCGGCCAAGTCCATCACGCCAGGCTGAGAAGGATCTAGGACAGCCAGGCGATGTCCGTCAAAGGCGTCCAATGGAGTATCACGGACGCGGCTTGCGGTCAGTGATGAGCGAAGCGCGAGGTCGGCTCGAAGTCTCCATGCAATACAAGCGGGTCGAGGTCGGCGCCGTTGGGCCACACGATGGTTCCCAGCTCGTCGTCCACGCGTACTTGGTCGAAGAAGTCAGGATCGGCAAGCGGCTCGAACACGGGGCCGTGCAGCTCTTCGGTGAGATCGACATCGCGCGAGCTGCCGTCGCTGAAACCAAGCCGCAGTCGGTAGTGGCCTAGGACTTGCGCGGATGTCACCCTTACATACTCCATGGCCCTCATCTTACGGCAGCGGGTCGATCGGCTCTGGGATGGCGCCGCCCTTCGCGCGCTCCCAGTCCGCTTCCAGCTCCTCTCGGTGCAGGCTGGCCCACTCGCTCACGAGCTTGAGCGCACGACTCGGGAGGCCGCCAACCAGCACGGCGCCGCTGCTGATTACGATCACCGCATGGTGCTCCGCGTACTGGGCATGGAAATGCGGCGGTTCGTGATCGTAGAAGTACATCGTGATCACGATTCCATAGAAGAAGCTGATCCTCGGCACCCGCGCCATCATGAGCGGCGATCCGGATGGTTTGGAAGGTCGGCTACGACCATCGGTTGCTGCCGGCTCTACCATCGTGGCTATGGCGAATCACAAGCGCAGGCGACCCAAGCAGCGCCGCGCCGGTTGCTTGCTGTGCAAGCCGCACAAGCTGTCATCGCTGAAGAAGGCTGAGCGTAGACGTGCCCGGCAGGACGCGCTTCTCTCGATAATCGGTGGCCGTCGCGAGGACAGCGATCGGATCACTCGCGTCGGAGCACATTCGTGAAGCTCGCCGCCAGGAGCGTCGCGAATATCCAGCCCAACAGGGTAAAGACGAGGTTTGCCACTCCCACCCAGCGACCGCTTTGCGTGCGCGTATCGACATACCAGTAATCACGTTGCTTGAGGTCTACGATCGGCAGAATGTCGTCGAGGCTATACGTCAACGATTCGAAGCATGGGTAGTTGGGTCGGCAGTGCGAGCTAGACGGCGGTCGGCCAGCCGTGAACGCCGGCAGGGCGCTCGGACGCAGCTCGTCGTGTGTGCCGGCCCAGTGAAAGATGATGACTGCAATGGCGAGCATCACCACCCAGACAGACGCGAGTCGCCACGGCGCATAACCCCACCCGACGAGCGCGCCCACCGCACGGTCTGCGAGCCTTGCCGTCCTCGTCACGATCCAAAGCGCAGGGTTGCGCGTCTGTGGCGCCGGGCGGCGGCCGAGTCGCGCACGATGGCGTTCGATGCTGATCCGTCGCGCCTCTTTGCCGCGTCCCATGTCGCGCTCGACCTTCGCCAGCTGAAGATAGGGCTGCGCACGGTAGCGTGCGAGATGGGCAAGCCAGTCGCGACCGTAGCGCCAGCCAAGCTCGTCGCGCTCCAGGAAGCTGTAGGAGAACGCGTCAAGGTCCAGCGATCCAGCTTTGTCCTGCCAATAGCTCTTGTCGTCCGAGAGCGTCCCGACCTGGGCGCCGGCAAGCGTGATCTGGCCATCGAGTTCGAGATCTCGCAATACGAGCCGGTCGCCGATGCGCATCAGCGACCCGTCGAACACGATCGAGCGCGCTGACTGCTCGCGTTCCTCCTTGCCTGGCGAGGTGCCGAGCCCGAACTGTGCGCCTGTCAAATCGAGCGTGCCCTGAACCTTCCCACGGGTCAGGCGCACCGGTCCTTCGGCCCGAAACGCCGATTGGCCTCTCGCGCCTACGCCGCCTGCGAGGCGGGCATCGGCGTCGACCCTGATCCCATCGGCGCGCAGCGCATCCGCCCCGCAGCCCCTGAACACGCCGCCAGAGAGTTCAAGGCGTCGGCGCACATGTGTGTCGGTCAACACAACGGTCCCAATAGCAACGAATCCGTAGGTTCCGTTCCACGCTTCGCGTCTTGCGGTCCAGTCCTCGTCGGCGAGCACGAGGCTTCCGTCGATCGTGGCTGACGCGAGACTGAGCGCTAGGCCTGTATATCGTGCATCCTCGCCCAGCTGCGCTTGAAAGCGCCCCGCGACTGCGTTTACATTGCCGCCGATCGCGCACCGCTCGAGGATGACGGCCGCCGAGGACTCGAAGCAGTCGTCGAGCCACACGTCAGTGCCAATGCGCATGCTGCGCGCATCGAGCGACGCCTCTGGCGTCCCGGTGAGCTTGAGACCCGAGAGATTCAGCTGGCCGTGTATCTCCGCGGCCGTCAGTGTGATGCCTCCAGCGATCGTCGCGTGGTTTATGAAGCACTCGCCGCCGACCTTCACGTTGCGCGCGTCAAGTATCGGCTCACTGGCGGTGGAGTCCTCCTGCCCTTCTACGTTGAGGCCAGTGCAGTTCAGCCCACCTGCGAACTCAGAGCCTGCGAAGCTGATATTGCCCCTGGCATGGAAATCGCCATTGGCGCTCGAGCTCTTGATGAACGCCGTCGCCTTGACGTGAGCATTCTCGACTCGCAACGAGGTTCTGCTGCCCCCCAATTTCGCGTCTGTCAGGTCGAGCTCGCCATCGACGGCTGCGCCGTTGAGGTTCACCTGCCCGCCTGCGTCCAGCCGGACAGCTGACAGACGACCGCCGATTGCTGCTCCTTCGAGTGAGAACGCCAACTGCCCATCTTCCTCCATCGTCCCCCTGGGTATGTTCAAGCGGTCGCAGGAAACACGTCCGCCGATGCGGCTATTCGCTGCGAATACTCCATCTCGGACCATGGAGTCATCCAGGATCATGGAGTTCGCCACAGACAGCTCGCGAGCCTTGAGTGACCCCCGGATGGCTGTATGGACGATGCGGAGCGCCCCGATCTCACCCCCGCCCAGCTCCAGGTCGCCCTCCACCTCGCAATGCTCCAGTGAGAAGTCGCGAGCCAGCGAGAGGCCTGCAAGGCGGGCGGTCCCTTCGATGACGAAGTTGCACAGGCGCAGCGAGCGCACTTCGTCCTCGGTGAGCAGGGCGGCGGTAATGACTTCGGCGTCGAGGCGCTTCTTGGCCCTCGTGCCGTCCAACCCGATCCGTTCTTCCCCGTCAAGCCATGCGCCAGTGACGGCGGCCGTGCGGAGGTCGGCCAGAAAGCTTGCAAGTGATGAGACCCCCGTCACGCGGGCGAGTTTACGCCAATCTGCATTTTGTCGAACACGATGGCTCTATGAACTGCTGTAAGAGGTGGAGCGCGTTGTATCCGCGAGCCTGGAGCGATCGATTGCGTTGTGTGTCTCGGCTGTCTCTTGGACGAGCTTGGCCTCGGACCGCTGAGGACGGCAACGCCGGCTGCGGTACGCCATGGTCCTCCAGGGCCCCGAGAAGCGCGAGCGGCATGTCACGTCAGGCGTCTGATCGCCTCCTCACCCAGGCGAACGAAACGTTTCAGACACGCCTGTAGCATTGGCGCCCTTCTCGTCGCTGACTTCGATTTCGACGAAGTAGCGTCCAGGCCGCGTCGGGTACTGGATCCAGCTGGGCAGCGTGACCGACTGTTCGCCCGCGTTCGGCACGAGCTTGTATGCGTCCAGGTAGTCGCCGTCGATTTCCAGTTCCCGTCGCCCGCTGCCCGCGTCGTAGAGGGACTCGGTGACGTACCACGCATGGTTGGGCGGTCCGTGCGGCGCGACTTCGAACTGCACTGTGACCCCACGTTCGTCGAGGACCTCTGCGATTTCGCGATGGGACAGGCCTTCCTTGCGAAGCGCCACTTCTTCGCGCCTCAGCGTCGCCGGATGACTCGCGAGATAGTCGTACTTCGTCCGGTGCTGTTCTGTGCGAATGTGGGCGCGCTCTACTCGCGCGTCAACGCGATCAAGCTGCCAGGCGGCGCGGAGATCGACCTCTCGCCCGATGAGAAGAGCGCGGTTGCCCACGAAGTCGCGACCCAGGCAGCTGAAGCGGCGACTGCCGTCGGCGCAGACCACGAACAGGTGGCCCAGACGACCGCGCACGCGCTCGGTGCGGCGCTCGACTCGGCGCGCGTCATGAAGCTGCGCAACGGCGGCAGCCTCGACGCGGCCGCCATGCAGGAATCGGCGCGCGTCGGCGTGCGGCTCGCCGCTTCATCCGCAGCGGGATCGCAAGCATGAAACAGAGTCGCGTGCGCTCAGAGTAATGCGTCGCGTACTCGCTCAGAGCAGCTCGAGCGCTCGCTCGATCGGCCGCGCAAGCAAAGCTCGCTCACCGTGCACGACGATCGGCCGCTGCAAGAGCACAGGGTGCGCGAGCATCGCCCTAATCACCTCATCGTCGGAAACCTCTGGCCTGTCGAGGTGAAGCTCCTCCACGAGCGGCTCGCGCATGCGCAGCAGCTCGCGCGGCCTGACGCCGGTCTTTGCGACCAGCTCGCGCAGCTCATCCTCCTTCAACCCCGTGACGTGGTAGTCGACCGACTCGAAGTCGACGCCTCGTTCTGACAGCAGCGTGCGCAGCTTGCGGCAGGTCGTGCATGTCGGCTTCTCGTAGACCCTCAAAGTCACGCCTCGAACTCCCATCCGTGTCGTCTCGCAGAGGCGAGCGCCTCGCGCAGGTCGATCTCGACATCCGGCCCGGCGACGCCTGTCTCCAGGAAGAAGCGCTCGATGCCCGCAGGGCTGAAGGTCACGAGCCGCCGCCCATCGCATGCTCCTGGATTGCGCCCTGAGTGGACGACACCCGCAGGCACATGGACCGTCTCACCGGCGTGCAGGAGGAGACTGCGCCCGTCGATCTGCATCTCGAACTCGCCCTCGATCACGTGGATCGTCTCAGCCTCGCCCAAGTGCCTGTGGGCGGGCAGCTCCCAGCCAGCCGGCGGATGGTCGACCATCAGGCAGAAGGCGCCGTCAGTGTCCTCGCCAAGTAGGTGGAGCTCTGTGCATACGCCGCCTGGCATCCATATCTGTTGGGGACGGCTCATCGTCGGGGACGATAGCCAAGCGCGGCGGTCGACCAGAGCTCAGCCCTCGACCAGAGCTCAGCCCTCGACCGGATGCTCAGTCCTCGACTGGCGCCGTCGCGTCAGCGAGCGTGCGCGCGCTTCGCGCTTGGCCAGTGCAGCACGCGGGCACGCGGGTGAGGTCGCATCTTCAGCAGGCTCAGGGTGTGCTGGTTCGCGGGAAGCTGCGTGTAGTCGTCGATTTCGGCCTTCATCACCAACGGCTGTCCCTTGGCTGATCTCCCCGCTTCGCTCACTATCTTCACTGGGACGAACGTGGTTGGGTCGACGAGCACGCGCAGGTATGGGCCTCCATTGGAAGCGATGATGTCGAGGCGGCGACCGCGCAGCATCGTTGTGCTGTCGTCTTCGAGCTTGCCCTCGCGGTAGAGGTGCCTCAGCGTTTCGATTGGGTGCGGCGTCGTGAATGTGCAGTCGGTGATGCCAGGGCATTCGATGTTCAAGTTCGCCGGTGGTTTCATCACGAGCAGTGTGCCGTTGATATAGCGGCGAGACGTCGCATCTGGCCCGTCTTCGAGGGTGTCGCCGCTTGGGATGTCAGATGTCTCTTCGCTGACGATCACGCGGTGCCGCCCCCAGGCCGAGAGCCCGTGGATGCTGTCGATCCTACGGCTGCGGTTGCGGTATATCCAGACTTCTGTCCGCCGCCACGCGTGCGCGTTTCGTGGATTGGTCGAGAGGCTCCGTTCACTTGGCGCTTCGACTGCCACGCCGGCGATTTCGACGTAGTGCACGACGTGATCGTTGGCGTCAGTGGCCGCGTACGCCTTCGCTGCGATCGAGAGATGCCCGGCGCCTGATGTGAGGACTGTGGCGGCGACCGTCGCCACGCCTACGACCAGCGCAGCAACGCCAAGCCGCAGCAGCGGCCGTCGACGAGCCGCCGCGGCGCGCAGCGAAGCTCGCTCCGCAATCCGTTCCAGCAGCTGTCGTTCCAGATGGTCGAAGCCTGTCATGTCGTCTCCTGCAGTCGTTCACGTAGACGCGTGAGGCCGCGGTGTACTCGCTGGCGCACGACGGCCTCGGAGCAGCGCAGCTCCGTCGCGATCGTCGGATAGGGGAGCTCGTCGAGCACGCGCGCCCGAATCGCCTCTCGTTGTCGAGCAGGCAGCTGGTCGAGCAGCTCTGTCAGCTGCGCCTCGTCTGCGAGCGACGCGAGCTCGTCGACGCGTGCGAGATCCTCGTCGTCGAGGGTCACAGGCTCGAGCCTGAGGCGGCGTCTCGCCGACGCTTCCACGCGTCCTCGACGCAGGCTGTCGTGGAGCTTGTGCTGGGCTATGCCGAACAGCCAGCCGGCCGCAGGCCCGCGCTTCGCGTCGAACTCACCACATGCAGCGACGACCGTCGCGAACGTCTCGGCGGTGAGGTCGAACGCGACCTCGAGGTTGCCTGTGCGACGCAGGTGAAAGCCCACGATCGCTGGCAGCCAGCGGCGATAGAAGCATTCGAAGGCTTGCTCGCTGCCCGCCGCCGCCTCGGTCAGCAGCGTGTCGTCGTCCTGCGGTCTCGCCCTCACGTCTCTACTTCGCTGGAGCGGAGGTTCTGTGACAGGTCTGCCGGGCAAGCGGGAGGGGCCGATACGCTGCGTGTGATGTCAAGAAAGGGTGCGACCACGGACGCTGGACCTCTCCTAGCCCTGCTGCGCGGCATCAACGTCGGCGGCGTCCAGATCGCGATGGCCGATCTGCGTGAGCTCATGCAGGGCCTTGGCTACGAAAACGTGAGGACGCATCTTCGCAGTGGCAACGTGATCTTCGAGGCTAATCGCGAAGCGCCGGACAAGGCCGCGAGCAGGATCGAAGATGCGATCGGCGAGCAGCTGAAACTGAAGGTGCCAGTGCTCGTTCGCACGGCCGCTGAGCTTGCCGCCGTCGTCGAGCTCAACCCGCTCGCCGCTCACGTCGACAACGAGTCGCGCTACGTCGTTATGTTCCTCTCCAAGCCGATCGACCCCAAAGCGCTCGCGGAGCTCGACGAGGCAAGCTACGCCCCTGACCGCTACGCGGCGGGCGAGCGCGAGGTCTACGTCTGGGCGCCGAACGGGGTGAGCGAGACGAAGCTGAGCTGGTCCTTCTGGGAGCGCCGTCTTGGCGTCACCGCGACCGGGCGCAACTGGAAAACCGTCACGCGCCTGCTTGCGATGGCGCAGGAGTAGCCGTCACACGCCCGCTTGCGATCGCAAGCGGGCGACATCCTCCGCGGGCGCCTGCCTACCTGCGATCAGGTCCGCTGCGCGCTCGGCGATCGCGATCGTCGGTGCGTTCGTGTTGCCGCGCGTCACTGTAGGCATCACTGAGGCGTCGACGACCCTCAGCCCTTCGACGCCGCGCACGCGCAGCTCGGGGTCGACGACGGAGTCAGAGCCTGAGCCCATCCTGCACGTTCCCGCTGGGTGATAAAGCGTGAAGGTCTGCTGCCTCACGTACGCCCGCAGTTGCTCCTCGGAGTCCCCCTCGGGCGCTGTGTAGGGCCGCACCGTGTAGGGGCTCAGCGCCTCCTGGCGGCATATCTCCAGACAGGTTTGCAGGCCGACGAGCTGGGCCTGCATGTCGCTGTCGTTCTCGTAGTAGTTGTGCAAGACGATCGGCTTCGCGGTTGGGTCGGCGCTTGCGAGCCGCACGATCCCGCGGCTGCCGGGGGAGAGCACGCAGGAGGCGGTCCCGAAGCCGTGCTCGTAGACGGGCGAGAGGCCCTCGTCCACGTAGAGCGCCGGCGCGGCGAGCAGCTGCAGGTCGGGCCCCAAGAGCCCATCTCTACTGTGCAGGAAGCCCCCTGCCTCCGCGATGTTCGAGGTGAGCGGTCCCCTGCCCTCGCCGAAGAAGGCGGCGACGTTCTCCTCGGTCAGCGGGTTCAGCAACGAGACTGGCTCGTCGTGGCTGAAGGCGATGCCGACCGCGGGATGATCCTGGAGGTTCTCGCCGACCGCTGGCAGGTCGACGATCGCTGGCAGCTGAACCCCCGCGAGCAGCTCTGGAGAGCCGATCCCTGAGAGCATCAGCAGCTGCGGCGAGTTGTAGGCGCCTGCGCAGAGGATCACCTCGCGCTCGGCGCGCAGCTCCTGCAGCTCTCCTAGCTTTGCGCCCTGGACTCCGACCGCCTGCTCGCCCTCGAAGAGCACGCGGTGAACCTGCATGTAGGTTTCGACGGTCAGGTTTGGCCGTTCCATCGCCGGATGCAGATAGGCGGCCGCCGTGCTGCAGCGGCGCCCGTCGCGCTGCGTCAGCTGGTAGCGGCCGTAGCCCTCCTGGATCGGACCGTTGAAGTCGTCGTTGGCCTCGTGGCCCGCCTGCTCGCAGGCCACGAGGAACGCGTCGACGATCGGGTTCTCGTTGCGCGGGTCGCTCACGCTCAGCGGCCCGCCGGCGCCATGCAGCTCGCTTGCGCCGCGCTCGTTGTCCTCCGCCCGCTTGAAGTAGGGGAGCATCTGCGCAAAGCCCCAGCCCTCGCAGCCTGCCTCCTGCCAGCCGTCGTAGTCGGCCCTGCTGCCGCGGATGTAGATCATCGCGTTGATCGAGGATGAGCCGCCAAGGACCTTGCCGCGGGGCAGGTAGATGCGTCTGCGGTCGGCGAACGGCTCGAAGGTGGTCGAGTAGTCCCAGTCGACCTCGGTCCTGAACATCTGGCTGAAGGCGATTGGGACCTGAATCGTCGGCAACGAGTCTGGCGGCCCCGCCTCGATCAGCAGGACACTCACGTCAGGGTCCTCACTCAAGCGCGCGGCGAGCACGCAACCCGCAGAGCCTGCGCCGACGATCACATAGTCGTAAGTCGACATCGATCACCCTCCTCCTCGGAGCCTTAGAGCCCACCTGGAGCTGCGGCGAGCTCTTAACTCTTCGGAATATAGGGCGTCAGCTCGCGCCTTGCGATGCTCAGCTTGTGAACCTCGTCGGGGCCGTCCGCGAGTCGCAGGGTGCGCAGGTGCGCGTAGGCGGAGGCGAGGCCGAAGTCGTCGGAGACGCCGCCGCCGCCGTGAACCTGGATCGCGCGGTCGAGGATCTTCAACGCCATGCTTGGCGCTGCGACCTTGATCGCGGCGATCTCCATGCGCGCCTCGCGGTTGCCGACCGTGTCCATCAGCCATGCGGCCTTCAGCGTCAAGAGCCTCGTCATCTCGATCTCGACGCGCGCCTCTGCGATCCAGTCCTGGATGTTGCCCCGCATCGCGATCGGCTGACCGAAGGTGACGCGCGAGACGGCGCGCCTGCACATCGCCTCGAGCGCGCGCTCTGCGGCGCCGATCGCGCGCATGCAGTGGTGGATGCGGCCTGGGCCGAGCCTTGCCTGCGCGATCGCGAACCCCTCGCCCTCGCCGGAGATCAGGCTGCTCGCGGGCACGCGTACCTGCTCGAAGAGGATTTCGGCGTGGCCCTCCTGGTCCTGGTAGCCGAAGACGGGCAGCCCGCGCACGATCGTCACGCCGGGCGCGTCGATTGGCACGAGGATCATGCTCTGCTGGCGATGGATCGGGGCCTCGGTGTCGGTCTTGCCCATCACGATCATCACCCTGCAGTTCGGGTGCAGCGCGCCGGAGATCCACCACTTGCGGCCGTTCAGCACGTAGCTGTCGCCGTCGCGCTCGATCTTCAGGCAGACGTTCGTCGCGTCTGAGCTTGCGACGTCTGGCTCGGTCATCGCAAAGCTCGAGCGGATGTCGCCTGCAAGCAGGGGCGTAAGCCACTTTTCGCGCTGCTCCTCGCTGCCGAACTGGTGCAGGACCTCCATGTTGCCGGTGTCTGGCGCCGAGCAGTTGCACGCCTCTGAGGCGATCGGCGAATGGCCGAGGATCTCCGCGAGCGGCGCGTAGTCGCTGTTGGAGAGGCCCGCACCTATATCTGGGTCGGGCATGAACATGTTCCAGAGGCCGCGCTCGCGCGCGCGTTCCTTCAGCTCCTCCATCACCGCCGGCTGGTGGTGAGGGTCGCCGGACTCGCGCAGCTGGCGCTCGTAGACCTCCTCCGCTGGCAGCACGTGCTCGTCCATGAACGCGCTGAGACGCTCCTTGAAGTCGAGGCACCTCTCGCTTGGCTTGAAGTCCATTGGTTCTCCTATCGCCGCTTTGGCTCGGACGATCTCACAATCCCCGACGCTCTGCTTGCAGGCGGGGAAGATGAGGAGGGGGACCCCCTCCGGGGGTCCTTGGGCGGGGTTGCGCGTTGTGCTTCACGCGCGCGTAATGCGGTCCGTGGTGGCGCTCAGGATAGGCTGCCGAGGATGAGCGAAGCAGCCGAGACGGGGGCAAGCAGCTACAGCGACGCGGGCGTCGACTACGACGCGCTCGACGCGGGCAAGCGCGCGGCGGTCGCGGCGGCGCTTGCCACCTCGCCGCTCTTGGCGGCGCGTGGCGGTCGTGCGCTCGACGCCTCGCGCGGCGAGCCCGCCTTCGTCTTCGAGCACGCGGGCTCGACGCTCGCGTTCGTCGTCGAGGGGCTTGGCACGAAGTCGATGATCGCCCGCCAGGTCCAGGAGCAGCTTGGCCTCGACCGCTTCGCCGACGTCGCCTATGACACGGTCGCGGCAATCGTCAACGACCTCTGCTGCGTCGGCGCGCTGCCGCTTGTCGTCGCCGCCTACTTCGCGACGGGCGCCTCCAACTGGTACGCGCGCGCGGGGCGCTCGCAATCGCTGCTCGACGGCTGGCGCAAGGCCTGCGAAGACGCCGGCTGTACCTGGGGAGGCGGCGAGTCGCCGACGCTGCCTGGCCTGCTCGCGGAGGGGGACATCGAGCTCGCGGGCTCGGCGGTTGGCGTCGTGCCGCAGGGGCATGAAGCGCTACTTGGACAGGAGCTCGAGCCTGGCGATGAGATCGTGCTCGTCGCCTCCAGCGGGCTGCATGCCAACGGCGCCTCGCTCGCGCGGTTGGTCGCGAGCAGGCTGCCGGATGGCTATGCGACGAGGTTGCGCGACGGCACGACGCTGGGGGAGTCCCTGCTCGCTCCCTCGTTGCTCTACGCGCCGCTGGTCGCGGCGCTGCTGGAGCGTGGGCTGCCGATCGCCTATCTCAGCCACATAACCGGCCATGGCCTGTTGAAGCTGATGCGCCCGCGCCGAGAGCTCACGTATCGGATCGAGGCGCTGCCGCCGGTCCCCGAGGTCCTCGCCTTCCTGATCGCGGAGTCGCAGATGGACGACGCGGCCGCCTGCGCGACGTTCAACATGGGTGCTGGATACGCGGTCTACTGTCGGCCCGGGTCGGGCGCCTCGGTGCTGGCGGTAGCCCAGGAGCTCGGCTTCGATGCGCTGCTCGCGGGCAGGGTGCAGGAGGGGCCGCGCCGGGTCCTGCTCGAGCCGCTCGGAGTGGAGTTCGACGGCGAGCGGCTCGAGCTCGGGTGACTTGGGCACTCAGGACGGTCTTGTGATGACAAATGACTGGGTTGCTGTTGTCTCCAACGGGGAGTGCCGGCTCGAACAGGGAATCCGGACTCTAGTCTAAGCCTTGACTTGAGGGTTAGTCTTGGGGTTTGGGGCAGGATGTCGCTCCTCGAAGGCGAAAAAGGGGGTCTCGGATGGATTACGGTTGCAGACGGCTGCATGCGCGCCTGTTGCGCTGCCGTGAACTGTTCGGTGCTCGCACTGGTATCGTTCACGACGTACACCCACAACTCCCCGTGCCTCGCAGCCCGGGGGTCTCGATGTCGCCGGGCCGTCAGGGTTCCGGAGCTACCCGGATCGAGGCGGACCAGATAACCGATCAGAGGAGAGAGAGAGACATGATGCGAAGAGCATCCATCTACCTGGCCCTGCTCGGCCTTGCGTTCCTCGGCGTTCCGGCGGCAGCGTCGGCGGTGCCGTCAGTGAAATTCCAGGCCAAGGCTGTGCCAATCCCGAAGAACCTCGCAAAGAAGAGTGGGCCGACCTGGCCCGGCACAGGCAACTACTTCGGCGCACCCGCCGCCGTGGAAGCCAAGTTCACGATCTCGGGCACCGAATACGACGAAGGCCACCCCGCGCCGCTGCGCAAGGTGGTCACCTACCTGCCCAAGGGCACGAAGATCAACGCCAAAGGCTTCCAGACCTGCGCGCCGAGCACGCTCGAAAACAAGGAACCGGAAAAGTGCAAGCCGGGCTCTCTTGCGAGCCCTCCCGGCGAAGCCGATGGCGTCGTGAACTTCGGCTCCGACCCTGTCAGGGAGAAAGTCCTCGTACAGGCCTACTTCGCTCCGGGCGGCGGCCTGTCGTTCTGGATCGAAGGCAGGACCCCGGCGCAGATCGAAGAATTCGCCTCGGGCAAGATCGAAAAATCGACCGGCCAGTTCAGCTACCAGGTCAACGCGGCCGTGCCGCTGATCGAAACGGTGCCAGGCGGCTGGGATGCATCGGCTGAAACGATCGACGTGAAGGTTGGCGCCGCCCACATGGTCGGCAAAAAGCTCGTCTCCTACGGCACGGTCCCGACGACCTGCCCGAAGGGCGGCTTCCCGGTCAAGGCTGAACTTTGGTTCGGCGTTGGCGCCTCCGAATCGGAATGGGAAAAGACCACCGCAACCGCGTTGGCTCCCTGCCCGAAGGCGTCAGTCAAAGGCAAAGGCAAGAAATAGACAGCGACAGGCACTGAGGCGGCCTGGCGCGCCGTCGTGACGACGGCGCGCCAGGCTCGAGCCATATGCAGCGACGGCTCGGGGGCGGCTCCGATCTCAAGGAAGCCGCCCTCGCCGCTGCCGATGCGTCGAGGAGAATCGGGGTGACGGTCATCGAGGGAGAGTTGGGCACCGAGGAAGGATCGGGGTGAGCAGCAGCGCCGGGGAGAGGAGGACGAAGCCCGTCCTCAGGAGAGGCGCCGCAGCTGGCCTGCTCGCGTCCGCGCTCGTCGTCGCGGCGACGGCCGTCGTCGTGCTGCTCGCAACCGCGGGCGGTGGCGGTGGCGGCGGCTATCAGGTGCGCGCGATCTTCACCTACGCCGCGAACATCTCGATCGGCGAGAACGTGAAGATCGCCGGCGTCCCGGTCGGGACCGTGGGCGAAGTCACGGCCACTCCTCAGGGCCTCGCGGCCGTCTCGCTGCACATCAGCAACCCTGGCTTCCAGGAATTCCGCAAGGGCGCGACGTGCAGGGTGCGTCCGCAGTCGTTCCTCGGCGAGAAGTACGTCGAATGCGTGCCCGTCCAGCCGCACACCGAAGGCCAGCCGCTGCCGCCCGCGATCCCAGCGATTCCCCAGGGCCACGAAGGCGCCGGCGAACACCTCATCCCAGTTTCCGACACCGAAAGCCCGACCGAAGTCGACCAGCTTCAGGACATCACGCGTGAGCCCGAGTCGCAGCTCTTGCGGATCGTCCTCAACGAACTGGGCGCGACCTTCGCCACACGCGGTCCCGAACTGCGCAAGCTGATCATCCGCGCCAATCCGGGGCTGCGCGAACTCGACAAGGTCCTGAAGATCTTCCGCGAACAGAACCACGTGCTCGCGAACCTCGCCGAAGAAGGCGACAAGGCGCTTGCGCCGCTCGCCGCCAACCGCGGACACATCGTCGACTTCATCGACAAGTCCAACACGCTCGCGCAAGCCACGACGCGCCATCTGCAGGCGCTCGAATCCGATCTCGCGCAGTTCCCCGCGTTCTTCAAACAGTTCCGCCCCGCGATCGAACGGCTCGGACGCTTCGGCGAACAGGCGCTCCCCACGTTCACGAACCTCGACGTCGCCGCAGAGCCGCTTGGCAAAGCCTTCGAAGAACTTGGGCCATTCTCCAAGAGCTCTGACGAATACTTCACGAGCCTTGGCGAAACCGGCAAGCGCACTGGGCCGGCGCTGAAAGCGGTCGTGCCGCTGCTCAACGAGCTGGAAACGCTTGGTGGCGCCGCAAAGCCGTTCGCGGGTAACGCGGCGAAGCTGTTCACGAGCCTCAAAACAACAGGCGGCATCGAGCGGCTGCTCGACTTCATCTTCCTTGGCACCGGCGCGACCAACGGCTATGACTCGCTTGGGCACTTCCTGCGTGCGGAAATCCTCGGCAGCATCTGCGTCTCTTACAAGATCTCTTCACCCAACTGTCCTGCCAAATTCGCTGCCGGGAAACAGGAAGCGGAAGCTTCGGCGACAGGCACGAGCGCGACAGCGGCCAAGTACTCGGGCATGAGCATCAGGATGGCGCGTACGCTTGCGGTGCTCGAAGGCGCGACTCCTCAGGAAGCGATCGCCGCGTTCCCCGGCGAAGGGACCGCTGGATCTGGCACGTCCTCCGCGCAGACGAGCAAGCCGGTCGGCGGCACGGCGTCCGGCACCACCTACTACGCGCCTGGCGCCGAAGACCCGGCGATCAGCGAACGACTCCTCGAATATCTCTTGGGAAGCTGATGCGAACGCGCGTACGACAGATCCTCGCTGGGGTGCTTGGGGCGCTGGTGCTGACCTGCCTCGCGCTTGCGCATGGCGCCGGCGCGGTGACCACTGCGACCACGACCTCCGAAACCCTCTCCTTCTCGGTCACGACCACGACGACCGCCACTCCGGCGTCGGAAACGGCCAGCTCCGAAGCCGAAACGGCGCCTGAAGTGCAAGCGGTTCCGACTGAAGAAACGACCTCGACCGAATCTGAGCAGAGCACGGAAACGACGAGCACCGCGACGCTGCCCGAAGTCAGCGCGCAGACGCCTCAGCAGTCGAGCGCAGGGGAACAGGGCGCCGCCACGGGCGACGGCAAGACGACCAGCAAGCGCGTGGGCGGCACACCCGCGCATCGCAAGACCGGCAAAGCCCAGCTGCAGACTGGGCGGCCCCCTGGCAACGGGCACGATGCGCCGCTCCCGTTCGTGCTGCGCGCGCCGATCTCCGGCGTGCCCGCGCTCTTCATCGAATCGCTCGACGTGCCCGCCTTCCTGCTGCCGATCTACCAGGCTGCGGGGATCGCCTACGACATCCCCTGGCAGGTGCTCGCCGCGATCAACGAAGTCGAGACCGACTACGGCGCCGACCTGAACATCTCGAGCGCCGGGGCCGAGGGCTGGATGCAGTTCCTGCCCGCGGAGTGGCAGCAGTACGGCATCGACGCCACCGGCAGCGGCTGGATGGACCCCTACAACCCCGCCGACGCGATCTTCGCGGCGGCGCGCTACCTGCAGGCGGCGGGCGGCAGCGCCCACATTCGCGCGGCGGTCTTCGCCTACAACCACTCCCAGGCCTACGTCGAATCGGTGATGCTGCGCGCTGAACTGCTCGGCGCGATGCCACCGGACCTGCTCGGCGAGCTGACCAACCTCGCCGAAGCGCGCTTCCCCGTCTACGCGCGCTCGCACTTCGGCGACAGCTTCGCCCAGGCGCCAGCCGCCGCCACGGAAGGGCACGATGCCCAGACGCTCGTCGGCACGACCATCTACAGCGAACCGGACGCCCCCGTGATCGCCGTCAAGGACGGGACGGTCACGGCGCTCGGCGACTCGCCGAGCCTCGGCGAGTACGTCTCGCTGCGCGACGCGGACGGCAACACCTACACCTACGCGCAGCTCGGCAGCGTCGCCTCGGTCTATCCGGTCCTCACCCCCCGCAACCAGCTCAAGGTCAGCACGCGCATCGCGCACGCCGCGAAGCGGCCAAGCGGCGCTGCGAGCGCCGGCGTCCAGGCACGCTCGCCGCTCAGCAAAGCCGCGGTCACGCAGGACTTCGCGCTTGGCGCCGCTGCCGGCCTGCTCGACGGTGCGCCCCAGCAGGAATCTGCAACCTCGCAGGCAGCGCCGCAAACCACCCGCCGTTCGACCCCGAATCCGGCTGTGCGCTCCTTCGCCGAAGGCCCTGAGCAGGTCGCCCTGCAGGAACTGCGCCCCGGATCGCAGGTGATCGCCGGGACCGTGCTCGGGCACCTCGGCGACGAAGCCGAAGCTCACATGCTCTTCCAGATCGAGCCGACAGGGCAGGGCACGCCGCTGATCGATCCGAAGCCGATCCTCGACAGCTGGGTTGCGCTCGAAGACACGGGCATCTTCCGCGCGAAGGGCGAGAACCCGTTCCTCGCGACCTCGCCGACCGCGGGACAGGCGCTGCTCGAGTCCGACGGCGAGCTCGAGCAGCAGGTGCTGCGCGACCGTGAGATCCACCTCGAACCCTGCGAGCGTGCCGCCGTGCAGGCTGGCGAAGTCGACCGGCGCGTGCTCGCAAGCCTCGAGCTGCTCTCCGTCACCGGACTGCATCCGACGGTCGCCAACATGGGCTGCGGCGCCGACGCCGCGGAAGGCCTTGGCGGCTACAGCGACGGCGACGCCTTCGACATCACCGCGATCAACGGCACCCAGATCGCGGGCCACGCCGGACCTGGCGGCGTCGCAGACGTCACCGAGCGCAAGCTGATGACGCTGCAGGGCACGATGGCTCCACGGGAGATCGCCGGTCCGATCGACTATCGCGGCTCGGCGAACGCGATCACGCTGCCGGCCAGCCAGGATCTGATCCACGTCGCCTTCACGCCCGCAGGCGAACCGAGTGGCGCCTCCAGCGCGACGGCTGGCTCACAGGCGGCTGCTGAGGAACTCACTCCGCAGGAGTGGCAGGCGCTGATCGAACGGCTCGCGACGATTCCTGACGCGACCGTCGCCGCGCAGCCCTCGAGCGCGGCGGTGCCCGACTCAGCTGCGGGCGAAGCCGACGCTGCCAGCGCAGGCGAAGGCGAAGAGGCTGCCGACGAAGCAGCACAAGCGGACGAAGAAGCGCAAGCGGGCGAAGGGACCGAACAGCAATGACGCTCAAGCGCACATTCGCCGTCGGCGCGCTCGCGATCGTCGTCCTCGCGCTCGCCTACCTGCTCTTCTCCAGCGGCGGCAAAGACGCCGAATATCAGCTGCTGTTCGCAAACGGCGACCAGCTCGTGCTCGGCGATCAGGTCCAGGTCGGCGGCACGCCCGTCGGCACCGTCAAGCACATCGTGCTGACGAAGGGCTTCAAAGCCGCGGAAGTGACGATTGGCGTCGAATCCAAGATCGTGCCGCTACGCAAGGGCACCACGGCGCAGATCAGGGTGCCCTCGCTCTCCAGCGTCGCCGATCGCTACATCGCGCTGAAGCTCGCGCCGAACAATATGCCGGCGCTGAAAGACGGCGCGACGCTGCCGCTCAAGGACACGAAAGTCGCCGTCAACCTCGACGAACTCTTCAACCTCTTTACCCCAAAGACGCGCAAGGGCTTGCAGAACTTCATCGAGGGCTTCGGCAAGCAGTACGAAGGCACAGGTCGCGCGGTCAGCGCCGCGAGCCGGTACTTCAGCCCGGCGCTGGAGGCGACCAACCACATCTTCGAAGAACTCGTCAGCGACGAACACACCTTCGAAGCCTTCCTCGTCGAAGGCGCGAAGGCGGTGCAGACGATCGCCGCGCACCACTCCGAACTCGGCGGCGCCGTGCGCCACGCAAGCGAACTGTTCGGCGCCGTCGGCTCGCGTCAGCAGAGCCTGGAAACCGGGCTCAAGGAACTGCCCGTCCTGATCAAAGAGGGCAACGCCGCCTTCAAGAAGCTACCGCCCGCGTTCGCCGCGCTGGAAGAACTTTCCAAGGTCTCGATACCGAACACGAAGACGCTCGCGCTCTTCTTCGAACGGCTCAAGCCGCTGATACAGATGGCCCGCCCGGTCGTGACCGAGCTGGGCAGCGCGATCAACAGGCCTGGGCCGAACAACGACCTGACCGACTTCGCGCTCAACCTGCCGGGCCTCGCCACGTCGCTCAAGCAGGCCTCTCCGAACGGCATCAAGGCGCTTGAAGAGTCGGTCCCGGTGACCGCGCCCTTCGGTCCCTACGCGCCCGACCTCGGCGGGCTCTTCCGTACCTTCGGCGCGGGCTCGGGCTACTACGACGCCAACGGCCACTACTTCCGCGGCAGCCCAGACTTCGCCGACTTCAAGCTGAACTCGTCGAACACGCTCGTGCCCGTGGCCTCACCCTCCGAAGCTCTCGAAGGGCTGAAGAGCGGGCAGCTTGCGCGCTGCCCAGGATCCGCGACGCAGCCCGCGGCCGATGGCTCCTCGCCCTTTACGGACAATGGCAAGCTCGAATGCAACCCAGCGGAGACGCCATGAACCGCCGCAAGGGAACACTCGCTGGCAACCCGCTGCTGATCGGCGCCGTGACGACGCTGATCGTGATCGTTGCCGTCTACATCTCCTACAACGCCAACAACGGCCTGCCGTTTGCGCCCACCTACAAAATCAGCGTCGAACTTCCCAACGCCGCGAACCTCGAGAAGGGCAACGAAGTGCGGATCGGCGGCACGCGCGTCGGGATCGTCGAAAAGCTCGTGCCGCAGCAGAAGGCCAACGGCACGGATGTCGCGATCGCGGTGCTGAAGCTCGAAAAGAACATCGCGCCGCTGCCCGCGAACACGAAAGCGATCGTCCAGCTCGTCTCCTCGATCGGCCTGAAGTTCCTGCAGCTGGAAAGGGGCAACTCGCGCAAGACGATCCCCGAAGGCGGCACGATTCCCGTGTCGCAGACGCGCGAACCGGTGAACATCGACGAACTCTTCGACATGTTCAACAAGAAGACGCGCAACGCCAACCAGATCAACCTCACGAGCTTCGGCAGCGGGTTCGCGGGTCGCGGCCTTGGCCTCAACGAAACGCTCAAGGAACTGCTGCCGCTCGTCAACAACCTTACGCCGGTGATGCGCACGCTCGCCTCGCCGAAGACCGCGCTTGGCCCCTTCTGGGAAGCGCTCGACCGCGCCGCCAAAGAAACCGCGCCAGTCGCCGAAGGCAACGGGCGCTTCTTCAAAGACATCGACACCTTCTTCAGCGCCTGGGCCGGCGTTTCGCCAGAGGTCGAAGAATCGATCCAGCGTGGCTCCTCGGCGCTGAAAACCGCGATCTACTCGCTGCCATACGAGGCGCCGTTCGTGCGCAAGAGCACCGAGTTCATGCGGCTGCTGCGGCCGAGCGCAAAGCTCCTGCGCAGCGCTGCGCCGCCGCTGGCCGAAGCCTTCCACGCGGGCGCCGTCAACTTCAAGCGCGCGAAGTCGCTCAACAACGTGATCGCCTCCTCCGCGGAAGCGACGCAGAGCTTTGCCGAAAGCCCGATCGTCACGCTCGCCCTCGAAGACTTCACGCGCACCGCGAAGCTCGGCAATCCCGTCCTCGAATCGCTCGCGCTCGAGCAGACGAAGTGCAACTACATCACGCTGCTCTTCCGCAACGTCTCGAGCATCTTCTCTGAGAGCATCGGCGTCGGCACGCTTGCGCGCGTTAGCGCCGTACTGCCTCCGGAGGGCCCAGGGAATGAGGGCTACCCGGCGTCGGGCCTCGCCAACGGCCCCTCGACGGAACGCGCACAAAGCGGCCAGCTCTTCGACAGCAACCACGTGCACTACAACCCCTATCCGAACGCTGGCTCGGGCTCCACGCCGATCTGCGAAGCGGGCAACGAGCAGTACGAAGCGACCACCGGAGTTGCGGAGATCGGCCACACCGAAGTCTCCGGGACGGAAGCCGAAGAAACGCATCGCTCTGAAAATCTCTTCGGGCGCACATATCCAGAAGCGACGCTGAAGGATCTCGGGCTCAAGGGCACGAGCACGGGCAAAGGCAAGAGCACGGGCAAAGGCACGAGCACAGGCAAGGGCAAGGGCAAAGGCGCGAGCACGGGCAAGGGCAAAGGCAAGAGCAAGAGCACAGGAGGCGGAAAATGAGCCGTCTGCGCTTCTGGGGACGTCGCAGTCGGGTCCCGGTCGTCGAGCTCACCCGCTCGAACCCGGTGCGCTTCGGCATCGGCCTGCTGATCGTGATCGCGATCGTCGTCTACTTCGGCTTCACCAAGAAAGTGCCCTACACGCACGGCTATCGCATCAACGCCGTCTTCTCCTCCGCCCAAGACATCGCGCCGAAATCGCCGGTGAAGACCGCGGGCGTCGTCATCGGGGCCGTGACCTCGTTCAAGCGCGAGGGCAAGGCGTCGATCGTCACGATGGAAATCTCCAACAAGGGCCTGCCGATCCACAAGGACGCGGAACTGAAGATCCGCCCGCGCCTCTTCCTCGAAGGCAACTGGTACGTCGAACTGCGCCCAGGCACGCCCTCCTCGCCGACGCTCTCCTCAGGCGCGACGATCCCGATCTCCCAGACCGCGATCCCGGTGCAGATCGATCAGGTGCTCGACGCGCTCAACACGGACACGCGCGCGAACCTGCAGAACTTCCTCATCGGCTACGGCGAAGCCCTGATGCACAGGCCGACCGCTGCCGAAGACGCGACCCAGGAACCGGAAGCGCGGGGCCTGACTGGCGCCGAAGCGCTCAAACAAGTCGCGCTGCACTCGCCTGGCGCGCTGCGCGGCGCCGCCGTCGTGCAGCAGGCGCTTGGCGGCGTCGAAACCCACGACATCTCGAAGCTGATCTCAGGCATCAGGCGCCTCACGGTGCAGCTGAACCTGCACGACGAGGTGCTCGGTGAATGGGTCGACCACTTCGATCACTTCTTCGAAGAGTTCTCCAACCAGACGCACAGCCTCGAAGCGGCGGTCTCGCTGCTGCCAAGCGCTGTGCACTCGGCGAGCAGCGCCTTCGCGGAGCTCAACCGCGCCGCGCCTGAACTCGAGTCGTTCGCGAAGGCGCTCACACCTGGTGTCAAGCAGACGCGTTCGACGATCGCGGCGGCGCTGCCATGGATCAAGCAGGTGAAGAAGACGCTTGGGCCCGAAGAGCTTGGCGGTGTCGCCAAGAGCCTCAACGAAGCGACGCCGACACTGGCTGGGTTGATCGGCGGCCAGAAGGAATTCTTCAAGCAGAACAACGAATTCAGCCAGTGCCTGACGAAGGTCTTCTACCCCGCGGGCAACGTCAGGATCCAGGACGGCAAATCGACCTCAGGGTCGAAGGCCTACATGGAATTCTGGTACACGATGGTCGGTCTTGCCGGCATCGGTCAGAACTTCGACGGCAACGGCTACTTCCCGCGCTTCCTCGCGACCGGCGGCGGCGACACGCTCGTCTCGCGGCCGACATCGGTGGTCGGGATCGCGAACAGCACGGGCAACAAGCTGATCGCGCATGCAGCGCTCAAACCGGAAGGCACGAGCCCGAGCTTCCCGGCGAGCGAGCCGCCCTACAAGCCGATGGTGCCCTGCGACACGCAGCAGGTGCCGAACATCAATGGCCCGCTGTCTCATGGCGAAGCCGATGGGACACCCGAATGACACCTGAGACCCCCGAGACTCCCAAGACCAACGCGCCCAGTGGCGGCGCCAAGGCGGACGCGCCCAGCGGCGGCGCGCCTGATCACGGGCAGGCGCGCGAGCCAGGCCGCGGCGTGCGCGACCAGATCGCGCGCTACCGCACGGCCTTCACCGCGGTCGTCGTGATGATCGTGATCGCCGCGATCTCAGGTGGCTACATCCTCGCCCACGAGCGGCTCTCGCTGCCTAGCTGGTTCCCGTTGGTGGGCTCGACCCATTTCATGATCGACGCGGAATTCAAGAGCGGACTCGCACTCACCCCTGGCCAGGGACAGCCCGTGACGATCGCGGGCGCGAAGGTCGGCGAAGTCGCGAGCGTCGAACTGCGCAAAGGCGTCGCGCGCGTCGGCATGGAAATCGAACCGAAGCAGGCACGCTACATCTACCGCAACGCGACGATGCTGATGCGCCCGCGCACGCAGCTGAAGGACGAGACGATCGAGCTCGAAAAAGGCACGCCTTCGGCCGGTCGCGTGCACGAAGGCGAGGTCTTCCCGCTCTCGCAGACCGCCCCCGACGTCCCCTTCGAAGAATTCCTCAGCTCGCTCGACGCCGAAACGCGTTCGTACCTACAGGAGTTGCTCGCCGCCGCCGGCGTCGCCCTGAAGGAAAACGGCCGCCCGCTGGCGGCGGACTTCATCCGCTTCGATCCGCTCACGCGCGACCTGCAGAAGATCACCGCGGAACTCGAAAAGCGCCATGTGTACATCTCGCACTCGATCCACAACTTCCGGCTGTTCCTCACCGCGCTCGGCGGCAAAGACAAGCAGCTCGCCGAAGTGCTCGAGGCGTCGAACAAGGTCTTCGGCGTCTTTGACAAGGAGAACAAGGCCGTCGAAGAAACGGTGAAAGACCTGCCAGGCACGCTGCGGGCTGTACGCGGTGGCCTTGGCAAGCTGACGAAGGCCGCCGACGTGGTCACGCCGACGCTGAAGAAGCTGAAGCCCTTCGCGGCGGCGCTGAAGCCCGCCCAGGAACAGAGCCGGGCGTTCTTCAAGCACAGCACGCCGATCATCGAAGAAGAGATCGGGCCCTTTGCGCGCGAAGTGCTGCCAGTGCTCGAAAAGGTCAAGCCTGCGACCCAGGACTTCAACAAGGCGCTGCCCTCGCTTGCGAGCAGCTTCGCCGTGCTCAACGAATTCTTCAACGAGCTTGCCTACAATCCCGGCGGCAAACAGGAAGGCTTCCTCTTCTTCCTCGATTGGGCCAGCCACGACTTCAACAGCGCGCTCAGCACCGCCGACGCAGGCAGCGTGCTCGGCCGGACGCTGCTCTATCTCAACTGCGAAGTCGCGCCGATTCTCACCGGCGTGGGGGAAGTGAACCAGAACGTGAAACTCCTGCTCGGGCTGCTCAAACCGCCAGAAGGCAAGGAGTGCGAAGAAAACCACATACCGATCACCAGGGAAGGCTGAGATGCAGAAGCGTGCACCCACACTCGGCAACATCCTCGTGATCGCCCTCTTTGCGCTCAGCTGCTTTGGGCTGCTCCTGTTCCTCTGGGAGTCGTTCGGCGGTCCCGCTCCGCTGAAGTCCAAGGGCTATCGCTTCACCGCGACCTTCCCGCGAACGCTCTCGCTTGCCGAACAGTCAGAAGTGACGATCAAGGGAGTCGTAGTCGGGCATGTGATCTCGCTGAAAGCTGAACGCAGCGGGCTCTCGCACGTCGTCGCCGAAGTCGACAGCCGCTACGCGCCGCTGCAAAACAACGACCGGCTCATGATTCGGCAGAAGACGTTGCTTGGCGAGACCTACCTGGAAGTCATCCCCGGCAAGGGAAAGGCGCCGGCGCTGGCCAACGAAGCAGCGTTGCCGCGCGCGAGCGTCGAACCCTTCGTCACGCTCGACGACATCCTCTCGACCTTCAAGCCGAACGTGCGAGAAGCATTCAAGACCTGGATGATCTCCTCCGCCGAAGGCGTCAACGGGCGCGGCGAACAGATCAACGCCGGCTTCGCCGTCCTGCACCCATTCGTCGAAGGTGCCGGCAAGCTGCTCACAGCGCTCGTGCCGCAGCAGGAAGCGGTGCAGACCCTCATCAAAGACACTGGCACGATCTTCGACTCGCTTACCGAAACGGACGGCCAGTTGCGCGAACTCGCGGTGCAGGGCGAAAGGACCTTCTCCGCCGCCGCGAACGCAAGCGCGCAGTTCGCCGAAGCGTTCAGCGAACTGCCCGCCTTCGAGCAGGGCTCAGAAGCGGTGTTGAGGAGCGCGAACAAGCTGAGCCGCGTCGCAAACCCGCTGCTCGACCAGCTGCGTCCCGCGGAGCGCGCGCTCACGCCGCTGTTGCAGCAGGTCAAGAGCTTTGCGCCACCCTTCGACGAACTGCTCACGGCGCTTGGGCCGCTTACGAGCGCGGGCAAGCGCGGGCTGCCGACGCTTGCGACATCCCTGAAACTGACCGAACCGCTGCTCGAAGCGCTGCGGCCGGTGCTGCACAACTTCGATCCGCTGTTCCAGTATCTAGGCGAATATCTGCCTGAGCTGCAGTCCCTCTTCGCGAACTTCACCGCGGCCACGCAGGCGCGCCTTGGCGCTTCGAATATCACGAGCGAAGCGGTTGGGATCGTGACTAAGCCTCACTACCTGCGTGCGATGCAGTACGTAGGCCCCGAATCGCTTGCCGTCTACGCGAGCCGCCTTGGCATCAGTCGCAGCAACCCCTATCCGCATGAGGGCGCGCTCAACAACCTCGCCTCTGGGCTTGAAGTCTTCGACTCGAGCAACTGCGCGGACTCTGCGCCTGCGATCGAAGGTCCTGCGAACGCGAACGTCTCCCAGGAACTGATCGAAGAACTGCTCGCCAACAAGGTCGTCAACGCGCCTGGCAGCACAGGCAACGGTGTCGCTGCGCCTGCCTGCAAGCAGCAGGGTCCGTTCACGTTCAACGGCAAGACCAGTCAATTCCCGCACGTCACCAACGAAGAATCTGAATAGAGGCCCTGCCCTGCCGGAGCGGCGGGGCCTCTGTTCAGCGTTTCTTCGAGCGCATGCCTGAGGCCTCGAGCGCGTGCTCGTTGCCGAGGAAGGGCATCAGCGCGAAGAACGTCAGCTCACCGAGCAGCGAGGGCAGTTCGTCGGTTCTGTCCTCGAGCACGCGTCGATGCACGATCGAGGCGATGCCGCCGACGATCGCATGCGAGGCCTGCTCGGTGAGGCTGTCTGGGTAGCGTGCCAGCGGCCTGCCCTCCTCGATCAATGGCACGAGCATCCGCAGCGTCCTGCTGTAACGCTCGCGCGTCTGATCGGTCGCCGCATAGCTTTCGACGACCGCCGCCTTCGCGCCGTCGGGGTAGGAGGCGATCGCGTCCAGCAGCGCGCGCAGCCCAAGCTTTACGCGCTGCGGCCAGCCGACGGGCCGGCTGAAGCTACGCAGTACGAGCAGCTCGATATCGGTGAGGATCTCATCGATCGCCGCGAGAAAGCAATCATCCCTGTCCTCGAAATGCTCGTGGAAGAGCGCTTCGGGAACGCCAGCGAGCAGTGTCACGCGGCCTACGGTCGTGCGTGCAAGGCCTCTGCGGGCAACCGTCGCGACCATCGCAGCGAGAATTCGCTCGCGTGGGTCGCTCGCCTGCAGGTCGCCGGTCTGCCGACGGCGTGGCGCGAGCATCGCCGTGCGGCTCCCACATCCCAGTGTTGGTTCCCCTGCATCCTCGGGAGGCCTGCCATTGAGCATACGCTCCCTCCTCCCAGTCCGTGGAGGAGACTACAAGGGAGAAGGGCGTCGACTGAGAGCAGCTGCAACGCGACTTGGAGCAACTGTTCCGTGGGCGCCTCCCCTTGCGCTGATCCCGGGCTTTTGATCTATTGGAAGGGAAATCGTAGAGTACGAGGTGCCCATCTGTCAAGCGTGGGGTTCGCGGTTGCCCTCAGAGGTGCTGATCGGTAGAATTCATCGCTGTGGAGCGAGGGGACGAGGGCACCGTAGAGGGGCGCGAGGTCGGCGAGGGGGATGCTGGCGACGAGTTCCGCTACCACACGCAGGGCAGCGAGGTCGCCGAGGGCGACCGCTGGTCGATCAGATGCCTCGACGTCGTCAAGCGACTCGCGGGCGTGCCTGTTCTCAACGGCCTCAACGTCGCCTTCCCAGATGACACGATCACGGTCGTGCTCGGGCCGTCAGGCACTGGCAAGAGCGTGCTGATCAAGCACCTCATCGGCCTGATGTTCCCCGACTCCGGCGACATCATCATCCATGGCGATTCGGTGCCGAAGATGACGATGCCAGATCTGCTCGCGATGCGTCAGCGGATTGGCGTCCTCTTCCAGGATGGCGCGCTCTTCGGCTCGATGAACGTCTTCGACAACGTCGCCTTTCCGTTGCGCCAGCACACCGACTACTCCGAGTCCCAGATCTCGGAAATCGTCAGGCAGCGCCTCGCCGACGTTGGCCTCTCCGAGGCGATCGAAGATCTGCCCTCGCAGCTCTCAGGTGGCATGCGCAAGCGCGCTGGCTTCGCGCGCGCGCTCGTGATGGAGCCGGACATCGTGATCTTCGACGAGCCTGACTCTGGCCTCGACCCTGTGCGCACCGCGCTGCTCTGCGAGCTGATCCAGGAGATGCACTCCCAGCTTGGCGGCACCTACCTCGTCGTCACGCATGACATCGCCTCAGCACGGCGCATCGGCGAGTACATCGCACTGCTCTGGCGTGGCAGGATCGTCGAGTCTGGCGACGCCGAGCAGATGTTCTCCTCAGAGAACCCCTTCGTGCGCCAGTTCCTCAGCGGCTCCGCAGCCGGGCCGCTGGGCATGGACTAGTCGGATTTGCCAAGTCCGATCCCGTGATCGTGCACTTCACATAGAGGGGCTCAACTCCTCTATGTGAAGTGAATCAGTGCATGTAGGCCCTGCTGGGAGGGCACATCCTGCTCAGGGTGGTCCCGTCGCTTTGCCGGGGCATGCGTGTGTAGTAGGGCCGATCGACTGCTCTGCGAGGACGCGGGCCGAAGGAAACGGCCGCCCTTATTGCTTCGTGGCCTGTGCAGGCGATCGCCGAGTCGGCTTGCCATTGAGCTCCTAGCCTCCCACTGTCATCGGCCCATGTGGCCCAAGGAAAGTGACGGACTCGATGTGGCCAATGACCTGGCGCATGTATACGTTGCCATGGACTCTCACAGAAATCGTGCGACGACCTGGTAGGTGAAGGGTAACATACTTCACCCCATCTGGAACGAGACCCGACACGAAATTGGTCATCGATGCCCCTCCTCGGGTGTGGAGGCCAACTTCTTCCATCTCGAGATAGCCAGCAATAGCACTGGCATTGGGCGTGCAGGCCGCACCAGCGTCCCTATCCCCCTTGGGGCCGCTCATGATGCACATCTTGTCCTTGCCCGGAAAGACCCACACCACTCCATCGGATGTTTCTATCTTATGCACTAGGCCGGTATAGATGCCAGTCGCGCTGGAGAATAGATGATGAACCTTCTCGGGGAGCGCATCGGCAGCCGATCTGGGAGTGTCGATAACGGCGAATGCTTTGAGATCTGCCTTCAAGTCTTTTCCGGGGGAAGCCGGATTTCCAGTCGTGGGGGGGACGGCCATGCGATCGGAAGCGAAGGAAGCTCCGCCGTGAGCGCTGGCCGCCGATTTGGTCGACATTGACCCGTGTTTCGCTCCCGCGGGGGGCAGCAATGTCGCAAGGAGGATCAACGCTGCTATGAGAAGGACTGCTGCGGAGAGTCTCCGCAGCAGTCGCCCTGAGATCATCGTTACCAAGCGAACCAGAGTGTGTAAGTATGAGCGACTTTTGACCCCTTCGCATTATTTTCCTCGTAGCCAAAGCCGGTTACAGTGTCGCATTTTGCGATGCAATAGACTTCATCGTAGCCAGAGAGGATATTGCCAACGCACTGATTGCCCAGAACATCGTTGATTGCGTCCTCGACGCCGGCGCAGCTTCCCCAGCCATTGCCGGCGGTATTCCAACTCTCGACCTCAGTGAATTGCGCGTACAGCCAGTTGTTCGCACACTGTTCGCCGTCTCCGCTTTCTTCACCATGCCGGTTGAGCAAGATGTCACGGCATTCTTCGGGCTCTTCTGAGCCAAGCGCTTCCGCTGGCTGTGTGCCGACGGCCGGTTCGACTGCCGGCGTGCTGCTTGTAGGTGTTTCAGGGTTTGGCGATTCTGCTGCTTGCGCCGCTCCGACGGTAAACACCAGCATGCAGATGCCTGCTAGGAATATGCCACTGGCCAGGCGGGTCATCTTGCCCGCCGCTTTCATGGTGCTAGTCATGTACGACCCCTATGGGATTGGGTTGATGTAAGGTGTGGCAGTGGCCTTGGGCAGTGGTCAAAGCAAGCCGCTCGAGGCACATGCCACATAGATCATGATCGCTGAATCCCGATCGTCGGTGTTATGCCAATCCGCCAAAGCGCCTGGAGTGGGTATGGGCGCATTGGTGCATCAGTCCAGTGGGCGTGTTGCATGGAGAGCGTGGAGGCGTAGCGCTATGTCGATCTCGGTGCGATGATGCATGAGTGGTCGTCCAAGTCTGCGTTCTGCTGCGCGAACGCGATATTCAACGGTACGTCTGTCGATCTTCAGGAGGCTGGCTGTGGATGTTGCGTTGCAATCGCAGTTCAGATAGGCCCGTAGGGTCATGAGGGTGGACGATCCGCCATCGCGTCCACGCCTAAGTGGCGCGATGTAGAGGCTCTCAAGTGATCTTGCGGTTGATGTGTCGCGAAGGCAGGCGATCTCAACGACGACATCGGCAAATAGGGTTACTGGTTGATGTTTGCACTGGGCGATCTCCAAGGCTGCTTGCGCTTGTCGATGCGTGCTGTGGAAGCCCTCGATGCCATGCGCGGGTTCGCCGATTGCGATCATTGTGCCGCAGCCTTTGGCTCGCTTGATCGCTCGTTCTACCTCAGTGGCCGCACATGCTGTGCGGCCACTGAGCCACGCCCATAGGATTTCGTTGGCTTGCGGCACGGCTAGCAAGCGTCGTCCCAGTATTTCGGAGGCTACCGTGAGCACGCGCTCTGAGTCGGTTCCCACGGCTATCGCTCCGAGGTGCTCGAGGTCGAAGTTGTAGTCAAATACTCGAGGGTCGGGTCGTTCGTCCGTTTGCATTCTGTGGAGCAGCATCTCAACGCTCTGCTGTGAGTTCTGGGCGCTGTGATTGACCGCCTGCGAACAGTGCCGAGTCTTGGCGGCATCGGTGGCGATTTCGGCAAGAAGTGAAATGATCGGTATGAGCGCACGTTGGAACCAGTCGATCGACCTCTGGTCGGTGTCCTCCGCATCGTTCGGCGTGGAGGTCTGTGCCGGCTTGTAAATAGCGAGGTAACGCTCTAGCGCGCTGATCAGCTCGGCGCGTGCATCCTCCACGGTCTGCTCTCCCCTAGTAGTAGGCAGCTTATCCCCTCACTGCACTCGTTCCGCAGAATAGAGTCGTAAGCTAGGACGAAGCACAGGCTGGAAATGTGACCTCGTCCTTTCGCTGCAAGCGAGATTGCTTGCCGGCGCTGCCTTGAGCTCCTGGCGCTCGCAGGGACTGGCGGTAAGCGGATCCATGGCCATGGCGGGCGGGCTGAGATCGCCTGGCCTGCGTGCGCGCGTGTTGCTGGACGCCCGCCTGTATGCGAACATACGTTCGATCGCCATGGTCGTCTGTGTTCACATGCCCCGCTTCGAGCTCGCGGTCGCCGCGGCCGCCCGCCTGGGCATAGACCAGGAGGCGCTGGCGAGGAGGCCACTGGCGATCGCGCCCACGCCTGGCGCTGTGAGGGCGGGTGCCGCGCCGCTCGTGCGCTGCGTCGGGAGCGTCTCAGCGGCGGCGGAGACACATGGCATCGCGGCGGGGATGGCGCTTGCGCAGGCGCTTGCGCGCTGCCCTGCGCTGGAGCTCGTGCCAGCCGATCCGCTGGGGGTCGCCGAAGCCTTTGAGCGGGTGGTCGTTGCGCTGGAGGCGATCGGAGCCGCGGTGCAGGCGCCGGCGCCAGGCCTCGCCTTCTTCGAGGCGGACGGGCTGCTGCGCTTGCATCGCGGCCTTGTAGAGGTGCTGAGCGCGGCGCAGCGAGCATGCAGGCAGGGACGGACGCTCACAGGGCCGCTGCGCATCGGCGTCGGGCCGACGCGCTTCTGCGCGCTCGCGGCTGCGTGCTCGACGCTAGCACGCAGGGGGCCGGCGATCGTGGAGGCAGGCAGCGCCGCGCGGCGCTGGCTTGCCAAACAGCCCGTCGAGCTGCTGCGCTTCAGGGAGCAGACGGCGGGGCTCGTTGAGCCGCTGCAGAGGCTTGGCGTACGCACGCTTGGAGAGCTGAAGGAGCTTGGCGCCGATGCGATGAGCGATCGCTTTGGACAGCCAGGGGCGCTTGCGCACCGTCTTGCAAGCGGAGAGGACGTGCCGCTGCAGCCGCGCATCCCGCAGGAGCGGCTCGCGGAGACGATGGAGCTGCACGAGGCTGACCTTGGGCCAGCGCTCGAGCGGATCTTGAAGGTGTTGATCGAGCGGCTGCTTGCAAGACACGAGCGCGATGGGCGCACACTGCGGGCGGCGACTGTCTCTGCACGCCTCGTCGAGGGTGGCACCTGGCGCGAGACGGTCGTGTTTCGTAAGGCGCTCGCCGATGCGCAGCGCATCGGCCTTGCGCTGTGTCCGCGCCTTGCGCGCCTACCTGCGCCGGCGCAGGCGCTGCGCCTCGAAGTCGAGCGCTTTGGGCCGGCCCGTGGCGAGCAGGACGAGCTGCCTGGCCTTTGGCGCGCAGAGCACGGACGCACGCGCGGCTCACGGCTTGCGGAGGCGGTCGACCAGGCACGCGCGGCGGCGGGGCCAGACGCTGCACTGCGCGTCGTGCTCGTCGAACCAGGCTCGCGCGTGCCCGAACGCAGGACGGCGCTTGCGCCATTCCAGGGCTGAGCTGTGCCTCGCAGCAGCAGTCGATCCGCAGCAGGTCGCTCTCCGCGGCCACTCCAGGGCTGAGCCGTGCCTAACCGCAGCAGCCGATCCCCAGCAGGTCGCTCGTCGTCCGCAACAGGTAGCTCGCCGCGTGGGACGCTGCGCACGCTCAATCGTCCGCGGCGGGCACGGGTGCAGGTAGCAGGCGCAGACGGTGCGCATGAGCGGGGTGCGCCGCTCGTCGTCGACGGCGCGAGGGTCGAGTCCGTACGCGAGACGTGGCTCGTCGAAGACGGATGGTGGACCGAGCGACCGCTGCGCCGTCGCTACTGGGAGGTCGTCAGCGCGAGCGGGCGCTGCATCGTCGTCTTCCACGACCTCGTCTCCGCAGGCTGGTTCACGCAGGTCGGGTGAGCTGGACGATGTCAGGCAAGCAGTCGGGCACGCCGCCCTACGTCGAGCTGCACAGCCACTCCGCCTACTCGTTCCTCGATGGCGCATCGTTGCCTGACGAGCTTGCTGCGCGGGCTCAGGAGCTTGGCTATGGGGCATTTGCGCTGACCGACCACGACTCGCTCTCTGGGGCGATGGAGTTTGCCGTCGCCGCGCGGGAGGCCGAGCTGTGCGCGGAGTCGTCGGGTCGGCTGCGGCCGATCTTCGGCGCTGAGGTAACGGTCTTGGCTCCTCAGGGTGAGCAGCGCCACCTCACATTGCTCGTGCGAGACAGGCGGGGCTGGCGCAACCTCTGCCGGCTGGTCACGCATGCCCATGCCCATACGCGCGAGACGCGCGTCGCGGGTCAGCCGAGCGTCACGCTCGAGCAGGTGCGCGACCACGCGGAGGGGCTCGTCTGCCTCAGCGGCTGCGCGACGCATGGCATCCATGAGGAGGCGCCGCTGCGCTCGCTGCTCGATGCGTTCGGGCTTGACGCGCTGCGGGTCGAGCTGCAGCGTCCCTACACACGCCATGACAGGGCGAGGAACAGGATGCTCGAGCGCCTTGCGCAGCGGCTTGGCGTGAGGACGGTCGCCACCGGCGACGTGCACGCGCACACGAAGCAGCGGGCAAGGCTGCAGGATGTCTTCGTCGCGCTGCGCAGCGGCCTCACGCTTGACTCCAGCGAGGCTCTGCGCCGTCCCAACCATGCCCATGTGCTCGCGAGCCCTTCGGCGATGGCGGCTCGCTTCGCAAATCATCCGGAGGCGGTCGTAGAGAGCGTGCGACTTGCGGAGACGCTCAGCTTCGACCTCAGGCAGGACCTTGGCTACAGCTACCCAGGGGCGGAGAGTGCTGTCGCGATCCGCGAGCTCAGCGAGATCTGCGCTCACAAGCTCGCGATCCGCTATCCCCGCGGCCACAAGAACCATGGCGAGGCGGCAGCGCGACTCGAGCACGAGCTGCAGACGATCGACAAGCTTCATCTCGCCGGCTTCTTCTTGCTGCACCATGAGATCTTCGAGCTCGCTAAGCAGGTGGCTGTGCAGGTGCGAGGCCGCGACAGCGCGAGGACGCTGCTCGAGCCTGGCCGCGGCCGCGGCTCCTCGGTTTCCTCGATCGTCTGCTACCTCACAGGCCTCTCCCACATCGACCCTGTCCACTACAGGCTCTCGATGGGGCGCTTCCTGCACGAGGAGATCAAATCGATGCCTGACATCGACCTCGACTTCCCGAGGGACATCAGGGAGCGGCTGATCCCCAGCGTCCATGAGCGTTATGGGCGCGAGCGCTCCGCGCTCGTCGCGGCGTTTCCCACATTCAGGAGCAGGGGCACAGTCAGGGAGCTTGGCAAGGCGCTTGGGCTGCCTCCTGGCGAGATCGAGCGCGTCGCCCGCTGCGCTGACGGCTGGGGCTCGAAGGGCGCGGTTGCAGAAGCGGTCGTCGCGGCGCTTGGCAGGGAGCGCGCGTCCTCGGGCCGCTGGAAGCATCTCTGCGAGCTCGCGGAGGAGGCGCGGGGTCTGCCGCGACATCTCTCCCAGCACTCTGGCGGGATGATCGTCGCCACGCGGCCGCTGATCGACTGCTGCCCCGTCGTGCCTGCTGCAATGGAGGGACGGCAGATCTCACAGTGGGACAAGGACTCCTGCTCTGACGCGAAATTCCTGAAGATCGACCTGCTTGGCCTTGGCATGCTCTCCGCCGTCGAACGCTGCGTCGAGACGATCGTGCAGCGCACCGGCGAGGTCGTCGACCTCAGCCGTATCGCCTTCGATGACAAGCCGACCTTCGACTGCATCAAGAAGGCTGAGACGACTGGGGTCTTCCAGATCGAGAGCAGGGCCCAGATGGGTTCGCTGCGCCGCACTCAGCCGAGCAACCTCGATGAGCTCACGATCCAGGTCGCGATCGTGCGACCAGGGCCGATCGTCGGCGGCGCCGTCAACCCCTACATCGAACGTCGCCGCAAGAAGCTCGAAGACTCCGCCTACGAGATTCCCTATGACCATCCCTCGCTCGAGGAGCCCTTGAAGGAGACGTTGGGGACGATCGTCTTCCAGGACCAGGTGATCGAAGTCGCCCAGCACTTCGCGGGCTTTACCCAGGGCAGGGCGGAGGGGCTGCGCAGGGCGATGAGCCGCAAGCGCTCGGACGAGGAGATGGGCAAGCAGCACAGGAGCTTCGTCGAAAGCGCGATGCGGACCCATCACGACGTCGACGAGGCGCTCGCCGAGAAGGTCTGGGGGATGGTCTCCGGCTTCGCGGGCTTTGGCTTCCCGAAGGCCCATGGCGCCGCCTTCGGCCTGCTCGCCTACCAGTCCACCTGGCTGAGGGTCCACCATCCCGTCGATTTCCTCTGCGCGCTGCTCAATGAGCAGCCGATGGGCTTCTACGCGCCAGACAGCCTCATCCACGAGGCGAAGCTGCGCGGCGTGAAGGTGCTGCCGCCAGAGGTCAATGCAAGCGCGCTGGAGTGCTCTGTGACCCGCGACGGCGCCGTCAGGATCGGCCTTGGCTACATAAAAGGGCTCTCGAAGGAGGCCGTCTCGACGCTCCTGCAAGCGCGCTTGGCGGACGGTCCCTTCACAAGCCTCGAAGACCTCGCCTCGCGCGCTGGCGCCAACCGCGACGCGCTGCAGCTGCTCGCCTGGTCAGGCGCCTGCGACCTGCTCGCGGGCGGCGGGCCGACGGCGCGCCGCAGAGCGCTGTGGCAGTTGGGGGTCGCCACGCCAGCACAACGCCTCCCTGGCGGGTCGCAGGGCTCTGTGGCGCGCTCTCAACGCGCAGGGCGTCGTGGCGCACGGCGAGGCGGCGGGTTGCGGGACGGGGAGGCGGAGCAGGTCCAGCTTGCATTTGACATCGAGCTTGCGCAGGCCCCGTCGCTGTCGCCGCTCAACGAGTGGGAGGCGATGCTCGCCGACTATGAGACAACGAGCGTCTCCGCTATCAAGCACCCGCTCGAGCTGCTGCGTCGGCGCCTCGCCGCCGAAGGCGCTGTCTGCTCCGCGCAGCTCTCGCAGCTCGAAAACGGCGTACGCATCGAAATCGCGGGCCTCGTCATCGCCCGCCAGCGCCCAGGGACAGCGAAGGGCGTCACCTTCATCCTGCTCGAGGACGAGCATGGCACCGTCAACCTCATCGTCCCAGCGGCGCTCTACGAGCGCAACCGTGCCTGCATCAGATCGGAGCCGCTGCTGCTTGCCACTGGCAAGCTCGAGCACCACGACGAGGGTGCGGGGACGATCAACGTCGTCGCTCACGAGCTGCGGGCACTGCCGCTCCAGCACAGCGTCGAGGGCGCGACCGTCACGGACCTCGACGAGCGCCGCGGCCATGGCGAGGCGGGCTGGCAGGCTGCTGGTGCGCAATCCGCTGCTGGCGGCGGCGACACAGGCACTGACGACTTCAGGGCCGTCGCCCCCGCCGTCACGAGCTTTGCCCAGGGGCGGCGCTGAGCGCTGAGCAGCGCTCAGCCTGTCCGCTGCCGAGCCTGCGCTAGCAGCATAAGCACCTCGCTCTCTGACACCTGTGCGAAGTCTTGATACCAGGCGCCGATCGCCTGTAGAGGCTCAGGCTCGAGCAGGCAGATGACCTCGTCCGCCTGCTCGCGCAGCTCGACGACCGTGCTCCTAGCGCCCACGGGCACCGCACAGATGATGCGGGCAGCCCCCCTCGCCCTTGTGGCATGGATCGCTGCGAGGGCGGTGTTCCCGGTCGCCAGCCCGTCGTCGACGATCACTGCGGTTCTGTCAAAGAGCGCGATTGGCGACGCTTCGCCGCGGTAAAGGCGAACGCAGCGGCGCAACTGCACCTCTGTGTCGAGGACGCGGCGGCGCAGCTCACGCCTGCCAATGCGCAGCTCGCGTAGGAGACCCTCGCTCAGCACTAGGGTGCCATCCTCCGCGAGCGCTGCGATGCCAAGCTCGCGATTGCCAGGCGCGCCTATCTTGCGCGCGACCAAGACGTCGAGTGGCAGGCACAGGGCGCTAGCCACCGCGGAGGCGACGACGACGCCGCCACGGGGCAGGCCAAGGATCACTGGCGCAGCTGATCCCCTCCGCAGGACCTGCTCCAGTGGACCGGCCAACGCTGCGCCTGCCTGCCTGCGGTCGATGAAGCCTTCGTTGAACGCCTGCTCGACTGCCGTGATGTCATCGATGATCGCAGCCGTTGCCTTCGCATCCCAGGGTCTGCAAGCGATCTCGCCGAGGCCTGCAAGCGATCTCGCTACGCTCTGTCGGTGCTGCTTGGCGCGACCGACCTTGACGTCTTCCCGCTCTGCCTGGGCGGCAACGTCTTTGGACGCAGCGCCGACGAACAGCAGTCCTTCGCCGTGCTTGACGCCTACGTCGAGGGTGGCGGCAACTTCATCGACACCGCCAACATCTACGCAGGCGGGGACTCCGAGAGGATCATCGGTCGCTGGATGAAGGCTCGCCGCAACCGCGACAGCATCGTGCTCGCGACGAAGGTGGGCATGGGCTCGCGCTCTGGGCTCTCCCCGGCGCGGATCGCTGAGGCCGCGGAGGAATCGCTGCAGAGCCTGCAGACGGACCGGATCGACCTCTACTACGCCCACAAGGACGATGAGGAGACGCCGCTCGAAGAGACGCTGCAGGCCTTCGACGAGCTCGTCAAGGCTGGCAAGGTTCGTCACATCGCCGCCTCCAACTACGACGCGGAGCGCCTCGCAAAGGCTCTCGATGTCTCCAGGCAGAATGGCCTTGCCGCCTATGTTGCGCTGCAGCCGCACTACAACCTCGTCGTCAGGGACGAATACGAGGGACCGCTGCAGGATCTCTGCGTCGCAGAGGGGCTGGCTTGCCTGCCTTACTTCGCGCTTGCCCAGGGATTCCTTACAGGCAAGTACCGCCCAGGCGGTCCAGAGGTGCAGAGCCACCGCGCAGGCAGCGCCTCCCAGTACCTCGATGAGCGTGGCAAGCGCGTGCTCGCTGCGCTTGACGCGGTCGCCGCCAGCCACGAGACGCCTCTTGCGGCGGTCGCCCTTGCCTGGCTCATCGCCCAGCCTGGCGTGCTTGCGCCGATCGCAAGCGCGCGGACGGTGCAGCAGCTGCAGGACCTCCTGCCGACTGCGACGCTCACGCTAGATGACGCAGAGCTCGCTCAGCTCACAGACGCAAGCCGATAAACGCAAGCGGGGTGCAGGCCCTGAAGGGCGCGCAGACCCCTGCAAGCCACCCAACCTGAAAGGAAGCTCTGATGAACCTCAGGAAACTTGGCTCCAGTGACATTGAGGTCTCGGAGATCAGCCTTGGCTCGTGGCTCACCTACTCTGGCGGTGTCTCGAGCGAACGCGCGAAGGAGTGCGTGAAGGCTGCGTTTGACGCTGGGATCAACTTCATCGACACCGCGAACATCTATGGCAGGGCGCCTCGGAGTCGCTGCTTGGCGAAGCGCTTCAGGGCTACAAGCGAGACTCCTATGTGCTCGCGACGAAGGTCTACTTCCCGATGTCAGACGACGACAGGGGCCTCTCCTCAGAGCAGATCCACAAGCAGATAGACGCCTCGCTTGCCCGTCTCAAAACAGACTTCGTCGACCTCTACCAGTGCCACCGCTTCGACGAGCAGACGCCACTGCAGGAGACGATGCAGGCCCTCACAGAGGTAGTGCAGGAAGGCAAGGCGAGGCAGATCGGCTTCAGCGAGTGGCCCGTCGAGCAGGTCGAGGCCTCCCTTCAGGTCCCAGACGCGGCCCGCTGGGTTTCAAGCCAACCCCAGTACTCAATGCTCTGGCGTGGCCCTGAGGCGGAGCTCATCCCGCTCTGCGAGACAGAGGGCATCTCCCAGATCGTCTGGTCCCCGCTCGCCCAGGGCGTCCTCACTGGCAAGTACGCCCCAGGCGCGACGCCACCCCAGGACTCGAGGGCGGCGAGCGACGACATGAACGGCTTCATGGACCGCCTGCTCACGGAGCCTGTGCTCGAGGCGGTACAGAGGCTGCGCCCAGTCGCCGACCAGGCGGGCCTCTCGATGACCGAGCTCGCTCTCGCCTGGGTGCTGCGCCAGCCGAACGTCGCCTCAGCGATCGTCGGCGCAAGCCGCTCTGAGCAGGTCCACGCCAATGCTGCTGCCGCTGGCGTCTCGCTGACTCACGACACGCTTGCCGCGATCGACGAGGCGCTTGGCGACGTGGTCGTGAGGAAGCCTGTGAGGGCGAATAGCTAGACAGCCTTTGTCTGTCGGCAGTCGATCGCCGTATCGACGCACGTCTGGGCCCTAAGACGATCATCAGCCGAAATCGACTAGGCAGTCCGCTTCGAGACATTCTGGAACGCGCATGGTGAGGGGATCGCGCGGGTAAGCCTTACGCACAGCAGATGCTGACTAAGCCAGCATTCGTACCGCGCTGGCGTACTGCGCCGGCCATCGGGCGAGCGCGTGTTCAAGCGCTTGACACCTACTGACAAACAGTCGGAACATAGCTTGACAATCCGCACTGCATCCGCTATTACGTAAGCAGAGAGAGTTTGAGTCTTCGCTGCGTTTGAGAGGCTGCGGCGGAGGGGTCAGGAGAATGCAGGGTCCAAGGGTGTCCGAATCCTCCAGAGAGATGCGCCTGTCAACCGGATCGCAGCCCCTGCGCGCCGGATGGGAGCTACTCAGCGCCCGCCTGCCGCCAGGTCCACGAGGCCGTGAAGGCCCGGATCCTGAGCAGGTCGCGACCCATCAGCGCACACGCCTCGAGCTCGCGATGATCGAGGCGGTCGGCGAGCATGGCTACGAGGCGACCAAGATCACCGAGCTCGCCTCTCGCTCGGGGGTGTCGACGCGCTCGTTCTATGACCTCTTCTCAGGCAAGGACGAGTGTCTGTTCGCGACCTATGAGATGGTCGTCGGCAATCTCACGCGGCGGATCATCCACGCCCAGGCCAGGCAGCATGACTGGCGTGACGGCGTGTACCACGCGTTCGAGGTTCTCACGCAGCAGCTTGCACAAGAGCCTGGAGCCGCGAGGCTTGCGCTCATCGACGTGCTGAGCGCCGGTCCAGAGTCGCTCGTGCGTATGCGCCGTACGGTCGCCTCGCTCGAGCAGCTGATCTTCGCCATCTGTGCTCGCGCTCCCACGCCACTGAAGCCCCCCCGTCTTCTCGTAAGAGGCGTGATCGCGGGTCTGACGCGAGTTGTAAGGGCGCACATCCTCGAAGGTCGCATCGCGGATCTACCAGACATCGCCGAGGAGCTCGCAGAATGGACGCTGAGCTATGCCTCACCGGCAGCCCAGGTGCTGGAAAGCCCCGATCTTGCTCACGCACCATCGCCACAATGGCAGCGCTCTCCTACGCGCGGACGGTGCTCAGATCCCAGCGCCAACCCACACGGTCGCCCCTGTCGCGACGAACGTGCGAGGGTGCTGGAGGCTGCGCTCAAGATTGCCGCGGAAGAAGGCGCCGCTGGGCTCACAGTCGGTAAGCTTGCTTTTGCGGGCGGTGTCTCTAAGCGTAGGGTGAGGGAGCTCTTTGGCAGCTGTGTCGATTGCTTGCTACGTGCCTTCGAGCTCGCCTGCGCACGGGCGCTGGGAGAAGGAATGGAAGCGGCCGAATCGACTCACGGCGACTGGCCTGGGGCGGTACGTCGCACAGCGGAGGTGTTCGTAGCTTCGCTTGTCTCGGATCCGACACTCGCAAGGGTCGCTTGCGTCGAGGTGCTAGCGGTTGGTCCTGCGGGACTCGAATGCAGAGACTCTCTGCTCGGTGGGTTCGAGCAAGCGCTGCTCCGAACCACACCCACTGGGTTGAAGACCACTCCGACGACGGCAGCCGCAAGCGTGGGCGCTGCGTGGGGGATCGTGTGCGAGCACGCCTGCCAGCGCACAACGGCGCATCCGTCGGTGCTAGCAGCATCTGTTGCATATATGTTGCTCGCTCCCGTCATGGGAGCCAGCAGAGCTAGATCAGCTATTGAAGATGGTCATACGACTGATGCGGGACGGAGATACGCCCGTGGTGCTACAGAGTAACCGCCGTGTGTATCGCAGTGCCAGACTGGACGGCGTGCCAGCGTCAACACTAATCCCAGGCATGTGCGCCAAGATAGAAAATATAGGGCCGAAATAGAAAATCTAAGATCCAGTTAGAAAACCTCACAGTTGATTTCCTTGACATGGCACCCAGGGCGCATACATAGTGACCATAAGCACGACTTCGCGTTGCAAGAGGCAGATAGCTTTGAGCAGCTGCGGTTTGTGTGCTGAATAGCGTCGACGTGGCCGACCACGAAGGTCAAGTGGGGTCTACGCCGAAGAAGGCAGTCAAAAGGAGAAGTGATGCTATGAAAGCAACAAGAATCCTAGTGTTAGCTGTCGCGGCGGTTTGCATGTTAAGCGGGGCCGTGGCGTCGGCAGCTTCTGCGCAGGAATTCGTCGCGAAAGAATACCCGGTCAAAGTTAAGGCACTCAACAAGAACGACCAGGGCTTCCAGATCAGCGGTGCGGTATCGGTGTGCGAAGGTGCCGAATTCGAAGGTGAAGGAACCGAAGCGTCGCCAACGCTAACGGTGCATCCCGAATACTTCGAATGCGAAGCTGAGCTCGGTAGTAAACACAACGCGAAAGTCAACACCAAAGGGTGTAACTACGAATTCTTCGCGACGGGAAGCGTGAACATAGTCTGCGAAAACACTGGTGAAGAAATCGAAGTCACTGTAGAAGGTATTGCTGGCTGCATCATTAAAATCCCGGCGCAGCCCAATTTGGAAACCGTAACGTACGAAAATATCACGGGTGAAGTGGAAGTTAGAGCCGAAGTTTCTGGTATTCACTGGAGCACGACATCGGGATGTAAACTGTCGCCCTCCTCTGGCACTAACGGCGAATACCGTGAAGGGCTCTTCAAAGGTGGACGTCCAACGGGTACGCCTGAATTGGCTCCGATCAACCATCCCGCAAAGGCTCGTACTGCGGGGACAAACGAATTCGGCGCGTTTGACGCCATCGAAGTAACATGATGGTAAAGGAGCTCGCGTAGTAACAGCGAGTTGCCATTTGCCAGTGGCTGCGAGTCAGTTAGGGTAACTACTTGACCCCGACTGCACTCGCGGCCGTTGGCTATCACGGTTGCACATCACGAGATTGCACGGTCCCCTCTCATTCAGGGGCAGGGAGCAAGGAGGGGAACGATGACCCGAGAGGAGAGGCGGTTGATCGCCTATAGCAAGAAGTTCGATCGGTCGGGCCGACGGAAAGGCCTGCCGGCGATCTGCGTTGGGATCGCCGTAGCCGGAATAGTGTTGACGTCCGTGACTGGGCACGCACGTGTGGCGAATGCGGCATCATCCACTCCCCAGCTAGTGACTACATTTGGCGCGGCTGGTGGCGGAGCAGATCGCCTTGCCACGCCGCGTGGGATCGCTATCAACGAAGCAACAGGCGACGTGTACGTGGCGGATCAGGAAAACGCGCGAATTGACGAGTTCTCCTCTTGGGGTCAATTCATACGCGCATTCGGCAAGGAAGTCAACAAGACAAAGGTGGAAGAAAAGGGGGCTGGAGCCTCAATCGACGAAGCTGAAGAAAACGTGTGCACGCAAGCCGAAGTAGAAGCCGAAGCAGTCGAATGCAAGGCTGGAGTCGCGGGAGCCGGCGCTGGGGCGATGAATCATCCAGAGGGTATATCGGTCAATCCGATCAATGGCGATGTGTACATAATGGACTTCAGCAATCACAGGGTCGACGAGTTCACTCCTCAGGGAACGTTCCTCTTGAGCTTCGGCAAGGAAGTCAACGTTACAAAGAAAACAAATATCTGCACACAAGCCGAAATCGAAAATGAATCCGTCACATGCGGCGTGGGGAAGACGGGCAAAAGCGCGTACGAATTCGAGTCAGTCGGCGTCGGAAGCTTCACTGCAGTGAGTTCAAACGGAGAAGTTATCTACGTGGCAGGCGAAAATCGCGTACAAAAGTTCGAACCCAGCGGTGAAGGACAAAGCGAAGTGAACTTGGCCAGTTTAGGCAAGATTACTTCACTCGCTGTGAACTCTACGGGTAGCCTCTACGTTGTCGGAAGCGCGAAAGCCGGTATCGCATTTAAGTACAATTCAACTGGTATCGGGCCGTTGGCGGAATTTGTCGGCCCTTCCGGTACCAAACCCGAAGTGAAGGCACTCGCCGTGGATCCCTCCGGGAATGTTTACGTTGGTGGTATAGCAAGCAAAAAATACCAACTGCTCGAGTACGGTCCGGTTGCCAATGAGCTGGCTGAAATCGGAAGCGGGGTAATCACCGAATCAACGGGCGTCGGCGCCACGGCTGCCGGTACTACATACGTCTCCAATTCTGAAGCCTCTAAAAGTCAAATCTTTATTTTCGGCAGCCTTCCATCCGGGGAGCCGCCCCTTGTGAGGCCTGCGATCGATTCGGAGTCCTCCCCAGAAATTCACACAGATAGTGCTGCGCTTAGTGCCGAAATTAATCCGGAGTTTCTCTCTACGACATATTACGTTCAGTATGTGAATGCGAACGAATATGAATCAACGAGCGTCGATCCTTATGTTCACGGTGCGAGAGTGCCCGTTGCGCCTTCGTCGATCTCTCTAGGCGGTGGCGAGGTGGATACCGATCAACTTGCAACAGTAACGTTGCAAGGGCTTTTGCCCGGTACGACTTATCACTATCGCTTCGTTGCGGAAAGTCCGGGTGGCCAAACGCAAGGTCCCGACGAGACGTTTTCGACTTTCCCCGAAAGCGAAAGCCTTGGCCTGCCGGACGGTCGCGTATACGAGCAGGTCTCGGCATCTCAAAAGAATGGCAACAACGCCGGGGTCGAAGTAGGTCCGGGCGGACCAGGTGTCATGTATGCTGTTGGCAGTGAAAACGGCGAACGCGTGGTTTACTATCAAATCGGACCGTCGGGAGAAACGGATAGTGGCGCCGACTTCTACTCGGTTTCGACTCGCAACGCTGTCTCGGGCTGGTCGACAAAAGCAGCGCTGCCACCTGGATATGGGCCTAACGCGTCTGAATTCCTAGGGGCGAAGCCGCACGAGTTCATCGCATCAGCCGATCTGTCGCGCTTTCTATTTGATGCAACAGGTTCTTTTTCTAGAGAAAATCCATCGAGTGAAACGGCCATCCAGAACGCAGGCGGAATGTACCGTGCCGGCGAAGGAAATCCAGCTGAAGCAGAATGGTGGATTACGCGCCCGGCATTCGAGTCTCTTTCCGAAGCCAAGCCTGAACCCGGACACATCAGCAACACATCTCCGCTACCAGTAGGAGGATCACCAAGTCTCAGCACTGTCTATTTTGCATGGGAAGGAACGCTGGTGCCAGAAGATGGGAGTGGCGCTAACGGTCGTGCTGGGAACGTGACGGTCATGGACGGCACTCCTAAAGGTCCCAGCGGCTTCTTTGAATGGCAAGAAGGCGCATTGCGCTCGGCGGGCATCCTGCCAAAGAACTCGCCTTATCCGGAAGAAGAGGATCCGTATGGGGCCGTCCCGGCTGTCACAGAAGGCGCAGGCGAAACCCCGTCACCTTTCATACTCCACATCGAGGTGTCTGAAGACGGTACCAAGGCGTTCTTCGTGAGTCCGCAACCTAACGCTGGAGGGACCACGCCGACGGAGCTCTATGTACGCGAGCAGACCTCCGAAGGCCCAAAGACGGTTCTGGTGTCTCGTGACGAACTAACTGGTGGGGAAGCGCCAGGCTCGGGCGCCGAAGAAGCGGTCGTCCCACTTTCCTGGTACGACGAAGAAGAAAGACACACAGCGCTTGGCGGGACAGAACACGGCAAAGCCTCGTCCTACGTATATGCCGCGCCAGATGGCTCTCGCGCATTCTTCGAGAGCGAAGATTATTTGACGGAGCCCGCAGAAGAAGCAGGATTGGCCGGGGCGAAGACCTACGAATTCGACACAAGTACCGCTACGGTCAAATATCTGCCAGGTGTGATGGGCACGATACTGGCGTCTTCACAGGACGGATCAAAGTTGATCTTTGAGGATCCAGCTGCGCAGACCGTGGAGCTGTGGAGCGGTGGTCCTCAACCGACCGAAGTCGGCTCGTGGCCAGGAAGCTCGGTACCAGACTTTGCTGGATCTCGTGCAAACACCAGTGGTGAAGTATTTGTATTCGATACAAGTGCGCCGTTAAGGGGCGCAAGCGCAACCGAAACATTTAATAATTCTGCCGAAAAACAACAGATATATCAATACTCCATCAAGTCGGGCCTACGTTGCATCTCCTGCGCACCTGACGGTGTCACTCAAAAGCCCGTCAGTCGTCACGTGTTCGAATACGGCAGGGTAATGTCCGCCGAAGGTGAACGAGTGTTCTTTTCCACTTCTGAGGAGCTGCTTCCACAGGATACTAACGGAGTGGAAGACGTATACGAGTGGGAGCGGCAAGGAATGGGAAGTTGCGCATCCGCAAGCTGGGAAGGCGGCTGCATTTACCTGATCTCGTCAGGTACCGACTCGGATCCATCCTTCTATCTCGATAACGATGAAGGCGGTGAAAACGTGTTTTTCGCGACCGCCCAAGGGTTAGTAAATGGGGACACTGATGGGTCGTATGATGTGTATGACGCCCGGGTGAACGGCGGGTTCCCACCATCTGCTACTTCGGAATGTGAAAGCGGATGTGATCTTACGGGAGGCACGTCCCCAATATTGGTAGCGCCGGTAAGCAGCGTGGTGGGCCCATCCGGCAACCTGTTGGTGACACGCGCAGGCCCGGGTACCAAGAAGAAGGAGTCCAGAGGCAAGGCTCGGGCACGCAAGCTCTCTAGAGCTTTGAGAGCATGTAAGAGAAAGCCGCTGAAGAAGCGAACGCGTTGCATGGCGTTGGCGCGAAAACGCTACGCGGCAAGGCGGGCTACTCGTGGATCGCACAGGCGTGGGCAGGTTCTGGCTACGGGGAGGGGAGCGTGATGCAGCGGATGCTTTCACGTGGGCTGTTCGGCATTGTCATGCTGGTGGCCTGGTGCTTACCTGCAGGTACAGCATATGGAGCTTTAGTGGGTTCCGGGGGATTGCCGCAGTGGGTGGTCAGCTCAGTTGCCCAGCCGACGCGCTTCACCCCGGGGGTAGGTCAGGTGTACGTTGTGACGGTGACAAACGTAGGCGGAGAAGAGACTTCCGGGCCGGTTGACATCACAGATGCGCTACCTACGAGCGGCGCTATCGTGCTGGCGGCTTACGGCAGTGGACAGTACGACGAACTCGAAGCCGGCGAGGCCTTTACAGGTGGTGCGGTGGAATGCCCTAGTTCGCCTCCATCGCCCGGCTCACCTATCGAATGTACGTATGACGGCACAGTAGCGCCCGGCGATAGTCTCACGGTGATAGTCGAAGTAGAAGTGACGGCCAGCGTTGGGCAAGAAGTGGGGTCTAACGTAGTCTCCGTGTCGGGGGGTGGTGCTGTTAGTGCACAGAGTGCCGCGCCGCCCACGGATGTAGTCGGAGTCGAAGAATCTGCCCGCACGTCGTTTGGTGTCGCAAATGTCACTACGGCGACTGCCAGCCCGCAGGCAGGTGCGCATCCAAATTTTACGACTAGTTTTGCGCTTAACACGAAGGCGCCGGGAATACCAATTTCCGATCCGCGGGACGTCGAAGTCACCTTGCCCCCGGGCTTCATAGGTAATCCGATGGCGACGCCACGTTGTACAGCGGGAGCTGTACAGGCGATACTCCCATGCCCGGCAAGTACTGCGGTCGGAGTGGCTACTACCCGCATCCGTGGCGGAGGCACTTACGTTTCCTTGATTTACAATATTGTGCCCTACCCGGGAGAGCCGGCTGCGTTCGCTTTCCAGCTGGGTAGTCGTATTGCCAGTGCTCGGCTCGACGCGCGCGTGGCTCCTGATCCCGGGATCGCCGGTCGGTATGCCGTTCGCGTGTCGGTCCCTGAGATCAATGAGAGCGAGCCGGTGATCTCAAGTTCAGTGACATTGTGGGGTGTGCCGTCGGAGTTCAATGGTCCGGGACCTGATCAAGCCGAAGGCTATACGGAAGACAAGGAAGAACATGGGCATATAGTGAGTAGTGCGCATGTCGTCACGTTTGGTGATCCAGGCGAAAGCTATGGGACACTTGCTGATGCATTCATGCGCAATCCGACGTCCTGCATTGGAGGTCCATCGGCGGTCGGTTTCGAAGTCGACTCTTGGCAAGAGCCCGGAAACTTTGAGGTGCCAGCTGTACCGGGCGCACTGCCGATGACAGCCGGAGAATTTACGGGATGTGGCTTGTTATCTGCGCTCTTTGCACCGTCGCTTAAGATGCATCCTGACGGTGCAACGCTGATCTCGCCGGGCATATATCAAGCGGGTGCTCCCACGGGATATGACGTGGATCTTGGGCTACCACAGAGTGGAACTATGGAGCACCTTGCCACTCCGGATTTGAAGGATGCGACAGTAGCGTTGCCGGTAGGCGTCGTCGCGTCACCGGCTGTGGCAAATGGGCTTGAAGTCTGTAGTGAAGCACAGTTGGCGCCGGACTCGTTGGCAAAGGCCACATGCCCTTCACAATCACAGATCGGTTCGGTGGAAATCGAATCGCCCCTGCTGGAAGAACCACTGGTTGGCGAGGTCTTCCTAGGTGCGCCCGCATGTGGCTTAGGCGACGTTTGCGGGCCCCGCGAAGCTGCTGCTGGCAATATGGTGCGTCTATTTCTGCAACTTCAGTACGGTGGTGAAAGCAGAGCTGAACAGTATCTAAGAGTAAAGCTCATTGGTCGTACAGAAATCGATCAGACTACGGGACAGCTCACGAGCGTATTCGAAGACAATCCGCAACTACCGTTTAGCGAACTACGCTTGCATCTGGAAGGCGGACCAAAAGCAGCATTGGCAGAGGCGAGCGAATGTGGTGCGGCGGCGGCTACCGCACGATTTACGCCGTGGAGCGGGAATGCGTCAGTTGCCTCCGCAGCGCCCGGCTTCGTAGTGGGTGGATGCTCGTCTGGTGTGTTCAGTCCGTCATTTAACGCAGGCATGAGCAGCAGCGCTCGTGCGGGTGCTTATAGTCCCTTTGAGGTGACCTTGAGCCGCGCCGATCAGGATCAGGACTTCTCGGGCATCACGGTCCGTACACCGCCGGGTCTGGCTGGTATGGTTTCGCACGTCACCCAATGTGGTGAAGCTCAGGCCGATGCGGGCACTTGCCCTTCGTCGTCTGAAATAGGATCGGTGACCGCAGCGGTGGGACCGGGACTAGATCCCTATTGGGTGACTGGTGGTAAAGCATTTCTGACTGGCCCATATCATGGGGCTCCGTTTGGTCTGTCGATTGTGGTTCCGGCCGTAGCCGGTCCATTCACGCTTGCCGGGCAAACGGGCACAGGTGAGGAAGGAGATGGAAACGTCGTTGTGCGCGCATCGGTCGCTGTCAATGCACTCACCACGGCTCTCACAATTACCAGCAATCCGCTCCCTCAAGCGTTGGACGGAATACCACTGCAAGTCAAAACGATCAACGTAAACGTAGATCGTCCAGAATTCATGTTCAACGCGACCAACTGTGAATCCATGCAGATTTCTGCGACGGTGGAAAGCGCACTGGGCAAGGCAGCTGATCTCACGGCGCCATATCAGGCAAGTGACTGTGCGGCACTTGGATTCGCGCCGTCATTTGCGGTGTCGACTCATTCATATCATTCACGCAAAGCCGGGGCCTATCTGAAGGTTGCGATTGGATATGTCAAGGGTCAGGCCAACATAAAGAAGGTGCATGTCACCCTACCCAAGCGGCTTCCGTCACGATTGAGCACTTTGAAAATGGCTTGTACCGAGGCCCAGTTTGCCTCGAATCCTGCCGGTTGTCCCTCCGGTTCGTTCGTCGGCACGGCGACTGCATCGACGCCGGTGCTCACCAAAGTGCTGACTGGTCCGGCGGTATTTGTGAGTCATGCGGGAGCGGCATTTCCTAGCCTAGATTTCGTGCTGCAAGGCGAAGGCGTTACCGTCATCGTGGAAGGCAGCACGTTCATCACTAAAGCGGGAATTACCAACACGACGTTCAGCACCGTGCCTGACGTACCGGTTAATCACTTCCAGGTAATACTGCCAGAGGGTCCACATTCTGCGCTGGCTGGTACTGGCAATCTCTGTAAGGGTGCTCTCTATATGCCGACGGTAATGACAGGCCAAAACGGAGCGGTCGTCGAAAAGACCAGGACTATTAAGGTGGGCGGTTGTGGGAAGGGTGCCACAAGCCGCAAAGCGCATGCCAAGCGTCGAAAGGGTGCGGACCGGAGGCACAAAGCGCAAGTACGGCGGTAAGAAGGCTTGACGACAGATGGCTTACGCGTGTGGTCCGGTTCAAGTAATCCATCGCTCTAGAAAACCAATACAGGAGGTAAGTAGCAATGTACGGGAGATTGACAAAGGGGTTCATTTCAGTCATAGCGATAACAGTGGTGGCGCTTGGCGTCGCGACGTCGGCAGCTGTGGCGGCGCCGATTGGTGAATATGCTGCTTTCAAGGAGTGTCCTCTGTCCGTGCCTAATATTGAATCGTGTATTTATAGCGAAACGACGTCTGGGGAAGTGGTAATCGGCAGCACTGCGACGCCTATTTCCGCTCCGATCGTCTTTCAGGGTGGTGAAACTCGTGAAAACATCATTAAAGAAATAGAAGTGAAAGGTAAAATTCGCAAGGAATCGGAAGAAGTCCGTAAATTTGTTCCGGCAGCTAATGGTGAAACCTTGGTCAAGACGCCTGAGCCAGTTCCTGGCGGACTTGCTGGACTGATCAAGTGCAACGAAATCACTAATTTAATTGGTAAAGCGCTATGTCAGCTTGTGTTCGAAAATGGACTGACCGGTGTTAATGCAACCACGGAATTGGTCGGTGAAGCAAACTTTAGCTTTGATGCGCTTGCAAGTGGGGAAACCGGGCTGATCATGCCCGTGCGCCTTCACCTGGAAAATCCGCTATTGGGTAGCGAATGCTATGTTGGCTCGGCGGGCGATCCGATAATGTTTGAATTAACAACGGGTATCACGAGTCCTCCGGCTCCTAACGAACCCATTACTGGCAGTTCTGGTGCGGTGGAAGTGCGTAATGGTGGAAGCCTGGTTATCGCACATGAAGATTCTGCCGTAGATAATTCATTTGCGGTCCCGGACGCGAGCGGCTGCGGTGGTTCGCTGCTCTCGGTAATAATTGATCCGATCATTGATGCCAAGCTTGGCTTGCCCTCTGAAGCCGGGAATAATGCGGCGATTCTCAACGGGACCCTCGAGGCGGGTTCGGTGGAAGCTGTCGAGGCCAGCGAATAGGGATAGACAAGCTCGATTGAGCTAAGAATGCCTTCGGCTACCGGGTTGCCCCTCTCCGCGGTGCGCGAAGGGGAGTCGGCGTTTCGATGCATTCGAAAACCGGCTCTGGCAAACGGCACCGCGATCCGACTGGATCGCGGTGCCTCTCTTTTCTGGTTTCCCCGGCGCGAAGAGCGTTGTGGGATTGGGTTCTCTAACTTGGCTTCGCGTCTGCGTCTGGTGCTTGACAAGAGGCTGGTCACTTGCGGCATTGATCGAGGTGAGAAATGAAAAATATGGTATTTGCCCTCGGATCTATGCTCGTCGTGCTCCTTGGCATGATGAGCGGCCAGTGGGTGGGGCTTGCCGGTGCCCACGAATTCGAAGCGCCAGCATATCCGGCGATTATTTATGGATACACAACGAACTCGCCGGGATTCGCGGTAGGTGGCGTCGTCGTGGTGTGCGATGAAGCAGAATTCGAAGGCGAATTGCTGGCGTCTTCACCAACGCTAGTGTAGTGTCTTGCAAATAACTGGTGGTTGGGGTAGGGTGGCCTATGCGCTCTCCTTCTCCGCCGCTGGTGATCTCTGATGAGCAGTGTGAGATCCTTGAGAAGCTGTCCGCTTCGCAGACGGCTTCGCATCGAGAGGTTTTGCGTGCCCAGGCGCTGTTGATGGCGCGGGCGGGTGAGGCAAACACCCGGATCGCCTCGGAGCTGGGGGTCTCGCCCGCGACGGTCACTTCTTGGCGAGAGCGATTCGCGGTTGAGGGCCTGAAGGGCCTGGGTGGAGTGCGCCCTGGACGGGGTCGCAAGCCCTCGATCCGAGGGCGTCCGTTTTTCTGTGTAGGCGGGGTTGGTGTGTTAGTCGGGTAGCCGATCTCCGAAGTGGATCTTGAATGCGAGCATTGCCTTTGTCCAGCCGCGTGTTCTGGTCCATTGCGGGACGGCGTTTTGGATCGCGAGGTAGACGAGCTTGCGTGCGGCGTCCTCGGTGGGGAAGCTGCCCTTCGTCTTGATTGCCTTGCGTAGCTGCCGGTTGAGCGCCTCGATCGCGTTGGTGGTGTAGATCACCCTGCGGACCTCGGGTCCGAATGCCATGAACGGCGTGACGTGCTCCCAGGCCGCTCGCCAGGCCTGGCCGATCACCGGGAGCTGTTGGCCCCACTTCTCTTCGAAGGTCTCGAGAGCCAGAAGCGCGGCGTCCTGGTCGACGGCGGTGTAGATCGGTCTGAGGTCCTTGGTGACCTGCTCGTATTGCCGTCTGGGCACGTATTTCAGGCTGTGACGGATCAGGTGCACGATGCAGGTCTGGACTGTTGTGAGCGGGAAGGTCGCCTCGATCGCCTCGGGGAATCCCTTCAGCCCGTCAATGCAGCAGATCAGGATGTCCTGCACGCCGCGCTGCTTCAGATCGGCCAGGACCTGCATCCAGAACTTCGCGCCCTCGTTGGCTTGGAACCACATGCCGAGCACCTCGCGTTCGCCGTCCATGTTGATCGCCAACGCTAGATAGCAAGCGCGCCGCTGCACACTGCCGCCGTCGCGGATCTTCAAGACCAGCGCGTCCAGGAACACGACTGGGTAGACATCCTCCAGCGGGCGGGTCTGCCACGCGCGGGCGTCGTCCATGACGGCGTCGGTGACGCGGCTGATCAGGTCACGGCCGACCTTCACGCCGTAGATCTCGCGCAGGTGCGCTTCGATGTCCCGCGTCGACAGGCCCCTGGAGTAGAGCGCGAGGATCTTCTCGTCGAACCCCTCAAAACGCCGCTGGCGCTTTCTGACGATCTGCGGCTCAAAGCTCCCGTTGCGGTCCCTCGGCGAGTCGATCTGCACCGCGCCCTGCTCAGTGATCAGCGTCTTCGGTGTCGTGCCATTCCTAGCGTTCCCCGCGCCGCCAGGCGGCTCGGCGTGGGGCTCATAACCCAGATGGTCGGTCAGCTCGACCTCCATCGCACGCTCCACAAGCCGCTTGGTCAGCTGCGAGAGCAAACCGCCGGCGCCGACGATCTCCTCCTCACCACGCGCGCCGGCCAAGAGCTCGTCGAGCACCTCGTCCGGCAACAGCTGCTTGACGCGGTCCGGGAGATCCCCCATCCCGGGAGGGATAGCAAGATCGTGCCCGCGGGCATTTCGCTGCGCTCGCCCTCCGGGCTCGCTCCGCGAAACGCCCGCAGACTCCGGGCCCTGCACCTCAATCTTCGTTCCAATGGACATGAGTCTCCTTCCGACTCATGCCTACACAGAAGACCGGACACTCCCCTCGATCCCCGACGCGAAGGTCGCGGAGATCGTACGCGCCACGCTGCATGAGAAGCCGCCCGGGGAGACGCATTGGAGTTGTCGCTCGATGGCCAAGGCGCAGGGCGTCAGCCCCGCGACGGTCCAGCGGATCTGGTCAGCGCGCAACCTGCAGCCGCACCGGGTAGACACGTTCAAGCTCTCGACCGACCCGCGGTTTGAGGAGAAGCTCGTCGATGTCGTGGGTCTCTACCTGAACCCGCCGGAGAAGGCGATCGTGCTGTGCATGGACGAGAAGAGCCAGATCCAGGCGTTGGATCGCACGCAGCCCTCGCCGCCGATGAAGCCCGGGCGGGGCCGGCACGATGACCCACGACTACAAGCGCAACGGCACGACCACGCTGTTCGCGGCGCTGGACGTCCTGACGGGCAGCGTGATCGGCGAGTGCCTACCGCGTCACCGTCACGAGGAGTTCCTGAAGTTCCTGCGAACCATCGACCGGGAGGTCCCCAAGGGCCTGCAGATCCACATGATCCTCGACAACTACCGCACCCACAAGCACGACGACGTGAACACCTGGCTGGCCAAGCACCCCAGGTTCCACCTGCATTTCACGCCGACCTCAAGCTCCTGGCTGAACCTCGTCGAGCGGTTCTTCGGCAAGCTCACCGACAAAGCGATACGCCGCGGCGTCTTTCACAGCGTCCCCGATCTGACCGCCGCGATCGACGCCTACCTAGACGCCACCAACGCCGACCCACAACCCTTCACCTGGACCGCCAGCACAGACTCGATCCTGGAGAAGGTCCGCCGCGGACGCCTCACCCTCAACACAATCACCAGCTAAAACCGAGACACTGCACTAGCGATGCACCCTAATTACTTTGACTGTGTGGCCGGTCTGGGCGGTGTTCGGCCTGCGAGCGTTGACACCGTAGGTTGCGACTTCCGCTTTTACGCCGTGGCCCCGAAAACCCCAACCGGCAGTGTTGATGTTCTATGCAAAGCTGGACATGAAATTTCGATCACCGTCCAAGGACTCGCCGGCTGCGTCCTTCGGATTCCGTCTCAGTCAGGACTGGAATCGATTGAATATGACCCTGTTGGGCCGTTAGAACTGGACGTCGAGGCTGAGGTTGCCGGTATTGCCTGGGAAGCCACAGCTGCGTGCAAATTGGCGGATCCGAGCGGTGAGAATGGAGAATATCGCGAAGGCGAATACAACGGCGTGACAGTCAAATTGGGCTCAAACCCCGCTAAAGCGCTATTTGAAGGGCTTACAGTTTTCTAAACATGCACGACGACCGTGGCGGCCCCTAGGCAGCTACGGTCGTCGTTCTGTTATCGACTTCGCGGCCTTACCCCACCTTAATCCCTGAAACCTCCACCTGAATCTTCACCTTGTCGGACACGACGAGGTTGCCGGACCCGAGCGCTGCATTGAACTTCATTCCGAAGTCCCCTCTGCTGATCTGGGCCTTTGCGGAGAGCCCGACGCGCTCTTGGCCCTGGTGGTCGGTCTCGGTGCCTTCGACCTCGGCGGTGAGCTTGATCGGCCGCGTGACGCCATGGATCGTGATCTCGCCGTCGATCTCGAGCTCGTCATCGCCAGTGGGTGTGATCGCGGTCGATCTGAACTCGATCCTGGGGTAGGCGTCAACCTCGAAGAAGTCTGCGGAGCGGAGGTGGTCGTCACGCTGTTTCTCGCCGGTGTCGACGCTCTGGACCTCGACGGTGCCAGACGCGACTGCGCCGTGAGGCCCGATCTCGAGCTTGCCCTCGAACTCGTTGAAGCGGCCTTTGACGGTTGCGATGCCAACGTGCTTGACGGCGAACTCGACGCTCGAGTGGATGGGATCGATCGTCCAAGTGCCCGTGGGCAAGGTGGTTGCGAGGGTGGGGGAGTCTGTGGACATCGGAATCTCCTTCGGAGGGGGTGTGGTTGCACGGACAACGATAGCAAAACTAATGCTCGTATACAAAATCACTTGTGGAACACAAAGTATTTTGTCGGGCGGCGAAGGTGCGGTTCGCCGGATGCCGTCTGAGCTCGGTAGACCTTGGCGATCCTGTGCGGCAAGATCCGCGGTGCTCAGCGGGTTGAGCGACCACTTCGTGATCCCAGTGCGCCCGCGGCGTGCGCTCGCGCGGCGAGCTCGGCGATGCTCAGTGGGATTTCGCGGTGGCTACGGAGCCCGTTTGCGCGGCAGGCTCGCTGGTCCTCTCAGCGACCCTGCACGACGAGCGTCTGATACGCGCTGCCGATCGGCCCTTCGAGGTCATGCAGGGTGTTGACCGCGACCCCTGTGCCTCCGGCCTCGAGCAGCGTCCTCGCGTCGAGGCCGATCCAGGTGCTCCTGGGCTCGCGCCAGAGATGCACCGTGAGGTCCGCATTGATGAAGAGGAAGCGGTCGAAGCGCAGCTCTGCGGCGACGCCGTTGCCGAAGTCGCTCGCGGCGGCAAGCGATGCGAGCGGGCTGATCGGCCTGCCAGGCAGCACCGGCTTGTGCAGCCGCATCCACATCTTCGCGGGCCCAGTCGTCCACGGCTGTGTGAGCCAGCGCATCTCGACGGCGGAGGCGAAGCTTGCCCGCAGTGGACCCTCGCCCGAGAGCGTCTGGATGTTCGGCGAATCAGGCGGCGGCAGCGGGGGTGCCGGCGGGTGCTTCATGAGATCGGTTGCGACATGCTCCAGCACCCCCTCCTGCACAGGCTGCAGCTTCAGCGCTTTTGCCCTGCAGACGGGCTCGTCGCGATGGCGCAGCTCCGCGGCGACCTCCTGCACGCGGCGGCCTGCCCTGATCAGCTCGATCGAGAGCGAGAGCGGCGCGGAGGGGACCGGCCTCAGCAGCTCGAAGGAGAGCTTGCCAAAGCGCAGCTGAAGCTCAGACTGCAGCTGCTCGAGCTCAGAGACGATCAGCGCTGCGGCGGCGCCGCCATGCAGCGCGTTCGGGTCCCAGGGACCGCCCGCGTGCTCGGTGGGGACGAAGACGCCCTTGTCGTCCCCAGCCGTGAAGATGCTCTCAGCGGCCATGCGTGGGTGGTGATGCTATCGACGCGCCGCTGCGCGATGCAGGCCGCCCGGCTGGCGTGGACGTGAGGCAGCTGAGCCTGACGCGAGAATCCTGCCACGAGGATTTGCGTCTCTACGCCGGCAGCGTCGCGACGAACGCCGCGAGCTTGTCAGGGTCGCGCAGCGGCGCGCCATGCCCAAAGCAGACGAGCTCTGGGCGCAGCGCCGCGAGGCGGCGTGCAGAGGCCCTGTTGCGGACAGGGTCAGGCGTGAACATGTCCGGCGGCTGATGCAGCCCTGGCACGCCTGTGTGCACGTTCATGTTGTTGAGCACGTCGCCAAGGATGAGCGTCCTGTCGGACTCGCGCCACAGCGCAATGTGCCCAATCGAGTGCCCTGGCGTCTCGAGCACGGTGAAGCCCGCGACCTGATCGCCCTCAGAAAGCGCCTTCGCGACCGGATGCGGCGGGCCTGTCCACCAGCGTGCCTGCACCTTGTTGAGCAGGGCAGGCGCCTTCGGGTTGCTGATGCCGCCGACCCGCTCGACCGCAGGCACGTCGTCCCTGCCGCACCAGAGCGGGATCGAGAAGCGCTCGCAGATCGCGTGGCTGGAGCCCTGGTGGTCAGGGTGCGCATGTGTGAGCACGTGCGTGGAGAGCTTCCTGCCCGAGATCTGGCGCAGGATCCGCTTCTCCGCCTGTCTCGTGCCCGCGTCGACGAGCACGTCGTCGACGAGGTAGACGTTGATCGCGTTCGGCGGCCAGCCGCTGAGCTGGTAGACGCCCTCCGCAAGCTGCTTCACCAGTGCACGCCCCTCATCAGGTTCGCCATCGCGATCTGCTCGAAGGAGGCTCGCTCCTGGATCTCCTCGCGCTGGCCCTTCGCCGCCGCGGAGTCAGGGAAGACCCTGTAGGCGAGGTGCAGGATCCTGTCGACAGCTTTGGGGGAGAGGGCGTAGGCGACCTCGCCGACTGTGCCAAGCCTCGTGCCCATGTGCTTGCGCCTGCTTCTGAGCGCCTCGCAGATCATGTCCGCGGCCTCCTCAGGCGTGATCGTGGGGAAGGCGTTGTACATCTTCGTCGGCGCGATCATCGGCGTCTTCACGAGCGGCATGTGGATCGTCGTGAAGGTGACGCCATCGCCGATCACCTCAGAGGCGACGACCCTCGTGAACGCGTCAAGCGCCGCCTTCGAGGCGACATAGGCGGAGAAGCGCGGCGGGTTGGTCTGCACGCCGATCGAGGAGATGTTGACGATGTGGCCCCTGCCACGCTCACGCATCTGCGGCAGCAGCCCAAGGATCAGCCTGATCGCGCCAAAGTAGTTGAGCTGCATCGTGCGTTCGTAGTCATGGAACCTGTCGTAGCTGAGCGCGACAGAACGCCTGATCGAGCGGCCCGCGTTGTTGACGAGCGCGTCGACGTTCTGGTGGTCGTCGAGCACTCGCTTGACGAGCCTGTCGACGTCGTCCATGTCAGAGATGTCCGCTGCATAGACGAAGGCGGTGCCTCCCGTCGCGACGATCTCGGCTCGCAGCTCCTCGAGCTTGTCGACGTTTCTTGCGACGAGCAGGGGGATGCCACCCGCGGCGGCGATCTTCAACGCGGTCGCCCTGCCGATGCCAGAGGAGGCGCCTGTGATCAGCACGTGCTTGCCAGAGAGCGCCTCCTTCAGCGTCCTGCCCCTGTCGATGTCAGGGTCCATCTCACGCTCCCAGTAGTCCCAGAGTCGTGTGACGTAGGTCTCGAACGGGGGCGGCGTCTCGTAGCGCGAGCCTGCGAGCGCGGCCGCCGTTTCGCGCGTGTCGAATTCGGGCACGAGATCTATGTGACCAAGGACCTGCTCCGGTATTCCAAGCTCGTGCAGCGTGAGCTTGCGCGCCTGGTTGACGAGCGGCAGGCGCGAGATGAGGGACAGCGGCGCGGTTGGCAGGGCCCTCGTCATGCGACGGTCGAGGCTGACCGCGAAGCGTGGCGCATGCGCCGCCTCGGCGAGCAGGTTGAACATGCGATCGACCTTGAGCGAGCGCGGGTCAGTGAGGTGGAAGGCCCTGCCGTCGAGGTTGCGCTTGTGGGCGATCTGGTCGATCGCGCCCGCGACCCAGTCGACAGGCACGACGTTCGTCCTGCCTAGGTCAAGGCCGACGAGCGGCAGCCATTCCGGCATCAGCTGCCGCATCCGCTGGATCGTCTTGAAGAAGTAGTAGGGGCCGTCGATCTTGTCCATCTCGCCGGTCCTCGAGTCGCCAAGCACGATCGCAGGCCTATAGACGCGCCAGGGCACGTAGGGCTGCTCTCTGACGATCCGCTCAGACTCGAACTTCGTCTTGTGGTAGGGGGAGGGGAGGCGTTGGCCCTCGTCGAAGTCCTCCTCGAGGAAGCGGCCCTTCCTGTTGCCAGCGACCGCGATCGAGGAGACGTGGTGCAGGCAGCCCGCCTCGAGCGAGCGCGCAAGCTCGACCGCGTGGGTCGTGCCGCCGACGTTGACGGCGACGTTGCGCTGCGCCGGCGCGGTCATGTCATAGACGGCGGCGAGGTGGAAGAAGTGGTCGATCCTGCCGCGCAGCTCCGCGACCCTGTCGACCTCGACGCCAAGCAGCGGCTTGCGGAGATCGCCGATGACGGGGTGCACACGCTCGCGCGCGCCGTTCTCGTACCTGGATTCCCAGCGCTCGATCAGCTCGACGACCCTGGGCAGTGACTGCTCGCGGGTGAGCATGTAGATCTCTCCCTCGCGCTGCAGCAGCAGCTCGACGAGGTGTCTGCCGATGAAGCCCGTCCCACCTGTTACGAAGTAAGCCATGGGGCGAGGATAGGGGTTCTAAGGAGTCGCCGCTAGGCGCCTGTGCCTGCGCCGCCGCGACCTGCCCCTGCGGCGAAGGATCTCGCTCCCGCGAGCGCGTCCTGAAAGGTCTCAGGGCCAGCCTGCGCCTCGAGCGCGAGGCCCTCCGCGAGCGGCATGCCAGCGCCCTCGATCGCGGCCCTGCGGTCGGCGAGCATCGTCTTCTGCGGGAAGCGGGCGAGGCCCTCGGCGAGCTGCAGCGCCCGCGTGAGGTGCTGACCCTCATCGACGAGCTCCGTGACCAGGCCGATCGAGAGCGCCTCCGCAGCGTCGAGGATCCTGCCCGTGAGGATGATGTCCAAGGCCCTGCCAAGGCCGACGATTCGCGGCAGCCGCTGCGTGCCGCCGTCGATCAGGGGTACGCCGAAGCGCCGCTCCGTGAAGCCAAGCTGTGAGCCCTGCGTCGCGATCCGCAGATCGCACCAGAGCGCGAGCTCGAGGCCGCCGGCAAGGCACCAGCCAGAGATCGCGGCGATCGTCGGCTTCGAGGGCGTGAGGCGAGTGAAGCCAAGCGGGCCGTTGGGGGAGTCGAGGCGATCGGCGAAGCTCTCGACGGCCTTCAGGTCGGCGCCGGCGCAGAACGCCTGTGCACCTGCGCCGGTGAGCACGAGCACCCTCGCCGCCTCGTCAGCCTCGAACTTCAGGAAGGCCTGATGCAGCTTCTCGGCCGTCGGCCCGTCGATCGCGTTGCGCCGCTCCTCGCGGTCGATCGTGAGAACTGCGGTACTGCCGCTGCGCTCGTAGGTGACGCGGTCGACGGTCATCGACTCGCGCCAGGGCTCACCAGCCGCCGTTCCAGTCGACGCCGCTGATCGGCGCGTGCTGAGCGGCTTTGCGGGCGGCTTTACGTTTGTCGAGGGCCCACTGGATCGTGCTGAACAGGCAGATGACGAGCAGCAGGAAGATCAGCAGCAGGAACGCGTAGACCGTGACCGCTTTGTCCGAGGTGTCGCTCAGCATGCCCCGCCCGTAGTCTGCGAGAGCGCTCTGGGAGAGCATCAGCGAGACGCCGCCAACCGCGACGAGCGCGCCTGCGAACCGCGCAAGGCGGGCCCGCAGCCTGGTGGTCTTCTCGGTGACGCTGTGCATCGCGGCGGATCCTACCTCATACCATGGCGGCGATGGCGCTCCTGATCGCATCGAACCTCCAGAAGGACATGGCGGGCAAGCCGCTGCTCGACGGCGTCTCCTTCAAGCTCGAGCGCCGCGAGCGGATGACGATCGCCGGTCGTAACGGCGCGGGCAAGACGACGCTGCTGCGGATGCTCTCAGGCGAGGAGAGCATCGACCGCGGCGAGCTGAACGTGAGCAAGGGCGTGCGCATCGCGCTGCACGACCAGCGTCCGCCACGCGAGGCGCAAGCCGGATCGCGGGACGCGCGAACCGGACCACTGGAGGCCCAAGCCGGATCGCGCGAGGCGCAAGCCCGATCCGGTCAAGCGCCGCTCTGCCTGCGCGACTACGTGCTCTCTGGCTGCAGCGAGGAGCTCGCAGTCGAGGCGCAGCTTGCGGAGCTCGAGCGGCAGATGTCAGGACCGGCGATGGACGAGGCGACGCTCGACCGCTATGCGCGCGCCCAGGCGCGCCTCGATGCCCTCGGCGGCTATCTCTGGCGCGATCGCGCGACGGTGATGACGCGCGGGCTTGGCTTCGCAGAGGCAGATCTCGACAGGCCGCTCGCGACGTTCTCAGGCGGCCAGCTGACGCGTGCTTCGCTCGCCAGGGCGCTCGCGACGGACGCCGACGTACTGCTGCTCGACGAGCCGACGAACCATCTCGACATCGAGTCCCTCGAGTGGCTCGAGCAGACGCTCGTGGGCCTCGACGCTGCGGTCGTGCTCGTCGCCCACGACCGCTGGTTCCTCGAGGCGGTCGGCACCTCAGTGCTCGAGCTCCACGGCAGCCAGCCGACCAGATCGCGCTTCTTCTCAGGCACCTGGCATGCCTGGCGACGCGAGCAGGCCGCGAAAGAGCTCGCCTTGGGCCGCGCGATCGACGCCCAGAAGGCGGAGATCGCGCGCATGGAGCGCTTCATCGAGCGCTTCCGCTACAAGGCGACGAAGGCGAGGCAGGCGCAGTCGCGCGTGAAGAAGCTCGCGAAGATGGAGAAGATCGAGAGGGATCCGCGCGACGAGAGAGGCCTCGAGTTCTCCTTCAAGGCGCCTGAGCGCTCTGGCAGGGTGATCTTCGAACTGAGCGAGGCGAAGATCGCGGTCGGCGGGGAGGACGGCAGCGACCCGCTCGTGCTCTTCCCTGACGCGGAGCTCTGGCTCGAACGCGGCGAGCACGTCGCGCTCGTCGGCCCGAACGGCACAGGCAAGACGACGTTGATCGAGACGCTTGGCGGCAGGCGGCCGTTGAGGGAGGGCAAGCTGAGCACCGGCCACAACGTGAAGCTTGGCTACCTCTCCCAGCATGCGGACGAGCTGGAGCTGGGGGGACATCCTGGGCAAAGCGTGCTTGAAGCCGCGCAGCGCGCGACGGGCCTGACGCCGAACAAGGCGAGGGCGCTGCTTGGCGGCTTCCTCTTCTCAGGCGAGGAGGCGGAGAAGCCGCTCGCCGGTCTCTCCGGCGGCGAGCGCCAGCGGCTCTCGCTTGCGATCCTCGTCCAGTCAGGCGCGAACGTGTTGATTCTCGACGAGCCTACGAACCATCTCGACATCGAGAGCCGCGAGGCTTTGGAGGACGCGTTGAAAGCCTTCGACGGAGCGCTGCTGCTCGTCTCCCACGATCGCGCGCTGCTCGACGCCGTCGGCAGCCGCACGATCGCCGTCGAGGACCGCGCCTTGCACAGCTACCTTGGCGGCTGGCCCGAGTACGTCCGCATCCGCGAGGAGCGCCGCGCCGCAGGGCTGGATCCTGCGATGCCAGATGTCGCGTCGTCCTCGTCGAGGCTGGAGAAGCCGCGCGCAGAGGTGGGGCAGCTCGAGGTGGCGAAGCAGCCCAAGGCGGCGAGGCAGCCCGTGAAGGCAGCGAAGAGACAGCAGCGCAGCGACGGTCCTTCGAAGAACAGGCTGCGCGAGCAGCAGAAGGCGGAGCGCGAGATCGAAGCGGCGGAGGCGGCCCTCAGCGCGCTCGAGGACGAGCTCGCCGAGCCCGCCGCCTGGGCGACGAAGTACGAGGCTGGCAAGTCCGAAGCCCGCCACACCGCCGCGAAGCGCGCCGTCGAGCAGGCCTATGCGCGGCTGGAGGCATTGGAGCAGCCCGCCGCGGTCCTAGACTCATCGGCATGAGCCGCTACGGGACGCTGCGCAACATCGCGATCGTGCTTGCGATCGCGGCGATCGTCGCGTTCCTGCCAGGCGGCAGCCAGGGGGCGGCGACCGTCGAGGCGGTGATCTGGGCCGCCTTCGGGGTCGCGTTCGGCTGGGTCGGCGTGCGCCTCTACCGCGAACACAGGATCGGCCTCTACAGCCTTGGCGCCAACCACAGAGCGCTGCTCTACGGCGCGGTCGCGCTTGGCGCCTTCCTGCTTGCGGGGCGCTCGCGCATGTGGCTGACAGGCGGCGGCGAGCTGCTCTGGTTCGTGCTGCTCGCGGTCGTCGTCTACGCGCTGCTCGCCGTCTACCGCTTCTGGCGCTCTTACTGAGTCTCCCTCGCCCCAGTGAGCCTCGCAGAGCAACGTCGCAACCTGCCTGACCAGCCAGGCGTCTACCTCTTCAGGGACGGCAGGGGCAGGGTGATCTACGTCGGCAAGGCGAAGTCCGTGCGCAAGCGCGTCGCCTCGCACTTCGGCAAGGCCCAGGTGGGGCGGGTGGGGACTGGCTCTCCTGGCCACGCGGAGATGGTCGCCCAGGTGGAGCACGTCGAATGCGTGATCGTCGGCAGCGAGGCGGAGGCGCTGCTGACGGAGCAGAGCTTCATCAAGCAGCACCGCCCGCGCTTCAACGTGAAGCTGCGCGACGACAAGTCCTACCCCTACATCGGCATCTCGCTCGAGGAGGACTACCCAAGGGTCTACTTCACGCGCGAACGACACCGCTCCAACAGGGCCTACTTCGGTCCGTACTCCAACGCGAAGCGCGTGCGCAGCACGCTCGACCTGCTTGGCAAGGTCTTCATGTTCAGGACCTGCACAGGCGCCGAGCCTGGCAGGCGCAGCGGCAGCCCCTGCCTCGACTACTACATAAAGCGCTGCGGGGCGCCCTGCGTCGACTACGTCTCAAAGCAGGAGTACAGGGCAGCGATCGACGGCGTGATCGACTTCCTCTCTGGCCGCTTTGCGACGATCGAGCGCGACCTCGAACAGCGCATGCGCAGCGCGGCCGCCGAAGAGGAGTTCGAGCAGGCGACCCTGGAGCGCAACCGCCTGCAGGCGGTCAGCTCGCTGATGCAGCGCCAGCGTGTGATCGGCGGCGCCGCAGGCACCTTCGACGCGCTCGCGCTAGCGCTCGAAGGCAGGGACGCGAACGCCCAGGTCTTCCAGGTGCGCGACGGCGTGCTGAGCGACCGTCAGTCGTTCTACCTGTCCAACGAGGCGGAGCGTCCCCTCGCCGAGGTGCTGCGCGAGTTCGTGCTCCAGTACTACGACGCCCAGACTTCGATCCCGCCGCAGCTGATCGTCCAGCAGGAGCTCACAGAGCTCGAGCAGGGCGAGCGCGATGCGCTTGCCGAGGTGCTCGCAAAGCGGCGCGGCGGCGCCGTCGAGATCCGGCCCGCGACCCGCGGCGAGAAGCGGCGCATCCTCGAGCTTGCGCGGCGCAACGCTTTGCTCGCGCTCGGCCAGGAGCGGCTGCGCGCCGAGCGCCGCCGTCAGGGCAGAGTCGAGGCGCTGGAAGGGTTGCAGCTCGCGCTTGGCCTCGAGACGGTGCCCGTCAGGATCGAGTGCTTCGACATCTCCAACCTCGGCGGCACCCACACTGTCGCCTCGATGGTCGTCTTCGAGGGCGGCGTCCCGAAGAAATCCGACTACAGGCGCTTCACGATCAGGACCGTCGAGGGCTCCGACGACTACGCCTCGATGCAGGAGGTGCTTTCGCGGCGCTTTGCCCAGTGGGAGCGCCAGGCGGACATCTCGCCGCACGACTCCGCCTTCGACGCGAGCTTTGCGGCGCTGCCAAGCGTCGTCGTGATCGACGGCGGCAAGGGCCAGCTCGCCGCCGGCCTGCGCGCCCTGCAGGGCTTCCGCGAGCAGGGCGTCCGCATCGTCTCGCTCGCGAAGCGGATCGAGGAGGTCTTCATGCCTGGCAGGCCTGCGCCGCTCGTACTCGACCACGCAACGCCTGAGCTGCAACTGCTGCAGCGTCTGCGCGACGAGGCGCACCGCTTCGCGATCACCCACCACCGCATCCGCCGCGACAGGGCGATGACGCGCTCGCTGCTCGACGAGCTGCCAGGCGTCGGTCCCGCGCGCAAGCGTGCGCTGCTCGCCCACTTCGGCTCGCCAGAGGCCGTGCTTGCCGCCTCGCGCGAGGAGCTGCAGGCGGTGCCAGGGCTGCCGCCGAAGCTCGGCCGCGAGCTGCACGGGCGTCTGCACAGAGTGGGATGAGGCTGTTCCGACTGGCGTATACGCCAG
>DASXDO010000010.1:0-98518 GCA_036490555.1 Solirubrobacteraceae bacterium | reverse complement strand
GAACGGGCCAGCGACCGCCGGCGTGATCACGACGACCGAGTAGGGCCCGCCCTCATACGGGCCGGCCAAGTACACCGTGCCTGATACATGGAGCGGTTCGCCGCCGACCCCAGCAGCGACGTCGACGCTGCCAAGCAGGCTCGACGCCGGACATGACGAGCTGGCCAGCTCGGCGCGACCACTCGAGGCTTGCGCTGCGGCGATCTGCGCCTCAGAGCAGCGCCCAACACCAGCGAGCTTGCCAAGCAACCCCTCGGGCAACGTGAGGTTCAAGTGCGTGAGCTCCTGTTCGCCATCCTGGCGGGAGAGCTTGATCACAAGCGGGCTGTAGGAGCCCGCAGACGGGCTGACTGTGCCCGCTTCAAAACCGGGGGCAAACGGGCGCGCAGCCGCAGTGGCAGCACAGCCGCTCGAGACTGTGAACCCTTCTTCTTCGATCTGTGCCGCTTCACCGTGTTCTGCCGACCACGGCGTCAGCGACCCCGTCGTCGCGTAGTGCCCGCATACTTCAGGCGTCGCCAGCTCTGAGCGCGAACCGCCGCCACGAAAGTGCAGGGTCAGGTCTTCGACAGGCAGCTGCGGGTTGTCGTCGAACGTCGCGGTCAGCTGGCCTGTGTCCGAGTCCGTCGCAACTTCGCCCGCCAGCTTGATCGTCACCCCGAAGCGCGGGCTTTCGATCACCAGATAGAGCGCCAGCAGGCTGTGGAAAGGGTTTTCTTCCTGCGCCGCTAGGTAGATCGTGCCGGACAGCGCTTCTTCGAGCAACGGGCTCGTCACTTCCACAGTCCCGAGCTTCGAGCCATCGGGGCACGAAGCCGCAGATTCGTTGAAGCGGATCGGGCTTGGCATCGGGAAGTCGCCTCCCAGATAGCCGATCTGCGACTCGCTGCAGGCTTCGAGTCCGTTCGCAGAGGAAGGGTTGAGCGCCAGCCCTTCGGGCAGCGTCACAACCGCCTTCTTCAGGTCCGCCGTCGCGAGCTTGCCTGGGTCAGTCAGGCCTTCTTGCGGGATGTGCAGGCTCGCGGTCGCGCCGGTTCCGCTCGAACCTTGCGTCACAGTCGGCTGGAGCTCGAACGAAGGCGCCTTCGGTTCCGGCCCCTCGCCAAGCCACGCTTCCGTCAGCGCCTGGCAGCCGGTCAGCAACGGCAACGCGTCTTCCGCGGTCGCGAAGCTCGTCGGTTCCTGCCAGGTCGAGATCGCGATTCGCGTGCTCGGCCCCCTGCCTTCGCTCTCTTCCTGCGCCTGCTGAGCGCAGTCGCCTGGGTTGAAGAGGAACGCCTTGCCGTGAGCTCCGGACGGCATCCCCTCGATCGCCACATATGCCTCGCTCACCTTCTGCAGGGTGCTCGCTGTATTCGGCGAGGCGACCCTCACGCGAAAGCCTTCTTCGCTCAGCACGCTGCCCACCAGCGCCTGCAGCGGAGAGGCGATCTTGCTGGTGAGCTCAACTGCCGAGCCGAGCACCGGGATGTCGTTGTAGAGGAGGCTACCCAAGTTTTCGGGCACTGTGGCTCCGTTCAGGTCGGCCCCGGTGAGCAGTACGCCGACGGCGCTTTCGATCGTGCAGCCTTCCGGTTCTTCTTCGTAAAAGAAGTTGTATTGCCCGTCCGTGCCGCTCTGCGGGCAGCGCGCGGTGGTGAGCGGGTCCCCGGCGAATCCTGGCGGCAGGTCTACGTCGACGTCGCGAATGTCGCCGGCGGGCACTATTTCACCGCCGCCTGAGCGGACGGTATTCAGCCAGAATTCGGTCAGCGCGCTGTAGGGATGGGCGCCCGCCTGAGTCGACGGTTCACCGTTTGCTTCGAAGGCGCCGGCCCAGAATGAGGAGATCCCCGGCGCCGCGGGCTCAGGGGAGACCACGATCGGCACCTCGGCGGAGGCTTCGTTGGCGCCTCCGCCGGAGATCTTCACCTCCGTCTCTAGGCTGGAGGGTGTGGCCGTACGCACTTCGACTGGAACCGTGATCGGCATCTGGACGTTTGTGTCGAGATGAGTCGGACTGCTGGTTTCGATCGCAGGCACCACCTCCGTGCTCGTACATTCCACTTCGCTTGCGGTGGTCGTGCAGGCCCAGGCGCCTTCGAGGCTCAACGGTTCGCCCCTGGTCACGATCCCCACCGGCAGCGGACCGAGCTTCAGGGTGATTGCGCCGCTGCTCGCCGCACCGCCGATGTTGGTCGGGAAGCTTCGGATGTAGCCGGTCCCGTTGCCGCCGGGCTCGGTGGTGAACACGCGCACATAGCCCGTTTCGGGCGCAAGGCCGCCCTGATCGGCATCGAGCAGCGGGACTTCCTGGCCGGCGAGGCTGCCTCCGAAGGCGACGAAGTAAGGATCTGCGGCGCTCCCGCCGGGCCCGCCGCTCACGACGACCGAACCGGAGCCGAAGGCGGGCAGCGCTTCCAACGCTTCCTGCAGCGCCTGCGCGGAGGCGTCGTAGGGGATCGGCGCCGTCGCCTCGCTGGCCGTCAATGTCATTCGAGTTCCGCGAGTCTTTTCCGGATATTCGGAGATCGTCAGCGTCCCGTTGCCGACAGCGGTGATCGTCGTCCCCGGCGCGAGGCTCGAGCCGGCGGCGGTGCCGGTGATCTCATCGCCCACGTGGAACGCGCCGCTGGTCGCGCTGACCCCGGTCAGCTCCTTGGTGAGGATCGTGACGTAGGTGAAGGCTTCCGTTTCGTATGCCGCGTTGGAGAGCGTCAGGACCGAGCCAGGCGTCACGCAGTCGGGCGTGCACGCTGTTACCGTCGTTCCAGCGGGCAGGTCGAAGCTGGAGATCGCTCCCCCCACTTCGAATTCGCCTTCGACGATCGTCGCCTTGGCGCTGCCTTCGGTGAGCGCGATTTCCCCTTCGCCAGTCACAGGCGTGCCGATGCCCGTCGTCACCTGCCCGAGTGTGAACGTGCCGCCGTCGGCGCCGACGGTCACCCGTTGCACCGCTGACTGCGTCGGCGCCAGATGGGTCGGCGTTGTCACGCCGACGATCTTCCAGGCGGGCCGCTTGGCGGTCTCGGCGTGGGCGACGGTGGCCGCCCAGCAGAGGCTCGCGACGGTCGCCAGCAGGATGTAGAGCGCGGTTTGGCGCAGTCGAATGCTCACTTTGCCGCCCCCCGCCTGCCGCTTGCGCGTCGCATCTGCTTCCCCTCGCTCTTATTGGTGTGCTTGCTCTTCTTCTTCTTCTTCTTTCTCTTTTGCTTGCCGTGGTGCTTCGGCTTGCCCGGCTTTGTCGTGAGGCCACCCTGCGTAGGCGTGGCATTGCCCGGACCGGAGAACGAGAGGCTGCCCGGCGTGCCGAGAGCCGGTGGCTGCGAGGCTGGCGACTGGCATCCTTGCGATCCTTCGCTGCCTGCTTCGCAGCTGTGCGCGGGCGCCGGTTCGGCGAAGCCGCCGCCCGCCTTCGCATCCCAAGCAGCCGGCCTTCCTTGCGGGTCTTCCCAATTCAGCGCAGCGCCGTCGAAGAAGTAGAGGTCGCCGCCTTCGGCGCTCGCACCGATGAAGCGCATATCGGCGTTCGCGACATTGCCCTGGCGGATGACCGTGCCAGGCGCTTCGCTTGCGATGCGGAAGACCTGGCCGTGCGCCCACTCGTAGAGGCTCCAAGCGTCTTCGATCGCGCCGCCGGCCAGGCTTTCGCGCGAAACGAAGTACACCTCTGGCTGACCGCCCCGCACGACCAGCGACTGCGGCTGGTAGAGCGAATTCGTCTCTCCGCCCGGATCCAGATGGTACGAGCCTGCCCCTCCTGCATGCTTGATAAGGGCGGCGCTGGGCGGCTTGCCGTCCTGGCGACACGAGACGCAGATGAGTGAGTCTGAGCCTCCGTCCGCGTCATAGAGATAGACTTCGCGTTCGCCTTCGCTTTCATAGCCGGTGAGATCGAGGCTCGATTCGAAGAGCAGGTACCGTCCGTCGGAGCTGACGCGCGAGGTGTCATCTCCGCCCATCTGATCCTCCAGCGAGACGACTTCCCTCTGCTCGTATTCGCCCGCCACCGCGCCGACGTAGTGCACCGCGCCACCGGTGGCGTCGTAGAGAGAGAAGGTGTTGGCCACTTCGTTTTCGGCAAGGGTCGCGCCCTGCCCCGGCACGAGCTGCCCGCGAGCGGTGAAGTAGACATGCGAGCCGTCGGCAGCCAGACCGACCAGCGCCTGGACCTGCGCAGGGTCTTCTCGGCCGGCGGAGAGGTCAGCCAGCGTTTCGGTCTGCAGGTTGTATTCGTAGAGGTCCTGGCCAGCGGGGCTGGCTTCGCTGGCCAGACCCGCGTTGGCGATGAAGTAGGCTCGCGAGCCATCCGCGGTCGCGCCCTGGTATGTCGCGCCGGTGTCCGGCGTGGAAGTCTCAGAGAGCGAGACGTCCTTGGTGTGAGCGCCGTCGATCCGCACGAACACGCCGGTCTTGCCGACTTCGCCCGCGTTCTTGCCGGTAAGCCGCAGCGCGGAGAAGAATACGCGCGAGCCGTCGCCGGAAACCGCGTGGTATTGGTCCTCGTATGTGCCTTGCTCGATGACGCCGCCGCTCGCCTCAGTCAGCTCTTCTCCACCGGAGCTTGGCACGTATCCCACGCCTCTGATCCCGCCTTCTGCGGTCCATTCGTAGAGGTAGTCATCATGGGTATTCTTCAAGGCGCGTACGCCGCTATAGGCGTTCACGGATTCGAAGACCACCTTGCCGCAATCGTTTGACATGCCGACCAGTTCATATTCATGTCCGCCGGTCCCGGAGAGCACTTCGGGCGGGAGGTCGCTGATCAGCGTGTAGGAGCCATCGGGGTTGTGGCGATAGAGGTCGGCCCCTCCCGCTTCGATCTCCATGAGGGCGACGGGGTCCGCTGTAAGCGGCTGTGCACTTTCCACCACTTCGCAGCTGAGGTCGGGCGATACGCCCATCGTTCGATTCGGGATGGAGGGGAGTTCCGTCTTTTCGTCTCGGATGCTGATGCCCGGGCTCATCTGCGTGGAGTGCCAGCCTTCGCCGCCGCGGGCGCCCTGGTAGAGCACTTCGGTGCCGCGCGTGGCTTCTGGCAGGCCCGCTTCCATCGCATAGTCGAGCAGCCCCGGGGCTTCCGCGGCCTGGTAGCGCAGCTGCTGCCCCGCGACGAACCGCCCAACCACCGCGGCCGGCCCGAGTTCATCTGACTTGGGTGAGACCATCTCCAGGCAGCGCCCGCCGGGCAGACCGCAGGAGTCGAGCGTTTCGGCCGTCTGGGCGCTTTCGGCAGTGCTCTTGCCGCCAAGCGTGTTGGACGCCACGAGCCGGTAGTGGTATGCGGTCCCAGGGGTCAGGCCGCTCAGTTCGGCGGTGACGAGCACGGGTTCTCTACCCGATCCGATCGAGGGTTCGAATTCGACCGGCACCTTGCTTCCATAAGAGGCGGTTAGACCCCATTCGAAGCGGTAGCTGGTGCCGTAACCACTCGGGTTGATCTTCGCTTCGAGGATCACCGAGGTCTCGGTGGCATCCCTGGCGCGCATTTCCGAGATCTGCGGCGGCCCGGTGGTCGTGAAGCTCACCACTTCGCCGTGGCGGTCGCCTTCGCCGTTGGTCGCCAGCAGGCGGACCTCGTAGCTCGAGTCCGGCTGTAGGCCGGCAAGCCGTGCGCTGACGGCATGAGCCGTGAAGTCCGGTTCTATCTCCGCAGCAACCGGGCTGCAGGGCGCTGCGCTGTAAGAAGCTTCGGTGACCAGCTTGTATTCGAAGGCACAGCCACTGTACTGCAAGCCTTCCGGGCGCACATAGCCGTTCAGCGTCGCGCTTTCAGCGCTCACCCCGGTTGCCGCTTCAGTGACGACCGTGCCGGCCGTGGCCAGGGTCTTCTCGGCACTTCTTTCCGTGCCGTTTTCATTCGTCGCGACCACCCGGTAGTGGTAGGTGGCGCCGTTCGGGCTCAGCCCGGTGATGTTGGCGCTGACAGGCTGGCTTTCGTCGTTGGTCGCGACCAGGCCTTCACATGGCACAGTGTCGCCATACTTCGACGTCTCGCCGTATTCGAAGAAACATTCGGTGACTTCAATCCCTTCGGGGTTGATGGAGCCGTTCAAGATCGCCTTCGTGCCCGTGATGCTGGATGCCGCGGTTGCGCGCAGCGTCGGCTCGACCACGTCAGGGCCGAAGACGCGCACCCCTACTTCAGACCCGGCGTCGTAGTAGCTCGTCAAATAGACGCGGTGCGTCGCCACGTTCACCGCCACGCGTTCCACCTGGATCGGGTGGGGTTCCCCTTTGTATTCATACCTGAGCGTTTCGGCTCCGAATTCACCGATCTTGGCCAGCGTGGTCGCGTTGTACTCCTCGACGCGCCCAGCCTCACCCACGATGATCTCGTTTGCTTCCGGTTCGTAGGCGACACCGCCCACCTGACCCACTCCTCCCGTAATCTGTTCGTATCGCAGTGGTTCGATTTCGCCCTCGAGATTGACCGGGAACTTGTAGAGCGCGCCGAGATCGGCCTGCACGAAGACATCACCCGCGCTGTCAACCGCCACCTGGCTCGGACGAGCCATGCCTGTCACCGCCAGGCCATATTCATGGAGCACCACCCCTGCCGGGCTGAGCTCGTAGAGCTTGTCGAGGCCGCCACAGCCGAAGTAGAGATCGCCCGCGCTGTCGATGCCGCCCCCCGTCACCTCGCCGCAGCCCGACATGGGGATTTCGCCGCCGGAGACTTCCACATACTGTTCGCTAGCGCCTTCGCGTTCGTACCTCTTTATTCCTTCGGTCAGGTAGTCGTAGGCGTAGAGTGTGCCCTTGCTCGGGCCGGAGGCAGAGTTGTCGTAGGTAAGGAAGGCCCGCTCACCGACGGCGGACTGGAAGTAGTTAGTTTCCGCAACCAGGAAGGGTGAAGCTAGGCCGTCTGGCGCGCCACCTTCCCCTCCGAGTATCACAATCCCGTTTTCGGCGTCGGTGACGAAGACGTTGCCAGTCGCTTCGTCGACCGCGACCCCCGACTGGTTGTATTCGGCGAACGTCACACCGGACGCCGCGCCCGTCAGCGGCGAGAACGGTTCGGGGTGGCGCGTGATCACCGCGGAGGCGGGGCCCGCGAGCGCCATCAAGCTCGCCAGCGCAGCCACAACCGCGGCCAGCAGAGACAGTGGGCCTATGCACACTGCGGCAAGGCCTTCTCTGCGCCGCGCGCCTCTGCGCGGGGCGGGTCGACGGTCCTCCTCGACAGACGGGAATGAGCTCCCGACGATGCGTCCACCCTCCATGTGCGCTTCCCCTCTCTCTGTGTTCATTGACCCGACGCGCCGTGATGTCTTCATTTGCGACCCTCGAGGCGATCGTCAGGCGCGGTGCGAAGACCGTGTACGAGCCGTCGCCCACTTTTGGTGAGCGTCCAGTTGTTGGGCTCGCCGCGGGTTGCGGCGTGCCTGATGTTGTTTGCGACCAGCCCATGGTGCTCGAGGCGCGCGAGCAGCTTTGACATCTGCCCTGGATCGTGCACGCCGGCGCACTCTGCGATCTGGCGGTTGCTGGCGCCGAGCTGCCCCTCGCCAAGCTCCGCCGTCGCCTGCAGCACCCGCGCCGTCCGATAGGTCAAACGAACAGGTAGACCGGCAAGCGGATCGCGGCCATTGGCCTGGCTCCCGGTCTCCGATACCGCAGCGTCCGGCAACACACGCGCAAGCTCCCGCCGCGCTGCGGCCGCGCCCATGTATGGCAGCACGATCATGCCCATAAGCTCGCCCAAGAGATCGCGCAGGTCCGCGCAGGCAGGCGTCTCGGCCCGGCGCCCGCCGCGCCCGCCACCAGCGCCGGCTGCGTTTGGCCCCGGCAGGCGCGAGGCAAGCACGGTCGTGCACGCGCCGACGAGCGCCTCCGCCGTGAGAGTGCCGACTGCCGCGGCGCGGGCGCCCTGCAGGCGGCCTTCATCAACGATCGCGGCGAGCCCTGCGAAGATTCGCTCGCGCTGCTCCTGGACAGGGCCGCCAGCGCGCTGAGACTCCACTAGGCATACCCGGCCAAGCGCAGGATCCTCCTCGAACAGGGACAGGATCACCCAGACTCCAGCACGGACTCGCTCAATCCAGAGGGCGTCTTCGAGGTCCAGCTCGGCGAGAGCCTGTCTTACCCTGTATTCAGCGTCAGTGAGAATTGCCAGCAGGCAGTCTTCGCGGTTCTCGAAGACCTCATAGTAGGTACGGCGTGAAATGCCAGCTTGCGCGCAGATGCTCGCCACGGACGCGCCGCCGTAGCCCTCCTGCGCCAGCAAGCCAACCGCGGCCGCAAGGACACGCGCGCGCTGCAGGTGCAGGATGCTGCCAGCCAGTCGCTGCCTGCGAGCGCCGTGGCCACCGTCACGTGCGCCGCCTGTCCGCAGGCTCGCGGCCGCCGTGCCACGCCCGCCTCTGGCGCCGCGCATCAGCAGCCACTCCGATGCGGTGCCACGCTGCGGTACGCGACCGGCAGCTCAGCGAACGCAGGCGGCAGCTCAAGCGAGCGGCCAGAAGGCAAGCCGATCGCCAGAGGCGCAAACGCGCCCCGGAGCAGCCGGCGGCGGCTAGTTAGATCGAGCCAGAGAGAGAGAGAGAGAGAGAGATGCGTCAGCAGAGCTGACGCATCTGGTTAACGCCACTCCGACTGGCGCAGCCAGAACCGACACGTATGACGACATCAAACGCCTCACGCAAACAACCCTCTCAAACGCTCGATCAAGGTTCCTCTCCAAGAACACCCTCTGCTGCGCAAAAGCCGGTCACAGAACAGTGAGCCAGCCCCAACCCTCAACTATGTCCGGCCAGCATCGTCGGCGCCAACCAGCGACCCCTTGACATTAGCCACCACCACTATAGGCACAAATCAACTCCCATGTCAAGGGCGCCTCGGCGCCGTTCGCGACCAGGTAGGGCAAATCAGAATGAGACTCAATCTTGCTATGCTCCCGGCCACTCCCACTCTGCCTATTAGGAGAAAACCGATGCAGGCCGTCCCAAGCCTGGCGCGCATGCGCCGTCCACAGTCGATGCGCCGTCCACAGTCGATGCGCCGTCCACAGCCAATGCGCCGCCTACCGTTGATGCGCCGCCGCCCGCTGCTTACGCTGGCCGTTGCCGTCGCGCTTGCGCCGCTGCTCGCCGGCTGTGGCAGCTCGAACGGCAAGGGCGCGACGGCCTCGAGCGGCAGGATCACCGCGGTCGGCGCGGAGAACGAGTACGCGAACGTGATCTCCCAGATCGGTGGCAGGTACGTGCAGGTGAGCGCGATCATGAGCAACCCAAACACCGATCCGCATACCTTCGAGGCGAGCCCAAGCGTCGCGCAGAGCGTTGGCGGCGCGCAGCTCGTCATCCAGAACGGGGTCGGCTACGACGATTTCATGGAAAAGATCGAGGAAGCCTCGCCGAACAGTGCGCGCAAGGTGATCGATGTGCAGAAGCTGCTTGGTCTGCCAGGCTCCACGCCCAACCCGCACCTCTGGTACAAGCCGACGACGATGCCTGCGGTGGCGAAGGCTCTCGCAAGCGACCTCTCTGCACTGCAGCCCGCGCACGCCGCCTACTTCAAAGCCAACGCCGAGAAGTTCGAACGCTCGCTGCAGCCGTGGCTGAGGGCATTGAAGGCATTCAGCGGCCGCCACCCAGGGACCACGGTTGCGACCACCGAGCCCGTCGGGGACTACATGCTGGAAGCCGCCGGGATCGAAAACCTCACGCCCTTCAGCATGCAGGCCGACATCATGAACGGCACAGATCCGGCTCCCCAGGACATCACCCTGCAGAACAGGCTGTTCGCCGACCACGAAGCGAAGGTGTTCGTCTACAACCAGCAGGTCACCGACACGATCACCGAAGGCTTCCTGGAAGCTGCGGCAGCCGCGAATGTGCCAGTCGTCGGGGTGTACGAGACGATGCCGACGCCTGGCTATGACTACCAGTCGTGGATGATGGCCGAGCTGAGGGCGCTGGAAGCCGCCGTCAGCGAAGGCAAGTCGACTGAGAAGCTCTGATCGGAGCGGCGTGAGCGTAGAAGGCACCGCAGCCGGCCCCACGGCCGAGACGCCACAGTCCGGCCGCCCCTCCGAGCAGGTGCTCGCCGTGCGCGGGGTACACGTGCGGCTTGGGGGGCGCGAGGTCCTGAAGGACGTGAGCTTCGAGGTGAGAGCCGGCGAGCTCACGGGCCTGATCGGCTCCAACGGCGCAGGCAAGACGACGCTCTTCAGGGTGATCCTCGGCCTGCAGGCGCCAACGGCGGGCGAGGTGCTCGTCGCCGGCGCAGCGCGCTCGCGGCGCAACCCGCTGCTTGGCTACGTGCCCCAGAAGTTCCTGCTCGACGAGGACATGCCCCTGCGCGCCCGCGACCTCGTCGCGCTCGGGCTCGACGCGCACCGGCTTGGCCTGCGCAGACCGTCACGCAGGCGCCACGAGCTCGTCGAGCAGATGCTGGATGCCGTCGACGCGTCAGCCTTCGCGGAGACGCGCGTCGGGCGCCTCTCCGGCGGCGAGCAGCAGCGCGTCCTGATCGCCCACGCCCTGATCGGCAAACCGAAGCTGTTGCTGCTGGACGAGCCGCTGGCGAACCTCGACCTGCGCAGCGCCCAGGAGGTCGTGGCGCTGCTAGCGCGCATCTCGACCGAGCAGGAGGTCGCGGTATTGATCTCAGCGCACGAGATGAACCCGCTGCTGCCCGTGATGGACAGGATCGTCTACCTAGCGGCCGGACGCGCGGCGAGCGGGCGCACGGAGGAGGTCGTGCGCGGCGACGTGCTGAGCCGCCTCTACGGGCACCACGTCGATGTGCTGCACGTCCACGACCGCATCCTGGTCGTCGCCGGCGCCGCGGCCCACGAGCCGCAGGGGGACGAGCCCCACGTCGAGGTGATCGAGTGAGCCTCCAAGCGCTGCGCCACCGATCGCGACTCCAGGCGGCGGTCATCTCGTGAGCCCTGTAACGGCGTTCCTGACGCCCATCTTCGAACCCGGCTTCTTCTCCAGCGGTCCCGTCCACACCGCCGCGATCATTGGCGGTGCAGTCGCGTTGGTGGCGGGCACGCTCGGTGTCTTCACCGTGATCCGCAGCCAGTCCTTTGCGGGCGAGGCGCTTGGCGACATCGGCACGACCGGGGGCTCCGGCGCATACCTGGTCGGAGTCGGGCCACTGTGGGGGTTCCTCGTCGTGAACATCCTCGCAGCGGGGGCAATGGAGCTGGTCGGCATCCAGCGCCCGCGCGGTCGCGACCTGGCGACGGGGATCGTGCTCGGCGCGGGGCTCGGGCTCGCTGCGCTGATCCTCTACCTGGACAGCACCTACCACAACACGACAGGGGCGGTGGTGAGCGTCCTCTTTGGCACGATCTTCACGATCTCCAGCGCGACGATCCCAGCGGTCATAGCGTTCGCGCTCGCGGTCATTGCGATCCTGGCAACGATCCACAGGCCATTGCTGCTGAGCTCGCTCAGCCCTGAGATCGCAGCTGCAAGGGGCATTCCCGTGCGTCTTGTCGGCGCCGCCTACCTGCTGGCACTCGCGATCGCGGTCGCGCTCTGCGCGCTGACGATCGGCGCGATCCTCTCGACCGCGCTGCTGATCGGACCAGCCGCCGCGGCCCTGCGCGTCGCCCGCCGACCCTACGTGGCGATGCTCACGGCAAGCCTGCTGGGGCTCGCCGCGACCTGGATCGGAATCCTGCTCGCCTATGACAGCTACGCCTGGCCTCCGCACGAAAAGACGTGGCCCGTCAGCTTCTTCGTGGTGATGCTCGTCCTTGCTATCTACCTGCTCTCCGGCGTGCCAGCCTGGCGGCAGCGCAGGCGCGAGCGCGGCACGGTCTCCGCCAGGATCGCGGCGAGGGAGGCGACGGCAGACGAGCCGGCGGAACCCTCGACGGGACAGCAGGAGCGCTGAGGATGTTCTCCGGATTCATGATGAACGCGTGGACGGTGGCGAGCATCGTCGCCGTCGTCGCCGGCGTCGTCGGGTTCTTCACGGTCCTGCGCGGATCGGCGTTCGCCGCCCACGCGGTGCCGAACGGGTCGTTCGCTGGCGCCGCGGGCGCGGCCCTGATCGGGATCAACACGCTGATCGGCCTGGGCATCTGCTCGCTGCTCGGCGCGCTCGGGATCGGCTGGCTCGGCCGGCGCGGGCGCCACGACGCGGTCACCGCGCTGATGCTCGTGGCGATGCTCGGCTGCGGCGCGCTGTTCCTCAGCCTGAGCTCCGAGTACGCGCCAGAGGTCTACTCGCTGCTGTTCGGCGAGGTTCTCGGCATCAGCAGCAACGAGCTCGCCCCCACCGCCGCGCTGGCGGCCGTCTGCGTCGCGGCGATCGCGCTGCTCTACAGGCCGTTGCTGCTCTCCTCGGTGATGCCCGAGGTGGGCGAGGCGCGCGGCATAAGCAGCTTTGCGATGGAGCTCTGCTTCCTCGCGGTGTTGGCGCTGGCGACAGCGCTGACCGTGCCCGTGGTCGGCACGCTGCTGATCTTCAGCCTGATGATCGGCGCGCCCGCGGCGGCGCGCTCCTTCACCGACCGCCCAGGCCATGCGCTGGCGCTCTCGGTTGCGATCGCGCTTGCGATCGTGTGGGCGGCGATCGCGCTCTCCTATACCACCAACTATCCCGTCGGCTTCTTCGTCGGCAGCATCAGCGCCGGCAGCTATGCGCTGGGGCGCGTCTGGGCGACCTGGCGAGTCAGGCGCGGCGGGGCATCGACGTAGAATCGGATCATGGCCACAGCGAGCGACACGGGCAGCTGGACCGAGCAGGCATTGCACCGCCTCGCCGAGGCTGGCCATCGCAGCGGCGGCGCGCGGCGCGAGCTGCTCACGCTGATGGGAGCCCAGCACTGCGCGCTGTCGGCCCTCGAGATCGAGGAGGCGCTCGCCGGCGGCCCGCGGCGCGTCTCGCGGGCGAGCATCTACAGGATCCTCGAAGAGCTCGAGGCGATCGGCCTCGCGCAGCGCGTCGACGTCGGCAGCGGCATCACGCGCTTCGAGGCGGTGCGCAGCGACAGCGACCACCACCACCATCTCGTCTGCGACAGCTGCGGACAGCTGCAGCCGTTCACCGACGAGGGCCTCGAGCGGGCGATCGCAAAGGCCTCCGAGCACGTGCCGCTCGAGGTCTCAGAGCACGAGGTCGTGCTACATGGCACCTGCGCGAGCTGCCTGACCTAACATCGTTTCTCCTGCGGCAACCGGCCCTTCCCGCCTGCCGCCACGACGAGGAGAAGACATGCACAGAGTCGATCTCAGCTCCGAGGACGTCCTCAACCCCACCTACTCAGGCCGCTGCTTCACGCATGCCGTGCCGAAGTACCGCATGCCCAGGCAGGGGATGAACGCGGAGGCGGCCTACAGGCTCGTCCACGACGAGCTGAACCTCGACGGCAATCCTGCGCTCAACCTCGCCTCGTTCGTGACCAGCTGGATGGAGCCGGAGGCCGACAGGCTCGCGACGGAGACGCTGAACAAGAACCTGATCGACCAGGACGAGTACCCACAGACCGAGGCGATCCACCAGCGCGTCGTCTCGATGATCGGCCGGCTGTTCCATGCGCCAACAGGCGCGACGCCTACAGGGACCGCGACGATCGGCTCCTCCGAGGCGATCATGCTCGGGATGCTCGCCCACAAGCGCAAATGGCAGCGCCAGCGCGAGCAGGAAGGCAAGGACACCGCGAAGCCGAACCTCGTGATCGGCGCCGACGTGCACACCTGCTGGGAGAAGTTCGCCAACTACTTCGAGGTCGAAGCGAGAATCGTGCCGATGACCGAGGACCGCTACGTGATCGGCCCCGACGAGGTCGAGCCGCTGATCGACGAGCGCACGATCGCGGTCGCAGGCGTGCTCGGCACGACGTTCACAGGGCAGATGGACGATCTGCGCGGGATCAACGACCTGATCGCAAAGATCGACGCCGAGCAGGGCCTGCACATACCGCTGCACATCGACGCCGCGAGCGGAGGCTTCATCGCACCGTTCTCCGAACCGGATCTGGAGTGGGATTTCCGCCTGCCCCAGGTGAGCTCGATCAATGTCTCAAACCACAAGTTCGGGCTCGTCTACCCAGGCATGGGCACCGTGATCTTCCGCGACCGCTCCGACCTGCCGGAGGAGCTCGTCTTTCACATCAACTACCTCGGCGGCGACATGCCCAACTACTCGCTGAACTTCTCGCGCGCGAGCAACTCGGTGGTCCTGCAGTACTTCAACTTTCTGCGCCTGGGCCATGAGGGGTACGCGCGGATCGTCACCTCGGTCCTGGAGAACGCGCATGCGCTCGCGACCAACCTGGAAAAGGTCGAGGGCCTCACGGTGATGAACGACGGTTCGCGCTTCCCGATCGTGGCGCTGCGCGCCGAGGACCCCGACAAGATCGATCTCGCGGCCGTCTCGCACATCCTGCGTGAGCGCGGCTGGATCGTGCCCTCCTACACGCTGCCGCCGAACGCGGAGCGGATCACGGTGCTGCGCATGGTCGTGCGCGAGAGCTTCTCACGCGACATGGTCGACCTGCTCGTCCACGACATCCGCGGCGCGCTCGCGCGGCTGCGCCGGGGCAGCATCGACGCGCACCCGCGCAAGCGGATCCACTGCTGAGTCGGACCCGCGCTCGGCGGTCGCGGCGATCCTGCGACGCCTGACGATGAACGGCACGCCGCGCGCCGGGATCAGCGACGCGATCGCGGCGATCGCGCAGGCCGCGAGCCCGAAGAGGAAGGCAGATGAGAGCGCGCTGGAAAAGGGATGTGAGATAACGGAGGGGAAGAAGTTGTGGCCGAGCAGCGCATGCTGCTGGGAGGCGGAGAGATGCTTGATGTTCGGGCCGACGAGCGTCTTCACCGGGTTGTAGCCAAGGAAGGCGGCGAACAGCGTCGCGACGGGTGGCAGGCTCGCCGCCTTGCTTGCGACTGCATTGGAGACGCCATGGGCCCGCAGGCCCGTGTAGAGCGAGTGGTGCAGGCCGCCTGAAAGCCCGACGATCATCAGCGTGAAGAAGATGCCGATCGAGAGCACCATCGCGGAGTTCATGAAGGTCGCGGCCATGCCGCCGCCGGCGCCGCGCTGGTTGGCGGGAAGGCTGTTCATCACGCTTGCTCTGTTCGGCGAGAAGAAGATGCCCATGCCAACGCCGTTGAGGACGAGCACAAGCGCGAACACCGGATAGGAGAAGTCGACAGGCAACAGCGCGAGCAGCAGGAAGGAGAGCGCGGCGATCACCATGCCCGCGAACGCGAACGGGCGCGGCCCGACGCGGTCGGAGATCGCGCCGGCGATCGGGCCCGCGAAGAGCATCCCGCCGACGAGCGGCAAGAGATAGATGCCAGCCCAGAGTGGGGTCTCGGAGAAGCTGTAGCCGTGGCGCGGCAGGTAGATGCCCTGCAACCAGATGATCAGCACGAACTGCAGGCCGCCGCGTCCGATGCCCGCGAGCAGCGAGGCGAAGTTGCCCGCGGCGAAGGCCCTCACCTTGAAGAGGTCGAGGTGGAACATCGGCTGCTCGACGCGCGTCTCGATGAAGCAGAAGACGATCAGCACGAAGATCCCGCCCGCGAGCTCGGCGATCACCTTCGGGCTCGTCCAGCCCATCGTGTGCGCGCCATACGGCTGGATGCCGTAGGTGATGCCGACCATGATCGCGATCAGACCGACGGCGAAGGTGATGTTGCCCCACCAGTCGATCTTCGCGGGCTTGCGCTCTGAGAGGTCGCGCAGCTTTGCAAAGCCCCAGACCGTGCCGAACACCCCGAACGGCACCGAGACGAGAAAGACGGCGCGCCATGCGACCGGCGCGAGCACGCCGCCGAGCACGAGCCCGAGCGAGGAGCCTGCGACCGCGGCGACGCCGTTGATGCCAAGCGCGAGCCCGCGCTGATGCGCAGGGAACGCATCGGTGATGATCGCGCTCGAGTTGGCGAACAGCATCGCCCCGCCGACGCCCTGCAGGCCGCGCATCACGATCAGCCAAAGCGCGCCGTCGCTGCCCTTCATCCAGGTGACGGAGAGCAGGATCGAGAAGAACGTGAAGACCGCGAAGCCGAGGTTGTAGGTCTTCGCGCGCCCGTAGATGTCGCCGAGCCTGCCAAGGCTTACGACGAGCACCGCGGTGACGACGAGGAAGCCGAGGATCAGCCAGAGCAGGTAGTTGGTGTTGCTCGGCTTCAGCGGGTCGATTTCGATGCCCTTGAAGATGTCGGGCAGCGAGATCAGCAGGATCGAGGCGTTGATCGTCGCGATCAGGACGCCAAGCGTCGTGTTCGAGAGCGCGATCCACTTGTAGTGGTCAGGGACCGAGTTGCCGTGGTGGTCGAGACGCTGTGTGATGGACCCCGAGCTCGGCATACGACCCATGCTAGCGATTGTATTCTTACGTAAACGTGAGCTTGGGCACACGTTTCCAAGCGCGACCCTCTAGGGGGTCGATGAGCAAGCCAGGCAAGGACGCAGCGAGCGACGTGCGCTTCAGCACACGAGCGAGCGAGGACGCCGCGTGGCGCCGCTCAGCGGCTCCCTAGAGCCAGCCCTTCTCTTCAGCGATCCTGATCGCCTCGGCACGAGTGGAGGCGCCGACCTTCTGCATCACCGAGGAGAGGTGGTTGCGGGTCGTGCCTGGCGAGAGGTGCAGCTCGCCGGCGAGCTCGGCGATCGTGCCGCCGCTGCGCGCCGCGCAGAGCACCTCCTGCTCGCGCGAGGTGAGCGGGCTGAGGCCCTCGCTGAGCGCCGCGGCGGCCAGCCCTGGATCGACGACACGCTCGCCGGCCGCGGCGCGCCTGATCGCGCGCGCCAGCTCAGACGCGGGCGCGTCCTTGAGCAGGAAGCCGGCGGCACCCGCCTCCATCGCGCGGCGCATGTAGCCGGGGCGACCGAACGTGGTGAGGATCAGGACGCGGCACTGCGGCAGCTGCTCGGCGAGGTCGCCGGCCACGTCCAGGCCGCTGCGGCCCGGCATCTCGATGTCGAGCAGCGCCACCTGCGGTCGCAGCTGCAGCGCGCTCGCGAGCACCTCGTCGCCGCGCGCGACCTCGGCGACGACCGCGATGTCCTCCTCGAGCGCGAGCAGGCTGGCGAGCGCGCCGCGCACCATCGCCTGGTCCTCCGCGATCAGAACCTCAATCAAGCCGCAAACCTCAGGCTTGCCGGCGAGCAAGCGGACAGAGGGCCCTCCGCGATCAGAACCTCGATCAAGCCGCGATCCCGGTGGGAACCGTGACGCGCAGCTGGAAGCCGCCATCCGGTCCGGGGCCCGCTTGCAGCTGGCCGCCGAGGCGTTCGGCGCGTTCGCGCAGGCCGACGAGGCCATGGCCACGCTGGCCATGATTGTCCAGGAGCCCCACACCGTCGCCCTGATCGCCGCCGACGCCGTCGTCGAGCACCTCGACGGTCGCCGTTGCAAGCCCCGGCTCGAGCGCGACGGTGCAACTGCGCGCACCGCTGTGACGAATCACGTTGGTCGTCCCCTCCCGCACAGTCCAGGCGAGCAGCGCCTCGACCTGCGGATCGAGCGTCGTCTCGCAACGGTCGAAGTGCGCCTCGATGCCGGCGGCGTCGAGCGCGATGCGCGCGCCGTCGAGCTCGCTTGCAAGCGCAGGCCGGCGGTAGCCGCTGACCGCCTCGCGCACCTCCGCAAGCGCCTTGCGCGCAACCTGCTCGAGATCCCCGACGTGGACGGCTGCCGCCTCGGTGTCGCGCTCGAGCAGGCGGCTGGCGAGCTCAGCCTTCAGCGCGATCACAGAGAGGCTGTGACCGAGCAGGTCGTGCAGATCGCGCGCGAAGCGCACGCGCTCGTCGGCGACCGCAAGCCTTGCGATCTCGTCGCGGGCGCTGAGCAGCTCGAGGTTGCGGATGCGCAGCTGGCCGAAGCAGAGCATGAGGAAGCCGACGCCAGCGCAGCTTGCCGCGACGCTGACGATCGTTCCCGTGCCTGCGCCTCGCGCCGCGACGATCGCGGTCGCCGAGACCACGCAGGCAAGCACGGCAAGCGCCGCAACGCGCGCCGAGAAGAACATCCACATCGAGGCGACCGCCGCGGTGTAGACGAACATCGTCGCCCAGCCGGCGCGATCGCCTGCGGTCATCGCGACGGAGATCGCGAACAGCAGACCGACGAGCAGCGCCATCGAGCGCGCCGAGAGTCCTTTGTCGTGTCCGACGAGCAGCAGCACGAAGGTCGCGACGAAGACGGCGAGCCCCACGAGCACGAGCGCAAGGTGCAGCCCCGTGACATGCGCTTTGATCAGTTCCGCGAGCGGAAAGCCGAGCAGGCCGATCCACAGCCAGGACGCGACGGGGCCGAAGCGCAGGACAACCGGCGTGACCGCGCGCTGGTCGTCGCGGCTCACCTCGCAGGCTGAGTTGACAGGCATCGCAGTCACATTAATGCGCAAAAGGGCGCGCTCAATCCTTCGCGGAGAGGACTCGCATCGAGCGCACCATCAGCACGCAGCCGACGACGGTCCAGATCGCGAGCGAGCGCAGGTCGTGCGCGGCGAAGCCGGCGCCTGTCATGTGTGGGTCAAACGCCGGCGCAAGCCCATTGGCGAGTGGGTTCAGCGGGAAGAACGCGCCGATGTGACGCAGTGTTTCTGCTTCTTCCAGCGGGAAGAAGACTTCAGAGATGAACGACAGCGGCAGCGTCACGAACATCAGGATCGGCGTGCCGCTGTCCGGCTTCGGGATCAGGCGGGAGGCCGCGATCCCAAGGCTCGTGAAGCAGGCCGTCCCAAGCGCGATCGTGGCGACGAGCCCCGGAAGCGCTGAGATACGCAGGGAGGCGCCATAGAAGGCGATACCCACGACCAGCAGCAGGATCGTTGCGACGATCACGGTCACGACCATGCTCAGCACGATGCCCGCGAGGTAAGAGGCCCACGGCATCGGCGTCGCACGTATGCGCTTGATCACGCCCTTGTCACGCAGCATCGCAAGCGAGAGCGCCATCGTGCTGAAGCCGAGCGCCATCACCGTGTAGGCGATGATCCCCGGGACGTAGAAGTTGATGAAGGAGACATTGCCGCGCGATTTGATGTGTCCGTGCACGATCGCGCCGAAGATCAGCAGGAACATGAGCGGGAAGGCAAGGCTTGCCAGCGCGCGGCGGCGGTTGCGCCAGAAGGCGCGCTGCTCATAGAAGACCTGCCAGGCGATCAGCCCCAGCTCCGCGCCAAAGCCGCGTCGCGACTCAGCTGCGGACCCCCGCTCGTCGACAGCGATGCTGGTTGCGGTGCTCATCGGATCTCCTTCTCCATCTCACCCTCGCGCGTGAGCGCGAGGTAGACATCCTCGAGCGTCGGCTGCGCGACGGCGAGATTGTGCAGCTGGATCCCGCGCTCCAATGCCCACCCCGTCAGAGCGTGCGTCACCCTCACACCGTCCTGGGTCTTGACGAGAATGCCATCGCGCTCCTCGACGACGACGGCCCCGTCCGGCAGCGCGGGCAGCGCTGCGAGGCCAAGGCCCTCCGGCAGCGCGAAGCGGATCTCGGTCGGCAGCTCGCCGCGGCCGCCGAGATCCTGGGGCGGACCTGAGGCCACGATCTCGCCGTTGACCATCACCGCGACGCGATCCGCGAGGTGCTGGGCCTCGTCCATGAAATGCGTCGTGAGGAACACGGTCTTGCCAAGCGAGCAGAGCGAGCGGATCGTCGACCAGGCCTGGCGGCGGGCGTGGGGGTCGAAGCCGGTCGTCGGCTCGTCGAGGAAGATCAGGTCGGGGTCGCCGACGAGGCCGAGCGCAAGGTCGAGGCGGCGGCGCTGACCGCCTGAGAGCGAGCCTGCGCTCGTGTCGCGCTTGGCGTCCAGCTCGACCAGCTCGATCAGCTCCTCCGCGGAGCGCGAGCGGGGGTAGTAGCGGCCATACATGTCGAGCAGCTCGCCGACCGTCAGTTCCTCCTGGATGCCGCAGGACTGCAGCACGACGCCGATGCGCTCGAGCAGCGCGCGCTCGCCGCGCGCCGGGTCGTGGCCGAGCACCGAGACGGTGCCAGAGCTCGCGAGCCTGTGGCCCTCGAGGATCTCGGTGCAGGTCGTCTTGCCAGCGCCGTTGGGCCCAAGCATGCAGAAGACCTCGCCGACGCCGACCTGGAAGCTGACGCCGCGCAGCGCCTCTACGTCGTCGTAGCGCTTGCGCAGGCCTGAGACTTCGATTGCGTTTGCCATGCCATCAAAGCTAGGCCAGACACGCGCGCCGCGAAAGTGGCGAGCGTCCTGACATTGGCATGACATCTGTCACCGCCGCAGCCTGGCCGCCTTCAGACGCTCGGTCTTGCCGAGCTCGGTCTTGCGCAAGCGCACCGTCTCGGGCGTGACCTCGACGCACTCGTCCTCGCGCACGAACTCGAGCGCTTCCTCGAGCGTGAGCCGCCGCGGCGGCGAGAGGCGCTCGAGCACCTCCGCAGTCGAGGAGCGGATGTTGGTGAGGTGCTTCTCCTTGCAGACGTTGACGTCGAGATCGTCGGAGCGGTTGTTCTCGCCGACGATCATGCCCTCATAGACCTCCTCGCCAGGGCCGACGAACAGCGTGCCGCGCTCCTGCAGGCTCATCAGCGAGTACTGCGCGGTCATACCGCGGCGATCGGAGACGAGCGTGCCCGTCGTGCGCGTGCGCAGCTCACCTGCCCAGCGCTCCCAGCCCTCGAAGACGTGGTGCATGATGCCCGTGCCCCTCGTCTCGGTGAGGAATTCGGTCCTGAAGCCGATCAGGCCGCGCGCCGGGACGAGATACTCCATGCGCACCCAGCCCGTGCCATGGTTGGCCATGTGCTCCATCCTGCCCTTGCGCGCCGCGAGCAACTGCGTGACCGCGCCGACGTGCTCCTCGGGGATGTCGATCGAGAGGCGTTCGACGGGCTCGTGACGCTTGCCGTCGATCTCGCGTTCGACCACCCTTGGCTGGCCGACGGTCAGCTCGAAGCCCTCGCGCCGCATCAGCTCGACGAGCACCGCGAGCTGCAGCTCGCCCCTGCCCTGGACCTCCCAGGCTTCCGGACGCTCTGTCTCGTTCACGCGCAGCGAGACGTTGCCGATCAGCTCCTGCTGCAGGCGTGAGAGCACCTGGCGCGCGGTCAGCCTGCTGCCCTCCTTGCCAGACAGTGGCGAGGTGTTGATCCCGATCGTGACCGAGATCGAGGGCTCGTCGACTGTGATCACAGGCAGCGGCCGCGGGTCCTCGAGCTCGGCGAGCGTCTCGCCGATCGTCACCTCTTCGATGCCGGCGATCGCGATGATCTCGCCAGGGCCCGCCTGCGGCGCGTCGACTCGCTGCAGCGCCTCCGTGACGTAGAGCTCGGATGCCTGGGCGCGCTGGATCGAGCCGTCCGCCCTGCACCAGGCGATCTGCTGGCCCTTGCGGATCTCGCCGTTGCGCACGCGGCAGATCGCGAGCCGCCCGACGTAGGGTGAGGCGTCGAGATTGGTGACCAGCGCCTGCAGCGGCTCGCCCTCCTCGTAGACCGGCGGCGGGATCCGCTCGAGCAGCAGGTCGAGCAGCGGCACGAGGCTCTCGCCCTGCTGGTCGCCAGGGCTGGCGGCGTCGTAGCTGAGCGTCGCCTTGCCGGCGCGCGCGTTGCAGTAGACGATCGGGAACTCGATCTGGGACTCGTCGGCGTCGAGGTCGATGAAGAGCTCGTAGACCTCGTCGACGACCTCAGCGACGCGCGCGTCGGAGCGGTCGATCTTGTTGATGACGAGGATCACGGGCAGCCTCGACTCCAGCGCCTTGCGCAGCACGAAGCGCGTCTGTGGGAGCGGGCCCTCGGAGGCGTCGACGAGCAGCAGCACGCCGTCGACCATCGTCAGCCCACGCTCGACCTCGCCGCCGAAGTCGGCGTGCCCCGGCGTGTCGACGATGTTGATCTTCACGTCCCCATAGCGCACAGCGGCGTTCTTGGCGAGGATCGTGATGCCGCGCTCGCGCTCGATGTCCATCGAGTCGAGCACGAGGTCCTGGACCTCCTCGCCGACCCTGAACGAGCCCGTCTGGCGCAGCATCGCGTCGACGAGCGTCGTCTTGCCATGGTCGACGTGCGCGATGATCGCGACGTTCCTGATATCGGTGCGTGGAGTCGGCAAAGCCTCGACAGGCTAGCGTCATGCGGCCGCGAAGCTGTGAATGGGTCGCGGTCCGGCCGGCGCCGGGTCCCTCAACCGACCCGTGCGCGCACCGCGCGGCCGCTTCCGGCGAGCATCCGCATGCCCGTCTGTAGGCCAAAGCGCGCGAGCGCCATCGGCACGCGCTCGGCGGAGGCGATCACGTCCTCCAGCGCGGACGCGAAGCGGCGGATCTCCTGCTCCTCGACGACGAGCGCCGGCAGCGCCTTGATCACGTTCATGCGGTGTCCGGCGACCTGGCAGAAGATCCTGTGCTCGTGGAAGAGCGGCACGGTGATCAGCTGCGAGAAGAGCCCTGGCTGCGCGCGCTCGACCGCCTGCCAGACCGAGCGGCGCGCGCGGCCCTGCGGCGCACCGAGCTCGATCGCCCACATCAGGCCCTTGCCGCGCACGTCGACGACGACCTCATAGCGCTCGACGAGCGGCTCGGTCAACTCGAGCAGCAGCTCGCCGAGGCGCCGCGAGCGCTCGACCAGCCCCTCGCGCTCGAGCACCCTGATCGTCGCGAGCGCCGCCGCGGCGGCGAGGTCGTTGCCGCCGAAGGTCGAGCCGTGGCGCACCGCGCGCTCCATGCCGTCGAAGACGCGGTCGAAGGCAGCGCGCGAGACGAGCACCGCGCCGATCGGCACGAGCCCGCCCGAGAGCGCCTTGGAGAGGCAGACCATGTCCGGCGTGAGGTCCCAGTGCTCGAGCGCGAGGAAGGCGCCGGTACGGCCAAGGCCGGTCTGAACCTCGTCGCAGACCAGCAGCGCGCCCGCGTCGCGACAGAGCCGCTGCGCGGCAGGCAGATAGCCGTCAGGCGGCAGGTTCACGCCCTTGCCCTGGATCGGCTCGACCACGAACGCGGCGACGTCCCCCTTTTCCAGCTCGCGCTTCAGCGCCTGCTCATCGCCGAAGGGCACGGGATCGCAGGCCGGCAGCAGCGGGCCGAAGCCGTCGCGGAACTCGGCGTTGCCGTTGAGGGAGAGCGAGCCGAGCGTGAGGCCATGGAAGGCGTGCTCGGCGAAGAGGATTCGCGGGCGCCCGGTCGCCGCGCGCGCGATCTTGATCGCGGCCTCGACCGCCTCGGTGCCCGTGTTCGCAGGCACCATCGCCGCGACCGAGCTTGGCGCGCGCGCGAGCAGCTGCTCGGCGAGCACGCCGGAGAGCAACGTCACCCCCAGCTGCGGCAGGTTGCCGGTACGCGCCTGCATCACCGCCTCGACCGCCGCGACCACTTCGGGGTGGTAGCGCCCGACCGCGAAGACGCCGTAGCCGCCGAAGAGGTCGAGGTAGCGCTCGCCGTCGGCGTCGATCAGGTGCGCGCCATCGCCTCCGGCCCAGGTCTTGTCGAAACCGAGCGTGCGCACGATGCGACCGACCTGCGGATTGAGATGGCGGTCGTTGAGCGCCATCTCCTCGCCGGCGCGCTCGCGCAGGATCTCGCTCACCGGTGGCAGCTCAGGCATCTGCTAAGCGTACGATGCGCCGATGCCATTCGCCAAACCACAACAGCTGCGCAGCGAGCTCGCGCGGGCGCTTCCGCAGCGGCCCTTCACCCTGCGCTTCTGGGACGGCGGCGAGCTCACCGCCACCGAGCCTGACGGTCCGACCTTCACGGCGCGCTCGCCAAAGGCGATCGCGCACATGCTGCGCGCCCCTGGACAGCTCGGCCTTGGTCGCGCCTACGCCGCCGGCGAGCTCGATGCCGACGACCTCGACAAGGTCATCGCGCTGTTGGACGGCTTCAAAGCGCCGCCGCTGGACGGCGCGACGCGCCGGCGACTCGCGCTCGCTGCGCTGCGCGCCAGTGGCCTGACCCTGCCGCCGCGGATCCCTGAGAGCGAGCTGCGGCCGAAGGGGCGGCGCCATAGCCGCGCACGCGATGCGCGCGCGGTGTGCCACCACTACGACGTCTCCAACGACTTCTTCAAGCTGTTCCTCGACGAGTCGATGACCTACAGCTGTGCCGTCTTCTCGCGCGGCGCGCAGACGCTGGAGGAGGCGCAGCGCACAAAGCTCGATCTCGTCTGCAGCAAGCTCGCGCTGCGTGAAGGCGAGCGCGTGCTCGACGTTGGCTGCGGTTGGGGCTCGTTCGTGCTCCATGCCGCGACGCACTACGGCGTGAACGCGGTCGGCATCACGCTCTCCCCCTCCCAAGCCGAGCTCGCACGCCGGCGCGTCGCCGAGGCAGGGCTCGCCGAGCGCGTCGAGATCCGCCTCGCCGACTACAGGGACCTGGCAGGCGAGCACTACGACGCGATCGCGAGCATCGGCATGGTCGAGCACGTCGGCTCGCACCAGATCGACGTCTACGCGCGCCAGCTCGCGCGTCTGCTGCCCACGGGCGGGCGGCTGCTCAACCACGGGATCGCGCGCCTGCGCCACGGCGACCCTGAGGCGGGCCCCTTCTCCGAGCGCTACGTCTTTCCCGACGCCGCCCCGCTACACCTTTCCCGCGTGCAGCTCGCGCTCGAACGCGCCGGCTTCGTGACCGAGCACGTCGAGGGTTTCGCCCCCGACTACGCGGCGACCCTGAGCGAGTGGATCCTGCGCCTCGACGCCCACCGCGAGCAGGCCGAGCGGCTCGCCGGCGCCGAGCGCCTGCGCATCTGGCGGCTCTATCTGCGCGCCGCCCGCAAAGGCTTCGAGAACGGCTTCACAGGGATCTACCAGGTGCGCTGCAAGCGGCAGTAGAAGCCCACGCATCTCGCTGGAAGTCGCGGCGGATCGCGACGACCCTGCGCAACATCAGCCGACCATCGCAATATCAGCCGACCATCGTTACTATCACCGCGTGCCCAGCGAAGCTCCTTGGAAGGCCAGCTTGGCACGCTATGCCACCCCGCGCCTGGGCCGCAGCCTGTTGGACATCGCGACGTCGGTCGTGCCCTACCTCGGGCTCTCGGCCTTGATGTACTTCGCGCTCGGCATCTCCTACCTGCTCGTGCTCGTGCTCGCGATCCCCGCTGCGGGATTCCTTGTGCGCACCTTCATCCTCTTTCACGACTGCTCGCATGGGTCGCTGCTGCCCTCCAGGCGCGCCAACGTCTGGCTTGGCGCCAGCCTCGGGGTGCTGCTGTACTCGCCGTTCTTGCGCTGGCGCCACGATCACGCGATCCACCACGCGACATCCGGAGACCTCAACCGCCGCGGCGGCGGCGACCTGTGGACGCTGACCGTCGCCGAGTATGCCGCGCTGACACCGCGTCGCCGGCTCATTTACCGAGCCTTTCGCAACCCATTCGTGATGTTTGGGCTGGGTCCGATCTTCGCGATGATCGTTGGGCCCCGCATCGTGAGGCGATCGGCGCGTCCACGGATGCGCCGCAGCGTGATCCGCACGAACGTCGCCCTCGTGCTGCTGGTCGGCGCGCTGTGCTGGCTGATCGGCTGGCGCGACTACCTGCTCATCTGGGCGCCGACCACCTGGCTCGCGGGCGCGGTGGGCATCTGGCTGTTCTACGTCCAACACCAATTCGAGGACGCCTACTGGCAGAGCGACGAGAGCTGGAGCTATGCCGACGCTGCGTTGCGCGGGAGCTCCTACCTGAAGCTGCCGAAGCTGCTCCAGTTCTTCACTGGCAACATCGGCCTGCACCACGTCCACCATCTCAATGCTCGCATTCCCAACTACAACCTGCAGCGGGCACACGACCAGATCCCGATCTTCCACGACGTGCCGACGATCAGCCTCGGGGACGGGCTGCGCGCCGTGCGCCTTAAGCTCTGGGATGAGGACCGCGCTCTGCTCGTGAGCTTCGCCGACGCCGCGCGCTCCAGGCGAGACTCACCGTTGCGTGCGTGATCAGGCGATGTTCGCCATCACGTGCTTGACGACGGTGTAGTCCTCCAAGGAGTAAACGCTGAGGTCCTTGCCGTAGCCGGACTGCTTGAAGCCTCCGTGGGGCATCTCGGAGACGAGCGGGATGTGGTCGTTGATCCAGACGCAGCCGAAGCGCAGCGCGGCTGAGACGCGCAGCGCCCTGCCGACGTCGCGTGTCCAGACCGAGGAGGCGAGCCCGTAGGGGGTGCCGTTGGCCCATTCGATCGCGCGCTGCTCGTCGCTGAAGCGCTGCACCGTGATCACCGGACCGAAGATCTCGCTCTGGATCAGCTCGTCGTCCTGAGCGAGGCCCGCGATCACGGTCGGTTCGAGGAAGCAGCCGGGACCGTCCGGCTCACCGCCGCCGGTCACGATCTCCGCGTGCGAGGGGCGGCGCTGCAAGAAGCCCTCGACGCGCTCGCGCTGGCGCTGCGAGTTGAGCGGGCCAAGCGTCGTCTGCTCGGAGAGCGTGTCGCCAAGCACGAGGCCGCGCGCCCGCTCAGCGAGTCCGGAGACGACGTCGTCATAGACCGCGTCGGAGGCGAGCACGCGCGTTGCCGCCGTGCAGTCCTGGCCTGCGTTGTAGTAGCCGGTGCCAGCGATCGTCTCCAGCGCGCTCTGCATCTCGACATCGTCGAAGACGATCACCGGCGCCTTGCCGCCAAGCTCGAGGTGCACGCGCTTGAGCGTCTGCGAGGCGCTCGCGGCGATGCGCTTGCCGGTTGGAACAGAGCCTGTGAGCGAGACCATGTCGACCTCCGGGTGCTCGACGAGCGCCTGGCCCGTCGGCTCGCCGTGGCCAGTGATGACGTTGAGCACGCCGGCAGGCAGCGCCTCGGCGGCCCATTCGACGAACCTGACGGTGGCCATAGGCGTCGTCTCCGCGGGCTTGAGCACGACCGTGTTGCCAGCGGCGAGCGCCGGCGCGATCTTCCAGATGCCCATCATCAGCGGGTAGTTCCAGGGCGTGATCTGGCCAATCACGCCGACCGCCTCGCGGCGCGTGAAGGAGGTGTAGCCCTGCATGTACTCGCCCGCGGCCCTGCCCTCGAGGCAGCGCGCCGCACCGGCGAAGAAGCGCAGGTTGTCGGCCATCGCGGGAACCTCGTCGGCGCGCACCGCGGCAATCGGTTTGCCGGCGTCGGCGGCCTCGAGCTGCGCGATCTCCTCACCGTGCTCCTCGACGATCTCAGCGAGCTTCAAGAGCGCCTCTGCGCGCTGCGCGGGCGTCGTCCGCGACCAGCCCGCAAACGCGCGCCTGGCCGCCTGCACGGCACGATCGACGTCCTCGGGAGTGGACTTCGGCGCCTGCGCGATCTGCTCGCCTGTTGCCGGGTTGAAGATCGGCTCGAGCTCGCCGCCGGAGGCAACGGGCTCGCCGTCGATCACGTTGTTGAGTGTCTGGTCGCTCATCTTCTCGCCAATGCCTCCGCTACCGCTGGATAGGTGATCTCGCCGTCGCGCACGTTGAGCCCGAGCGCAAGCCCAGGATCGTGCTCGAGCGCGCCGTCGACGCCGCGCTCGGCGAGCGCAAGCGCATATGGCAACGTCGCGTTCGTGAGCGCATAGGTCGAGGTGATCGGCACCGCCCCAGGCATGTTGGTCACGCAGTAGTGGGTGACGCCATCGACCTCGAAGGTTGGGTTGGAGTGAGTCGTGGGCCGCGAGGTCTCAAAGCAGCCGCCCTGGTCGATCGAGACGTCGACGAGCACCGCATGGTCACGCATCAGCCGAAGCTGCTCCCTGGTGATCACGTGCGGCGCGCGGCCGCCATGGACGAGCACCGCGCCGATCACGAGGTCGGCGAGCGGCAGCATCTCCTCGACGGCGAGCGTCGAGGAGTAGACCGTCGAGGCCCTCCCGCCAAAGGCGACTTCGAGCTCGCGCAGGCGATCGATCGAGCGGTCGAAGACGAACACGTCAGCCTGCATGCCAATCGCGATCATCGCCGCGTTCATGCCGACGACGCCGCCGCCGATCACGAGCACCGTCGCGGCGGCGACGCCGGGGACGCCGCCGAGCAGGACCCCGCGGCCACCGAGCGGCTTCTCGAGCATGAAGGCACCAGCCTGCGTCGCGATCTTGCCGGCGACCTCGCTCATCGGCGCGAGCAATGGCAGGTGCCCGCTGCCGTCCTCGACGGTCTCATAGGCGATGCAGGTGGCGCCGGAGGCGCAGAGCCCCGCCGTCAACTCCGCGTCGGCGGCGAGATGCAGATAGGTGAAGAGCGTGTGCTGAGCGGAGAGCATCGCGACCTCCTGCGGCTGCGGCTCCTTCACCTTCAGCACGAGCTCCGCCTCGTCGAAGAGCGCCTGGGCGTCGGGCACGATGCGCGCGCCCTGGGCCTGGTAGCGCTCGTCCGGCAGCGCACTGCCAAGGCCCGCGCCAGCCTGGATCAGGACCTCGTGACCATGCGTGACGAGCTCGCGCACGCCCGCGGGCGTGATCGCGACGCGGTACTCGTCCGACTTGACCTCCGTGGGGACACCGACCTTCATCGCACCGCCTCTCAGCTTGGTCCTAGCTCAATATGACCCCAGAGCCGCGGACGGCTTGTGCTGCACGACCCGCTCCCAGGCCTCACTGAGGACTGGTCGGAGCACAGCCTCGATCTCCTCGAACTGCTCGCTGTCGGCGATCAGCGGCGGCGAGAGCTGGACGATCGGATCGCCACGGTCGTCCGCCCTGCAGATCAGCCCACGCTTGTACAACTCGTTGGAGAGGAAGCCGCGCAGCAGCTCCTCCGACTCCCGCGCGTCGAAGGTCTGCTTGCTCTCCTTGTCCTTGACGAGCTCGATCGCGCAGAAGAAGCCCGCGCCGCGCACGTCGCCGACGATCGGCAGGTCGCGCAGGCTCTCGAGCATCGCCCTGAAGTCCCCTTCGCGCTCACGCACGTGCTCGCAGAGCCGCTCGTCCTCGAGCAGCGCGATGTTGGCGAGCGCGACCGCGCAGGACATCGGATGCCCGCCGAAGGTGAAGCCATGGCTGAAGCTCTCGGTTCCCTCCTGAAAGGGCGCGGCGATGCGATCGCTGGCGATCACGGCGCCCATCGGCGCGTAGGCGGAGGTGATCCCCTTCGCGGTCGTGATCATGTCCGGCAGGTAGTCATAGCGCTGGCAGCCGAAGAAGTGGCCGATGCGGCCCCAGCTGCAGATCACCTCGTCGGAGATGAGCAGCACCCCATGGCGATCGCAGATCTCGCGCACCCTCTGGAAGTAGCCGTCCTGGGGCACGAAGCAGCCGCCGCTGTTCTGGACCGGCTCGAGGATCACCGCGGCAACCGTGTGCGGCCCCTCGAAGAGAATCGCCTCCTCGATCGCGTCGGCCGCCCAGAGCGGATCGCGGTCCTCTGGCCAGCGGTAGGAGTTGGTGTTGGGCACATGCCTGCCGCCAGGAGTGAGCGGTTCGAAGGGCTCACGCAGCGGCGGCACGCCGGTCGCGGTCAGCGCACCCATCGAGGTGCCGTGGTAGGCGAGCTGCCTGGAGACGATCTTGTGCCTGCGCGGCTGCCCAGTCGCGGCGTGGTAGGCCTTCGCGAGCTTCCAGGCCGACTCGACCGCCTCCGAGCCGCCAGAGGTGAAGAAGACCCTGTTGAGGTCCCCCGGCGCGAGGCTCGCGATCTTCGCCGCAAGCTCGATCGAGCGCGGGTGGGCGTAGCTCCAATTGGTGTAGAAGCCAAGCTCGCGCGCCTGCTCGGCGGCCGCCTGCCCGAGCTCGGCGCGGCCATGGCCGACATTCACGCAGTAGAGCGCCGAGAGACCGTCGAGATAGCGGTTGCCATGCTCGTCGAAGACGTAACAGCCCTCGCCGCGCACTATGACTGGGAGCTCGCTGTGCTCGTAGGCCCCCATCCGCGAGAAGTGCAACCAGAGATGACGCTTGGCAAGGTCTTGGAGGCTCATGCAGCTATCGTATCGTTTGATACGACACTCCGAAAGGAGCAGGGGGATGGGTATTGCAGATGCTGGTACACCTGATCTTCAGGGTCGATCAGACGGCACTGGGCTGACCATTGGAGCCGCAAGCGGCGCCGTCGCCTCGAAGGGCCTGAAGAGCAACGCGATCGGATTCGTCTCGAACATCGTGATCGGCGTGGCCTCCACCGCGCCGGCCTATTCGATCGCGGCGACGCTTGGCTTCATCGTCGCCGATCCCGGCGTGGCGACACACGCGCCTGGCGTGCTGCTGGCGGCATTCGTGCCGATGCTGCTGATCTCGCTCGCATACCGCTATCTGAACAAGGCAGACCCCGATTCAGGGACGACGTTCGCGTGGACCACGCGCGCGTTTGGCCCTGCCACCGGCTGGATCAACGGCTGGGCGATCTTCCTCGCTGACGTGCTGGTAATGGCCTCGCTTGGCTATGTCGCCGCGATCTACACCTTCAAGCTCTTCGAATGGCATTGGGCGGAAACGCACGTCGGCGCCGGGCTGGTCGGCTGCGTGTTGTGGATCTGGCTGATGACTTGGATCTGCCACCGCGGCATCGAGCTCTCAGCGCGCATCCAGCAGCTGCTGCTGAGCTTCGAGTTCGTGATGCTGATGATCTTCTCGATCGTCGCGCTCGTGAGCGTCTATACGGGCAGCCCAGCGCACTCGATCCAACCGCAGGCATCCTGGTTCAACCCGTTCGCGATGCCATTCCACGACCTGATCGTGGCGCTGCTGCTTGGCATCTTCATCTACTGGGGCTGGGACTCCGGCGTCGCGGTCAACGAGGAGTCCGAGGACGCCAACGAGGGCCCTGGCCGAGCGGCGGTCGTCTCCACGTTTCTGCTGGTGGCGATCTACCTGATCGTCTCCGCGGGTGGGCAGGCCTACCACGGAACCGCGTTCGTCGCCAACGAAGAACACGCGAGCGACATCCTCAACGCGCTTGGCAAAGACGTGCTCGGCGCGGTCGGGGTGAAGTTCCTGATCGTCGCGGTGCTGACCTCGGCCTCGGCCTCGACGCAGACCACGATCCTGCCCACCGCCCGCACGACGCTCTCGATGGCGCACTGGGGCGCGATCCCATCAGTGATCGGCAGGATCCACCCGCGCTTCCTCACACCGACCGTCTCGACGTGGGGCTTTGGGCTGCTCTCGGTCGCGGTCGCGGTGCCGTTGATCCTGACCTCCGAAACGGTGCTGGAACTCGCGGTCGTCGCCCTTGGAATCCCGGTCTGCTTCTACTACGGAGCGAGTGGCTTCGCGTGTGCGGTCTACTACCGCAGAGAGATCTTCACGAGCGTGCGCAAGTTCCTGCTGGTGGGCCTGGGACCGTTCCTCGGCGGGGTCGCCTTCTTTGGCATCGGCATCTACGCGATCGTCTACTACGCGCGAGCAGCCCACTCCGAAGGCAAGATCTACCTGGGGCTGACGTTGCCCATATGGTTCGGCGGGATCGGGATGGTGCTCGGCGTCGTGCTGATGCTCGTCGCGCGCTTCTACTTCAGGCCGTACTTCTCACGCCGTCCCGAAACGGCCCCGCCAGGCTTGCTCGATGCGCAGGTGGAGCATGCGCCCGTGCACCTGATGGGGCGCGAGCACGACTAGACGGGCAGCTCGATCTGACCGTGCGGTGCGCCGAGCTCGGCGAGCCGCACGAGGAAGGGCGCGGGTGGAAAGGCCTCAGGGCCGAGCACGCCCTCGCCCTTCCAGAGGCCCTCGTTCAGCAGCTCGAGCGCGACGACGGGGTTGATCGCGGTCTGCCAGACGACCGCCTGGCTGCCGTATTCGTGCATGCTCGTCTCGTTGTCGACGACGTGGTAGAGGTAGGTCGAGCGCGGCTGGCCGTCCTTGCCGGTTCCGCGCACCCAGGTGCCAGCGCAGGTGCGACCCGTCATGCGCTCGCCAAGCGTCGCGGGATCAGGCAGCGCGGCCGCGACGACATCCCGTGGCGCGACCTCGACGCCGCGCACGGAGACGGGCTTCGTCGAGTCGAGCCCGAGCTTGTGCAGCGTCTTCAGCACGTCGATGAACTCGTCGCCAAGGCCGTACTTGAAAGTGACCCGACGACAATCGACCCAGCGCGGGACGAGCACCACCTCCTCGTGCTCGACGTTGACGCACTCGAGCCTGCCGATGCCCTCCGGAAACTCGAAGGTCTCGGGCTCGGAGAAGGGCGCGGTCGTGTAGAAGCCGCGCTCCTTCTCCCAGATCAAGGGCGGGTTGAGACACTCCTCGATCGTCGTCCAGATCGAGAACGTCGGCGCGAACTCGTAGCCGTCGATCACGAGGTCCGCGCCATCGCGCACGCCGACCTCGTCGATCTGCGAGAAGAGCTCCTCGGCGGCATGGCGCGCGAACACATCCGAGAGCCCAGGCTCGACGCCGATCCCGACGAGCGCAAGCAGACCCTGCTCGCGCCAGGCGGCCTCGCGCTCGAGCTGGTAGTCGCCGAGCTTTACGCCCGGCAGCTCGTGGGGCCGCTGCGGGTGTGGCTTGGAGAGCGTCATCGCCATGTCGAGGTAGGTGACCTTCGCGGCGAACGCGGCATCGAAGATCGGCTCGTTGAAGCGCGGATCGCAGGCGTTGAGCACCGCGTCGGGACGTACCCGCTCGATCAGCTGCTGCACCTGCGAGCGGTCAGACGCATCGACGCACTCGGCGGCGAAGCGGTCAGCTTCGCCGAGATGCGCGACGACGTCGTGCACGCGCTTGGGTGAGATGTCCGCGACGACGACCCGCTCGAAGGACGGCCGCCGCTGGGCGATCGCCGCGAACGCCGAGCCAACCCCGCCAGCCCCCAGCACGAGCACGCGCATGAGCTAAGTGTTGCGCAGATCGCGATGCGAGGGTAACCCCAGCACGCGGCTGCGCGCCCGTGGCGCCTGAGCCTCAGCGAAGCAGGCGCTGGCCCTGAGGCCGCAGGCTCATCGGCGAGCATATGCCCGTCGAGGTCTCAGAGAGCGGTACCCCACCCAGGAACCCCCGGAGGGGGTTCCCCTAAAAATCACTGAGATCCTGCCTGCGCCTACGCAGCAGTCAGCGCGTCAGCTCGCGGCCGCGCAGCGCAAGCCAGCACTCGACGCGCTCGGCGGCGTTGCCAAGATCGCGGTCGAGCAGCTGCTCGATGCGCTTGATCCTGTAGCGCAGGGTGTGGCGGTGGCAGTAGAGCGCGGCAGCTGCCCGCTCCCAGTGGCCGTTGTGCTCGATGAAGACGTCGAGCGAGCGCAGCAGCTCGTCGCCGTACTCGCCCTCCTCCCGCTCGATCGGGCCAAGCACACCCCGCCACCAGCCGCGCAGCAGTTCGTCGTCCTGGAGCGAGAGCAGCAGGCGCACGGCGCCAAGGTCCTCCCAGGAGCCGACCTCGCGGTTGCCCTTGCGCCTCGCAGCGTCAAGCGCGTAGCGAGCCTCCTGGAAGCTGAGCCTGAGCAGGCGCGAGGGGGCTGGCCGGCTGGCGGCGGCAGCGACGTCGCCGAGCATCTCCCCAAGCTCGGCCCGTAGCTGCCGCGCCAGCCCAACCGGATCGGGCGAAGCGTCCCCGTCTATCACCGCGCAGAGCATCCCCTTGCTGACCGCGACGAGACCGTCGACGCGCTCACGGCGCAGCAGCTTCTCCAGCGATGAAACAGCTCCCACCCTCTCCAGCCAAGGTGCTTCGCGCCCACGCGCAGAGAACACGAGCACCGTGACGCTCTCGCCGATCCTGAACGGGCGCAGGCGCAGGCGCAGCTCGTCAGGCGTGAGCCCGCCAGCAAGCGCCTCCGCGAGCACTTCGCCCGCGAGCGAGCGCTGCAGCAGCTCATGTCGCTCGTCGAGCAGCTGCGCATAGACGCGCTCCGTGATGGCGATGAACGGCATCTCCGTCGGGACCTCGAACAGCGGCAGCTCGTGCTTGCGTGCCTGCCTGACGAGCGCCTGAGGCATCGTGTCATGGGCAAGCCCGACGCCAAAGCCAAGACCAGCGATGTCGTTGGCCGCGAGCACATCGATGAGGCCACGCTGGCTACGCGCATCAGCGAGATGCGCTCCGGCGGTGAGCAGCAGCTCGCCGCCACGTAGCCAGGGCGTCGGATCGGCAAGCTCAGTGCAATGCACCCAGCGCACCGGCGAGGCCGCCGTTTCGTGCCCGCTGAGCAGCTCAAGCCCAAGCTGCTCGACGAGGCTCTGCACCGTGAGTCCAGCTTGCAAGTCGATCTGCTGAGTAGCCACCTTACCTAAAAGGTACTCCTTAAGTACAAAGATATCAACTGTCGGCAGACGCCGGAGGGTCGCGGCGCAGCGCGGGGTCGGCGACGACCCTGATGTCGACGCCAGGCAGCTCCTTGAGCAGGCGGTCGAGCAGCGACTCGCCAAAGCGGCGCATGCCACGGCGACCGACTGGCGTACCGATGAGCACGTAGGTGGTGCGCAGGTTGCGGGCGGTCTCGATCGCGACGGTGGCGATGTCTTCGCCTTCCTCGACGATGAGGTGCGCCCCCAGCATCGAGGCGAGCCGCCGCAGCGTCTCGAGCTGTTCGCGCTCCTCGCGGCTGGAGGCGCTGCCCGGTGGCCTGACGACGAGGATGTCGAGCTTCGCGCCAAGCCGCTCAGCCGAGCGCCAGGCCCTGCGCACGATCCGCTGCGAATGGGGGGCGAGCCCGACGAGCGCAAGCAGGCGCTCTGCGATCGTCTGCGACTGACTCGATGCGAGGGTGCCCTCGATCGGGCCAAAGAGGCGCTCCTCTTCTTCGTCGCGTCTGACGATCGCTGCCTGCGGGCGCACGAGCCGCCTGACCTCGACCTCTTCGGCGACCTGACGCAGAGCCGTCTCGCGCAGAGCCGAGAGGCTCTCGACCTTGAAGAAGTTGTTGAGCGCCGCAGGCACCCGCCCAGGCGAGTAGATCTTGCCCGCCTTGAGCCGCTCGATCAGCGCCTCAGGGGTGAGGTCGACGAGCACGAGCTCGTCCGCCCCTGAGAGCACTTCGTCAGGGATCGTCTCGCGCACGCGCGTGCCCGTGAGCTGTGCGACCTGGTCGTTGAGGCTCTCGAGGTGCTGGACGTTGACGGTGGAGAAGACGTCGATGCCAGCGTCGAGCACCGCCTTGACGTCTTCGTAGCGCTTCTCGTGCTCAGTGCCAGGGGCATTTGTGTGAGCAATCTCGTCGATGAGGCAGAGCTCAGGGCGCCTGCCGAGCACCTTGGGCAGGTCCATCTCCTGCAGCGGCGTGCCCCTGTAGTCGATGCGCCTGTGAGCGATCGCCTCGATGCCCTCCGCCTGGGCCTCCGTCTCGGCCCTGCCATGCGGCTCGAGGTAGCCAATTACGACATCCCTGCCCGCCTGGGCTTCCGAGCGGCCCTCCTGCAGCATCCGATAGGTCTTGCCGACGCCGGCGGCCATGCCAATGAAGACCTTGAGATGGCCACGCCTGGGCGGGGAGCCCTGGGCGCCTGCCTGCTGGGAGCCTGGCTGAGTGGACACAGCGGCATTGTCGCGGAGGGCGAGATCCGTCGCCTCGGTCGCCACGACAGCCGTCTTTCTCGGACCCGTTACAACCGGCGGCCCTCAGCGCCTGGGGCGCGCGGCCGTGCGACCTCTGAGCGTCTGCTCAAGCGCCACTCCCCGAGGCGTAAGCACCCAGGCGTTTGCCTCACCCCGCTCACGATTCGCGCCCTCGTTCTCGATCAGCCCAGCGCGCGCGATCCGCGACAACAGCTTCGATATCTGGCCAGGGTCGGCGACACCCGCTCTCGTAGCAACTTCGCTGTTGGAAGCGCCCACTCCCGCTGTACCAAGCTCCGCGATCGCCCTGAGCACCATCACTGTGCGATATGTCAGGCGAATCGAGAGGTCGCTTGCCGCTTCGCCCGCGAACGGAGCGGTTCGAGCCACCGGCTGAGGCGACGGCCGCGCGGCCTCCTTCGCGGCCGTTGAAGGGCCAAGGTAGGGCAGCACGACAATGCTCATAAGCTGACCAAGCAGTGCGGTGAGCCGCGATCGAGCGTCCGCCTCTTCCGAGAGGCGCACGTAGAGGATCGCGAGCACCGCCCCTACAAGGCCCTCCGAGCTCATCCTGGAGAGGCGCTGCGGGTTGCGGGTGAGCCCGCGACCGGCGTCAACGGCGTCGACGAGCGCGTCGACGACCTCCGCGCGACGGCGCAGCACCTCGCTGCCAGCGCCAAGCGAGTCGACGAGCAGGAAGCCACCCAACGTCGGCTGCTCGTCGAGGAACCCGAGGAAGGCGAAGAGGCCTGCCCTGGTCGCCTGCAGCCACGAGCCCGCGTGCCTACGCCACGCCGGCAGCACACGTTCAGCGGCGCGCACGAGCGCCTCCTCGAAGACGGCCAGCATGCAGTCGTCGCGGTCACGGAAGACCTCATAGAAGGTGCGTCGCGAGACTCCAGAACGCGAGACGATCGCAGCGACGCTGACCTCCGCGGCACCCGTCTCGCGCACGGCATGCGCAGCCGCCGCGAGCATCCGCTGCCGCTGGATCCCCGCGATCTTCGAGGGCGGCTCAGGCTTCGATCGTCGGGGTGGCTGGCGCGTGCCCCTGCTGCTCGGATTGGCGCGCGCGCGAGCACTAGCCATGTCGTCTGCCCACGCCACGGCCGACAAGCGCGTGGCCCTGAGTCGCCTTGCTGTGCCCGCCAGCCGACTTGGCGCTCCCGCCCCTGTTCTTCTTGGCATGCGGCTTGGCGCCCTTGCCCTTGCCCTTCTTCTTGCGTGTGGCGGCGCATCCGTTGACTTTGACCTTGACCTTCTGTTCGACCAGCGCGCCGTTCTGTCCAGTGAACTTGGTGGGCATGGTCAGCGTCTTCTTGCAGAGGTTGCCGTTGCCCGCGAGCGCGGAGTGCGAGTCCTCTGGCAGTGTGAGCGTGAAGCTCGTGAACGGCACGTCAGGTACAGCGCCGAGGGTTGTGGAGGTGACGCCGGCTTCGCTGATGTGCGTTTCCCCTGCGAGGTCGACGGTGACGCCGTAGCCCTGTAGGACCATGATCAGTTCTGGCCATTGCGCACCGCGGCTGACGAAGTACGCAGGACCAGTCAACGGAACAGGGATCACCGGGGTGTGCACGACCACACTGCCAACCTGTGAGTCAGCTGGGCACCCGGCGGGGTTCGCGTCGAACTGCGCTTCGGTGCAGGCTTTCTGCAGCGTCTTTAGCTCAGAGGGCAGCGCCTTGGGCAGTTCGACCTTCGCCCTGGCGATATTCGCCTGTCCCGGGCCTGAGCTCACGCTGACTTGCAGATAGGCGCCATCTTTGCGGGTGTGATGCGCCTTCGTCATGGCCTTCAACACCGGTTTGAACGGCAACGCCGCACAGTTAGTGACCTGGAACGGCACAGTGATACTGCTCTGGGCGCCCTCGGCGCTGCCAAGCACACCGCCGATAGCCGTCTTTTCGCAGCTCGTCGGGTTGAGCGTGAAGCCTTCCCTGTCGATCGCGACGTTCACATGCCTGATCTGCAACGGGATCCCGTCGAGGATCTGCGGAATCGCATACGGACCCGACGGATCCGTCGTGACCGTCAGCTGCGCGGTATGCGGATCGACTTCGACCTTCGCCCGCACAACAACCGTCCCGAGGTTGAACGGGCCCGCGACCGCAGGCTCGACGATCGAAAGACCAAACGGCGCACCGTCATAAGGCCCAGTCATATAGACCCGCCCGCCAGTGACGCTGTACGGATCCCCGCCGATGCCTACGCTGACGACCGTGTGCCCAATCAGACTGTTCGGCCCGCAGGTGCCCGCGTCGGCGTTCGCTTCAGAGCACAGTTCAACACCGGTCAGCGAGCCCATCAACCCCTTCGGCAGCGTGAGCTTCACGCTCCGCAACGGCTGTTCACCGTCGTTGCGACTCATCGTCGTCGTCAACGGACTGAATTCACCGGCCTGAATGTCCTCCATGCCACCGGTCAACGCCGGCGAGAACCCAAGCTGACTCGAACACGAGGAGCCATCAGGGCCACTCGTAATCAGAAACGTCGAGGAAGACCCCACCGGCGCCGTACCAGACCACGGCGAAAGCGACGCAGTCGTGGCGTAGGAGCCGCAGGCCGCCGGGGTCGCCAGGGGCGCCCTAGCCCCGCCGAAGAATTCCAGTTCGAAGTCTTCGAAGGGCAACTGCGGCGTTTCCTTGAAGGTCGACGTGATCTGCCCCGTTTCGCTCAGATGCACTTCCCCCGCGAGCTTGACGAGCACACCCGCCTGCGCGTCTTCAGCGACCACATACAACGCCACCAACGACCCAAACGGGTTCGCGTCCTGCGCCGCCAGATACGCCGCGCCCGTCAACGGATCAGGCAACAACGGCGTGTGAATCGTCACCGTCCCGACCTTCGCCGCTTCCGGACACGTCGGCGCCGCCGCGCTTTCCAACGCGATCTGATCCAACGAACAGGACAGCAGCCCGTCCGCCGCCGACGGGTTCAGCACGAGGCCTTCCGGCAACGCGACCGTCGTGTCCTTCACATTCGCCTCAGAAAGGCCTGTCGGCACGAGGCTCTCAGCCTGCGGCACGTGAACATCCACGTTCAGCCCCGAAGCGGTACTCCCCTGTTGGCCATCCGGCGTGAGGCTCACCTTCGGTTCGAAGCTCAACCGGTTGCAGCCGTCCATGCCTGGCAGGGGCGTGGACGGGTCATAGGTGAGGACGTGCTTCGGCTCCTTCCAGGAATCAGCTTCCGCGCTGCTCTGCAGCGGCCCCGTGCACGAGGTCGGCATCACCAGCAGCGGCTGCGGATGCTCTTCTTCCAGGAGCTTGCACGGAGCTCCCAGGCTTCCGTTTTCTTCAAGCCCCAGGCTCTCGCTGCACTGCCAGCCACGCGAGATGTCATGCCGTGGATCGCCTGGCACCCCCCAGAAGATCACTTCGCTTTCCAAGAGCGTCGCCAACTGCGAGATGTTCGTGACGTCTACAGTCACACCGTAGTCGCCGCCCGTGCGCACGGAGGCGTCGAGGTAGACGGGCGCGCCTTCGATCGTGAAGCCGAAACGCGCCGGCTCGCCGCGTTCCGGAACCAGATTGAAGACCGGTGGCTGCCACATCCTGATGCCAAAGACTTTTGATTCGTCGATCATGACATTGGCGAAGCCGACCGCAGTATCCTGCGGACACTCGTTCGTGTTGTACGCTTGCTCTGTCGTGAACTGCGCCGCGGTACACTGCGGGAAAGGCGTCGGGTTGCCGATCAAGCCTGGTGGCAGCTTCACGTTCACGTCCTTGGGCAGCGCCGGTTGCATCGGGATCCCACTGATCAGTTCCGGGTAGGTTTCTTTCACCCCGGACCCGCCCTGCGGGAACTGACCGGTTTTGTTGAACGTGATCGTCGTGGCCAGCTGAAACGGGTGCGCGCCCGCCTGCGTCGCCAAGCCTCCCCCCACTTCTTCCGGGGCCAATTCGTAAGATTCCACGCCGAACTGCGGTTCGCCGCCCTCCAGGTGTAGAACGCTCTGAACCGTCTCCGCCGCCGCATTGCCGCCACTGACGCTCACTTCACTCACTTCGCTGGCCGCCGGGCTCGCCACCACTTTGACCGCTATCACCATCCATACGCGCGCGTATGGTCGCACGGCGGCTTCATAGGTGCAGCTTGCGCTGTTGTGCGCACCGAAAGTGCAGGCAGCAGCTGCCGGTTCCTTGCGGCTGTGCACTGCGGTCGCTTCGACTCCCGGTGGCAGCACGTCGGTGATGGTGATGGGCGATGTCGCGCCTTCCGCATCTCGATATCCCCGATTGACCGCGGAGACGGAGATGTAACCCTTCCCGCCCGGTTCCAGCTGCGTGGGGAACGAGACCGAGCCTACGTGCCACCAGACGCCCGAGGACGCGAGTGCCGGCGTCGCCGAGAGCAGCACCACTACAGCGACACATGCCACGGCGGCACATGCCACAGCCAGCGTCCTCACGCGAGCGACCAGCGCAAGGCGCTGCCTGCTTGCCCTCATCACGATCGCTCCCATCTCAGCGTCCCCTCCTGTCGTCTGTGTCTCCGTGGTCACGGGCCTGCCGCGCTCGCGTGGCACTACCGCGCGCCTTCTGGCGCCCGCTTCCGCGGGCCGCCTTCCCGTAGCGGCGTCGCGCACGCGCTCTGCACTTGCGCAGCTTGCGCTTGCTTGGCGCGTGCATGCGCGCGCACGCGCTCAGCGCCCTGCGCAGCTTCTGTCGGGCGCCGATCTTCGCCTTGGCCTTGCGCGTCGCCGGCACGGCAGGCGTCAGGTTGCCCGCGCCCGAGAAGGTCGCGCTCGCGGGCGCGCCGTAGATCGTCGGCTGCGGCGTCTGCCCGGGCTTGCACGATTCGCCGTTGGAGCAGGGCGGCGGCGAGACTGGCGGCTGTTCACATGGCGTCGCGGAGGTACAGACGTGCGCGTCGTACACGTCGTAAGCCGTGTCATCGTCCTGGCCAGTCAACTGCGACGACGTGATGAAGAAGACGTCGCCGCCATTGGCGCTCGCGTCGAGGAACACCGATTCCTCACCAGAGGTCCCCGACGAGATCAGCTGCACGCAGCCTTCCGAAGTCGTGCAGCTGCCCACTCCCGTGGGCTCATACTCGTACACGTCGACGAGGCCGTTGGAGTCCTGGGGAGACAGGTCGTCGCTGCTGTTGAAGAACAGACGGCCTTCGTCGGTCAGGTAGCTCGTCTGATGGATCGCCTTATTGAGGGATATGTTGTCCCACGCCGGCACGCTTGCAGCGATCCAATCTCCCCTCCAAATGCCCTGCTTGTTCACCAGCGGCTGTTCGAGACCGCTTTCGTACGGCATCCCCTCGGGGCGAGCGCCGGTTGGATTGCATGAGGCACAGCTCAGCTTGCCCGACTGCTCGTCGTAGAGGAACACCTCCTGATCCGGCTCACCGCTGACCGCGTCATGATTGTCGTAGCCGGTGAGGCTGCGATCCGACATGAAGGCGAGATAGCGGCCGTTTGGCGAAACCCGTGACGTCATGTCGTCGATTGTCGCGTGACCACCGTTGGAGGACGCCCAGTCGCGTTCGTCTTCGGGCGCAAGCGTCGCAATGAATGTCGGCACCCATTTGCCGTCTTCCAGGCGGGAGACGTAGAGGTTGTCTTCGCCTGCGACGGCTGCGCCCGCCAGCGCGGTCTTGGAGACGAAGTACACGATCTCGCCGCTGCCGTCGATGCCCAGCACCGAGCCAACAGCTTCCGGCGCGACTTCGCTGCGCTCACACGACAGCTTGCCTGCCACCTCCTGGACTTCGCACTCGTCGAGATGCCAGGCCGGCGACGCTTCTCTGTAGGTGAAGAACACCCGGAAGCCATCTTCGGTTGCGATCTGGAATTCGCGCGACGTGCTCGTCGCCGGGTCGAGGCGCACGCTTTCCTGTGTAACGGTGTCGCGCATGTAGAGCGGGCCGTTGAATTCGCAACCAAAAAATTCAGCCCGCTTGCAGAAGAAGACCCGCGAGCCGTCGTTTGAGATCGCGCCTCGCACGTTTCCTTCACTACCGGCGCCGCCGGCTTCGGCCCTCACCGGCGTGCCGGATTCGTCGATGCTCACGAGTTGCAGAGCGCCTTCAGACCACTCATAGAGACCCCCTTCCGGCGCCCCTTCGGCCAGCGGCTTTTCCGACTGGATCAGCGCGTGCTCAAGATCCTTCGATGCGACGACGAAGTGCGCACCCACATATTCGGCGCCAGGCGCCGTATCTTCGCTACTGAGAAGCGGCGTGTAGCAATTCGTCTTGTCTTCCGGACATTCCAATTCGCTGCGCAGGTAGACGGTGTTCTGCGTGACGCCGGGCGCCAGCGCCTCGGTGGCGTTGGGTTCGAGGATCGCCCCCGAGAGGCTCGGCGAGAACAGCCTGTACTCGGTGCCATCTCCGATCGGCAGCGCATGAGTATCGTCGCTTGGTGTGGTCATCGTCCGGTTAGACCAGCCACCGTCGGGCAGGCGCCGCGCGAGGATTTGCGTCGGTTCCGGCGCACTGTTGCCTTCCGGCTCGGTTTCGATCGGGTTCTGCGCCATGTAGACGAGCCCGTTGCCGTCTTCGGCGGCTTGGATCACGCCTCCTTCGAATCGCTGGGCAATGATCCCGGCGCCGTGCTTTTCCGGCGGGGAGACCAGTTCCCACCGGCGGCCGTCGAGCAGCGTGAGCGGACCGCCGTCGCCCTCGGTGGTAAATGTGTGGTCTGCGCCTTCCGTCGTCCCAGCGGCGTTGATTGCCACCAAGCGGTAGTGATAGACGGTTTCGCCCGTGAGACCCTGCACATGCGCTTCGACAGCGAGGAGCGAGGCGCCTTGCCCGGTCCGGAGCGTGGGCGTGCTCGCTCCGTAGCTTTCGGTCGGGCCGTACTCGAAGTGATATTCGGTGACGCTGCCCTTCGGGTTGACCGATGCTTCCAGCTCGGCGCTGCTCGCGCTCACGTCAGATGCCTGCCCGCCTTCGATCACGGGCGGGACAAATTCTCCGATCACGGGCGGGACGAATCTGAACGCCGCCACTTCGCCTGCGACAGCGCCGTTTTCGTTGCTCACGACCAGCATGTAGTGATAGGTGACTTCCGCGCTCAGGCCGCTGAGCTCGGCGTGCACGTGAACGAAGGCGTGTCCACCGCCGATTTCGCCGGCGCTCTCCGTGCACTGCTTCTGCTGGTGGTCGAAGGCGGTCGTCCAGTATTCGAAGTAGCATTCTTCGACGGGGACGCCTTCAGGGTCGACTTCGCCGGCGACCGTCGCGGTTTCCGCCGTGAGGTCCGGGGTGCCACCCGTGTGGACGGTGGGCACGAACCCGGCTGGACCGAACACATTGATCGCCCCTCTGCCGTCGGAGACGTAGACATCGCCCGTGGTTTCATCGACCGCGATCCCTTCGGAGCTGGCGATCGCCCCTGCTTCGCCGAAGCCGGCGAAGACGGAGAGCGGTTCTTCGAACGGTTCGCCGCTCGCGCCGAACTGGGCGATCTGACTGCCTTGATCGACATAGACATCGTCGTTGGACGGGTCGACCGCCAACGTGCTGCCCGCGAAGTCCACCACCGATCCGATGGCCGCAAGCCCCCCGAACTGGCTCGGCTGATAGCGAGTGATCGGACCACTGTTATACGTTGCGGCGAACACGTTGCCAGCCCCGTCGACCGCGACGTTGCATGGGTTGTTGGCGCCTTGGATCGACGAGGTGTAGTCGGCGTTCGTGACCGGGTTGGCTTTGGGGACGTACCTGTTGACGTAACTGGGGTAGATGCCGACGTACACCGCACCCGACTGGTCGACGCTCACGCCACAGGTTTCACCCCATGGCACGCCGGCTTCTTCGGTCAGCGAGCCGACCTGCTCGCCTGCTTCGTCGAAGACCAGGATCCCTTCGGTGCCGCCGTGAGCGAGGTAGATGTCGCCTTTCGCAGGCCCTGTGGAGCTGTCGACCGCTATCTCGGCTTCGGCGCCACCGGCTCCGGGAACGCCGGCGATCGCGTTGGTTTTCGTAGAGCTGAATTCGGCCGGAGCGCCGGCGGCGTCGTACTTGAGGATCGCTCCCGCCCCAGAGTCGTAAACGTAAACGTCGCCCGTGGACTGATCGACCGCGACGCCCTCCACGTTGCTGAAGGCGCCAAAGGATGAGAGGTAGGGGTGGGCGAGCTTCGCCGAGGCGGAGGCCGACCACAGCGCGAGCAGCGCGAACGTGGCACATATGCCGGCGACTAAGCCCTGGAGCAGGTGGGCGCGACCACGGGGGCCGCGACCACCGAGGCCGCGACGGGGACCGGCTTCGCCGAGCGCGAGCGTTGCGCTCTCGGCAGATCTGGACACCTCTGCATAGACCATCCTGTGCCTCATCCCCACCGGCTCCTCTCAGCTTGTATATGCGGAACCGCCGCGACAGCGCCGCTTCGGCGCCTCGACGTTCCGTTCTCGATCCAGTGCACGTCGATGCCGCTAGAGCACCGCTGCGCGCATGCGAACCGTCGACCGCGAGAGCGGCCGACGGAGACCATGCACGGCTGAGCCCCGTCTCGCGACGGGACGCGTGAGGCGCCTAGCTGCCTGGCAGAGCCGGTGGGCGGACTAGCCCAGCGGCGCCAGAGAGAGAGAGAGAGAGAGAGAGAGATGCGTCAGCTGTGCTGACGCATCTGGTTAACGTCGCCTGGGTAGGCGCAACCAGATGCGGCACGTATGTCAGCAACCGACTCACGCGAACGACAGCTCCCTCATCACTCGATCCAGGTCCCTCTCCAAGGAACGCACTTTGCTGCAATGACCGGTCACAGAATCTGATCCGGTCCCCAACCACATCTATGTAAGCTGCAAAGACGACGCCCGCGAAGACGCCGGCCTCTACCACTATAAGCACGAGTGCTGCCTGAAGTCAACCCCCTGACTTTCACAGCGGAGGTGGATTGCTCGATCCGCCGAGCCCTACCAGCCAGACGGCCAGTCAGGCCGCGTCTGCTGGAAGCAGCCTGAATGGCTTGCCATCCAACGCAGTCACTGCCCTGAAGTGCCGCTGGTCGAAGGTCGCAAGCGAGTGGGTCGACCACTGGTCGGCGAGCACGACGATCGAGGCATCCGCGAGGCCAAGCTCGAGGTCACGATAACGCGCGCAGAGCTCGTGAGCAGACCTCAGGCCACCCTGGTCGAGCGCCTGCACGGTGTAGGTGACTGCGAGATCCTCGAGCAGCGCAAGCTCGGCATCGATGCCGAGGCGACTGAGAACCAGGTGATCCGCCTCGGCCGCTGTGAACGCGGAGACCACGAGCTCGCCCGGCCATTGCTCCAGCGTCGAGAGAACCGCAGGATGATCAGGGTCAGTGGCGTCGGCGGCGCCGTAGAGAGCACCGGCGTCGACGATCAACGCCTCTATCGCCCAAGCTCCTCACGCACCAGCGCGTCCGCATTGCGCGCGATCGCAGCGCCATCCCCCTGACCGATCCCGGCGGAACGCAGACGCCGCGGGCCTGCTGCGCGTGCTGCCTGGGCGACCGCCTCGCGAATTATCTCAGCCTGCGACCGGCCTGACTCGGCGGCCATCCGCCGCAGCGCGGTCACGTCGCGCTCGTCCAGGTATACAGTCGTCTTGACCATGCCATATATGGTACCAGCCACTGCTGCTCATGCCCCGAGCAGCCCGTGCACGATCAGGTCGATCAGCTTGATGCCGATGAACGGCGCGATCAGGCCGCCGAGCCCGTAGATCCAGAGGTTGCGGCGCAGCAGGGCGCTCGCGCCGATCGGCCTGTAGCTGACGCCCTTCAGCGAAATCGGGATCAGCGCGGGGATCACGATCGCGTTGAAGACGATCGCGGAGATGATCGCCGAGCGCGGGTCGCCGAGGCGCATGACGTTGAGGACGTGGAGGGGGCCCTGGGTGGGGTGGGAGCCGGTTCCGACCGCGTAGGTGGAGACGAAGATCGCCGGCAGGATCGCAAAGTACTTCGCGACGTCGTTGGCGATCGAGAAGGTGGTGAGCGCGCCACGCGTGATCAGCAGCTGCTTGCCAACCTCGACGATCTCGATCAGCTTCGTCGGATTGGAGTCGAGGTCGACCATGTTGCCCGCCTCGCGCGCAGCCTGGGTGCCGCTGTTCATCGCGACGCCGACGTCAGCCTGGGCGAGCGCAGGAGCGTCGTTGGTGCCGTCGCCGGTCATCGCGACCATGCGGCCGTCGCGCTGGTGTTCGGCGATCAGCGCGAGCTTGCGCTCAGGCGTCGCTTCGGCGAGGAAGTCGTCGACGCCCGACTCTTCGGCGATCTTCGCCGCGGTGAGCCTGTTGTCGCCTGTGACCATCACGGTTCTGATGCCCATCGCGCGCAGGCGGTCGAAGCGCTCCTTCATGCCCTCCTTGATCGTGTCCTTGAGGTAGACGACGCCAAGGATCTGGCTGTCCTTCGCGACGGCGAGCGGCGTGCCGCCCTCGCTGCCGATGCGGTCGAGCTGCTCGCGCAGCTGCGGCGGCGCCTGACCGCCCTCGCCTTCGGCGAAGGCGATGATCGCGTCGCCCGCGCCCTTGCGCAGCTGCTGGCCGTCGATGTCGACGCCGCTCATGCGCGTCTGTGCGGTGAAGGGCACGAATGTCGCCTCGATCGAGGTCATGTCGTGCTCGCGAATGCCGTACTGCTTGGCGAGCACGACGATCGAGCGACCCTCAGGGGTCTCGTCAGCGAGCGAGGCGAGCTGCGACGCTTCGGCGAGCTCGGTCTCGGAGACGCCAGGCATCGGGATGAACTCCGAGGCCTGGCGGTTGCCAAGCGTGATCGTGCCCGTCTTGTCGAGCAGCAGCACGTCGACGTCGCCAGAGGCCTCGACCGCCCTGCCGGAGAGCGCGAGCACGTTGCGGCGCACGAGCCGGTCCATGCCCGCGATCCCGATCGCGGAGAGCAGCGCGCCGATCGTCGTCGGGATGAGGGCGACGAGCAAGGCGATCAGCGTCGTCTCTGAGATGTCGGTGTGGGTGAAGAGACCAAACGGCCGCAACGTCGCGACCACCACCACGAAGATCAGCGTGAGGCCCGCGAGCAGGATGCCAAGCGCGACCTCGTTCGGCGTCTTGCGCCGCTCCGCCCCCTCGACGAGCGCGATCATGCGATCGAGGAAGGACTTGCCTGGCTCCTGTGTGATCTCGACGACGATCCGATCCGAGGTGACGCGCGTGCCGCCCGTGACCGCCGAGCGGTCGCCGCCCGACTCCCTGATCACCGGCGCAGACTCGCCCGTGATCGCGGACTCGTCGACCATCGCGATGCCCTCGATCACCGTGCCGTCGCCTGGGATCAGCTCGCCCGCCTCGACGTTGACGACGTCACCGCGCTGCAGCTCCGTCGCGGACTTCGTCGAGCCGTCCGCGAGCTTCGCGATCGTCTCCTTGCGCATCGAGCGCAGCGTGTCCGCCTGCGCGCGCCCACGTCCCTCCGCGAAGGCCTCGGCGATGTTCGCGAAGACGACGGTGAGCCAGAGCCAGATCGTCACCGTGAAGGTGAACCAGGCAGGCTCATGTCCGCCGCCAAGCGATTCGCCGCCGCCGACCTGGATCAGCCACGCGACCGTGGTGATGACCGCGCCGATCTCGACGACGAACATCACGGGGTTGCGAATCTGCACCCTGGGATCGAGCTTGAGCAGGCTGTCGAGCAGCGCCCTGCGCACGATCTCCGGCTGGAAGACGGAGGCCGACTTGCGCTCAGACGATGGCGGAGTTGACATCAGCTGCCTTTCGTCGCTTCGTCCAGTGCGAGGTTGAGCTCGAGCACGTTCACACCCGGTTCGCCAAGCACCCCGAGCTCGCGCGATTTCGTGTGCTTGACGACGAGCGCGAGCACCTTGCTGAGCGAGAGGTGGCGCACCGCCGCGACCCTGTGCGCCTGGATCTCGGCGTTGGCGACCGAGATTTCGGGGTCGAGCCCGGAGGCGGAGGTGTTGACCGCGTCGACGGGGATCTTCGCAACCGTGAGGCTCGGGTCATATGGCTTGTTCAGCGCAAGGTATTCCTCGATCCGTGCGGCGTCCTCTTCCTCTGTGATCTTGTCGTTCGGGCCAAGGTTGGAGAAAGTGCTCGCCGCCGCGTTGTAGGCGGGCTCCGTCGCGGAGGGACGGCTCTGGAAGTAGCTGGGGTCGGGCTTGGTGACCAGTTCGCCTGCTTCTTCCTCTGGCTTGCCGTTCTTGCCGATCACGACTTCGGAGAACTGCTGCCCAATCAGCTTCGAGCCGACGAGCCTGCCGTTGACGCGCACCTGCGAGCCGTTCGCGGCCCCAGGGAAGAGCACCTGGCCGACGCCGGTGACCGCAAGCGGATAGAGGACCCCAAGCAGAACGGTGAACAGCAGCATCGCGATCACGGAGGTGACGATCTCGCGCCGCAGGTAGGAGGAAGTGCTTTTGGAGCGCATCAGTAGAGGTGTCCCGTCAGGCCCTGCACGATCGGGCCAAGCAGCAGGGCTGGGAAGAAGGTGAGCGCGCCGACGAGCACGATCACGCCGATCAAGAGCACGACGAAGGTGCCGTTGTCGGTTCGCATCGTGCCAAGGCCAGCGGGGCTGACGCGCTTGCCGACGAGCGCGCCCGCGACCGCGAGCGCGAAGAGGATCGGCACGTAGCGCGCGAACATCATGTCGAAGGCGCCAAGCAGATCGGCGAAGCGGTAGGAGGTGTGCTCACCGAGGTTGCCCAATTCATTGACATAGCCGGTATAGCCCGCGAACGCCGAGCCGTTGTTGTTCGCTTGCGAGAGATAGGCGTAGAAGGTCTCCGAGAAGCCCTGCGGCCCAACGCCGCCCGAGGAGATCGAGGCGCGGCCGGCGGCTGAGGCAGTGGCCATCGCCGTGGTGAACAGCGCCGAGAGCGGCGTTATCAGCAGGCCGAGCGCGACGAGCTTCATCTCCTTCGCCTCGATCTTCTTGCCAAGCAGTTCAGGCGTGCGCCCAACCATGAGTCCGCCGATGAAGACCGCGAGCAGCACGTAGAGCAACATCGAATAGAGACCCGTGCCAACCCCCCCAAAAATAACCTCACTCGCGGAGAGGTTCGCGAAGGGCACGGCCCCGCCGATCCCCGTGTAGGACTCCAGCGCGCTGTTGACCGCGCCGCACGAGGTGACGGTCGTGACGACATCGAAGAGGGCCGAGCCCGCGACGCCGAAGCGCTGCTCCTTGCCTTCCATGTTGCCGCCGGTGGTGCCTGCGCGCACCGCGGTGTGCAAGCCCGCGGCGTGCTGGGCGGGCGAGCCGTGCGCCTCGGCGATGTAGGCGACGGTCACCGCGCCCACGAACATGATCAGCATCGTCGCGAAGATCGCGTAGCCCTGACGGCGGTTGCCCGCCATCTTGCCGTAGGCGAAGACGAGCGCCGCCGGGATCACGAGCACGAGCAGCATCTCGACGAAGTTGGTGAACCCGTTCGGATTCTCATACGGGTGCGCGGAGTTGACGTTGAAGAAACCGCCACCATTGGTGCCAAGGTCCTTGATCGCCTCCTGCGAGGCGACAGGGCCCTGGGCGATCGTCTGATGCAGGCCGGTGAGGCCCGTCGCCGAGAGCGAGTGGCTGAAGTCCTGGATCACGCCCTGCGAGATGAGCACGAGCGCCGCGACGAAGGAGATCGGCAGCAGCACGTAGAGGATCGTGCGGACCATGTCCTGCCAGAAGTTGCCAAGGCTGCCGCCGCCCTGCGTGCGGCTGACGATGCCCCTGATCAGAGCGACCGCGACGACGATGCCAATCGCGGCGGAGACGAAGTTCTGCACCGCCAGCCCCACCATCTGGCTGACGTAGGTCATCGTCGTCTCGCCTGCGTAGTACTGCCAGTTCGTGTTGGTGAGGAACGAGGAGACGGTGTTGAACGTCACGTCCCAGGGAGCGGAGGCGAATTTCACCCCGCCAGCCGAGCCAAGTGGGTGAATCGACTGCGTGCGCAGGATCAGATAGAGCAGCAGCCAGCCGACGAGCGAGAAGACGATGATGCTGCGCGCCCAGGCCTTCCAGTCCATCTCGCGCCTGGCGTCGACGCGCATGACCCTGTAGATGCCACGCTCGACCGGGCCGAAGATCCTGCTGAGGAGCACGTCCTGCCCTGTGTAGACGCGCGCCATGTAGTTGCCAAGCGGGATCGCGAGTGCGACCAGCACGACGACGAAGGCGACTATCTCTGCCCAACCGGCGAACGTCATCGCATTACCTCAGAAGCGCTCGCCCCGCACGAGCGCGTAGAGCAGGTAGATCAGAACGATCACGGAGACGATCAGGCCAAATACATCTGAGCCGCTCATATCCGGTCGATCGCCTCGAGGATCAGCAGCAGGACGACGAAGGAGACGATGCCGAGAAAGACGCCAAGGACGTCCCCATGGATTCCCAACACTGCGGCGATAGCGGTCATGGCTGCCACTATGCGACAGCGCGCGTCACGGCCGCATGACGATGCCAGGCACGCGTATAAAGATTTCGTGACGGCGTTCGCGGCTGCACCTGTCCCGTTTGCGAAGGCCAGTCGGATAAGAGAGAGATGCCCCTCTCGGATTCGTCAAGGCGCACAGAGCAGCTCGCAAGCGAAGCGGCGCTCGCTCTCGCAGGCTCGCCGGAGCCGGTGCTCGAGCTGAAGGCGCTGCCGCCACAGCAGCAGCGGCTGGCAGTCGTGCAGTGGGCTGCGCGCCTCGGTGCGATCACCGCCGAGGCGCTGGCGCTGCGCTGCGGGGTCTCAACGAACGTCGCGAGCTCGATGCTCGGCGGCGCGGTGAAGGCGGGGCGGCTCTCAAAGAGCAAGCCGCTCGCTCACGCTCCGACGCTCTACACGGCGACGCAAGCGGGCGCGAAGGCGTCTCAGGCGCACGAGCTTGCACCCTGCACCGTGAGCACAGGCAGCGCGGCACATCTGATCGCCTGCGCAACGGCCGCCGCAGTCCTCGAACTGCGCTGCGGCGAACATCGGCTCGCCGGCGAGCGCGAGCTGCGCCGAGACGAGCGTCGCATCGGAAAAGCGCTGGCAAGCGCGACGCTCGACTTCGATGAGCAAGGGCGCGAAGTGCGCCACAGGCCTGACCTCGTGCTCTGGCCGAGAGCGTCAAGCGGGGAGCTCGACGAGGACGACGAGCGCAATGGCAGCTATGACAGCAGGCGTAGGCAGCAGCGCGCTTGGAAGCGCCCGATCGCCGTCGAGATCGAGCTGACGGTGAAGTCCGCGAAGCGTCTGGAGGCGATCTGCCGCGCCTGGAGCCGCTGCGAGCTCGTCGCGGGAGTGCTCTACATCGCCTCGCCGCAAGCGCATGAGGCGGTCCTCAGCGCGGTGACGAACCTCGACGCGAGCAAGCGAATCGCGGTGCTTGCCCTCGCAGATCCGTCCTCAGAGGCCGCTTGAGCAGGTGGAAATCGCATCGTGGCCAGCGCGAGACCGACAGCCGAATCGCTATGCGGCAAAGCGGTAACCGACACCAGGGTCAGTCACTATGTAACGCGGCACCGTTCCCTCGGGCTCGATCTTCGAGCGCAGGCGCGCGATGTGCGTGCGCAGCGGCTGCACATCGTCGACGTATTCCGGACCCCAGACCTCGACGAGCAGCGCCCTGTGCGTCATCAACCGGCCGCGGTTGAGCGAGAGCACGCGCAACAGGTCGAACTCGATCGGCGTGAGGTGAACGGTCTCGCCTGCGCTGCGCACCGCGCGCGCGGCAAGGTCTATCTCCAGATCGCCAGCCTGGATCACCGGCTGCTCATCGCCGCCGCCGACCCTGCGCAGCGCCGCCTCCAGACGCGCGACGAGCTCGCGCGCGCCGAACGGCTTGGTGATGTAGTCGTCGGCGCCCGCCTGCAGCGCCCGCACCTTCTCGTCCTCCTCGCCGACGGCGGAGAGCACGAGGATCGGCATCTTCGTCCACTGGCGCAGGCTCTCGGTCACCTGCACGCCGTCCATGTCAGGCAGCATCAGGTCGACGATCGCCGCCTCAGGGGGTCGCACCGAGGCGCGATCGAGCGCCTCCGTGCCGCTCGCGGCCGGCACGACCTCGAAGCCCGCCTCGCGCAGCACGACGCGCAGCGCCCTGAGGATCTGCGGCTCGTCGTCGACGACGAGCACGCGCCGCGCCGGCGCCTGGCTCTCGGCGGCCGCGCTCACGCCGCCGCGCCGCCTCCGTCGTCTGCTGCGGCCAAAGCCGGACCCGGCTCGGCGCTCGCGGGCCCGCGCAGCGGCAGCTCGAACACGAAGCTCGTGCCCTGGCCTGGCAGCGACTCCACGTGCAGCGTGCCGGCGTTCGCCTCGGTGAAACCCCGCGCGATCGCAAGGCCGAGTCCAGAGCCGCGGTGTTCGCCATCTGGGGTGCCAGCGCGGTAGAAGGGTTCGAAGACCCGCTCCAGCTGGGCAGGTGGGATCCCGGGGCCACGATCGACGACACGCACGACGATGCGCTCGGCCGCCGTCTCGCCTGCAAGCGCCCGCACGACGCGGGCGCGCACCGAGACGGGGTGCCCGCCTGAGTGTCGTGAGGCGTTCTCGAAGACGTTCACGAAGGCACGCTCCATCTGGACGGGATCGATCCTCAAGAGCGGCATCTCTCTCGCGATCGCGAGGTCGAAGTCGGCGCCTTTCAACGTCTCGCCCAGCGCCGCCCGGATCACGTCCTCCAGCGAGTTGAGCTCGGCGCGTGGCTGGGCTACGCCCGCCTCCAGCCTGGACAGGTCGAGCAGGTTGTCGACCAGCCGTGAGAGGCGCTTCGCCTCCTGCACGATCACCGCCGCCATCTCGACACGCTCCTGGTCGGAGATTGTGGAAGAGCCCAGCGCCTCGCCTGCGGCCGCGATCGCGGTCAGCGGCGAGCGCAGATCGTGCGAGACCGAGCGCAGCAGGGCCGTCTTCACGACGTCAGCGCGTCGCAGCGCGGCGGTCTCCACGACGTCGCCGAGCAGCGCTTCGCGCTCCAGCGCAGCGCTCAGCAGCGCCTCCAGCGCCGGCACGACGCGCTCCTGCAGACGCCGCAGACGCTCCTCTGGCGCGTCAGCGGACACGACCACGGTGCCGATCCTGTGAGTACCCTCACGCAACGGGAAGGCGAGCCTGCGTTCGTCGCCCTCGACCGCATCGAGCTCGATCGAGACGGAGGAGAGCCCAAGCGCCTGGGCCATGCGGGCCGCCGCCGTTGGCAGATCGATCGAGAGCGGCGTGCCACGTAGGAGCAGACGCGCCATCTCAGCGGCAAGGTCGGCCTCGCGCCTGCGTTCGCCCGCCTCGCGCGCCCGAGCGCGCGTGACCTCTGCGACCGAGCTGACGAGCCAGGCGACGAGCAGGAAGGCGGCGAGCGCCACCCAGTTGTCGGCGTTCCTCAGCGTGAACTCGCCCGTCGGCGACAGCTGGAAGAAGTTGAAGGCCGCCGCGCTGAGGACGGCTGTGACGGCCCCGAGCCAGCCGCCCCAGCTTGCGGAGACGAGCAGCACCGCGGGCAGGTAGACAACGCTCAGCGAGACAACAGGCGCTATGTGCTTCAGCGGGTAGACGATCAGCGTGCAGAGCGCAACCGCGACGATCGCGAGTACGACGCCGACCCGCCGCGAGGGCGGCTCGGTCGAGAACAGAAAGCCAAGGGGGTTGGCCACTCGCTCAGCCTAACCTGGCGAGCGTGGGAGCGATTGCTGGCCGGCTTGGAGCAATCGTCCGCCTAACGACGGTCCCCAGGCCCGATTCCCGGTGCGCGAGCCGGCGTCCAGGCTCGCAGTCCAATGCGGGGAGCGATTGCTCAAGCTCGCGGGGGCGAGCGTCGATGCGGCTGTCATGCAGATCTCTCCTCGTTCCGCGCGGAAGCTCGTTGCGCGCACGCTGATCGTGCTCGCTGCGATGCTACTGCTCGCGCCTCTCGGCATCGCGAGCGCCGTGGCCGCCGCTGCCAAGCCAGCGATCTCGATCACCGTGCCCAACGTGCTCAAACCCGAAGAAGAACCGGCGGCGACAGCCGCCGAAGCGGGTGAAGAAGAAGCCGAAGGGGAAGAAGAAGAAGAGACCGAAGCCGAAGAAGAACTGGAAGAACTGGAAGAACTGGAAGAAGCGGAAGAAGCCGAAGAAGAATACGAAGCCGAAGCGGAAGCCGAAGCGCGCGCCGCCGCAGGCAGGAGCCATAGCAAGGGCGGCGGAGCCGTCCACATCTCCAAGCTCGCGCTGACGCACAGCGCGAAGAGCCTGCTCGAGCATGGCCATCCGTCGGCCTCCAAGGTGAGCTTCACGTTCACGCTGAGCGCGAAGTCGAACGTCCGCTTCCAGCTGGAGCGCGAGCTGCATCATGGCGTGGTCAGCAGTTGGCACCCGATGAGCTCGATCTCGCTCACGGCCAACCGCGGCGCCGACAAAGGCCATCTCTACGACGAGGGCAAGCTCTCGACGGGCGAGTACAGGCTGACGCTGACGCCCGCGGGTGGGCACGCGAGCACCCTGCAGTTCGAGGTCAAATAGACGCGGCACCGGCTGGACCAGTTCGGGACACAGGGAAGTCACACACAGGGATCCGGCGGAGTCCATCAGTGTCTAGACCGGTGGCAAAGGCGGTGACACATCGGTGGTACACTGCCCCGATGGCAACATCGCATCCGCGCATTCAAGTGAGTGAGGACCCTGAGCTCAGGCGCGCCCTGCGTGCCGCCGCTCCACATCTGCGCCCTGGCCTGCCGCGCTCCCAGCAGGTGCGCGAACTGGCGATCGTGGGCGCACGGCACATTGCCGAGGAGCCAATCGGCGAACCGCGGCGACAAGAGCTGATCGAGCGCTTGGCCTCGCATTTCGAGCACCCTGAGACCGCCCCATGGGATTGGAACTCGATGCGCGAAGGCAAGCTGCTTGCCTGGCCACACCGATAGCGAAGACCCTTGGGGGCATCTGCCCCTGCTCATCGACACCTCCGCGTGGGCGCGCGCGGGGCATCCGACGGTGTGTGAGCGCTGGGTAGAGGCGCTAAGAGCCGGCCGGTTGCGTCTCGCGCCCGTGGTCCGGCTGGAGATCCTCCTCAGCGCGCGTGGCGGAGCCGAGTTCGATGCCCTCGCGGAAGCACTCTCCGCCCTGCGAACCACCCAGCTGACCGGCTCCAATATCCACGCTGCCGAGGATGCGATGCGACTGCTTGCACAACGCGCTCATGGTGCTCACCGCCTGCCGATAGTCGACTATCTGCTCGCCGCCACCGCCGAGCAAATCGGCGCCGCGGTGCTGCACTACGACCGCGACTACGACACGCTGACCGAGGTGATGGAGTTCGAGTCGGTCTGGCTCGCACCGGCTGGTTCGATTCCATAGTGAACCGCTGGACCGGAGCAACGACCGCTCGTCCCCGACTCCGGCCAATCTTCACCGTCGTCTGACTGACAGACCACTTCGAACTCTATTCCGAAACCCCCACCGAGCGCCGAGAGGTCGGCCAGTACGTTCGTGGGAATATCCAAACCGAGCGCGTGATCGCCGGCTTCTAACGTGAGAGACGTATAGAGAGCTTTCAGCGTCGGGTCCTCGATCGTCGCTCGTGAGACATAATCCCGCAGCTGCGGCTTGACAGGACCCACTAGGGTCAACACGTCAGCGAGGTGGTCTTCGGGAGGCGCGTTTCGCGGTAACCGCGACCGGAAGGTCATCCCCGTATAGGGATGCACGTTGCTGGGATTCTGTGTACGTGGCGTCCCCTTCTGCCATGATTCACTAGGGGTCAGCGGGATCAATTTCTTGAACTCATCTTCGGACAGTGTCCGACTATAGACCGTGACAGTAGCCAGGGATCGCCTTGAAGTTAGATCATTGTCCACGGGCCTCATCAAAGATGTTCCGCCTTCCCTCACCCGTGCCTTCTACGAAACCTCACCATCTTCACCAATCCTGGCTTAGCGCGTAACAGGGGTCGGCAACACCAGCGTCAGAGCTACCACTCGTCGTAGAGCATCAAGCTGGACTGTGGCAGTCGTACGTTGTTGGTTCTCTCCGCGGGCGTCGGACGTATGAAGATACAATGCATCGATCTCATCGTCATATGACCATCGCAGCTGCCCCGATGAGGAAGGAACATCCAGCTGTCCGCCCGAAAGCTGGCGACGCCAATCCAATAGCTCGATACCAACCAGATCCCCAAAGTCTGAATAATCGATCACACATGATACGGTAAGCGACCGCACTGGGCTCGAAGCCATGAAATGGATAGACATGACGCCGTTAGCGATTTCAACGAAAGGAAAAGACTCATTCATGGCTGGCCCTTACGCGCACTCATAATCTTGCCCGTGGTGTTACTTTGAACAACAGTGACTTTGTTCTTAGCATCATAGTACACTGTCCTATCTCCTAGGTCCGTACTCTCCGTTGCGTGGTTGATTGTCTCATCCACCACGCTTACAGGAATGTTCCTGACGGGGCCCGTCTCATTGAGATAGTGAGCACTAAGCGTACGCCCTTCGGGCGTCGCAGCGAGCTCGCCCTCATCTAGGCCTACAGCGCCGAGCTCAGCGTCGTCCTCGCCTGGTATGAACGCTCCTATCGCCAGGCCTGCAAATTTTCCAGCTTGGTATGCGCTCGAGCAATAGTTGACATTGTTGATGCCAAGCTCTTCGCGCACCCAGTTGGTGGCACCGAAAGTGATCGTGTCCCCCCATCCGGCAATCGCATTGCCGACCTCTTCCCACGAAGGCAGTTTTATGAGTCCCGATGGATCGCCAGCGTTGACCGGATTGTCACCTGCGTAATCGTATGGTTCTCCCGTGACGGCTGCTAGCGAATCGCCGGAGAGGAATTGTGCCGTGCCAGGATCGTAGGTGCGTGCGCGTAGGTAGATGAGCCCGGTGTCGGGGCTTGTGTACTGGGCGTCGTAGCCGAGGCGAGTTGTCGCCATGCCGGTGTGGGTTTCAGTAGCACCGTAGGACGTGTAGGTATATGCGCCTTCCACTTCGCCTGTTTCGTTTGTGATGAGACGCGTGGAGCCCTGTTGGTCGTGGTGCAGGTACTGCGCCCGTTCTTCGCCTTCAGAACCGGTGATCTGCTCGACTGGCTGGCTTTCGGGGCCATAGATGTAGCTGGTAGTGCCGTCGCTGAGAATCAGTGACAGGCCTGTCACGAGCTCCCAGGTGAGCTGGTGTTCTTTGCCGTTGATCGCTTCTGTGGCTAGCGTATCTTCGCCGTCGTAAGTGTAAGCGTCTTCGATCTTGCTGGTGACGCCTTCTTCGGGCCGGCTGACAGCGATGAGGTTGCCAGCCTGGTCGTAGGTATAGCTTGTCGCTGGACCTTCGGTTGGGGTGGCGTTGGTGCGCTCGCCCAACTGGTTGTAAGCGTAGATAGTACCATCGCTTTCGGTGAGCTCGGCAGCAGCGTTGAAGGTGCCACTGGTTGAGCCGAGCTTGGTCGGATTGCCAGCTGGGTCGTATTCGTATTCGGTTGCGCCGGCGCTCTTGAGCTGGTCGTCTTCGGTGTAGCCGTATTCGGTCGTTTCCGGGCCGGGCAGACCAGTCTGCGTGGTCTTGGAGACGTTACCGTCGAGGCCTCGTTCATAGGCTAGGGTTGCGAGCGGTTCGCCGTGCTCGAGCATATGTATCGCCGTGAGCTGCCCGGCGCGATCGTAGGCGTACGCGTCTTCCTCGCCGGAGGCTTCGGGGAAGCCCGTGCTGGCCTGCTCGCCGTCGGGATCGTAGGCGAAGGCGCTGGTGTGCCCGAGCCAATCAGTTACGCTGGTCATTCGTCCAGCATCGTCGTAGGCATCTTCGACGCTCTTCCCATTCGGATAGGTGACCTGTGTGACCTCATTGGCGAGGTTGTAGGCGTAGGTGACTTTGCCGCCGTGCCCATCGACGGTTTCGGTTAGGCGGCCTAGCTGATCGTAGTGATAGCTACTAGTACCAGTACCGTCGACCCTACTCGTAACTTGTCCGTTCGGGTTGTATGCATAGTTGACTTCGTGTGTGCCTCCTTCAGAGTAGGAGACGCTTTCAAGCTGCCCGTCACGATCGTAGGCATAGGTCGCCGTCTGACCTTCGGGGGTAGTGATGGTGTGCAGTGCGCCGTCGACGTCGTATGTCTTGGTCGTCGTGCGTTCGAGCGGTTCGACCACTTCACTGACCAAGCCGAGCAGGTTGTGTACGTAGTGGGTAGCCTCTTTGTCAGCGTTGATCTGCGCGACCACTTCGCCGAGTGCGTTGTATTCGGTTTCACTGCTCGCACCGCCAGGAAGCGTTTCCTTGACTGGCTTGCCTTCAGTGTTATAGGTCGTCCGAGTTGTGTGTTCGTCAGCGTCAGTGGCTGCAGTGACGTCGCCTTCTGCGTCGTATTCGTAGCCTGCTTCTTCGCCTTCAGGACCGGTGATCTTGACGGGCCGCCCACGTTCGTCTCGTTCGATCGTGGTCGTATAAGCCGACGGTTCGGCGCCTTCGACATTCCCACGGGGCTTGACTTCCGATGTCAGTAGGCCATCTTCGTCATAGCCCCACGTCGTCTCATCGCCTTCAGGATCGGTTTCGCTGGTCTGCTCGCCGGCTTCGTCGTAGCCGTAGTGCCATTCGTGGCCCAGAGGGTCGGTCATCGAAATCAAGTCACCATCCGAATCGTATTCGTAGCGTGTCGTCTGCGTAGTTTCGCCCGGGCCTGGCCGCGAAATCTTGATCGGATTGCCGTGTGCGTCGTATTCGGTGCTCGTCGTCTCTCCGCTGGGCAGCGTTTCAGAGGTCACGTCATGCTCAGCGTTGTAGGTCCAACTGGTTTCGTGTCCTTCGGGATCGATTTCCTTGATCTTGTCGCTCGCAGCGTTGTATTCGTAGGTGGTCGTATTACCGTCGCCGTCGGTTTCGCTCAACGTGTCGCCGGCTTCGTCATAAGTCAAGCTCTGAGTGCTTTCTTCCCCAGTACCGTATCCGTGCGTCACCGCCGTCAGATCATCGTTACTGTCGTATTCATCGACCGTGACGCTCCCGGTAGCTTCATCGGTGATCTTGGTGTTGAATGCTTCGTATTCCCATTTCAGGACGTTGCCCGCTGGGTCTTTTTGAGAGGTGACCTGGCTAGCGCTGTTGTATGTGTTAGTTGTTTCGCCGCCGAGCCCATTGATCATGCTCGTCATGCGGTGGGATGAGTCGTATATGAATCGCCATCGTGGACTGGATTCGCCGGGCATGGTCACGCTGGCGAGCTTGCCGCTTTCGTAGCCGTATTTGACGACATGGCCCATGGGGCCCGTGGCACTCGTCACCAGTTTTTCGGCGTTGTAACCAAGTGTGATCGTTCGTCCAGCCGACCCCGTGATCGCCGCGAGCTCGCCCGCTCCGTTGTAGACGAGCGATGTCGCATTCCCGTTGCGTTCCGTAACGCTTTCGAGACGCCCTGACCCTGCAAAACGATAAACGATTTGGTTGGCTAGAGTTAGAACATAGCCTTCTTCGCTATCGCCCGTCAGCTTGTCCTGCGACCATGCCGGCGGGCGCAGAGAACCGTCTTCTTCGATGAATGAGACTGTGCTGCCGTTAGCCTGTACGACCGTGATCGAGTGTTCGCCGGGGTTGGCTACCAGGTGATCACTAAAGGAACTACTCCACCCATAGCCAAACGATCCGTGTTCGCCCGCAGCAGCGGCTTGCGCGTTGTAAGAGCGCGTGAGTTCCAAGCCAACCCCGCTACCGCCCACCGCAATATCCGCCTGAGACTCGTAGAGGTTGCCAGTCAGACATTCAACGGGATCGCCACAAGTTGCCCGTCGCGCTTTTTTCATGGAGTGGTTCGAAGCACCGTAGCGAGTCCGGCCCGCCGGCTCAAATGGGTGGTCGATGTCTATTTTGCCGTACGATGCGCTAATGCGTCCGTAATTATAAAATAGTGGCTGTATGCCTGCGCTGATAAAGCCGCCAGTCTTCTTGACGATGCCGTTGTTGACAAACGTTGGCTCTGCGCCAATTTCGCGATTCTCGACGTCGGTGACGATTTGGCTATTAACCAAAAATGTGCCCTTGTTCTCAAACTTGGCGCCTTCCTGCTCTTGTAACTCGGCTTCGTTGATCAGTGAATATTCACCTTCGCTGACTAGTGTTCTTTCACTGAGGCGCATTGTTGTCCAATTCTGGGCGTATGACACCGCGGGACGCAACACCGTTGAACCCGACCCGCTCATCTTCCCCGCCCCTCCCGACATAGCACTGGTGACGACTACCGTGCCAGCCCCCGTCAAGGTGCCAGTGTTCAAAGTCAATTGAGGCACGGTTAGGGTGCCTTTGGGTACGGTCAGCGTTGCTGATCCTTCGGATATATTAATCGTCGACGGGGCCGCCGCTAGGCCTTCCACGCTGAGTACATTGCCGCTTTGCATGCTCCCTGCGTTTAGTTCCCCATGGAAGCGACCACCATCGAATGAGAACCCGTGTGTAATGAACTTTATGAACCCGGTTTCATCGACCGTCCAACTGGCTGCAGCATCCGATGAACCCCCACCCTCTAAAGTCAAAGACCCGGATTCTACTTCGACGCTACCTTTATTGATAAAGGGTACGTAGAGCCATGTTTCCGCTCCCGACGTTTTCTTGAAGATACCGGCATTGACAAATGTCGGCGATGCGCCAACTTCTCCATTCTTCAGATCCGAGGACGAGCTGTTTGCCAGAAAGGTGCCGACGTTCGTGAATGTTGCCCCTGCCTGCTCTTGTAAGTGGGCTTCGCCGATGAGCGAGTATTCACCTTCGTTGACAAACTGCCTTTCACTCAGGCGCGCGGTTGCTTTCTGGACACCCGAGGCACCAGGGCTCAGGATAGTAGAGCCCGAACCACTCATCGTGCCTTCCCAAGACAGCGAGCCTGTGATTACCAAGGTACCGACTCCCGTCAATGTACCGTTGCTGAGAGACAGTGCATTGATCGTTGATACTTCGAGACCGCTCGTCAGTTCCAGCGTCGCAGCGTTTGCAATCGCTAATGTGCCTTCACCCTGGACTACGCCAACGCTTTTGGTCCCAGACGTTGCTTCCACGACCTTGCCTGCCCCAATGCAGGCAACGCCGCTCGACGTAGGAACGCTGCCACTCGACCAGTCCGACGCCGTCTGCCATGTGCCTTTTGACGGCCCTACCCAAGTATCAGTGCAGAGCGTTTCTCCCGCCGCAGACGGGGCACCCAAGGCCAATGCCAAGAAGGCGACCGTGACACACGTCGAGGCCCAGGCCACCAGAACGACCCATCCCTGCCGCGCTCGTGTCGAACCCGCCAGCAACCCACCGCTTCGCTCCCCCAGCATGCCCCACCTCTAATCTATGCCGCGTTATTAGACCCTAATTATTGGGATCCTAGAGAGCCAAACGGAACCGTCAAGTGTCAGCAGACGGATGTTCGATGACACGCCGCGACAGGAGCTGCAATCGCCGATGTCGCTAGCGACAAGACCCGCCCATCACACCCGCCTTCGTCGCTCGGTCTGCCGGCGGCGTTGGACGGTCGCCAAACGCTTAGACGGCCGCCGCCAACTCCCGCGGCGCCCCGTACGCAACGAGCCGCTCGGGCAACTGCACGGACCCATCCGCGCGCTGCCCGTTCTCCAGCAGCGCGACGATCGTGCGCCCGACGGCGACGGCAGTGCCGTTCAGCGTATGCAGCGTCTCGTTCTCGCGGCGGCCGCCGGAGCCGCGGCCGCGGCCGCCCGCGTCTGAGCCCGCGGCCTCGCCGCCGCCCGCCTCGCCACCGCCGCCGACGCCCTCCCTGCGCATCCGGATCTGCAGACGTCGCGCCTGGTAATCGGTCGTGTTCGAGCACGAGGTCAGCTCGCGGTAGCGGCCCTGGCCGGGCAGCCACGCCTCGCAGTCGTACTTCTTCGCGGCCGAGGAGCCAAGGTCGTTCACGGCGATGTTGAGCACGCGGTAGGGCAGCTCGAGCTCGCTGAGGATCTCTTCCTCGATCGAGAGGATCCGCTCGTGCTCTGAGGCACTGTCCTCAGGGGGGACGAAGCTGAACATCTCCACCTTGTCGAACTGGTGCACCCTGAAGATCCCGCGCGTGTCCTTGCCGGCGGCGCCCGCCTCGCGGCGGAAACAGGGAGAGAAGCCCGCGTAGCGCAGCGGCAGCCGTTGCGCCTCGATCAGCTCGCCGTCGTGCAACGAGGCAAGCGCGACCTCAGAGGTGCCAACGAGGTAGAGATCGTCGTCGGCGAGCCTGTAGATCTGCTGCTCTGTGTCAGGCAGGAAGCCAGTGCCATAGAGCGCGCGCTCGCGCACGAGCACAGGCGGGATGATCGGTTCGAAGCCGTAGCCAGCGAGCTTCTCCAGGACATAGCGCACAAGCGCGAGCTCGAGCATGACCAGATCGCCCCTCAGGTAGGCGAAGCGCGCGCCAGAGAGCCTCGCGCCGGCGTCCATGTCGATCAGCCGCCCAGCGAGCTCGAGATGGTCGCGTGGCTCGAAGTCGAGCTTTGGCGGCTCGCCGACAAGCCTCACGACCTCGTCCTCAGGGCCAGCGGCGGCGGTCGGGTCAGGCAGGTTGGGCAGGCGCGCGAGCTCGCTCTGAAGGCGCTCCTCGGCGGCGCCTGCCTGAGCGGTCAGCGTCTTCACGTCCGCGCTCGTCTGCTTGATCGCGTCGAGCAGACCGCTGACGTCGTCGCCAGCGCGCTTGCCCGCCGCCACCTGCTCGGAGTCCTGCTTCTGCTTTGCGCGCAGGCTCTCTGCGCTCGCGGTCGCGGCGCGCCACTGCTCGTCGAGGGCGACGATCTCTTCGACGAGCGCGCTGAGCTGCGGATCGCGGCGCGCAAGCGCCTGCTTCACCCGCTCAGGGTCATTGCGGATCAGCTTGAGGTCGAGCATCTGGGCACTCCCCCGCCGCGGGCGGCCCTACTTGACGTCTTCGCCCAGCTGTTTCGGCGCTTCGAGACCCGAGTACTTCGAGAGGAATTCGGCGACCTTCTGGGCTTCGTTGCCGACGACGATGTTCTCGGGCATGATCTCACCGGAGAAGCCGCCATTGCGCAGCGCGTAGAGCACCTGCGCGACGGTCTCCTTGCGGTAGTTGAAGTTCGGAGCGTTCGTCCTCACACGGTCCTGAACGCTGTAGGCCGACCCCTGGGCGCCGACGACCGCAAGCGAATGGCAGCCAGAGCAGTGGTCGCGGAAGATTTCTGCGCCCTTGTAGTTGGGGTTGGTCTTCGCGAGCTGGATTCCCTCCGTGCCACAGGCGCCAAGCGCGGTCGCGGTGGCGAGCGCTGCGATGCCGGAGGCGAGGATCTTTGCGACGGGCTTCATGCGGGCGGAATATACCGATCAGAACCCGTGAGCGGTCGCGGCCGCGCGCAGAGCGAGGAACACGACGACCAGCGCGGCGAGCGTCATCACGCCCATCTCGCGCCTGACGATGCTCGCGACGAGCTCATGCTGCTCGGCCTGCGGCAGCCCGCCGACCGCCTGAGCGTCAGCTAGCCCCTGCCGCTCGAGAATCGTCTGCGCCGAGATGACGCGCAGCTGCTCGGCTACGAACGAGACGGCGAGCGGCAGCAGCGCATAGAGGTAGAAGAGACGTTCGCTGGAGGTGGATCCCGTGAGCGCGAGCACGCCGACCGCGAGCGCGAACAGCACCGCGCATGCCTGGCCGATCCTGAGCGCGACCCAGAAGGCTCTGCTCGCCCCATCGTAGTACCAGCGCCACGCGCCAAGCAGGCCCGGAACGAGGTTGACGGCGGCGAGCGCGAGCGCGCCCGCGACAACAGCCTCGTTCATCGACAGGCGCCTCGCCAGGCGCCGGTCATCGATGGGCCCCCTTCATCGTCTGCTGCTCGCGTCAATCGTCACTATGTAACAGCCTCGCACAAGGGTGATATAACAGCGCGGTGCTGCGCAGCTATCTACCGGCAATCGTCTTCCTGGTCCTGGGGGGCGCCGTTGGTGGCGCATTTGCGGCGTTGAACTCTGTCATCGGTCCGCGCCGAGCGGTCGCTCGCAAGCAGGACCCCTATGAGTGTGGCCTGCCATCTGAGGTCACGCGCGAGATGCGCTTCGGGATCAGCTTCTACTTGATCGCGATGCTCTTCATCCTGTTCGACATCGAGGTCGTCTTCCTCTACCCGATCGCGGTGGAGCTACGGGCGTACGGCAGCTTCGCGCTGACGGAGACGATCGTCTTCATCGTGCTGCTGCTCGTCGCCTTCGTCTACGTCTGGCGCAGGGGGGCATTGCAATGGAAGTGAAGCGCGAGCTGCTTGGCGTCCAGCCAGTGGGCGAGCCGGTCGATCCCGACGCACTGCGCGTGCGCGGGCTGAGCTCGCAGAAGCTGCTGCGCGGCGCCGAGATCGAGGGTCCGAACCCGGGCGCCCACATGGATCGCGGCGTGCTCGACACGGGCCGTATGTCCGAGCAGGAGCTGGAACGACACGTCGCCGAGCGGGTGATGACGACCACCTTGGACAAGGCGGTGGCATGGGCTCGCTCGAACGCCTTCTTCCCAGCGACCTTCGGGCTCGCCTGCTGTGCGATCGAGATGATGTCGATCGTCGCGGCACGCGTCGACGTCGCGCGCTTCGGCTACGAGGCGTTCCGCGCCTCACCGCGCCAAGCCGACCTGCTGATCCTCTCCGGCAGAGTCTCGATCAAGATGGCGCCGATCGTGCGCCGCATCTACGACCAGATGCTCGAGCCGAAGTGGGCGATCTCGATGGGCGCGTGCTGCTCCTCGATGGGCGTGTTCAACAACTACGCGCTCGTGCCCGCGGACAAGTTCATGCCGATCGACGTGCACGTCCCCGGCTGCCCGCCACGCCCGGAGGCCCTGATGCACGGCGTCCTGAAGCTGCGCAAGATGGTCCAGGAGGACCCGGACATGAGCTGGCGCAGCCGCTACGACGCGGTCGGCACCGAGGAGAAGCCAGCCGGTGCCTGACGCAACCGAGCTGGAGCTGATCGCCCGAGAGCTGCGCGCCGACCCCGAGATCGGCGAGCAGGGCGTGCTCGAGACGAGCTTCTTCCGTGAGAAGGCCGCCCTGGCCGTCGCGCCGCAGACCGTTGCGACGACGCTCGCGCGGCTGCGCGAGCGTGGCTACGCCTTTCTTGCCAGCGTGCACGGCGTCGACTACTACCCGGACGAGCCGCGCCTCGGCGTCCACTACGAGATGCTCGACATGCAGAACGTCGACCGCATCACCGTCACGACGCGCGTCTCGACCGACGCCCCGCAGGTGCCCTCCGTCGCCCCCGCCTGGCCGACGGCCAACCACCAGGAGCGCGAGGTCTACGACATGTTCGGCGTGATCTTCGAGGGCCACCCGGACCTGCGCCGCATCCTCATGCCCGAGGACTACGAGGGCCACCCCCAGCGCCGCGACTTCCCCGTCGGCGGCGAACCCGTTCTCTTCACCTTCAACGATGTCAGCTAAGTCCAGCTACCGACAGATGGAGGAGAGCCTCACGCTCTCGCCGGTCGAGGACCAGCTCGCGGGCTGGGGCGGCGGGCACGAGACGCAGGAGCTGCTCACGCTCAACATGGGTCCGCACCACCCCGCCACGCACGGGGTGCTGCGGCTGCTCGTCACGCTCCAGGGCGAGGTCGTGCGCGAGATCAAGCCGGTGATCGGCTACGTCCACACCGGCATCGAAAAGACCGCTGAGGACAAGGCCTACTGGAAGGTGATCCCCGTCCTGGAGCGGATGGACTACCTCTCCTACTACTTCAACGCGATGGCCTTCTGCATGGCGGTCGAGCGGCTCGCGCAGGTCGAGGTGCCGACGAGGGCGCAGTATCTGAGGGTGATCCACCTCGAGCTGAACCGGATCATGTCCCACCTCGTCTGGCTTGGGACCTCGGCGCTCGACCTCGGCGCGATCTCGATGTTCTGGTACTGCTTCAGGGAGCGCGAGCAGATCCTCGACCTCTTCGAGATGTCTTCGGGCCAGCGCATGCACACGCGCTACTTCCAGGTCGGCGGCGTGATCGAGGACATCCCCGCCGGCTTCGTCGAGAAGGTGAAGGCGTTCACGAAGACGATGCCCTCGCGCGCCGACCAGTACAGCGCGCTGCTGCACAGCAACGAGATCGTGCTGCAGCGCCTGCGCGGCACCTGCGCGCTCGACGCTGAGACGCTGCTCTCCTACGGCGTGACTGGACCGCTGCTGCGCTCCGCTGGCAACCCCTGGGACCTGCGCAAGGCCGCCCCCTACTCCTCCTACGATCACTTCGACTTCAAGATCCCCGTAGGCACAGTCGGCGACAACTTCGACCGCTTCGCGGTGCGCATCGCGGAGATCTACGAGTCGGTGAAGATCATCGACCAGGCGCTCGACGGCCTGCCCGAGGGCCCCTACATCACGACCGATCGCAAGATCGCGCTGCCACCGCGACATGAGCTTGCGACCTCGATGGAGGCGCTGATCCACCACTTCAAGCTCGTGACCGAGGGCATGCGCGTGCCGCCAGGCGAGGTCTACAGCCCGATCGAGTCCCCGCGCGGCGAGCTTGGCTGCTTCGTGCGCTCCGATGGCTCCTCCAAGCCCGCGCGCGTGCACATGCGCGACCCGAGCTTCGTCAACCTGCAGGCGCTCTCAGCGATGGCCGAGGGCTCCTACATCGCCGACCTGATCGCGACGCTCGCGATGTTGGACCCGATCCTCGGGGGCATCGACAGATGAGCGCGACCCCGGAGAGGACGCCGAGCACCGGCTCGGGCTGGGACGACGCCGCGGACGTCACGAAGGGCCCCGCGGAGATCCCCGACCCGCAGAGCGTTGAGATGCCGCAGGCGCTGCGGGCCGAGATCGAGGGGCACATGCGGCTCTATCCGGACCCGACCTCTGCGGCGCTGCCGGCGCTTGCCGCTGCACAGCGGCTGCACGGCTGGTGCTCGCCCGAGGCGATCGAACAGGTCGCCTGCGTGATGCAGGTCACACCCGCCTCGCTCGCCGCCGTCGCGACCTTCTACGACATGCTCGAGACCTCGCCCGTTGGCCGCCACTCCGTCTATGTCTGCACGAACATCTCCTGCTCGCTGCGCGGCGCCGACGAGCTCTTCGAGGACTTCGTGAAAGCCGCAGGAGACGATCCTGAATTCAACGTGCGCACCTTCGAGTGCCTTGGCGCCTGCGACATCGCGCCGATGGCCTCGGTCGACGGCGTCTACGTCGGCCCGCTCGAGCGCTCAGACGTACAGCCGCTGCTCGACGACGTGCGTGCAGGGCGTGCGGTGCTGCCTGAGAAGCAGCTCGCGAGACGCCTCGTCGCCGACCCTGAAGCCAACTCGCAACAATTCCCGGAGCATCCAGTGCAGAATGCCGTCCCTGTGCAGATGATCGAAGCGCCTCAGGGGGAGCAGCGATGAGCCGGCGGATGCTGCTGTTCGCGGACATCGACGAGCCGGGACTCGCGACGCGCGCGGTCTACGAGCGGCGCGGCGGCTACGAGCAGCTGCGCAGGGCGCTGACGATGGAGCCCGAGAAGGTGCTCGCCGAAATCGAAGGCTCGGGACTGCGCGGGCGCGGCGGCGCCGGCTTCCAGACTGGCAGGAAGATCTCCTTCCTGCCGAAGGGCGAGATCCGCAAGTACCTCGTCTGCAACGCCGACGAGTCCGAGCCTGGGACCTTCAAGGACCGCGAGCTGATGCAGAAGTGCCCGCACATGCTGATCGAGGGGCTCGCAATCGCCGCCTATGCGGCGGGGATCGAGGAAGCCTTCATCTACATCAGAGGCGAGTACGTGCTGCAGGCGGACGTGCTCGACGCGGCGCTCGCCGAAGCAAAGCAGGCCGGCTACATCGGCGAGAAGGTGCTCGGCTGCGACTACTCGCTCTCGCTCGTCGTGCACCGCGGCGCCGGCGCCTACATCTGCGGCGAGGAGACGGGCCTGCTCGACTCGCTCGAGGGCAAGCGCGGCAACCCGCGCCTGAAGCCTCCGTTCCCGGCGATCCAAGGCCTCTACCAGGGGCCGACGCTGATCAACAACGTCGAGACGCTCTCGACGGTGCCGAGCATCCTGAAGCTGGGCAGCGAGGACTACGCCAAGCTTGGCACCGAGACCTCGAAAGGCACGAAGCTCGTCTCGATCTCCGGGCACGTGCAGCGCCCAGGGAACTACGAGGTCGAGCTTGGCATGCCCTCTCGAGAGATCATCTACGGCCTCGCCGGCGGCCCGCCGGAGGGACGCAAGGTGAAGTGCTGGTTCCCTGGCGGCTCCTCAGCGCCCGTGCTGACCGGCGACGACCTCGACATCCCCTACGACTTCGACTCGCTCGCGAAGGCGGGCTCGATGCTCGGCTCCGGCGCGATCATCGTCGTCGACGACGCGACGCCGATCCTCGACGTCGCGCTGAAGGTCGCGAAGTTCTACAGGCACGAGTCCTGCGGCAAGTGCACCCCCTGCAGGGAGGGCACGAACTGGACCGTGAAGATGCTCGAGCGCATCCAGCAGGGCGAGGCGACGCCGATCGACCTCGAGATCATCGCCTCGGTCTGCACCGGGATCATCGGCAACTGCCTCTGCGTGCTCGGCGACGCGATGGCGATGCCGATCGGCTCGATCATCGCGAAGTTCAGGCCCGAGCTCGAAGCGTCGATCGAGCAGGCGCGGACGCAGCGCGAAGCGGAGCTGTCGGGCAGCATCGCCTCCGAGTACGCGCTCGCCGCCCAGGGTGCGCCGATCGGCGGCGTGCCACAGCCCGCGGGCGCCTACCCCCCAGCGAGCGAGAGCCCGTTGCTTGCGGCGACGGCGACGATGCTCGCGGAGCCGCCCTCCTCGACAGCGGAGGCAAGCTGATGCCACGGACGCAGACGCGCACGATCACCTTCACGATCGACGGCAGGGAGGTGCAGGCGCCTGAGAACGCGATGCTCGTCGACGCCGCGAAGCTCGGCGACGTCGAGATCCCCGTCTTCTGCTACGAACCGAAGCTCGGCGGCCCTGTCGGCGCCTGTCGCATGTGCCTCGTCGAGATCGAGGGCATCCCGAAGCTGCAGACCGGCTGCTCGACCCCCGTCAAGGACGGCATGGTCGTGCACACCCAGACCGAGCGCGTGCAGGCAGCGCAGCGCGGCGTCGTCGAGTTCCTGCTCGTCAACCATCCGCTCGACTGCCCCGTCTGCGACAAGGGCGGCGAGTGCCCGCTGCAGGACATCGCCTTCGGCTGGGGCGGCGGCGTCTCGCGCCACATCGAGCCCAAGCGCCACTTCGTCAAGCCGCTGCGGCTCTCCTCGGAGATCGCGATCGACCGCGAGCGCTGCATCCTTTGCTACCGCTGCGTGCGCTTCTCCCAGGATGTCTCCGAAGACCACCAGCTCGTGCTGCTCGAGCGCGGCGCGCACTCCTATGTCGCGACCTTCGACGGGCACCCCTACGAGGCGCCCTTCTCCGGCAACATCGTCGAGCTCTGCCCCGTCGGCGCGCTGACCGCGCTGCCCTACAGGTTCAAGGCGCGTCCCTGGGACATCGAGGACGCCGGCACCGTCTGCACGCTCTGCCCCTCGCAGTGCAACGTCACGCTCACCGTCAGGGACGAGAAGGTGCTGCGCGTGCTCGCGCGCGACAACCACGAGGTCGACGACGGCTGGCTCTGCAACAGGGGCCGCTTCGCGCGCCGCGAGATCCACAGCCGCAAGCGCGTGACCGAGCCGCTGATCAGGGACGGCGGCAGCCTGCGGCCCGTGCCCTGGGAGCGTGCCTTGGAAGAGGCGGCGGGCCTGCTGCGCCGTGCGGGCTCCCACAGCGCCGCGGTGATCGGCGGGCAGAGCACCAACGAGGAGGCGTTCCTCCTCGCGCGCACGATGCGCGAGGGCCTCGGCTCGCCGCACGTCGACTCGCGTCCCGCAGGCACGCTGCCGCTCGCGCTGCACCGCGGCCTCGGCGACCCCGCCCTGCAGGCGAGCACCTCCGACCTCGAGCACGCCGACGTCGTGCTCGTGCTCGACTGCGAGCCGATCAGGGACATGCCGATCCTCGATCTGCGCGTGCGCAAGGGCGTGCGCCACAAAGGCGTGAAGCTCGCTGTCGCCTCCGACGCGCAGGGCGCGCTCGACCGCAAAGCGGACCTCAGCATGCGCTTCGCGCCAGGCATGGGCGCCGTCTTCGCACAGGCGCTCGCGGCCGCGCTGGCCGAGCTGCGCGGGCATGGATCCTCCGCGCCGGGCGGCGAGAGCGGGATCGATGCCGACGTCGATCGTCTCGCCGGCCAGGCAGGCGCGGACGCGCGTTCTGTGCGAGACCTCGCGCAGCTCTTGACGGGTGCAGGGAAGGATTTAGGGGGGGTGGATAGCGAGGTTGCGATCCTGTGGGGTGAACGGCTGACCGTGGGCGAGCAGGGAGCTGCCGGAGCCGCGGCGCTGCTGGAGATCGCGCGCTCGCTGGGCCTCGCGGAGATCGACGGCGCCGGTCTGCTCGAAGTCCCAAGTGGCAGCAACGCCCGCGGCCTGCGCGAGGTCGGCGCGCTGCCGAACGCGGGCCCAGGCTTGAGCGACCCAGCTCCCCTGAGCGCTGCGACCAACGGCGGCGGCAGCCCGGAGGGGCTCGACGTGAACGGCATTGGCAAGGCGCTTGCCGAGGGCGAGCTGAGCGCCGTGCACCTGCTGCACTGCGACCCGCTGAGCGAGCTCGGAGAGCGCGAGACCTGGGAGCGCGCGCTCTCGCGCGCGGGAGTGATCGCGCACGCCTCGGTGCTGAGCGAGAGCCTCGCCGAGCACGCAGACGTCGTCTTCCCAGCCGAGTCCCACGCGGAGAAGGAAGGCACTGTCGTGCACCCCGACGGGCGCATCCAGCGGCTGCGGCCCGCCATCGCGCGCCAGGGGCAGACGCGTGCCGAGTGGCTCGTGATCGCTGAGATCGCATTGCAGCTCGGGCTCGACCTCGGCGTCGCCAACGGGCCGATGGCAACCGCGCAGCTCGTGCAGGAGATCCCCTTCTACGCCGGGCTGACACTCGAGGAGATCGGCGGCAGGGGCGTGCGCTGGCAGGAGCGTCCCGCAGCAAGCGCATTTCCGGCGTCAGAGGGATCGCGCTGATGCCGGTGCTCGCGACCGTCGGCTACTACGAGGCCTGGTGGGTGCAGATCCTCAAGGGGATCGTGATCTTCGCCGTCGCGCTGCAGCTCGTGCCGATCGTGCTGATCGCCGAGCGCAAGCTGCTCGGCCGCTTCCAGGGCCGCTACGGCCCCAACCGCGTCGGCCCCTATGGCTTCCTGCAGCCGATGGCCGACATCGTCAAGCTGCTCACCAAGGAGCAGTTCAGGCCGCGCACCTCCGCGGGCTTCATCTTCGCGCTCGCGCCAAGCATCTCGATCCTCACCGCGGTCGCGGCGTTCGCAATCATCCCCTTCGGCACCGTCCAGCACATCGGTGGCGAGCGCGTCGGCCTCTACGGCCTCGACGTCTCGATCGGCCCGCTCTACCTGTTCGCCTTCGGCGCGATCGCCTTCTACGGGGTCATGCTCGGCGGCTGGTCCTCAGGCTCGAAGTACTCGTTCCTCGGCGCGATGCGCGCCGCCGCGCAGCTGATCTCCTACGAGGTCTCGCAGGGACTCGCGCTCGTCGGCGTGATCATCACCGCGCAGACGCTCTCGCTTACGGGCATCGTCAACGCCCAGGGCGGCATGTGGTACATCATTCCGCAGTTCGTCGGCTTCCTGATCTTCCTCACCGCGAGCTTCGCCGAGACCAACAGGGCTCCGTTCGACCTCACCGAGGCGGACGCTGAGCTCGTCGGCGGCTACAACACCGAGTACGGCGGTGGACGCTTCGCCTCCTACTACTTCGCCGAGTACCTGAACGTGCTCGTCGTCTCCGGGATCGTGACGACGGTCTTCCTCGGAGGCTGGCTGATGCCCTTCGGCATACACCCGCCCGGCTGGGTCGACCCCTTCATCGTGCTCGCGAAGATGTCGCTCGTCACCTTCCTCTTCATCTGGGTGAGAGCGACGCTGCCAAGGCTGCGCTACGACCAGCTGATGAGCTTCGGCTGGAAGGTGCTGCTGCCGCTCGCAACGCTGAACACCCTTGTAACCGCAATCGTCGTGGTGGTGACGCACTGATGCCCTGGAACCCCGGAGACGACCTCGTCGAGGTGCTGCGCGCGCCGCAGCCTGGCCCGACGCGCAGCTTCTGGCGCACATTCCGCGAGACCCTGCGCGGGCTGCAGACAACGATGGGCCGCTGGATCGAAGGCCCGATCACGATCCAGTACCCGGAGGAGAAGGTCCCCGTCTACCCGCGCTTCCGCGGCCGCCACAAGCTGCACCGCTTCGATAGCGAGGACCCCGCCCACCCCGGCCTCGAGAAGTGCGTCGGCTGCTCGCTCTGCGCCGCCGCCTGCCCCGCGGACTGCATCAGGGTTGTGGCGGCAGAGAACACGCCCGAGCACCGTGTCTCCGCGGGCGAGCGCTACGCGGCGGTCTACGAGATCAACATGTCCCGCTGCATCTTCTGCGGCTACTGCGAGGTCGCCTGCCCATTCGACGCGATCACGATGGGCCACGACTACGAGCTCTCCGCCTACGACCGCTCCGACCTGATCTTCACGAAGGAGATGCTGCTCGCCGAGCCGCTGGAGAAGACGCCGCTGCGCAGGGAGGGCGAGTAGCAGGTGAGCAGCGTCTTCTTCTTCATCGCGGCGATCGGCGCGATCACCGGCGCGGTCGGCGTCGTCACGCTGCGCGACCCCTTCTACAGCGTGCTTGCGCTCGTCGTGCACCTCGTCAGCCTCGCGGCGCTGTTCCTGCTGCTGCGCGCCGAATTCGTCGCCGCGGTCCAGGTCGTCGTCTACGCCGGCGCGGTGATGGTCCTCTACGTCTTCGTCGTCGCCTACGTCGGCGGCGTGTCCGCCTCGCTTGGCGACCGCCTCAGCGGCTCCACGCAGGCAAGCGGGCGCATGAAGCTGCTCGTCTGCCTCGGCGGCGGCGCGCTGCTGACTGAGCTCCTGATCGCGCTGCTCGGGAGCGGCCTGAAGGCGGTAAGCGGCCACGGCGCCCCCTACCACTCCGGCGCGAAGGCCTACGGCACGCCCGGCTACATCGGTCAACTGCTGCTCACGCACTACCTGCTCGCCTTCGAGATCGCCTCGTTCCTGCTGCTCGTCGCGGCCGTTGGCGCGGTGCTGCTCGCAGGCCGCAGCGAGGACCCGGACGACGAGGGCGATCAGCTCGCGCCGCTGAGCCGACCGCGGCCGCTCGGGACCGGCACGATGGCCGAGGGCGTCGAAGGACGCGGACCCGTGGCGGCCGAGGATCGCCGCGAGCTGGGGGTCAGCCTGTGAGCATCGGCTGGTACCTCGCGGTCTCGGCGATCGTCTTCACGCTTGGCGCCGTCGGCGTGATGGTCAGGCGCAACCCGCTCGTGGTCCTGCTCTGCCTCGAGCTGATGCTGAACGGCGCGAACCTCTCGCTGATCGCGTTCGCGCGCATGTGGGGCGGCGGCGGAGGCCAGATCTTCGCGATCGTCGTGATGACGGTCGCCGCCTGCGAGGTCTGCATCGGCCTCGGCATGATCGTCGCGATCTATCGCAGCAGACTGCCCGTCAATGTTGACGAGTTGAGAGACCTGCACGGATGACACAGGGCACCTTCGGATGGCTCGTGCTTGCGTTCCCGCTGGCGGGGATGCTCACGATCGCGCTTGGCTTCAGGCGACTCGAGGCGCTGCCGGCGCGCACCGCCGGCTGGATCGGCACAGGCGCGATCTTCCTCTCGTTCCTCGCGGCGCTTGGGGCGCTGCTCGAGATGCAGGGCCACGCGCCAAGCCACCGCGCGGCGGTTGACTGCCTCTGGAACTACGCGGTCGGCTCGGGCATCGACGCGCGCATGTCGATCCTCGTCGACCCGCTCTCGGTCTTCATGATCCTCGTCGTCTCAGGGATCTCAACGCTGATCCACCTCTACTCGATCTCCTACCTCGACGGCGATCGCGGCTACAAGCGCTACTTCGCCTACCTCAACTTCTTCGTCTTCTCGATGCTGCTGCTCGTGCTCGCGAGCAACTTCCTGCTGCTGATCGTCGGCTGGGCGTTCGTCGGCGCCGCCTCCTACCTGTTGATCTCCTTCTGGTACAGGCGCCAGACGGCGACGAAGGCGGGGATCAAGGCGTTCGTCATCAACGTCGTCGGCGACGTCGGGCTCGTGCTCGGCACCTACTTCATCCTCAAGCACACGGGCACGCTCGAATTCCTCGGCAGCTTCCACGCCGCCCACCACGGCGCCTTCGGGCCGGGCACCGACAAAGGCGATCTCGTCGCAGGCTGCATCCTGCTGCTCGTCGGCGCCTTCGCGAAGTCGGCGCAGATCCCGCTGCACACCTGGCTGCCAGACGCGATGGAGGGCCCGACGCCCGTCTCCGCGCTGATCCACGCGGCGACGATGGTGACCGCGGGCGTCTATCTGATCGCGCGCATGCACCCCCTCTTCGAACTCGCGCCCGCGGCGCAGGACGTCGGCGCCGCGGTCGGCGCGATCACGCTGCTGATCGCGGGCACGATCGGCCTCGCCCAGACCGACATCAAGCGCGTGATCGCCTACTCGACGATGTCCCAGATCGGCTACATGATCATGGGCGTCTCGGTTGGCGCCTACGCCGCGGGCATGTTCCACCTGATGACCCACGCCTTCTTCAAGGCGCTGCTGTTCATGGCCGCCGGCTCGGTGATCGGCGCGATGGGCGGGGAGCAGTCGATCGAGAAGATGAAAGGCTTCCGCAAAGCGATGCCTTTCACATACGCCTGCTTCATCATCGGCGGGCTCGCGCTCTCAGGGATCCCACCCTTCTCGGGCTTCTTCTCCAAGGACGAGATCCTGCTCGTCACAGGCGAGCGCGGCGGCTGGCACTGGATCCTCTACGGAGTCGGCTACCTCGGCGCGTTCCTCACCGCGCTCTACACGTGGAGGATGATCTTCAGGGTCTTCCACGGCGAGCCCTGCCCCGAGGCCCGCGAGCTCGAAGAAGGACACCTTCACCACGCCGAGCAGCCGTTCAACCCGGCCGACGGCGAGATCGAGGACACCGACGTCGGCTTCCCCGGCCCGAACCACACCGTCGCCGAGCGCGCATGGCCGATGCGCGTCGCGATGTCGCTGCTCGCGCTCGGCGCTTTCGGCGCGGGCCTGATCCAGATCCCCGAAGTCGACTCGGTCGTGACGAGCTTCCTGCAGCCGAGCTTCGCGGGCTCGCACCTCTACACCGTGCACACGCGCGATGGCCTGCTGATCGCGGGCCTGATCGGCGGCACCCTGATCGGGCTGGTCGGGATCGCGATCGCCTACCGGATCTGGGTGAAGCGGCCTGGGACGGCGAAGCTCTGGCAGGAGCTCTTTGGCGGAAGCCTCTACACGCTCTTCGTGAACAAGTGGTTCTTCGACGAGGGCATCGACGCCCTGATCGTGCGTCCGGCGGCCGCGTTCGGTGACTTCGCGCGCGACGCCTTCGAGCGCCTCTTCGTCCAGGACACGCTGATCGGCGGCACCTCCGGGATCGTGCGCGCAGGCTCCGCGCTCGTGCGCTCGATCCAGAGCGGCCTGCTGCGCTACTACGCGGCGATGCTCGTGCTTGGCGTCGCCGCCGTCGGCCTCTACCTCCTCCTGCAAAGCTGATGCCAGCACACTCAACCCTCATCCTCCACCACCCGCCGCAGAGCTGATGCCGGCGCTCTCGATCCTCATCTGGGTTCCCGCCGCCTGCGGCCTGCTCGGCGCGCTGCTGAGCGGCGTCCCGCGCAGCGCGAGCGGCCTCAGGCGTACGCTGCCCGCGACGTTCGCGCTGATCGGCTCGCTCGCGGCCTTCGGGCTCGCGATCGGCTACATCGTCGAATACAAGACGGGCTCGCAGGCCTCGACCGTCACGCAGACGCTCCATCACGTCACGAACGTGACCTGGATCGCCTCGCTTGGGATCCACTACAAGCTTGGCATCGACGGCCTCAACGTGCTGCTGATCGGGATGAGCACGCTCGTCTTCGCGACCGCGATCCTCGCCTCGGTGGCGCGCTCCGGCGAGCCGCTCGAGCGCCCCGGGCTCTACTACCTGTTCCTGATGATCGCCGAGTCCGCCGTGCTTGGCGCCTTCCTCGCCCAGGACCTCGCGCTGTTCGTTGCCTTCTTCGACCTGATGCTGATCCCCTTCTACTTCCTCACGGGCATGTGGGGCAGGGGCGAGCGGCGCCAGCGCATCGGGGCGACGATCAAGCTCGTGATCTACACGCTCGTCGGCTCGCTGCTGATGCTCGCCGCCGCGATCGCGACTGGCGTGCTCGCCGCCCAGCAGCACGGCACGCACCTGAACTTCGCGCTCTCCGCGCTGCAGACTCTGCGTCTGAGCAAGGGCTCGCAGGAGTGGATCTTCATCTTCTTCGCCGCCGCCTTCCTCGTGAAGATGCCCGCCTTCCCGCTGCACGGCTGGATGCCAGACGGCTACAGGGCGATGCCGATCGAGGTGCTGATGATCTTCTCGGGGGTGCTCTCGAAGGTCGGCGCCTACGGTTTCCTTGCGATCGTGCTGCCGCTCTTCCCACAGGCGAGCGTCCACTTCCAGATGCTGATGCTGCTGATCGCGCTCGCCTCGATCCTCTACGGCTCAGCGATCGCCTTCAGACAGACCGACGCGCGGCTGATCGCCGGATACTCCTCGATCGCGCAGCTCGGCTTCATCACGCTCGGGATCTTCTCGCTACAACAGCAGGGCGCCGAGGGCGCGCTGCTGCAGATGGTCAACCACGGCCTCGTCGTCGCGCCGCTGCTCTTCATCGTGCTCCTGCTCTCACGTAGGACGGGCGGCTCGGAGGACATCAGGGACATGGGCGGCGTTGCCTTCAGGGCGCCAGTGCTCGCGACGATCTTCCTGATCGTCGCGCTCGCGACGCTTGCGATGCCAGGCTCAGCCAACTTCGTCGGCGAGTTCCTGATCCTGCTTGGCGTCTTCAAGGCGAAGCTCGCGATCGCGATCATCGGCTTCGCCGGCGTGGTCGCGGCAAGCGTCTACGCGCTGCGTCTCTTCATCCGCTCGATGCACAACCGCAAGGGCGCGAAGGTCGACTCCCATGACATCTCCTGGCGCGACGGCATCGTGCTCGTGCCGCTCGTCGCCGCGATCCTGTTCCTCGCGCTCTATCCGCAGCCAGCGCTGAAACGCAGCGAACGCTCGACCTCGGCCGCCGTCGCGGAGGCGCAGGTGTTCGACGCGAAGACGATCGCGAGCGTCCAAGGCTCAGGCTGGACCTCCTACAAGCCGATCGCCGACCAGAAAACGGGGCCGTCGCGATGAGCAAGCTGTCACCGACGCTGCTCGCAGCTGCGTCTCTCCCCCATCCCCACATCGACTTCGCCGCGCTCTCGCCGCTGATCGCGCTGCTCGGCGGCGCTGTGATCGTGCTGATGGCCGGCCTGCCGCGCTCGCAGACGATCCGCCGCCACGGCGTGCCGCTGCTGAGCCTCGTCGCACTCGGCGCAACCGCCGGCCTCACGATCTGGCAGTGGCAGGACGAAAAGTCGATCGTCTCCGGAGCCCTGCGCATCGATCGCCTCGCGCTCGTGCTCAACCTGCTGCTCGCCGCCGCGGGCGCGGTCACGGTGCTGCTCGCGTGGCGCTCAGGTCGCGAGGACTCTGCCCAGATCGCGGCCGGCGAGGGAGACTCCCTGGAGGAGCGCCGAGTCGAGCGCATCGCCCAGCAGCGCTGGTCGGGCGAGCTGCACGCGCTGCTGCTCAGCTCGATCGCCGGAATGGCCTTGCTTGTCGCCGCGCAGAACATCGTGCTGCTGTTCCTCGGGCTCGAGCTCCTCTCGATCCCGCTCTACGTGATGTGCGCGTCGGACCGCTCGCGCGGGCGGCGGCGCGAGCACTCGCTCGAGTCGGGCTTGAAGTACCTGATCATCGGCTCCGTCGGCTCCGCGACGCTGCTCTACGGGCTCGCGCTGATCTACGGCGCGACTGGCGCGACGAGCTTCACAGGGATCGCCCACGCGATCGCCTCGCATGGCCTCTCAGGCAATGTGATGCTGCTCTTCGGCGTCACGCTCGCGATCGCGGGCTTCTGCTTCAAGTCCTCGGTCGCGCCGTTTCACCAGTGGACGCCAGACGTCTATGAGGGCGCGCCGACGCCGATCACGACGTTCATGGCGATCGCGACGAAGGTCGCCGCGCTTGGCGCCTTCCTGCGCTTCTTCGACGTCGCGCTGATCGAAGTCAACTCCGACTGGGGCCCCGCGATCGCGACGCTCGCCGCGATCACGATCGTCGTCGGCAACGTCGGCGCGCTCACGCAGAGCTCGCTGAAGCGGATGCTCGCCTACTCCTCCGTCGCCCAGGCCGGCTACATGCTCGCCGGCGTCGTCGTCGCTAGCGCGCTCGGGGTGAAGGCGACCGTCTTCTACCTCGCCGTCTACCTCTGCATGAACACCGCCGCCTTCGCGGTGATCGTCGCGCGCGAGCGCGAGACTGGCCTCGGCGACAGCATCCAGGCGGTCACGGGGCTTGGCCGCCAACGGCCGTGGCTTGCCTGGCCGCTCACGCTCTCGATGCTAGGCCTCGCCGGGATCCCAGCGACGGCCGGCTTCGTTGGGAAGTTCTACCTGATCGACGCCGCCGTCTCTGGCGGCTACACCTGGCTTGGCGTCGTGATCGTGATCGGCTCGATGATCTCGCTCGCCTACTACCTGCCGGTGATCGCAGCGATCTGGATGCGCGAGGCGCCCGCAATCGAGCCGACTCCTGCCGCCCAGGGGCCGTTGCCCGCGATCGCCGGAGGCTCGCCTGAGCTCGACGAGGTCGGCGGCGCGACAAACCTCAGCGCGCGCGCGGGCCAGGGCAGGGTCGTCCTCGTCGCGCTGCTCGGCGGCGCCGCGACGCTCTTCTTCGGGATCGTCCCACAGCCGCTGTTCGACCTCGTGCAGCACGTGGGCCGCGGCTTCGGCCTCTTCTAAGCCTAGGCGCGACCGAGACTGCCGCCCTAAGAGGCGGGCTGCGCCGAGTAGTACTGAATCCAGGCGAAGAGGCTCATCGTTGCCGCGTCGGTGCGCAGCATGTTCGCTTTGGTTTCCGGGTCCGCGATCGGACCGCCCCACCAGCTGTCGAGCAGCAGGCCTTCGGAGTCATAGGCATGGTGCGTCGCCGCCGCGGCGTTGACCTCCGCGAGCTTCAGCCAGTAGTCGTCGCCGACCGCCTCGCCGTAGGCCATCATCCACTGCATGAAGATCGCGTCGTACTGCGGCCCGTAGTTGTAGCGGTAGCCGTGCTTGTTGACGTTCTGCTCTGAGAGCGTCGCGGCAAGCCTGCCGGCGTGCACGCAATAAGCTTCGCCCTGCCCGTCCTGGCAGAGCAGGTACTGCGCGTAGATCAGCGGCGCCTGAACGTAGTCGATCACCGTCTGCGAATCGTTGCTCTTCTCCAGGTAGAGCTGGCGTTCGTCTTTTGCGTCCTTCGCATTGGCCCATTCGACGTAGGTCTTCACGTCTTCCAGCTGCCAGCCCTCATGGTCGGCGTCGTAGAGCAGCATGCCGAGTAGCGTGTCTGAGGCGAGCGCGGGGCCTGAGTGGTAGGGGTGGTAGGTGTTCCACCACATGCCTCCACCGCCGGCTGCGTCCCAGCCCTGGCTGGAGACGAAGCGGAAGGCGCGCTGCGCGTCGTTCAGGTAGCGCGTCTGGTGCGTGGCCACGTAGGCGTTGTAGAACCCCAGCCCGAGCCAGCCGTTGTCGTCGAACCACACCTCAGAGCCTGCCGAGTGGTCGCCCGGGTAGGGCGCGAAGCCGCCGACCGCAGGGTCCCAATAGCGCTCGGAGGCGCTCGCAAAGTGTTCGACGGCGGCACGGTGTGCGCCTGAGGGATCTGCGATCTGCAGGGCGTCGACGGTCTCGAACATGCCGACGGCGCCCCAGATCGTCGCGAGCGGATACTGGCCTGAGCAGTGCAGGAATTCGCAGTACCAGCTGTCCCTACGCCAGCGCCCGGCGCGCTGCATCGAGGTTTCGACGAGCTTCTGGTAGTCGAGGCTGCGCGGCACGGGCAATGTCAAGCGCGGTTTGCGCCAGGGTGTCAGCGGCTCGTAGCGCGCCGTTTCGCCGGTCGGCGCTGCGGGCGCGGGCGCGGGCGTCAACAGCAGCACGGCAACGCATGCAAGCGCACATCCAAGTGCCCAAATGCCTATTTCCCGACGACGTACACGCATACGAAACCATCGTAAATAGGGCGGAAAACCGTCATCCAACACGTGGAGGTTGGACTATGGTCGTAGGCGCCAGAGGTGCTTTGCTCAGAGCCGACCGCTGGCCGCAGCCGCCGCTTCGGCATCGACGAGGCGCCGTTCGAGCAGGTCGAGGCCGGCGTCCCAGAAGCCAGGGTCGGCGAGATCGACGCCGACGATCCTGCCCAGCTCCTCGGGGCTGCGCGAGCCGCCGGCTTTCAGCAGCTCGATGTAGCGTGGCACGAACTCCTCGCCGCCTTCCTCGTAGCGCTGATAGACCGAGAGCGCGAGCAGCTGGCCGTAGGCGTATGCGTAGACGTAGCCTGGGCTGCCGATGAAGTGCGGAACGTAGGACCACCAGCTGCGATAGCCCTCCGTGACCTCGACGGAGTCGCCGAGCATCTCCTCCTGGCTCTGCGTCCAGAGCTCGCCGAAGCGCTGCACGGAGAGCTCTCCCCGCTCGCGGCGCTCTTTGTGCACGAGATCCTCGAACTGGTTCATCGCAACCTGCCTGAAGACCGTCGCGATCGCGCCCTCGATGTTCTCGGCGAGCAGCGCCAGCCGCGACTCTGGCGCCGAGTCCTGCTCGAGCAGCCTGCCAAAGACGAGCGTCTCGCCGAAGACGGAGGCGGTCTCCGCGAGCGTCAGCGGCGTGTGCTGGTGGTAGACGCCCTGCTCGGCCGCGAGCGCGAAATGCATGCCATGGCCAAGCTCGTGGGCGATCGTCAGCACGTCGCGGCGGCGCGCGGTGAAGTTCAGCAGCACGTAGGGGTGCACGGTAGGCACCGCAGCCGCGCAGAAGGCGCCACCACGCTTTGCCGGCCGCACGGGGCCGTCGATCCAGGGGCCCTCGAAGAAGCCCCTCGCGAGCTCGCCGAGCGTCGGCGAGAACGCCTCATAGCAGTCCTCGACGACGCTCTTCGCCTCGCCGTAGGAGAAGCTGACCTCGTCCTCGGTCACGGCCGCCATGCGGTCGTAGTCGGCGAGACGCTCGACGCCCAGCAGCCGCGCCTTCAGCCGGTACCAGCGGCGTGCGAGCTCGTAGCGGCCGCGCACCGCATCGATCAACGCCTGGACGGAGCCATCGTCGACCTCGTTCGCGAGATTGCGCGCCGAGAGCCAGCCTGGGTAGCGTCGCAGCCTGTCGTCGATCGACTTGTCGAGCAGCAATGCATTGAAGAGATAGGCGCGCGTGCGCAGCCCCGGCTCGAGCGCCGCCGTCACAGCCTCCGCCGAGCCCTTGCGCAGCTCGCGATCCGGCGAGGCGAGCATGCTGAGCGCGACGTCGAGCGCGACCTTGTGGGGCTCCTCTCCGCCAGCGTGCAGAGGCAGCTCGACCTCGATCGCCGAGGTCAGCTCCTCGAACAGCCTGCTCCAGGCGCTCGCGCCGGACAGCGACTTCTCGGCGAGGATGCGCTCCTCTGGCTCAGAGAGCAGGTGCTCGCGGTAGCGGCGCACGTTGCGCAGGTGGTGCGCACAGAACTCGAGGCCCTCCGCCGCCAACAACTGCTCGACGCGCTCGTCAGGCAGCGCGGCCCACTCCAGCTCGAAGAAGATCAGGCTCGTCTCGATTTCGGTCTCGCGCTCCTGGACGCGTTGGAGCAGCGCACCGTTCTCGGGGTCGGCAGTGTCGGTGGAGAAGCGCAGCACCGCGTAGGAGCCTGCCCTGCCGACGAGGTCGTGGATCACGGCGAGCTCCTGCATCGCCGCGATCAAGCCCTCAGCGTCGAGCTCGCGCAGCCTTCCAGCGTGCCGCGTCGCAAGCCCCTGTGCGCGCCGGACGGCCTCCTCCAGACGCTGCTCGACGCCCTCTGGACCCTCGCCCTCGAGCAGCGGAGCGAGATCCCAGGTTGCCTGCGCGAGCTCGGGATCGTCGTGCTCTTGCGGATTCTCTGACATCGGCAACTGAGCTTATAGCCTCGGCCTGAAAGGCCGTCCGGACTGCGCCCTAGCATCGTCCGCCCGATGCACGAGACCACCCCCTCCGTCTTCATGATCGCGCGCCCAGCGGTGGTGCTGTCGGGGCTGCGCGAATACCTCCAGTCGATCGGCGGCGAGTCGTGGCTCACGCGTCGCCTCGAGGGGTCTGACGAGGCCCCCAATCCAGGCGAGCTGCTGGTCGAGACGGCAGGCAGGGCGTGCTACCGCAGCTGGGAGCCGGGGCTGAATCCCAACGTGACGAAGGTCAGGACCGACCAGCGCGAATACTTCGCGAACATCCTGCGCAGCGGCCATGGCAGCGTGCTCGAGCACGCCAACTACTCCTTCGTGCTGCACAACTGTTCACGTGTGCTCACGCACGAGCTCGTCAGGCATCGCGCCGGCTCGGCCTTCAGCCAAGAGAGCCTGCGCTATGTGCGTCTCTCGGACATCGGCTTCCGTGTGCCGCCAGCGCTCGAGCCGCTGCGCGAGCGAGTGCTCGAGATCGTCGAGCAGCTCGAGGAGTTCCAGAGCGAGGCCGCAGGCGCGCTTGGCATCGACGAGCAGGGAGTGCCCTTCCACGTGAAGAAGGAGGTCACCTCGGCGCTGCGGCGACTTGCGCCGATTGGGCTCTCCACCGACATCATCTGGACCGCGAACGTACGCACCCTGCGTCACGTGATCGAGATGCGCACTGACCTCGGTGCCGAGGAGGAGCTGCGGCTCGTCTTCGACCAGGTCGCAAAGCTCATGCTCGACGAGGCCCCAGGGCTCTTCCAGGACTTCACGCGCGAGCCGGACGGGCGCTGGGTGCCTGAGCACCGCAAGGTCTGAGCGCCACCAAACCTCGGGCGCCCGTCAGGTGTCCATCTTCATCGTCTTCCAGGCGCCAAGCACGAGGAGCACGACGAGCCAGGCGAGCATCACGACGATCGCGAAGCCATGCGACATCGTCACGCTCATGCCATGCGGGCCTTCGTTCAGCTTCACAGGGGCAAATTGAGAGATCGCCTGGCTGAGCAGCAGGTCGCGCGCTTTGCCGAGCGAGCTGATGCCCGCGAGGATCGGGCTTGCGACGAGGTGCCAGCCAATCAGCACCACAAGGGCTGGCGGCCGCGAGGCGGTCAGCGACGCGAAGCCCACTGCGACCGCACAGATCACCCCTGTCGAGAGCAGCGAGAAGCCAATGCCATTGGCGACCGTCGCCCCGCTTGGCGTCGGCGCGCCCGAGCTAAGTGCGTAGGTGCCGAGGATCAGCAGCGCGTAGCCGACGAGCACGACGGCCCAGCACAGCGCGATCGCTGCGGGCAGGCGCGCGACGAACAGCGCGAGCCGTGAGCGGCCCGTGACAACGAGGTCGCGGAAGACGCCGGTCGCGGCGTCGCCCGCCCCTGCCTCGACGCCGATCATGATGCCCGCCAGCGGCCCGAAGAAGAGCGCGAGCGCCTGCAGGCCGTCTTCGTAGCCGTGCTGGCCGCCGGCCGGTTCATATTTGAGCGGGCTGGAGGAGTGCTGCGCCGCGCGCACGATGAAGTAGATCAGCAGCGGCGCAAGCACCAGGATCAGTGCCCAGATCACGGTGCTGCGCTTCTTGCGCAGCTTCAGCAGGTCGGCGCCGACCATCTGGGCCGCAAGCGTGCTCATCGCTGCACCTGCCCTGTCGTCTCGTGGTCGGTCGGCGTGCTCGCCTGGCTGTTGGTCGGCGTGCTCGCCTGGCTGTCGGTCGGAGCACCAGCCTGGCTGTTGGTCGGCGTGCTCGCCTGGCCATCGCTCTGGATGCCCGCCTGCGACTCGGCGAGCGCGCCTGCTGGCGCACCGAGCCGCGAGGTGATCTGCAGGAAGCGCTGCTCGAGGCTCTGGCGAACGTGCTCGATGCGCATCACCGCGATGCCAACGCCGACGAGCCGCGCGTTGATCGCTGCGGCGCTCTGCGGATCCCCCTCGAGGACGACGTGGATGCCGTCGTCGCTGCGATGCGCCTCGCGCACCGCCGGGTCGCTTTCGAGCGCTTCGAGCGTCCTGCTCGAATCGTCCACGCCGAAGATCACCTCGCTGTGCGAGCCGGAGGCTGCGCCGGCGAGCTCGGCGATCGCTCCCTGCACCACTACCTTCCCGCGATCGACGATCGCGACGTGATCACAGATCTTCTCGACCTCGTCGAGCAGGTGCGAGGAGAGGAAGATCGTGCGTCCCTCCTGCTCGACCAGCGCGCGAATCATCACCCGAAACTCCTGGATGCCGCCAGGATCCAGGCCGTTAGTCGGCTCGTCGAGGATCAATAGGAGCGGGTCGGCGAGCAGGCAGCGCGCGACGCCGAGCCGCTGACGCATGCCAAGAGAGTACTTCTTCACCTTCTCGTCGGCACGCTCACTCAACCCCACCCTGCGCAGCGCCGGCTCGATCCGCTCCCTGACCTCTGGGCCACGCACGGCGGCGATGATCCTCAGGTTCTCGCGCCCTGAAAGGTGGGGATGGAAGCGTGGCTCCTCGACTATCGCCCCGACCCTGCGCAATGCCTGCGCTCGCTGCGCTGGCAGCTCGTGGCCAAGCAGGCTCATGCTGCCTGAGCTCGCGTGCGTGAGACCGAGCAGTGTCCTGATCATCGTTGTCTTGCCCGCGCCGTTTGGGCCAAGGAAGCCGAAGGCGCTGCCGCGGGGCACGCGCAGGTCGACACCGTCGATCGCCGCGCGCTGTCCAAAGCGCTTCGTGAGCCCCTCCGTGTAAACCGCGAGCTGAGAATCAGAGCTCATCGCAAAGCACTCTTACCGATCGTGTGCATCGCCGCCATAGGGAATCTCCCCTAGGAGTCGAAGCTCACGAGCTGCCGCTGCACCGCCCAGCGGCTTAGCTCATGGCGACTGGAAAGCTGCAGCTTGCGCAGAACCGCCGAGACGTGCGCCTCAACGGTCTTCACGGATATCCCAAGCCGCTGGGCGATCTCCTTGTACATGTAGCCCCTCGCGATGTGGCGCAGCACCTCGCGCTCACGTGGCGTCAGCTGGTTCAGCTCGGCGTCGTCCGCGGACTCGGGCTCGCTCTTGCGTGCGAAAGCGTCGAGCACGAAGCCTGCGAGCCGCGGCGAGAACACCGCATCGCCTTCGGCTACACGCGCGATCGCATCGCCGAGCTCAGCGCTCGAGATCGTCTTCGTCACGTAGCCGCGCGCGCCCGCCCTGATCACCGCGATCACGTCGTCCTTCGCGTCGGAGACCGAGAGGGCGAGGAAGCGCACAGACGGCAGCTGCGGCGCAACGAGCTCGATCACCTCGACACCACCGCCATTTGGCATGTGGACGTCGAGCAATACGACGTCAGGCTGCGTCCGCAAGATCAAGGCGACGGCCTCCTCGACGCTGCCAGCGTCGCCGAGCACCTCGACCGCATCGCCAAGCTCGGCGCGGACGCCGGCACGGAAGAGGTCGTGGTCGTCGACGACAACGACGCGCTTCCGCGAGTGACCGGAGGCCTCGCTCACGCCTGCGCCGTCCCGATCGCCAGCTCCACCTCGGTGCCCTCGCCTGGGGCGCTGTGCACGACGGCGCGTCCACCATGGCGCTCAACGCGGCCGATTATCGAGTCGCGCACGCCACGCCGGTCCGCCGGGATCGAAGCGGGGTCGAAGCCGATGCCGCGGTCGCGCACGAAGACCTCGACGTTGCCTGCGTCGACCTCCGCGTAGAGATCCACACGTCCGCAGCGGGCGAACTTCGCCGCGTTGGTCATCGCCTCGCGCGCAGCCTGGGCAAGCGCATGCACACGATCGTCGATCGGCATGTCACCGACGACGACAGTCTCGATCTGGACCCCATGCAGCTCCTCGACCTCGGCGGCCGCCTCCTCGAGCGCCGCCCTCATGCTGCCCTCGACCTGCGCCGAGCGCGGCTCGAACAACCAGCGGCGCAGCTCGCGCTCCTGGCGCCGCGCGAGCTGTGCAACCTCGTGGCCGTCGCCTACACGCTTCTGTATCAGCGCAAGCGTCTGCAGCACCGAGTCGTGCAGGTGCGCAGCAAGCTCGGCGCGCTCCTGCTCTCTGATCAACGCAGCCCGCTCTGAGGCGAGGCTTCGTACGAGACTCACGAGCCAGGGGCCGAAGAGGATCAGGAACACGAGCCCGAGGAAGGCGATGCCGCGAAGCGTGCGCCCATCCTCGTGCAGCACGCCAACCATGTGCAGCAGCGCAAAGGCCGCGATGACCCTGAGCAGCGGGCCAAGCCTGAAGTTGAACATCCAACGGCTGCGAGGAGCGCCAGCGACTGTGCCTTTGGACGCGCCGCCGCTCAGCGTGCCATCGCGCGTAGGAGTCTCACGCGCGACCGCGCGTGGCGAGCCCATCGGCGTCTGCGCTGCAGCCATCGACCAGGAATGATTGCAGCGGCGCCGCAAATCCTCGCCAGAAGGATCCGCTGTCGGGATTAACCGTCAGCGGCGAAGGCGGCGCGACCCGCGCAGGAGAGACGGGTCGCACCCAGATTCGTTAAGGCTCGCAGCGTCCGGCGCCGTTCTCAGTCCTCCTGCGCGCGCAGCTCCTGAACGCGCGCTTCGAGCTTTGCCGTCACCTCGGGATCGCGCAGGGTCGTCACATCGCCGAGCTCCCTGCCCTCGGCGATATCCCGCAGCAGGCGGCGCATGATCTTGCCGGAGCGCGTCTTCGGCAGATCGTCGGTCCAGATGATCCGCTTTGGCCGCGCGAACTTGCCAATCCGCTGGGCAACCGTGTCCCTGATGCTCTCGATCTCGGCCTCGTCGCCCTCGAGGTCGCCCTGGAGGGTGACGAACGCGACGATCGCCTGACCGGTGTCCTCGTCGTGCTGTCCGATCACCGCCGCCTCCGCGACGTCTGGATGGGCGACGATCGCGGACTCCACCTCCGCCGTTGAGAGCCTGTGCCCAGAGACGTTGACGACGTCGTCGATGCGGCCGATCACCCAGAGGTAGCCGTCAGCGTCACGGCGCGCGGCGTCGCCGACGAGATAGGTCTCAGGGCCGAAGCGCTCGAAGTAGGTCTTCACGAAGCGCTCGTCTTCCTTGTAGAGCGTCCTCAGCATCGATGGCCAGGGGCGCTTCAGCACGAGCAGGCCCTGGCCCTGCTCGATCGGCTCGCCTGTCGACTCGTCGAGCACTTCCGCGGACACTCCTGGGAATGGCTGGGTCGCCGAGCCTGGCTTCGTGCTCGTGATCCCAGGCAGTGGCGTGATCATGATGCAGCCTGTCTCCGTCTGCCACCAGGTATCGACGATCGGACAGCGTTCGTGGCCGATCACCTTGTGGTACCAGAGCCACGCCTTCGGGTTGATCGGCTCGCCGACGGAGCCAAGCAGGCGCAGGCTGGAGAGGTCGTGGCCGTTTGGCCACTCTGCACCCCACTTGATGCACGCCCTGATCGCAGTAGGCGCGCAGTAGAGAACCGTGACACCGTAGCGCTCGACGATCCTCCACCAAGTGCCCTTGTCGGGATAGTCTGGGGCGCCCTCCCACATCACCGAGGTCGTCCCGTTCGCGAGTGGGCCATAGACGATGTAAGAGTGACCGGTGACCCAGCCGACGTCGGCTGCGCACCAGTAGACGTCGCTGTCGTCCTTGATGTCGAAGACGTATCTGTGAGTCGCTGAGACACCGGTCAGATAGCCGCCTGTCGTGTGCAGGATGCCCTTCGGCTTCGCCGTCGAGCCTGAGGTGTAGAGGATGTAGAGCGGGTCCTCCGCATCCATCGGCTCAGGCGGGCACTCTGCGTCGACTTCAGCGAGCAGCTCGTCGTAGTAGACGTCCCTGCCCTCCTGCATCTCGCAGTCCACTCCCTTGCTGCGCACGACGACGATCTTCTGCAGCGAGTCGAGGTCTGACATCACCTCGTCGACGCGCTGCTTCACGGGCGTGATCGTGCCCTTGCGAGCAGCGCCGTCAGCGGTTATCAACGCCTTCGCGTCGGAGAACTCCATCCGCTCCCTCACGGCCTCTGGGGAGAACCCGCCGAAGACGACGTTGTGCGGAGCGCCGATCCTTGCGCACGCGAGCATCGCAACGATCACCTCAGGGATCATCGGCAGGTAGATGCCGACCACGTCTCCCTTCTGCACGCCGATGCGCTTCAGGCCGTTGGCGCAGCGCTGTACCTCGGCAAGCAGCTGCGCATAGGTGATGTCGCGCTCCTCGCCCTCCTCGCCAAGCCAGTGGAATGCGATGCGCTCGCCTCTACCCTCGCGCACGTGGCGGTCGAGGCAGTTCTCGCTCACATTCAGCTTGCCTTTGACGAACCACTTGTAGAAGGGAGGGTTGGAGTCGTCGAGCACCTGCTCCCAGGGCTCGATCCAATGCAGCTTCTGCGCCTGCTCCACCCACCAGGCCTGCGGATCGTCCTCTGCGCGCTCGTAGACGCTCGGGTCGGACAGCAGAGCCTTCTCCCTGAACTGCTGTGGCGGGTCGAAGCGTTCGACCTCGAGCAATGCCGCGAGCTGCTGATCGAGCTCCTCGCCGCTTGCCAGCCTCTGCTCAGTTGCCATCCTCTTCACCTCTGATCGAGTCGATGCCTCAGGATCCTCTCGTTCTGTCACGTTACGCGCAATCGTCCCACTGCGCCGCGATCGCCCCCTCCCTTGCCACAGATGCGTTGGGCCGACCGAAGGGGGCGAGAAGACCCACCCCCTTCGACCGTCCTGGCCTAGGACTGGACGCCGCAATCAGCGCGACATGACGCATCGGCGGCGTCCCGTCTCACCGGCCGATCAAGGGCACCGTGGGTAGGACAGTGCGCTTGAAGGTCGAGTTCGTCACCACGGCGAAGGACGCATACCAGGCCGCAGCGGCCGTCGCGAGCCCAAGGTAGCCGCCCCAGTGAAGGACAGTCGCGTGCCCTCCGTCATTCCCGACCGCCAACAATATGTAGGTCACCGTCAGCAGCACGAACACGAGCAGCACTGCTCCGCTGACACGCAACGCCGCGATTGACATGTAAGCGGTGAAGATCGCCCACGCCCACAGGTAGACGCCAATCGCATGCCCAGCATTGCCGCCGATGTCCTTCGCGTAGAAGACCTGGAGCGCCCAGAAGGAGAGCCAGAAGCCTCCGTAAGAGCAGAATGCGACGGCTCCGAAGGTATTGCCGTTGCGGAACTCCCAGATCCCGGCGATGAGCTGCACGAGCCCGCCATAGGCGAGCGCAAGGCCCAGGACCACGGGCAGTCCCTTTTCATTGACGACGTTCGCATTGAACATCGAGAGCACAAACGTCGTCATCGCGAATCCCGCTAGGCCAAGTGGCGCCGGGTCAGCGGGCTTCCAGCCGACGCTTGTCTGATCACTGGCGCCTGGCACCGCCACATCGCCGCGATCCTCACCTTGCAACGAGCCAGTACGGATCGATGCTGCCTCCATGGAACCCTCCTTCGGCTGCCTACCCAAGGGAGGCCAGCCGTCTAGATGTGCTTGAGCTGTTCCGTGCTTGTTTCACCCACAGTGCGCTTGTAGCGATCTGCACGTTCTCAATATCATCTATTCCCAGATCGGTCAAGAATCATTCGCTCCGCAACGAGTTTGCGGAACAGAGGTCTGGCGGCGGTCTTCCGCGATGTGAGACGCGCTGCTCGCGACGTGAAACGTGCTTGCTCAGCGGTGTGAGCCGTGCTGCTCGCGACGTGAAACGTGCTTGCTCAGCGGTGTGAGACGCGCTGCTCGCGGCGTGAACCTTGCTTGCTCAGCGGTGTGAGACGCGCTGCTCGCGGCGTGAACCTTGCTTGCTCAGCGGTGTGAGCCGTGCTTGCGGCGGCGCCGCCCGCCTGAGCTCGTGCGACCAGGCTCTGGCGCAGGCGCCAAGCCATCAATGTTCGAAGCGCCCGCTGTGCTCGTCGCGGCCTGTTGCCTTGCGCGCATCTCCGCCTGAGTCGGCCAGGGACGCGCCTCGCCCGCCGCCCAGGCGGGGGGATCGCCGGCGGGCCAGCGACCCATCAGCAGGATGCCCATCGCCACGAGCCAGAAGGCGGGGATGATCTCCAGCTCGGCGCCACCAATTGGCAGGAAGATCAGCAGCGCTGCGATCACGCCGACGACGCCCATCCAGCGCGCGATCAAACCGACACGCATCGCGCCCAGCGATGTCACGATCATGCCCGCAGCGAGCGAGAGCCCCGCCAGCAGCGAGATGTACTCCGAGACGACGTTCGTGGTCCCTGACGTCAGCGCGCGTTCGACAGCGGCACTGCTGTGGTTGCCGCCTACTGCAAATTCGTGCGTGAGGATCGCCTCCGCGATCTGATGGCCGATGCCTACAACCGCAAAGCCAATGCCGCCAACGAGGACGAGCTTTGCGGTCGGCGCCCAGGACTCTGGCCTGCGGAAGCGCGTCGCGCGCACGAGCAACAGCAGCACCGCCGTCAGGGCGATCAGCGAGATCGAGGAGAGCGCGCTGCCAGCGATCAAAGCGAAGGCGTGGTGGCTGACGAAGGTCACCTCGCGCGTGCGTGGGCTGACCGACTGTTCTGCGATGCCTTCGGAGATCCCAGGCTTCAGGGCCTGCAGCAGACCCACCGTCGGCGCGGGGGACAGCGTCGAGCTGATGATGATGCCGCTCAGCAGGTAGAGCACGCCACCAGCGACGGCGGGCACCGCGAGGCGCGTGCGCCTGTTGCCCTCCCAGGCGATCTCGTCAGCGATCTCTGTCGCCGATGCGCTTCTCGCCGCAGCGAGACTCTTGCCGTTCGAGCTCATGGGTAGCAGAGTCTATGATGGAGTCATGGAAAGTGGCGGGCTAGGCGATCTCTTCGGCGATCCAGAGGAGCTGCAGCGGCGACTTGCGGAGTTCGCCGAACAGATGCAGGGCCAGCAGCGGCTCGCCTGGGCGGACAACGCGATCAAGCTTGCGGTCGACATGACAGTCGCTGCAGTCAACCGTATCAACGTCCAAGGCAACGCCGATGCCCAGGCTGAGCAGATCCGCTCCGTGATCGCGATCGTCTTCCCTGAAGCCGTAACGCTCGTGCGCGAGGCGCGCGAGGGGCTGCAGTAGAGCCCCAGAGCTTCTTCCCTGAGGCCGTAACGCTCGTGCGCGAGGGGCTGCAGTAGAGCCTCCTTCCTAGCTCTTCCGTAAGCCTCAGAGCTCTTCCACTTCCTCCTCTTCGAGCTCGTCGAGATCGAGCTCCTCCTCGTCGGTCCCAGGAAGATCCTCGTCCTCGTCCCAATCCTCCTCGACCTCGTCGAGTTCGTGCTCGAGCGTCCTGCGCGTTGCGGTTTGCGGCATGACGGCTACCTCCCTTCGTCGATCTTTGATTCGGTGGCCCACTGCGGTATGCCAGAGCGGCACATCATGCGCCGTTCTCGGTACAGCGCGCGCATCATAGAGCCGTGGGCAGCGCGTCGGCTCCTCGTCCTAGACGTGCACCGCAGCGGACAGCGCAAGCGCCGCCACGATCGCCAGCGGCGCGAGCAGGATGCCCTGGGCGGAGCAAACCAGTGCGGAGGGCCTCGCGTCCATCGCGCTCGCCGATCGCCACCACAAGAGCGCGGACAGCGAGCCGCTGACCGCGAGGTTTGGGCCGACGTCGAGGCCGATCAGCAGCGCTGTCGGATGGGCGACATGTCCCGCCGAGAGCAGAACCGCGGCGGGCAGGTTGTTGATCAGCACAGTGCTGAGCGCCGCGACGGCCGCCGTCGCGGGCACGCCAAGCGAGGCGACTGCGTGACCAGGGAAGCCTGTCGCGCGCGCAAGGCCGCCCAGGGCGACCGCGAGCAGAAACAGCCCCAACAGGATCGGAGCCCCAAGCCGCCGCCAGACCGCATCGCTGGAGACCCTGCCCTCGCACAGGCGCCATACGGTCGCCGCGATCCCGACAGCGAGGACGGGCAATGCCGCGTTGCGCAGGACCACCATCAGGACGGCCGCAGCGATCACGCCTGCAAGGCCAACGCCGAACTGCGGAGCGCGTCGTGGTCTTGCGCCTGGCCCCGCGTCTGAACGACGCACCCGTCCCGCGTCTGCGCCTCGCACCGATCCTGCCTCGGCCCAGCGCAACGGTCCCGCGTCTGCGCCACACCCGCCGCTGCTCGTCCCACCGCGGCCACTCCCCTCTCTGCTGCGGCCACTGCCGCACAGCGCACGACGATGCAGGCATGCGACCCCCACCGCGGTCACGAGCGTCGCCGCGAGCGCCGCGGGCAACATCCTTGCGAGGAACGTCCCGCCGGAGATGCCGCGCGAGGAGAGCACGAGCAGATTCGTCAGGTTCGAGCCTGGCAGGTAGAGCGAGGACGCGTTCGCCATGAACAGCGAGCCATAGAGGAAGGGGGCCTCGCTCACGCCGCGCTTGCGCGCGACGCCGATCGCGACTGGCGTAAGGAAGACGGCAGCGGTGTCGAGGTTGAGCAGCGCAGTCGTCACCGCGAGCGCGAGGCAGCAGGCAGCGAAGAGCGCGAGCGGCGACCCTGGCAGGCGCTCGATGAAGCCTGCTGCGGCGTCGAAGAGCCCGTCCTCGCCGGCGACGAGGCCGATCAGCAGCAGTCCCGCGACGAGCACGAATGGCGGCCAGCACTGTTCGAGCGCCGCCAGCACCGCTCGCCTTTCGCGTCAGCCTGCCTGCGCGAGCGCCTTCAAGACGGCGTCGTCGTGAGTCTTTGGCGACGCCTTTGGGATCACGTGGACGACAACCCCGTCTGCGTCGAGCACGAACGTTGTCCGCCCGTTGCCCCAATACTTGCGACCGTACATCGACTTCTCGATCCAGACGCCATAGGCATCTGCGACCGCGTGACCCTCGTCGGCGAGCAGGTCGAAGTTCAGGTCGAACTTCTCGTGGAAGCGCTTCACCGCCTTCACGGGGTCAGGCGAGATGCCAAGTACCCTCGCGTTCAGGTCCGCATAGTCCTGCGAGTGATCCCTCACGCCGCACGCCTGGGTCGTGCACCCTGGCGTGTCAGCCTTCGGGTAAAAGTAGACAACTGTCCGTTTGCCGCGTAGGTCAGAGAGCTTCACGGGGTTGCCGTCCTGGTCGGGAAGCTCGAAGTCTGGGGCCTTCTCACCTGGTTCGATCATGGGGCGGATAGTACTGGGCGCCCTCCTCACTGGCCTGTGTTGCTCAGGCACGTCGGACCTGACGTATCATCGTTGCGTCGTCGCTCAAACCATGTCCTTCCGCACCGCTTTTGCGAACTCGGGAACCGTGGCGTCGAGCCGATCGAGGATGTCGAGCGCCGTCAGCGGCGGTCGTGTCAGCGCCGCCGCCTGCCTGACCAGCGCGTCATATACCGCGACCGGATCAAGCTGACGAAGATGCAGCAGGAACTCGTCAGGATGGACCACCTCGATCGACAGCGGCGCACAGGACGAACGCGGGAAGTCGCGCAGGTTCAACGTGACGATCATCTCCGCCTCGGTGACGACCGCTGCGGCAAGCACGTGGCGGTCCTTGTGCTCATTGGTCATCTGAGGCTCCAAGCGCTCGATCTCCGGCGCGGGGACCATCGCTGCGTCGAACGCCTCGCACATCGCGTCAGTCATTCGCTGCGCCTGCTCCTCGCTCGCACGGCCATCGCCGATCAGGTTGCGGGCGGCCTCCTGCAGAATCCGCTCGCTCCAGCGCGGGATGTACAGGTCCGCCGCAGCGATTCGAAGCAACGTATCGCGCAGCGGCAGTGGGTAGAGCACGTTCGCATCAAGGACCGCCTTCAGCGTCACGACGCCGGAGAATATGCCCGCGCTGTCGCTGCGTGTCGGCCTGTCTACTGATAGCCGCCCGGCAGTTCCTCGCCAATCCGGATCAGCTCGTCGAGCTTCTCATCGCGTCTCGCATCGCGCCTGACGCTATAGGCAAGTACATCCGCGGTCGCTACCCGACGGTGCGTGCCGACCTTGTGGCAGGCGATCTCACCGCGGTCGAGCAGCTTGATCAGATGGGGACGCGAGACGTGCAGCAGATCGGCGGCCTGCTGCGTGCTCAACTCCTCCCCGTGCGTCATGAGGGCAAGCTTCTCGCCGTCAGCCATCCGCCGCACCACCAGCCGGAGCGCGCGCAGCGCCGCGGCTGGAATATCGATCGCGTTGCCCTCAACATCGAGCAGTCGAGCGGAGCCATGCCGGCCGTAGATCTGCTCAAGCTGGCGATCGAGGCTCTTCAAGGCGCCCGCTTCTGCGGGCGCGGCCTCCAACAGCTCATCTGCGAGTGGTGTGGTCGTGTTGCTCATAGCTCGGCCCAGGACCGCCAGCTTCACATCCGAGCCTACCACCTAAACGCAATAACCGCAACACCCTGACACATGGCGCTCCGTGTCGATCTCGACAGTCCCAACTACCGGCGATCGAACCCCAGACCCAGCAGCACGGACGACTAGCAGAACATATTGGCTTTGGAACCCAGCGTGTCAGCCTTCGGGTAGAAGTAGACGACGACTGGCTGGCCACGCAGGCCAGAGAGCTTCACGGGGTTGCCGTCCTAGGGGGGTCTAGCGAAACTCGCTAGCCCTGTAGTTGTGCGGTGTTCGCGGTTGTCGCGCATTGCTGATACCTCCGTTTGAGCGTCGCGATACCCCGGGTGCCGCGGGGAGTTAGCAGATGCGCTCAGCTGGCGCCAGGGGGGTGGGAAGGGCGCCCCCGGGCGCCCCCTTGCGCACGCGATCTGTGCTGCCTAAGTTGCTGGAAACATCGCGTCCAGCCAGAGTGATATCTCTTTGGGTCCTTCAAGCGGCATAGCCGTGGCGGGCATCGCCCGCTATTGCGCACAGCCAGAAGTTGGCTTGGAGAGGGCCCGCGCCAGAGACCCCGAGCGCACCCAGGGCCATAACGGGGTCTTGTTCACGCACCCATTTTTCGAGGAGGTACGCCTCTAGAGCGCTTGCACGGAGCTTTTGGAACAGGAGGAGAGTTAACGGCTCCCCTCCTGCTCCCATACACGCGGCGGTGGCGAAACTGGTAGACGCACCCGGCTTTCAACCGGGCTCCTGACCGGATTGCGGGTTCGAGTCCCGCCCGCCGCACTTCATGAGCACATGGGGACACCACTGCTCTCGGGTTGGTATACCCGAAAATGGATCGTCGCGGAAGTACCGGACGGTTCGTTTCGGGCTGCCGTCGGACCCCGAAAAGAGGGTTTTTCCGTCCGATCCGTCGTGTAGTTTTTGGCTTTCTAGAGCCAAAGATGACCCCCGCGCGATTGGCGTCGCCGGGGGTCTGGATCAAGGAGATTGGACCTCCGTGACCTCCCAGAAAGTAGCACGGCGATCTGTCGCCGATGACCTCGCGCGTATTCTCGACTCGCCAGAGGTCTGTCGTCTCGTAGACGAGCTTCAGGCGACCCGCTGGACTGGGCGTCCTGGTTACCCGATCCGCTCGATGGTCGGCATGGCGCTGGCGAAGTCGCTGTACACGATCCCTACGTGGACGCGGACCGCCGCACCCGTGGCTGAGCACGCGGCGCTTGCCGCCGTGATCGCGCCTGACGGCGAGGTTCCGTCCGTCTACGCCTGCTATCGCTTCACGGCGAAGTTGCGCGAGCACAAGCACCTGCTTGACGAGTGCATCGCCTCCGTGGTCGAAGCGCTCAAGCGCGCCAACCCGCTCGTCGGTTGGGATGTCGCGATCGACGCCTCCGACATGCCCGCGTATGCGAACGGCCAGCGCTTCGCTTCCAAGAACGGCAGGGAACGATCCGACGACGAGTTCTCCGACCCTGACGCCTCCTGGGGGCACCGCTCCGCCGTCTCCACCAGGAAGGGCGGCGGCTTCTACGGCTACCGCCTGCACTTGGCAGTATGTGCCAAGACGGACCTGCCGCTTGCGTGGACCGTCGAGACCGCCAGGGCGCATGAAACGCTCTCCGTCGCGCCACTGCTCGACAAGCTCGCTGCCGTCGGGATCAACCCCGAGACGTGCGCGCTCGACAAGGGCTACGACAACAACCGCGTCTACGCCGACTGCACGCAGCGGAACATCGCGCCCGTGATCCCGCTGCGCCAGACCCCTGACGTGAAGGCCGGGAAGGACGCGCCGCCATGCTGCGAGCACGGCGTCTGGCGCTTCGCGGGAGCCGACCGCAAGCGTGGCGCGAGCAAGTGGCGTTGCCCCACAGGCGAGTGCAAGCCCGCATCGGTCTGGGTCAAGGCTGACCGGCTGCACCCGCTGATCCCAAGGGAGACGACACGCTGGAAGGGCCTCTACCGTGGCCGCGCATCCGTCGAGCGAACCTTCGGAAGACTCAAGAACGAACGCGGCCTCGCACCGCTGCGTGTGCGCCACATCGAGCGAGTACGGCTACACGCAGACCTGACGATTCTCTCGCAGCTAGCTTTGTATGGGATGCGGGGAGTGGCGTAGGTTGCGCTCTACGCGCAGACAACTTCGACTTGGCCCGCGGGTGTCGTGCTCGTCTGGACGCGACCGCCAATCGCCTTGTCGATCTTCTCGATGATGGCGGCAGTTGTCCGTTCGATAGCGGCCAAATCCGGTCCTTCGACGCTGAAGCAAACCTCCATTACCGACTGCTTGAAGTCGCAGCCGACGACGGGACCAATCGCGAGCCCTCCGTCCTCAAGCACCTCTAAGGCACGTTCGGCATCGTGCTCAAGGCGGTCCGGTGAGCGCTCCAACGCGCCCTTCACAAGCACTCCAAGACGACCCATCTTCGTCCTCATGCTATAGACATCGACGCCCAACGTCTACCCCTTGAGATTGAGGCCGTATTTCTTCAAGAGCAGCATCGCGTTCCGTATACCCCGATGATCGCTCGGAGAACTCGGCAGGATCACGATATGTTCGCCATCGGGCGAATACAGCTTGAGATGGCTGTTCTTCGCCGTGATGCACCACCAACCCTGATCCCACGCCTTCTTGACGAGCGTGTCAACCGCCTTTGCCGGTGCTTTCGGGCGTTTCGCTTGAGGATTGGCAACACGTTCTGGATGCAAGGCTCCGTCCCCGCAAGGAGGCGACGAAGCCTAACAGCCAGAACCGTCGTGTTTCTGGGTCTAAGCTAGCGCCACGGTCAGCTACAGCGCGATTTCGTCAGCCGCCAGTGCGGCGCGAGTCGCCCACACAAAGCCCTCAAGACGATGGATTAGGCCCGCTCCGTACAGGCGGCTGAGACTGTCGTCCACTCTCTCGCCGACTTCGCGCTCAACCTCATCGACAGACCAAGGCCGCTGATCGGCCGAGTCGAGCATCATGCCGAGGATCGCGCGGTCAATCGCGCCTTCACGCTCAGCAGAGGTAGGCTCGTTGTGCATGGGAGGTAACGCTCCTTTGCCACGCCCCCGGCCGTTACAGCGGCGCGGGGGCACTTTGATAGGGACCCAGCGAACCTAGACCCCCATCGCCCCGCCGTCAACGAGTTTCGCTACTCGTTTCGCTCGACCCCCCTAGTCGGGAAGCTCGAAATCCGGGGCCTTCTGTCCTTGCTCGATCATGGGGCGGATCGTAGCTGGCGCTACAGTCGGCGTGGCTTCAGGTTTCGCCAGAATCAGGAGACGGTTGTCAGCGGACGCGCACGGTCAGTCGGCAGCATTAGGCGCTTCGCGAGCGCCTGCCCAGAAGACAGCGCCATCCTCCGTCCAGGGTACAGTTATGAGCGGTCCCCCCTCTAGAGGGAATGCATCGTCTACCCAGAACTACCGGACCCGACGCAATGTCTGATCGAGCAACGCCTATCGGTTACTACACACCTGCTGAGGTTGCGCGCCTCGCTGGCGTTTCGGCGCGGCGCATCGGTCAGTGGGCACGCCACGGAATCATCCGTCCGAGCAGATCACGTCGACCAAATGCCTATTCCTACGCGGACGCTGGAGAGGCCATCGTCGCTCACTACTTGGTAGAGCAGGGCAAGAAGCCAGGGGAGGTCAGACAGGCGGTCGAAAAGCTTCGTGAGCAGTACGGAGAGTGGCCACTTGCCACGGCGCCGCTCGCCCATGACGGAGCAATGCTCCTTCGTTGGGACGCCCACGAGAACCGCTGGATCTCTGTTGACATACCCGATCACGAGGTTCTGGAGGAAACGCTCCTGAATCTTAAGGATGTCGCTGAAGCACTCGGACGAGGCGGTTGGGCGTCACTGCAGACCCGACGCGAGTACGTCGAGGTGGACCCGGAACGGCATTCCGGCGCTCCCGTGGTGCGCGGCCGCCGGATTCCAACTGCGCTCGTGGCTGCTATCGCCAGCGAGAAGAACGGCCGCAAGATCCTCCGTGAGGACTACGAGTTGTCGAAGGCGGAGATCGACGACGCCGTTGGCTACGAGGCGGACGTCGCACGGCCTGCCGCCTGACCGACGCCGGATAGTCCTCGACGAGGACATCAACTGGAAGCTCGGAGGAGAGCTTCAGAGGCGTGGACGCCTTGATGCAACGACCGTCCGCTCAGTGCAAGCCAACGGACTGAAGGATGGCGCTCTCTTCAAGGTGCTCGCTCAAAGTTTCGAGCCATTCGTGCTGGTCACATGGGACAACAAAATGGTTAAGACTCACGCGGTCGAACTTGCTCATCACCACACGACCCTCGCTGTCATCGACGAACGCTGGTTCAAGCGCAGCGGGCGTTGCTCAAGCGAACAGGAACGCTACATCCGCGACGTCGTGCATCGATGGCTGCACCGCATTGAGCTTCAGCCAGCGGGGACGCTCCGGATCTACTCGTCCACCGGCAGTCGCACAGCGACTTGACCGATGCCCGCCTTCGCTGCGCGGACAGACGACGACATATTGGCTTTAGAACCCTACGTGTCGGCCTTTGGATAGAAGTAGACGACGACCGGCTGGCCGCGCAGGCCAGAGAGCCTCACTCGGTCGCCGTCCTGGTTGGGAAGCTCGAAGTCTGGGGCTTGCTCTCCTGGTTCGATCATCGGCGGATCGTAGCCGGCATGCCTCAGGCTGACCGCTCAGCGATCCACAACATGCGCACTCTGAGCAGCTCGCCAAGACGCTCGAAGCGATGGTCGTAGTGCAGCACGCCCAAGCAGGCCTAGCTCAACCATCCAGACAGCCCCTCCAATGCGGAGGGGATCACGTAGTAGTAGGCCCAGAGGCCGCGACGCTCGGAGGCGACGATCCCTGCGTCCCTCAGCTTCTTCAGGTGATGCGAGAGCGTTGGCTGGGAGATGTCGAACAGCGGCACGAGCTCGCAGACGCAGACCTTGCCGGCGTGCTTGCGCAGCACGTCCACAAGCTGCAAGCGGATCGGGTCACCGAGGGCCTTGGCGACCTCTGCCATGCGCAGAGCATGGTCGCGCTGTACGTCGGGATAGACGACGGGCTCACAACAGCGCTCTCCGGCCGCGCGCTTTTGCTTAGGCGCTAGCTCCAGATCGACGTGCATCTATATACATATATCAATAACAGTTATGTCTGTCGATGTAATACGATTCGCCCATGCCCGTCAAAGCGCATG
>DASXDO010000009.1:0-155812 GCA_036490555.1 Solirubrobacteraceae bacterium | reverse complement strand
GAACGGGCCAGCGACCGCCGGCGTGATCACGACGACCGAGTAGGGCCCGCCCTCATACGGGCCGGCCAAGTACACCGTGCCTGATACATGGAGCGGTTCGCCGCCGACCCCAGCAGCGACGTCGACGCTGCCAAGCAGGCTGGCTTCCGAGCAGGACGGGTGCGCAAGCTCTTCACGGCCAGTCATGCCTGCCGCCGCTGTGATCGCCGCATCAGAGCAGCGTTCCACCCCGGCGAGCTTGCCGAGCAACCCCTCGGGCAACGTGAGGTTCAAGTGCGTGAGCTCCTGTTCGCCATCCTGGCGGGAGAGCTTGATCACAAGCGGGCTGTACGAGCCCGCAGACGGTGTGGTCGTCCCTGCTTCGAACCCAGGGCTGAATGGCCGTGCTGCAGCAGTAGCAGCACAGCCGCTGGAGACCGTGAACGAGTCTTCGGTCTGAGCCGGCGAACCAGATTCAGGCGCCGACCACGGCGTCCATGAGCCCGTCGTCGTATACGTCCCGCAGACTTCCGGGGTCGCAAACTCCGAGCGACCGCCACCACCACGGAAATGCAGCGTCAGATCTTCCACAGGCTGCTGCGGCACATAGTCGAAGACCGCCGTCACCTGCCCGGTTTCCGGATTGGTTTCGACCTTCCCCGGAAGCTTTAGCGTCACGCCGAACCGTTTGCTTTCGATCACCAGATACAGGGCGATCAGACTGTGGAACGGGTTTTCTTCCTGAGCAGCCAGATACACGGTGCCCTGGAGTGGTTCTTCAAGCAAAGGCGTCGAGACTTCAGCGGCCCCCAGCTTCGACGCGTCGGGACACGTAACAGGCGCTTCGTCGAACCTGGTCGGGTTCGGCAACGCGCCTTCGCCGAGATACCCGACCTGCGCCTCGCTGCACGCTTCCAGCCCATTCGCCTGGGAGGGGTTGATGCTGAACCCTTCTGGCAGCGTCACAACCGACTCCTTCAAATCCGGGGTCGCAAGCTTGCCCGGATCCGTCAACCCTTCCTGACCAATATGCAAATGCGCCGTCGCACCCACAGGCGAAGAACCCTGCACACTCGTCGGCTGAAAGCTGAATTCCGGCTGAAATTCGAGTTCATCACAGCCCGTCACGGGCGCCCATTGCGAGCTCGCGCCGGCAAAGGTCTGCGGCTGCTGCCAGCTCGACGCCTGCAGCTTCACGACCGGGGCTTCGCGCGCCTCTTCCGCGCAGTCCGTCGGGTTGGTGAAGAACGCCTTGCCATGCGCGGTCGCAGGCATCCCTTCGAAGACCGTGAACACGCCGAAGACAGGATCGAAGGTGGGGATGTTCAGCGCCTCGATGCGCACACCGAAGTCTTCTTCTGAACGCACGGACGCCACCAGGCTCTGCACCGGCGCGACGAACTTAGTGCTGAACTCGGCTGCGGTGCCACCGACGGGAATGTCGTTGACGATATGGAACGGGCTCGAAGCACCAGCGAATACTGTCTGTGGAATGAGATCGCCGATCAGGTCTTCCTGGTTGCAGGTCTTCGCTTTGTAGTTGGGTTCTTCGGTCAACAGGCTCTGACTGCAACGGTCTGTGACCAACGGGTCGCCCGCAAAGCCCGCGGGCAGGTCGACGAGCAGTTCCCTCGGATCCCCAGGCGGTTTTATTTCGCCGTCCGGGACGCGCACGGTGTTGAAGAGGATTTCGTTGGCGACGCTGTAGGGGTGCGCGCCGGCACGCGTCTCCGGCTTGCCGTCTTCATCGAAGGCGCCGAGCCAGAAGCCCGCGATCCCTGTCTGCGCCGGCTCGCTAGAGACCACGAACGGCATCTCGTAGGACACAGCTTCGCTTGCGCCACCGCCGGAGACACTCACCGGGATCGTCGCGCTCGCCGGCGCATCCGAACCGACCTGCACCGGGATCAGGGCGGGGCTGGCGGGTTCGATGGCATTCACGACAGTGCTCGTCGTGCAGGTCGCGATCGTTTCGGGCGCGGCGGCGCTGCAGCTCCAACCCTGATGGGTCGAGGGCCCTTCGATCGTCACTCCCCGCGGAAGTGGGCCGACCGTGAGCGTGATTTCGCCGTTTGTCGCCTGACCGCCGACGTTCGCGGGGTACACGCCGATCTCGCCGGTCCCGTGGCCGCCCGGGACTGTGACGAAGACGTGGATGAAGGCGTGTTCGCCTTCCAGGCCGCTACTGTCGGCCAAGAACAGCGCCTGTTTGCTGTCCGCGAAGCTGCCGGTGAACGTCACGAAATAGGGATGTTCGACATCGCCGCCGGGGCCGCCCGTGACCGAGAACGCTCCAGCGCCGAACGACGCCAGCCCTTCCAGCGCGCTCTGCAGTTCTGCCGACGTGGCGTCGTAGGGCAAGGGGACCGTCGTCTGCGTCGCGCTGAGCGCAACCGTCCCTGCCTGGGTCGGATACTGAGACAGCGTCAGCGTTTTGGCCGCCGTGTTCACAGCGGCGACGGTCGTGCCCGCAGGTATGCCTACCCCTGCGATCGCTTCGCCGACGTGGAAGGCACCCGTGACGTTCGTCACGAGCTTCGTCGTGGCGGTGACGTTAGTGGTCCCCGCCAAGCTGGCCGCGGTGTTCAACGTCACGATCGTGCCGGCGACCGTTTCGATCACGGCCCCAAGCGCGATCCGCGAGCCGGTGCTTGCGGTCACTTCCTGGCCCGCTTCGAACGGGTTCGCAGTGCCCACAAGCGTCGCTTCCCTGCTTCCCGAGGTGGTCCTCAGCGCGCCTTTCGCATAGCTCAGATGGCCCTCGCCATGCGCCGTCTGCGACAACGTGAACGTGCCGCCTGTCGCTTCCACGGTGATGCGCTGCGTTTCAGACTGTTCAGGTGGCAGATGCGTCGGGCCGGTGGCGGCAAGCAGTTCCCAGCCCGGCGCCGCAGCCTGAGCGCTCACTGCAACGCTCGACAATGCGGCGAGGCTCGCCACGGCAAAGAGCAGCATGCGACGGAGGCTCATACCGATGCGCTTCGTGTTGGTTGCCTTGCTCACTTGCCCGCCCTCCGCTCGCCGTTTGCCTTTCGCCTGCTCGTCAGACGCCCCTTCTTCGCCTTCTTCTTCGCCTTCTGCTTCGCACGCTTCCGTCGCCTCTTCTTGCTCTTCTTCTTGGTCTTCGCCTGCTTTTTCTTTGCTTGCGACCCAGCCGCGGACTGGGGAGCCTGAGCCACGTTCCCCGGACCGGAGAAGCTCGCGCTGCCGACCGACGGCGAAGCGGGTGCCTGCGCGACGGCTCCCTGGCAGGAGCCTTCGGCGGTCGCTTCGCAGCCCTTCGCGGGAGCGGGCGGTTCGGCGAACCCGCCGCCGATCCTTGCGTCCCAGGCGGCGTAGCGGCCTTCCGGGTTTTCCCAGTTCAACGCTGCGGCATCGAAGAAGTAGAGGTCCGTGCCTTCGCTGCTGGCGCCGACGAACCGCACCTTCCTGCTGTGACTCCCGCCGCCGGTGCCAGGTTCGGTCGCGATCCAGAACACCTGACCGTGGGCCCACTCGTACAGGTTCAATTCACCCTGCACCGCGCCTTCGGCAAGCGCATCCAGCGAGACGAAGAACACCTCCGGCCTGCCTGGATCGCCTTCGCCCTCGACCAGCGAAAGCGGTTCGTAGAGAGGGTTGGTCGCCGTACCTGCTTCGAGCGGCGGCTCGCTAGCGCTTTCCGACGCCTTGCCATCCTGGCGACAGGACACGCATACGATGGATTCACCTGTCGCGTCCGCGTCATACAGGTAGGCCTCGGTGCCACCACCGCTTTCGTAGCTCGTCACCTTCGCTGCCGTTTCGAAGAGCAGATAGCGCCCGTCCGGGCTCACCCTCGAGGTCCACGTAGCCTGCGTCCCTGCCGTGGCAGTGCCGGTGATTTCGCCCTGGCCGACTATTCCGGCGAATTTCAGCCCGCCTGCCGTCGCGTCGTAGACGGAGTAGGTTTTCGCCGTCCCATTTTCGCTCGTGCTGGGCCCACGACCGGGCACGAGCTGCGCCTGCGCGGCGAAATACACATGCGAGCCATCTTCGGCGACGCCGAGGAGCCCCGCAATCTGAGCACCCCCCGCTTCGCCCGTGACCGACAGATCGCGCAACGCATCCGTTTCGAGGTCGTATTCGTAGAGATCGGTGCCCGTCAGGCTGCTTTCGGCCGTCAACCCGGCGTTCGCCGTGAAATAGACATGCGAGCCGCTCGGCGTCGCACCGACGTATTTCGCGCCACTATCCGGCGTCACGGTCTGCGACAGCGACACGTCCCTGGTTTCACCGCCTTCGCGGACGAACACGCCCGTGTCTCCGACTTCTCCGGCCTCGCCGGCAGCGCGCCGAGCCGAGAAGAACACATGCGCGCCGCTTTGCGATACCGAATGCAGGCCGCCGCCAGACGCGCCGGACGACGAGACTTCACCACCGCTCCCGTTCGGCACGAGACCGCCGTCGCGGAGGCCGCCTGCTTCGGTCCATTCATACAATCCCGACCCGCCGACGCCGGGGTAGCGCAGGTCGGTTTCGAAGAGGACGCGGCCACAGGTCGAGGACATTCCGGCGAGGCTGTAGCTCGATACCGCGGACACGTCTTCGGGATTTTCGGGCGCAAGATCTGTGATCAGGCTGTAGGACCCGTCCGGGTTGCGGCGATACAGGTTGGTGCCGCCGCTTTCCACGACCAGCCTGGCCGCGGGGCTTTCGGTCAGCAACTGGTTGCTCTCCACCACGCTGCAGCTGAGATCCTGGGAGAGGCCGAGGAATTCGCTTGGGCCTGTGCGGTGCTTCTCGCTTGGTTCGCGCACGCCAGGGGCCAGCTGGCTCGCCTGCCAGCCTTCGGCCCCTCTCGCGCTCAGATACAGCATTTCTCCGGACTGCGTCGCTTCCGGCAAGCCGTCTTCGAGCGTGTACGCGAGCGCCCCTGGCGATACGGACGCTTGGAAGTGCACTTCGGTCTGGCTCAGGAAACGTCCCGGAGCGCCGATCGGGCCGAGCTCCCTCGGCGAGACCAGCTCCAGACAGCGTCCTTCGGGCAGGCCACAGGAGCCGAGGGTTTCGAGGGTCTGCTCGGCGCTCGCCGTGCTGCCGACGCTGCTGGTGGCGACGATTCGGTAGCGATAGACCGTTTCGGGAGAGAGCCCTGTCAACTTCGCCTTCACCAGCACGGGCTGCTCGCCGGCACCCACGTAAGGTTCGAATTCGACCGGCACGCTGTGGCCGTAGCTGCCGGTGGAGCCCCATTCGAAGCGGTAGCTCGTACCGAAGCCGTCGGGGTCGACCTTCGCTTCCAGCGTCACAGCTTCATGCGTCGCGTCAACAGCGCGGATTTCACTCAGCTGCGGCGGGCCCGTGGTCGTGAATTCGAGCGTCGCGCCGTACCGCGTCACTTCTTCGGCATCGGTCACCTTCAAGCGGAACGCGTAGGTCCCATTGGGCTGCAGCCCTGTCAACGCGAGGCTTACCGCATGTGCGGTGAAGTCCGGTTCTATTTCCGCGGCGCCAGGCACACAGGGCCGATTCGTGAAGCCCGCTTCGGTCACGAGCTTGTATTCCAGCTCGCAATCGGAGACCCCGACGCCTTCCGGACGGACGATCCCATGCAGTGTCGCCGTCGCGGTGCCAATGCCCGTCGCGGGTTCGGTGATCACCGTTCCGGCCGTCGTCACCGTCTTGTCGTTGCTGGTCGAGGTGCCGCTCGCGTTGCGCGCCACGACGCGGTAGTGATAGGTCGCGCCGTTCGGCTCGAGCCCGGTCACCTGCAGGCTGACCGGATGCGGTTCCACATCGGCAGGCAGCGAGCCTTCGCAGGGGGAGGTGTGGCCATACGTAGTGGTCGAGCCCCATTCGAACACGCATTCTTCGATGGGTTCCCCTTCCGGGTTGACCGTCCCGTTCAACGTCGCCTTCGTGCCCGTCACGTTCGTCGCAGCCGTCGCGGCGACCGTGGGCGCCACGACGGCGGGGCCATAGACGTTGACGTGCCCCTGCGCATGAAACGCTGGACCGGGTTCGGTGACATATATGAGTCCCATAGCTTCGTTGACGGCAATTTGACGCGTCTGCCGTCCCTGCCCGAATTCGCTGATCTTCTTGCCGGTAGCGATGTCGTACTCGACCACGCTGTCAGATAGGGCCGCGTACACGTCGCCGTGTGCGCGGTCTACAGCGACACCGTAGGCGCCCCCTGGAATGAGGACTGAGCACCGTTCCCGCGTGATTTCACCGGCGAGATTCGGCACACACTCGTATACGCCTGCGTTGACAGAGGCGAAGAACAGGTCGCCGGCATCGTCCACGGCAGTCTGCTCAGCGAGTTCGAACTGATCGTAGAGATCATGCGTCGGGTCGAATTCGTACTCGGTGACCACGCCGGCGGGAGTCACCTTGTAGATCCCTCCCTCCGTGCCACTGCCGCCTCCGAGCCACAGGTTGCCTTCGCCGTCCACGCTCGCCCCTCTTACTTCTTCCAGTCCAGAGATCGGAGCGCCTTCCGCTTCGTAGCGCCCGGGGACCTTGCGGACATACTTGACGATCGATTCGCGTCCTGGGCCAGAGACGTAGAGAGTGCCCTGGGCAGGACTCGCTGCAGCATTGTCGTAGGCCAATGGGTAGAATGTGTTACTTTCAAATGAACCGCTATTGATCGCAAATGGCGATTCAAGTTCCGCAGGCGTACCGCCTTCCGCTCCGAGAATCGCAACCTGCCCTGGGCCATTTGCTTCAGCATTGGTGACGAACACGTTGCCGTTCGCTTCGTCGATCGCGATCCCGGAGAGTTCGTTCAGCGTCACGCCCGAGCCCGCGCCGGTGATCGGCGAGAACGGCTCCGGTTCGTGCGTGATCGTCGCCGACGCGCTCGCGACGAAGACGCTGAGCGCCGCCGCGATCGCGACGAGCGCCGAGACGAGCGCGCAGGCGAAGCTGCGTCCGAACCCCCGCGATCCTGCCGACGTTGCCGTGGCATTGGTATCCATCTGCTCGTCTCCCCTCCTGTTGCGTGTCATTCCGTTCCCAGCCCTCTCTGAAACCCTGTGTGTGTGCGCCCTTGCAATCCGGTGTTCCTCACGCCAACTCATGCCGCGCTCCTGCGCCGGCTCTGCTCTGCTTCGGGGCCGATGCTCCGCACGACCCGTCTACCGGTCTGAGTCAGCCGCCACTGGTTGGCCTCGCCGCGCTCGCGACCGCCGGTCGCGGCGTTTTCCAGGAGCCCGTACTGCGCCAGACGGCCAAGCAACTTCGATGCCTGCCCCGCGTCGACGATCTCCGCGCGCTCGGCGATCTGGCGATTGCTGGCCCCGACCCCTGTCTCGGTCAGCTGTGCGATCGCGCGCAGCACCCGTGCGGTCCTGTAGGTCAACCGCATTGGCAGGCTGGCGAGCGGATCGGGCGCCCCGGCGCTCACGTCCGTGAACGCGACAGGGGGAGCATCGGGCAGCGCTCGCTTCACCTGCCTTCTCGCGGCGGCTGGCCCTTCGTAGGGCAGCACGATCATTCCTGTGAGCTCACCCAAGAGATCGCGTACACCCACATTGCCGCGCCGACCGTTGTGACTCAGGCCGCGTGTGGCTTGCGGCAGTCGTGAGGCGATCACCGAGCTGACGGCACCGACGAGCGCCTCGGCCGTCAGCCTGCTCGCCGCCGAGTCGCCAACAGCCTGTGTACGACCTTCGTCGAGCACATCGACGAGGCCGGCGATGATCCGCTCACGCTCCAACTGGATCTCGCCGCCAGCCCGCTGAGACTCGACCAGGCAGACTCTTGCAAGTGCAGCGTCCTCGTCGGCGAGGCAGAGCAACGCCCACAGTCCCATCCAGATCCGCTCGCCCCAGGCAAGTCGATCCAAGCTCAAATCCGCGATCGCCACGGCGACGCGCTGCCTCGCATCGGCGAGGATCGCCAGGAAGCACTGCTCGCGGTTCTCGAAAACCTCGTAGAACGTGCGCCTCGACACACCGGCGCGCCCACACACAGCCGAGGCGGTGAACTCCGCATAGCCTTGCTCGGCAAGCACACCGACGGCCGCGCTGAGAATCCGCGTGCGCTGCAGGCCGATCATGCTTCCCGCCTCCGCGTTGCGCCCGCCGCGGACGCGCCTGCGCTGCGAGCCCCGCGGCGTACTGGGCTTGCGAGCACGCGCTGTCTTGCCTGCGCGCTCAGCAGCCATGACGCACCCCACGACCTTGGCTCGCCAGTTGGCAGGTAGCAAGAAGAAGCGGCCGCCTAGGACGCTCCAGGCGACACAGCCAAAAGGCGAGCGACTGTGCCTGGGGCCGAGCCCCGGCGGCTAGCTCACAGGGCCAGAGAGAGAGAGAGAGAGAGAGATGCGTCAGCTCTGCTGACGCATCTGGTTAAAGCACCAGACGCAGGCACAACCGAATCCTGCACGTATGACTCTGAATGTCCCACGTTAAATCGAAGCTCCCTCAAACGCTCGAAAAGGTCCCTCTCCAAGAACACCCTCTGCTGCAGCAAACCGGTCACAGGCGACTGCACCGGCCCCAACCCTCACTATGTCCGCTCGCGTCACCCTTGACACCAGCGCCATCCCACTATAGGCACAACTCAACAGACCTGTCAAGGGGTGCTCACACATTCAGGCGCGCACAGCCAGCGATGCGCGCGCCGCGTCAACCACCGCTTCGCCGACGCTTACGAGGTCGTCCCCTCCGATCACATAGGGCGGCATCGTGTAGATCAGATCCCTGAACGGACGCAGCCAGACACCGCGATCGAGCGCGGCGGCCGTCGCTGCGGCGACGTCGACGGGACGCTCCAGCTGGATGACGCCGATCGCGCCAAGCACCCGCACGTCGGCGACGCCAGGCAGCTCAGAGGCTGGGGCGAGGCCGGCGCGCAGGCCTCGCTCGATATCGGAGACTCGCTCGCTCCAGCCTGCGTCGGCGAGCAGATCGAGCGAGGCGAGCGCGACCGAGCAGGCGAGCGGGTTGGCCATGTAGGTCGGGCCGTGCATCAGGGCGCCGCCCTCGCCCTCACAGATCGAGTCCGCGACCGCGGCGCTGCAGAGCGTCGCCGCAAGCGTGAGGTAGCCGCCGGTCAGTGCCTTGCCGACGCACATGATGTCGGGGCTGACGCCGGTGTGCTCGCAAGCGAACAGCGCGCCAGTGCGACCGAAGCCGGTCGCGATCTCGTCGAGGATCAGCAGCAGGCGATGCTCGTCGCAGAGCCTGCGCAGCAGCGAGACGCAGGCAGGCGAGTGGAAGCGCATGCCACCTGCGCCTTGGACTACGGGCTCGACGATCACGCCGGCAAGCTCGTCGGCATGCTGCGCGACGAGCTCAGTGACGTGTGCTGCCCAGCGCTCGTCGAGCGGCGCGTCGAAGCCGTCAGGCGGACGCTCGGCGAAGACGTGCTCCGCAAGCGTGCCCGAGAAGAGGCTGTGCATGCCCTCGACTGGATCGCAGACCGCCATCGCGCCGAAGGTGTCGCCGTGATAGCCGCCGCGCACCGTGAGCAGCCGGCGCGCGCCGTTCCTGCCCCGCGCGCGCTGCGCCTGTAGGCACATCTTGATCGCGACCTCGACGGCGACCGAGCCGGAGTCCGCGAAGAAGACGCGCTCGAGCCCTGTGGGCGCAAGTGCGAGCAGCCGTTGGGCAAGCTCGATTGCGGGCTCGTGCGTGAGCCCGCCGAACATCACGTGCGCGAAGCGCTCGAGCTGATTGTGCAGCGCCGCGTCGAGCCGTGGGTGGCGGTAGCCGTGGATCGCACACCACCAAGAGGACATGCCATCGATCAGCTCGCGGCCATCCGCAAGCCGCAGACGCACCCCCTCCGCCGCGACGACCGGCAGCGCCGGCAGCTGCGCAGGAACCGCCGCATACGGATGCCAGACCCGCTCGGCGTCGAAGCCGAGCAGCCGCTCCCAGTCGCTCATCTCAGGCCGCACCGTCGATCGACGGCGTCGCCATCAATCTTCGTAAGGGACGAAGTCGGCCTTGCGGGCGCCGCAGACCGGGCAGAACCAGGTGTCAGGGATGTCTTCGAAGGCGGTGCCAGAGGGTATGCCGCCGTCGGGGTCGCCTTCGTCGGGATCGTAGATGTAGCCGCAGGATTCGCAGATCCAGCGTTGCAGGGTCTTCGTCGTGCTCATGGGGCTAAAGCCTACAGAGGCTGTAAGGTCATCGAGGTGACCGGCGAGCAAGTGCAGCGGCGACCCGGCCCAGGGGAGGAGCGCAACTCGGGGCCTGCAACCGTCCCCCGCGAGGCGGCGACGGTGATCCTGCTGCGCGACGGCGAGACAGGCGTCGAGGTGCTGCTCGTGCGCCGCTCTCCAGAGGCCCGCTTCATGGCCGACGTCTGGGTCTTTCCCGGCGGTTCCGTCGAGCGCGACGAGCAGACCTCTGAGGATGGGCACAGGCTCGCGGCGCTGCGCGAGCTGCGCGAGGAGGCAGGCGTCACGCTCGCCGCCGGCGCCGAGCTCGTCGCGTTCTCGCGCTGGATCACGCCTGCCCAGGTGAAGACCCGCTTCGACACGTACTTCTTCCTCGCGGAGCTACCCGCCGACCAGGATGTCGAGGTCGATGGCGAGGAGTGCGTCGAGTACCGCTGGTGCACGCCCGAGGCCGCGCTCACGGCGCTCGACGCAGACGAGATCAAGCTCGTCTTCCCGACGATCAAGCACCTCGAACAGCTGACTGGCTTTGCGAGCGTCGCGGAGCTGATGCAACACGCCCGCGAGAGCGAGGTGTTGCCAGTTGAGCCGAGGGTGATTCTGGACAACGGCACGCCGCGCGTGCTGCTGCCAGGCGAGCCCGGCTACTGAGGCGACGTAGCCGCCGCGCCAGCGCTACTGAGGCGACGTAGCCGCCGCGCCAGCGCTACCGAGGCAACAGGTCCGGACGCCACCCTGGCAAGCTCTTGGCCTCAGCGCGACTGCTGTGCGTCGAGCACGTGCGTGACCGCGTTGATCAGCGCAAGGTGCGTGAACGCCTGGGGGTAGTTGCCAAGGTGGCGCCCAGAGGAGGCGTCGAGCTCCTCGGCGTAGAGCTGCAGCGGCGAGGCATAGGCGAGCAGGCGCTCGCAGAGCTGTTCGGCGTAGCGCGACTCGCCGATCTCGCAGAGCGCTGAGACCAGCCAGAACGAGCAGATCAGGAAGGTGCCCTCGACGCCCTGCTGGCCGTCGTCGGTCTCGGCGGTCCGGTAGCGCAGCACGAGGCCGTTCTCGGTCAGCTCGTCCTTGATCGCCATCACCGTCGCACGCACGCGCTCGTCGTTTGGCGGCAGGAAGCGCACGAGCGGCACGAGCAGGCTCGAGGCGTCGAGCGAGTCGGTTTCGTAGTGCTGCCTGAAGACACCGCGGTCGTCGACGCCATGGGCGAGGATGTCTTCGCTGATCTCGTCGGCGACCTCCTGCCAGTGCTTGGCGGAATCGCCGTCACCGCGCCGTTCGGCCAGCCGCGCGCCGCGGTCCATCGCGACCCAGCACATCAGCTTCGAAGAGACGTAGTGCTGCGGCTCGCCCCTGCTCTCCCAGATCCCCTGGTCAGGGTCGCGCCAGACCCGTTCGGCGCCTGCAACCTGGTCGCAGAGCACAGGCCAGAGGCGCTCAGGGATGTGGTCGCGCTGCTTGGAGTGCAGGTAGACCGAGTCGAGCACCGCGCCAAAGAGGTCGTTCTGGCGCTGGTCGAAGGCGCCGTTGCCGGTCCGCACCGGGCGCGCACCTTCGTAGCCCTTCAGGTGGTCAAGCGTCGACTCGGTGAGATCGCGCTGCCCCTTGATCCCGTACATGATCTGCAACGTGCCATCCTCGTTGCGCTCGAGGTCGGCGAGGTACTGGATGAAGTCGTCGGCCTCCCAGTCGAGCCCAAGCGCGTGCAGACCCCAGAGCGTGAAGGTCGCGTCCCGCATCCAGCAGTACCTGTAGTCCCAGTTGCGCGCGCCCTGCGGAGTCTCCGGCAGCGAGGTCGTGGGCGCCGCGACCAGCGCACCCGTCGGCATGAAGGTCAGTCCCTTCAGGGCGAGCGCAGAGCGCTGCAGGTGGAAGCGCCAGGGATGGTCTGGGAAGCTGCCTTCCGCCAACCAGTCGCGCCAGAACTGCTCGGTGCGATCGAGCTTTGCCTTGGCCTCCTCGACGCTGTGCGGTCCGACGTGGCCTTCGGCCCAGGAGATCGCGCAGAAGCGGCGCTCGCCTTCGCCCATCGTGTGCCGCGCATGCGCCCTGTTGCCCTCGACCCCGAGACGCATGTCCGAGAACATCCTGAACTCGTGCTCGCCGTCGCTCGCGTCGAGCGCGTAGGCGCCAGGGTGGTTGACGTCGACCGGCGTCCAGCGCGCAGGTTTCGTCCCGTACTGGAGCATCGGCTCGCAGACGACCTCGACCTGGACGCGGCCCTGAATGCATTCGACCATCCGTACGAGCAGGTGATCGGCGTCGTAGTCGGTCGGCGGCCGCGTGTGGCTGGAGCCGTGCTTGTTGTCGCGCCAGTCGCCGATCGTAAGCGCATCGAGCACGCGCATCCACCCCTGCGGGGTCATCCAGGTCGTCTCGATCACGTTCGTGCCTGGGATGTAGCGACGACCTGCGGGCACGTACACGCCATAGGGCCCAAGCCTGAAGCTGCCGGCGCCGCGGTCGAGCAGCGCCGCGAACACCGAGGGCGAGTCGAAGTGCGGCAGGCACATCCACTCGATCGAGCCGTCAGAGGCGAGCAGCGCGCCCGTGTGGCAGTCGGAGAGGAAGCCATAGTCGGCGATCGGCGGGAACGGCGAGTCCACCGCGGCCGAGCCGCCAAGCTGGTCCCCGGCCGGTGCAGGGGCGCCGAAGCGCGAGGCCGCAGGCGCCTGCGAAGCCGCGGGCGCCGCCGAGGCCGCAGGTGTTGCCGAGGCCGCAGGCGCCGCAGCGCCCGCGGGTGTTGCCGAGGCCGCGGGCGCCTCTGGGCTTGCTTCGGAATCGTTGCTCATCTGGCGGAACCGTAGCGTCTGCCGGGGACCCCAATCAAATTTCAGCCACGCCCGCAAGGCAACTCGGCCGCGCCAAGCGATGGCTCAGTCGAGCCCTGGCGGGATCTGCGGGCGCTCCACCCCATCTGGCAGCAGACCTTCGTCTGCGAGCTTGTCGAGGTGCGTCGCGAGCGTCACGGCAGCGAGCGGCCTCAGATGCTGGGGGACCTCGCCCCATGCGGCGTCGAGCAGCTCCTCGACGCTGCGTCTTCCCTGATCCAACCCGGCACGCAGCATCCGCTCGCGCTCCAGCCTGTGCTCGATGTACTCCCGCAGGCGCTCGTGCGGCGCCCAGACCGCGGGGCCGTGCCCTGGGCAGAGCACCTGCAGCGGCAATCCGAGCAGACGCGAGAGCCCATCGAGGTAGCCGGCGAGCGCGCCCTTGTGCGGAGCGATGAAGACGGAGCCTTCGCCAAGCACAGCATCGCCGGTGAAGCAGGCTTCGCCGAAGACGAACGCGTAGTGGTCCGGCGCGTGGCCTGGCGTCGCAACAGCGCGCAGTGGCCCGAAGTCGACGCCGTCGGCGAGCTGCACCTCGTGCGCCTCGCCGATGCCCTGCGGACGGCCGACCGCGACCGGCACCGACCCTGGCGCCGGCATTCGCTCCAGCAGCGCGGCGAGACCGCCGCCGTGGTCGCCATGGTCGTGCGTGAGCGCGATCCCGCCAAGTCCGCCACGCCGCTCCAGCAGCGCGAGCAGCCTCGCCAGATGCTGCGCGTCATCGGCGGGAGCGGGACCTGGGTCGATCAGGTAGGCAGGGTCGCTGCCGACGACCCAGGTGTTCGAGCCGGAGAGCGTGAGCGGCCCAGCGTTGTGCGCCCGCAGCCTGACGACGTCGAGACGGGCGAGCCTCTCGGCCTCGGCCTGTTCAGCCTCGGCCCGCTCGGCCTCCGCCCGCTCAGCTGGCTTGGTCATCGGCGGGCGGCGCAACCGGCGCCGTCGCCGGCTCGAGCGCGGCGGCGCTCGACTCGGCCGCCGCCATGTTCTCGGCCTTGACCGCCAGCCATATCTCCTCGCGGTACACGGGCAGCCCCTTCGGGGCGTCGATCCCGAGGCGAACCGTCTGTCCCGTGACCTCCATGACCGTGATGTTCACCTCATCGCCGATCACCACGCGCTCCCCTGGACGCCGCGTAAGTATCAGCATCGCGGGGATTATGCCCTATCGCGTGCAGCTTCCGTGCCACGGGCGCATAGACGGCGAGCCGCGCGCCGCGCGGTGCCTTGCGCCGCGCAGTGCCTCACGCCGCCGTGAAGCCGCTCTCTAGCTCGCGGCGATCAGCGGCGCGCGCAGCGAGGCGCCAGGGGCGGTGTTGATCACCTGGTGCCCACGGCCCCGCCAGATCACCAGCGGCGCGCGTAGGTTGATCGTCGCCTCGGTCGGATCGGGCGTCGCGCGCACGGTCACGTAGACGCCCGCGTCGGCGAGATCGTCGAGCCCGACCCGCTGACGTTCCTCGGCGCCGACGGAGAGCGTGAAGGAGGACATCACCGCGCTCGGGTTCACGACTGGCAGCGCGAAGGCGGGATCCTCGACGGAGTGCAGCCAGCGAAAGGCGCTGCCTGGCTTCGGGTCGACGAAGACGTAGCGGCTGCCCTCGATGCCGATCAGGCCAAGCGGGAACTCGATCAGCTCCTCCTCGGGAACCTCCAAGCTGCCGAATCTAGTGCTGTCGATCTGGATCGCCATCGTTCTACCTCAGGAATTCAAGCAGTGACATCTGGACGATGCTGCCACCAGCGCGCAGTGCCGCTTCGTAGCCCGCCTGCTGACTGGAGTATTCGATCGCGACCTTCGCGTAGTTCGTGCCGTCGGTGTTGGCGAGCATCGCGCTCGTCGTCGTGCTGAGTTCTTCGATGCGACCTTCCGCGGTCTGCAGCTGGTTGATCACGACGCCGACATGGGCCTGCATCGAGACGAGCGCTTCCTTGTTCGTGTCGAGCCCTTCGACCGCGCCGCTGAGCGCCGCGATCGATGCGGGGGTCGCTTCGCGCAGATCGGAGGCGATTTCACGCATCACGCCAAGCAGCTTGCCGTCTTCGCCGCCTTCGCCAAGCAGCGTCGAGGCGGACATGCTGATCGTGATCGTCGAGCCTGGTGCGATCGCGCGTGCGATCGTGCCTTCATTGCCGTGATAGGCGTCTTCGGCGCCGGTTTCATAGGGCGCGGTTTCGGTCAGCGAGCCTGAGAAGATGTAGGAGCCGCCGAACTGGATGTTGGCGCTCTGCTTGACCGATTCGGCCAGTTCTTCGACCTGCGAGGCGAGCATCTGCAGGTCTCCTTCGTTGTCGACGCCGCTCTGGCCCTGGAGCGCGACTTCGCGCACGCGCTCGACCACGCTACCGATCGAGCTGAGCGCGCCGCTCGCGGTGTTCTCCCAGGAGATAGCTTCCTGGACGTTGCTCGCATAGGAGGAGAGGCCGTCGAGCGAGCTCTGCAGATTGATCGCCCTGCCCGCCCCATAGGGATTGTCGGAGGGCGCGAGGATCGACTTGCCGGAGGAGAGCTCTTCGGAGCTGTGGTCCAGTTGCGCAAGCGAGCTTTCGATGCTGTGCAGCGTCGTGCTCGAGATCATGCTGGCGGTGATGCGATCGGTCATCTCACAGCCCCACCGTGCCGGTGTGCTCGATCAGCGTTTCCAGCAGCGAGTCCATCGCCGTCAGCACGCGCGCCGAGGCTTCGTAGCCGCGCTGAAAGGTCATCAGGTTCGTCATTTCTTCGTCCAGCGAGACGCCAGAGACGCTCTGCCGCTGCGCCGCGATCGCGCTCAGCATCGCTTCGGCGTTGCCTTCGCTGGCCTGGGCAGTCTGGACGTCGCTGCCGATCCCGGTGACGAACGCCGTGTAGAGCTGTTCGGCTTCGCCGCCGCGCAGGCCAGCGAGCTTCAACGCAAAGTTGTTCGCGCCAGGTTCCCCTTCTGAGCCGGCGCGCAGCTGTTCGGCGCTCGCGCTGACTTCGAGGCTCGCGGCTGCTTCCCCGGCAGCGAAGGAGAAGAAGACGCTTGGCTGCAGCGCGTTGACCGAGCTCGTAAGCGCTTCAGCGACGACGTTCAGCTTTTCCTGTAGTTCGGCGAGCTTGCCTTCGGGCCCGGCGAGGTTCAGCAGCGCACCGAGCTCGCCGCCGGAGCTCGCGCTCAACGTCGGCGGCCAATTCACGGTGCTGCCTTCGATCAGCGGTTCGGCGGAGCCCCCGAAGGAGATCGTGTCGACGCCGTATTCGCCTTCGCTGACCGAGACCTGGGCGAGCTTCGAGAGCTGGTCGATCAGCTCGTCACGGCGGTCGAGCAGTTCGTTCGGGGGCTGCCCGGCCTGTTCAGAGCTCTTGATCTGGCCGTTCAGCTGCGCGATCTGTTCGGCGTCGCTGCGCACTTCGCCGCTGCCACCCATCAGCGCTTCGTAGCGTTCGGTGACTTCTGTTTCTGCCGCGGTGATCTGGGCGCTCAGCTGTTTGACGGTCGTCGCGACCTCGCCCCCTGCGGAGACGACAGCTTCCTTGGCGGCGGCGCTCGTCGGCGAGTCGGCGAGGTCGTTCCAGGACGACCAGAAGGAGGAGAGCTGCGAGGAGAGACCCGAGCTCGACGGCTCCTCGAGCGCGCTCTGGACCTGTTCGAGCGTTTCTGCGAGCGTGCTCGCGGAGCCCATCGCGCTGTTGTCGGTGCGGTACTCGGAGTCGAGGTAGGTGTCGCGAATGCGCACGATCGTCTCGACGCCAACACCGGTACCAAGCTGGGCGCCCTGGCCGGTCGTCGGCGAGAGCGCCGAGATCCGCAGCGGTTCGCGTGTCTCCAGCACCGCTGTCTGGCGCGAGTAGCCTGGCGTCTGTGCGTTGGCGATGTTCTGGCCTGTGACATCAAGCGAGTCCTGGTTGGCCATCAGACCGCTGAGCGCGGTCTGCAATCCCTGCAGTGTCGGGATGCCCATCGCCGCTAGGCCTCCAGGTCGAGCACGTGCAGGCCGGCGCTCGTGCTGCTCGCGTTGCCCGCCCCACCGGAGCCAGATGCGTCGTAGAGCGGCGCGCCGTCGAGCGCAAGCGTGCGCATCAGGTGGTCGAGGAAGGAGAGCTCCACCTTCATCAGGGCGCGGTTGACGACATGCTCGCGTTGCAGCTCGTGCAGAAGCCCGCGCAGCTTCGCGCTGCGCACCTTCGCCTCGGCGGCGCTCGCGTCGTCCATCAGCGCCGCGAGCCCCGTGATCGTCACCGTCTCGGGCGTGACGCCAAGCAGCGCGCCGCTGCGCGCCAGCAGTTCGCTGCGCTCGACGTCGATCGCTTCACGGCGGCTCAGCTCGCCGTGCATCAGGCCTGCGAGGCGCACGACAGCGTGGACGTCCTTGCCCCTGATCGCCGCGCCCTGTTCGAGCACGATCTCCAGCAGCCGCTCGGCCGAGCCGATCTGGGCGGCGAGGTGCGAAAGCACGTCCGCCGCCAAGCCCGCATCGGCGACCGATACCGGCAGCGGCGCGAAACCTGTGGGCTGCTCGTGGAGGACGAGCGCGCTCATGCGACCGCGCCTCCAGCCGCGCCGGAGATGTCCATCGCGGACGTGACGGTCGCGCCGGACGGAGCCGCGGCACCAGCCGCCTGCATCGTCCCAGCGGTCGCCGCCCCTTCGTTCGCAGCGACCCCGTTCGCAAGCTGCGTGGCGAGGCCAAGGCCGCCACCGGCGGTCACGCCCTGGGCAAGCGCCTGGGGCAGCAGCGAGGAGACCAGCGAGTTGCCGCCGGCCCCGAGGGCGCCGCCAGAGCTTTCTTCGCCTTCGGCCCCTTCGGAGCCTTCGCCTTCGCCGAGGCCGCCCATTTCGGTCAGCGACTTCGTCAGCTCTTCGGTCAGCATCTCTTCGAAGGAGAGGCCCTCCTGGTAGGCGTTCTTGACCGCGGTCGAGCCGTTGCGCACCGATTCGGGCTCGAGCGACGTCGAGACGACTGGGAGCTGCGTCGAGGAGATGCCGAGCGCGCTCATGAGGAGATCAGCTGGTTGGCGATCGACATCATCTGGTCCTGCATCTGGACGGAGCTGCTGTTCATCGCATAGGTGCGCTCGGCGCTCATCATCATCGCCATTTCGTTGCCAAGGTCGACGTTCGAGCCTTCGACGGAGCCCTGAATCACGGTCGTGCCCTTCGCCGGCTGCGGCGCGCCACTTGCCGCGGTCGGCGTGAACTGACCGCCGCCGGCTGCCAGCAACCCGTTCGGCGCAGCGACGTCGACGATCGCGAGCTTGCCAAGCGTCTTGCCGCCTGCGCTCACGACGCCGTTCGGGGCGATCGTCACCTGCTGCGGGGAGACACCCTTTGGCACGGTGATCGGCGGCTGCACGAACGCGCCTTCGGCGTTGACGAGCCTGCCCTGTGAATCTGTCGCGAACGAGCCGTCGCGCGTCAGCACCGTCTGTCCGCCAGCCTGCTTCAGCTCGAAGTAGCCAGGCCCGTCGAGCGCGAGGTCGAAGGGGTTGCCGGTCTGCTGCAATGCGCCCGCGGCTTCAGAGGTGCCGATCATGCGCGCGGCGGCGCCAGCGCCGGCCTTCGTGTCGGTGCCCGTTTCGTCGATGTCGTTGTAGAGCAGGTCGCTGAAGGCCACCTGCTCTGAGTGGTAGCCATCGGTCGAGACGTTCGCGAGGTTGTTCGCGACAGTGTCCAGCTGCTGTTGCTGCGCCGACATCCCGGCGGCCGCTGCATAGAGTCCTTCGAGCATCTAGTTCCCTCTTTCCCTACTCACTGGCCGGTGACCGATCCGACCTCGGTGGCCGCGGCGGAGAGCGTCCCGCCGATCGTCTGGATCGCCTGCTGGCCAGATTGGAAGGTGCGCAGGGCGGCCATCATTTCGACCATCGCCTTGACGGGATCGACGCCTGATTCCTCCAGCGCGCCGCTGCGCACGCTGCCGCTTGCGCGCCCGCTTGGCGTGCCTGTGAAGAGGTTTTCGCCCTGCTTCGCGGCACCTGAGAGCTCGAAGACGCCAAGCGCGGAGGTCGGGACGCTTCCTTCTGAGCCGACCTTGATCGGCGCGCCGCCCTGGCTGAGGACGGGGTCGCCGTAGGCGTCGGTCAGTTCCCCGGACGCGTTGGCGGCGAACTGCCCGTCGCGCGTGTAGCGCACGCCTTCGCCGGTGCGCACCGCGAAGAAGCCTTCGCCGGCGATCGCGAAGTCGAGCGGCTGGCCGGTTTCGTGAACGGCCGCCGGGGTCAGGTCGGTGTAGGCCTTGCCGCTCTGCACGTCCGTGTTGATCGAGCCGACCTGCTGGCCGCTGAGGGTGTTGCTGAGAAGCATTTCGCCGAAGCTGCTCTGGCTCGACTCTTCGGCCTTGAAGCCAGGGGTCGAGGCGTTGGCGAGATCGTTGGCGAGCTGGTCCTCGCGCGCCTGCTCAGCGACCATCCCAGAAGCAGCGATGTAGAGACCGAGGTCCATCTCGTCTCGTGTGATCGTCCCGTCGAGATGATTCTTTAGTGAAAACGGCAGATCCACATGTGGATCTGCCCGGGCAGCACATGTGCTGCCCGTAGGGGTCGCACATGTGCGACCCCTCAGGTCCGTGCATGCACGGACCTGCCGGTTGGCGCATGCGCCAACCGGAAAAGCGCCCTCAGACGCTCGCGGTGAAGAGCGCCTCCTCGTCGACCAGCTGGTCACGCAGGCGCTTGCGCAGCTCGGTGTGGATCTGGCAGACGCGGCTCTCGGAGACGCCGAGGCGGGCGCCGATGTCGCGCAGCGTCCAGCCCTCGACGTAGAGCAGCACGGCGACCTGGCGCTCGCGTGCGGAGAGCTGCTTGAAGGCTTCGCGGAAGCGGCTCTTGGCCTCGTGCCGTTCGGCGCTCACAAGTGGGTCGCACTCGATGTCTTCGCTGTGCAGCGTGTCGATCCGCTCGATCGTCGTGTCTTCCTCGGAGCGCACCGTCTGATTGAGCGAGCCAACTTCGGCAAGCGCGATCTCGTCGAGCCGCAGCGACAGCTCCGCAGGCGACATCTCCAGCTGCGCAGCGAGCTCCAGGCGCGTCGGCTGGCGCTCGTGTTCGGCGGCGAAGCTGCGGCGCGCGTTGTTGATCGTGCGCTCCGCGCGGCGCAGCGAGCGCGGCGCCCAGTCGTGGCGGCGCAACTCGTCGAGCACCGCGCCCTGCACGCGCGTCCAGGCAAACTGCTCGAGCGTCGCGCCCTTCTCAGGGTCGTAGCGGTCGATCGAGCGGATCAATGCCTCGATGCCACAGGAGAGGAAATCCTCGACGTCGCACTGGCCAGGCACCTCGCGCACCTTGCGGTAGACGATGTAGCGGACCATCGGCGTGAACGTGAAGATCAGCTTGTTGCGCAGGCGCACATCGCTGGTGCGGCGGTACTCCTGCCATAGGGCCAGTGCTTCTGGCGCCGAGATCCTTGCCGCAGCCTTCTCCATGCTTTGCATCTACTCCTCCAGCGTTATCGAGGGAAAGCGCCTCCTGGTCCTTTTCTCCATGAAAACCAGACGGCATATGCACGGCTCCTTTCCATCGGAGCCGGCGGCCGGACAGAGCGATCTGTTTTTTCGCCAGCAGCGCAGCGGGCATCGTCGAACCCCAGAGGCAGCTTGAGCGATGAATGTCAGCTTTCAGCGATTGTGGGGGGACGTTTCAAAAAGCACAGACTCAGGTAAGCGTCGCGCTGGTCGATCAAACCGCCTGGATCTCATGGATACGCAGATGGACACCAAGAACGACATCCCAGACCTGCCATGGACGCGCTGGATGCATGCGTGGGCGGCGATCGACCCGAACAGGCAGAGCCAGGCGCGGAAGGCCGGGCTAAAGTCTCGCCGCAGGCTGTCGATCAAGGTGGTTGATAGACGAAGGCGAGGCGTCCCAGGGACGGGGCGACCAGAGTTGATCCAGGAGGAAAATGACATGAGCTCGCTGATCCAGCCTGCTGTGCAGGGACCGGCCGCGAGCGGCGCAGCAGCGCCGCTGCGAGCGTCTGGCGCCACCAGCGCCAGCGCGCCGCAGAATCCGATCGCCTCGGTGGACGAGCCCGTGTCGTTAGACACCGTTCCCAGCACGCCGCCACCAGAGGTGCTCGCGCAGATGCAGGAAGCTGGCACGAGCTACGAGGCGTTGCAGGCAAAGGGCTACGAAGTCCACTACTCCGAAGACTCCGGCTCGCGTCGCATGGGCGCCGAGTTGCGCGACGCCGAAGGCTCGCTCGTGCGGGCGCTGACGCCAAGCGAAGCTGTCGAGCTGGCGGCGGGCGCGCCGCTTGGGGATCAGTGAGGCACCTCAGATGACGAGCATCGGCTCAGCCACGAACCAACCGCTGATCAAAATCACCGGCTTGGCGAACGGCTTCAAACCCGAAGAAATCATCTCGTCGCTGATGGGGATCGAACGCCTGCCACTCGAGCGCATGGAATTCGAACGGCTGCACGAACAGGACCAGGAAACCGCTCTGCACACGATCCAGGCGAGCCTGCAGAACCTCGCAGGCAGCACAAGCGAACTGGGCTTCCCGACGCTCTTCGACACCGCCCAGACTGTCACCTCCAGCGAATCCTCGCGCGTGAGCGCGACGATCGCTGCCGGCGCCGCGATCGGCGGCTACGAGGTGGAAGTCACGCAGCTCGCGAGCGCCGCCCAGCGCGGCTTCAGCTTCACAAGCCCCGAAGCCGCAGAAACGCTGACGATCGACGGCAAGGAAGTCCATGTTGGCGCAGGCGAGAGCGTCTCCGAACTGGCGAAGTCGATCAACGGCGACGGCGAAGCGACGGTCTACGCCGCGGTCGTCGGCGAAACGCTCGTGCTCTCCGACCGTGAAACCGGCCAGAACGCGAACTTCATCGAAGTCGCCCCCGGCGGCCCGCTCACCGAAATCGCGGGCCATGCCAAGGAAGGCAGGAACGCCGAATACACGGTCGACGGCGTGATCGGCAGCTCGAGCTCCAACACCGTCAACGAAGCGATCCCTGGCGTCACGCTCACGCTCAGCGCCGTCACGACGACTGGCCCCGTGACGATCGACGTCACGCCGCCCGCGATGAACGTGGAAAAGATTGCCACCCAGGTGCAAGCGTTCATCACGCAGTACAACTCGACGATCTCGAAGCTCAACACCGAAATCTCGACGAAGCCCCCAGCGGGGCTGCAAGCCCAGGCGGAAAAGGGCACAGGCACGCTCTTCGGCGACTTCGAACTCGAAGGTCTGCTCAGCTCGATGCGCGAGGCGATCTACACGCCCGTGGAAGGCCTGCCGAGCGCGATGTCGAGCCTTGCCAGCATCGGCGTGAGCACGGGCGCGCCCACCGGCGGCAGCGCCTACTCGCAGGCCTCCGTCGAAGGCAAGCTCACGCTCGAAACCGCAACACTCGAAGAAGCCCTGAAGACGAACCCCGAAGGCGTCGAGAAAATGCTCGAGCAGTGGTCGCTTGGCTTCCAGAAGACCGTCGAAGACTATGGTGGCCCCGGCGGCTCGCTGCACACGCGGCTGCAGAGCGACGAATCGCAGGTGAGCTACATCGGCACGCAGATCACCTCGCTCACGGAAACGCTCGAACTGCGCCAGCACAACCTCGAAGCCGAGTACTCCGCGCTCGAAGTGACGCTGGAGAAATCCAGCTCCCAGAGCACCTGGCTCGAAGGCCAGATCGCCGCGCTTGACGGCGAGAAAAGCAGCGAATCGAGCTCCTAGCGCCGGCTGGCCCGGGCTTTCGTCAGGCGGCCCCGACCTTTCCGCCGGCGGCCTCAACTTTTCCGCTGGCGGCCTCAACTTTTCCGCTTCGCGTCCGATCACAGAGGACGCATGAGCAGTCAACTAGCTACGCCGCAGGCATACCGTCAGAGCGCGGTGCTCTCGGCCTCTCCTGGGCAGCTGATCCTCGAGCTCTACGACGGCGCCCGGCGCTTCCTGCGTCAGGCCGCCGAGTCGATGTCCGAGCGTGACGTCGAGCGCGCCCACAACGCGCTGCGCCGCGCCGAACTGATCATCACCCACCTCAACGAGGTGATCGACGACGAGCAGGGCGAGGTCTCGCAGAACCTGCACGCGATCTACGCGATCTACCTCTCCGAGCTGGGCCAGGCGCGCATCCGTCAGGACCCGCGCCAGGTCGAAGCCGTCTCGCGCATGCTCGGCCAGATGCGCCAGGCCTGGCAGCAGGCGCTGTCCAGCCCGACCGCCGGTCAGGCGGTGGCCTCGTGAGCGCCGCCGGCGCCTACCTTGCGCAGGAAAGCTCAGGCACGCCGCTGCAGCACTACGCGACGATGCTGACGCTCGCCGAACGCCAGCTCGAGGTCGCGACCAGCGGCGACCTTGGCGAGCTCGGCCCGCTCGCGCAGCGCTGGGACGAGCTCGTCGCGCTGCTGCCGCCAAACCCCCCAGCGGCGGCGGGCCCGTTGCTGAAGCGCGCCGCGGTCTTGAACGAGCAGACGAACACCGAGTTGCTGCATCTACACGAGGCGCTCGTGCAGGACATCTCGATCACCGCACGAGCGGGCAGAGCCGCGCGCGGCTATGCCGTCCAGGGCCAGCAGGGCCCACGCTTCACGCGCATCGATCGCCGCGCCTGAGCAGGCGCAGCGCCGGCGCTGGCATTCCGATCGCGGCACCGGCAGAGTCGGACAGGCGACTGCGCAAGCGCACCTGAGCCGCTAAAGGTTGCGGTGTAGCGGCCGATCTACAGGCCGTGTCTTCCCTCGATGGCACTCAGGCGATCCTCGAAGCCGCCATGCGTGGTGCATGGCAGCGTCAGTCGCTGCTCACGAACAACATGGCGAACGTCGACACGCCTGGCTACCAGCGCGAGGAACTCGACTTCCAGTCGACGTTGCAGGGCGCGCTCGCCGGCGGCGAATCGCTTGAAGGCGTCAGCTTCCAGCCGCAGGTCGAAGCGAAGACCGACTCGCCCAATGGCAACGGTGTGAGCATCGAACAGGAAGCGGCACTGCTCTCCGAAAACGGCCTCGACTACGAGGCGCTCACCGAGATGCTTGGCTCCCACGACGAAACGCTGCGCGCAGCGATGGGCCTCTAGGCATGGCCCTCTTCGAAGCGATCGACATCGCCGGCAGTGGCCTCACCGCCGAACGCGTGCGGATGGACGTCACCGCGGAGAACCTCGCGAACGCGCAGACGACGAAAACGGCAAGCGGCGGCCCCTACCAGCGCCAGGAAGTCGTCCTGCAGCAGGTTGGCTCAAGCGACTTCGGCACGGCGCTCGCGGGCGCGCTCGAACAGCCTGGCCAGGGCGGCTACACCGGATCCTCAGCGCTCTCCGCCGAACCTGACTCCGAAGCGTCGGCGCTCAACGCACAGTCGGTCGCCGCGAGCAGCGGCGAAGCGCCCGCGGGCGGCGTCGAGGTCGCGGGGATCGTCAACGACAAAACGCCAGACCAGCTCGTCTACAACCCGAGCAGCCCCGAAGCCAACGCGAAGGGCTACGTCGAAATGCCGAACGTCGACACCGTCACCGAAATGACGGACCTGATCTCCGAGTCGCGCTCCTATGACGCCGATGTGACGGCGATGCAAACTGCGAAGACGATGTTCAACACGACCCTCGGGCTGCTCAAATGAGCGCCGCAGGCGCGGTCAAGGAGGACCGGACGTCCTCCTGCTGTCTCAGAAGCGCCGACCGGATGGAGGCGCAATGACCATCCTCCCCGTCGGCGGCGTCGGCGGCTTTCACATCGGCTCGCTGCAAGCGACCGAAAGCGGCGCCGGCGGCCAAGGCACGACCTCGACGTCCGGCAAGAGCGAAAGCGGTGGCTTCGCCGGCGCGCTTGGCAAAGCGATCAACTCGCTGGAACAGTCGCAGGCGGCGGCAACGGAAGCCTCGCAGGCGGTCGCGACTGGCACCGCAAGCAACCCGGAGAGCGCCGTCGTCACCGTCCAGGACGCACAGCTGGAGATGCAGCTCGCCTCACAGATTCGCTCGAAGGCCACGGAAGCTCTGCAGAGCATCTTCCAAACCCAGATCTGACAACTCACGCAGGGACACTGAATGCCCAACGTCGCACAACTCGCCTCACGCCTCTCGACCCGCGGCTGGCTGATCGCCGGCGGCGGCACGATCGGCGCGATCCTTCTCATCTACATGCTGCTGCACGTCGTCTCGCAACCGAGCTACAGCACGCTCGTCACGGGCCTCGAACCGGCGCAGACCGGCAAGATGACCAACGCGCTCAGCGAGAAGGGCATCAGCTATCAGCTGCAGAACAACGGCACCGCGCTCGCGGTGCAGTCCAACGAGACCGCCCAGGCGCGCATCGCGCTCTCCTCCGCGGGGCTGCTGGAAAACACGGCGCCCGGCTTTTCGCTCTTCGAAAAAACCAGTCTTGGCGAAAGCAGCTTCCAGCAGCAGGTCACCTACCAGCGCGCGCTGCAGGGCCAGCTCGAGCAGACGATCGATCAGATCGACGGAGTTGAGGGCGCCCAGGTCGAGCTCGTGCTGCCCAACGCCCAGAGCCAGCTGTTCGCCGAAAGCCAGAGCCCATCCTCGGCAGCGGTGCTGCTCTCAGGCGCGACCTCGCTCGAACCGAGCGAGGTGCGCGGGATCGCGCATCTGGTCACCTCCAGCGTCCAGGGTCTGAAGCTCGGCAACGTCACGATCACCAACGGCGAAGGCCAGCTGCTGTGGCCGACCCAGGGCTCCGAAGGCGGTGAAGGCACTTCGAAGCAGACCGCCCAGACCCACTACGACGAGCAGATGGACGCGAGCCTCGCGGCGATGCTCGCGCAGACGCTTGGCCCGAACAAGGCCCAGGTCCAGGTCTACGCCAACCTCGACGTCAACCACACCACCGAAGAACAGCTCACCTACGGCAAACAGGGCGTGCCGATCACCGAAAGCAAGAACATCGAGACGCTGAAGGGCAGCGGCGCAGGCGCAGGCGGCGCCTCCTCGACCGCAGCGGTGCCCAACTACGCACAGAGCTCCAGCGGCGGCAACTCCAATTACAAGCACGAAGTGACGAGCTCGACGATGGGCGTCGACAAGACCGTGAAGCACTCGACGATCGCCCCTGGCGAAGTCACTAACGAGCACGTCTCCGTGCTGCTCGACAAGTCGGTGCCAAACTCCGAGCTGCCCGCGATCAAGGAAGCGATCAGCAACGCAGCGGGCATCGAATCCAAGCGCGGCGACACGATCTACATCGGCCGCATGGCCTTCGCGAAGCCGCCTGCAAGTGCTTCGGCAAGCGCGACCAGCGGCATGATCGGCTACGCGAAGGACGCGCTGCTCGGGCTCGCGGCAATCGCTTTCCTCTTCTTCAGCACGCGCTTCCTGCGCAAGCGCGAGCACGACACGATCGCGCACGAGCCGATCTGGTTGAGCGAGCTGGAGATGCCGATGCGCCTCGCCGAGCTCGAGCGCGAAACGAGCTCGCAGCAGGAGCCTGAGCTGATCGGCGCCGGCAACAACGCTAGGCGGCAGGTCGAGGCGCTCGCCTCTTCGAGCCCTGACAAGATCGCCCAGCAGCTGCGCACCTGGATGAAGGAGGACTGAGGTGGCGATCGAGATGCCGGTCGGATCGCCTACGCCAGAGCAGGCGCCGGCGGCGCCGCCTGAGCTGGGCGGGCGCCCGGGGGCTCTCGCGGGAGGAGCCATGGGCGAGCTTGCCGGACTCGGGGCAGGCGAGCTCGCGGGTGGGCGCCTCGCCGAGCTGCCGGCGCGCACACCAGAGCGGATTTCGGGCAAGCGCAAGGCCGCGGTGCTGATCGCCGCGCTCGGCCCAGAGCTCGCAGCGAGCGTGATCCAGCACCTCCAGGAGGAAGAGATCGAATCGCTCTCGCTGGAGATGACGAAGCTACGGGCCGTCGGCGAGCGCACGACGGAAGCGATCCTCGAAGAGCTCGCGATGCTCACCCAGGAGGGCGCCGCCGTGACCGGCGGCATCGACCTCACGCGCGAGGTCTTGGAAAAGGCGCTTGGCAGCGAGCGCGCGGAGGAGCTGCTCAGCAGGCTTTCGAGCATCACCGAGAAGCGTCCGTTCGACTTCCTGCGGCGCACGCCGCCAGATCAGGTCGCCGGCTTCCTGCGCAATGAGTCGCCGCAGACGATCGCGCTCGTCGTCGCGAACCTGCACTCGAGCCTCGCCGCGCAGGTGCTTGCGCGCCTGCCCGAGGAGATCGGCCCTGACATCGCGCTGCGGATCGCGCGCATGGGTGACACGGCAGCCGACGTGATCCGCCAGATCGAGGAGCTCGTGCGCCAGAAGCTGACCGCGGTCGTCCAGCAGGAGTACGCGACGGTCGGCGGCGTGAAGGCGATCGCCGACATCCTTGGCCACACCGATCGCTCCACTGAGCGCGCGGTGCTTGACCACCTTGGCAACTCCGACGGCGAGCTCGCGGACGAGGTCAGACGCAGGCTGTTCGTCTTCGAGGACATCTTCAAGCTCGACGATCGCGCGATCCAGCAGGTGCTCAGAGAGGCCGACCAGAAGGACCTCGTGCTCGCCCTGCGCGGCTCTGCCGAGCCCGTCAAGCAGAAGGTGCTCTCCAACATGTCCGAGCGTGGAGCGGAAATGCTGAAGGAGGAGCTCGATATCCAGCAGCCACAGCGCAAGCGCGACATCGACGCCGCCCAGGGCAGGATCGTCGCGGTCGTCAGGCAGCTCGAGGACGCTGGCACGATCGTGATCACGCGCGGCGAAGAAGCCGAGACCGACGCGATCGTCTGAGAGCGAGAGCGAAGCCCTTGCCACAACAGGCCAGACACTTCTCCTACGAGCCGCTGCAGGCCTCGGCGCCGCCCGACCCGAAGGCACCAGAGCAGATCGTCGCGCGCGCGCAGGCCGAAGCCGACCAGATCCGCGAGCAGGCGCGCGCAGAGGGCATGCAGCAGGGTTACGACGCCGGCTGCGAGCAGGGCGTCGAGGCCGCGCGCACGGCCGCGGAGGCGCTTGGCAAGACGCTCGAGGAGATGCATCAGACGCGCGAGCGGATGCTCGACGCGCTCGAGCAGGACGCCGTCGGGCTCGCGCTCGCGCTCGCCGCGAAGATCCTCGCCGGCGCGCTCGAGGCGCAGCCCGAGCGCGTGCTTGACGTCGTTCGCGGCGCACTGCGTCACATCGCCGAGCGGCGCAGCATCACGATCCTCGTCGACCCCGCGGACATGGAGATCGTCAATGCCGCGATCGGCGAGCTGAGCGCGAAGGCTGGCGGGATCGAGCACTGCGAGGTCCACGCCGATCGCAGGGTCGGTCGCGGCGGCGCGATCGTGAGGACCTCCGAGGGCGAGGTCGACGCCTGCGTCGACACGCAGCTCGAGCAGGCGCGCGAGGTCATCGCCGCAGAGCTTGGCACGCTCGTGGGGGCACGATGACCGCGCTTGCCTGCAACCTTCGTGGAGGCACGATGAGCCCGCTTGCCTGCACCCCTCGTCGAGGCACGATGAGCCCGCTTGCCTGCACCCCTCGTCGAGGCACGATGAGCCCGCTTGCCTGCAACCCTCGTCGAGGCACGATGAGTGCGCTTGCCTGCAACCCTCGTCGAGGCATGATGGACGACCGCGATCCATCTTCGGTCGGCCTCACCCACAGCACACCCACCTCATCAAAAACTAATGCCAGGGATGTCTACTGTCTGACAGTCAAAGCGTTCCCCTGGCACTCGATTTCGCAATGAGCGACGCGCACACGGCAACGAACGAAGCTCACGCCGAGACGAGCGACGCGCGCTCGGAGACGAACGAAGCTCACGCCGAGGCGCGCGACGCGCACGCCGAGACGCACGATGCGGGCACCGACGCGCCGGGGGCCGAGGGCCTCTTGGACAGGGCGGGCTCGGCGCTGCGGGGCGCCGACCTCGTCAGGCGTCTTGGACGCGTCAGCAATCTGATCGGCCTGATCATCGAGGCGACTGGCCTCGTCGCAGAGGTCGGCGAAGTCTGCCTCATCCACGCTGGGCGCGAGCGCCCGCCAGTTTCTGCGGAGGTCGTCGGCTTCCGCGACGGCAGGACGCTCCTGATGCCGCTTGGCGAGCTGCAGGGCATCGGCCCTGGCACGAAGGTCCAGAGCACCGGCAAGCCCTTCCGCGTCGCGGTCGGCCCGCAGCTGCTCGGGCGTGTGCTCGACGGGCTTGGCATGCCGCTGCAAGGCGGGCCGATCGGCGTTGGCACCGCACCACGCTCAACGATTGCCGAGCCGCCGGACCCGCTCTCAAGGCCGCGCATCACAGAGCGCGTCGGCCTTGGCGTGCGCGCGCTCGACGGGCTCGTGCCCTGCGGCCGCGGACAGCGTCTTGGGATCTTCGCCGGCTCTGGCGTTGGCAAGTCCTCGCTGATGGGCATGATCGCGCGCTCCAGTGAGGCCTCCGTGAACGTGATCGCGCTCGTCGGCGAGCGCGGCCGCGAGGTGCGCGAGTTCATCGAGCGCGACCTCGGCGACGCGCTTGCGCACTCGGTCGTCGTCGTCGCAACCTCAGACCAGCCTGCACTCGTGCGCATCAAGGCCGCATTCACCGCGACGACGATCGCCGAGCACTTCCGCGACGAAGGCCACGACGTGATGCTGATGATGGACTCCGTCACGCGCTTCGCGATGGCCCAGCGTGAGGTCGGTCTCGCGATCGGCGAGCCGCCGGCGACGCGCGGCTACACGCCAAGCGTCTTCGCGATGCTGCCGCGCCTGCTCGAGCGCGCAGGCACCAACCCGAAGGGCTCGATCACAGGCCTCTACACGGTGCTCGTCGACGGCGACGACATGAACGAGCCGATCGCGGACGCGGTGCGCTCGATCCTCGATGGCCACGTCGTGCTGACGCGCTCGCTCGCCCACGCCGGCCACTACCCCGCGATCGACGTGCTGCAGAGCGTCTCGCGGCTCGCCGGCGAGATCGTCTCGCCTGAGGTCGCCTCTGCCGCGCGCCAGGTCAGAGCCGCGCTTGCGGCCCTCCACGAGAAGGAGGACCTGATCTCGATCGGCGCCTACAGGTCTGGCAGCGATCCGCAGCTGGATGCGGCGCTCGCCCACAGGCAGCGGATCCTCTCCTTCCTGCGCCAACGCGTCGAGGAGGGCAGCGACCCGCTCGGCGCCGACACCGAACTGCAGGCGATCGCCGCACAGCTCAGCGCCTCGCTTGGCAGCGTCGAGGAGCTGATCGACGCAGAAGCGCTGCCGCAACAGCAGGGCGAGGCACCGGCGGCAACCGCGGCGGCGGCCGCGGCCGCTTACACCGCGGGCCCCGAGGCGATCCCCAGTCTGAGGCTCTAGTTGCGATGCTCAAGCAGTCCCGTCACCGTCCGATTGAAGGAACATGACCGGCTCGCCGTTCCGCTTCCGCCTCGAGCGCGTGCGGGCGCTGCGCGAGCGCAAGGAGGATCTCGCCAAGCAGGAGCTCGCGCTTGCGCTTGGCAGGCTGTCTGACAGCGAGGGCGCACTGCATGCGGCAAGCGAACGACTCGCCCAGGCGCAGCAGGAGCGGCGCAGCGCTACGACTGCGGCTGACACCTTCAGCGGCGCCGATCTCCGCGCAGGCCAGGCATTCCTCGAGCGCGTCGAGCACCAGCGCAGCACCGGCGTCGAGGCACTGAAACGCAGCGAGCTCGAAGTAGTCGACAGAGGCGCAGCGCTCAGCAAGGCCGCCCAGGAGCACCAGATGCTCGAGCGCCTCAAGCAACGTCAACGCGACGAACACATGCGCGAGCTCGCGCGGCGCGAAGGCGCGATGCTCGACGAGATCGCGATCGACCGCTTCCGCAGAAGCACCGCATGAGCGGCGAAGCGCTCACGGCCGGCTCGATCGGCCCCGCCGAAGCGAGCAGCGCCGCGACGCGGATTCAGCAGCTGCAGGAATTGATCGCGAAGTCGGCGACCGCGACGACGGCGAGCGGCGAGAGCAGCTTCGCCGCAGCGCTGCAGGCTGCGAATGCCGAAGGCGGCGGACCGCCCGAAGCACCCGAACCCCCGCAGGCGCCCGAAGTTGGCCCCGGCGAAACGGGCGGCACGGCAATGCCTGCAAGCGCGTCCTACGCGTCGAGCCCCAGCCCCTATGCCTCGATGGCGACCTACTCCCCTGTCTCCTCCTCCCCTCTCGCCGCCTACTCCCCGGCCTCCGCCACCTCCTACCCCGCCACCTCTCCCTACTCGACCTCTCCTTATACGAGCGCTCCTTATACGAGCGCCACGTATGCGCCGACGTCGACGTATTCGTCCAGCTCACTCGCCACGGGCGAAGGCGTTAGCGGCGCGAGCGCCTATGCCGGCATGGTCGAACAGGCGGCGCTCCAGAACGGCGTCGAACCGGCGCTGCTGATGGGCCTGATTCAGCAGGAGTCCGGCTTCGACCCGAGCGCCCAGAGCGGCGCAGGCGCGATGGGCCTCACCCAGCTGATGCCCTCGACTGCCGCCTCGCTTGGCGTCACCGAACCACTCAACCCCGAACAGTCAATCTCTGGCGGCGCGCGCCTGCTAGGTCAGCTGCTGCGGCAATTCGGCGGCAACGCCTCAGACGCGCTCGCCGCCTACAACGCGGGCGCTGGCGCCGTCGAGCAGTACGGCGGGATTCCGCCCTACCCTGAAACTGAAGCGTATGTCACCAAGGTGCTCGCAAACGCGCAGTCCTTCCGCGGTGGGAGCTGATCGCGGCCCTGGAGCGCCACAGGCACGCTCGAGCTACGCCGAGCACTTGACCCTGCTGACGAGAAGCCTCGCCGAGGACGCTGATCCACCGGCGATGCAACAACGTACTGGAGTGGAGTGCCGCGACTGAGACATCACACGTGATGCGTCCGCGAGGGCGTGCAGGCCGGACGACACACGAGCTCGCCGACGAGGAGCTGATGGGTCTCGTCGCCGCCAACGCAGACACCTCTGCGTTGGCGTCGATCCTCGACCGCCATGGCGATGCCGCGTTCTCGCTCGCATACCGGATGTGCGGCAGGCGCGCCCTCGCAGAAGACGTGGTCCAGGAGGCCTTCATCTCGCTGTGGCGCAGCGCGGGGCGCTACCAGGCAGCTCGCGGCAGCGTGCGCAATTGGCTGCTGCGCATCGTTCACAATCGCGCAGTCGACGCGCTGCGCAGCTCAGCGGCACGCGAGGGAGCGCTGGTGGGCGACGATGGTCTCGCCGAACGGATGCCGACGGCGGAGCGGACAGACGAGGCGGTCGAGCGACAGGAGCGGGCAGAGGCGGCCCGCGAGGCGCTGGCAAGCCTGCCACCGGAGCAGCGCCGCGTGATCGAGCTCGCCTACTTCAGCGGCTTCACCCACATGGAGATCGCCCAGATGCTGCAACTGCCTGTGGGCACGGTCAAGGGCAGGATGAGGCTTGGCCTCTCGAAGCTGCGCACCTCGCTCGCAGACCTGCGAGAGCCGCCAAGCATGGCACCGTGGACCCATGGAGGACAGATGCGATGAGGAATGTGAACGCGATCGACAGCGGAATTTGCAATAGGCCGAGTGAGTCGATCTTCACGCGAGCGAGCAGGCGATGAGCGACGAGCAGCTGCGATCCGGCGAGAGCCCAAGCTGCGGCGACGCTCCGCTCTACGTGCTTGGCCTCTTGGACGACGAACAGTCGGCAGACTTCTTCGCGCACGCTCAAAGCTGCGTCGTCTGCCGCGACGAGGCCGCCGCGTTGCGACCGGCGGTCGATCTGCTCGGAGAGTCTGTGCAGCCGCTCCAAATGCCAGCGGCTCTGCGTGCCAGCGTGCTGGACGCCGTCGAGGCCGAGGCGAGCATATCCGCCTCCGCCAGCGCCCTGGAACTGCGCGACACTCGCTGGCGGCTGCGCAAGCCGCTCCTGCCGAAGCAGCGCCTGCGGCCGCTTGTGCTCACGGCCGGCACGTGTGCCCTGATCGCGGCGGGCGGCGCGCTCGGCGTCAGCCTGTTCGGATCGAGCTCGCCAAGCACGACCTCGTTCAAAGCCGCGGTCAGCCTGCCCAACGCAACCGCGACGTTGCATCGCAGCGGCTCGCACTTCTGGCTGACCGTCGCACACATGCCCTCGCCCGGCAAGGGACGTGTCTACGAGGTTTGGCTCAAGCGCAGCGGCCGAGCACCGGCGCCCACCTCGGCGCTCTTCGAGCCCACCGCGCGCGGCGCCGGGCAGATCGTGGTTCCAGGGGACCTGAAGGGCGTGAGCGAGGTAATGGTCACCTCAGAGCCCGAAGGCGGCAGCCTCGCGCCGACGCGGCAGCCGGTGATCGTCGCGCGCGTCTCCTGACGAGGCGCGTCCGCTCAACGGCCAGAGAAGCGCTGCGAGCAGCAGGTAGAGCGGCCCGGAGCCGGCGTCCGTCGCGCCACTGGTGAGCAGGCCGCCATACTGCTGGCCGATCGCCCAGTAGAGCGCCGCCAGCAGCCCTCCTAGCAGCAACGCTACGCGACGGTGCTCCAGGCGCAATACACCAATGCCGACACTTGCCTCAAGCGCTGCCATTGCGATCACGAGCGGCAGGCCTGCGCCCAGTGCCGCGTGGCGCAGCGTTTCGTTTGCGTGGAAGATCCAACGCGGCTCCCCGTCGAGGCCGTTCTGCAGATCCGCCTGGAGCGCATATACAGGTGCAAACCAGAAGGGTATGACGCGCAGCAGCGCTCCACCCGCCCAGAGCAACCCCCAGATCCCCAGCAGCGCACGCTCGCCGAGCAGGCCGACGCCCGCCGCGCTGCGCGCCCCGCAGCACGGCACTGGCCACACTGCAAGCGCAACCAGCGCATAGAGCGCAGCCGCGCCTGGCGCGCCGACGAGCAGGCTCGCCTCGCCGGCGAGGATCCCGCCAAAGCCCTCGCCAAACCACCAGACGCCAAGCGCCCACAGCACCGAGCAGGCCAGCGCCGGCTTCACCCATGTCCCGGCAAGCAATGCCAGGCCAAGCGCGAGCTGCACCAGCACGATCGCGACGTTCAGCGCGACGAAGTGTGCTTCCAGGAGACGGGCAACGAGCCTGATCGAGCCCGCGATCGGGGCGGGCTGGTTTTCGACGTTGCCAAGGATCGTGTCGTTGACGAGCGCACGCGAGAAGTTCGCAGGCTCGAGCTGCAACAGCGCATCGAGGATCCAGAGCACGCCAAGCGCCCGCTGTACGCGCAGACGCCGGCGCGACGCCGCGACTTCGACCTCCTCCGCCGGCCACTCAGCGACCGCGGCGGGCAGGCCAGCCATCCGCGCCCCGAAGCGTCTCCTGCACGCTCTTGATCCCTACAGATGCAAGCACAGGCAATGCGAGCAGCTCGGCAACGATTGCGATTAAGATCGGCAGCCGCAGGCTTGGCTCGCTGTAGCCAAAGATGCTTCCATCCAGCGCAAGGAAGATCGAGACCAGCGATCCCAGCGCAAGCCCGATCGCGCCAAGCGCAGCCAGCGCCCGCAGCAGCGGCTCGCGACCGAGCAGGGCGACCGCGAGCCCCACGCCGCCGGCGGCGTTGAGCAGGAAGAGCACCCCGATCGTCGGCACTTCGCTCATGAAGTCGACGTATTGTTGGAAGTGGACTCCGGCGATCACGACCATCAGCGCGGCGGCCGCGAAGCGCGGCGGCAAGAGGCCAGAGCGGCGGCGTACGCTCCCCGGCACGGCGGGCGCGCCATCCTGGCCCCTCACCGTGACACGACCTTGATCGCGCCATGCATGAAAGCGTGAAAGGCGCAGTGGTATGGGTAGCTGCCCGGCCGCTTCAGCTCGAAGCTGGCGGACTGACCCCTGTGTAGGGACCCTGTTTCGAAGACGCCTTCGGCGTTGGACGTCGCGGTGTGCTCCACATCGTCCTCATTGGTGAAAGTGATTCTCGTTCCCCTGGTAACCGTCACACTCGCGGGCATGTATGCGAAATTCACGATGTGGATCGTTACGTGGCCAGAGACGACCGCGGAAGGACTGCCGGCGGACGAGGACGCGCTGTGCCCAGCGAGCAGTAGTGCCACGAGCGCAGTCGCAGCGGCTGCCAGCAGCGGCAGAGCCAGGGCCCTTGATCTAATCGCTCCAGCCATGAGACGCGGTGGCCTCATCTCCTCCGAGCCCGAGCGCCGCAGCACGGCGCCCAGGTCGGAGGATCGAGGGACCCGGACCCTCAGGCGAGGAAGCCCGTCGCCTTCACCGCAGCAAGGATCTTCTGGGCGGTGTAGGGCTTGTCGAATGGGCCTTCTGGGGCGATCTCGCTGCCAGACGGTTCGTTCAACAGACCGATCACGGACGCATGACGCGCCTCGACGGTGACGATCGAGGCCGCCGCCGCAAGGTAGGCCGGAGTGACGATGTTGCCAGCCTGGCCGAGATAGGCATGCACGCCAGTGTTCTCCAACACGTAGGAGGTCTTCATGAACGTTTCCACATTCGTGTTGGCGCCTTTGAAGTCGAACTTCGGTTCTTTGACGGCCTTCGAGCCGAGATGCGACTTCAGGAACTTCACGTGAGCGTTCTCGTCGCGCGTCACGACCGTGAGGAAGCCAGCGGCTTCCTTGCTCAACGAGAGTTTCGCTTTGCTTGCGCCGTTGTAGAAGGCCGCCTCGAGATACTCGAGCGTCAGCGCAAAGTTGAGGATGCCGATGTCACCCTTGCCGAAGCTCGCCGGCGGCCGACCCTTCTGGCTGCCAGCGGCCATCGCGCCTGAGGCGAGGGCGCCGAGCACGGCGCCGCCGCTCATCATGCCTGCGCCTGCAAGCGCGCCCTTGCGCAGGAAGCTCAGGCGCGTGTCTCCCCTGTCGATTGCCGCCGTTGCCTCTTCGCGTGTCTCGCGGACCGCGCCATCGACGTCGATCTCCTCGAGGTTGATCTGGGTGGGGGATTGCATGTGGGGTCTCCTTGCCGTTGTCGTGATCGCGCTGGACTTGTCTCAACCCGCGGGCTGAGGATTGGAATGACCCGCCTCGCGACCCATGTCTCGCCTATTTCGGAGTGGAGCGTCACTCGGATCACTCAAAATCTCATCGCATGGGTCAGTGATCCAAGCGCACCCCCCGCCCGAATAGGGATGGAAGTTCAAGCAACGAAGAGCCACATCGGTTCGTAAGCCTTGCTCGAAGCCAAGCTTCATTCTGCGGGTTGGGGTCCGGAGAGGTCTGCTCGGTGTCCTGAGGGCAACGGAGAGCACCAATCACAGGAGGACCAGACAGATGCCACAGCTAGTAGATCGCGAGCCCTCGCAGCCAGTCGAGGGGCACACACAGGATCACGAGCGTCCGCTGCAGCCCGCTGGCATCGTCGAGCGGCTCGTGCGCGATGACAGCGACCGCAAGAAATTTCTGAAGGCCGTCGGCGGCGCCGGAGCGGCGAGCTTCACCGCATTCGTGCTCGCTGCGTGCGGGTCGAGCAGCAAAGAAAAAGCGGAAGCCTCCGCCACACGCACGACGAGCTCCTCCTCGAGCTCCGCGGCGGCGGCCGAAGGCGGCGATCTTGCGATCGTGAACTACGCCTTGACGCTCGAGTATCTTGAGACGGCCTTCTACAAGAAGGTCGCGGCGTCAGGCCTGTTCTCCGGCGCCACACTCTCACAGCTCAAGCAATTTGGCAGCCAGGAGGCTGAACACGTTACGGCATTGACCGCGACGGTCAAACAGCTTGGCGGCAAACCCGCAGAAGAACCGCAGTCGAAGTTTCCGCTGGAAAGCGCAGGGCAGGTGGCAAACCTCGCCTACGCCGTCGAGAACCTCGGCGCGTCTGCCTATCTCGGCCAGGCGGGCCGCATCCAAAGCGCCGAAGTGCTCGCTGCGGCGCTGTCGATCCACAGCGTCGAGGCCCGTCACGCATCGACGCTGGGGACCCTGGTGAAGAAGACGGTGACGCCGGATGGCGCCTTTGCCAAGCCGGCGAGCATGGCGACCGTGCTGAAGGCCGTCAAACCGTTCATCGTCTGAGAAATCTCGACCACGAAATGGAGTCGATAGAAATGTCACATTCAACTGAGCTGGTCGACCCGCAGCTCGCGGGCGTCGAAGTCGATGGGATGACCCGCGCAAGCTTCATCCTGCGTGGCGCGCTCGCCGCCGGAGCCGTCTATGGCACCTCAGCGGTAACGCCATTCATCTCCCAGGCGTTCGCGGCAGCGGACACGACTGACGTGGAAATCCTCAACTTCGCCCTCACGCTCGAGTACCTGGAGAGCACCTTCTACACAGTGAAGGGCAAAGAAGTGAGCCTGAGGGGCAAGGCGCGCTCCTATGCGAGCACATTTGGGGAGCAGGAGAGTGAACACGTGAAGGCGATCGCGGCCACGATCAGGCAGCTTGGCGGCAAGCCCGTCGCCAAGCCAATGTTCGCTTTCCCAGGCAACAACGAAAAGAGCTTCCTCGAACTTGCGTCGACACTGGAGAACACAGGGGTCAGCGCCTACAACGGAGCGGCACCCTCGATCAAGAGCAAGGAAGTCCTCGCCGCGGCCGGCTCGATCGTCCAGGTGGAGGCAAGACACGCCGCAGCCGTCGATCTGTTGATCGGCAAGAGCCCGACGCCAAGCGGCGCATTCGACAAGCCGTTGACGCAGGCCGAAGTACTGAAGATCGCCGAACCGCTGATCAAGTCCTAGGTCGACGCGCACTGATCAGACGCGCCAGACCGACCGTCTCACAAAATCGACAGAAGGGAGCCCCGACATGGGCCTCGACAATCCACTTCACATCGCATTCCTGCTCGTGATCCTGCTGCTCGTCTTCGGCGCGAAGCGGCTGCCCGAGATGGGCCGCTCGCTTGGCGAGGGACTGCGCGGCTTCAAGGATTCGATCAATCACGAAGGCAGCGAGAGTCATCACGGCGGCGAGCGAAGCGCAGCCGCCGATGCTCTCGTCACGGCCGCTCCTGCGACCACGACAGAGGATGCGAGAGTCCTCGCCGCGGCGAAGACGCTCTCAGCGAAGCACAGTGTTGCCTCCGCTGAGCACCAGCCCGAGCTTCTGCGCCGCTAAGCGCGCACAAGAGCAGGCAATTGTCCGCGGGCGAGGAGCGATGAGATATGGCGACTTCTGAAAGAGCTGGGCTGGCAGCGGCGATCGGCCGTGCCGGCCACGGGCAGCGGCTCAGCTTCGTAAGCCACCTCGAGGAGCTGCGCGCACGTCTGATCGTCTCACTCGCGGTGCTTGGCGTCGCCTTTGGCTTCTGCATGTGGCAGAACCATGCGCTGCTGAAGATCGTCAACGCGCCGCTTGCAGGCCAGACCCAGAAGCAGGTGGAAGCTGGCCACGGCCCGCTCGGTGCGACCTACGAGGTGCAGTTGAGGGCCCGCGAAATCGCCAGCGAGGTGGCCACCGGCCTTGGCGCGCTCGAGCGCCAGGGCAGCGGCGCCTCTGCGGCGACGCGGACGACGCTCTCAGGCGTGACCCGCAAGCTTCGCTCGGAGGCGAAGAGCCTCTCAGGCAAGCCGACCGGCGAGAAGCCCGTCACGCTTGGGATCGGCGAGCCCTTCGCGACAACGGTCGGCGTCTCGCTGCTGTTCGCCTTCGTGCTCTCGCTGCCGCTGATCCTCTACGAGCTCTACGCCTTCCTCGTGCCCGCGCTCGAGCCTACGCAGCGTCGCTTTGCGCGACCGCTGCTGCTTGCCGTGCCGATCATGTTCTCTGCTGGCGCGGCATTTGGCTACTTCGTCGTGCTGCCGCACGCGATCCGCTTCCTCGCGAACTTCAACAGCGACCAGTTCAACACGCTCGTGCAGGCGAGCACCTACTACCACTTCGTCGCGATCACGCTGCTCGCGATGGGCATCGTCTTCCAGGTGCCAATCGGGATCCTGCTGCTGACCCGCTCAGGTGTGGTGAGCGCGAGGACGCTGCGCCGCGGTCGCCGCTATGCGATCGCCGCCTGCGCCGCGATCGCTGCGCTGCTTCCAGGCGACGCGATCACGCTCGTGCTGGAGACCGTCCCGCTCTATCTGCTCTTCGAGCTGAGCGTCCTGATCGCCGGTGCGATCGAGCGGGTCGAGGCGCGGCGCGCGCGAAGCGCCGGCGATACCGCCTGACGCTCATCTGCTCAAGAAGCCTCGCCCCCGTCCGATTACCCGCCCATGAACGCAGTCGCAGCCGCCCCAGAGGGGCTCGGCGCGATTCCTGGCGCAAGCCCTGGAGAGGGCACGCCGCCGGGAGCGCCACCCCCAGACGGCCCGAGCTTTCTCGGCGCCCTCGAAGAACGAATGACCTGGACCGCCAATGCGGGGGGTCAAGCAGAAGGACAGGACGCAGCCCAGGCGTCTAGCGCCGCACGCCCAGGCAGACCGGCACACGGCTCGCGGCAGGGCAGCGGCGAAGAAGCGAGCGCCGAAGCGCAGGCGGTGGCTGCCACCGCGAATGCGACGATCGCCAGCTCGCCGAAGACCACGACGACCGAATCCGCCAGCCCAAATGTGGCGGGCGAAGCGACCGAAGCTGCCGGGTCCACAGGTGAAGCTGCCCATGCCTCGCAGACGGGCTCAGTTGGCGTGAGCGCCAGCGAAGGCCAGGGCGAAGCGGCTGGCAGCGAGGTCGAAGCGGCCGGCGATGAAGCCGCAGCGATTGGCGATGAAGCTGCAGGCTCCGAAGCGCAGGCTTCTGTCGTAACGCCCACAGAACTGACGGCGGCTGCAAGCGCAAGCGCGACGAGCAGCGAAGCCTCACAGACGCCTGCTGCCTCCGCGCGCGCCCCGGAAGCCCAGGGCTCGACGACAGCCTCCGGCGAAGTGGAAGCGAATGCTCCCACCCCAACTGCAACGACGGTGTCGACCGGCGCCAATGCCACCGAAGTCACGACGGTCGCTGCCGAAAGCAGCGCTTCACAGGTCGCCGAAGCGTCCTCGACAGGAAGCTCCTCCAACCCCGCGTCGGCCGTCGCACAGCTTTCCCAGCAGCCTGCACAGGGCATCGCACAAGCCGAACCCACCCCCTCTCAGCAGACCGAAGGGCAGGCGCCCAGCGATGTAACGAACGCCCAGGCGCCCAGCTCACACCTGGCAGCCGAATCCGAAGCAGCCACAACACAGGGGGAAGGGTCCAGCGCTGGCGGCTCGCTCGCCGGCGACTCCACCTCCGGCGACTCCACCTCCGGCGACTCCACCTCCGGCAGCTCCACCTCCGGCAACTCCGCGACGGGCGCAGCAACAGCCCCAGCGGCAGCCGTTCCCGGTGCTGTCGCGAGCGGCTATGGCGACGCCACGGCAACGACGGGCGTCGGCACTCACCGTGACGGCACGCGGTCTGATGCCGGCGAACGCGGCATCGAGGGCGCAACGCGCGCCGGCGAAGCGCAGGGTGGCGGCGAGGCAGGCGGGACTGCGAGCAGCACGCAGGCAGCTGCAGGCGCCGAAGCCGTCCCAGGCTCGCAGGCGGCGACGCCTGCCGCGCAGGCCGCGACGGCGACGGCCCAGCAAAGCCCGCTTGGCGGCGCCGAGATGCAGCAGCAGATCGAAGCCCTGAAGGCGACTGTGCAGCTCGCGGCGCGTCAGGGTGCAGCCCAGGCGAAGATCGCACTGGAACCGGAGGAGCTTGGGTCGGTCCGGATCCACATCACCCAGACCTCCCAGGGCCTGATCGCGCGCGTCAGCGCCGACTCGGTCGCGGGCGCCCAGGCGATCGCCTCAGGCCAGAGCGACCTGCATGGCGCGCTCAGCTCGCTTGGCGTCTCGCTGCTACGCCTGGACATCGGCTCTTCGATGCACGGCGGTCAACAGCAGTCCCAGTCTCAACAGCAGGCCCCGGCGACGGCACGGCGCACGGCGGCGATCGAACCCGTCAGCGAAGCGGAGGAGCTCGCCGCCGCGACTCAGGCACTCGAAACCAGTGACCCAAGCGAAGCAGCGTCATCCCGCCTGCGAACGGTCGACGTGCTCGCGTGAGCGAGACGACGCGTAGAAGAGCAAGGAAAGGCAACCCATGAGCCAGATCCCAGCAGCCACCGCAGCAACCGCAGGCGCGACGCAGAGCGCGAAGAGCGCAGAACCGTCGAACCCGAACGGCTCGCTCACGCAGAACGACTTCCTGAAGCTGATGGTCGCCCAGATGCAGGCCCAAAACCCCCTGCAGCCAGAAGGCAACACGGGCGAATACATGAACGAGATCTCGACCTTCACCGAGGTCGAACAGATCACGGCGCTGACCGGCCAGAGCGCACTCTCAAGCGGCGTGCAGCTGATCGGCCATGAAGTCACCTACAACGACAAGGAAGGCGTGCCGCAGACAGGGACGGTCGAAAGCATCCAGACGACCAGCTCTGGCGCGACCCTGACGATCGACGGCACCCCTGGCATCTCCGAGCTGAGCGTGACCGAAGTCTCCTGAGCGGCGAGCCCACGTTCACGACCTGACATCGCATCGACGACCCGACGAATCCGCAGACCTGACGAGACCCCATGAGCGCGATCGCAAACCCAGCCCTGATTCCGCCTGGCGCCGGCGCTATCCAGCCCAGCACGCCAGCGACGCAGCAGGCGCGCTCCGGCGAAGCCGCTCCGGCGACGCCGTTCTCGCAGGTGCTCGCGGACGTATCGAGCCCAGCGGGCGCGCAGGGCACAGGCCGCGGCGGCGATCTGCACTTCTCAAAGCACGCGCTGCAAAGGGTGCAGCGGCGCGGCATAACACTTGACCCCTCGACGCTTGGCAGGTTGCAAGAGGGGGTTGGACGCGCGGCGAGCAAGGGCTCGCGCGACTCCGTCGTACTTGTCGACGGCACGGCCTTTGTCGTGTCCGTCGCCAACAAGACCGTGCTGACAGCGGTCCCCTCCGAACACATGCATGAGCAGGTGTTCACGAACATCGACAGCGCCGTGATCGCATGACGCTCTCGCAACCACGAAACGAATGCGCGGCTGGACCTCAATTGAGGGGGTCGCAGAAGGAGATGAGCAAACCATGATGGGTGGTATGTACGCCGCGATCAGCGGCCTCGACGTAAACCAGACGATGCTGAACGTGACGGCGAACAACCTCGCCAACGTCAACACCGTCGGCTACAAGTCGGCGAGCGTCGACTTCGCCAACTCGCTCACGCAGGTGATGAGGGGCGGATCCGCCGCGAACGCGTCGACGGGCGGCACGAACCCTGTGCAGGTCGGTCTTGGCGTGCAGGTCTCTGCGACTCAGAACGCGATGGAAGAGGGCTCCTTCCAGTCGACCAACGATCCGCTCGACATCGCGATCGAGGGCCAGGGCTTCCTGCGCGTCGCGACGGGCACGCCGCCCACCGAAGCCCCCTATGAAACGGGTGCGCTCACCAACGTCGACTACACGCGCGCAGGCAACCTCACGACCAACGCGAACGGCTTCCTCACGACGCAGTCCGGCGAGTACGTGCTCGGCTACAGCGCGACCGCGACCGAAACCGAAGCGGGCATCACCTATGCCCCGAGCGAAACCCAGTCCTACATCCGCATCCCGCCAGGCTCGACCGACATCTCGATCGGCCAGGAAGGCGCCGTCGCCTACACCGACGAGAACCCCGAATCGCCGACCTTTGGCCAGCAGGTGACGGCGGGCTACATCTCGCTTGCCAACTTCCCCAACGAAGCGGGCCTCGAACGCCTTGGCGGCTCGCTCTGGGCGCAGACGCCGAACTCCGGCGCGCCGATCATCGGCACGCCTGGCGAAGGCGGCTTTGGCACGACGATCGGCGGCGAGCTCGAGATGTCGAACGTCGACCTCGCCAGCGAAATGACGGCGATGATCACCGCCGAGCGCGGCTACCAGGCCAACTCGCGCGTGATCACGACAGCCGACGAAATGCTCTCGGCCGCGGTCAGCATGGTCCAGTGATGAGCGCCACTTCAGGCACATATGAGCGCGGCGCCTCGCGCGATGCCGTCAGGCGCCGCGAAAGGAGGAGGGCAAGATGATCACTCTGCACAAGCTGGGGCACGCCGATGAGAGCTTCCAGCTCAACCCCGACCTGATCGTCTCGGTCGAGTCGCGGCCGGACACCGTCATCACGCTCGCAACGAGCGCGAAGGTCGTCGTCTCGGACACGCCAGAGCAGGTTTCGATGGCGGTCCGCAGCTGGCGTGCAGACGTGCTTGCGACGGCCCTTAAGGGGCCTGCAAGGCCAAGGTTGGCAGCCGTGGATTCGCGTGTGGAGATGCGCGTGGATTCGCGTGTGGACTCACGCGTGCCCACAGGCGGCGCCAGGCAGATGACTGCGGGCATTGAAGGATCGCTCGCAGCGGTCGATGTACGAGGGCGATGAAGGCTGCCACAGCCATAGGGATAGCGCTTGGCTTCTTTGCGCTGCTGCTGAGCTCGATGATGGACGGGACGAGTCCCGCTTCCTTCATCAACATCTCAGCGTTGATCACGATCCTCGGGGGGACCTTCGGGGCGACGCTCGCGAGCTGCGGCATGCAGTCGATGAAGCGCATCCCCAGCCTCTTCAAGATGGTCTTCTCCGCCGAACCGCCTGACATGCGGGGGAGGCTCGACCTGCTCGTGATGCTCGCCGACAAGGCCAGGCGCGAGGGCCTGCTCGCGCTCGACGCGATGCTGCCCGAGGTCGAGGACGGCTTCACGCGCAACGCCCTGCAGCAGGTCGTCGACGGCACCGACCCTGAGATGGTCCACACGATCATCGAGGCCGAGGTCGAAGGCATGGCGGCTCGCCACGAGGCGGCAGGGAAGCCGTTCGAGAAGGCAGGCGGCTTCTCGCCGACGATGGGCATCATTGGCACGGTGATGGGGCTCGTGCACGTGCTCCAGAACCTCTCCGCGCCAGCGACGCTTGGCCCCTCGATCTCTTCCGCATTCCTTGCGACGCTGATGGGCGTCGGCTCGGCGAACGTGATCTTCCTGCCGATCGCGAATAGGCTCAAAGCGATCTCCGCCGAAGAGGTCGAGCTGCGGATGATGACGCTCGAGGGGATCCTCGCGATCCAGGCAGGCGACAACCCGCGGCTTGTCGCGGACAAGCTGATGTCCTACCTGCCGCCCGCGGAGCGCGAGGCTGAGAGCAAGAGCGAGGGCAAGGCGCCTTCGCCGACCCTGCAGCCGGAGACCGCCTAACCATGTCCTCCAGGAAAGGCATGGGCGGCCGCAAGCGGCATGGCGGCGAGGAGGAGGAAAGCTCCGAGCGCTGGCTGCTCACCTACGCCGACATGATCACGCTGCTGATGGCCCTCTTCATGGTCCTCTTCTCGATCTCCTCGGTCAACATCTCGAAGTACAAGACCCTGCAGAAGGCCTTGAAAGACGCCTTCTCTGGCCAGATCCTGCCTGGCGGCAAGGCGCTCGAGCAGACGGGCTCGACCTCGACGAAAAGCACCTCCCCCAACCCCACCGCTGCGACCTCAGTGCTGCCATTCTCGCTCGAACCCTCAAATCCGCTGCGCCACGCAGTGCCGATGGACCAGTCCGCCGCCCAGCAGGAGCAGGAAAGCTTCCAGCACCTCAAGCACGAGATCGAATCCTATGCGGCCAACCACGGCCTCAGCTCCTATGTGAAGGTGACCGTGCAGCAGCGCGGGCTCGTGATCAGGCTGCTCACCGACAAGCTGCTCTTCCCCTCTGGGCAGGCGACGCTCACGGCCGCCTCCTACCCACTGCTGGAGAAGATCTCGAGCCTGATCGCGCTCGACCAGGAGCACCCGATCGCGGTTGAGGGCAACACAGACGCCGTCCCGATCCACACGGGGCAGTACCCCAGCAACTGGGAGCTTTCCGCGGCAAGAGCGAGCTCGATCGTCGAATTCCTCGTCGCGCATGGCATTGCGCCGCACAGGCTGAGCGAGATCGGCTACGCCGAACAGGACCCGATCGCCACCAATACGACGCCTGGAGGCAGGGCCCTGAACAGGCGCGTCGAGATCGTGCTCGAACGGCTCTACTCAGAGCCGGGCGCATCCGGCGAATCCACTGGATCCACTGACTCCGCTGAATCCACTGGATCCGCTGAATCCGCTGAATCCACCGAAGCAAGCAACCCCGAGGAACCGAGCGAAGGATGAGACGATGTTGAAAGGCAAGCGAAAGTTCATTCCGATCGGCGTTGTCCTGCTCGTGCTCATCGTCGGCTACAAGATGACGAGCGCGAAGCCCGTCCCGAAGATGAAGATCAAGGGCACGCTCTACGAGCTGCCGCAGACCTTCCTGCTCAACCTCCAGGGCAACCACTACGTGAAGCTCGATGTCGCGCTGCTGCTCGCCCCTGGGCAGAGCGACGAAGCCGAAGGCGCGAGCTCCACCTCGACCGACTCCGAAGAGGCGCTTGGCACGCTGCCAGAGGAAGCCGCGGTCAGGGCGATCATCACGAACACGATCACCGGCCAGAGCAACGCAACGCTCATCAAAGAAGCAGGCAGGGTGAAGATCAAACACGAGATCCTCGAAGAGATCAGCAAGCAGACGGACGTGAAGGTCGAATCGGTGCTCTTCCCTGACCTCACGGTCCAGTAGGAAGACAGAGACAGGAGCTCATCGTGGACAGAGAGATCGAGTATCAGCAGTTTGAGCAGGGCGGGCCTGAGGGCCTCGCCGGCGAGGTCGACCTCAGGCGCGTCAGCGAGATCCCGATGGAGCTCAGCGTCGAGATCGGCCGCACGCAGATGACGGTCGGCGAGACGCTCTCACTGCGCGAAGGCGCGGTCGTCGTGCTTGACAGGCTCGCGGGCGAACCCGTCGACCTGCTCGTCAACGGCACCCCAATCGCGCGCGGCGAGGTCGTCGTCGTCGACGAGAAATTCGGGCTGCGCGTGAAGCAGATCCTCGAGGGCACGAACTTGCACGACGAGCAGCAACAGGATGCGTCCACGAGCGAGCAGCTGCCTGGTGCGGCTGCTGCGCAGGTGGGCGAAGGGAGCCTCAGCGCATGAGCGCAAGCGCTGCACAAGCGGTCGAGAAGGATGCCGCTTCCGCCGAAGAGGCGGCGGCGCTCGAGGCTACCCAGACAGGCGAGGAGCGGGAGCGGGACCAAGCGTCCGAGGCTCCTGGCGTACCCGCGGGAGCGACGGAGCAGGCCCCTGGCATGCCTGCGGGAGCGACGGAGCAGGCCCCTGGCGTACCCGCGGGAGCGACGGAGCAGTCTCCTGGCATGCCTGCGGGAGCGACGGTCCAAGCGCTCGACTTCTCGCAGCCAACGAAGTTCACGACCGACCTGCGGCGCCGCATCACGCGACTGCTCGGGCCGTTCTGCAAGGCGACCTCGGCGCGCATGTCCGCCGAGCTGCGCGCGCCCGTCGAGCTCACCCAGCTCGAGGCGACGCAACTCTCCTGGTCGGCTGCGAAGTCATCGCTGCCCGAAGAGGCGATCCTCGCAGTCGTCAAAGCACAGCCAATCGGCGGGCACATCCTGCTCGCCGTCGAGCAGCCGCTTGTGCTGCGCTCGCTCGACTGCATGCTTGGCGGCAGCGCGACGAGCGCGCCGGAGAGCCGCAGGCTCTCTGACATCGACCTTGCGCTGACGAAGCGACTGCTCAGCTCGATCGTGCTGCAGCTCTCGATGCTCTGGCGTGACCTCGCCGGGCAGGAGCTGAGCGTCGGTGAGGTCGACGCCGAAGGCGACGCAGGCATGCTCATGCCGATCAGCGAACCGACGTTCGCGATCGACTTCGAGCTCTCGCTCGCAGGCTTTGGCTCGAAGCTCTCACTGCTGATCCCCTGGTCGGCGATCGAGCCGGTCGTCGGTGAGATACTCGGCGGGGAGGGCCCGCTCGCGGACGCCGACCCGCGGCAGACCAGAGCGCTCGAGCTTGGGCTCGCGACCGCGAAGATGCTCGTCAGGGCTGAGATCGGCGCGACGACATTGCCCGTCGAGCAAGTGCTTGCGATCGCGCCAGGCACGCTCGTCACGCTGAAGGCGAAAGCCGACCAGGGCGTGCGCCTGCTCGCCGACCGCGTCGTGCTCGCGCGCGGCATGCCTGGGCGCAGCGGCGTCTGCAGGGCGATCAAGCTGACGAGCCCGATCTCGCCGGAAACCGATCCCGCGGCGCGACCGCTGCCGGTCGCGCAGGCACAGGCTGCGAGCTCGCCTGCACAGACGCGGGAGGCGCTCGAGCGGCTCGCGCAGCTGCGCGACGTCGACCTGCGCCTCTGGGCGGAGCTCGGGCGCACGAGGATGTCGCTGGGCAGCGCGATGCGCCTGCCTGAGGGTGCCGTGCTCGAGCTCGACCAGGGCGCCGAGGACCCTGTCGAGCTGTTTGTCAACGGCCTGCGCTTTGCGTCTGGCACGTTGCTCGTCACTGACGAGGGAGAATGGGCTGTACAGGTGAGCGCGCTTGGTTGAAGGCGCTCAAACGCACGCATAGCTGCAGTTTCCTGTCAGATCTAAAGACGCACCCATAGGGGCCGATAACTGGGTCGACTCTCCTCGGAGTCGTTCCCTCGATGCCTCGTTTGCTCACGCCTACCCGCGCGGCCACAAAGGTGGCCATCCTCGCTCTCTGCGCTCTCTTGCTGGCGCCTGGAGACGCTTTCGCGAAGGCGAGCAGCTACATCGCCAAAGCTCCTGGGGAATCCAAAGCGCTGAACCTCAGCTCGGGCTCGACGAGCCCTGCGACGAACACGGGCGGCGCGAGCCTCGTGCGCACGATCGTCGGCCTCGCAATCGTGATCGCGGTGATCTGGGGCATCGCCTGGCTGCTGCGCCAGGTGAAGTCCGGACGTGAGGGCAAGGCCGCGGGCCTCGGCCTGACGAGCATGGCGACGCTGCCGCTCGGCTCAGGCCGCTCGCTGCAGCTCGTGCGCGCCGGCAGCGACTACGTGCTCGTCGGCGTCGCCGAGCACGGCGTCGTCCCCGTCCACCGCTACACCGAGCAGCAGGCGCGCGAAGCGGGCCTGCTCAGCGTCGGCACAGCCAACCCGATGCTCGCCGACGAGACGGCCGCGCAGCCAAGCGGGATTCCAGGACAGGGCCCTGACACCGCGCTTGACCGCCTGCGCCGCTGGACGGTGAGGGCATGAGCTGGGTTTGGTCGTCCTCGCCGCATGCGGCGAGGACCGCCGTGCCGCATGCGGCACGGCGCGCAGCCGCGCATGCGCGGCTGCGCCAGCCAGCGCATGCGCTGGCTGGAACTACAAGGACGACTCGCTGATGCCACACGTCTCCTCTGGCAACGCAGTGCAGATCCTGCTGTTCGCGGGCGGGCTCACGCTGATCCCCGCGGTGCTCTTCACCGTCACCTCCTTCAGCAGGATCCTGATCGTGCTCGGGTTCGTCAGGACCGCGGTCGGCACGAACACCTCGCCTCCCAACCAGGTGCTCGTCGGCATCGCCCTGTTCCTCACGATCTTCGTGATGGCGCCGACGATCGGCGCGATCAAGAAGGAGGCGATCGAACCGCTCGCCGCAAACAAGATCGGCGCGAGCGCCGCAATCGAACGTGCCGAGGTGCCGCTGCGTCACTTCATGTTCAAGCAGACGCGCGTCCAGGACATCTCGCTGTTCGTGAGCCTCTCGAAATCCAAGCGTCCAAAGACGCAGGCCGAAGTCCCGACCGACGTCCTGATCCCCGCGTTCATCGTCTCGGAGCTGAAGAGCGGCTTCGAGATCGGGCTGTTGATCTTCTTGCCATTCCTGATAATCGACTTGATCGTCTCCTCGACATTGATGAGCATGGGGATGATCATGCTGCCGCCGACCTTCATCTCGCTGCCTTTCAAGATCCTGCTGTTCGTTCTCGTCGACGGCTGGGACCTCGTGATCAAGTCGCTCGTGCAGAGCTTCCACTGACCCTGAAGGAGACCGACCATGACTGAGGACCAGGTAATCAACCTTGCATCGCAGGCGATGAGCATCGCGCTCACGGTCGGCGGTCCACTGCTGCTCGCAGGCCTCGCGATCGGGCTTGCCGTGAGCGTCTTCCAGGCGGTCACCCAGATCCAGGAGCAGAGCCTCACGCTGATCCCGAAGATCGCGGGGCTCGTGCTCGTGATCGTCGTGCTTGGCCCCTGGATGCTCGACCGGCTCGTCTCCTACACGACCAACCTCTACGGCTCGATCCCGACGATCGTGGGCTCCTAGACAGTGAGCAAGCTGCTCTCACAGCTGGCAGGAGGCGAGCTCACGGGCTTCATCCTCGTGCTCGCGCGCGTGACTCCCCTCTTCCTCGTCGCGCCGCTCTTCTCCTCGGCGATGCTGCCCGCGCGCGTGCGCGGGATCGTCGCCGTCGCGATCTCGCTCGGGCTGACGTCGGTCGCACTGCGCGGTGAGCACGTCCCAAGCAGCGCGCTGCCGCTGATCGGCCTGATCGCCGAGAACCTGCTGACGGGGCTCGGCTTCGCCTTCTCGTTCGCGGTGCTCTTCGCCGCCGTCGAATCGGCCGCGGGCTTCGTCGACGGCCTCTCTGGCTTCTCGCTCGGCAGCATGATCAACCCGATGAGCGGCGCAGAAGGCTCAGGCCCGTTCACCTCGCTCTACTCGGTCTTTGGCACCCTGATCTTCCTCGTGATCGGCGGCGACGAATGGGTCCTCGCCGGGATCGCAAAGACGTTCAAGCTCGTGCCGCTGACCTCAGGGCCGCAGATCAACTCGCTCGTCGGCGGCGCCGAGCAGAGCTTTGCGACCGTCTTCACCTCGGCGGCTGAGATCGTCGCGCCGGTGATGCTCGCGCTGCTGGTGACAGACGTCGCCTTCGGCGTCGTCTCGCGCGTCGTGCCACAGCTGAACGTGTTCGGAGTCGGCTTCCCGATGAAGATCGCGGTGACGCTGCTGCTCGTGAGCGCGACGCTGCCATTCGTCGCCGGCTGGATCTCAGACCAGCTCTCCTCGAGCGTCGGCGCAGCGCTGACTGCATTGCACGTGGCATGAGAAGGACTCTGTGATGCCAGTAAAGAACCTGACAAGACGCTCGCGGGGGGAATGCCGATTCGGCCAGCCAAGGGGCGCTGAAGATGGCCGGTGAGGACCGCACAGAGAAGGCGACGCCGAAGCGCCGCCAGGAGGCCCGCAAGAAGGGGCAGGTCGCGCGCAGCCAGGACCTGAACGCGGCGCTCGTGCTGCTCGCCGGGATCATGACGGTCGCGCTGCTGGGCAGCCACATCGCCAACACTGCGGGCAACTGCATGCGGACGATGCTCGCGGACATCGCCCACCCGGACACGGTGATGACCGCCGCCGGCATGAAGGGGCTCTTCACAACGACGCTGATGACGCTCGCACTGACCGTCGGGCCGGTCGCCGGCGCCTGCTTCGTCGCGGCCGCGCTCGGCGGCATCGCGCAGCTCGGCGGGCGTCCCCAGGTGCACGGCCTGAAGTTCGACTTCAAACGGATCTCGCCGCTCTCGGGCGCGAAGAACATCTTCGGCCCGAACGCGTTCTTCGAGACAGGCAAGGCGCTGGCGAAGGTCGGCGCCGTCGCCGCCGTCGCCGCACTCACGCTGCTGCCTGACATGACAGGGCTGGCGAGCAAGGTAGGCATCCCACCGCTCGCGCTCGGCGCGCTCTCGGGCAAGGCCGCGATCTCGGTCGCCGAGCGCGCCGGCTTCGCCTACCTGCTGATCGGCTTGATCGACTATGCCTGGTCAAAGCGCCGGCATGAGCGCCAGCTGCGGATGACCAAGCAGGAGGTGAAGGAGGAGGCGCGCCAGCACACCGTCTCAAACGAGGTGAAGCAGGCGTTGCGCCGCCGCCAGATGCAGGCCGCGAGGGCAAGGATGATGGCCGCGGTGCCAGAGGCCGACGTCGTCGTCACGAACCCGACCCACTACGCGGTCGCGTTGAAGTACGACGGCAGCAAGCCCGCGCCCGAAGTGATCGCGAAGGGCCAGGACCTGATCGCCGCCCAGATCAGGAAGGTTGCAGGCGAACACGACGTGCCGATCGTTCCCGACCCGCCACTCGCGCGCGCTTTGCACGCCTCCGTGGAGATCGGCCAGACGATCCCCGCCGAGCTCTACATCGCCGTCGCGAGGGTGCTCGCCTATGTCTACCGCGTCGCCGGCCGCACCCGCGCGGCGGCCGCAGGAGGGGCGCTGTGAACGCTCTTCGCAAGATCCTGAAGCACACCGACATGATCGCGGCGATCGGCGTCGTCATCGTGATCACGATGCTTGTCGTGCCGCTGCCCTCCGCGCTGCTCGACGTCCTGATCACGCTGAACATCTCGGTCGCACTGACGATCGTCGTCGCGACGATGTACACGAAGGGGGCGTTGGAATTCTCCTCGTTCCCAACGCTTTTGCTGCTGACGACGATGTTCCGGCTCGCGATCAACGTCTCGGTCACGCGCCAGATCCTCACCTCAGGCCAGGCGGGCAGCGTCGTGAAGGACTTCGGCCAGTTCGTCGTGAGCGGCAACGTCGTGATCGGCCTCGTCATCTTCCTGATCCTCGTCGTGATCCAGTTCGTCGTCGTCACCAGCGGCGCAGGCAGGGTCGCGGAGGTCTCCGCGAGGTTCACGCTCGACGCGATGCCAGGCAAGCAGATGGCGATCGACGCCGACCTCAACGCGGGCCTGATCACCGAAGAGCAGGCGCGCACCCGCCGCAGCGAGATCGCAAAGGAGGCCGACTTCTACGGCGCGATGGACGGCGCCTCGAAGTTCGTGAAGGGCGACGCGATGGCGGCGGTGATCATCACCGCGATCAACCTGCTTGGCGGCATCGTCGTCGGCGTGCTGCAGCACAAACTTGGCTTTGGCACCGCGACCCACCAGTACTCGATGCTGACCGTCGGCGACGGCCTCGCCGCCCAGATCCCAGCGCTGCTGATCTCGGTCGCGACAGGCATCATCGTCACGCGCTCCGGCTCCGAACAGGATCTCGGCAGCGACATCGCCAACCAGATCCTCTCGCAGCGCAAGGCGCCGCTCGTCGCCGCGAGCGCGATCTGCCTGTTCGCGCTCGTGCCAGGGCTGCCAAAGATCCCGTTCCTGCTCGTCGGAGCGCTCTTCGGCGCGGTTGGCTGGGCGACGCGCAACGGCCTGCCAGCGGCGGAGGAGGAGACGCCAGCGCCAGCCGCGCTGCCGAAGGCGCCTGGCGAGGAGGCATTGGAGAAACTCTCCGTCGACGCGCTCGAGTTCGCGATCGGCTTCGGCCTCGTGCCGCACGTCGACGGCAGCTCAGGCGGCAGCCTCGTGCGACGCGTGAGCACGATCCGCCGCCAACTCGCAGGAGAGCTCGGGATCGTGATCCCCGCGGTCAGGATCCACGACGAGCTTGGGCTCGACTCGCACGAGTACGTCCTGAAGATCCGCGGCTCTGAGGTGACGCGCTGGCGCACGATGCCAGGGCATCTGCTCGCGATGGACCCAGGCGGCGCGCGTCCTGGATTGCAGGGCATCGCGACGACCGAGCCCGCCTTTGGGCTGCCCGCGAAGTGGGTCCATGAGTCTGCGAGGGCGGAGGCCGAAGAGCTTGGCTACACAGTCGTCGACGCAGAGTCAGTGATCGTCACCCATTTGACCGAGACGATCAGGGGGCACGCCGCCGAGCTGCTCAGCCGCCAGGACGTGAAGACGCTGCTCGACCAGCTGAAGCAGAGCAACGCCGCTGTCGTCGAGGAGGTCGTGCCAGACGTGCTGAGCCTCGGCGAGATCCAGCGCGTGCTCCAGGGCCTGCTCTCAGAGGGCGTCGCGATCAGGGACCTTTCCGCGATCGTCGAGGCGATCGGCGACAAGGCGCGCGTGACGCGCGACACGAGCCTGCTCACCGAGTACGCGCGCCAGGCGCTTGGCAGGGCGATCACCGCTCCGCACCTCGACGACGCGATGCGGCTGCGCGCGATCACGCTCGACCCTGCGATCGAGCAGGAGGTAGCGACCTCGATCTCGCAGACCGCAGAGGGCGAGTACCTCGCGATGGAGCCCTCACGAGCCCAGGCGATCGTGCTCGCGCTGCGCGCCCAGGTCGAGCACGCGACCGCGCGTGGCGCACGCCCAGTGCTGCTCTGCTCCGCGCGCGTGCGCCGCCACCTGCGCCGCCTGATCGCCCAGGCCCAACCCCATCTTCCGGTGTGCTCCTACAACGAGATCGCACCTGGCATCGACGTCGAGACGATTGGAGTCATCAACGCATGAGCACTGCAACCGAAACGCGCGCGGCGGAGACGAGCACAGCCGAGACGAGCGCAGCCGCGACCAGCACAGCAGGTCCGACGCGCGTCTTCCGCGGCCGCTCCGTCGCTGAGCTGATCCCGACGATCCAGGCTGAGCTTGGCCCCGACGCGATGGTCCTTGGCCGTCGCAGCGGCCTCGAAGGCGGCATCGGCGGCTTCTTCCAGCGCCCCTTCGTCGAGATCGAGGCCCAGGCCGGCGGCGGCTCGATCGACCTCTACGACGGCGAGGAGGCGCTGCCAGAGCCGCTGCTGCAGGAGGCCGCGCAGGCGCTTGCGACGCCTATGCGCTTCTCGCCGGCACCGTCGAGCTTCGATGCGCTCAGCTTTCAGACAATCGCGACGCCCGCGCCTACGCTCGCAACGCCTGAGCCTCCAGTCGCGATGCCTGCGCCACCGGTCACGGTGCCTGAGCCACCCCTCAGCACACCCCAGGCGACTGCAAACGACGCCGTCTTTGCCGACGTACTCGCCGCGGCCAGCAGTGAGCCGATCACCGTCATGCGCAGCGCCCCAGAGCCTGCGATCCAGGCCCCGGTCGCGGTCGCCGAGCCGATGCCAACGCCGGCTGCGACTGCGACCCCCTCCCTCTCACGCACCGCGCTCGCGGTCGTGCGCGAGCTCGAGGCGATCGGCTTCGAAGAGGCCTTCGCGCAGGAGTTGATCGACGCCGCGGGCGCCCACGTGCTGCCGTTCGCGCCGCGCATCGGCCTGCGCAAGGCGGTGCGGACCGCGCTTGCGCGAAGCATCCCCAGCGCCTCGCCGCTGCCCTGTGCCGGTGCGACGCTCGCACTCGTCGGCCCAGGAGGCAGCGGCAAGACGAAGACCGTCGCGGGCCTCGCCGCCTGTTACAGACGCACAGGCACACTCTCGGTCGGCTGCGCCTCGATCAGCGGCGAAGCTGGCGTCGAGCCGTTGCAGATGGTCTTCAGCCCGCACATCACATCGCCAGTCCAGGCGCGCTCAGCGCGCGCCCTGAAGGCGATCGTCGCGGCAAGCGCAGGCGGCCTCGTGCTGCTCGATACTCCCCCAGTCTCACCCGCGGAGAGAGGCGCGATCAAAGAGCTCGCGAAGCTGCTTGGCGAGCTCTCGCCTGACAGCATCGTGATCGCGCTGCCAGCGACGCTTGGTGCGAAGGCGGCTGCGCAGTTGCTGCAGGCGCTGCGGCCGCTGAAGGCCATCTCAGTCGCGATCACGCACGCCGACGAGACCGACCAGCTTGGCGTCGCAGTGCAGGTCGCCTGCGGCTTCGGGCTCGCGCCTGAGTACCTGCTCAGCGGTGCGCGCGGCGCGCGCTCGCTGACGCGCCTGGATCCGACCACGCTCGCGGAGCGCCTGCTCCCCTAGCGGGCGCGCAGCTCCCAACGGGGTCCAAACTATGAAGCTCTGGCAGAGAGACAGCGGCAGCGTGGCCACAAAGCCTGATGGCAAAGCGGCGCGTAGCGGCGCCGTGGCCGGCGGCGCGGCGCCAGCGGGCAGCGCGGCGACGGCCGGTGAGCGCGGCATCGCGATCGTCGCGGAGGGCCTGCCCACAGACGACCTGCAGCTGGCGCAGCTGCCACATCCCGCAACGCTGGTGACGCCCTTGGGCGAGCGCATTCCAGGTCGGATCACGCGCTGCAGCGGCCCAGAGCTGCAGGTGCTGCTGCTCTACACGCTGCCACGCTCGCTGAGTGACGAACAACTCGGCCAGATCGTGCTCGAAGTCGGCGACGGCCAGCACAAGACGCGGCTTGGCGGCACGACGGCATGGCTCGATGGCGAGACGCTGTCCTTCAAGGAGATGCACGTCGTGCAGCGCCGCGAATACGTGCGCGTCGACGCGTCGCTGTCCGTCGAGGTCAGGCTCGCCGGCACTTCCGAGCCGCTCGACTGCCGCTCGATCGACCTCAGCGGCGGCGGCATGCTGCTGCGTGGCATCGAGCACCTGCACGTCGGCGAGCGGCTTGGCTTCAGCATCAAACTGAAGGAGAGCGCTCCTGACGTCGTCGGCAAGGCGACGATCGTGCGCTGCGACGAAGGCGGCGCAAGGGCGCTCTGCTTCGACTCGATCAGCGATACAGACCAGCAAAGACTGATCCGCTTCCTCTTCGAACGCCAGCGCGAGGCGCGGCGCAAGGGACTGCTCATCTAGGAGGGCTGCAGTGAGCTCTGACAAGAACAAGAAAGACAAGAAGGACAAGAAGGAGGGCAAGGCTGAGGCGGCAGATGCGACGCAGGTGCAGGCGAGCGCAAGCGAGGCCCAAGGCGGCCATCCGATCAAGATCTCTGAGCACCCGAAGGCGTCGCGCTTCGTCCGCCAAGCGCGCGAGGCAGCGGGGCTTGGCGGCTTCCTGATCGGCGGCTGGATGTCGCTCTCCACGCACACGCTCGCGGCGACGCTGCTGCGCGCAATCGTCGCCGGGTTCGCCTGCCAGATCGTCGTCTGGGCGGTGGCGGTGCTGCTCTGCAGGCATCTGATCATCGCTGAGCTGCGCAGCCGCGAGCACGCGCTGATGCAGGCCGCCGCCGCGAAGATGGAGGCGGCAGGCCGCGGCGCGCTGCCGCCAGCGGGCCAGCGAGCCGGAGCGGCAGCGGCAGGCAGGGGCGGCAGGCGCCCCTAGGGCAGGCGCGCCCCCAGGCAGAGCCCTACAGCAGGCGCCCCAGGCGGCCCTTCGGGTAGTCGCGGCAACGAGGCAGCTGAGCAATGGACCCAATCGAGCCAGTCAGTCCCAGCCCACCGATGATCGCGCCGATCGACGCGACGCGCGTGAAGCTGCTCGGGCGCGAGCGCGAGGCAGCGCTTGCGCAGCTGCGCGAGCGGGAACGCCGGCGCAGGCGTGAGGAAGCGGAAGCGGAAGCGCAGGCGCAGGAGCCATCGGAGCAGGACGGGGACGACGGCGAGAACGGCCGCCCCCACGTCGATCTGCGCGTCTGAGGCCCCGACGGGCGCCGTCGATCCGCACGTCTGAGGCCCCTGGCGAGCGCCGCCGAGCCGTCGATCTATGCGTCTGAGGCCCCGTCGATCCGCGCGTCTGAGGCGCCTGGCGAGCGCCGCTGAGATGCCCGAGCTCCACGTCGTAGAGCCCGCCGAGGCAGCCGCGGCCAGATCCGTCGCAGATCGGCTCAAGTTCCGCGCCAGGACGCCGATGACTTCGCCTGTAGGGCTGACAGGGAGTTGGCCCGGGACCAAAACCAACGTCATCAAGGAGATGAACGCATGTCCCTTACAGTGAACACGAACGTCGCTGCGCTGAACGCGCAGCGCAACCTCCAGGCCACCGAAAATAAACTTTCGATGTCCATGGAACAGCTCTCGTCCGGCCTCCGCATCAACACTGCTGCGGATGACGTCGCGGGCTACGCGATCAGCCAGCAGATGGAAGGGCAGATCGGCGGCCTCAACCAGGCCAACCAGAACGCTCAGGACGCAGTGGCGCTGTCTCAGACCGCCCAGGGCGCGCTGAACGAGACCGAGCAGATCCTCCAGAGGGTCCGCAACCTCGCGGTGCAGTACGAAAACGGCACGAACTCCGAAGCCGACAAGGAAGCGATCACGGGCGAGGTCGAACAGCTCAACGAACAGATCGAAAAGATCGCTGAAACGACCGAATTCAACGGCATCAAGCTGCTTGAAGGTGGCGAAGAAATCACCTTCCAGGTCGGCGCGAACGCCAAAGAAACGATCACCGTCGAAGGCGTCGAACTGATGACCGAAGTCGGCACGATCACCGAACTCGGCGAAGAAGGCAAAGGCATCGAAGCGGTCGAAGAAGCGATCGAAAACGTCGCGAAAGCAGCTGCGACGTTCGGTTCGGTCCAGGACCGTCTGCAGTACACGTCGAGCAACCTGGAAGTCTACGGCCAGAACCTCTCGGCGGCGAACAGCTCCATCAAGGACGTGAACATGGCAGAAGCCATGACGAACTTCACGCAGGAGCAGGTTCTGCAGCAGGCCGGTGTCGCGATCCTCTCGCAGGCCAACTCGCTGCCCCAGGCAGTGCTGAAGCTGGTCAACGGCTGATCCAACCCCTTCCTCGGCGGCGGCGACTTAGGCGCGCCGCCGCCGTAGTGAAGCCCTCCGTGCGCGCTCTCCACGCTTGCGGCGGGTCACATACAACGCTCCATCTGGGCCAGGGACGGTCCACGGGGCTACATACCGCCGCTTCATCGAGGGAACGGCGGTCGAGGCGGGCAGCCAATTGGCTGCCCGCCTCGCCTTTTTTCGGCATTACATTTTTTTCGGACATCGCGTCTTTTCAGACATCGCTCAAGTCAGCCGTGCGGCGGTCGATCACCTGGAAGCGATGTCGATCGAAGCGGCGATCCAGCGCGTTGCCGTCATCAACAACGTGCTCGCAAACCCTGCGCTGTTGCTACAGGGCTCGGTCTCGACGGCCACGACCGGCGGCACCGCGGCACCAGCAGGCTCCGGTGTAAACACCACAGAGGAAGGCGCGACGGCGAGCTCCTTCGCGGACGCGCTGCAGCAGGCTTCCGGCGGCTATGGCACGTCTGGAATGACAAGCGGATATGGCACGTCTGGGCTGACGAGTGGATATGGCACTTCAGGACTGACGGGCGCCTACGGCGTGCAGGGCGCTGGCGCGGGAGGCGGCTCCGAAATCGGCGCGCGGATCGTCGCGATCGCCGAAAGCCAGGCGGGCCAGGCCGAGGAACCGCCGGGCTCCAACGAATCGCCTGCGATTGCGACGTACCGAAGCGCTACTGCTGGCTCGATCCCTGGGGCGCCGTGGTGCGCCTACTTCGCCTCCTGGGCGGCCCACCAGGCGGGCGAGCCTATCGGCAGCGAAGGCCAGGGGCTTGGCTCGGTCTCCGAGATCTGGTCCTGGGCACAGAGCACGGGCAGGGCGATAACCAACGGCCCTGGGGTCGTGCCAAAGCCTGGTGATCTGATCGTCTTCGGCGACGAACACGTTGGCATCGTCAGGGGTGTGCTCCCCAACGGCCAGATCGAGACGGTCGAGGGCAACTATGAAAACAAGGTCGCTCTCAACGTGCGCTCGCCAAGCGAACCGACTGGCTACGTCGAAATGAGCTGAGGCTGGTCAAAATCAGCGTTGATGCCGCCTGATGAGCATGCGACCGAGAGCATTAGACACCCGCTCACGCGGGCGCTGCTCGTGCTCACCTTCACGACGGGCATCGTCGATGCGGTCAGCTACCTTGGTCTTGGCAGGGTCTTCACCGCGAACATGACGGGCAATGTCGTACTGCTTGGCTTCGGCATCGTTGGCGCCGCAAAACTGCCTGTGCTCGCGCCGCTGATCTCGCTCGCCGCGTTCCTGATCGGCGGCGTCGCCGGCGGGCTGCTTGCGGGACTCCTGGAGAAGCGCAGGCCGATCCATCTCTCCACCGCGCTTGCGACAGAGGCCCTCTTCGTGACGATCGCGGTGCTGCTCGTCGCGATCTTCGACGTGCGCCCTGGCAGCGCCGCAGGCGATGCAGTGATCGCGGTGCTCGCATTCGCGATGGGCGTGCGCAATGCGACGGTGCGCAAGATCGCGGTCCCTGACCTCACGACGACGGTGCTCACAATGACGCTCACAGGCCTCGCCGCAGAATCGCGGCTCGCAGGCCACTCAGGAAAGGGCACGACGCGCAGGACGGCCGCGATCGTCGCGATGTTCACAGGTGCGCTCGCAGGCGCGCTCATGGTGAAGTCGAGCCTCGTGCTGCCGCTGATCGTCGCGGTCGCGCTCGTGCTCGTCGCCTGGCTCACCTACCTGCCAAGTGCCGTGCGCGCGCGCTCGACTGCGCAGCGATGACCAGCGTGCAAGCAACAACTGGGGCGCCAGAGTCGTTCAGCGCGCGCCGAACATCCGCGCGAGGGCGTTGGGACGCTCGTTGTGGCGCACGTAGAGCGTGCCGCCAGGCCCTGAGGCTCTGATCCGCAGCACCGGAGCGCCTGGCGCAGGCGATGTCGCGGGCGGGTCTATCACCTGGCTCGCGAACGCGCCGCCGCCCTCGACGCTCACCTCGATGCCATCGGGCACGATCACCGTCACCGTGCCAAAGAGGTTGTAGATCGCGAGCTCGCTCGTCGCGCTGCTGAGACGCGCCTGGCGCAGGTCGAGCTCGATCGTGCCGAAGATCGAGCTGAAGGACGAGCTGGAGGGCAGCTCCCACGGGCCACGCCGCTCCAGGCGCGAGCAGATCGCGCGGTGGCGCACCGCTGGCGCCCTGGCTGCGACCGCCTGCGCGACCGCGGCGTGGCTCGCGACGGGCAGGTCGCGTGTCACGGCCTCCAACTCGCCGTGCGTTCGCGCGAGCTGCGCCTCGCCGACCCGTGCGCTGAACTCCTCGAGCGTCAGCCGTCCTTCGACGGTCGCGTCGCGCAACAGCACGATGCTCTGCTCGCGCTCAGCGTCGCTCGCAAGGAGGCTGCCTGGCTGCGCCTGCTCAGACATGCCCGTGCGCTGGCCAGACGCGCCGCCGGGCTGCTCAGACATGCCTGGACGCCTGCTTCGACATGCCTAGACAGTAGCCGGCGGGGGAGCTTCAGTAGCCTGCGCGGAGGTGGCTGACGTCAGCACGCTCGCCTCGCTCGCCACTGCTGGTGGCACGTTGATCCTTGCGATCGCGACGTTCTCCTCGACGCGTTCGGCCAACCGCTCGGCGCGCGTCTCCGAGCAGGCGCTGAACGCCGGCCTGCGTCCCGTCCTCTTCAATGCCCGACCTCAGGACCCGGCGCAGAAGGTCGGCTACATGGATGACCACTGGGTGCTGCTGCGTGACGGGCTCGCCGCCGTGCAGGAGGTCGATGGCAACCTCTACTTCGCGATCCCGCTGCGCAACGTCGGGCCGGGGCTCGCGGTCCTGCACGCCTGGTACATCTGGCCGGAACGCATGCTTGGCACAAGCCCACCAGCCGACCCTGAGCAGTTCCGTCGACTTGGACGTGACCTCTATGTGCCGGCAGGGGACGTCAGCTTCTGGCAGGCAGCCCTGCGCGACCCGCAGGACCCGCACTACGAGCCGTTGAAGGCCGCGGTGCTTGCCCGTGAGTCGGTGACGGTCGAGGTCCTCTACGGTGACCACGAGGGCGGACAACGCACGATCACGCGCTTCAACCTCTCATCGCGCACGACCGTGTCCGAGGACGAGCCCTGGCTGTGGGTCTGCTCGCTCTCACGCCACTGGAACCTCGACCGTGACGATCCGCGCTAGCAGGCGAAGGCTTCTCCAGCGCGGCAAAGCTTTTGGGATGGCGCCGTGACGGATCGGCAACCAGGAGCAGTCCGCCGGCGAGGCGACTAGGAGCAGTCGTCCGCCGCGGCGTCGAGGCAGGCCTCTGCCTCAACCTCGGCGCAGTCCTCCGCCGCCGCCTCTGAGCAGCCGCTGCCTGGGAGCTGGCCGCCGGCGGCGCGCAGCAGCAGCGAGTGGAGCGTCGTGCGCTCCTCCTCGTCCAGCGCGCCAAGCACGTCGTCCTGGACGGCGGCAAGCGCGCCCTCCGCGCGCTCCACGGTCGCGCGCCCGTTGTCTGAGAGCTCGACGATGTGGCGCCGACGATCTTCGGGGTCGCGCAGCCGTACGAGCAACTGCGCCTGCTCGAGCTCGTTCAGCAGGCCGACAAGCGTGCTTGGGTCGATACGCAGAGCCTCGACGAGCGCCTGCTGAGTGGCGGCCCCGTGGTCGCGCAGCAGCGTGAGCGCGACGAGGTGGCGCGGCCGCAGGCCGAGCGGCGCGAGCGCCGCCTCCGAGCCACGGCGCGAGACGCGCGCGAGGTGATTGATCAGCGCAAGCGACTGGTGTGCGACGCAGGCAGGATCCGTGGGCGCAGCTTGATCAGCGGGCGCGGCAGAGTCAGCGGGCGCCTCAGAGTCAGCGGGCGCGGCAGAGTCGGCAGGCGCAGCACGCTCAGCGGGCGCGGCAGAGCCGGCAGGCGCAGCACGGTCAGCGGACACAACCGGTTGGGCGAGCGCCTCGGAGTCGGTTGCGACGGCGCCGTCGGCCAGGTACGTCTGATCGGTGCTCGTCGTCGTGGCCATCGATCGATTCTAGCTCAAAAGCCTTGCGTCGCTATGATACTTTGTAGATAGCAAATCATTTTCTTCATACAGAAGATTTCCTCTGCGAAAGGCTTTTTCATGGCTCATCTCCTCCACATTGACTCATCGATGCGCAGCGATGGCTCACGCAGCAGGGCGCTGTCGGCCCATTACGCCGAGGCCTGGGAGACCGCGAATCCTGACGGCCTCGTCACCTACCGCGACCTCGCCGCAGATGCGATCCCACACCTCGACTACGAGGCATTCACCGCGAACTTCACGCCCGCAGAGCAGCGCACCCCCCATCAACGCGAGGCGCGAGCGCTCGCCGAGCTGCTCGCAGGCGAGGTGCTCGAGGCCGACCAGCTCGTGATCGGGATGCCGCTCTACAACTTCGGCCCGCCAAGCACGCTGAAGGCGTGGTTCGACCGGATCGTCGTCCCTGGCCTCACGACCGGCGCGCAGGGTGGCCTGCTTGGCGAAAAGTCGCTCACGTTCGTCGCGGCTCGGGGCGGCGGCTACGGCCCAGGCACGCCGCGCGAGGGCTGGGACCATCGCGAGCCGTGGCTCCTGCACGCATTCGAGCAGCTCGGCTTGACTGACGTGCGCTTCATCCATACCGAGCTCACGCTCGCCCGCGAGAGCCCAGCGATGATCCCGCTCGACCTCGGCGCCGCGGAGGACGAAAGCCTCGCCGCAGCACACGCCGAGATCGACGCGAGCTTCGCGTCACTGGCGACCGTAGGCAGCTGAATCGCGGTTGCAGTCGTCTTATCTCTCGCGGCTCTCGGCAGCTGAACCGCGGCTGACGAAAGCCGAACGCCGATCGACCGAGTCGAGGCCGCGCCGCTCTATAGGATTGCCAGCTATGGAGCGGCGCGCTGACCGGTCGATGCGACTGGCGGTCGAGCGGTGATCTCCGGCGCTGGCCGGACATCTGCACACGACGAGATCGGGGTACTGCTCGTCGAGGACGACGACGGCGACGCGCGTCTCGTCGAAGACGAGATCGCCGAATGGCTCCCCCATGCGCGCATTCTCCGCAGCCGCACCCTGGAAGACGCACTGAAGGCGCTTGGGCCAGAGCTCGATTGCGTGCTGCTCGACCTTGGCCTGCCAGACGCTTCGGGGCTGGAAGCTGTCGCGCGCCTGCGCGTGCAGATGCCCGCGATCCCGCTGATCGTGCTCACTGGCCTCGCCGACGAGGCGGCGGGAGTCGCCGCTGTCCAGGCCGGAGCACAGGACTATCTCGTCAAGGGCAGCGTCGACGGCGGCCAGCTTGCGCGCTCGATTCGCTACGCGATCGGGCGTCGACAGGCCGACGAGGCAGAGCGCGAGCTGCTGCTCGCGGAGGCCCAGGCGCGCGAGGTCGCGCGCCTGGAAAGGGGCCTTGCGCCGCGGCTGCGGATCGAGCACCCCTCGCTCTGGGTCGCCTCCTGCTACCGCGCCGGCCGCAGCCGTGCGCTGCTGGGCGGCGACTTCTTCGACCTCGTGCAGACCGCCGACCACAGTCTGCACGTCGTGATCGGCGACGTCTGCGGACACGGCCCCGACGAAGCGGCGATCGGCGTCAGCCTGCGCGCCGCCTGGCGCGCGCTGGCGCTCGCCGGCAACGCGCCCGACCTGATCATGCAGACCCTGCAGCGCGTGATCGAGCACGAGCGCCACATACCCAGCCTGTTCGCGACGCTCTGCACGCTGCAGATCGATCCTGAGCGCGGAGTCGGATCGATGATCAGGGCAGGCCACCCCAGGCCGATGCTGATCGACGAGACGTCGATCACCTGCCTCGACACGGGCCCAGGGAACACAGGCATCGGCATCGGTGATCGGCCCTGGACCCCAGAGCCCCTGCGCCTGCCAGACACCTGGACGATTCTGCTCTACACCGACGGCATCATCGAGGGCCGTATCGGGCCCGGCTCTGAGCGGCTTGGCGAAGAGGGCCTGCAGCGTCTGCTCGCCGAGCAGATCGCCCAGCGCCCCGACTGGCGAGAGCGGCCCGGCGAGCTGCTCGACGCCCTGATCGCCGACGCTGAGCACCTCAACGGCGGCGCGCTCAGCGACGACGTCGCGATGCTGCTTCTCGGCCTGCATAGAGACACCGAATCGCGGTGAGCGACAGGGAAGGCCCACTCGCACGTTCGCGCCTGCACTTTGTGCGTCAGCTCGCGCGGATGAGCGTAGGCAGGCTGCTCGCGACGACGATCGGCGTGCTGCTCGTGCTCGCCGTGGTCGGAATCAGCCTCGCGTTGCTCGCCAGTGGGCAGCTGACGCGCGAACGCGGCTTCCTGCTCGACCACCTGCAGCCAGCGCTGCTCGCGGCGCTGCGCCTGGAAAGCGCGCTGATCAACGAGGAGACGGGCGTGCGCGGCTACGTCATCACCGCCGAACCGAGCTTCCTCGCGCCCTACAGACTCGGCCTCAGGGACGAGAACCGCGCCTACGTCGAGCTGCGCGCCCAGGAGCAGGCGATCGGGCCGCTGATCGCCGCCGAGGTCGAGACGGTGCGCGCCGAAGCTGATGCCTGGCGCCAGCAGTACATCGCGCCCGCGGTGCACAACCCTCACCTGCCCGCCCACGAGAAGCTCGTCGCCGGCCGCGAAGGCAAGCGGCTCTTCAACGCGATCAGGGCGTCTCTCAGCCACCTGCAGGCGGCGCTCTCCCACAAGAACGGCGACACCCGCCGACGGCTGGCGGACGCAGCGCGCAGCCTCGAGCTGCTGCTGATCGTCGCGGCGATCCTGATCCTCGGCGGCGTCCTCGGGGCCGGCTACCTGCTGCGCAGGACCGTGATCAGGCCGCTTGCGCGCCTCGGCTCGGAGGCGCGGCGCGTCGCAGCGGGCGAGTTCAGCAGACCGCTCGCGATCGCCCACGGGCCGCTCGAGGTCAGCGAGGTTGGCGCCGAGATCGACGCGATGCGCGAGCGGATCGTCACCGAGCTCGCACTCGTCCAGACCGCGCGGGCACAGCTGGAGGACCAGGCGCGCGAGCTGCGCCGCTCCAACGCCGAGCTCGAGCAGTTCGCCTATGTCGCCTCACACGATCTACAGGAGCCGTTGCGCAAGGTCGCAAGCTTCTGCCAGGCGCTGCAGAAGCGCTACCAGGGCCAGCTCGATGAGCGCGCCGACCAGTACATCGACTTCGCGGTCGACGGCGCAAAGCGGATGCAGGCGCTGATCAACGATCTGCTCGCCTTCTCGCGCGTCGGGCGCAGCGGCCGCGAGCTCGAGCCGCTCGCGCTCGGCGACGCGCTGGAGGCTGCGCGCTCGGCGCTCTCAGAGATCCTCGCCGAGGCCGGCGGCGCGGTAGTGCTCGACGGCGAGCTGCCGACTGTGCGCGGCGACATGGCGCTGCTCACCTCCGTCTTCCAGAACCTGATCTCCAACGCGATGAAGTTCCGCGGCGCGCAGCGACCCGTGATGCTGGTCTCAGCAGAGCGCGTCGCGAACGAGTGGCAGGTGCGCTGCGCCGACAACGGCATCGGCATCGAGCCCGAGTACGCCGAGCGGATCTTCCTGATCTTCCAGCGCCTGCACACGCGCGAGGCATACGATGGCAGCGGCATCGGCCTCGCGCTCTGCCGCAAGATCGTGGAGTATCACGGTGGCCGTATCTGGCTGGATACCGCCTACTCCGAAGGTGCCTGCTTCCGCTTCACCCTGCCAATCGCGAAGGAGGACCATGCAAAGCGCTGAGTGCGAGCCTGCGCTCAAAGGAGCGAGACGATGAGCCCTGATGCGATCTCGACGAGCTCGGATCCCGTCTCGGTGCTGCTCGTCGAGGACGATCCAGGCGATGTCATGCTCGTCCGCGAGGCGCTCGCAGACCACGCAAGCAACGGCGCACTCTCTGTCGTGAGCGATGGCGTCGAGGCGATGCGCTACGTGCGCGGTGAAGGCGAGTACGCGGGCACGATGCGACCAGACCTGGTGCTGCTCGACCTCAACCTGCCGCGCAAGAGCGGCGGCGAGGTGCTCGCCGAGCTGAAGGGCGATCCGCAGCTCGCGACGATCCCAGTCGTCGTTCTGACCACCTCCAGCGCCGACGAGGACGTGCTCCGCTCCTACCGGATGCACGCGAACGCGTTCGTCACCAAGCCAGTCGACTTCGAGCGCTTCCGTGAAGTCGTGCACCGGATCGACGACTTCTTCATCGGCGTCGTGCAGCTGCCGCCGCGAGCGCCGCGCCGCTAGCGGCCAGGCCGCCGAGGGTACGCCCCCTGCGCGCAAACACCACCCGCAACGAAGGTGCCGTGCGGCGCGCAGGCGAGAAGCGCATCGAGGGCTCGGCACGGTCGCGGCCTTCGAGCTGCCGCCTCGCGGCGGCAAGCGCGCGCTTCAGGCTGCGTTCGCGCAGCAGCAGTGCGATCAACAGCGCGAGGCAGATGAGCAGGAGCAGACTCGGGATCAGCAGCAGGTGTTCCCTGAGCAGCGTGCGCAACTGCGCGAGCAGCCCCTGCGGCTCGCGCGCCTGGAAGTCCGCGACGAGCGTCTCGCGCCCACCCGCTGGGTTGCGATAGGAGGCAAGCAGCCTGTAGGTGCCCTTGCGTAGATGGCCGAGCTCGTCGTCGATCCGCGCTCGATCGCCGGGCGCGACCTGACCGGTTTCGAGCTGTCCATCTGCAATCGCGTGCTTCGCGGACACTCCGTCTTCGAGACGGTAGAGGTGGAGTGCGATCGCGGTCGCGCCCGCCGCGGTCCCGGTATTGCTCACCGCGGCGCTGACATCCGCCGGACCGCCGACTTCACCGCCCGCGATCAGGCGCCCTACGTGCAGCTGCGAGGACGGCAGTTCGTTTGGGCCAGTGAGCGCGAAGGAGCTCTGTGCCACAAGCCGACCGCTCGAGCCGAATCGTGCCCGCCCGATCGCCGTGTAGCGCCCAGGCGGCAATGTCCGCGTCAGATTCAGCACGAATTCCCGCGTCACCCCAGGTAGGACGACGTCGGAGACCAGCGAACGCCGCAGTACGCACCTGCCTGACCGGTAGACGCTGATCGTCATGTGAGACGGCTTCGCGAAAACCTGGCCTTCGTTGTGCACGCCAAGCGTGAACGCGAGTACCTTGGGCGCAGCCTGCGAGACGTGCAGCCCCGTGAGGCTGCCAAGCACCAGATAGTGGCCAGGCAGCCGCATCAGGTTGACGTTCAACAGTTGCTCGACGATCCGCATCTGCCGGCCCTGCTGCGCTTCTACCGGCACAGCCTGGTAGATGACACCAACGTTTGCGGTCCGCGCATGCGGCACGAGCCGTCGCCAGTGCAGCGAGACCCCCCGCGAGGCGCCTGGCGCCAGCGTGAATTGCGTTGGCTCGGCCGAGAGCAGGCTGCGCGCCGCCGCGAGCGTCGCCGGGGTGGTGCCGAAGCTAAACGCGCCCGAAGGCTGCTGGCCGAGCAGCACCGGAATGACCTTGACCTGCAGCGGCGCCGGCGTCGTGTTCGAGACCCGCGCGGGCGAGAGCCTCACAGGAGGGCGCGCGACGAGGTAGCGGCGGGCGGGCGTGATCGAGAAAGTGCCGTCGACGGACGTAGCGACGCTGGCGCCCGCCGTCTGTGGTGGGACGGCGAGCGCTGCCAGCACGACCAGCGCCGTCAACCATCTCGAGTGCATGCTGCCCGCTCGCTGTCGCTGCTATTGCAGCGTGTAGGTCGCGGTCATGCTGTATATGCAGCCTGTGCGCAGCGCCTCGAACGGTTCGATCTTCTGCGAGTAGTTCGCCGTGAAAATGTTCGCAGAGAGAATCTGGTTGGTGGCGCTCGAGACTGTTTGGGGTTCACCGTCGATGCCGACCGTGCCGGCAGAGTGCGCTTTGCCGAGCGCGCTCGTGACTTCGACGTCGAGCGGATCTTCCAATTCGGACTCGCTACCTTCGCAGCCGAGCGCAGCGGCGACCATGTGCCCAGGATCCGCACCCGCTTCGTCCTGAACGCTCAGGCTCCAGCTCGGTTCGGTATCTATCAGGGTCAGCACGCCGGTTGTCGTCGCGGTGTCCCCCGCCTCGAAGCCGGTCGTGAACGTCGCGACAGGGACCGCAGTGATCGCAAGTACCCCGAGAGACGTGCCGGTGACCGTCTGCGAGCTCGACTGAATCCCGATGCCAGCAATTGCCGGCGAGACAGAGAGCGTCAACACCACCGCCAGGGTGGCCAGCGCCCCGAAAAGCATCCTCAACATCGCTGCTCCTCCTGTGTATGGAATTGATTGAACGTCAATTGACATACACGGGCGGAGGCCCTAATGAATCAAATGAGCCTACCCATTGGACAAACGTCCTAAACGCCGGGAAACACACGGCCGGCAGCGCCGAAAAACGGCAGGCGCACGCACGGTACCCTCCCCCATCTAAATACTTCTATACACCCTCTTCTCGACAGCGCTAGGCGCTGACTGCAGATGCGCAAGAAACCTCTCAGCCAGAGGTCCGCGGCACGCTCAGAGCACGCGTCGCGCCCAGGTGAAGCTTTCCGCGAGCCAGCCTGACGTCAGCGGCAGCACGTACACGCCCTGCCCGGAGGAGTTGATCGCCCATTCGTCGCTCAACGCGATCGCCTCGTGGATCACGTTCGACTCGGTCGCGGTCGAGTTGAAGTGCGCGGTGCCGAAGAACAACAGGTCGCCAGGCTGGACTTCCTGCAGCTGGATGCGCTGACTCTTGGGTATTTCGCCGGCCTGCTGGGCGGCGGTGCGCCCGAGGATCTGTTCACCCCATGGCAGTCCTGAGACCTTGTAGACACGCCAGACGAAGCCAGAGCAGTCGTAGCCGCCGTGTTCGAGGCCATCGGAGGTGTTGTCCGTCGTGCCGCCCCAGACGTAGGGCATGCCAATCTTCGAGACCGCGATCCGCAGAACCTCTAGCTGTTCGGAGTCGTAGTGCGGCAGTTCGAAGCCCATCAGCGCTTCGCGCGCGGCAAGCGGCGCCCAGCTGCCCGTTTCGAGCACGATTGCGAAGGAGTGGGCCGCTTCGGCGCGCGTGATCGGATTCCAGGGGTAGAGCTCGAGCGCGTCTTCGCCAGCGGGATGGTCGTAGCGCAGACCGAGGTAGCGCGCGACGACCTCGCTGCCGAAGTAGCCTGGCGGCCGCAATCCGGCGCTGACTGCCACCTGCTGCACGTGCGCCGCGACTTCGGAGAGGCCGAGCTGGTTGACGAGCAGCGCGTCGAAGCGCACAACCGTGAGGTGCGCACTGCTGGCGACCGGAACCGGCGGCACTTCATCGCGCGCGGCAATCGCCGTCAGCGCCGTGCGCTCCGCAGCCACACTGAGCGCGCTTGCACCGCCGAAGCCGGAGCTGCCAGAGTTGCTCATCAAAGCCTCGCGTACGACGAGGCGTTGTGCCGCAGCGTCCCAGTTGGCGGCTGTAAGCTTCCTGCTCGCTGCCTGTGCCGCGGTCGGTCCTGCGACGGCCATGACGAAGGCCAGGGCGCAGAACAGCAGCGGCAAACGAGGTGAGCTAAGCACACCAGGCGGGCGGAAGCGTGCGCGCAATGCTGTGCTTTTCACACTCATCCATCGACCGCGGCGACACCTGCCTGAGAACCACCCACCGACGATGGACACACGACCCATCCGCCGCCGCGCAAAGCGCGGCCTGATCCTCAGCCTGCTGCTGATCGCGTTGCTGACTGGCGGCGCGCTTGCTTTCGCGGGCAGGCACATCGCCGGCGAGCAGGTCGCCTACAGCGGACCGCGGACCGCGAGGTGCGTACCTCAGCAGCTGAACCTCAGCGATCTGCTGCCTGGCAGCGAAGTCGCCGTCTCGCCGCTGCCTGGCTCCTATGACGCCTCGCCGCAGACCCAGATCAGCTTCCTTGGCGTGCCTGCGAGCGAACTCAGCGACGTGCGCGCCTTCGGCTCTCTTACTGGCGGGCACGCGGGCGAGCTCGAGGCCTACTCGCAGGGCGACGGCGCGAGCTTCGTCCCGGCAGCCCCGTTCCGCTCCGGCGAGACGGTCACCGTCAGCGGGCAGGTGAGCGGCAAGCCGTTCTCCTTCCACTTCACGGTTGCCTATCCCGACCCGATCCCCGTCAACAAGCAGGCAGGCCCGCGACCCGAAGCGCCCGCGAGCGCCGTCCAGCACTTCCACACCGCGCCTGAGCTGGAACCGCCGGCCGTCACAGTGCTGCATGACTCGACGTCCGCCGCCCCTGGCGACATCTTCCTCGCCCCCTACTCAGGGCCGGGTCGCAACGGGCCGACGATCCTCGACCAGCAGGGCCAGCTCGTCTGGATGGACCCGCTGCCCGGCAGCATGAAGGCGACGAACCTGCAGGTTGAGAGCTATGAAGGCAAGCCTGTGCTGACGTGGTGGCAGGGCTACATCCCGCCGCAGGGCTTTGGCGAGGGCGAAGAGATCGTCGCGAACACCTCCTACAAGCAGATCCTGCACATCAAAGCCGGCAACGGCGACCTCGTCGACCTACACGAGTTCCACCTCGAGCCCGAAGACACGGCGATCCTCAGCGTCTTCCACACGATCCACTGCGATCTCACCTCACTCGATGGGCCAAGGGACGCTGCGGTCACGGACGGTCTCTTCCAGGAAATCGACGTGAAGACTGGGCTTGTGCGCCGCGAATGGACGAGCCTCGACCACGTCGCGCCGAGCGAATCGATTTACAACCCGCTGAAATCAACGGTGGAATGGCCGTTTGACTTCTTCCACATCAACACAGTCGATCCGCGCTCTGACGGGACGACACTGATCTCCGGACGCAACACCTCCGCGCTCTGGCTGATCAACACAAAGACGGGGCAGGTCATCGAGAAAATCGGCGGTAGGAAAAGCGACGTGCAGATGGGCAAGGGCACCGAAACCGCCTACCAGCACGACGCGATGACACTGCCTGACGGCGACATCAGCATCTTCGACAACGGCGGCACCGGACAACACAGCGAATGGCAGCATGCACATTCGCGTGGCGTGATCGTCGACGTCGACCTCAAGCAGCACACCGACACGCTCGTCCGCGAATTCGACCACGACCCGCCGCTGAAGGCAGGCAGCCAGGGCGACGTGCAGTCGCAACCCGACGGCAACTACTTCATCGGCTGGGGCCAGGAACCCTACTTCAGCGAATACACCGCGCAGGGCGAACTGCTCTATGACGCTCGCATGTGGGCGGAAAAGAACGAAGCCAAAGACCTCGAAACAGAGTCCTACAGGACATACAAGTCTCCCTGGCAAGCAACCCCCTACTGGCCCCCGGCGATCGCGGCTGAGCACACCTCCGCAGGCCTCACCGTCCACGCAAGCTGGAACGGCGCGACCGAGGTGAGCAGCTGGCGGGTGCTTGGCGGCTCCTCGCGCGAAACCCTCACGCCACTGACGCAGGCGGCCAAGCACGGTTTCGAAACCGCGATCTCTGTGCCAGCCGAGGCCTACGTCGAGGTCGAGGCGCTCGACTCAACAGGCGCAGTGATCGGACACTCGACCACAATCGCAGGCTGAGCCACAACGGACGTGCGTGCGATGCTATGCGGCGTGGCAGCCGCGCAACAGGGGGTGCTCGTCGCAGACGCGCGTCCCGCATCGGTCGAGAGCCCACCTGGCCAGCGCACTATGTGGCTCGTGCTCGCCTTTGCAACCGCGGTCGCCGTTGCGCTGCGCTTTCCCTTCCTCGGGCACCAGAGCCTCTGGTTCGACGAGACCTACACGCGCTCGATCCTGAGAGAGCCGACGCTCACGGGACTCTGGGACCACGTCAAGCTCACGGAGTCGACCCCGCCGCTCTACTACCTGCTCGAGTGGCTGATCCACGCCCGCAGCGCCGCTGCGATGCGACTCGTCCCGGCGCTCGCGCTGACGGTTGCGGTGCCCATCGGCTATCTCGCCTTCCGTCGCCTGATCGGCCCCCGCGCGGCGCTTGCGAGCGCCGCGATCCTTGCGGTCAACCCGATGCTCGTCGCCTACGCGACGGACGCCCGCAGCTACGGCCTGTTCGTGCTCACCGGGCTGCTCACCGTCTGGGGCTTCTCCGCACTGCTCGACGGCGGCTCGGCGCGCAGCTTCGCGCTCTGGGCAATCGCCTCAATCGCCTGCGTCTGGACGCACTACTTCGGCGTCTTCCTCGTCGGCGCCGAGGTGCTCGTGCTGCTCGCGCTGCGGCCACCCCCTACGCGCCGCACGACGCTTGGCTGGACGGTGCTCGTTGGCGTCTGTCTGATCCCACTGATCCCGCTGATCAAAAGCCAGACGGGCAACGAACGCGCCGGCTTCATCGCCGCGATGCCCCTGGGCAAACGACTGACCGAAGCGGTCAGACAGTTCGCGATGGGCGCGAACGTGCCGCGCACCTGGCTCGAGGCGGCTGGCCTGGCGATCTTCTGCATCGCCGTCGCCGCCGGCACCTGGCTCGCGCTGCGGCCCTCCGCCGCGCAGGAGCCGCGCGCCTCGCAGCCCTCCGCCTCGCGCGAGCCCCACGTGTCCCAGCTTTCCGCCGAGCAGGACCCGCGCACTGCGCAGCCCTCCGCCTCGCGCGAGCCCCACGTGTCCCAGCCCTCCGCCGAGCAGGACCCGCCCGCGCCACCATCCAACGCGAGGCAGGGCCCACGCGCGCTGTTAGCGCTCGCTGTGATCGCGTTCGGCACGCCGCTGCTGCTCTCGGCGCTGAAAATCGAGGATCGCTTCTACGCGCGCAACGTGATCGTCGCGCTGCCGCTCGTCGCGGCACTGGCAGCGCCGGCGCTGCTGCGCCTGCGAGCGGCCCCGCTTGCGCTCTATCTCGCGCTCGCGACGCTCGCCTCGGTCTGGGTCGCAACCAACTGGCGCTACGAGCAGGTCGACTGGCACAGCGCGATCGCACGCGCGGAGGCGCTCGAACCGCACGCCCCCGTGATCGCCATGACCGAGCTCAGCGCACCCGTCGCGCAGGTCTACCTCGCACGCAGGCCCGCCTCCGCGGCGATCGCGACGCAGAGCGTGTGGATGATCGTCGAACCGCTGCGCAGCGCCGGCGAGCGCGCGCTGACGCCAGTGCCCATCCCTGCCCTGTCTGGCTTCACGCCACAGCGGACGCTGCAGGTCCATGGCTTCCAGCTAGTCCTGCTGGACGCCGCGAAGCCCACGCCAATCGCGCCAGGCGAGGTCCCCGAGGGCACCGTCTTCCCCAGTCGAGGCTAGTGCGGCGAGGCGAACCCGAGCAGCACCGCGCCCGCCAGCGCGATCGCGACGCCGGCGACCTGGACGCGACCGGCGCGGGCACGCAGCAGCACGAGTCCGAGCGCGATCGTCGTCAGCGGATAGAGCGAGGCGAGAGCAGAGACAATGCTCAACTCCCCATGTTGCGAGGCGGCCGCGTAGGCGAGGTCGCCGCCGACATCGCCGATGCCGATCAGCGCGAGCGCGGGCAGCAGAGCGCGTCCTGGCAGGCGCTGTCTCAGCGTCCTGCCACGACCGACGAGCATCAGCGGTGCTGAGGCGAGCACCATGCTCACGTGCAGCGCCGCCGTCGACCAGTAGGGGTCAAGCTCGCTCGCCGAGTGAAAGCAGGTGAAGGCGAACGCGACACCCGCGGCAGCGCCGACGCAGATTGCGGCGTTGCGGAGAAAGCCGTGTTTGTCATGCGAGTGACGTGAGGTCCAGGCGCACGCGCCGCCTCCGAGCAGCGCGGCGAGGAGCCCAAGCGCGATCGTGAGATCGAGCCGGTCGCCACCGATCAGGCCGATCGCGACCGCCATCGCCGCGCCAACCGCAGCGACGGGCGCGGTCACGAAGGCATCGCCGCGGCTCAATGCGAAATAGATCAGCCCGAGCTCAGCCGTCGCCGCAACGCCTGCGGCGCAGGCGAGCAACAGGCGCGGATCGTCTGGCAGCGGCACGCCATGGGCGACCATGATCGGGACGAGCACGATCAGGCTGATCGCCTGCGAGACCGCAATCACCACGAAGACGGGCGTATCGCGCGCGTAGATGCCGCCCCAAAAGTCGGCTGCGCCCCATCCGACTGAGGCAGCGAGCGCGTAGAGGATCACCATCGACGCATCGATCTGCACCCGACAGGCGTTGCTTCGCGTCCGTGGATCATCAACCTGGGTCTTTCTCTCTCGTCGACTCGCGTCTGCCTAAGAGCATGAACGGCTGCGGAACAGCAAGCCGACGAGCGCCCCTGCGACGCCGGCGGCAGCCACGAAGAAGTCATGAAGCGAGTCAGGCGTCACGGATCTCAAGCAGTGTAGGCGCCGCCCCAGTGGGCTGGCCGCCGCGGCCTGCGGCAGGATTCGCGGCCGTGATCGACGTTCCGCGTTCGTGGCCTGAGCTCACGCCGACGTGGATGACCGCGGCGCTGGCGCGGAGCTTCCCTGGAGTCGAGGTCGCCGCGGTCGCGCTCGACGACGTGGTCGAGGGCACCAACAGCCGCGCGAGGATCGCCCTGCGCTACGCGGCCGCCAGCGGGCCTGGGCCAGAGCGCGTGTTCGTCAAGCGGCAGGGCAGGCTGCTGCACCGTCTCGCGCTGATCGCCCTGCGCGCGCTTGGCAGCGAGGCGCAGCTGTTTCAGTCCGGCATCGAGCTTCCGCTCGAGCATGCGCAGTCATATGCGGCGAGCTTCGATCATCTGCGCCAGACGACGATCGTCGTGCTCGAGGACGTGACCATCCGCGGAGGCAGGCCAAACGGTGTCGCGACGCCGCTCAGCGTCGCGCAGGCGCGCAGCGGGCTCGAAGGGCTTGCGCGCCTGCACGCCGCGTACTGGCAGCGGCCGCTGCCCGCAGAGCTGCGCTTCATCCGGCCCTGGCGGCTTGGCCGCGCCTGGGCGCCTATATCGAGGGCCAACCTCGCGCGCGGGCTGCGTCGGCTGCGCAGCGAGGGCGCGGGCGAGCTCGTGCCGCACGGCGCGGACGCGGGCCTGCTGGAGCGGCAGTTCCGCGCGAGCGCGAGGCTCGCAGCGATGGGGCCACAGACGATCCTGCACGGCGATCCCCACGCGTGTAACACGTATGCATTGCCAAGCGCAAGCTCTGCCCTGCCGGGCGCAACCGCCAAACCGCCGGGCACGACCTCCACACCGCCGGGCGCAACCGCCAAACCGCCGGGCACGACCTCCACACCGCCGCGCACGACCTCCACACCGCCGCGCACGACCTCTGCCCTGCCCGGAGCACTCGTGGGGTTCTACGACTGGCAGCTCGTGCGCCTTGGCAATTGGGCACACGACGTCGGCTACTTCCTCGTCTCGAGCCTCGACATCGCCGATCGCCGCCGCCACGAGCGCGAGCTCCTGCAGGGCTATCTCGAGGCGCTCGGAGCGAACGGAGGGGCGCCACCCAGCTTCCAGGCGGCGTGGGAGAGCTACCGCAGCACGCCCGCGTTCGGGCTCTGCACGTGGCTGCACACGTTCGCGGTCGCGAGCTTTCAGCCAGACACCGTGTGCCTGCCAACGATCGCCCGCTTCGCGGCCGCATATGAGGATCTGCAGACCCGCGCCGCGCCAGGGCTCGCCGGCCTCATCGGCTAGCGAGTCGCCTGGCAGAGTCGGCTGACCGCACGAACCGGCTTCGCGACTTCGGCGGCGACTGGCCATATGGCCAGCATCGTCACCTTTCTGCAACCATCCGCGGCATGGATACCGGCCCGCTGATCGGCCGCGAATTCGAGCTGGCTGAACTGGAGGGGATGCTGGGCGGTACCCGGCTGCTGACGATCGCCGGTGCCGGCGGCTGTGGCAAGACCCGCCTCGCGCTCGAGCTTGCCCGCCGCCGCGCCAAGCGCGAGCAGGACGCCCGCTGCGTGATCGTGCCGCTCGCCGGCGTTGGGAGCCAGGAGCGGCTGATCGAGGCGCTACTCGGCGCGCTTGGCGCGCGCGAGCGCTTTGGCAGCACTGCAACGCAGGTCCTGCTCGACCACGTCGCAGCGCGCCGCATGCTGCTCGTGCTCGACAACTGCGAGCACATGCTGGGCACGATCGGAGCACTCGCCGCCCAGTTGCTGCAGGCGGGCGAGGCACTTCAGCTGCTTGCGACGAGCAGGGAGCCGCTTTCGATCGACGGCGAGAGCGTCTTCCGACTCAACCCGCTGAGGCTGCCGAATGGCGGGGATGTTGCTTCAATCGTGCACTCCGATGCGGGCAGGCTGTTCGTCGATCGCGCGACGGCGAGCAACCCGGACTTTGCGCTCACGCCGGCAGTCGCACAGGCCGTCGCCGAGATCTGCCGCGAGCTCGATGGCCTGCCACACGCGATCGTCCTCGCGGCCTCCCGCCTCGACACGCTCACCGTCGAGCAAATCGCGAGCGGCCTGTCTCGGCAGGGCCGCCTTGCGATGGCAAGCGGGGGCGGAGAGCGCGCGGGCCACATCTCGCTGAGGGCCTCGCTCGACTGGAGCTACCAGTTGCTTGAGGCCGAGCAACAGGCGCTGCTGCGGCGCCTGTCCGTTTTCTCCGGCAGCTTCACGACGGTTGCCGCGCAGGCGGTCGCGGCGCCAGGCGAGCACCACGAGCGCGTCCGTCACGATCTGCAGGCGCTCGCCGCGAAGGGGCTGCTGATGCCCGCCGATGCATACAGACAGGAGCGCTGGATCCTGCTACAGACGGTCGCCGAGTACGCAGCAGAGCAGCTTGCAGGCAAGGGCGAAGCCGACGAGCTGGCTGAAAGGCACCTCGAGTTCTTCAGGGCCAGCGCCGCGCAGGCCGACCGCAGCCTGCTCGAGCGGCACGGCCACAAGCTGGTAGACGAGGACGCCGCAAATTTCCAGGCCGCACTCGACCGGGCGCGCACGCACACCCCTGGCGGCGCACTCGAGATCGCCGCCGGCCTGATGCGCCACTGGATCCTCGCGGAGCACTTCCAGCAGGCCCACTCGACCTCGGCCGCGGTGTTGCCCGCCGCTGGCGAGCACGCCAGCGTCCAGGCAAGCGCCCTTGTGCAATGCGGCGGCGGCCTCGTGCGCATGCTCGGTGAGGACTACCAGGGTGCCATCGAGAGCACCTATGCCGGCCTTGCACTCGTCGAGCGAGTGCAGGACGCTGGCGATCAGGCGAGTTGCCTCGTGTACGCCTCGATGGTCCTGATCCAGACGGGCCTCGACCTCAACGAGGGCCTGCGCAGCATCGAGCGCGCGGTAGAGCTTGCAAAGCGAGCCGACGATCCCCTTGGCCTCGGCTTCGCCCTCGTCACCCTCGCGGTCGCCGCGGGCCTGTGCGAGCGCTTTGACGCGGTCAATGACGCCTACGAGCAATTCCTCGCGATTCCAAGGGCCTGCGAGCACCCGCGGCTGCGCACCTGGGCTGAGCAGGCAGCGGCCTGGGTGCAGGTCAGCATCGGCTCACCTGAGCGCTCGCTTGCTCACATCGAGCGCGCGCTCGCGCTCGAGGGCGATTGGCCATCGATGACCCACTTCCAGATCGTCGGCTTCCGCATCCAAGCCCTCGCGATCATGGGCCGCACAGATCAAGCCCTCGCAGAGGGCAACGACGCCCTGCATCGCGCGAGACGCTCTCGCGCACTCCAGGCGCTGCCTGCAATCGAGCTCGCGCTCATGATCGCCCAGCTGATGGACGGCGACCTCGACGCTGCAGAGCTACACAGCCGCAGCCTGCTTGCGATGCCGCAGCAGCACACGCTTGCGCTCGCGCACGCAACGCTCGCAAAGATCGCCCTCGCACGCCTTCAACCCGTCGTTGCACATGAGCACGCGGGCCAGTTGGAAGCGCTCGCGGAGCGCCTTGGCAGCGCCCGTCAACACGCGCTCGTCCAGCACATCGACGGCTGTGCAGCGCTCCAAGCGGGCGAAACCACCCGCGGCCGCGACCTCCTGCACGCTTCGCTGGAGACATGCGTAGAGCGCGGCTTCGAACGCGAAGCGATCGACGCGCTCGACGAGCTTGCGCTGCTCGCCGTGCAGACAGACGAAATCGAGCGAGGCGCGCGTCTTGCTGGCGCCGCCACCGCAGCCCGCGTACGACTGCGCTGTGTCGTAGCACCTCACCATCTCGGCAGGCTCGAAGCCGCCCGATCGCTGATCGTCGACCGCGGCGAGGGCGAGTGCTGGCAGGCAGCCTGGGCACAGGGTCAGGCGCTCGAGCTCAGCGGTGCGATCGCCTACGCAAGGCGCGGCCGCGGACCGCGCGATCGCCCGTCCGCCGGCTGGGCGAGCCTCACTCCGGTCGAGACAAAAGTCGCCCAACTGGCCGCCAGCGGCATGACCAACCCGCAGATCGCCACAGAGCTGTTCATCGCGCGAGGCACTGTGAAGATGCATCTCTCGAGCATCTACCGCAAGCTCGACGTGGCAAATCGCACCGAGCTGGCCACGGTCGCCGCCACGCGATCCTCCAGCCCGGATGCTGCGTACCGCTTCGCATAGGTGGATCAAGCATCTGTGTGATGATCTCAGCTGCGGATTGGACGGCGGCTGGGACATCGCCGATTGCGCCTCCCGCTCCGACGACGTCGAGGGCATGCACGTAGACGCGGTCGCGGCGGGACGCATCGGCCTCGCGGGTGCTGCGCCGCCTCAAGCCGTTCGACGTGGTCCTGCACTGTCGGGGCTGCACGGAGGGTGAGCGCCCCGCCGGCGAGTGCTCCCGCCGGCGGGTACCCATCGGCGGCGGAGGGGCCAGGTCGCAGATGCGACGTGGCCGCAGCGCATGGCCGGTTGCGGGAGATCACCCCTCGGTGTCCAAGACACCGAAAGCTCTAAGTAACGACCTCGGCGTCCACTACCGTGACCTCGTCTGTCTCTTCAACTGCATGGCCCTCGATGACAAAGGCGCCAAGCGTGCGTTGCGGGTCATCCGGAAGCGCACCGCACGCAGGACAGGGCTCCTTGCGTCCTCCGAGATCCCTGAGGTTCTGCCACATCGCCCCGAAGCTGGTGATGATGGTCCTGACATCGTTCAGCGCCATCGCCCAGTCGATGTCCGCAACCCGTCGCGCCTTGCCCTCGGCGACGCGGGCGCGCTCCTCGATGAGATGCTGATCGATGGCGCCGACGGCGCCACGAGCCTCCCACAGTCGAGACAGATTGCGCTTGAAGGCAGCGTTCGCGGCCTTTTCTCTCACGGCCTCGGCGGCTTCGCGCTTACGAGCCATCTGCTGGGCACGCAGAGCCTGAGCTGCTCTCTTTTGCGAACGGCGCGAACCCTCCGTGTCCTTCGTCATCTCCAGGACGAGTTTGTTCACAACCGGGTCCTTCAAGGCTGCGACGATCGAGATCGCCTGCTCCTCGGCGGTCGGCTCGGCGTTGCGTTCCTTACGTAGTGTCGCACGCTCCTTGACTTCGGCCTGCTTCTCTGTATCGCAGACGCGCCGCCATCCGACATCCTTAACGCGGTTGTTGAGCGCATCTTTCCAGCCCGATTCGCTGTCGGGTTCGATGAGTCCAGCCTGCCAGAGCCGGATGCGGGCCGGGTCGATGGCTCCGGATGTAAGTCCGGTGATCGCGATCATCTCGGCTCGCTTGATGCCGGGGTGACCGCCAATAGCCTCCAGAAGCACATCTCGCGTGGGCTTGATGTCGTCGCTGGTCCTCGTCATATCGAGAGAACTCCTCGCAGCCGGCTGGCACATATTACGAACCAACCAGCCGCGGAGAGCATTACTTGCCAGTGGCCTTCCTGCGCCTTCATCGGCCTCACGCCGCGCACCCGGATCCTGCCGCGGAGAGCACTACTTGCCGATGGCCTTCCTGCCGTTCGAGTCACCGGCGACGAGCGAAATCACGGGCAGTTTGGTCGTGGCCTCTACGATGGCTGATTCGATCGCGGCGCGCATCGGACCCTCCAGCGACCTGTCACGCTCGAGAGCCAGCTCGAAGTCACCCTCGAGAGCCTCCGTCAACTTGCGAAGCGTCTCGAGTCGCGGCCCAAGGTACTCGCGCAAGACGAGCTCTGGATTCGTCGTTACATACACCCCAGAGTCGATCGTGTTGCCATTGCGATACACCTTGCCACGAACCAGCAGGAGCTTGTTCGCATCGAGGCGCTTCTGAATGCGGCCGCGCCCGGTTGTAACCGTGTGATTCCAGACCGCCGCCAGACACTTCTCGTACGCCTTCTTTTCGATCGCGTTGAGCTCCGCCTCGGCCGCGGTCGGCCCTGCCGTGAAGACATCCGCGGCAAGCTCCTCCTTGGTCGATGAGGTGACCGGCGAGTATCGATCATCGTTGCCGGCCTCGATGTTCACGACCTGCTTCACGCGGAGCACGTTATAAGCGCGCTCTACGACCTCCTCGACGTTGATGTCGCCATTCTCATCGAGGAGATCGGCTTCATCTGCCGCCCTGTAGAAGCGGTCCTCGACCGCCTGCTTGAACTCTTCGTCCGCCGTCTTGTACAGCTGGACGATCTGCTCGGCGCTGTGCGCCGTGGTTGCGGTGCTCATGATGGCAACACCTCCAAAGCTCCGAGGCAGTTCAGGTCCATTGATGACGAGAACCCAGGGAGCGATCGCTTGAACCACGAGTTATATCAGCTGTATGAACAGATCGCCTACGCCACCAGCGAGGATTCCTCCTCCCCCACCCGTCCGCATGACCAACGTCGCCTCGACGGCGATCTAAAGCCTCTCGATCTAAAGCCCCTAGAACACGCAAGCCCTCAATAGGCGCTCGGCCTAGCCGTCCTCTGTGCCAGCCCGTCACAAGAAGAGCGTCGCCATGAGTGTCCACGTTGCCACCGACCTACATGCCAAGCCCAGCCGCAGCGACGACGCGCGATATCGATCCAGCCTTACTCCGTTTCGATCCAGTCTTACTCCGTTTCGATCCAGTCTTACTCCGTTTGCGCGACCATCAGCACATAGCCGTCTGGGTCAGCTAGACGCATCTCTTCGCTGGGGCCGGGCGAGCCGTCCTCGATCTCCCCGACCTCGATACCAGCTGCGAGCAGCTGGACGCGTAGCGCCGCGAGGTCGCGGGCGTAGAGGTAGAAGAGGACGCCTTGGCCGGCTGGGTCGATTGGGTCGCCGTCGAGCGTGACCATCAACTCGGCTCCCTCGCTCTCGAGCGCCGCCCACACCGGGCGCTCGCGGTACCTGTAGACGCTCTCGACGGTGAACCCAAGATGTTCGTAGAAAGCGATCGAGCGCCCGACATCATCGACGCGGACGAACGGGACCAGCCGGTTGACGCGGTGCTCGGACGGCAGTGTGGCCGGGTCAGGGGCCCGTGGTCCGTCTAGTGTCGGGCTCGCGGGCCGCTCACCGTTCTGACTGTAAGCGATGGCTGCCGCCCGATCAGCACAGCCCTTCATCTCGATGATCTTCCCTTCGCGGATCGTCACGACCACGTAGGCGATCCCGCCATCGAGAGGGCGGCCCACCTGTGCAGACCGCTCGGGACGAAACGCCACGATCACGCGTGGACCGTTTTGGATCGTCTCCTCGATCCTGCCTTGCAAACGACCAGGCAGGTTGCGTGCGATCACGTCGAGAATCTCGTTGCGGTTGCCGCAGAGCTGGCCGTCCTCCACTCCGTGCCATTCTGCATCCGGCGCCAACATGTGCTCGAGGAGCGTGAGGTCTCCCTGGGCCATCGCCTCCCAGACTCGCTGCAGCAGCCCGACCTCGTGGGTCTCGTTCATCGCGTTCATTGTTGCTCACCTCTCGTTGTCGTGATGCATTTCGGGCGCGAAGCAATGCACCGCCGGGGAGGCGGACGAGGGTAAGCCGCGTAGGCAAGCAGTCAACGTCAACCAGGCACGTAAGAAAAGCTACTCTCCAAAGGGCTGATGCTCAAGGCCGAGAGGTACCGGGCGGGCTGTGCCATGCGCAGCCGGACAAGGCGCGGAGACCGACTCTCGCTGCACCCGCCAGAGCGCGCCGACGGACGCCTCACTGTGAAAATCGCTGAATAAGGCGCGGAGACCGACTCTCGCTGCGCCCGCCAGAGCGCGCCGACGGACGCCTCACTGTGAAGATCGCCGAACAAGGCGCGGAACACCGACTCTCGCCGGCCACCTTGCGGCCATCGAGGCTATCCATGGAGCGCGCCAGACAACCGACCTGCGCGCTCCATGGCAGTGCGAAACCTAGCTATAGATGCCCGCCGGTCAGCTGATCCCGATGCCCGCGCTGGTATAGCCGCTGACCGTATTGATCAGACTGATGCCGGCGGCGGTAGCGCTGAACACCACCATCAGCCGGCTCTGATTGGTGACTGGGATCGAAAGCCCAGTCGTGGTTCCGTTGGAGATCGTTCCGATCGCAAGCACGCCGGTGAAGGCAGGAGCGAGCGTCACGATCGCCCCCGGCACCGGACTGAAGGTGTCGTCCGGGGTGGAGGACTCGTACAATTGCGCGGTCACCGTCAGGGTGGTGCCGACGAGCGACTGCGCGGCGTTGGTGCTTATGTAGGCACTGAGCGAGGTGATCGTGCCGTCCCGAGGCATCATCTCCGCCTCGTTTTTCTCGTCGGTGGTGTCGATGACGCCACCCTCCGACTCGACGCCGTTGACAACGCCGATGCCCTCAGGCGGGAGCTCGCTGACATCGCCTTCCAGGCCGCCGGCGATCGTCGTCATCTGGGACGGTTCGCCGGAGCCGGACATGAGGATCGCGCCAGCGCCCGCAGCTCCAGTTGCACCTGTCGGCCCGGTTTCGCCCGCCAGGCCGTCCGCGCCCGTTGCACCGGTTGCTCCCGTCGCGCCAGTCGGACCGGTCACGCCTGTCGCACCTTCCGCGCCCGTCGCGCCTGTCACACCTGTCACACCCGTCTCTCCATTGGCACCGGTCGCACCTGTCGCGCCCGTTTCTCCACTGGCGCCCGTCGCCCCGGTCGCGCCAGTTGCTCCGGACAGGCCCGTGGCCCCCGTAACGCCCTGGAGGCCGGTCGCACCCTGGAGGCCCGTGGCGCCCTGAAGGCCCGTTGTGCCTGCCGCGCCGGTCGTGCCGACGGGGCCAGTCGGGCCTGGCAGGCCCTGGATGCCGGTCGCGCCGGTGGCGCCCGTCGCCCCAGACGCTCCTGGGGCGCCAGCCGCGCCTGCTGCGCCGGTCGCGCCCGTCACACCGGCGAGGCCCTTCGCGCCGGTCGCGCCCTTCGGACCTGCCGCGCCGCGTGGGCCGCGTGGGCCGCTCTTCGAGATCTTGATCTTGCGCTGCCCTGGCGGGCACTGAGCGTCCGCGGTCGTGAGGTTGAGCGTATGAAATCTCTGCGTGACACACGCGTAATAGTCTTGTCCCTGTGCTGCAAGGGCGCCTGGCGCAGTCGCCAGCGCCATCAGCGGCATCGCCGCCGCTGTTACCTTCACAGGCCTACGCAGATCTTCCAATCCCATAACACACCTCGTGGGTCGACACCCTTGCAATTTCCCGCTCATACAGCGGTCTACCCGCCAGCAGGGGTACCTTACCCCGATGCATAGACGACCTGAACCTCTTAAACCTCGAACAATCGTCCACTGCCGCCCGCGCCTGCGCCGTCTGCCTGTGTTCGCCGCCGCGACGATCGCTCTTGCTCTTTCGGGTTGTGGATCGAGCGGCGCGCCCTCCAAGACGGTTAACTCGGCCCGGGTCTCCAGCGCGATCGCAGCCACCGTTCGCAGCAAGCGCAGCGTGCACGCGAGCGTGAGCTGTCCTTCGGGCGTCCCCCTGAAGCAGGGCACGCAGTTCTTCTGTATCGCACAGACCGGCGCGCATATCACTGCGTTCCACGTCACTGAGACGAACGAATCTGGGCATGTCTCTTTCGTCGGCGTCAGCCGCAAGAGCACGCCACTGCTTGCGACGACGGCCCTTGCGAAGGCGATCGGCGCGAGCATCCTCAGGTCCCGCCACGTCGAAGCGACCGTCCGCTGTCCGAACGGCATGCCACGCCAACGCGGACTCTCCTTCGTCTGCTCGGCCACCGACCCCGCGGGCAAGAAGACGCTCTTCGAAGTGCACCAGCTTGACAGCAGCGGGCATGTCAACTACCGGGGCCTGTGAGACTGAGATGCCCTCGCTCGCCCTCTGCATGATCGTCCGCAACGAGGCCGACTCGGTCGAGCGCTGCCTTGCCGCTTGCAGTCCACACATCGACTACTGGGTGATATGCGACACGGGCTCGACCGACGGGACGCCCGAGCTCATCCAACAGGTGCTTGGTGACATTCCTGGCGAGCTGCACCACCACGAGTGGCGCGACTTTGGCCACAACCGCAGCCGCCTGATGGAGCTTGCCCACCGCAAGGCCGACTACCTGCTGCTGCTGGACGCGGACTGGCGCCTGGAGGCGACCCCGCAAGCCTTCGATGGGCTTCGCGCCGACTCCTACATGGTCGTGCATGCCGGCAATGTCGAGTTCCACAACAAGCGCGTCGTCAGCGGCCGCATCCCCTGGCGCTATGTCGGCGCCACCCATGAGTACATCACGAGCCCCGACGAGCGCAGCTGCGAGCGCCTCGCCGACGTCGTCATCCACGTCGAGTCGGTTGGCGGCGGTCGCACAGGGCGCTGGCATCGCGACCGCGAGCTGCTCGAAGCCGCGCTCGCGGAGGATCCCACCGACGCACGCTCCGCCTACTATCTCGCCCAGACACTGCGAGATCTCGGACGCGACGCGGACGACCCCGGCCTGCTCGGCGAGGCGCTGAAGGCCTATGAGCAGCGCGCTCAGATGGATGGCTGGGACGAGGAGACCTACTGCGCCCTGCATCAGGCTGGGGCGCTCGCCGCCGAGCTCGGCGACTGGCCTGGCGCCGCCGACCACCTCGCCGCCGCATGGGAGCTGCGCCCCTCGCGCCTGGAGGCGGTCCACGACCTCGCCCAAGGCCTGCGACTGAACGGCCGCTACCGCGCGGCGCACAGGTTCAGCTCGCTCGCCATGGACATGCAGCCGCTCCCCGTGCCCGCGGACAACCTGCTCGTCGCGCCATGGATCTACCGTTGGGGCCTGCTCTTCGAGTACTCGATCACCGCCTACTGGGTTGGAGAGCACGCCAACTGCGTGCGCGCCTGCGACGCGCTGCTCGGAATGCCGGAGCTGCCGATCGAGCACCGCAGGCAGACCGAGCGCAACCGCACTCTTGGCATCCAAGCGCAGGCCAGGCGCATGGCCGCCAATGTCGTGAGCACCACCGCGCTCCACTAGCGCAGAAGGCCTGAGAAGTCACTTCACGACAATCAAGCTCAGCGACTGTGGCAGGTTTCACCGAGCCTTCAGGACCCCCTTGGGGAGCCTGACACGACGGGTGAGGATTTCCAGTCCGAGGACGAGCGTGCGGATCGCGCCGATCTGTCCAAGTAGGGCGATCGAGTCTGAGTGCCCACGGTCTTCGACGGTCCTGCCGTCCCCGTCGAGACGGCTGATCGTGATGCCGCGAAGCACGACGGCTTGGCCGTGGTAGGCGCCATTCAGAACCCATCGAGAAGCGACGCGATTGCCCTCGGTGACCTGCTCCTCGACGCCCATGCTGTAGTCCGGAAACAGGGCCTTGTAGAAAGCAAGCGACTCGCGCCCGCCCTCGTATCCGTGGAAGGTCATGTCGTTGACGTGATCCACGAAGTCGGGACTGTAGAACTCCTCCATCCGTGAGAGATCGCCAGAGCAGACGATCTCGATCGCCTGTCGCGCTTGCGCTGCATAGTCGTGCTCGGTTGCGTTGGTCATGTGACCGAACATACACGACAAAAATGTAGTAGTGTTTTGTGCATGGTCGGTCGACCGAAAAAGACGGGTGGCGGACTGGCGCCGCTCGAGTCCGAGGTGATGGACGCGGTGTGGCAGGCAAGCTCCCCCGTATCCGTACGGCTCGTTCTCGACGCGCTCAACGAGCATCGCAACGAACCGTTGGCCTATACGACCGTGATGACGGTGATGAACCGACTCGTCACAAAGAACGTGCTCGCCCGCCACGGCGAGCGACGACGCTACCTCTACGAGGCAACCGCTGCCGACGCCGCCGGGCTCGCTGTCCGCGATGTGCTGCGAGCACACGGAGACGCTGCGGTCGCGCATTTCGTAGACGAGGCGCGCGCCGATCCCGCCGTGCTGCGACGCCTGCGCGCGATCCTTGCAGAGGACCTTGCGGAGGACCGATGACGATCCTCGTGGAGAACCGATGAGCCTGGACCAAGCGAACCGCAGCTTTCTCCTGTTCGCAGGCGTCGCACTGCTGTTCGCCACAACCGTCATATGCGGAGCGGTCGGCGGTGTCCTCCTACCGCTGAGTCTGGCACGCATGTCCCACGGTGGGCTCGTCGAGCTGTGGAGCGATCGGGGATCGCTGCTCGCGCCGCTCGCGCTGTATGCCTTGATCGCGGTGGGGCTGGGACTCGCCTGCCACACGCTCGTGCGTCAGGCGATCGCTTCACGAGTGCTGTCGCGTCGCGTGCGTGCCCTCGCGAGCCCGGCACCCGAAGCGCTTGCACAGGCGGCGCGGCAAACGGGCCTCGCTGGCCGCGTCGTTCACCTCGACGCAGCGGACTCGTTCTCGTTCGTCTACGGCGTGATCACACCCCACGTAGCGGTCAGCCGAGGGCTGCTCGAACGCGCGACCGACGAGGAGTTGCGCGCGGTGCTGGAGCACGAGCACTACCACGTCCGCAATATCGACCCTTTGAAGACCGCGATTGTGAGAGTGCTCTCGAAAACGCTGTTCCTCTTGCCAGCATTGGACGCTCTGCGCGCCCGCTACATAGCCGGCCGCGAGCTTGCCGCCGATCGCCGCGCGGTAGCGCTCTGTGGACATCGCCCCCTGGCTGGAGCACTGCTCAAGGTAGTGCGTGGACCTGACTGGAGCGAGCATGCGGGCGCCGCCGCGATCTCCAGCCCGGGCCTGCTCGACATGCGCCTTCTTCAGCTCGAAACGGGGTCTGAGCCGAAGCCCAGAGCGCTCGACGCCAGGAGCGTCGTGCTCTCGCTTGGCGGCGCAGCGTTGTTCGTCGTCGTATTCCTCGTGTCAGTGTCACACCTCGGTGGAGCAGCAGCTGTCCACCACGCCACGGGCACTAACCTGATGATTGCGACCTCGCTCGACACGCTGACCTGCACCGCGCCCTTTGCCGGCGCCGGACTCCTTGTGTATGCACTCATCGCGTTGCGGGCAAGCCGACCTTGCCGGCCCTAGGCTGAGTGGCTGTGGACCTACCGATGGCTCCAAGTTGTGCGCTTGACGAGGCTGGGCTGCGCTCCCAACTGGAGCGCTACCGTCAGGCCAGCAGAAACGCTCGCCTGATCGAGCGGACACCCCGCCGCCTCGTCGCAGACCTTGACCAGGACGTGGACGTAGAGCTCGTCGCAGAAGCCGTCGCGGTCGAGCGGGAGTGCTGCCCATTCTTCGCTCTGACCTGGGAGCCGGATCGAAGACGGTTGACCGTCTCGGTATCCGACGCCGTACACGAGCCCGCCATAGACGCAATCGCCTTCGCCCTGAGCCTTCAAGCGTCAGACTGAGCGGCGATGCTTACGGCCTTCGGCGCGGCAGCCGTGACCTTCATGGTCTGCATGTATGGCTTGGAGCGACGGCACCGTCGCTATATCCTCGCCTTCGCCTGCGGGTGCGCCCTATCGAGCACCTACGGCTTCCTCGCCGGCACATGGCCCTTCGGCGTGGTCGAGGCGATATGGACCTTCGTCGCACTGAACCGCTACCGCAACTCAGACCTTTACTAGACGCATATGACCAGAGAGCGCATATGACCAGAGAGATCCGGATCCGCGAGCAGACGATCAGGCTGGGGCAGCTGCTGAAGCTCGCCGGAGTGGTGGGCAGCGGCAGCGAGGCGAAGGCGCTCCTGGCGAGCGCCCCGCCGATCGTCAACGGCGAGCCGGAGTCTCGTCGCGGGCGCCAGCTGCACGACGGCGACGTCGTGCGCGTGCAGGACGAAGAGCTTGTCGTGTCCGCCAACACGGACGACCCAAGCTCGTCTGGGCAAGAGGCCTGACCGCGCAGCAGGACTTCCCCGCCGCGAGCCGATGACTACCCAACGATCGATTCTCGCCCGAGTGCTGCGAGGTTGAGCAGGTAGGGAGCGCCGCCCCGGTGAATGTTGCCGATGATGGTCCAAACGATCGGTGCGGCCTTGCGCGTCTCGTACTGAAGAAACGTAGTCATCGTCAGCCGCTCGCCGTTCAGCCGCCATACCATGTGGCCGCTCAGCAGCGTCGATCGCGCTTCGAGGTGCAGCAGCTCGGGTTCGGAGGTCACGATCCGCCAACCGAAAACGTGGTCGGAAGAGGCCCACGGGCCGAGGCGAAACCCGAGAATCCGGCGATGTATGAGCAGCACCGTTCGGCGAGTCGCCACAGGCAGACTCTCGAAGCCGTCGCGTGCCCAGCGCTCGGCAGAGCGTAGGTCCGCCGGACTCCTCGAGACCTCGAAGGCATCCGCGTAGTCCGGCGGGACGCCAGGAAACGGAGGCCTCTCGGACACCGCGACGCGATGCGCTCGCCCCCTCGTCTTCGATCTCGTGCTCGGGCGCTTTGAGCTCGTCAGCAAAGAACTCCACCAGGCGTTCATCTCGGATCCTCCATCCATACGGTGCCGTATAGATCGAGGATAGGCTCTCATCTCGAAGATGTCAACTTCGCAGCAGGTGCGATAGAGATAGGGAGATGGCCCCTCCAACGCGCACGCCTCGCAGCAAGTGGATCGAGGAGGGACTGCGGGCGCTTGCCAGCGGCGGGCCTGACGCTGTGCGAGTCGAGCAGCTTGCGCGCACACTCGGCGTCAGCAAGGGCGGGTTCTACTGGCACTTCAGCGACAGGCAATCGCTGCTCGACGAGATGCTCGACACGTGGGAGCGCACCTGGGTCGACGAGGCAATCGAGACCGTCGAGGCCGAGCAGGGGGACGCAAGGTCAAGATTGAGGCGACTGTTCGCGCTCGCCGCAGCATCGGGCAGCGAGCTCTTGAAGATCGAGCTCGCGATCCGCGACTGGGCGCGACGCGACAAGACCGTAGCCAGACGGCTGCGCAAGGTCGACAGCAGGCGGATGGACTACATGCGCTCCCTGTTCGGAGCCATCTGCGACGATCAGGACGAGGTCGAGGCTCGCTGCCTGCTGACCTTCTCGCTGTTCATCGGCAGCCACTTCGTCAACGTCGATCACGGCGGACGCAGCCAGGCGGAGATCGCGAGACTGGCCCTGGAGTGGCTCACCCGATAGAGCGCGGATTCATGGCAGAGCTGGCCGAACGCAGCCAGGAGCCGCTCGATGGGCAGATAATTCGTGCCATGGCCTTCGCTCCGCCCGCGCGCCACCTGCTGCGCGCCAAGGACCTCGCCGACGCGCGTTACTTCGAGCCGTTGGGCGTCGAAGAGATGGCGCACGCCGCGGGTCTCTCACGTGCGCACTTCAGCCGCGAGTTCCGCCGCGCATTCGGCGAGTCGCCACACGCATATCTACTCTCGCGGCGCCTCGAGCGCGCAGCGGCGCTGCTGCGCGACACCGATCGCCCGGTTGTAGACATCTGCTTCTCGGTCGGGCTGCGAAGCGTCGGCTCGTTCACGACGAGCTTCACGCGCACGTTCGGTCGTTCGCCGACGGCGTACCGTTCGGCGTATCCGCCGGCGGCGACGCGTGCGCTCGTGCCTGAGTGCGTGCTGCGCTTCTATGGGCGCCCGCAACACAGCACATTTCGAGAAGACAGCGACGCGGCGCGCACCTAGCATCGCTCACAGATGAAGGCGGCCCACTGCGTTTCATACGCGGACGGTCGCGTCACCGCCACCGCGACTCAGGAGGACCGATGTTGAAAATCGCCAACGCCCATCTGTTGGTACACGACCAGGACGAGGCGCTCGCGTTCTACACCCAGAAGCTTGGCATGGAGGTACGGATCGACGCGACTATGCCGGAGATGGGCGACTTTCGCTGGCTCACGGTCGGGCCTGTCGGCCAGCCAGACGTCGCGATCGTGCTGATGGCGATCCCTGGGCCGCCGATCATGGACCCTCACACCGCCGAGCAGGTGCGTGAGCTGATGGCGAAGGGCTTCGCGGGCACCGTCTTTCTTACGACCGAGGACTGCCGCGCAGACTACGAGCAGCTCGAGGCGCGCGGCGTCGAGTTCACCGAAGCGCCCTCTGAGCGCCCCTACGGGATCGACTCCGGCTTCCGTGACCCCTCTGGCAACTCGATCCGGCTCACCGAGGTAAGGGATCTGTCCGCAGCCTGACCTGCACGCGGATGCGAACGGTCGGTAGGCTGCGGACATGGCACCTGAGCTCGTCCTGCACGTCCTGCCGCCGTCGCACCCCTGCATGACGGCGACCGCGGCGCTGCGCCTCAAGGGCCTGCCGTACGAGCGCGTCGAGCTCGCGCCAGGTCCGCACGTCGAGCAGATGCGCGCGATCTACGGGGAGGAGCGCCACACGGTCCCAGGCATGCTCGTCGACGGCGAGCCGGTGCACGGCTCGCGGGCGATCCTCGCGCGCCTCGAGGAACTCGCGCCTGCGCCCGTGCTCTACCCCAACGATGCGGTTCGCGAGGCAGAGCGCTGGGGCGATGAGGAGTTGCAGGACCTCGGCCGGCGGCTGCCGTGGGGGGCGCTGCACTTCCGCCCGGAGGCTGTGGGTACCTTCGGTGGCGTGGGTCCGCTCGATGGCGCGGGCACCGATTTCGCGATTCGCCTCGTCCACGGAACGTGGAAGTACCACGGCATCTCCGCGGCACGGCTGCAGGAGGACCTCGCAGGCCTCCCTGAGAAGCTCGCGTATGTCGAGACACTCGCCGCAGAAGGCGTGATCGGCGGCGCGCAGCCCAACGCGGCGGACCTGCAGATCGGCGCGACGCTGCGGGTGCTGCTGACGCTTGGCGATCTACACCCGCTGCTGGCGGGCAGCGCCGGCGAGCGCATCGCGCTCGAGTGCTTTCCGGAGTACAACGGAGAGGTGCCAGCTGGCGCCTTCCCGGCTGGCTGGACACCGGTGGCCTGACGGCGCCAGCGGCCGACGGGCGCCAGCGGCCGACAGGCGCCAGCGGCCTGACGGGCCGCGCGACCTCATGCGGTGAGGACGACCACGACCACGAGCGCGATGTACCCGGTGATGATCGTGAAGCCGGCAGCGCGACGAAGTCCGCTGCCGGCAAACGCGAGCCCAAGCGCGAGAATCGTCAGCCCCGCATACCAGGCGGTGATCAGCGTCGTCTCGCCGGAGCGTCCTCCAAGACCGACGATCGCCGCCGGGATCATCAGCCCCGCGAGCACGTTCAGCGCGTTGCTGTTGAGTGCTGTGCTCAGAGTCGCGGCACCGCGGCCGCGCCCAGCGAGGTAGATCGCAGAAACGGCGTTGGGCAGGCTCGTGACCGCTGCCAGCACCAGCCCACCGACCACGATCTCTGGCACGGCGTGGCGGGCACCAAGCGTCGAGGCGGTTTGCTCCATCGCAACGCTTGCGCCTACCACCACGAGCAGTGCGGCGATCGCCACGAACACGTCAACCTTCCCTGCGCGGGCGTGATCGAGCGCCCCAGCCAGCTCGACCTCCTCCTCGGCGACAGCCTCCATCAGCCATCGCCGCCAGGCAGGGGGAAGCCATCGCTGCCTCATGGGACCGCTGGAGACAGCGACATAGGGGATCAGCACAACCGCGCATGCGAGCACCCCCATCGCGGCTGACAGGGCCCCCAAGACGACTCCAAGGCAGACACTGGCAATTGCGACCGCCGTCAAGCCCTCGAACGCGAGCACGCGGCGGTGCAGGACGATCCTGCCTGCGATGAGCGCACCGAGCCCGAGCAACGCCGCCAGGTTGAAGACGTTGGAGCCGATCACCACGCCGGCGCCGATCTGTGCATGACCGCCGATCAGGGCCGTCGCCGCCGACGTGATCTCTGGGCCGTCAGCCGCGAGGGCGGCGAGCATCCCCAGCAGCGCCTCAGACAACCCGAGTCGCGCGCCGATTCGCTCGAGCCGCGTGACCAGCAGCCAGCTCGCCGCGAGGCTGACGACTGCGCCCAGCACGAACAAGGTCAATAGCCACGCTTCAGGCACCGGCCTGGCCCCTATCGGCGGCGCCTGGGCGATACATCGGATGATGGGAAGGAAGACTCAATGCAAGCTTTGGACGGCATGCAGTAGCAATGTGCCGACCAGTCTTCCCGGCTCTCCTACGACAAGACTACCCTCGCCTCGAGGGCTCGTCTTCCCAGGCGCTGTCAGTGACCCCCTACTGCAGTGCCATCGCGAGGTTGAGGCGATCCTTGGGCTCGATCATGTGGCTGTGGTCGTCGAGGCCGACATCGATCTCGACCCAGTTGACCTTGCCACTGAACCTCCGTACGTCGTAGTCGGCGGTCACGGGCGAGCCATACTCGTCACCGACGTCGAGCGTCTCATCGGAAGAGAACAACAACGCCTCGGTCTGCTTCAGGTGGCCGCCGCCCACGGTGTGCCCATCGAGATAGAGCGTCACAGTCCCGCCCTTGCCAGCCCCTCCGCCGTCATAGGCAAACTCCATCCGTAGCTGGTGGGTGCCTGGCGGAATCGCCTCGGTGCCCTCAACGTAGTAACGCTCCAGCCCGAAGAAGTTGTAGCAATACTTCGGCCTGCCGCCCTTCGCGTAGAGACTCAAACCGCCGACAACACCGCCCTGGGCGACGATCACTCCCTCCGCGCCGGATTGGGGAACCTCGACCTCGGCCGTCAGCGAGAAGGATGTGTTCTTGAAGACGACGACCGAGTTCTCGGTCAAGCGCCCCATGCCGGAGAAGAGCAGCTGGCGCTTGCCCTCGATCAAGCTCGGCCTCCCCGCCGTCTGAGGCAAGGCCCGCTCGGCGAAGCGATCGTCGAGCGGAACGACCTGATGCTTCACAGCCTCGATCAGCCACAGCCGCTGCAACTCGTGGAGCCGCTCTGGTTGCTCGGAGGCCAAGTCGCGCGCCTGAGTCCAGTCGCTGTTCGTGTCGTACAGCTCCCACACGTCGTCGTCGAACGCTGGCACCTTCGCGTCGACCCCGGTTTCCCAAGGCGTGCGATGCTTCGTCACCGCGGTCCAACCCTTGTGGTAGATGCCACGGTTTCCGCACATCTCGAAATACTGGGTCTCGTGGCGCTCGGCGGCGTCAGCATCGTCGAAGGAGTAGGCCATGCTCACGCCCTCGATTGGCTTCTGCTGGACACCGTTCACCATCACCGGCTCTGGGAGCCCGGCGACCTCGAGGATCGTCGGAGCAACATCGATGACATGGTGGAACTGGTTGCGAAGCTCGCCTTTCGCCTCGATGCCATGTGGCCAGTGGACGATCGTCCCGTTGCGGGTGCCACCCCAATGCGAGGCGACCTGCTTCGTCCACTGATATGGCGTGTCCATCGCATGGGCCCAGCCCACCGCGTAGTGGTTATAGGCCTCTGGACCTCCGAACTGCTCGATGTGTGATGACATGAACTCAGGCGTCTCTAGCGCACCGAAGCCGCCCAGCGTGATCATCTCGTTGAACGTCCCCTGCAGCGAACCCTCCGCAGAAGCACCGTTGTCGCCGATGATCACGTAGATCAGGGTGTCGTCGAGCACCTGCAGATCCTCGAGCGCATCGACGAGGAGACCGACGTGATTGTCGGTGTTGTCCAGATAGCCGGCGTACACCTCCATCTGCCGGGCCAGGGCCGGCTTCAGCTTGGGGTCGACGTCGTCCCAGGCTGGGATGCCGTCGCTGCGCTTCGTCAACTCGCAAGCGGCGGGGATCACGCCGAGCTCCTTCTGGCGTGTGAACGTCTCCTCCCGCAGCCTGTCCCAGCCCTGATCGAACTTGCCCTTGTACTTGTCCGCCCACGCTGCGGGCACGTGGTGTGGAGCATGGGTCGCCCCAGGCGCGTAATAGGCGAAGAAGGGCTTGTCGGGCATCAAAGCCTTCTGCTGGCGGATCCAGCCGATCGCGTGATCGGTCAGGTCGTCGTTGAAGTAGTAGCCCTCCTCTGGAGAGATCGATGGCTCCACTGGCGTAGTGCCCTCGTAGAGCGCGGGGTACCACTGATTCGTCTCGCCGCCGATGAAGCCGTAGAAGTACTCGAAGCCCATCCCTATTGGCCATTGCCTGTAGGGCCCCATCGGGCTCGTCTCCCAGACGGGCACCTCGTGGCACTTGCCGAACTGGGCCGTCGAATAGCCGTTCAGGTTCAACATCCTCGCGATCGGCGCCGCCGTGTTAGGCCAGATCGAGTTGTTGCCTGGCGCCGAGGTCGCAAGCTCAGCGATGTTCCCCATCCCGACGGAGTGATGATTGCGACCCGTCAGCAACGCCGATCGAGTCGGCGAGCACAACGCTGTCGTGTGGAAGCGGTTGTACTTCAGCCCGCCTGCCGCAAGCCGCTCGAAGCTCGGTGTCTGACATGGACCGCCGAACGCGCTCGATGCCCCGAAGCCCACGTCATCGATCAACACGATCAAGACGTTTGGCGCCCCTGACGGCGGGCGCAGCGGCTCGATCGGGGGATAGGCCGTATCGGGATCCTTCGCGTCATAGGTCGTCAGGCCTACCGGCGGAATGTCGGGGACAGGCAGGATCTCACGCTGAGTCTCGGCCATCAGAACCTCCAGCGGCTCGTTCGTGGGTTCAGATGGCAGGCTGCCCAAGCCCCGGGTGAGTCGCCATCACCCAAATCGGGTGAGCTCTGCGCGATCGGGTGAGCTCTGCGCACCGCGCGAGGGAACCTCCTACCAGCCCGCACCGGATCGATGGCCTCGAGCACAGCGGACGACAGACCCGCCAGAGACCACCCGAGCCCTCAGAAGACCCTTACTGTCCTCGGGCCTGCTCCAGGTTCGACTGGTGGGGGCCGGAGAGCCAATCCGCATCTGGCCCCAGACGCGCATCGACCGGCTCCTCTCCTCGTCGCAGCGCGTCGATGTAAGCACGGTCGGCGGCAAGACGGTCTGCCACCTCGGGACCCTTGGCGACGGCGCCATGGCCGGGGACCAGGACGTCGACGTGCCTCGCGGCCTCTCCCAGCCGGTCAAGCGCCGTCTCGTAGGCGCCCACCTGATCGGGGCGGCGAGCGTCAAGGAGAGGGATCAAGACATCGGAGAACATGTCGCCGGCGAGCAGCACGCCACGGTCCGCGAGCAGAACCGCGGCATGGCCGACGGCGTGCGCCTGATGCACGATGATCTCGCCTGGCACCGGTTCGCCGTCCGCGGGCAGCGGGGTGACAAGCGCGATCAGCTCGAGAGGAACGCCTGACGCGCTCTCCGCCGCCATAGCCTGCGCCCGCTCTCGGGCTTCGCCGGCAGCCTTGGCGCCGGCTGCAGTGGCGTAGCGCGGCACGTCACCGAACCGGGCATGCCAGAGCAGGTGGTCCCAGTGGGGATGGGTGGAGAACCCGGCGACCACCGGAACGCCGAGCCGATCCAGGTCATCCGCGAGCTCGTTCAGCTCGCAGCCATCGATGCCGGGGTCGACAAGGATCAAGCCATCCTCGCTGCGCACCACGATGGAATTGGTCCAGAGCCACCCGCTCTGCCGGACCCAGACGCCGTCGGCCACCTGAGTCAGCATGAGCTGACTCTGTCAGGTATCTCCCCCTGGCGCAAGAGGAGAGCTCGCGTGGGCGCCGCCGCGGCTGCAGCTGGTCGAGGATGACAAGTCGTAGATCATTTCCTCTTCTTGCGCCTGGCTTGCTTCCTGCCCTTGGACTTCTTGGCCTCGCTCTTCCTTCTCGGCTTCTTCTTGGTCGCGCTCTTCTTGACGACGGCCTTCGGTTGGGTCGGGAACGCGATCGAGGGAACTGCTACGAACGGCAACGGCGCCGGTGGCGTGGCGAATGTGCTTGCGAACACGCTCGTGGTAAACGTCTCATCCGCACCGTAGCTCGTGCCATCCACGTTGGTAGCGGTCAAGCGGTAGTGGTAGGTCGTGCCTGGCTGCAGGCCGCTCAGCGCAAGCGAGACCTGCGCTTCGTTCAGACCCGCGCCGACCGATCCTAGACCCGTCGGTGGGCCATAGTCGGTGCTCGTGCCGATTTCGAAGCCGTAGGAGGTTGGCAATCCGTTCGTGTCGAGGACCCCGTCGATCGTCGCACCGTTCTGGGCGACTTCGTTGGAAGACCCCGTTACCGCCGTCGGCGGGGTACCGGCAGCGGTCGTGAACGTCTCATCCGCTCCGCTCGCGCGCCCGGACTGGTTGATCGCCACGACGGTGTAATGGTAGGTGGTGCCGGGCTTCAGCCCGCTGAGGAGCTGTTCGACCGTCTCAGCGCTGGCGCCGGCTCCAGCGCTCACCGGCATCCCGGCGCCGCCTGCCGCGTAGGGATCGTCGGCTGCCGGTTCGTACTGGGAGTCTTCGACGTAGACGAAGTGATAGCTCGTGATGCTGTGCTTCGGGTCCACCGTCGCGCGCACCGTCGCACTCGAACGCGTCACCTCCGATACTCCTGGCACGCCTTCGATCACCGGCGGTACGGGCAGCGTCGTGAAGGTCTCGTCCAGTCCGTAGCTGACACCACTTTCGTTGGAGGCGACGATCCTGTCGTGATAGGTGGTGTTCGCTTCCAACCCGGTCACCGTCGCCTGGAGATTCACCGTTTCGCTGGCTTCCCCAGCGTCCTGCGAGGGAGTGTTCGACCCATATGCTTCGCTCAGGCCGTATTCGAAGAACCAGTGGGTGTCGAATCCGTTTGGTTCCAACGAGCCGTTCAAAGTCGCCCCGGTGGCGAGCACGTCGTCAGCCTGGCCCGTCAGGATGCCTTCGACGGCACCGCCGGTTTCAAACGTCTCGTCCGCGCCGAACTTCATCCCGTTTTCGTTTTCGGCGACGACGCGGAAGTGGTAGACCGTTTCGGTCTTGAGCCCTGTCAGCACCGCGTCGACAGAAACGCCTTCCGTGCCAGCCCCCGCGCTGGAGGCGCTCGTGCTCGACCCGTATTGCGCGGTGGTCCCATACTCGAAGTGGTAGGTAGTGGCAAGACCGTCAGGGTCGACGACGCCTTCCAGAGTGGCGCTCGTGCGGTCTACTTCCGAGGCGCTTCCGGTATCCACGCCAGGAACCAGCACCGGCTGGCCGAACCTCGAGATCCCGCTTTCGTTCACCATATAGACGACATTGGTGGCTTCGTTGACAGCGATGCCGAGGCCTCCGTTGACGCTACCGAGGCCGAATGTCTCGACCACTTTGTGAGAAGCGTCAAGTTCCTCGATCATATATCCCAGGTCGACGAAGACACTACCGGTGGCCCTATCGACAGCCACACCGGTGACGCCTTCGGCGATCTGGACCGCTTCCTGCGCTTCACCCGTCAGCGAGCTGCGCTTGAACTCGACGAGGTTTTTGTCATAACTCTGCACATAGACGTCACCGGTGGCGTCGACAGCCACGAACTGGGGCGACCCGAGCAGCGGACTGGCGAAGCTCTGCACTTCTTCGCCGGCCGGATCGAACTCGTATACGGTGGCGCTGCCGTAGTCGGCTATGTACAGGTCACCGGCGGAGTCCAGAGCGGCGCCCAGCGGTTCCCTGAATTCGCTTCCAGTGTCAGCCTGACCGAGACACGAGGGGCCGTTCGCGTCGACGCCGGTTATCTCGCAGGTGAATTCGTATTCTTTCATTCCGTTCAGCGCGAACTCGTCGACCAGGTTCTTGCCTACGTTGGGTACGTACACCTTCCCGTTCGCGACTGCCGGCCCAACAGGTTCACCCCGGAACCCGAACGCTTCGCTCGGGGTGTTCGAGCCATCGAAGCTCGCTGGTCCACCGCCTACCGGAGCGCCCCCTTCGGAGCCGAACACCTGCAACTGCTCGTCTTCGCCGCCATCGGCCACGTACACGTCGCCGTCAGACTGGTCCACCGCGATACCAGTCGCCCTCGAGAACGAGCCGAACGCCGGTCCGGTCGCCTGGCGTTCCTCCAGCGCCGATGCGCTCGCCGCAGCGATCGCGCCACAACACAACGCGCTTGCGAGGACCGCCAGGAACATCCTGCCTACCGTCAAGAGCCTTCTCATCACTTACCCTCCTGTTGGTGGCGACCGGAGGCCTTGCGCTTCCGCTTGGCTGACCTCCCAGTTCCCTTTTGAGCCTTCTTCGGGCTGGGCTTGCATCCGGTGACCGTCACCGGAGTGGATTGGTGGATAGTCGCGCCGTTCTGGGCAACGAACGTCGTCGGCATCTTCAGGCTGGCCTTGCAGAGATCGCCATTGGCGGCCAGCGCCGAGTCCTTCCCCTCAGGAAGGTAGAGCTCGAAGCTGGACACGGGCACGTCGGGAACCTGGTTGAACGTGCTGCTGGTGACTCCCGCTTTGCTAATGAACGTGTCCCCGACCAAGTCCACGCGCACACCGTAGCCCTGGAGCACCACGATCAGGTTCGGGAACGCTTCCCCACCGTGACTGACGAAGTAGGCGGGCCCACTCAGTTGGACTGGCAATATTGGGGTGTTCGCGCGTGCGATCCCGACGATCGAATCCTTGGGACAGTCGGCTGGATTCGCGTCGAACGTCTGCGCCGGACACGCCTTCTGGAGCGTCGTCAACCGCGACGGCAGCCGCTTCGGCAAGTCCACCTTGACCTTCGCGATGTTCGCGTACCCAGCCCCTTTCGGATACGTCAGCTTCACATCGAGACTGGTGCCGTCGGCCCTCGATGTCTTCCCGGACGTGGAGGCCTTGAAGGTGGGTTTGAAGGCGAGCCCCGCGCAGTTGGTCACTTGAAATGGGCTTTCCACGTGCGCACCGCCGCTTTCCTTGCTGGAGAGAGTGGCGGTGATGGCAGTCTTCGCGCAACTCGTCGGATTGAACATGAACCCGGGACGATCGATCGTGACATTCACCACCTTCAGCTGCAACGGAATCCCGTCCAGGGCCGTCGGCAACGGGTCACTCGTGACCGTCAACGCGACAGTGTGCGGGTCGACGTTGATCGCCGCCCGCACGACCACGTTCCCGGTGCCCGTCGTTCCGGACAGCGTGAACGGACCAGCCTTGGCGGGAACCACGATCGACAGTCCGAACGGCGCGCCCTTGTACCCTTCCGTTAGGAACACTTGGCCGCCCGTCACAAGAAATGGCGTCTGACCGGGGCCCACCAAAACCTGGGTGTGACCGATCAGACTGTCCGTCGAGCAGGTCCCCTGAGACGCCTCGGGTTCTTTGCACAGCGGTATCCCGCTCAGCGAACCCAGCAGGCCAGCGGGCAGCTGCATCTGCAAGCCGTTGAGGAACTCGTCCTTGTCGCTGCGTCCAAACGACAACGTGAATGGCGAGTATGCGCCGGCCTGGATGTTCTCCATGCCCGCCACAAACGAGGGGTTGAACTGCTGACCGATGCACCCCTGGTCGACTTCGAACGTTGAAGTCACCGACACGTCGGTGGTGAACGGATTGCTCCACGGTGTCATGTCGAGGCTCGTGCTCGCCGGGCCGCATGTACGCGGATTCGCAAGCGTGGCCCGCGATCCGCCCGCAAGCTTCAGCGTCAGATCGCTGAACGGCAACTGCGGATCGTTGTCGAACGTCGCGGTCAACTGGCCAGTCTGCTGATTTACTGACACGCGGCCCTCGAACTTCACCACGATCCCCGAATCGCCTTCGCCGATGACTTGCACGAACAAGCGGACCATTTCCCCGTTCTGAGCCTCTTCGGGGCTGCATGGATCGCACGATGGCGTCGCCAAATACACGTCGCCGGTCAACGGCAACGGTAGCGCCGGCGTACGAATTTCGATCGTCCCCACCTGCGAGTTGCGTGGACAACTACCAGGCTTGGCCGGTTCCTCGGTCCCGCGTTCGCTCGCCGGACCATAGAACTGGTCTTCGTCGCACGAGGTCAGACCTACCGCCGCTGACGGAGAGATCACCGTGCCCATCGGCAAGGCCGTCACTACCTTCTTGACGTTCGGCTGCGCCAACCGATCGGGATCGCTTACCTGCGGTACATGCAACTTGAAGGCATAACCAGCCGGAGCGCCCGCTTCCAGAGTATCCGGCAGCATCGACATATCTCCGGAAAAGGCCAACGCTCCACAGCCGGTGAGCGTACCGACTGAAGTTGACTCGCCTGAGAACGCGCCGGGATCGCCCCATTCATCGACGTCCAAGCTGCCAGTCAGAGCCGTCGAGCACTGAGTCGGGTTCGTCAAGAGCGGCAAACGCGACGCACTCGGCAGCGGGCTGCCGAGACCCTGTGCAAATTCGGGCAGATATTCCTGCTGGACCTCGATTGGACCTGGCCCCTCGTGATCCGCTGGCACTCCCCAAATTGTAATGCTCGACCCGAACACCGGTGACGCTTCGCTCAGGTCGGATGCCGCCACACGAACAGCGTAGTCTCCGTTCGACAAAACACTCGTGTCCAGCCTGACGGGAAGGGACACTACCGTAAACATGAATGCGGCCGGCTCGCCTGGGCTTGGTTCGATATTGAACACAGGTGCCAGGATTGTGTTCGTTGCATATTCTTCTGGGAAGAAGGAGATGATTTCGGTGGCCGCCACTCCGACTACCGTGTCACGCGGGCAGTCCGCCACCAGCGCCTTTGCGGCTGGGCACTTCGGTAGGCCGACAGTGTTGCCGACCAGCCCTGGAGGCAGGTCCGCGCGAACGTCCTTGACGTTGCCGCTCACCTGACCTTGTCCAAGGGTTGTCAGCCTGAAGCTTGTGGTGACATTGGGATGCGCTCCGGCCTGCATGGACGAGCTCGCCATCACGAGACTGCCTGGCGCCACACCGAAGCCAGGAAGTTCGTCGCTGACCGGCAGCGTCGCGCTCACCGATGCGTCCTGTTCGGCTCCTCCTCCTGCCACTGTACCTGTGTTGACCACGCTGGCCGGCACTTCTCCCCCGAACTGGGATTCGATGTGCATCGTCAGCGCGTCACCCGGCTCCATCACACCCGTATAAGAACAGGTGAAGGTAGGCGATTCCTTTTTGCATTGCAGCGGCGTGCCATCGGGACTTTCGTCGCCATACTTCTCGTACCCGACCAGCCTGCCCGCCACCAGCTGCGCAGGCAGCGTATCGGTGAGTGTGACTGTACTGCCATCGGTAGCGCCGCCGACGTTGACCGCCGTCAACTGCACGTCTCCGCCGTTTGCGCCCCTCTGCTTGACATTCAGCGTCGCGCTTTCGCCAGGGTTCGGAAAGAACGGATATGTCTGTATGTTGCCCTCAGCGCCGCCCAATGCCTTGGAGAAGGTGATCGTGTAGCTCCGAGTGCCGCTGGAATCTTCGACTCCACCAGTGACTTCGACCTCTCCTGCCCCCACGGCGGATTCAAGTTCGCCCTGCAATTCAGCCGCACTGATGTTGTAGGGCACGAGCTGAAAGATGATCGAGTTGTAGAGATAGTATTCGCCGGCACTCGCGTGCACCACCAATTCGTCGATCTGACTCTGAGGCGCCCCGAGATTGGTCGGTTCCGCCATCGACACGATTCTCCACGACGGCGGATCTTCGGCATTCGCGAAGGCCGGCGACGCCAGGGTCGCACAGATGGCGGCTCCCACCGCAAGCAGTGCGCCGAGACGCCTCGGTTGCACAATCCACGCTTGGACCCGACTCATCACTTTCCCCTCCCGCTGTTGTGCTTGGCGACTGCCGGCACGGCGCGATATTGCCGGCGTGCCCGCCGCTTACAGGCAGACCGCCCGTGCTTGGCCTTGCGCTTCCGACACGCCGTCAGGGCTCGGGCGAGCTTCTGCGCTCGCGTGAGCCGCCTCACAACGTTCTTTGCATGCCCAACTGCTTCCGCTTCAGTGACTAGATTTTCCGTGCCGTTGAACGTCGCACTCGGCGGCGATCCCAGCAGTTCCGCGATGATCGGCGGGCCTTGGCACACGTCTCCTTCGCAGGGGACAGCGGCCGGTGGTGGGTTGTCACTCGGGCGCGGTACGCGCGCATCGTAGACGTCGAAGCCCTGATCGTTGTCCCCTTCGACCAATTCGTCGCTCGTGGCGAAGAAGACGTCGCCGCCCGATTCACTGTTATCCAGAAACAGCGAGTACACTGAGCTCGTGCCCGAGGAAATCAGGTATACCGTTCCGTTCTCCCACTCATATACATCGCGTTGACCGTTGGTGTCCCGTCCCACAAGCGGATCGGGAGAATCGAAGAACACCTGCTCCCCGTCTGCCGAAACGCCGCGCGCATCGTTGACCTCGCGGTCTTCCCCGAGGCTTCTGCCATCCGGATCGCCGAACTGATCGACGGCGGACAGGTACGCGTCGCCGGTGGGCGTAACGCCCACAGGCGGACAGGACAGGCAACCCAGTTCGTTCGTATTTATGTCGTAGCGGTAGATTTGTTCGGTGCCCGCGTTGTTGAAGCCTTCGATCGGAGCGCTTGCCTGGAACACGAACGTTGAGTCGTCTCCCACCAGCCGCCCCGGCCCGACAAATCCTCCGCCGGGCAACTTGACGATCGGGCTGACGCTGCCGCCATCCGGCCCAGCCACCCAGCGGCTGAGTTCCGGGGTGGCTGCGTCGTTCACGAACATGAATGACGAGCCATCTGCCGCGGCGGTGACGATCCCGCCCAGAGTGACGCCTGGCAGATATTCGAGCGAGCCTGTGTCCACGTCGAATACGTAGACCTTCGGTCCGCTTGCGTTCGGCGCATCATCTGTCAGCTTGTCTTCGCTCTGGAAGAAGACATGCGATCCGTCCGATGACGCATACGCATAGGTCGGCGCGCTGGCCTCGCTCGTTTTCCCGCTCAGTCTCTGCGTCAAGTTCTCGAAGAGCTGTACCCCGTCGGGCGCCGCTTCGCCGGTGTGCCCCGCCACCTGCGAGGCCGAGACCAACACGCTGCGTTCGCCGTCATTGGTGATCTCGTGAACGTAGAGCTCCCCGCCCGCAACGAAGAACATGCGCATACCGTCTTCAGAGACCTCGTTGTCCAGTGAAGCAGGGTTACTGGCGTCATAAACGTCCTCGTTCTCTTGCACGATGCTGGCGGTGGCCGCCGGCAGCGCGCCTGCGGGAGGCACGCTTCCGTCGGGCAGTACGCCGGCCTCGCCGAGTTTGCCGCCGCGATACTCGTACACTCCCCAACCCGAGCGGCCCGTGTCTTGCGGCAGCAGATTCCGTTCAAACGCGACGTAAATGACGCTTGCATCCGGCGACATCCCCAGCAGGTCCACGCCGAACCCTCCCTGCGCGCCGCCGGAGCCTTCTTCGAAGAGCCACGTCGGCTTTTCGAAGGGATCGGAGCCCATCAGATAGATGTTGCCGGCCGACTGAGCCGGTGCGCCTTGCACCTGCGGCCCGAGCGTCCCATAGACGAGGTGGGATAGATCGGGCGAGTAGTCAAGCCAGCTCGGCTGTTGAAACGCGAGTGACAACCCTTCCGTCTGATCGAGACCGCGCGCGGTCGTGGAGCGGCTCTTCCAGCCTTCGCTCGTGCGTTCGGCGACAAAACTTCTGCTGAGTCCGCTGGCGTCGGTTTCGGCGGCTGGACCGGAAGCGCCGAAGGCGACCGCATCCCCGTCCGGCGAGGCGACGGAGAACTGCACGGCGACTTCGTTTTCAGATCCCAGGGTGGCGCCCGCTTCAAAGCCGTGCTTGTTGGCGGGTGAAACCTCTTCGTAGACGCGGCTGTCAGGCAGCCCCGCTGCGGTCGAGGAACTTGGCGGCGGTTCATCCGTCGCATACGCACCCGCGACACCCGGTGCGCTGACCAACAGGACACAAAGCGAACCCACGACCTTCAAGGCCGATCTGAGGCGACTCATCTGGACCATCCCTCCTGACAGAGAATCGGACAGGGCCTGCCCGAGACCGGGCAACACAAGCCCGCCACAGACACATGGTCTGCAGCGGCCAAACCACAAGAGGCAGCAAGCGCCTTTACAGAGCGCGGGCGACAAAACTCAGGCAGGCGGACTTCAAGTCCGGCATACCGCAGCGCTTTGCCGTGATGAAATGGCTTAGCGGCTGGGCGCCAGCTGACCCAGAGCGAGAGACGCGCACCAGCGACGCTGACGCGCCTTATTACTGACACGCCCGAGACACTCGGACTCTCACTCACACTATTCCCCAAAGAAACCACGCGAAATAACTCCCTCTCAGTAACGACCTGGACCCTTCCAAGGGTTCCCGTCAAAACAGGTCGGCGTCGACCACAGGGCCAACCCAAAGCCGACCGTATGTGCAGTCCACTCCCATACCCTCTCTCCACATTTCCCGTCATGCTTCCAGCGGCTTCACGGCCGCCCTTGCGTCCTGTGGCGCGGGACATATCACCACAACTTCATGAGTTATGACTTTTTCTCCCAGCTTCTCTGACGCTCGCTCCCGACGGCTGATCGCGGTGCTCTGGCTCATGCCGCACTCCGCTCTGCTCGGTTAGCCTCGAGGAAGCCGATGTCGCGCACAAGCCGCTGGCCTATGCGGGTCAGCATCCAGCGGTTCGCCTCACCCCTGGCTCCCGAGTCTTTCGCGGCGTTGGTGAGCAGCCCGTGGCGCTCGAGGCGCGAGAGCAGCTTTGAGATCTGGCCCTGGTCTGCAACACCAGCGTGCTCTGCGATCTGACGGTTGCTCGCACCCGCCCGCACCTCGCCGAGTTGTGCGGCGGCCAACAGCACCCTCGCGGTGCGATAGGTCAACCGCATAGACGATCCCGCCAGCGGATCCGCCTCAGCGATCACGTCGACGTTGTGGCTCTCAACCGCCACTGTCTTTGGTAATGGCCGTGCCAGCTCACGGCGCGCAGCACCAGGCCCAAGGTAGGGCAGCACGATCATGCTCATGAGCTCACCAAGCAAGTCGCGCAACGGTGCACGACGCCCATTCCCGTGGCTCGCAGCCTGCTCGCCAAGGCGGGCTGCAAGGACTGCGCTAATCGCGCCAATGAGCGCCTCCGCGGTCAAAGCGCCAGCCACCCCCGCACGCTTGCCGTGCAGCCGACCCTCATCGACCACACCAACCAAGCCGGTGAGGATCCGCTCGCGCGCCATCTCAACCAAGCCGCCCGCTCGACCGGACTCGACCAGACAGACCCTCGCGAGCGCTGGGTCGCTATCAGCCAATGAGAGGATGGCCCACAGGCCCCCACGGACCTGCTCGCACCAGCCGGCATCTGTGAGGCCGGCGCCCCGGATCGCGGCCCTGACTCGTGTCTCTGCGTCGGTCAGGATCGCCACAAGGCACTCTTCGCGGTTCTCGAAAATCTCGTAGTAGGTGCGCCGCGAAACACCAGCACGATCGCAGCGACAGACGCTGACGCATAACCATGCTCAGCAAGTAGGCCCGCCGCAGAGCGCAGCAACCTCGCGCGCTGCAGCGAGACGATGCCCTCACCGAGCCGCTCCCGGCCACGCGGACGACCCATGACACGCTTGCGCTGGCCTAGGTCCTCACGCATCAGCCAGCACTCCAAGCCAGCCCAGAACCCCAGCATGCCTGAGAGAGACGCGCTGTCCAGAGCGATGAAAACCGAGACCGCGAGGACCACCCACAGCCGGCTGGCCCAGAAGAAGAGGCGCGAAAGCGCCCCGCGAAACCCCTAGCCGGCTAGATGCTTCGAAGCAGAGAGAGAGAGAGAGAGAGAGATGCGTCAGCAGAGCTGACGCATCTGGTTAAAGCACCCACACTGGGCGCAACCAGATTCTGCACGTATGACTCAATGCGTCTCACGCGACCACAAGCTCCCTCAAACGCTCGAACAAGGATTCCCTCTCCACGGAACATCCTCTGCTGCAAACTACCGGCACAGAGCACGACCGGCCCCAACCACTCTCTATGTCCACTGCTCTACCGCCGCTCAGCAAGGTCTCAAGCCCGGCCATGCGACGTAAAATCAACGTAGCAGATCCCCACACAAAAGTCCACGGTCACCCGAAAAACCGCCTAATAGCAGGGGTTTCACCAGCGCCTGACACCAACGGACAGGCCGCATTCCACTGACCGTCATACATCCACCCGTTTCCAGAATGACTTATGGCAGAACGTCAGCTCGCATAGCCCAGATGCGCCGGCGCACACCTCCAATGCGCCGCCGGCGCGATCGTCGCTCGGTGGCCTGTAACGCAGTGCCAGTGGCCGCCAGCCCATTCTCTGCTCAGCCTGGAACTGGGCCAAGGTCGACCCGAGGCTTGGTCATCATCAAACTGAGCACGAAGATCCAGAGCACGCCGGGGATCGCTCCGATGACGTCGAGCCCGCCACCGAACTGGGTGAATGAGCCTTTCGCGAACAAAGGGATCGCACTAGCGATCAATATGACGACGCTCACGGCTCCTGCTCGGGTGAACCAGCGCGGTAGGAGCTCAGCGCGTTGTGCGGCGAGCGAGACCGCGAGGATGAACATCGCGAGCGGGAACTTCGTCAGCTCGATCGCGGCGTTCCCGGCGTCGGTGAGCGCTCGTACGACCGGGAAGCCGGCGTTGCCCTGCCCGGCGATCTTGTAGGTGGCGCCGTAGAACAGGAGCATCCCGAGCACGCCGAGCCCGATGGCGAGCAGCCCTGAGCCAAGGGCCGCGCTGGAGTGTTGTGTGCTGTGCTTGCCTGCTGTCTGCTGTAGCCAGGTCTGGACGGTCGCGAAGAACCAGATGCCGAGCATGATCGCCAGCCCAGCGAGGTACATGCCATGCAGGATCCTGCCGTGGGCGCGAACAAGCAGCGACGCGATTTCGCGGGTGCTGTCGCTTGCCTTCGGCGGAGCCCCGAGGTCGAATAGCGCAGCGTTGAAACAGACGATGAAGAGCGCGCCACTGGCCGCGCTCAGCCGTGTGTAGAGAGGACCGGTCATATGTCACCGTGGTTGGTCAACAGGACACCATCCATACGATCGTATCGTAAAGGATATGGACGTATCGCATACTCTACGTGCCCATGCGCGTCCTCCCCTCAGACCTGACGCCCTACGCCCGTGCACGCAATGCGGCGCTGGAGGGCTTCGCTCGGGACGGCGTCGCTAGCACCTCGATCCGCGACGTTGCCAAGGCAGCTGGGGTCTCCCCTGGCCTTGTGCAGCACCACTTCCCGACCAAGGCTGCACTCATCCAGGCCGTCAACGACTACGTCATCGAGATCGCCACAGACGCTTTCAGCAAGCCACCCGCGAGCAGCTCCCCAACCAACGTTCAGCAAGAGCTCGGTGATCGTGTCACTGCGTTCATGCGCGAGCACCCCACAGCACTGCTCTACGTCGCCCGCTCGACAGCCGACGGCGACGAGGCGGTGCTGGGAATCTTCGACGCCTTCCTGAGGATCGCCCAGGCTCAGTGGCAGACGCTCGCCGACCACGACCTCCTACGTGTGGACGCCGACCTCACATGGGCTGCGTTGCATGTTGTCGTACTCAACCTCGGCACGATCCTGCTCACAGAGGCGATCAACCGTCATCTCCCTGCGTCCTTCTTCAGCGACGAACAACTTGAGCGCTGGAACGCCGCGAGCAACGCACTCTTCAGAGAAGGGATGTACCGATCGCCATCGGCCCAGCAGGCAACCGACTGACAAGCGTGAGCCACACGGGATTTCGAGGCCCCCAGAGGCTTTCGGCAGCCTCCTGATAGGAACTGTTCTTCTATCGGGGGCGAACGGTTTCGAGTTTGCTTTGCTATCCGGTTTTCGGGGGTCCGCGGTCCTGTTGCGGTCGGAAATCACGAGCCGTCCTCGGAGATGTCCCGACCGCTATCCGATCTGAGCTCGGTCACGACCGTTTCCCGAGGCAACCTGGAACGCTACGTTGCGGCTTCAGAAATTGCGGCTAGCTCGAGGGCGCCTCAGCGGGGAGGCTAGCCGAGTGCTCGAGCCCGCCGACTACCTCGCCATCGCCACCGAGATCACCGGGCTCGACATCTCTACCCTCATACGCATCACGAAGGTCGAACTAGCTGAGTGTGCGCTGCACGCGCCAGCAGCCGGCTTCGGCGAGGCCGAGTTCTACCTCGAGCACCCAAATATCTCCTGTATGCCTTCGGAGGCCCGCTTGCGAATGACTACCACCCGCAGATCGAAAAGATCAGGGCCATCTCGATCGCCGGGGCGGCGGTAAGCGTCGGGGTGAAGCGTTACATACAAGTCATCCCTAAACATGTTCAATAGCGGATCCGATTCCATGATTTCGTCGTGATCTGGAAAGCATGGATCGACGATGATCACATTCCGCTGAAGATCATCGTTAACCCATCGACGAAGAACCTCGTTGATATGAGTGTCTCGAAATGAGTAGCCGATGATCACAAGACGACTGGCCGCAGCTAACTGGGATTCGAACTGAGCGAGTAGCGGAAGGAAGGGACCGTCGGCACGCAGCTTCGCATTACCGTGTCCAAAGAGCAACGCGCGGTCGATCTCCAAGACTTCAGGATCATCGGGATCACTTAGGAGTACTTGCCTGGGTGGCATTTGGCTCACGTCGTTCGAATCATCTTGTTGCCATGCCCAGTCCATGGAACCATGCAGCTTGAGTAGTCGTACGCCTCGCCGCGGCCACCGCCAGCGACCTTCTGCTGCCCACGATTCGAGGCCGGTGTCCACAGGCACGCGGGCCAATGCGCACGCAAGCTCAATCGAGAGGTCGTAATTCAGCGTTGCGATGGTTATCCCTCGCCGCCCTCGGCCGGCCGTGACAAGAGGAATCAAATACCGAACACTATCCTCGGTAGTAATAAGTGACGCAACGAGTGCTTCCATCATCTGAAATGCGAGTGCTTGACCGACACGGCTATATCCCGATTCATCAAACGCAGGCATAGGATCCAACTCGTCGAGAGGCGAACGCCATGTGGCAATGAAAGGAGCCACATCGAGATCTCGTCGGCGACCCAGCAACTCAACCGCGGTAAAGACCCGCTCCAAGTCGAGATCCTCATGATCCCCTCCGCGTAAATCGTCGTTTGCTATCAGCGACTCACAGATGAAACGAAGCAGCCGATCAGTAGGCAGCATCTGGCGTCGCCCACATACGTGACGAATCACCTTCCTTGTCATTGCAAAACTCATCGGCACACCCGCCTCGGCCGAGGCGCCGGCACCGAGCAGCACCATAGTGTTGTCTTTTTTAGTGTCCAACTTTACGGCCTCATGCATATCATCCGATGGCTACGGTCCGCTTCCTTAGAAAAGCTCTTGAGATCCTGCTTGTGGCCTGAGTCTGATCGACAGCAGCCATGCGCCACAAGAAACGACGACCCCACTCCAGGACGCCGAACGCAGCAAGCAGGCTCAACGCGCGCATCGGCATCGCCACCGATCTCGAGAGGCGCTGCCGATGGACCCACCGAGCCCGCACAGTGGCCAGCGCTCTCGCCAGAGCCCTGGCTCACCAAGCAACGCCTCGCCGAGCACCTGAGCGTAACGCCACGCTGGTCGAGCTTCAACAACGACGCTTGGCTGCCACATCCACACACCCTGCATGAACCGCTACCGCATCTCGGAGGTCGAAACCTGGCTGCGCGGGGAGTACGGCTGGCCGCAAGCCCAGTAGACGGTTTCTGTCGCGCTGCCCCGCGAGCCCCACCCCTGTCGAGCTTTTCGTCCCCGTTCGCCGCTCTTCGCGGACCTACGGCAAATCGGGGCGAACGGTTCAGGTTGGCTTTGGTATGCGGTTTTCGGGGCTTCTGCGGTCTTTGTGCGGTCGCAAATCAAGGGCCGTCCCGGGTTCCAGGGCGTCCGCTTCGATTGCGGTCCGTTCCGTCCTTTGGCCACAGTGGCCGCAGGAAAGGTCGCGAGCTTTAGAGCTTGCAAATCCAGATTCCATGCCCAACCAACGAAGGTCGCCTGGCGCGGTGTTGCGGTACGGGTGCACCCGAATACCTCCTTCGACGACTCCATGCACGACGCGATGCGAGCTAGATGAACGAACCGCGTTGGAGAACCGAGGTCGGGTCGAACCAGACAGCGTCGATAAAAATCTGCATCTCTTGGACGAAGCGCCAGATCACATCTTCACGAACCGGGTTCTCTGTGTGACATCTGGCGATCGCGTCAGGGTCGCCACGCTGCTGCTGGTTTAGGCGACGCACGCCCCGTAGGAGAAAGACGTTGTCGATGTCGGTTAGTCGCACATCCTCCGCTTCCATATCCAAGAACTCGGCGATCACGAAGTACTTTGCCATCGGGCATCCCTGCTTCAGCCGCGTGGCGGTTCCGGCTGCCTCCTGGAACATTGTCTTGTCCAGGTTGACCTTGCACTCGGCTGCGAGCACCGCGAGCACGAACTCTCCACGCCGTGCTCCTGCTAGAGCTGGATCAGTACCGATCACATAGTGCACGCGGGCGCCGAGCGCGAAGTCTTGGTCCTTTGTCTTTACGACCACCTCGGGGTGGTCTAGCAACCCAGCCATCGAATCAGCTCGGAAGCTCATCGACATGAAGGCTTGGTTAGGCCCTACGGTCAGCTCGTGTAGTCGTGCGAAGCCGGGCAGTGTTGCCGGATGAACTAGATGGATCAAGAACTCCTCGATGATCGAGTTGTCGAGCTTCAACTGTCCCTTCTGCCGTTTGAGCCACGCGGACCCCCGCCGAGCTACACATTCAACCTCGACAAAGAACTTGTAGTCGTTGAGAAGTCGCGCCTGGCGGTGCACGCGCGTTCGGGGATCCTCCCCAGCGATGACCGCATCCAGTTCAGCTAGCCAGCTTTCGTAGCGGGATTGGATCTCTCCGAGGATCAGCCGGTCAGCCTGGCTCGCCTTCGGATTTGCGATGGCCGCTTTGATCTTGTTGCCGTGAGGCGTCGACCGAGCCGGCAGTGCGACGGCCATCAGACCAGCGTCCCTGTGGCAAGCGGCGACGGTCCGATCTTGTCTGCGTCTTCAATGGCGGCCTCGATTTCGGCCTCGGTCAGACCATCACTGGGGCAGTCATGCAGGGCGCGTAGACCCTCGGCACGGCCTATCTGTTCGATGTAGCGCTTGGCGTGGTTCGCAGGCTGCCCGTTCGAGAGCACGAGGACATCCTCGAAGATACGTTCTCCGAAGCGGCTAACGAACACGCGCTCGGCGCGCTCGAAGGTGTCGAAAGTGCCGAGGACACGAGCGATGCGGGCAAGGAGATCGCCGTTATAGAGCGAAACGCCGCGAACGCGAGATTCCCGGCCTACGACGACAACGGCCCGACGACCGGGACGTAGGACTCGGGCCATCTCAGCGAGCGCAAGTGCCATATCAATCGAGTATTGAATGACGGTCCGAAAACGATTGCCTCTGTTCTGACGATTCGAGCCGATCTCCGAGCGCGCGGCTGTCAATATTGGCCAGCCGAAGCCGTCTGAAAGCGGACGCCCGTACTGGTGGTAGTTGAAGACATTAATGTAGGGCGGCGATGTGAGGACGACATCTGCGGAACCCGCCTGAAGACCAGTAGCTCTCGCGTCGCCGAGGTCCGCGCGGACGGATACGGGATTCGGGGGTAGAGACGCCAGTAGAGCCTCAAGCCGTCGTTGTGCTCTTTCAGGAGAGCCATCTACATGTGCGAGGAGCGCAACTGCGTGGGCCTCATCGATTTCGGTTGACCCATTGAGACGTTCAGTCCCGTTTGGAGCCAGCCCCACCTTCATCGCTTGATCCAACCGCTTGGCTCGCTCGCCCGGCGTGTACGCCGCGAGGCAGACGCAGCGCGCGAGCGCAATTGCCGCGGGGTTCACATCAAATCCTACCGCCGACATACCACGACGAGCAGCCTCCAGAAGCGTCGTGCCGCTGCCCACGAACGGGTCAAGAGCTATGCCTCCGTCCGGCGCGAGCGCATTGAGAAGCCGCTCGGCCGTCATTGGCGAGAATTGCCCACGCCACGGCAATGCGCTGACTCGCGTTCGGTCATCCAAGCTCAGGTCTACATCCGCAAGGGCCGCTGACGGCGGCCATCGGCCGAGCTCGTCTAGATTGTTAGCCTCGATTGGGCCCGTTCTCACTGTCTGTTCGAGGACGTTCATGCTAGCCGGGAGACTATGCAAAGCCTCGGATATGACTGGACATCCCGTTGAAGCTGCAGGCTCGCGCGCCCCTAACGGCGCAAGTGTCACGGTGCCCGACGCGAAGGGAGGTCTTGTGCTGTGGTGTTCGGACCACTATTGCCCTTGGATCGGGCATGGCTCTGGCGCGGAGTCCAAGAACCGAGTGCCGGACGAGCGCACCACGCCCGTATGGTCATAGCACCAAGGCAAACTCTTCGATGCCACGGGCAGCCTCGGTCGCTTTAGCTACGGGCCGGTCAGTGATGCGTGTTTGTGGGCGTGGCCCTTCCTCGCTACTGGAAGTCCAGGCACGACCCCTCATGCGCTTTGCGTCTCTGCGCCGCTGTCTAGGCGCGTTATTCGTGTGTCTGGCGAACGGCACACGAACGCTGTACTTGGCCGTAGCTTGAGCTGGACGACTTCCGAGTCCATTGCGCCAGCCTTCCCGACACCCTGCTGGATGGTGCAACGCCGGGGAGGCCCAGCTGGTCATCTTCGGTCGCCATGCTGTCGCTGATGCTGCGGTCCTTCTGCGGTCCCTTTCGCCCACTCTTGCGGTCCCTCTGCGGTCCCAATCCCCACGAACATCCCCGAACCCCCACCAAAACCGCCCCCCAGCACCCCCAGCGTTTTCGGGCCCTTTCGCCAGCATTCGCGGATATTCGCGGTTCTTGAAGGCAATCGGGGCGAACGGTTCAGATCGGCTTTGTTATGCGGTTTTCGAGGCTCCTGCGGTCCCTATGCGGTCCCAAATCAAGGCTCGTCCCGGCGCCCGGCGCCGGCTTCGCTTGCGGTCCTCGGCCTTGGGACCGCAGATGACCGCAGCGGGCATCACGCGTTGCCCCGCTGGTTAGCCTGGATCAGCGCGATCTCGTGCTGCTCGGCTCGCGCGGCCGCCGCGCGCCAGTCGTCGTCGGCCCACCCCATGAGGACGAACCGCGCATCGGCAGCCTTGCGAAGCGCCCGAAGCACGCACGCCGCTTGCGCTCGCACAGACGACGAGGTTGTCCCAAACGAGGCGGGGCTAGGAACGATGCCGGGCGGCGGCGCAGTGCTCGGCAGAGCCTCCCGCAGCCCGTACCAAGTGACGTGCGAGACGGACGAAAGATAACCCCACTGCGCCCGGCCGATCCGGGCTTCGCCGTCACCGACGAGAAGCTCGGACAGAGCCCTCGGGACCGATGGCCGGCTCGTGCCGTCGATGACCGGCTTGTTGTTGGAGACTTTGGCGGTCCAGCCGAGAGCCGCCGCGCGCGCCTTCCATGCGTCGCGGTGCTCGGCGGCGTCGTCCTCAAGGCGAAGCCGGACAAGCTCCATTGCGCTGTATAGCTGCTCGCAGAGTCCGCGCTTGACTCGCTCGGTCGCGTCGGCCTTCGGATCGTTCAGCCACGCCGCGACAACGGAGGCGTCGAACACGCTGCGCGCCACGACAAGGTGCCCGTAGACGGGCGTGGAGTCGGCGTCGAGCAGGACGGCGAAGCTCCGTGCGAAGTCGGCGGCGGCCGTCAGCGTCATGCCGCCGAAGGTGTGCGTGTCCCTGATCGGCTCCTGCCAGCCTTCCGATCGCGTGGCGAGCGTCGCTTCGACGGCGATCTCCTCCATTGCCCGTGAGCTGGCGCTTGGCTGGTGCCCGTTCCGCGCGGCGCGCGCGGCGACGGCATCCGCCAAGTCATGCACAGCGCCGATCGTCGGCGCGAGCGCCTGTCGAAACGCCTCTGAGCCAGCGGCTTGCATCCTGAGCATGTTGCTCCCCGGAACGGATGCTGTTGACGTCGGCGCAGTCACTCCGCGGCGAGGCTTTCTGCCCGAGCGAAAATCTCCGACGCTTCGACGCTGAGCACGCGGGCCAAGCGGATTATCTGCTCGTAGTTGAAGCTGGGGCGCTCGCCGGCCTCGATCTTGCGTATGCCGTCAAGCGATATGCCGCGCACGGCGTCGGCGACTTCGCGCTCGCTGAGGCCGCTTCGTTCGCGCGCCTCGCGGAAAGCGCGTCCGAGGTTCGCCAGCTCCTGCTTGTGCGCGCGCTGCGTGTCGTCGTCGTGCATCGTGGGCTCCTCGCTCTGGGGGCGGGCGATCAGAGCAGAGCCCGAACGCGATCTCAAGAGGCGCACTGCCGGGATGTCGAGGACCAGTCCCTTCACGACCAATGAAGGTCGTTTTGGTCGTCGTCGCGGTACGTGGCCGGCACGGCGCTGGGCGGGCACCATCGGCTGCATTGCCCGATGGTGCCCGCCCGTGGTCGAGCTATGCGGCGGGCGCGGCTACGCAATCGAACGCGGCCTCATCAAAACCTAGTCCGAGGTTCCGTCGAGCGCCGGGTCGAAGAGGTGAGGGAGACGCTGTTCGAGGTCCATGATCGCGACGGCCTGCGCGGGTCCGCTCACGAACGCCGAGATCGGCGTATCCAAGCTGCCGAAGCGGCGTTCGTATAGCTCCGTCATCCGTATGGATTTGTTGAGCGCCCAGCGGGCCGTTGAACGCGTCTCGCGCAGGAACCGGATCGGACGCGGGCCGAGCACGTAAAGCTCAGCGCGTCGCTCTGAATCATCGGCGGCCAGGCCCACGAGGTCCTTAAAGGCTTCGCGCTTACGCGCCGCGTTGCTGCCGGCGTCCCAGCGTCCGAACTTGAACTCGGCGACCCTTCGGTCGGTTTCGAGGTCATACGGTCGCGAGGGGTCGTTCCCGGCTGCGAGCGAGGGACGCGACAGAACCTCACCCGGCTCGATCAGCTCCTCAAGCGCGAGGCCGATCCCGACGGCGTGGATCACATCGTTGATCCTGCCGAGTTGGCCGCGGATCAGCAGAGCGCTTCGCAGAAGCTCTAGCGAAACACGGCGACTGCTGAGCAGATCCTGAAGTTCCCCGCCTCGACGTCCCTCCAAGGCGTGCTCGAGATCGGCGATCGTGCTCGTCAACTCCCCGTCACCGATGAAGGCCGCGAGGACTCGCGCGGCGCTCTGCAACTCCTGACCATCAGGCATGGGTCGAGCACATCTCTAGGTTGTCGCCGCAGCGGCGAACTGCTCGACCTCAACGAGACTTGTGAGCGCCGCTTCGGGAGGCCAGGTCCAGCCGCCTGATTGAGGGGGCCAGATGCACCGCCGTGCTGGACGCCAGGGGTCGTCGGGTGCGGTCGTGAACTCCCAGCCCGGAACCATCCATCCAACCAGGGAGATCACGAGCCGGCCGATGACCATTACCGAGGTATATGCATCGGGCGGGCGCTGAACCCCAGGCACCAGAGTCCACGGCGGGGCGGCGCCGGGTAGCCGATACGCGCGCATGTAGTGGGCCGTGCGGTAGAAGCGCTCGGTCGCGGCAGTGAGCCAAACCCGCATGTCTTGTGGAGCTTCGCGCTGCTCATAAACATGCTGATAGTGGGCGACGGGGATGCCACGCAGCTCCTCCGGGTGCATGAACTGGAGCATCATCGCTGTCTTGGCAGCCCAGAACGACAACAGCGTCTGGTCTACCGGCTCGGCTTGCTCGCCGCGGATCATTGGTACGAGCACTGGCTTGGCGGCGACCTCAAGGTCGCTCATCCAGCCGCCGTTGCAGTCCTGGCAGACGACTTTGACCTTGCGATCAGCAGCTTTGTGGCGCATCAGCGGGGTGATCTCGGTGACCTCACCCGTCCCGACTGCGACCCGGTGCTGTTGGGAGTAGCCCTTCACGGCGCCGTCGGGGAGCACGTCCCGTATCCAGGCAGGCCAGGCGTGCTCTGCGTGCAGCTTGCCGTCATAGCCGCAGAAGACGCAGTGCCGCACCTACGCTGCCTTCACAGAGCCGACGAGCATGATCCTCCCAGCTTACGCCGCCGATCTGACCGAGCCTCTAGTTGCAGGCGGCGACCGGGAAGCGGCGGCGGGCACCCCGCGCCCACGCCGAGCTCGGGAACTCCACGAAGGTCGGTGCCGTCGTGAAAGGTCGCGTGCGCTTGGAACCCGCCTAGGCGCTCCGCGGCCGCTGCAAGCTGCTCAATGAGGATCGTGCCGAGCCCTTGCCCATGCAGTCGGTCGGCGACCTCTACAGCGAGTTCGGCGCTGGCGTCGTCCAGTTCGACGCAGACGGCGGCTGCCATCGCCACTCACGACTGCACAAGGCGATCGGCACTGCACAAGCGGAACTGCTCATCGTCATAGCCGTACCGATCAGCACCGACGACTGACGAGACGGCGCGGCAAAGACGGCTCCGGATGTTTCCGCCGTGGGCTCTGCTCTGCTCTCGCGCAACCTAAAAACCAAGCGGCCGAGACGGGTGTTAGTAGCACCCGCCCCGGCCTTACAGCACCGAAGAAGATGCCTTCGATGCCGCCGGCTAACCGTAGCTCCTACGGCTGGTTTGCCTTGCATGGATCGTGGCGCCACCTTTCGGTGTAGAACCGAAAGGAAGTCTCCAAATGGGCATGACGATCAACCGGTCCTATCGGGACGCGCTGTACGACGGCCTGATGACGGACCTAACCGCGCACGAGGACATCTTCTCGCTCCTGCGCAACGACGAAGTAACGGAGGCGAAGCGGCTGCACTACCGCTTCCGGGGCGAGCTTCGGCTGCTCGATGACCTCGGCTGGGAGCGGGAGCCCGAGGCCAAGCAATTCGAGTTGACGATGCCGCCGCGCGAGCTTCGGCCGATCATCGAACGCGTCTACTGGTCGGCCGTTGCTTCGCTCAACAACGAACCGCACCAGTTGGTCGAGGAGGCGCTTGCCAACCTCAACGAAGCCGTCGTGGCTTGCCCGGAGATGCTTGCCAGGCTCGCCGACGACTTCATGGACACCCGGCCAGAGGAGGAGCGCAGCACGGAGGAGGAGGCGGCGGCAGCGTGAGCGCGACTGCGACCCGAATCCACAGCCCAAAGCAGCTAGGGCAAGCGATCCGTGCCAGGCGCCACGAGCTACGTCTCACGCAGCAGCTCGTGGCGGACCTAACAGGGGTCAATCGGGCCGTAGTCATCCAGCTAGAGCACGGCAAGAGCACGGTCCAGCTTCGGATCGTGCTCTTGATCGTGCAGATGCTCGGCATGGACATCGAGCTTCGGAGGCGCGGATGAGCCCAAACCGTCGTCGTCGCCGAGGGCGCGACGACGACTACCTTCTGACGAACTGGAAGCTACGCGGCGCCTTCGTGGTGTTCGTTGTCGGCATCGGGGTCTGGGAGGCGATCATCTTCCACTGGCCGGTACTGCTCTGCGTCGTCGTGGCCGTCGCCGTTGCACTCCTGAACATCTGGTGGGAAGTGCGCCGACATGAGCCGCGCGACTAAACGCGCGCACCCATAGCGGCGCGGGCTAGCCTCATGGCGTGGGGCGTGAGTTGAGACGCACCACTGCCTCGGGGTCACGGTGATCGAAGAACAGGCTCGTGTCCGTATCGAGTGCCGCGATCTGGCGCATCTCCTCGTCGGACAGGCTGAAGCCGAAGACGTCGAAGTTCTCGGCCATCCTGTCCGCGCGGACTGACTTTGGGATCGCGACGATGCCGCGCTGGATCAGCCAGTGAAGCGCGACCTGCGCGACGGTCTTGCTGTGGCTTTCCGCGATCTTGGTCAGGGTCGGGTCGGTAAAGAATCCGTTTTGGCCCTCGGCGAACGGCCCCCATGCCTCGATCTGGACTTTATGCTCGCTCGCCACGGCCTGATCGACGGTGCGCTGGTTGAAGACGTGCGTCTCGATCTGGTTCACGGCGGGCGTGACCTTGTTATTGAGGATCAGGTCAACGAGCCTGTCGGGGTGGAAGTTGCTGACCCCGATCGCCCTGATCTGACCCTCGGCATAAAGCTCCTCCATCGCTCGCCAGGAGCCGTAGTAGTCGCCGTAGGGCTGGTGGATCAGATAGAGGTCGATGTACTGGAGCCCGAGCTTGTCCAGTGATCGGGCGAACGCTTGCTTGGTCCGGTCGTATCCGGCGTCCGCGACCCAGAGCTTCGTCGTGACGAATAGGTCTTCGCGCGGGATGCCGCTTGCTGCGAGCGCATGTCCGACTGCCTCCTCGTTCGCGTAGGAGGCTGCTGTGTCGATCAGCCGGTAGCCGGTCTGGAGTGCCTGTGCGACGGCCTGCTCACATTCGGCGGGGTCGGGCACCTGGAACACGCCGAAGCCGAGGGCCGGCATTTGGACATCGTTGTTGAGAGTGACGTATTGCATGATTTCCTTTCGGTCGGGACTGAGCTTGATGTTGGGTTACGCCGTGGGGCGAAGTCGAAGGGCGGCGCCCGCGGCGAGGATCAAAAGAAGGGCTGTGATGCCGAAGTCCAGCCGCAAGCCCGTAGCAAAGCTGCTCTCGGTTGCGACGACTGCGCCGAACACGGCGACACCGAGCGAGCCTCCCATCTGCCGGGCGGTGTTGAGCACTCCGCTCGCGGTGCCCGCGCGTTCAGCCGGGATGCTGTTCATTAACGAGCGCGGTCAGCGGCGGCACCGTGAACGAGCCTCCAACACCGACGGGCACCATCAGCAGCGACGCCAGCCACAACGGGGCCGTGACGGACAACAGGCACAGCCCGCCGAGGCCCGCAGCCATGACCACGATGCCGGCGATCGTGGTTGGCAGTAGCCCCCGGCGCTCCATCACCCGCGCGACGAAGGGATTGAGCGCGGCGACCATGCCGGTCATCGGGAGGAACAGCAAGCCGGTGAGCAATGCGCTCTGCCCGCGCTGCTGCTGGAAGTACAAGCTCTGTAGGAACACGACCCCGTAGAACGCTGCCATCGTGATCGCAGCGATGCTCAGGCCAGTAGTCATCGCGCGCGAGCTAAAGAGGCCCAACGGCACCATCGGATTCCGACCCTTTGCCTGGGCGGCCACGAACGCTACCGCCGCGACGGCGGCGACCACGAACGCTGCCAGCACCGGCGCCGCTCCGTAGCCGAGTCGGCCGCCCTCGATGATCCCAAACGTCAGACCGCCGAGCGCGAGCACCGCCGCGATCTGGCCGATCCAGTCAAAGCGCCGCTCCCGGCGCGGCGACTCAGCGACACGCGTGAGCACGAGGAGAGCGGCGGCGCCTACCGGGATATTCACGTCGAAGATCAGCCGCCAGTCGATCTGCGTCAACACTCCTCCGAGGACTGGGCCGGCGGCAGCGGCCACCGAGCCACCCAGCGCCCAGTAGGCAATCGCCCGACCACAGGCTGCATCGTCGTCGTATGCCTCGCGGATCAGCGCGAGCGACGTTGGCGTGATCATCGCCGCGCCGAACCCCTGGACGATCCGTCCCGTGATCAACGTCCCGAGCGTCGGCGCGACACCGCACACAAACGAGGCGACGACGAACAGCACCATGCCGAGCCCATACGCGCGTCTCGCCCCGACACGATCCGAGAGGGTGCCCGCGAACAACAGCAGCGCAGAGAACATCAGCGTGTACCCGGTCACGACCCACTGCAAGCCGGCCAAGCCACCTCCAAGGTGCTGGCGGATCGTCGGCAGCGCAACGTTCACGATCTGAGCGTCAAGCGCCACGACGAAGAAACCGAGCATCGCGACGCTGAGCGTGGCGCGCTGTCTGGTCCGGGTTGGTGTTGTGAGGATCGCGGAGTTCAACGGGAGCCTTTCGGGTGTGCGACCAATCTCATCGCGGAACGTGTCCGCGCGAAAGGACTTGTTGGGACGTGTACTGGCAGTACGTGGTTCAGCCGGCCGGGACGGCGTAACGTGGTGCGTATGGCAGATGCGGCCGATATCCGCGAGTTCTTGATGAGCCGCCGGGCGCGGCTGACGCCCGCTCAGGTGGGCATCACCGAGTACGGTCGCGGGCGCCGTGTTCCTGGTCTCAAGCGCGAGGAGGTCGCGCTGCTTGCGGGGATCAGCAACGAGTACTACGCCCGCCTTGAGCGCGGCAACCTTCGCGGCGTCTCGGAGTCGGTTCTGGGTGCGCTCGCCCGCGCCCTGCAACTCGATGACGCAGAGCGCATCCACCTATTCGATCTCGCACGCGCGGCCTCACCACCGTCCGGTCCCGCCCCTGCCCGCTCAGCCGGACGAGGCCGTGCTGAGGTCCGTCCAAGCATCCGCCGCCTGCTGGACTCGATGACCGGCACACCCGCCTATGTCCGCAACGCCCGCATGGACATACTCGCCGCGAACAGGCTCTGCTTCGCGCTCTACGCAGGCGTGCTCACGCCCGAAACCCTGCCGCTGAACATCGCCCGCTTCGTCTTCCTCGACCCACGCGCCCCGGACTTCTTCGTCCAGTGGGACAGCATCGCCGACGACTTCACGTCAGCGCTGCGCATCCAAGCTGGGAAGAACCCCCAGGACACGTCGCTCAACCAGCTCGTCGGCGAACTTGCGACCAACAGCACCGCGTTCTCCGCCCGCTGGGCACGCCACGACGTTCGCCTCCACCAAACAAGCACGAAGCGCCTCCACAACACACTCGTCGGCGAGATCGAGCTAACGGGCGATGCTCTTGAGCTGACAGGCGACGGGCTGACCCTCATCGCCTACACAGCCGAACCAGCAAGCCGAGCACAACAGCAACTCGACCTCCTCGCCAGCTGGCACGCCAACGCGACGCACGCCACGGACGACCTCGAAGACCCGGTAAGTCGAGCCGCCCCCCAGCGGTCGGCCCGGCCCAAAAGGACATAGTTCTAGGCCTGCCCGAGCAACTGCCGGTAGACGAGCCGCGTCTCGCGTGCTGGCTCAAGCCCAAGTTGCTCGTCAAGCGAGCGGGCAAGTTCGTCATAGCGTCGGGTGATCGACTCGCGCAGGCCAAGGGCGTGTTCGGCTTGCAGCGCGAGGCGCCAGCTTGGCTCGTGCAGCTCCTCTAGGCCGATGGCCTGCTCTGCGAGTTGCAGCGCGGCGCGGGCGTCGTCGTGTGCGAGCCGTGCCCGGCCTACGCGCTCAAGTAGATCACGAGTGTGGCGTGCAGGTAGACTGACCGCGCTGACCCGCGCCTCACGACTATCCGGCGCCTCGCTGGCGGGCTGCGAGTGCCGCCGCGAGCGTTGATCGAAGAGGACGAGGAAAGTGCCGCGCTCGGAGCCTGATCGGCTGCCGGTCGATCCCGTGCCCCCTGTGATGACCCCGCTTCTGAATGGACCGCAAAACGGACCGCAAGGCACTCTCTGCGGTCGCTCTGCGTCCCAGAGTCCTCCGAGCATCCACGAAGTGCCGCGAACACTGCCCTACGAGTCTCAGCGTTTTCGCGGGTTTTCGCCCGTTTTCGCTGGTGCTCGTGGGTCACTAACCAATCGGGGCGCCCGGTTCAGGTTGGCTTTGTTATGCGTCTTTTCGGGGGTCTGCGGTCTTGATGCGGTCCCAAATCAAGGGTCGTCCTTGGTCTCGGCGACCACATGCGGCCGGGCTATAGAGGGCAAATCCCGTTGCGACCAACAAAGGCCGTTTGCGGCCCGTTGCGGTACTCGGCACGATGAACGCTAGATCGCGGTGACACTCTGGCGATCGAGATAGCCTCCGCCCCGTGGACGGCGCAACGGCAGAGGACCTTGTACAGCGAGCGGGGATTCAGGTCGACCCCGACACTGCGGGTGTGCGGAGGGGTCGGCACAAACAGACGATGTTGTCGATCGCCTGAACGAGTGACGCTTTGGCTTACGAACAGCGAGGCCATCGAGATAACTGGGCGCGTTACCGCGCAAGGACCTGACGAGGCGGAGCGATTCGCTCGCGCCGCGACGGCGAACACGGGGCCAAAACTTCCGCTGGGCTGACGCCTGCGATCGGAGCAGGCCGTCAGCGGCGTTCGAGATCATCAGCGCCGTGCTCGCATTTTAGGTCCTGAAAATGATCGTCGGGGAGGCCGTCGTTGGTGGCGGGGCGCTGCTGCTTGTCCCATTTAGCGGTCTATCTAGCGGTCATTCAGGGGCGACGACGACCACAACAGGGGCGATCGATCTCAACACTATCGAGGCTTGATCGAGACGAAACCGCCGTGGTATTCCTCCGCAACCAGAGTAATCCCTACGCTAGTGGCAAGCTCAACCAGGTCCTCGCTTGGACGTCGCGGGAGGAGAATCGCAAGGCGCAGCCCACGGCTATCAATGTGGCGCTGGTAGTCGAGGAGTTGACCGATTGCCATCCGGATCGCTCCCCTTGTCGTCGTACCCTTCGCCTCGTACAAGATGTTCTCGCTCTCGTCGTAGATGTCGGTTAGGAGCGGACGTAGCTCGTACGGCACTCGCAGCTTCCAGCGTCTGAATACGTGAGTCGGCCCCATCCAAGCCATATACCTGTCGACGAGTTCCCCCTCCCGCCGGAAAGCCGTCGTGCCCTCCCGCGGTGCAACCGTAAAGGACGTCTCGTCGTTTTGCTCTACGGCGACTAGCGAAGCCGACCCATCAAACTCCACATCTGAGAAGGCTGATTTGTCGCTATCGAGGCGGAGTGCCTCGCCCACCGGCCACAGCCGGAATACGAAAACAGTACGGATCTCACCATTTTCGTCTGGAGCGGTCTCGAGCGAATACGGGTTAGTGTGGTCAATCTCAAACTCGCCCACATAGCGTTGGTTACGCTGCCCAGTTCCTTCGACCCGGCCGTCAGCAACAAAAAGCCGGAGAGATCTGCCTCGGTCGCGGTGCTCGAGAATCGCGCGGTTGCCGTGGTTCATTGGCTGGTCACCCACGCGCCCCTCCCCCGTGTAGAGGAATAGGCGGCCATCGCTAGCCCAGCCGTCGTAGTCGTATCCGTACGCCTCGCCTCTCGATGGGTCGCTATATAGGAAGACGTTGGGTGATCTATTCGACGGCTCGATCCCCCCGTACGGGGCTCCGCCAAAGCGTGCCCTTCGTTCGGTGCGACTGAGATACGCACCAATGGGCAGATCCCATCCAGCGGATGACACGTCCAGAACGATCCGCAGCGGGTCATGCTCGACACGGGTATTCGGCAGAGTACGGAGCACGGCGCCGATGAACGCACTCCGATAGCCGACCATTGAGGGATCGATCCGCAACTCCTCGGCCACGTAGAGACGGTCGAGCGCGTCCTGGACCGATGCGATCGGGACCAACTGGCCAGCCGGCGAGCGGCCTGTCGCGACTACTACATCGTGTTCGCGAACCTCGAGGACTTCATTCGCCGCACCGCTGATGGTGCGGATGGGCCGGCCGACCAAGCCCGAGAGCAGCCCACGCCCATCACGCGTCTCGCCGCTCCCCGCCACCGGGCAAGCGTCGCGTCAACCAGAGGCGATGTACACAGACAAAAGTCTCTCAGGCTCCCTGCAGCCCGATATGGATGCCGAGGCCGTATGTGCGAGCGCGGGGAGCTCAGGCGGGCGTACCAGTCGAAGGAGCCGGCGGATCGCGGTGGGTCACAGGCGGTCGTTGCGGCTCGGTGCCGGGGATCAACGCGCCTTCGCGAAACAGGCAGAGCGCCTTCTGGGCGGATTGGTCCGTCCAACGACGATCACGCACAAATGGGGCCAACTGGACGACCCGAGCAGCTCACGGATGATCCACGCTGGAAGCTGGCAGTGGGCTCTGGCTAAGAATCTCGGAGAGGCTCGCCCGAGCCGCTACCCGTGGTCAAGCACGCCCTCGAAACCTTGTACCTCGCATCGAATTGTCCGCTAGCTGGATGGGCCGCCATGCCCGAGCTTATGAGCTGACCGAAACTCATCACCGGAACGCCGCTGGGCGCCGCACTAAGCGTTGCGGTCCTCTTGCGGTCCTTTCGCCGGGCCCCGTGCGGCCCCTCTGCGGTCCCAATCCCCACGAATATCCCCGAAACCCCGCGAATACCGCCTCCGCCAATGCGAGCGTTTTCGGGACTTTTCGCTGGTATTCGCGGCTGTTCGTGGTTCTTGAAGGCAATCGGGGCGACCCTATAAATTTGGCTCTACAGAGCCGATTTTGTGGTGCCTGCAAACGTTTTGCAAGCGTCATACGCCTTCCAGACGCGCCTTTCGCAGAGAGAGGCACGCTGTATGCCATAGCTTACAGGCATCCGCTGATGGCATCGCTTCACGAGCGAGGCCCGCAGTAACCGATGGCGCTAGCTTGCGGTGTCGTGCCTTGCCTCCTCCTGGTAGCTGGCGAGTAGGCGCGTGAGTTGTGCTTGCTGAATGAAGGGGAGCTTCGCGAGATCCGATAGTTGGTCGTGGAGTTGCTCGGGTGTGAGTGCCGCCAACTCGCGGGCGTTGCCGGCGATCGGCAGCACGCTGGTCTTCAGCGCCTCTACAATCGCGTGGAGGTTGGCGTCCAGCTCGTCTGATCGACCGACTGCGACTATCAGCGCGCTGATCCAGACCGCGACGATCGGCTCGGCTTGCAGAGCCTCGATCGCCGCGAGACCAAGCGCATTGTCTATCAGCGACAGCGCATCGGCCAGCCGCGAGAACGCGGTGATGCCTTCGAGGAAGGCTCGGCCGAGCAGCCGGCTTGTCTCGAACTCCTCTTCGCTCGCCTCACGAACAGCGAGGATCAGAGACGAGATACTCACTAGACGAGTGAATCCCTCGATGCTCTGCTCGGCCGGGCCTTGCAGCCATCCCCTAAGAGACGGGTGGGCCCGGCGGGCTCGGTCGAAGCCGAACATCCGCCGGAGGTGCACCTCGTCCTCCTGAAGGTTCGTTACGGCGCGCTCGTCGCCGAGCGCGAGGCCGAGCAACAGAGTCATTGCTCGCGCGCGCTCCTGGCGTGTCTGGCGCACGTAGCGTCCCGGTGCCTTGGCCCCACGCTTGCCAGCGAGAACCGCCCCGAGATGCTCCACCGCGCTCCAGGGAAGCTCCCCGTCGGCGCCGCGTCGGTCGTCGTGCTTCGCAAGCTCCTTCCCTACGACCGCCAGCACGCTTTCGAGCGTCGCAAGGATCGAAGATCGCGCCCGCTGCGCCTCGACGGGGAAGCCGCGGAACCACAGCGCGACGCGCAGGACGTCCGGCTGCTTTGTGTGCTCGCGCAGCGCGAGCAGAACCGCTAGCTGATCGACCGCCTCAACGGGGTAGGTCCACTGCGGGCGCTTGCCGTGCTGGCCAGTGCGGCAAGCCTTGGGCAGCAAGCCCTCCTGGCGCCAGAACTCAAGCGTTCTGGCGGTGATCGCCGCGTCGCCGGCCGCACACAGAAGCTCCTCGGTCGTGACCCGCACAGTACGCTCAGTCAGATCGCCCATATCTTGTACTCCCAGTCGAACGCGCAATAACTTGCGGCATCGCGGCCGAGGACCCAAATCCCACTGTTTGCAGCGTGATGTGGCGCTACCCTCGCTGTTCGAAGCTAATCCACAGCCAATCATCTAAGCACAGCGGAGGTATACGTTGCATCCGCGAGCTCGCCAGAAACATCGCCGATCTCAACACGCGGATCGCCGACCTCGACAAGGAGATCGCGCAGCTCCTGATCGAACACGAGAACCCCCCTCGCCGACCTCCAGGGCGCCGGCACCAACCTCGCTGCCACGATCATCGCGCAAGCCGGCGACGTCAGGCGCTTCCGTAGCGCCAGCGCATTCGCCCGCTACTGCGGCGCCGCGCCGATCGCGTGCGGCTCAGGTCAAACAACGAACCGCCATCGCCTCCACCGTGGCGGCAACCGCCAGCTCAACGCAGCGCTCTACCGAATCGCCATCGTCCAGCAACGCCACCACCCCGAAGCCAAGGCTTACCTCGCCCGCAAGATCGCCGAAGGCAAGACCCCACGAGAGGCCCGCAGAGCCCTCAAGCGCCACCTCGCCAACGTCCTCTACCGCCGCCTCTACGCCTGGGCAAATACCGCTCCAAGCATGAACCTCTTGACATAGGAGAATCGAGCGATTCATCCGCACGCTGCTCGCGGCGTGAGCCTACGCCGCGGCCTCCCGACCAGCCCACCAGAACCAGAGAGCGCGCCGCCTCCTCGAGCGCTACACCAAACGCCCGCACAAGGCCCTCGACGACTCACCACCGATGAGCACCTCACCGAACGACTCAACACTACCGCCATCTACACCTAGCGCGCCGTACCTCCTGATCGCCTGGAGGGATCATTCATCGCGGTCGATCGAGGCGACCGCTTTTCGTCCGGAAGAGGAGCGATCGCGACGCTGATTAAGATGCTCGCATCCGTCGTAGACGGGCACTCAGCCATATGCGACGAGCACCAACGATATGCCGGCATAACGCTTGCCGTTCATAACGCGGCACGTTATCATGGGGCGCGGTGTTGCAGTCGTTTGCGGACAAGGACACCGAGCGTGTCTGGCGGCGAAGGCCGGTGCGTAAGCTCGACCTGGGCACGCAGCGCGCCGCCCTGCGGAAGCCGCTGATCCTCGACGCTGCCGACGCACTCGATGATCTGCGGATACCGCCGGGCAACCGGTTGGAGAAGCTCCGCGGCGACCGGGCCGGCAGCTGCAGCATCCGCGTCAACCGACAATGGCGCATCTGCTTCCGCTGGAGCGCCGCCGGACCCAAGGACGTCGAGATCCTCGACTACCACTAAAGAACGAGAAGGAGCCCACTATGAACGCCGAACCCATCATGTCTCCCATCCACCCTGGCGAGGTGCTGATGCAGGAGTATCTACAGCCGCTCGAGATCACACAGCACAGGCTGGCCGTAGCGATCGGCGTCCCGCCACGGCGCATCAACGAGATCGTCCACGGCAAGCGGCGGATCAGCACCGACACGGCCCTGCGACTCGCGCGATACTTCGGGACTACCGAGTGCTTCTGGCTGAACCTCCAGGGCCGCTACGACCTCGAGGTCGCACGCGAACGACTCGCCCCCGCCCTAAAGGAGATCCGGCCACTCGTCCGTGCCTGACGTCCTTACCTGATCAACGACTCCGTCGGACCCCAAAGTTGCCTCTTCAGCCGAGGAGCCTGCTTGCATCAGACGCTATCTGACTGTCCGCAGACACCTGGCCTCAGCGGATGCTCGCCGGAGTCGATCCTAAGACGGTCAGTCTTGTGCTGATGACCCACCTGCACGTCGATCACGCAAGCGCGATGTCGGAGTTCCCCCAGGCGACGTTCCTCTGCACCGACGCGGAGTGGCAGGCCGCAACCGCGCCGCTCGGCGCGTGGTCAGGCTATGTACGCCGCCAGCTCCCCGATCCTTCGCGCGTACGCACAATCACCTTCGACACCGCCCACTCAGAGAGCAATCCGCCGTTTGAACGCGAGAGCGGTGTCTGTCCCTTGCAAGGGCTCTCGTCGCTCGGCGCTCTGGCACAGAGTTCGGCGACGTCTTCGACAGACGAACACGCCACTTACCCGCCAGTAGATGCTTAGGCGGCGCGGCGGCAGCGGGACTAGGATAGGCGGGCAGTGCCGCCCACACCACCACTGCCGAGCTGCTAGCGATCAGTGGCCTCCACGTGGAGGTTGCCGAGAACCGACGCTTCGTCGAACGGCTGACTCCAGCTCACGAGGGCGATTGGCTGATCGTCTGCGGGGATGTCGGCGAGGGCATCACGGACATCGAATGGGCGCTTGCCACGCTCACGCGCAGCTACACGAAATTAATCTGGGTGCCAGGAACCACAAGCTTTGGATTCCGCCGTATGAGTCGATGTCACTGCGTGGTGAGAAGCGCGATCGATATCTCGTGAGCTGGTGTAGAGCGCATGAAATAACGACGCCGGAGGACCCGTATCCCGTGTGGTCAGACGTGGGGGGACCAGTCGTGATCGCACCAATGTTCACGCTCTACGACTACAGCTTTGGACTGAACTGGCAGCGAGCAAGAGGGAGTCTTTGGCGCGCGCACATGACGCGGGCGTCGTCTGCTCCGACGAGTTCCTGCTTCACCCCGATCCGTATACCTCGCGGGAGCGCTGGTGCCACGAGCGACTGAGATTCACCGAGCGGCGGCTCGCATCGATGGCGGTCGAAGGGATGCAGGCCGTGTTCGTCAACCACCTTTCCCTTGCTCGCCAAACTCACTCGTCCGCTCTCACATCCAGAGTTTGCTCAGTGGTGCGGCACGGTCGAGACAGCCGATTGGCATACGCGCTACGGCGCCAAGGTGGTTGTCTATGGGACCTGCACATCCCATGCAGCAGCATCCACGACGGCGTTCGCTTCGAGGAGGCCTCGCTCGGCTATCCACGCCAGCGTCGACGCTGGCCACGACGCCCGGTTGTACCCCGCCGCATATTTGCGGGAGAGTCTGCGGCATGATCGAGCAACTGCTCCCCGAGACGGTGAGCGTCGTATCAACGCGCAACGACCTCACCGACGTGGAGCTCTCCCCAGAGGAGGAGAGCATTATTGGGCATGCAGTGGAGAAGCGTCGCCTGGAGTTCCGCACCGGCCGCGCTTGCGCGAGGCACCCGCTGCCGAGCACTCAGAGTCTCGCCCGTCGCGATACCAACCGGTGCCCGTGGCGAGCCAGTCTGGCCGAGCGGAGTCGCAGGCAGCCTCACCCACTGCACCGGCTATCGCGCATGCACTGTTGCCCGAAAGGACGATCTGCTGTCCATCGGGATCGACGCTGAGGTCAACGAGCGGCTTCCCAACGGCGTGCTCGAGCAGGTCGCGTTCGGCCAAGAGCGAGCGCGCCTCGCCTCAGGCAGCGACGGTATCTGCCTCGACAAGGTCCCCTTCAGCGCGAAGGAGGCCATCTACAAGGCCTGGCATCCGCTTGCAGGACGCTGGCTGGGCTTCGAGGACGTCGACTTGACGATCGACATCGCGGGCCGTGGGTTCCACGCTCGGCTGCTCGTCCCAGGCCCACTGACAGGCAGCAAGCAGATAACCAGATTCCACGGTCGCTGGGATGTAGAGCTTGGCATCGTCGCTGCGACGACTGTCGTTGAAACTTCACCTCCCGTGAACAGGAGAGCTAGCCTCGATTCGTCGTCAAGAGAAGCTGTCGCTAGCTTCACAAGCTTCGCAGACAACCGGTCCAGCTGCATAGAGCCACCGCAGGCGCCGTTGTGAACCCTCCGCCCACGGATCCGCCGCGCCGGACGACATGCGTAGCAACTCGACGGCGGCGCACCACTCCTCGCGCAGCATTCTCCACGCGTCGACGTCGAGGTTGGCGAGCACGAGCGGCCACGCCAACTCGACATCGGCGGCCGCTGGGGTGGTCCGACGGCTGAAAGCGTCGGCAAACGACTCGAGCTGGCGCTGAGCTGTCACTGCGCCGCCGTGGTCGCTGGACGACCTCGCCTGTTGGACGCTCTGATCGACCGCATCGACGAGCGCCTGGGCCAAAGCAGTAAGGGGCGACCACCGGGCGCCGGGCCCGAAGGCCACCAACATTAGTCCCCGGTGTATGTCCAGCGGATCTGCCTGCACGAACGTGACATTAGCTCGGTGTGACAGGTTTGGCCAAGTTGGCGCCGTCAGTTCACTGCCGCAGGACAGCCGCTGTCGCGACAATCTCATCGTGGGCTCGCCATTGGCCTGGATCTCCAAACCGGCGCCCCCCGCTCGACTTCATCACGTTGCGTACCCCACTGGCCAGCCCTGGCGCCGGATTTTGGGCCGGGGCGGTTCTGGTCGGCTGATTCCGGTCATACATGCAAATAGTGTGAAGACTAGGCAGATGTGGTTTTGCATGAGCCCACTACCTCAGTACCGGACAACGCAGCCGAGTCCCCTGAGTCCCATGTGACGGGGTCCCGTGAAGTGGGCCGGGCTGGCTCGGCCACGAACAACGAGAGCCTTCGGCGTAGTCCACGGAAGAGGGAGGACAACCGCGAGGACGTGGCGGGTCGCTTTCAACTGCCACCAGCTCTGGCGCAAAAAAAGGGGGGTGCGCCGAAGGGGATCTCGGCGCACCCCGTCCGAGGAGGAACATCCACAGGATGCTCCAAGGTGTCCGGGTAAACCATAGCACTAGAACCCCTGAGACGACTTTGCAACCAATATTGCGGACGCCGTCCCGCCGTTCGTCACAACGAATCCTTGCACTCGCCAGGGAATGGGAAGGTGAACCCGATCGAAGTACGATCGTCGCATCCGACCGAACTCAAGCAGGCCATTGCCGCCGAGTCGTATGCGAGAGCCCTGGCGGCGCTCCTAGGGCATCAACAAGGCCGATGTGTGTGCCTCCAATCGCCCCGTGTACTCAAGCAGACTCGCCGGAGCCGCTCCCCTAGCCACCTAGGAGGTCGTCCACAGGCATGTCTGATCAAGAGCCGCGCAGGCAGATCGAGTCGGCTGGCCTTGCAACCTCCGTTGATTCCCCCACCGCGGCAGCCCGTAGATGGCTCGCTATAAGTCTCGACTCGGACTGCGCAATGCCGCAGCCGTGGCGGCTGCGATCGCACTCGCCCACGGGCCCGTGTTGATGTGGCAGATAGCAACCGCCAAGGCGTCGGAGGCGTGGTCGCTAATCGGCATGCTGGCCATGCCAAGTATAGACTGTACCATCCTTGCGACCTGGTCCTTCGAAGCGTGCCCGTACCCGCTGACGGCGGACTTGACCTGCTGCGGAGTGTAGGAAGCACACGGTAAGTTTCTCTCGCCAGCCGCAACCATGCATACGCCGCGCGCTTGGCCGACCGCGAACGCCGTCCGCACGTTCTGGCCAAAGTAGAGCGTCTCCAAAGCAACCGCATCGAAGCCGTATTCTTCGATTAGCTTCACGAGCCCGTTGTACAACAGCGCCAGACGCCTCTCCAGCACGTCCTCTGCCCTTGTCATGATAACGCCACTATCGAGCGCAGCCACGCCCGCACCCTGTGCTTCTACCACTCCGTAGCCGGTGCTTGCGAGGCCCGGATCGATGCCGAGTACGATCACGACTAAATTATGCATCCTGTCCCGGACATCTGCCTGTGTCGAGCGCATTTCTTCAGACACCTGTCTTCTCATGCCGTCTGCGTGAGCAAGCGAACCACTGGTAGACGGCCGATCGAGAGTCCATCAGCGGCAACCGTCATCTAATGCTGGCTGCGTAGCCAAGCCGGTTCGCCTAGCGCTACACCCCGAACAACTCCTCATTGCTGAACCTGATCAAGCGCCGGTTCGGGAGTTGAACCAACAAGAAGCTCCGCCACGGCGCGCACCACGCATGGATCGCAACCTAGCAACAGAAAGCCCAAGCCGTTGGTGTGAGCCAACACCGCTGACCAGAGCCTCGACCCAATCAGACGCTCCTGCGTGTGAACTAACGACTCAGGACACTAGCCAGAGCGAAGCAGGTGGGCACGCAGCGTCGCCGCCATCCTCGCAGGTGCGCCCGCGGCAGGACCTGACAGCAGCGCCGCACTGAGATGCGAGTCGTGCCACAGCCCTGAAAGCTGCTCGTGTGAGACCACGACCCCGGCGGCATGGGCGCGCTTGACGAGGCGCTCCCCGTCGGCGCGGATCAGTTCCCGCTCACCGGTGTGGACCACCAGCGGCGGCAGGCCAGTGAGCTCTGCGTACAGCGGAGAGACGTAGGGGTGCTCAGCCTCTGTCCCGCCGGCCAAGTAAGCGCTGGCAAAGCGGCGCGCAAGCTCGGGGGTCAGCAGCACCTCGCCAGGAGCCGCCGGACGCGCCCCTGCGAGATCGGGCACAAGGTCCGTCCACGGCGAGATCAGACCAAGCGCGGCTGGCTGCGGGCTCCCCGCGTCGCGCAGCGACAGCGATAACGCCAGCGCCAACCCACCGCCCGCCGAATCGCCCGCCACCACGATCCTCTGCGGTGGGACGCCCTCACCCTCGGTCAGGGCAAACCAGACCGCTTGGACGTCCTCTAGCGCCGCGGGGTGAGGATGCTCAGGCGCAAGGCGGTAGTCGACGACCAGCGCCCTGCCACCGAATACCTTCACAATCGTTCCCGCTAGCGTACGGTAGGCCCGCGGCGAGCCTACGACGTAACCGCCACCATGTAGGTAGAGAAGGACCGGATCCTCCCCGCCGTTGCGAAAGCGAAGCTCCTCACACATGACGGTTCCGAGCACCTTTGAATTCACGTCCATACCGCGGGGTGGTAGCGGCAAAGTGAGTGCCAACCCCACACGTCCCCGAGACTTCGCCCAGTCGATACGCGGAGACAATGACCAGCCTACCACGGCTCGCATGCCAGGACGACATAAAGCTGGCGGAATGCCAAGACGGCTCATGCTTTATCCAACGCTTCAACGCATGCCAGACACACGGCATACTGTTGATCGTCGTCTGTGTGCTCATGCTCGATCAATGCTATCTTCTCGGTCTTCATAAGGGGATTACTGAGGCTGAATGTGCTCTGCCTTCATTGCCGTTGTAGGGTGAGTTCAGGCCATCGTCGGCGCTGCCGATGCCACACTCCGTCCCGGATCATCGCCACCTCTATCGGTCTCCGATGCAGCCCTAGATGCTCACGTAGACGATGTGACAATAAGCAGAGTCTGACAAATCATCGGCCACCTAGCCTCTTTCAACTCCGCCACGGGTACCAGCCACAGCGCTAAGACCGCCCAACGCAGTCTGAGCAGCCAGCGAATCGCATTCGGTTGGTCATCCGATTCCGCACATCCTTTGCGTTTCCGGACTGGGCTTCCTGTCCGGAGACACCGTACCCAGCCCACCTCTCGGCATAGTGCGGAAGGCGATGCGATCTGACATAGTTAAATATATGTCGCTATATGACCTCACTGACAAGGTGGCCCTCGTAACCGGGGGGGCTCGAGGAATCGGCTTCGCCACCGCAGAGGCACTAGTCGCACACGGAGCTTCCGTGGTGATCGTCGATCTCGAGGCGGAGGCGTCGGAGCGAGCGGCAGCGCAAGTGCACGACACGAGGGCACTAGGTCTGGCCGCAGACGTGACCGACCGCAGCGCTATGCAGCGCGCCGTTGCCGCCACGGTGGAGAAGTTTGGCGGCCTCGACGTCGTAGTCGCAAACGCGGGTGTCGCCTCACGTTTCGCGACATTCCGCGCATCATCAACCGAGACGTTTGAGCGCATTCTCAACGTCAACCTGATGGGTGTTTGTCGAACGGTCGATGCCGCGCTGCCGGAGATCATCCGCCGCCGAGGGCACGTCGTGGTTATCTCCTCAGTGTACGCCTTTCTCAACGGTGCGGGCGAGATTCCATATGCGATGAGCAAGGCGGCGGTCGAGCAGCTCGGTCGCGCCCTGCGGGTAGAGCTCGTCCAACATGGCGCTAGCGCGAGCGTGGCGTACTTCGGCTTCATCGACACCGAGATGGTGCATCAAAGTATCGACCGCGATCCGCTCGGCAACAAGATGATGCAGCTCGTCCCCAGTCCGTTGCGCAAGCGCCTGACGCCGAGCGCCGCCGGAGAGGCGATCGTGCGCGGCATTGAGCGTCGTCAACCACGGATCATCCGGCCGCGGCGCTGGATCACTCTCTCTGTCCTTCGTGGCATCCTCAATCCACTGAGCGACGCGCAGTTCGAGCGCGACGAGAGAGCGCACAGCGCCCTGCGGCAGATCGACGCGCGAGCGGCCGAGAACCAGTCCACAACCGCGTAGCGCCGAATGGCCCGCGCGATAAGGAGCGGCGAGCTCTGGACGGTCGCGCGGCCTCACCCAAAACCGTCGAAAACCGACGGCTCTCCCGTGAGCGCGTGTTGGGCACCGCATCGTCGCGTCGAAGGCAGATAGAAGAAGCCAGCTCAACACATTCTGCCGACTGGACCGCGGCGCGCCGCGGATCGACTCGACCTTAAGATTACGACTCCGCGTCACACGCGGCCTACATGTCATCACGCTAGGTCGACGTGCGAGAACTGCATCGTGCCGTCCTCGATCGGACCCAAGCGGAGGCGCAGCGCATCGCGCACGTAATTCTGCTCGAGCCGCCACGGCGCCTTTGGCCCTTGCCTCGGGAAACGGTTGATCGCACGCAGCACGTAACTTGAGGAGTAGTAGAGGAATGGCTGGCCGATGAGCGAGGGATCACGATTCTGGGGCGTGCACTGCCGGTAGCTCTGCTGATCCATGTGATTCAGAAGCCTGCAAACGTACTCACACGTAAGGTCACTTTTGAGCGTCCAAGAGATGTTGTCGTATCCGAATGCGAACGCCATATTCGGTATGCCGCTGATCATCATGCCTCTGTAGGTCATCGTCTCCCCAAGGTCTATCTCGCGCCCGTCGACCACGACCTGCATACCCCCCAGTGGCGAGAGATTCAGGCCGGTGGCGGTAATAACCAGATCGGCCTCGAGTTCAGTGCCCGAAGCTAGCTTGAGGCCCTTCTCGGTGAACATGTCGATGTGGTCGGTGATTACCGAGGCGCTGCCGTCGCGAATAGCTCGGAAGAAATCCCCGTCAGGCGCGAGGCACATGCGCTGATCCCATGGATTGTAGGTTGGGCTGAAATGGGTCTCGACGTCATATCCGGCTGGAAGCTGCTTTTCCGTGCTCTTGCGGATCAGGAACTTGATGAGCCCCGGCCTGTGACGGCTGAGATGAAAGACGGCCAACGTCAGCAGCACATTCTTCCAGCGTACGATCGGAAAGACAGCCCTCATGGGCAGAACGCATCTCAGCAAACGGGCGAGCGGATCCTTTTGAGGCAGCGCGACGATATAGCTCGGTGAGCGCTGCAGCATCGTCAAGTGCTGTGCGGCCTGGGCCATGGCCGGGACGAGTGTGACGGCGGTAGCGCCTGAGCCGATCACCACCACACGCTTACCGGCGTACTCGACGTCATCCGTCCACTGCTGGGGGTGCACGATGCGCCCGCCGAACCGCTGGATGCCCTCGAAATCCGGTGTGTAGCCCTCGTCGTAACGGTAGTAGCCACTGCAGATAAGCAGAAAGCTGCAGCTCAGGCGCGCGGTCTGATGCGTGTCGCTGCACTTCGCCTCGACCATCCAACGCGCGGAGGCGCTCGACCACTCGCTGCGTACTACTCGATGGTGAAAGCGGATCTTGTCCTCGATCCCGTGGTCGTGCGCCGCCTCGCGCACATAGTCGAGGATCGACTGGCCATCTGCGATCGACTTGACATCCCCCCACGGCTTGAACGGGTAGCCAAGGGTGTACATGTCCGAGTCCGAGCGGATGCCCGGATAGCGAAACAGATCCCAGGTGCCACCTATGCCGCCCCTGGCCTCCAGGATCGTGTATGTCTTCTGCGGGCAGCGGGACTGCAGGCGGTAGGCAGCAGCGATGCCGGACAGCCCGGCTCCGACGATCAGCACGTCGACGTGTTCAAGGGACATGGCAGGTCAGTCTAAAGTCACTGGCTCGCCCGGAGAAACACGGGTCAAGCTGCTTGAGCTGACTAACGAAAATCGAGTCGACGACCGCGAGATAGACCGCGGGGTTCTTCTCGAACGGGAGCGACGGTGCCATGTTTCCGAAGCCGCGCGTGCGCCAACGCGTCGAGCAAGTGGCGGACGGGCTCTTATCTCCGAGGGTCATCGGTTGACCACGCATGGATCTGGCAGGCGCGTCGGAGACCATATGCTCCTCGCGTGTAGAGCCCCGCAGCACCCGTCTAGCGCACCGATCACATTTGGGGCCGCAAATGTGCACAGAAGGTGCTTTGAGCGCCCAGCGCGGCGTGTCAGTCAACACCCCACCTGCAAGAGCCATCATCTCATTATCTCCTCACTCGGTTGACGCGGCCGCGGTAGGCACTGCGTCTGGGACGCGCTCTTGTAACCGCAGTCGTAGGCCGCGCGGCACGATCGAAAACTCCCACCTCTCCGTGACCGGACCGCGCGACTCGTCGAGCTGCACATCGAAGTTCCGGGCGATCATCGCGAGGACTGCCTTCGACTCCAGCATCGCGACGTTGCGACCAGGGCAGAATCTCGGCCCTGCCCCGAATGACAGGTGCTTCGTGGGCCGGGTGCTTTCGTTGTCTTCGATCCAGCGCTCGGGCAGGAACTCGTTTGTGGCGCCGGCGGCGGCGCGACAGACGTAGCGCATTAGCAGGACCAGGCGAGTGTCGGCAGGAATGTGGGTGTCGCAGATCGTGACGTCATGGATCGGTTCGAGTGGGAGCGCCCCGGTGACGCTGCGTAGACGCATCGACTCTTGGAGAACGGCATCCGTGTAAGGAAGGTTCTCGGCCGTCTCGTAGTCGCGGGGCACGGTGTCCTGTCCGAGTGCCGCCGTTGCCTCCTCGGCAATCTGGCGCTGGATGTCGGGCCGGGGTCCGAGGAGCCAGAGGGTCCACGCCAGCGTGTGCGCGGTCGTGTCCTCACCGGCGAGTAGGATTACGAACACGTTGCCGACGATTTCGTCGTCGGTGAACGAGCCGTCGGCGTGCTGCGCCGCGAGCATGCCCTCGAGCAGGTTCCGGGGTTCCTCATAGGCGCCTGGGCTGGCGTCCATGCGCGCGCGCGCCTGCGCTATGAAGCCGTGGATCGCGTCCCGCATCGCGCGCGTGGCGCGGTCGAGCTTACGGTCGGCCGGCAGGCGAATGCGACGCCAGTATGGGTAGGGCATCGCGAGCCGATGGGCACTCATCCGCATCACTCGGCGGATGTGTCCCTGCAGTTCGTCATCGCCGCGCTGCAGCGTGTTCAGGTCGTGGCCGAGCGCAAGCCACGAGGTCGTATCGACCGTAAAGGACGTCAGCTCGTCGGTGATGTGAAGCACCGCTCCGCTCGCCGCGGCTTCTCGGAGGCGAGCGTAGAGACGCTCTGTGCATGTGCGCACGATCTCGTAGTAGCGGTGGATGTGGTTTGTGTTCAAGGCGGTAACAACCAGGCGGCGCTGACGCTTCCACTCCGTGCCCTCGGCGGTAAATACCCCCGACGCACCCATCTCCCTGAACACCATCTCCTGCTCGCGCCAGCGCCTGAAGCCATCGGGACGGTCACGCAGAATCTCATTGACTGCTTCCGCATCGGCGATACCAATCAACTCGCGGCGGCCGATCCTGATCCGCGCGATCGGCCCGTAGCGTCGCGCCCACGCTTCTGCCTTCAAATGCACGCGCGTGGGCGGAAACATCTGATGGGCGTTGCCGATCAGCGGTAGACCTCGAGGACCGGGAAGATCGCGAATCGATCGCGCCGCAGTCATCGTGTATTCCGATGTACTGTTACGCGAATCAACCACCCGATCGCGACAATCTTAAGCAGCCACCATGCGAGCGATCTTGGACACTTCAGGGACGCGGCGATCCGCTCACGCGCCTTATCGATCCACTCACGCGCCACGAGAAGGTGAAGAAGCTGAAGTTCGATCATCCCGATTCCCTAACCAACTGTGGCGCCTCTGAAAGGATCTTCATGGTACGCGCGCTACGGCGCTGTGCCCTCGACGACCATGTGCAGCCCTGCGTGGCGCACACGGCCAGGGTCGAGGTCCGCGTCGCGCATCAGTCCGTGGATCTCCGCGGGCGAGCGCTCACGGCCTCCCTCACACTCAACAAGCATCAAGAGGTCCGTCATTGAGCTGAGCGGGCTCGGGCGATTGAGTTCTAGGTGCTGGTCAATCACGACGACCTTCGCGCCAGAAGGCATTGTCGCCCGTAGCCGGCGCAGGATGTCGCGGCAGGCTTCATCGCTCCAGTCGTGAAGGACCCACTTCAGTAGGTACACGTCGGCGCGTGCGTCCATCTCGCCGAAAAGATCTCCAGGTCGGCACTCGACACGATCGGCGACTTCTTGCGAGCGTAGGAACGGCTGCGCCTCTGCCAGCACATCAGCAGACTCAAGCAATATGCCGCGGGCGCGTCTGCGGCGCTTCAGGATCGCCGCGAGCAGCGTGCCGATGCCTCCGCCGACGTCGCAGATCAGTCCTTCGCGTGGCCATGGATAGGAGCGCGCAAGCGCGCCTAGATCGATCGCAGTCAGCTGTCGCATTGCCTCGCCAAAGCGGGCCTTTTCGTCCTGGTGCTCGCCAAAGTACTCCCAGATCGACATGCCGAACGCCCGCCGCCGACCTGACGGCTCAGCTCCCTCACGCAACTGGTTCTCAAGCTCTGCGTGCGCAAGGGCGCATGCCGGCGCTGCCTGGTACACAGCCCATGAGGCGAGCGAGTGTGGATGGTCTCTACGAAGCGGCGCACCAAGCCGCGCAAGGCGCGCCCGACCATCGCGGTCGATATGCACCAAACGAGACCCCGCCGCCGCACCCAGCACGCGGCTGGCCACCTCCTCGGAGAGCCCAAGTTCCCTGGCCAGTTCGGCTACATCGTGCCGGCCCTCACCCAACGCGTCCGCGAGGCCCGAAGTCACGAGCATACCCGCGAGCTTAGTCCGCTGATGTCCAGCCACAAGGTCCCATAAGGCCGCCTCCGCGGGCGCGATACGGTCGGCGAGTTCAAATATCCCACGTCGAACTGAGATCGCGCACCGAGCGGCAGCTAGCGGCATTGGAAATGGAGGGAGTCTCATGGTGCGAGAGCGTATGCGAAGCAGAGGCCGCCGAGCAAATTCTCGACATCACTGCTGCATATCGCGAACGCGTTCCCGCTCGCGCCACTAAACGACTCAGTGCGTACCGACTTCATTGCGACAGGTGCCCTTGATCTAGAGCCACTCCGAATACATGCCAGAAGAAGGCTAGGCAGAGTGGTCCGCAGCCATCGCCGGCATCAGCGCGATCGCGGTAGCCACGATTCCGTCGTGGACGATCCAGCGGCCTACGAAACCCTGGAGCGAAGCACCAGTCGCCGATGTCGATGTGGCCAGTGACCCGTCTTGCGAGCATCCGTGCAGCGCGCCAGTGAGCGACGGCCCTTCGACCAGCAGCCTCACGAGAAACGTACCTGTCTCCGGGTCGATCTCCACGATCGCGTCTTCGAATCCGAGCCAGCGGTGAGCGAGCGGGAACCACGCCTTATAGACGGACTCCTTGGCGCTGAACAGCAGCCGATCCCAATTGATGTCGGGCAGCTCTGAGGCACATCTGCGCAGCGTCGGCAGCTCCTCAGGCCGCGCGATGTCGCTGATAAGTCCGACGGGTAGCGGGGCATTGCAGTCGGCGTCGATGCCCAGCGCGAGGACGCTATGCGCGTGCGCCACCGCGCAAGCACGGTAACGATCGCAATGCGTGATGCTGCCGACAACACCAGTCGGCCACTGAGGCTCGCCACGCTCGCCTTTGGTGATCGGAGCCGCAGGCAGGCCGAGCTTGTGCAGCGCTTCTCGGGCGCAGGCGCGAGCAGTAGTGAACTCTCTTCGGCGCTTCGGCACCGCCATGCCAACCGCAAGCTCCTCCTCTGGGAAGAGTTCGACTTCGATGTCTCCTCGTGTCTCCACAATGGCGACGGGCTCAGGAAGAATCTTCTCAAACATCTCTAATCCGGCCAGGGCATCATGCGCCGCAGCAGGGTCCGGTCAGAGCGACGACGGTGCCACTCCCGAGGGTATCCAAGCGAGACCTCCTCGAACCTCACACCGTCATGCCAGGTCGTACGCGGGATGTGTAGATGACCGTAGACGACGGCTGCTACATTGAACCGCCGATGCCAGTCCGCCGATCGCATCGTCCCGCACCACTGGGCGAGCTCCGGGTGCAATAGCACCCTCGTCGGGTGATCCGTGAGGGGAAAGTGGTTGACTAGCAGCATCGGCGTATCTCCGGCACAGGCCTCGAGCCGCTGTTCGGTGTAGACGATCCGCGCTTCGCACCATTGCTCCCGAGTCGCATATGGGTCTGGGTGCAGCAGGAACTCGTCGCTGCAGACCACTCCCGCTTCGTGGGCGAGCGCAAGCGATTCGGCCTTCGTAGTGGCGATGTTGGTTCCGAAGGAGTAGTCATAAAGCAGGAAGATCGGAGCCACGGTGAGCGGACCACCATCTCCCTCCCACACCGCAAAGGCGTCCTCAGGCGTCAGTACGCCGGCGTGTCTAGCGAGCTCGATGAGATGACGGTAGCGCCGCTCACCGCGCAGGCGGGTAGGATCGTCGGGCGTCGTCCAAAGCTCATGGTTGCCAGGCGTCCAGACAACCGTTGCGAAGCGCTCCGCAAGAAGGTTAAAGGCCCATGCCACGTCCACAAGCGACTCACTCACGTCACCGCACAGAATCAGCCAGTCCCCCTCGCTCTGCGGTTGCAGACCCGCGACGATCCGGCGGTTGTCAGGATGCGTGATGTGAAGATCACTTATGGCCAACAACTGGCCACCGGCCGCACCCCCTCTCCTCATCTGCCGATTCTATCAATTAGCATTGCTATCTAGCATATGTGCCTTCCACATCAGTGTCGCGTTCGAAGCAACTGGTCCATACGAGCAGTCTCGACCCGCTCGACAGCTACCACAAGCCGAGGAAATCACGTGGTTACATTCGGCCACCGCTCACCTTGCATCCATTCGCTCCGCTTTTTGTAGGCTCAGCGTTCGCGCTTATGCTGGGCTCTTAAATTCAAGCTGCACGTAGACAGGAGATCCACTTTGCCGAACCTACAGCACAACAAAAGCAGGGTGTGTCAGATTGCAACGCCGGCCACGGTGCATGCGCTCAGCACGTTCACCCACGTGGATTACGAGGATACTTTTCTTGTGAAGACCAGTCCGACCGATAGTCGGAGCGGCGAGCAGCTGGCGCGGGTAGTCTTCGAAAATGCTCCGGCTATCATCCGAGTTGTGCTGCCCCGTGGATGGTTTGTTCTCGGACTACGGCTCGACCGGGATCACTCCGAGCATGCAGTGCTGGGGTGGAGGCTGCACCGTAATACCCCAGACTTCGCGCTGCTAGCCGCCGGCTCTCGGTTCGGTCTTCCAGCCGAGCTGCTGTTCATGCGTGAAGGGCATGGATTCATCTTTGCGACCTTCGTGAAAATGGAAAACCTATTCGCACGCGCAGCCTGGACTGCAATTGCACCACTGCACCGGACGGTCGTGCGATGCTTGCTCACGCTCGCGAGCCGGCGGTATGAGCATTGTCCTCGTGCCTCGCACGACTCCATCTAACGTGGCTCCTATCAGAGGCGCGATTACAAGGCATTCGCCGCCCTTTTACTCAGCCTCTTAGTCCTCCGACCTTTATCACTCTCCACCCGTGGCCGCGCTACGCCGTGCTGCGATAGCCAACTGTGACATATGCGCCGACAACATCGCGGTGGATGGCGTTGTGAATATCGGCCGACCGTCGACCTTTCCGCCCGGAAGAATGAAGGTGAGTTGGGGGCAGCTAACCATCTTATAGATACCGGCCAACACCCCTTCGCTGTCGAAGCCTACTGGAATCGTCAATCTCAATCGCTGCACGATCGGGAGTATTTGTGCTCGTTCGGCCTTCACGGCTACGGCCGCGACACTCACATCGGGATGCATCTTGGCTGCAGCTTGCAGCCTCGGTAGCACCTCGGCGCACGAGCCGCCATTGAGAAACAACGCCAGTACGACGGGTTTCCGTTCGTAGAGTTCGCATATATTGAGAATCCCGGCACCTCGCTCACGACACGCCGGCACACGCCCGCGGTCACCTTCATTTGCATGGATCGCTATGTCGGCAGCGCCACTGAGGGATCCCCCGACCAGCGGCACTGCGAACGCCGGCACGCGTGACCCTGGAGTGACACCAATTATCCCGCCGGCCGGCGACGTGAGTATATGTATGCTCACGAAGATAAAAAGTGCTAGACCAATGATTGCGATGTAGATACGGTAGCGGCGTGTGTAACCCAGCAAGACGGCTCCCATATCGTCAGTTTGCTCCGTCATTTGCTGAGCCGTTCTCAAGCGGCCTGGTGGCTGCTATCCCCCAATCGGCGCTTTAGGGTTTTGGCCCCAGAAGACCTGGGTGCCCAGCATTCCGATCAGGTGCACGAGTACAAGATTGAGCACCATCGACTTCGCCGTCGCGGTACCTACCCCTACTGGCCCACCACTTGCATTGTAGCCGTAGTAGCAGCCCACGAGCACGATCGCCGTAGCCATCACCATCCCCTTGATGACGCTGTATAGCAAGTCTGGGGGATTCTGAAACTCCCAAAAGATCACAAGATAGCTTCCTGAACTGACGTAGCCTACTTGGTCCACCACTGCGATGTAGGAGGCGACGAAGGCTGCACCGATGCCCGCCATATAGACGAACGGAAGTACCATCCAAGCGGCGAGAAGGCGCGTCCCACACAAGAACACCATCGAGTCGATGCCCATTACTTCCAGCGCGTCGATCTCGTCGGAGATCCGCATTGCGCCGAGCTCAGCGACAATCCCGGTTCCCACCTTCGCCGCCATCATGTAGCCGAAGGCATAGGGGATGAACTCGCGCAGCTCGCACCAGGCGGCGAATACGCCAGCGTAGGAAGGCGCGCCCTGGGCCTCCAGAAAGTAGGCGCCAGCGGTCCCGCACTGCAGGCCAAGGATGAACATAAGGGCCCAAATAACCATCGTCGAGGAGATGATCAAGATCCCAGCCTGACGCAAGCTCTCGCCGAAGAAGCGGAAGACACGAAGGCTCCAGACGTCGCCAACGATGGTGCCCGCGAAGCGTCCGATCTCGCCCGCTGCGGCAAGCCATTCTCGAGGTAGCGAGAAGAGTTCGTTCATCCCTTGATCACCAAGAGGTTCGGGTGCGTCGCGAGCAGGAGTTGCGTAAAGACGTAGTCGAAGGCGAAGACACCGAGCATCGCGACGACAACCGCTTGATTAACTGCACGACCGACGCCCTCGGCGCCACCGGAGGCGGTCATGCCCTTGTAGCAGCAGACGATCGCAATGATGGCGCCGAAGATCGTGCACTTCAGGACCGAGCCCCAGAGATCGGTAACGTCGGCGTTGGCGAAGAAGGTAGACCAGAAGGGGCCGAGTGGCTGTCCGAATACCTTCGCCGCGGCGAGGCCGCCGAAGATGCCGAATAGGATCGCGTAGATGTTGAACAGACCGGTGGCTATCATTAACGCAAGGAATCGTGGCACCACGAGGTTCTTCACCGGATCGACGCCAAGAACCTGGAGTGCATCCAGCTCCTCCCTGATCTTTCGCGCCCCGAGGTCAGCGGTAATCGCAGTGCCCGCAACACCGACAAGAATCACTGCAGTCACCGCGGGGCCGATTTCTCGCACAGCTGCAAGCACGAAGATCGCGCCCTCCCTGTCCAGCGCACCGAACAGGGAGAGGAAGTTGGCTGCCTGAAGCCCGGGCGCAGCGTAGTTGATCGCCAGCGTCGAGATCAGCAGTGGTAGCCAGCATAGGCGTAGCACGAAGAGGAACTGCGAAACGAACTCGCCGCCGTAGGGGTATGGTGGGCGCACGGCAGCCAAGATCGTCCTGCCAGTCAGGATGATCATGTCGCCGACTTCCTCAAGCAGGTTCTTCGTCGGAAGAGCAGCCCGTTCCGCGACGCTACGAACCATCGGCTGACTCCGAACCATCTGCTGACTCTCCTCCTCGAACAGCCACGTCAGAGACAATACAGCACGTAGCGACGTCACGCATCGTGCCGACATCACGCCGCTGATAGCCGCCTCCGATCCGCCAGCTCGAAGTCGCGCCACGCGCTAGCCGCGAAGGCCACGCCGCTGATAGCCGCCTCCGATCCGCCAGCTCGAAGTCGCGCCACGCGCTAACCGCGAAGGCCAGGCCCCTGATTGCCGCCTCCGATCCGCCAGCTCGAAGTCATCCCCTCAGCGAGCTCAAGGACATCGCTGGGTCTAGATCCGGCGCTTTCGGAGATGTCCTTGCATCTAACGACTGGAGTGAGGGCTAGGTGCGTAGCGGACGCTGGCTTGTTCGTCGGGAGGCTCTGAGCGGAGCAGTTGCACTGGGCTGGCATCCACGACGGACGCTGCAACAATTCGCTAGCCCGCTGATCGCTGCGGGAACGACCGCACCCAACTAGTCGCGCCACCTAGGTCAGCAGATAGCTCGATGATAGGGTTCGGCACTGAGTGGGATGCGTGTGGCGCCGGCCGCCGCGCGTGCTGTCCGTTGAACACCGAGCCATGGCGGGGGCCAAGTGAGCTCCGATAAGTCGCCTCACGTAGCTGGACGAATGCCTTTGGCGGGCCTCGGCGTGTTATCTGCGCGGGGGGCTAGATGGATCTGCGCAGCTGCTGTTCTGATCGCGATAGTGGGAGCGCTGTACGGTCGGAGCGTGGGAAGTCACCTGAGTCCCGTCGGCCTTGAAGATCCGCATTCCGAGACCGCGCAAGCAAACGCCCTTATCGTCCGTGCTACTGGGAATGAAGCGCTGCCAGGGTTCGTCGCCCTCGTGTCGTTAGGCCACGGTGTTACGCATACCGGAGACGGGAGGCAGGCGCTGCTCGAAAGCCTCGCAACAGGACTGAAGGTTCATCGGGTCGTAGAAGTACTGCAGTCCGATCCGCAGGTCGGCAAGGTCCAAAGCGCGCTTGACGCTGGCTCCTATTTCATCTCACGGAACCGACTGCTCAGCTATGTAACCGTGCAGTTTCGAGAGGGCTCCGAACGCTTTCACGTCGAAGCGGCACGGCGCCTGGCCGCAAAGCTCTCCTCCATGCCAGGCGTAAAGGTTGGCGGCAGCGACTTGGCATCGTCTCAGGTAACCAAAGTCATTCAGCGCGATACGACGTTCGCGCTATTGATCGTCTTTCCGATTCTCGCCCTGCTGTCACTGCTGTTCTTCCGTGGGCTGGTCGCCGCGCCGCTTCCGGTTCTACTTGGCGGCATCGCGATCATCCTCACGCGAGCTGGATTGCGAATTGTGGCGCACTTTCTCGCCGTGTCGGCGCCGGTACTCAGCGAGATAATGGCTATTGGCCTTGGCTTGGCGATCGACTATAGCCTGCTGATCGTCTCAAGATTCCGTGAGGAGCTTGCACTCAACGACTCCGTACCTGAGGCCGTTCGCACAACGATGGCCACCGCAGGTCGCACGGTCCTGTTCAGCGCTTCGACTGTGATCGCCGCGCTTGGCTCCCTGATGGTCCTCCCGCAGGAGTACTTCCGCTCAATGGGACTAGCAGGGGCGATGGTAACGCTCTTTGTCTGTTTAGCAGCTCTAACCATTCTTCCGGCGCTGCTAATACTCATAGGCAAGCGAATCGATGCACTATCGCCGCGCTGGCTGCAGCGGTCGGCTCGCCGAGTGGCGCGTCCGGTGTACGCCGGCAGGTGGTACCGCCTTGCGACAGTGATCATGCGCCGACCCGTGATGATTGCTGTAGCTGCCACTTGCGTGCTCGTCGCGCTAGGGCTGCCGGCGTTGGGAATGAAGTTCAGCCCCCCTGATGTTTTGAGCCTGCCGCCGGGAAGCGAAATTCGCCAAGTAGCGTCAATCCTGGACGCAAGGTTTAAGCTCGACCCCGAACATATGATTCCCATCGTTACGGTCGGAGCGTCCCAGCATGAGTTGAAGAGCTACCAGCACCAGCTAGCGAACTTACCGGGCATAAGCACGATCGCCTTACCAGAGCAGCCTCTCGGAAATCACACAGCTCTCGTGTTTGTGGCATCCACGGCAGCGAGTTGGACCGACGGTGCGCAGCGACTCGTGGATCGGATCCGGACGCTGCGTCCTTCATTTGAGGCGAAGGTGACGGGACCATCTGCAGCGTTCTTGGACCTTGAGACAGAGTTAGAACACGAGCTACCTTTGGCGGCAATTTTGGTTGCGCTCGCCACATTACTGTCAGTCTTCTTGCTGACCGGCTCGATAGTGCTGCCGGTGAAGACGCTCATAATGAATGCGCTGAGCGGATGCGCAACGCTCGGAATCCTCGTTATCGTTTTCCAGAATGGCTTCCTACATGGACTGCTCGGGAATGCTTACCCCGGGACGCTGGAGATCGCGAACCCGGTCTTTCTCATTGCAGTCCTCTTTGGCCTGTCAACTGATTACGGCGTATTCCTTCTGGCTCGCATCAGAGAGGTGCGCCTTTCAGGGCAGAGCAACGAAAAGGCGATTGCACTCGGTATGGAGCGGACAGGACGTATAACGACAACGGCCGCGCTAATGCTTTGCGTGGCCGTTGGTTCACTGATGACTTCGGGCATTGTCGATGTCCGACAGCTCAGTTTGGGTCTCGCTATAGGCGTTCTCCTCGACGCGACGGTCGTGCGGGCTTTGCTCGTTCCTTCACTGATGCGACTGCTCGGCGAGTTGAATTGGTGGAGTCCGGCCGTCCTGCGACCACTGACCCGTCGTCGTCGCTACGAGTCGGCGACGAACGATACCGACCGCAAGTAGCTGCGTGCCCTCCAAGCGCCAGAATGCCGCCCATTGCAGGACTACGAAGCCCACTTGCCGTGCATCGTAACGTCCACCGTGAACGCGCGACGGTCGACAACGCCGCTAACGGAGATGCCTAGAGATTTGGCGTGTGCATAGCTGTCGCTGCCGCCAAGCGTGCTGACCGAGCCTTTGAAGTAGCACTTTGTGCCTGAAACGTAGTATCGGCCGGCCCCGGTACCGACGATGTCACCCTTCGAGTTCTTGCCTCGAAAGCCCGCCGTTAAGCGAGAGCCGTTCCTAAGTATCAGATTAAGCCAGCCACTGCCTGCGACCGTTCCAGTAATGCGACCTTGGGCGTAGATGGCGTTTCCTTTAATCGAGGTGATCTTGAGGAGAAACCTCTCGTTGATGCTGTGCACTCGTCCCACGGCTGTCCTTCTCGTGGCGGACACCGCAACAGGCGATAGTTGCTGTGCCAGTCCGCCAACGAGCATCAAAGCGAGTAAGACACGCCGCAACTTCATTATGTACTGTCGTCTACCCATAGTGTCCATGTTGTCCTTTCATCTTCGCCGATCACTTTCCGCCTTTCGTGCCGCATGATCATCCGATGAGTCCAACGATTTTCGGAGCCTCGGCCCAGCAGCGACGAACAACCCCTCGATCAAGTCGGATCCCGTCCTTCGACCGGGAAGAAGCATCGATTAGTGCGGTCCATGCTTGATTTGTTTCCACTGCCAACGCACCATCACCGAGGAGTTACTCGAGGATTGACTTCGGGCCTGCCAACGAGCCCAGGTGGCTCGGCTTGCCGACGCGCCGCAGCAATGGGACCGTCGGCGGCAAACAACGGCGAGTGGTCAATCCAGTGTCGACGCCGGTCGAACGCGTACGTCGGCAGTCGAGCCGGCTCCGTGCTGAACCTCACGAAGAAAGCTCGCCAGTCGACTGCAACGCCAGCGGCCCAAAGATGCGCTAGGCAGCGAGCGATTCCTTGACGCCGCAGGGCCTCAGACGAGATTGCGGGCAGAATATTTAGGTGGCAATTTCGTGGCGGTGGCGGATCGCCGTCGCCCATATAGAGAACCGCGTCGCAACGTTGAGCCAGCGCTGCGGGAATCAGAGTGCTTTGGACCGAGGCGCTCTCTCGTGCCTGCTTCGAATTCTCGCAATCGAAATTCGTGTGACCGGCCATGGATTTCAACCAAAGCACTGGGTCTGATGGCCCTGTCGCCGGCACCACCGGACGTCCCTGGTCTATGACCGCCCGTGCGGCGTCAGACAACGTAAGCGCTCCCGCGATATACGCAGCAGGGCCTTCACCGAGACCGTGACCGACCACGGCGGAGGGCGTAACGCCGTACTCTCGCAGCAGGGCACCCAGTGCGACGGACATCCCGAGGTCGACCACTCGCCGTGCCGCTTGGCTCGCAGGCTCACCGCTTAGCGCGAACGAGCCTTCAGCCACGGAGATTTCAGACAAGCCTTCGGCGGCGGCGTATACGCGCTCGAGCTCACTAGCGAAGACTGGCTCATTCATCAGTGACAGTGGATCATTCTTCATTGGCGGCAAGGGGCTACCTGTAAAGATGAACCCAACTTTGTAGCCGGCCTTCGCCACGACGCCCTCGCATGCACCGTCAGCGATCTGCGTAAGTGAGGCGACCAGCTCGTCGCGAGTTGTTCCGGTCGCCACTGCTCGGTGGGTGTAACCAGGTCGCGACACAGCGAGCGTGTGGCCGACACCGACGATGTCTAACTCCGGCCTCTCAAGAACGAACTTAACCAGCCTTTGCGCCTGGCGTCGCAATCCGTTGTGCCCTCTTCCGGAGACAAGCCACGGAATCAGCGAGCGGACCTCTGGAGCTTCGTCATTCTGCGGTTGCGAGACGTGACCGGTCGAGAGCGCGAGCGGCTGCGGCTCCTCGATGATTATGTGCACATTCGTACCGCTCATGCCAAACGAGTGTATGGCGGCCCGACGGCGGTCTGCATTGGCCAGCCACGGCACAGGCTTGGCGAGCAGTGACACACCGCTGTTTTGCCAGTCAATGTGCCGGGACGGCGAGTCAGCGTGGAGACTCTTTGGTAGCAGCCCGTGACGCATTGCCATGACCATCTTGATGACGCCGCCAACCGCGCCAGCGGACTGCGTATGCCCAGTGTTCGACTTCAATGAGCCGAGCCACAATGGTCGCTGGAGATCGCGGCTGCCCCCGTAGGTAGCTATGAAGGCCTGCGCCTCAATCGGGTCGCCGAGCACCGTGCCCATCCCATGACCCTCAACAGCGTCTATCTGATCCGCGGATACGCCAGCGTTGCGTAGCGCCTGCCGGATTACCTTCTCGTGCGCTAGGCCGTTGGGTGCGGTCAGGCCGTTGCTCACGCCGTCTTGGTTAGACGCGCTGCCGCGGATCACGGCGAGCACCTGGTGTCCGTTGCCTTCGGCGTCAGACAGGCGCTCAAGCAGGACGGTGCCTACACCCTCGGAGAACCCCGCGCCGTTTGCTGTGTCGGCGAAAGACTTGCATCTCCCGTCAGGGGCAATCGCGAAGCTACGTTGCCGGCTGAATTCGTGGTAGAGCCACGGAGTCGCGATGATGGCTGCGCCGCCAGCGATAGCCAGCGAACAGTCGCGGTTACGTAGCGACTGGCAGGCGACGTGGAGTGCGACAGCCGAGGATGAGCAGGCGGTATCGATTGTGAGCGCCGGGCCCTCAAGCTTGAGGGTGTGCGCGATCCGGCCGGAGGTCATTGAGACGGCGTTTCCGAGGCTGTAGTGACCCTCAGGAGATTCCCGCACGGCGCCGAGCAGCCAAAGCCCGTAGCCCTCGGCACCGATACCTATGAAAACGCCGGAGTCGCTTCCACGCAACGATTGCGGATCGATGCCAGCGTCTTCGCAGGCCTCCCAGGAGGTTTCGAGAAGCAGGCGTTGCTGCGGATCCATTTGGGACGCCTCCTCTCCACTGATGCCGAAGAACTCGGCGTCGAAGTTACATGCGTCCTCGATGAAGCCGCCCTGGAAGCTGACCGTCGGTTCGTCGCGGCTGACGGTGCGAAGACCCTCGAGATCCCAGCCGCGATCCTCCGGTAAGTCAGAGATTGCGTCTCGACCTGAGGCGACAAGCTCCCAGAGATCGTGCGGTGAGCGAACGCCGCCGGGATAGCGGCAACCCATCCCGACGATTGCAATCGGCTCCTTCAAGCGAGCGTCCATCGCGTTCAGCTGGCGACGGGCCTCTGCCAGCTTGACCATAGCCTTTCGTAGAAGTACGGCCTCGTCACTCTCGTCAGGTAGCTGGATATCGGGGCCGTTAGACCTTCTTGAATCCTCGTGCATCACGCACCCCTTTCTCTCAGCATCGTGATCGCTCCACTGTCAGGTTGGGGATTGGTCGGGCGAAGCCGCGGTTCGATCGCTGGCCAGCTCCCTCTCGCACAGGGCCAGCAGCTCGTCGCCGCTTGCGGTGCGAATCCGCTCGACCAGATCACCGTCGCCGCCCGAGCTCCCACTGGCCTCCAGCTCGGTGAGAGCTGCTCGAAGGCGCGCCGCTAGCCGCTCGCGCTCAGCGGGATGCTCCGGTGGCTTCGAAGTGAGCGCGAGGTCGATCTCGCGTATGCCGTCCTCGACTAAGCCGCTGTGCGAGGCGAGGCGCGGCCTCAGCTGCTGCTCGATATAGCAGGTGAGCGCATTCGGCGTCGGATAGTTGAATACGAGCGTTGTGGGCAGAGACAGGCCAGTGGCAGCATTCAGGCGGTTGCGTAGCTGCACGACGGCGAGAGAGTCGAACCCGAGTTCCTTGAAGGTGCACTCAGTATCAACGGTTTCGGCTGCCGCGTGCCCCAGTAGGACGGCGAGCTCTTCGCTCAGGAAATCGCGCACGATAGTCTCACGCTCGTCGGCGGACGCGTTCGCGAGCCGCTTGACAAGATCGTTGCTTGAGCCGTGGGAGACGTGCGTTGCCGCGCGCACCACATCGCGGAGCTGAGGTAGTAGCAGTCCCTCTCTGGCCAGCCCACGCAGGACGGAGAAGTCGAGCCGCGCGGCGATCTGTAGCGGATTGTCGCCTCGTTGGGCCAACTCGAATAGGTCAAGCCCTTCGGCTGAGGGGAGCGACTTTATGCCTAGAGAGCCGATCCGCTCTAGGTGCGCGGTGCTGAGCTTGCTGCGCAGATGACTGGGCTGCTCCCACAGCCCCCACGCGATCGAGGTAGCCGAAAGCCCGCGAGTGCGGCGATAGACGGCGAGCGCGTCGAGGAACGCGTTCGCGGCGCCATAGTTGGCGGCGCCTGGGTTGCCCATCACACTGGCAATCGATGAGTATAAGACGAACGCCCGAAGGTTCAGGCCTTCTGTGAGCTCGTGGAGATTCCAAGCGCCGTCGACCTTCGGTCGAAGTACAGAGTGAACGCTCTCAGCGGTCAGCGACTGGACGATTCCGTCCTCGCTGATCCCGGCGGCGTGGATCACCGCGCCGAGGGGAAAGTCCGCTGGTATCGCCTCAAGCGTCCTGCGGAGCTCCTCACGCTGCGAGACATCGCATGAAGCGATGGTCACGCGGGCGCCCATCTGCTCAAGCTCGGCCTGCAGCTCGCGCGCGCCGTGGGCGTTCAGGCCACGGCGGCTGGTGAGGACGAGGCTGCGGACTGAGTGCTGAGCGACCACGTGGCGGGCCACGAGCTCTCCGAGCCCCCCAGTGCCGCCAGTGATCAACACGGTCCGGTCGGGATCGAGCGACGTTGTCGTGGCGTCGCCGACCACGTCGCTGTACTGCATCCTAGGGATGAGGATCTGGCCCTCCCGCAGCGCGATTTGTAGTTCGTCCCCGGAGATGATCGAGGGCAGCACGCGCCACGACTCGTCGGCATCGTCGATGTCGATCAGCATCAACCGCCCGAGATTCTCCAGTTGGGCCGAGCGAAGCAGGCCCCAGGCGACTGTGCCTGCAAGATCGTTGATCGGCTCTCCGTCGCTGGTGGCAATCGCGCCGTGTGTTATGACCACGAGCCGATCACTGGCGAACTGGTCCTCCGCCAACCACGACTGCACCAAGGTGAAGACATCGTGTGCGACGGCATGCGCGTCGGCGACGACATCACCGGATCGGTGCTCGTGTGCCAAATCGAACAGCACCGAGGTGCCGGCAACCACCTTGGGAGTTGTGTTGGCCGCCCGCATCCGCAGGATCGACGTAAGATCGAGGTGGGCTTGCGGCTTGCTATCCGGAGCGGCAGACCGGAGTCGTTCGGTAAGCGGAGCGTCATCTCCGCAGAGCAGTAGAAGGCTTGGGCCTGCACTGGTGACCGTGTGCTCGGTCTGCCGCCACCTGAGCGTGAACAGCGACTTTTGCGCGGTTGTGGCGCGGGCTTGTGCGATCAGCTCGCTGGGTACCTCGCGGAGGGTGAGCTTCGCGCTGAACACGAGCATGTCGGCTTCATCGCGGGCCGTGATTGATGCCTCGTCAGGCGCTGACCACGCGATAGCTATTCGAAGACAGCAAGCACCGGTGGCATGGACTGTTACATCGCTCCAAGCGAAGGGCATGCGCGGCTTTCCGGGAGCTTGGTCAGTGTCCGCAATGTGGCTCAGCGGTTCAATCGCCATGGCATGAAGCGCGGGCTCAAGCAACGCCACATGCACACCGAAGCGGTCCACCTCGGCGACCTTCTCCGAAGACAGTCGCACTTCGGCGAGGACTTCGTCCGCCGATCGCCAGGCAGCACACAGCCCGCGGTAGTCGGGGTCGTACTCAACGCCGGTCTCCGCCAGCCGTTCGTAGAGCTGATCGATGTCCACCGGCTCAGCGTCTATGGGGGGCCACGTGCTCTGTGAGCCGGCTCGCGGAGCGGGGTTCGAGCGTGGAGTCGCTCCGAGGACGCCGCTCGCGTGGCATGTCCACGCGCTTGCGCTTACGTTGTCGTCGCTCGTCTCTGGCCGCGCGTAGATGGCGATACTTCGCCGCCCGTCCCCGGCTGCCTGATCCACCGAGATCTGGATCTGGACGCCCGCGTCTTGTGGGATCAAGAGGGGCTGATCGAGCGTGAGTTCCTCTACGGTCTGGCAGCCGACTTGGGTGGCGGCGTGCCAAGCCAGCTCGATGAAGCCAGCTGCTGACAGCAGTACGGTGCCGAGCATCGCGTGTTCGGCGAGCCAGGGATGTGTGCTCAGCGACAGACGCCCCGTGAGGACGAACCTGTCGCTGTCGGCGAGTGGCACGACCGCTGCGAGTAGCGGGTGACCACTGGAGAGCTGCCCAGCAGCCCCGAGCGCTCCATCCCGCAGTGGCGTTCCTTCAAGCCAGTGGCGTTGTCGGTCGAAAGCGTAGGTAGGAAGTCGCACTCGCTGCCCCCGTGATGGATCGCCGAGCGCCGCCTTCCAACTCACGGTGCCCCCGCCGGCCCATAGCTCACCCAGTGAGCGAAGGAAACTCCCGGCGTCCCCTTCGTTGCGACGAAGCGATCCGACGATCAAGGCGCCGCTGTTGGCACCGTGCTCGTCGTCGATCGTTTCTTGCAGGACAAGGCTGAGTACGGGATGTGGACTGACCTCGACGTAGGTCCGGAAGCCGTCCTCGAGCAGCGAGCGTGTGACGGCCTCGAATCGCACCGGCTGGCGCATATTCTCGTACCAGTACTCGGCGTCCATCTGCGCGCTGTCGAGCAATGTCGCGGTGACGGTCGAGTACAGCGGCACAGTCGCGGATCGCGGTTCGATCGCGGATAGCAGTTCGAGCGCTTCGCTCTTGAGGGGCTCGACGCTCGGCGAGTGCGAGGCGACGGTGGACGCGATCTCCTGTACCCGTACTCCCTCTGCCTTCAGTTCACCGACAAGCTCACGCACAGCCCGCTCGTCGCCCGCGACTCCGACGGACGCAGGACCGTTGATGGACGCAATCGAAAGGCGGCCATCGAAGCACGACAGGCGCGGCTCGAGCTCGGCGGCGCTCAAGCCGATCGAGGCAATGATCCCGGCGCCGCGCAGGCGGGCGAGCGCACGGCTACGAAGAGCGACAACGCGGGCGGCGTCCTGTAGGGAAAGCCCTCCGGCCACATAGGCAGCCGCAATCTCGCCCTGGGAGTGGCCGACCACGGCTGCCGGCTCGACGCCACAGGCGCGCCATAGAGCCGCAAGCGAGACCATCACGGCGAACAGAACTGGCTGTAGAACCTCGATCGAGTCCATATCAGGTGATCCTTGCTCGTCACGGATCACATCCACGAGCGACCAGTCGACGAACTCGCGGAGTGCCTCATCGCAGCAATGCATCTCAGCCGCGAACAGAGGCGAGCTGCGAAGCAGCTCAACCCCCATTCCAGCCCATTGCGGCCCCTGTCCGGGAAACACGAACACAACCTCGTGCGCGGCACCTGCGACACCTTCCAGGACATCGACATGAGAGCGCCCGCCGGCCACTGCTTCTAGCCCTGACAGAAGCTGCGTGCGACCCTCGCCTAGCAGCACGGCTCGGTGACTCATTTGGGCCCGATCAGTGAGAGAGGCAGCGATGCCCGCCGCGTCAAGCTGAGGGTTCTCGGCCGCGAACTCGAAGAGACGCGCAGCTTGAGCTCGGAGGCCTCTCTCGCCCTTGCCCGAGAGAACCCACGGTGCAATGCTCGCCGTGTCGAAGGGATGTTGTTCAGCGCTGCTCGAACCGAATTGGTTTGGAGCAACCCCACTCGAGGTCGGATCGCTTGCCAATAGGGACTCGTCGGGCTGACTCTCGCTGGACGGTGGCAGAGCCTCCTCGATAATGACGTGCGCGTTCGTGCCACTGACCCCGAACGAGGAGATGCCCGCTCGGCGCGGTTGGCCATTCCGTGGCCACTCGATCGGCTCGGTCAACAGCTGCACGTGGCCGCCAGACCAGTCGACCTTCCTCGAAGGTCGATCGACGTGCAGCGTCGTGGGCAGCACTTCGTGCTCGAGAGCCTTCACCATCTTGATCAGCCCCCCAACGCCTGCGGCTGCCTGTGTATGGCCGATGTTGGACTTGATCGATCCAAGCCACAATGGCTGCCCGTCGGGGCGCTCCTGCCCATAAGTCGCGAGCAGCGCTTGAACCTCCATCGGGTCGCCCAGCGCCGTTCCTGTGCCGTGGCCCTCGACTGCTTCGACCTCCGCAGGCGCGAGGCCCGCACAGGCGAGGGCCTGAGTGATGACCCGCTGCTGCGATGGTCCGCTGGGCGCGGTCAGCCCGTTGCTTGCACCGTCCTGGTTGACGGCGCTGCCACGTATCACGGCCAGCACGTGGTGGCCGTTGCGATGGGCGTCCGACAGCCGCTCGAGAACCACCATGCCGACGCCCTCGGAGAAGCCGGCGCCGTCTGCCGCGTCAGCGAACGACTTGCATCGCCCATCTGTCGAGAGAGCGCGCTGGCGCGAGAGTCCGATGAAGAGCCCAGGCCAGGCAAGCGCAGTAGCTCCGCCAGCGAGCGCAAGCGCGCACTCGTCCGCGTGCAGCGCGCTGCACGCAAGGTGAATGGCAACGAGGGAGGAGGAGCAGGCGGTGTCGATCGTGACTGCCGGCCCCTCGAGGCCGAGCACATACGAGATGCGACCAGAGGCAACGCTGCCTGCTGTGCCAGTGCCCAGGTGCGCCTCAAGGTTCGCACTCAGTGTGCCGGCGAGCATCCCATAGTCGTGGTACATAACCCCGGCAAACACTCCGGTTTGATGTCCGCGCAGCGTGTCGGGCGCGATCCGGCCGTCTTCGAGGGCCTCCCACGCCGCTTCGAGCAGGAGCCGCTGTTGGGGATCCATCGCGAGCGCCTCCCCGGGGCTGATGTCGAAGAAGCCTGCGTCGAACTCAGCGACGTCGTCTAGGAATCCGCCATGGCGGGCGTAGCTCGTACCGGGATGTTCGGGGTCCGGGTCGTAGAGGGCGTCGAGATCCCAGCCGCGGTTGGTTGGAAAGCCATCTATCGCGTCGCCGCCACGAGCCACGAGATCCCAAAGGTCCTCTGCCGAGCGGACGTCGCCCGGGTAGCGGCAGCTCATCCCGACGATCGCTATCGGTTGGTCGATCTCAGCGAGACGCTGGCGTGCGACGTAGAGATCCAGGCTGACACGCTTGAGATAGTCGAGGGTCTTGGGATCGGCCGTCGTTGTGTCGTGGTCTGCAGCCATTACGGGTGCCCCTTAGTCATGGCGCACTGCAGGCTACGTAGGGAAGGCACTTCTGAGCAACTTTCCTCAACGGAGCTCGCGATCGATGAACGCGAGCACTTCGTCGGCTGACGCGGAGGTCAGTCGCTGCTCAACGCTGGCGCGGTCGGCGGCGACATCGGATGTGTCGAGTAGCCCGAGGAGCGCTTGGAGCCGGGCCGTGATCCGTCGCCGTGCGTCGTGCTCGGGTGCTATCGCTGCGATAGCACCCTTGAGCGCGTCGATATGCGCATCTACGAGCGCCTCGTGGCTGTCATCGTTGCGCGCCTCGTCGAGTATGTGCTTTGCAGTTTGGGTGGGGGTCGGATGGTCGAAGATGAGGCTTGCGGCGAGACGCAATCCTGTCACGGTGTTGAGACGATTGCGCAGTTCGACGGCCGTCAGAGAATCGAAACCGAGTTCCTTGTAGCTGCGATGGGGATCGATGCTCCGCGGATTCGGATGCGCGAGAACGCCGGCGATCTCGGTGCGGAGGAGATCAAGGACGATGCGCTGGTGTTCTGCTTGCGGATGTTCGGCGAGACGGTGTGCGAGGGACCGAGTCGCGTCTGGCGCGCGGGACGGTGGGACGCGGATCAACTCACGCAGCAGCGGTGACAAGACTCCTCGCTGGGCCTGAGTGCGCAGCGTCGCGCGGTCGAGCGGCGCGGCAAGCACCAGTGGTTCATTGGTGGCCACGGCGCGGTCGAAGAGCTCGAGGCCCTGCTCCACCGTTAGGGCCCGCAGGCCGAAGCGTTGCATCCGGGCATGCGCGACATCGGTCAGGCTGCTAGTGAGGTCGCTGGTTGGCGCCCATAATCCCCATGCGATCGAAGTGGCGGGGAGGCCTCGCGCACGACGATGGCTCGCGAGCGCATCTAGGAACGCATTCGCGGCGGCGTAGTTCGCTTGGCCGGGGCTGCCCAGCATGCCGGCCGCGGAAGAGATGATCACAAACGCATTGAGATCGTGCTGCTCGGTGAGTTGGTGCAGATGCCAGGCGGCGTTGACCTTTGGAGCGAGTACACGTTGCAGCCGCTCGCGGGTGAGCGACTGGATCACTCCGTCATCGAGCGCGCCGGCGGCGTGAACGACGGCGCCAAGCGGATGCTCCTTGGGGATACTGCGCAAGAGCTTGCGCAGTGCCTTGCGATCACTAACGTCACATGCGGTGATCTCGACACGGGCGCCGAGGCGTTCGAGGTCCTCCCGTAACTGTTCAGCTTGTGAAGCGTCTTTGCCTTGTCGGCTGGCGAGCAGCAGGCTGCGCATGCCGTGCTCGCCGACGAGGTGGCGTGCAAGAAGCCCGCCCAGCAGGCCGGTGCCGCCAGTGATCAGCACCGTGCGTTCCGGGTCCCAGATCTCTCCCACGAGCTTATCCTCTGCGCCCGGCTCAGTGCCCGCGTCGCGCTCGCTGCCGCTGACGCGCGCAAGCCTTGGCGCGAGCAGCTTGCCTTGGCGAAGAGCGAGCTGTGGGTCGCTATCAGCGGTCGCGACTGCCTCCTGCAGCAGCTTGATTGAGGCATCCTGGCTATCAACGTCAACTAAGACGAATCGGTTCGGATTCTCTGTCTGAGCCGAGCGCATCAGCCCCCAGATGCCGGCGCCAGCTAGGTGATCTAGGCGCGCCTCCGCATTGGCGACCACGGCACGTTCAGTGACGACGACCAGTCGTGATTGCTGCAGTCGCTCGTCGGCAATCCATTCCTGAACGGTCTCAAGCACATGGGCGGCTTGGTCCAGCACTCGGTCGGGTACGTCGGTCGCTCCACCGTTTGTACCTGCTGGAGCAGGCCCAGGCGTAGCGTCGAGATACACGACCTCGGGTCCCGCTGTGCCAGCATCGAGCTCGCCTCGTAGCGCAGCGAGATCCTCGAAGTTCATCACTGGCCGCCCGCCATCCTTGGCTGCGGCCGCCAACCATGAGCCAGACTTGCCGATCACGGCGCACTGCCCAATCTCCGTTGCCGCACCTAGAGCTCGCAGGGCGATCCATCGCTCGCGGAACAGCGCGTCCTGCGCGGTGGCGCCTTGGCCGCGTAGCCGCGCGAGTTGGTCGGCGGGGATGGTGCGGGTTGCCATGGAGTCGGCCGTAAAGACGAGCTGGCCGGTGTCTGTGGCGGCCGTGAGCGTGATCGCGTTTTCGCTCTCGCTCGACCGCACACATACGCGTAGACGTGACGCGCCTATCGGGGTGACTGCCACTCCGTTCCAGGAGAACGGGACGCGCGGGCCCCGCTCGCCAGGGCTCGCTGCCTGGTCCGCCAGCAGGAGCGCTGGATGCAGCGCGCTGTCGAGCAGCGCGGGGTGGATGGTGAACGAGTCGGTCTGCTGCGGCTGGTCTTCGGGCAGTGTGACCTCTGCGAGCAGCTGGTCGCCGCAGCGCCACGCCGCCGTCAAACCTTGGAATGCGGGGCCGTA
>DASXDO010000008.1:0-210868 GCA_036490555.1 Solirubrobacteraceae bacterium | reverse complement strand
CTGGCGTATACGCCAGTCGGCCGAGTTGCGCATGCGCCACTCGGTGGGGTCGCACATGTGCGACCCCAGGCATCGCCGCATGCGGCGATGCCGGCTCTTCCCCCACCCATCTTCACCAACATGTGACGTGCGCATCCGCTGCGCGCGGCACAATCAGTGGACGCGATGGCAGTTCTGAAGCCACTGAGGCCGCTGCGGGCCGCCGGCAGGACGGCGGCCGACTCGCCCTTGCAGAACCTCGTCGTGATCACCGGCTACTCCGGTGCTGGCAAGTCGACGGCGATGAACGTCTTCGAGGACGCAGGCTACTTCTGCGTCGACAACCTGCCGCCAGAGATGATCGAGTCGCTCGTGCGCCTGTTCGTGCACGGCGGCTCGAAGGTCGAGGATGCGGCAGTCGTCTGCGACGTGCGCGGGGGCGTCTACTTCGAGGCCCTGCTCGCTGTCGTCAGCAGCCTGCAGCAGCGTGGCATCGAGCACAGGATGCTGTTCCTCGACGCCGACTCCGAGACGCTCGTCAACCGCTACAAGGAGACGCGCCGGCGCCACCCGCTCGCGCCTGAGGGCAGCATCGCCGAGGGCGTGCAGGCAGAGCGCGCGCTGCTGGAGTCGCTGCGCGCCCGCGCCGACGTCGTGATCGACACGACGGGCTTCTCCGCGACGATGCTGCGGCGCCGGATCGCCGAAGAGGTGCTGCCGCGCAGGCCAGTCGGCAGGCTCGCGGTGACGTTCATGAGCTTCGGCTTCAAGCACGGGCCGCCGCGCGACGAGGACCTCGCCTTCGACGTGCGCTTCCTGCCGAACCCCCACTATGAGCCGCGCCTGCGCGAGCTGACCGGCCACGACCCGCGCGTCGTCGAGCACGTCGGCCAGGACGGCAGGCTCGACGAGCTCTACGAGCGCCTGCACGGGCTGCTCGACTTCCTGCTGCCCCAGTATGTCGCCGAGGGCAAGTCGCATCTCGTCGTCGCCGTCGGCTGCACCGGCGGGCGCCACCGCTCGGTCGCGATCGCCGAGCACCTCGCGGATCGCTACCGCGAGTGGGACTCGCTCGGCGTGACCGTGAGCCATCGCGACATCGACAAGCGCCTGCGCGACGCTTAGCGCCCGCGGCGCGACGCTGGCGCCTGCGCGACGCCTGATAGCCTTCGGCACACACGCCGGGCGAAGTAGAGCAGGCCCCGTCAACCCCCTTGGCCCGGCCTCGTTCTTTCCATCGCTCAGGAGGCTTTCGAAGGCATGCCCTTACGTGTCGGGATCAACGGATTCGGCCGCATCGGTCGGAACGTCCTGCGCGCCGCTCAGGAGCGCAACGCGGACATCGAGTGGGTCGCCGTCAACGACTTGACCGACGCCGCGACGCTCGCGCATCTTCTGAAGTACGACTCGATCCTTGGCCCCTACAAGGGCGCCGTCGAGCAGGCGGGCGAGCGTCTGCACGTCGACGGGCAGGAGATCGCGGTGCTCGCGCAGACCGACCCAGGCGCCCTGCCCTGGGCCGACCTCGGCGTCGACGTCGTGATCGAGTCGACGGGCAGGTTCACGAAACGCGACGATGCCGCCAAGCACCTTGCGGGCGGCGCGAAGAAGGTCGTGATCTCGGCGCCTGCGAGCGATCCTGACGTGACCGTCGTGCTTGGCGTGAACTTCGACGAGGCCTACGATCGCGAGCAGCACGAGGTCATCTCCAATGCGTCCTGCACGACGAACTGCCTCGCGCCTGTCGCGAAGGTGCTGCACGACGCCGTCGGCATCGAGCATGGCCTGATGACGACGATCCACGCCTACACGGCGGACCAGCGCCTGCAGGACCTGCCGCACAGCGACCTGCGCCGCGCGCGCGCCGCGGCGATCAACCTGATCCCCGCCTCGACCGGCGCGGCGAAGGCGATCGGCGCGGTGATCCCAGAGCTGTCGGGCAAGCTGCACGGCTTCGCGGTGCGCGCCCCCGTCCCGACCGGCTCGGTCGTCGACCTGACCGTCGAGTGCTCGCGCAGCACGAGCGTCGAGGAGGTCAACGCGGCGCTGAAGGCTGCCTCGGAGAGCGGGTCGCTCGCGGGCTTCCTCGGCTACACCGAGGAGCCGATCGTCTCCTCCGACATCGTGCGCTCGCCGCTGTCCGCGATAGTGGATGCCCAGCTGACCGCGGTGATGGAGGGCACGATGGTGAAGGTCGTCGCCTGGTACGACAACGAGTGGGGCTACTCCAACCGCCTCGTCGATCTCGTCCAGCGGGTGCTGTGAGGACTGCGGCGTTGGCGATGAGAAGCCTCGGCGACCTCGACCTCGGGGGCAGGCGGGCCCTCGTCAGAGTCGACTTCAACGTCCCATTGCAGGAGGGCGAGGACGGTGGGCCAGAGGTGGCCGACGACACGCGCATCGTCGAGGCGCTGCCGACGATCAGGGAGCTGCGGCGCCGCGGCGCGAGCGTCGTGCTCGTCTCGCACCTCGGGCGGCCCGAGGGCAGGGACCCGGCCTTCTCGATGAAGCCGGTCGCGGCGCGCCTGGCCGAGCTGCTGGAGGCCGACGTGCAGCTCGCCCCCGCGGTCGTCGGCGAGCAGGCGCGTGAGCTCGCCGAGGCGCTTGCGCCAGGCGAGGTCCTGCTGCTGGAGAACGTGCGCTTCGAGCCCGGCGAGACCGACAACGACCCTGGGCTCGTGCGCGAGCTGGCGTCGCTCGCCGACGTCTACGTCAACGACGCCTTCGGCACCGCGCACCGCGCGCACGCCTCGACCGAGGGCGTCGCGCATCTGCTGCCACACGCGGCGGGCCTGTTGCTCGAACGTGAGGTGAAGATCCTCGGCGAGATCCTGAAGGACCCACAGCGCCCGCTGGTCGCGGTGATCGGCGGCGCGAAGGTAGCGGACAAGATCGGCGTGATCGACAGGTTCCTCGAGCTCGCGGACGCGGTGCTCGTCGGCGGCGCGATGGCCTTCCCGTTCCTCGCTGCCCAGGGGCACGAGGTCGGCGACTCGCTCTGCGACGCCGAGGACGTCGAGCACGCGAGGGCTTTGCTGCGCCACGCGGCGGGACATGGAGCAGCCGAGCTGCTGCTGCCCTGCGACGTCGTGATCGGCGATCGCTTCGCACCCGATGCGAGCACCGAGGCGCTCGACGGCGTCGACGTGCCAGCGGGCTGGATGGGCCTCGACATCGGCCCGCGCTCCGCGCGCCTCTACGCCGAGCGGATCGCAGGCGCAGGCACGACCTTCTGGAACGGCCCGATGGGCGCCTTCGAGATGGAGCCCTTCGCCGCAGGCACGCGCGCGGTCGCCGACGCGATCGCAGCAGCGGAGGGGCTGACCGTCGTCGGCGGCGGCGACTCCGCCGCGGCGCTCTCGCGCTTCGGGCTGACGGGCGCGGTCGACCACCTCTCGACCGGCGGCGGCGCGACGCTCGAGCTCGTCGAGGGCCGCAGGCTGCCCGGCGTCGAGGCGCTCGACGGGGCAGGGGTGGCCTGATGGCGGCATCCCCGGCGGCATCCCGCACGCCGCTCGTCGCGGGCAACTGGAAGATGTACAAGACGGAGCGCGAGGCTGAGGACTTCATCCAGGGCCTGCTGCCAAAGCTCTCCGCTGTCGACGGCGTCGACGTCGCGCTCTGCGTGCCCTTCACGGACCTACGCGCGATGGTCGACTCGGCGCGCGGCTCGCGCGTCGAGATCTACGCCCAGAACATGCACGAGCAGCCTGAGGGCGCGTTCACCGGCGAGGTCTCCGCGCCGATGCTCTGCGAGATCGGCGTCCAGGGCGTCGTGCTTGGCCACTCCGAGCGGCGCCAGCTCTTCGCCGAGACGGACAAGTCGCTGGCCCAGAAGGTCCCCGCGGCGCTGCGGGCGGGCCTTGCGCCGATCCTCTGCGTCGGCGAGAGCGAGCAGGAGCGCGAAGAGGGGGAGACCGAACGCAGGCTGCGCCATCAGCTGCGCGAGAACCTCGCCGGCCTCAGCCCCGAGGAGCTGCCGATGGTCGCGATCGCCTACGAGCCGATCTGGGCGATCGGCACCGGCAAGGTCGCGACCTCCGAGCAGGCCCAGGAGGCGATCTCCTTCATCAGGGCGCTGCTGAGCGACGCCGCCGCGATCCCCGGCGGCGGCCCAGACGTCGGCGAGCGCGCCCGGATCCTCTACGGCGGCTCGGTGAAGCCTGAGAACGCAGCCGAGCTGCTGTCGCTGCCAGACGTCGACGGCGCCCTGATCGGCGGCGCCTCGCTGGAGGTCGACTCCTTCGCGGCGATCGTCGCCGCCGGCGCGGCGGCGGGCAATGCCTGAGGGCGAACTGCTGTGAGCGAGCCTCGCGGCGACGGCGCGTCCAGCGGCCTGCCGCTGCCCTGCGCCTGCCTGATCGTGCTCGACGGCTGGGGCCTTGCCGAGCCTGGCCCAGGCAATGCCGTCTCGCTCGCCGACACGCCCGTCTTCGACGAGCTCTGGGAACGCTTTCCGCACACGACGCTGAAGGCCTGCGGCAAAGCCGTCGGCCTGCCCGAAGGGCAGATGGGCAACTCCGAGGTGGGGCACCTGAACCTTGGCGCAGGCGCGGTCGTGAGGCAGGACCTCGTGCGCATCGACGATGCGATCGCAGACGGCTCGCTTGGCGCGAACGCCGCGCTGCAGGCGGCGCTCAGCGGCGCAACGCGCATCCACCTGCTTGGCCTCGTCTCCGATGGCGGGGTGCACTCCTCGCTTGCGCACCTGCGCGCCCTGGTCGCGCTCGGCGGCCTGCTCGCGCCTGAGGCGCAGATCTTCATCCACGCCTTCACGGACGGGCGCGACACGCTGCCGCACTCAGGCGAGGGCTTCCTCTCCGAGCTCGACGCCCTGCCAGGCGCAAGCGTGGGATCAGTGCTCGGCCGCTACTGGGCGATGGACAGGGACAGTCGCTGGGAGCGCACACAGCGCGCCTACGACCTGCTCGTGCATGCGCAGGCGCCCCACCGTGCGAGCAGCGGCGCCGCGGCGGTGCAGGCCGCCTACGAGCGCGGCGAGACCGACGAGTTCATTGAGCCGACGCTGATCGCCGAGGACTCAGCGATACGCCCTGGCGACAGCGTCGTCTGCTTCAACTTCAGGCCAGACAGGATGCGCGAGATCGTGCGCGCCCTCGCCGAGCCAGGTTTCAGCGAGATCGATCGCGGCGGCGCGCAGCCTGTGGAGTGGCTGACGACGCTGACCGAGTACGAGGGGGGCTGGCCCTACCCGGTCGCGTTCCCGCCAGACAGGCCGGCGACAACGCTCGCGGCCGTGCTGGCGTCGGTCGGCGGCGGTCAGCTGCACGTCGCCGAGACCGAGAAGTATCCACACGTCACCTACTTCTTCAACGGCGGCGTCGAGACGCCGATGGCAGGTGAACGGCGTGAGCTCGTACCCTCCCCGCGCGATGTGCCGACCTACGATCACAAGCCGCAGATGAGCGCTCCCGAGGCGGCGCAGGCGTTCGTCGAGGCCTGGCGGGCGGAGCGCCCGCGGCTTGGCGTGATCAACTTCGCGAACGCCGACATGGTTGGCCACACCGGCGTGATCGGAGCCGCCGTCGCCGCCGTCGAAACCGTCGATCGCTGCCTTGGCGAGGTCGTGCGCGCGGTCCACGAGGCGGGCGGCGCCTGCGTCGTTACCGCGGATCATGGAAACTCCGACCACATGCTCGAGCCCGACGGCAGCCCGAACACCGCGCACTCGCTCAACCCCGTGCCGCTGATCGTGACCGCCGACGGGGTCTCCGTCAGCCAGCGCGAGGGCGTGCTCGCCGACGTCGCGCCGACGCTGCTGCAGCTGCTCGGCGTCGACCAGCCGCAGGAGATGACGGGCAAATCGCTGTTGGAGGAGGATCGATGAGCGCCGATCAGGCGACGAGCGCCGCACCGATGAGCGCCGCACCGATGAGCGCTCCGCGGGCGGGCAGGAGCCGCTCGGCGAGGCTGCTTGGCCTCTTCTTCACGCTCGCCGGCGTCAACCACTTCGTCTCGCCTGGCTTCTACCGCAAGATCGTGCCGCCAGGGTTTGGCGATCCGGCCGCGATCGTCGCGGTCAGCGGGGTCGCCGAGATCGTCGGTGGCCTTGGCGCGCTGGCGCCGCGCACGCGCAGGCCCGCCGGGCTCTGGATCGTCGCCCTGCTCGCCGCGGTCTTCCCCGCGAACCTCTACATGGCGCTTGCGCCGGAGCGCTTCAAGTCGATTCCGCGCTGGGCGCTCTATGCAAGGTTGCCGTTGCAGCCGCTGATGATGTGGTGGGCTTGGCGAGCAACACGGCGCAACGCTGCTATGTTCGATCCCAGAGATCCAGCGTAAATCGCGTTTGGATGCCCATTATGGGAGCTGGGATGGCAGTCAAGATCGCCCTGGAGGCCACGCCAGAATACGTGGAGCCTGTCGAGTACCCGCAGGGGACCCCAGCGTCCAAAGTCGCCGGCCTCGCGAACCTCGCCCCCTGCGCTGACGACGACGCGATTGGCAGCAATGGCGCGAAGGAAAGGGAGCTCGACGAACACGAGCTGCGCGCATGGCGCGGCCTGCTGAGGGCGCACGCCTCGCTAGCGAAGCTGCTCGACGCGGAGTTGGAGAGCCAGCATGGGCTGCCGATGACCTCTTACGAGGTCCTCAGTCAGCTCGAGGTCTCCGATCAGGGCCGTATGCGCATGTGCGACCTCGCCGAGCAGGCGCAGATGTCGCGCAGTGGGCTGACGCGGCTCGTCGACAGGCTCGAGCGCGAGGGCCTGCTCGAGCGCTGCTCCTGCGAACACGACGCCCGCGGCGCCTACGCCTGCCTCACCGCCGCCGGCAGGGAACGCCTCTGTGCGGCCCGCAGCACGCACCGCGGCGTCGTGAGAGAGCACTTCCTCTCGCTCTTCTCAGAACAAGAGCTCGGCACGCTCGCCGAGCTCTGGGAGCGCATTGCCGCTCCCTGCCGCTGCTGCTGAGGAGCCTCGCTACTTCCTCGCCTCTGCCTTGCGCGCCTGCGCGCGCCTGTGCATGCGATGCGCGATGAAGCCGCCGATCACGGCGATTGCGACGGCGATCAGGCCGAAGATCCCGAACGTGCTCAGCGCGTTTTCGGCTGAGTGCCCGACGTAGTAGGCGAGGATCCCGATCAGGCAGGCCCAGGAGATGCCGCCGAGGGCGTTCCAGAGCGCGAAGGTGCGCCAGCGCATCTTCGTCGCGCCGGCGAGCCATGAGGCCCAGGTGCGCAGCCCAAGCAGGAAGCGACCGAAGTAGACCGCCTTTGGCCCATGGCGTTCGAAGAACGGCTCACCAGTCGCGAGCACCTCGAGGCGCTGGCGGTGGAATGGCCCAGGGCGCTCGAGCAGCCAGCGCCCGCCGCGCCGGCCGATCAGATAGCCGATGTTGTCGCCGACGATCGCGGCGGCGGCGGCGATCGCGATCACGAGCGGGATCGAGAGCTTGCCCTGGCTCGCGAGCACGGCCCCTGCGATCAGGGCGGTCTCGCCTGGCACAGGCACGCCGCCCGACTCCGCCATCACGAGCACGAACAGCAATGGGTAGCCAGCCACCTGGACGAGGTGGTTCACGTCGATGATCGAAGCGAGCACCACGTCTAGGATGCCGCATCTGTGCCTGCGTCTGCGCCCACACCCGTATCGAAGCCGGAGGTCTTCACGATCGAGGCGCGTGGTGCCTCGTCGGCGGCCTCGCCGGCGTCTGGCGGGCGATCTGGCTCATCCGCGCGTGGCGCGGCGGCCTCGCCTGCGTCTGGGGCATCGTCAGGCGCCCGCGCAGGCACGCTGCGGACCGCCCACGGCGTAATCCACACCCCCGCCTTCGTGCCACTCGCCAGCACCGCGACCGTGAGAGGACTGCTGCCAGGCGACGTGAAGGCGCTTGGCTGCGAGATCGTGCTTGGCAACACCTTCCACCTGATGCTGAACCCCGGTCACGAGCTGATCGAGCGACTTGGCGGGCTGCACGCCTTCATGGGCTGGGACGGCCCGATCGTCACCGACTCAGGCGGCTTCCAGGTCTTCTCGATGGGCCATGGCACCGTCGCCGACGAGATCAAGGCGCGGCCCTCGCGCAACGACCGTGAGCGCGAAGGCGCGATCCTCGCGATCGAGGAGGAGGGCGTGCGCTTCCGCTCCTACATCGACGGTGGTGAGCGCTTCCTCTCGCCCGAGGGCTCGATGGCCGTGCAGGCGGCGCTTGGCTCTGACATCGCGCTCGTCTTCGACGAGTGCACGCCATTCCACGTCGACCGCGACTACACGGCCCGCTCGACCGAGCGCACGCACCGCTGGCTGCAGCGCTGCCTCACATGGCAGCGCGAGCACGCGCCAAGCTGGCAGCTCGTCTATGGGATCGTCCAGGGCGGGGTCTACGAGGACATGCGGCGCGAGTCGAGCGCGACCGTCGCCGGCAGCGGCTGCGACGGCGTCGCGATCGGCGGCTCGCTTGGCGCCGACAAGCAGCAGATGCACGAGGTCGTCGGCCTCGCACTCGCCGAGCTTGGCGGCGAGCATGAGCACCTGCCAAGGCACCTGCTTGGGATCGGCGACGTCGACGACCTGATCAGGGGGGTCGAGCTTGGCGTCGACACCTTCGACTGCGCGATGCCAACGCGCCTCGGCAGGCATGGCACAGCGCTCGTCGCCGACCCGCAGGCGCGCTGGCGACTCGATCTTGCGAAGTCCGGGCTGCGCGAGGACCCGGCGCCGCTGATCGAGGGCTGTCCCTGTCCCGCCTGCGCCTCAGGGCTCTCGCGCGCCTACCTGAGCTATCTCGTGCGCTCGCGCGAAATCACCGGTATGCGCCTGATCACCGCCCACAACCTCGCCTTCATCGTCGCGTTGATGCGGAGCCTGCGCGAGGCGGTGATCGCCGGCCGCCTCGACGAGGTCGCGGCGGCGCTGCGGGCGGGCGCCGAGCCCTACGGTCTCATGGCCTGAAGCCGCGGCCAGCTCTTACGGCCTCGCGGCCTGAAGCTGCGCCTGTGCGCGCCGCCCTCGGTCTTGGCTGGCCTACTGCGTGTTTTCCTCGACGAGGTTGACGAGCGCTTGCGCGGAGCGCTTCACGTTCGGGAAGACGACTTCGTGCAGGCGGATTTCCGTCGAGGAGGGGGCGAGGAAGACGATCGCCGCGACGATCACCGCCGCGAGCACCAGCAGCCCAAGCAGCGTCGCGATCACGCGTCGGCGCGTGTGCGAGGGCTGGTCGGCTTCGGCTACGGGCTGCACCTGAGGCGCGCGCGCGGGCCCTGGCCGCGGACGCCGCGGCGTCACCGCGGTCGCGGGCCGTCCCCAGTCGCTGCCGCCTGCGGAGAGCAGGCTCGTCGCCTGCGTCGCATGTCGTCCCCGGCGCCCGCCGCGAGGCGCGACTCCGCGCGCGGCGGCGCTCACGGCGTCGCCCATCTCGCGCGCCGTCTCATAGCGGTCGCGCGGGTCGAGCGAGAGCGCGATCGCGACCGCTTCTGAGAGCTCGCCCTTCACGCCCGCGACGATCTCGTCGAGCGGCTGGGGTTCCTCCTGCTGCTGCTTCAGGGCGAGCTCCGTGAGCGAGCTCGCGTCGTAGGGCAGGCGGCCTGAGATCAGCTGGTAGGCGACGACGCCAAGCGCGTACATGTCGGCTCGTGGTCCAGCCTCCTCGCCGCGCGCCTGCTCAGGCGCGAGGTAGGCGGCGGTGCCAAGCACGGAGCCGACCTGGGTGATGCTCGACTGCTCGGTCGCCTTTGCGATCCCGAAGTCGGCGAGCTTCACCTCGCCTTCGCGCGAGCGCAGCAGGTTGCCTGGCTTCACGTCGCGATGCACGACCCCGTGGCGGTGGGCGTAGTTGAGGCCCTCGCAGGCCTGTTCGAGGATCGAGACGGCCTCCTCGACCTCGACCCAGCCGTCGTCCCTGAGGATCTCTGCGCAGGACTTGCCCTCGATGTACTCCATCACGATGAAGTACTGGCCGCTGCGCTCGTCCTGGCCAGAGTCGAAGATCTGGACGACGTTCGGGTGGATCAGGCGCGCCGCCGCCTGGGCCTCGCGCTTGAAGCGCGAGACGAAAGTCGGGTCGTCGGCGAGGTGCTCAGCGAGCAGCTTGACCGCGACCTTGCGCTCCAGCCGCGCATCGAGCGCGAGGTGCACCGTCGACATGCCGCCGAAGCCGAGCCTGCCCTCGAGCTTGTAGCGCCCCGCGATCTCGGTCGCGCTCATGGCACGCCTGCGCTTTCGCTTCTGCGCATCGCGCTGCTCTGCTCAGACGCGCTCACGGCACGCCCCCGTTTTCGTAGTGCCCTGGCGGCCCTTCGCCGGTCGGACCCACGCCCTGGGCGCCTTCGGGTGGCGCCTGTTCGCCACCGGTCGCTTCGTAGCCTTCTTCTTCCTGTTCTTCTTCTGGCGGCGTGTAGCTGCTGCTCGACAACGTTTCGGTGTCTTGCGTTTCCACCGCTTCTTCGGTTTCCGTCGTCGTCGTTTCGGTGATCTCTTCCGTTGAGCTCGTCTGCGTCTCGGTTTTGCTGACGCCTGGCTGTTCGCAGAGCAGCAGCGCGCGTGCAGCAAGATTTTCGATGCCTTCGCTCAGATGCGAGCGCAGGCCTTCGTCGACGCCCTGCGGCAGCGTCTCGAAGTCGCGTTCGGTTTTGTCGATCGCCTGCTGCGTGACGGCGCAGTTGCCTTCGCCCTGCTTGGCAGCGCGCGCGACCGCTTCGAAGTCCTGCCTGAGGGGCCCGGCGTTCGCGATCGGGATCAGGCCTTTGCCAGAGCCGCCGCAGGAGCAGAGCAGCACCGCCGTCGCGGCGAGCAGGCAGGGGAGAGACAGACGTGTGCAGAGCCGCCTTTGCATTCTCATTGACCGTACCCCAAGCGCTCGGCAAGCGAATCGGGCAGGCGCGCGGCGCGGATCGCCGCGGCGGCCCCTGCGACGTCGTACTCAGTGCGCATGTACTGCGCATGCCAGCTGTCGAGGTCGAGCAGCAGCCAGGCGGCGCGCGGGTCGCCGTCGCGTGGCTGGCCGACGCTGCCAGGGTTGAGCAGCCACTCGCCCTCGGCGAGCTCGAGCTCGGTGCCGGCGCGCTGCGGTTCACCGCTTGCGAGCCTGCCCTCGCTACGACTGAAGGAGAGCGCGACGTGCGAATGTCCGACGAGGCAGATGCGATGGCGCTGGACGTCGAGGCAGAGCTCGGCGAGCAGCGATGAGAGCACGTACTCCCAGACAGGATCGCGCGGGCTTGCGTGGTAGAGCCCGACGGGCTCGTCGAGACAGGAGGTCGAGAGCTCCGAGAGGAAGGCGAGGTTCTCTGGGGCGATCACCTCCTGGGTCCACTGCGCGGCGAGGCTCGCGCCGCGTGAGAACTCGTCGAGCGAGAGCTTGCCGACGACCGCGAGGTCGTGGTTGCCGGCGAGGCAGACCGCCGTATGCCTGCGCGCAAGCTCGACGCAGGCGTCCGGGTCGGCGCCATAGCCGACGAGGTCGCCAAGGCACCACAGCTCCTGCGCCTCAGAGGCGGCGACCGCCTCGAGCACCGCCTCAAAGGCCTGGCGGTTTGCGTGGATGTCCGAGATGATGGCGACCTTCATCGCATTCGTCGGTGCTGCGCGCACCGCCGCATCGCCCTCACACGGCCTCCACTAGGCGGCGTTGTCGTCGCCCGCTTCTGCTCCTGGCCCCTCGCCGCCGTACTCGGGAAGGCTCTTGATTCCCTCACGTGTACGCCACTTCGAGTAGTTGTCCTCCATCGCGTTGATCAGCTCGCGCATGAATCGAGGCGAGAGGTTGACGCGCGAAACCACGACGCCTGGGACCTCGTCGGCCTCGACCTCGTGGTCGACGCGCGCGAAGGTCACCGTGAACTCGTAGTCGGAGTGGCTGACGTTCGCGAAGTTGGCGTATACGCCCCCCATGATCTCGGGGGAGAGATGTATGTTGATGTGGCGCTCGGCGCCTTGGTCTTGGTCGTTCACGAGGCTAGTATCGCAACCAATGCAGGTGAGGGCGGTCAGGTGGTCGACATGCGCGTGAGCGTGCTGGGGGAGGCGCGGATCAGGGTCCCCTACCTCGACGACGTCGCCCACTACAGGAAGCTGCTCTCGCGCTACGTCCAGCTAGATCTCGTGCAGGCGCGCGACGCCGACGCGGTCGCAAAGCAGCTGCCGCAGGGCGCCTACGTCTGCCTGCTCGACCCCGACGGGCAGATGTACGACAGCGTTGCCTTCAGCGAGCTGCTGCAGGAGCGCCGTCTGGATGGTCGCCATCTTGCGTTCGTGCTTGGCGGCGCCTTCGGCGCGCCGCAGCTGCCGCGCGTCGACCGCAGGCTCTCGCTCGGCCCGATGACGCTGCCGCACCAGCTCGCCTGGGTCGTGCTGCTCGAGCAGCTCTACAGGGCCCACAAGATCATCGCGGGCGAGCCCTACCACCACTAAGCGCCAACCTTCGCGCCGTGAGGCTAACCTCAGCGCCGATGCCGCCCTCTACCAGCGACCGCCCAGACATCGCCCAGCTGCTCGCCGAGCGCGTCGTGGGCGCCGCTGCGAGCGCGCTCGAGGTGCAGATCGCGCCTGAGCAGGCGGTGATCCGCGAGGCTGGGCGCGAATGGGAGTTCGACTACCAGAGCAACGCCGCGATGGCGCTTGCGAAGCGGCTTGGGCGCCCCTCACGCGAGCTTGCCGAGCAGCTTGTGGCGACGCTGCAGGTCGAGGACATCTGCGAGCCGCCAAGCGTCGCGGGACCTGGCTTCATCAATCTGAGACTGCGCGCCGACTGGCTTGGTGAGCGCGCCGCGGCGCTGCTAAGCGATCCGCGGCTTGGCGTGCCTGTCCTCTCGCAGACGAGCCGCGTCGTGATCGACTACAGCGCGCCGAACGTCGCGAAGGAGATGCACGTCGGGCACCTGCGCAGCACGATCATCGGCGACGCGCTTGCGCGGCTGCTGCGCTTCCGCGGCCATGAGGTGATCGCCCAGAACCACGTCGGCGACTGGGGCACGCCCTTTGGCATGCTGATCGAGCATCTGCTCGACGAGGGCGGCGCAGAGCTTGCCGACGAGCACGCGATCGGCGACCTCGGCGACTTCTACAAGGCCGCGCGCGTGAAGTTCGACGGCGACGAAGAGTTCGCCGAGCGCTCGCGCCGGCGCGTCGTCTCGCTGCAGGGCGGCGACGAGGAGACGCTTACGCTCTGGCGGGCGCTCGTCGCCGAGTCGGAGCGCCACTTCCAGCAGGTCTACGACCTGCTGGGGGTAGAGCTCGGGCCGCAGAACATCGTCGGTGAGAGCGCTTACGACGCCCAGCTCGCAGACGTCGCCGCCGAACTGGTGCGCCTTGGCCTCGCGATCGACAGCGATGGCGCGCTCTGCGTCTTCCCGCAGGGGTTCACCGGTCGTGAGGGCCAGCCGCTGCCGTTGATCGTGCGCAAGTCCGACGGCGCCTACAGCTACGACACGACCGATCTCGCTGCGCTGCGGCACCGGGTGCGTGAGCTCGACGCAGGCGAGATCGTCTACGTCGTCGGTGCTCCGCAGCGGCTGCACTTCGAGCTCGTCTTCGCCGTCGGCCATGAAGCGGGCTGGCTTCGCGAGGGCATCGAGGCCCAGCACGTCGCGTTCGGATCGGTGCTTGGCGAGGACGGCAAGATGCTGCGCACCCGCTCAGGCGAGCCTGTGCGGCTGATCGACCTGCTCGAGGAGTCTGTGCAGCGCGCCGGCAAGGTGCTCGAGGCACGCGGCCCACTCGACGGCACGCTCGACGCGCAGGAGCTCGCGCGCGAGATCGGTGTCGGCGCCGTCAAGTACGCGGACCTCTGCTCGGACCGCGAGAAGGACTACGTCTTCTCCTTCGAGCGCATGCTCTCGCTCGAGGGCAACACCTCCGTCTACCTCCAGTACGCGAACGCGCGCGCCTGCTCGGTGCTGCGCCGCGGCGAAGCACCGCATACAGGGCCGGTCGCGATTGCGCTCGAGCAGGAGCCTGAGCGCGAGCTCGCACTAGCCCTGCTGCGCCTGCCATCGGCGATCGAGGCGACGCTCGCCGACATGCGCCCACACAAGCTGACGGGCTACCTCTACGGCCTCGCAGGCAGCTTCTCGGCCTTCTACGAGGCCTGCCCGATCCTCAACGCTCCAACACCGCAGCTGCGCGCCTCGCGCCTTGCGCTCTGTCAGCTGAGCTCCGCGGCGATCACCCTTGGCCTTAGCCTGCTCGGCATCGAGGCGCCACAGGAGATGTAGCGAAGCCAGGGGCTGGCGCGCGAGGCCGGCGCCAAGGCCGGGCGCAGCCCTTCGCGGCTAGTCGAAGCGCGCCATGTCCTGATCGAGTCGCTCGGCGTCGGCTGCGCTCAGCGGCGAGGGCGCTGGGCCTTCGCGCTCGCGCCTAGCGCTTGCCCGCCAGCGCGGCAGCAGCAGCGCGAGGACCGCAAGCAGCGCGAGCACGACGACGATTGGGACGATGTAGACGGCGAGGTCGAAGCCTTTTGCGCTTGGCAGCGCAAGCACCGCAGGGCCGTACTGCGAGACGAGCGCCCGCTTGATCTGGGCTTCGTTGCGCCCCGCTTTGATTTCTTCGGAGATGAACGCCCGCTCATCGGTCGCCTCGGGCGACTCGGCGGCGTTCAACGGGATTTTGCAGGTGACGCACATCACCTGGGGTTCGATCACGGGCAGGGTGGGGTGCGCCGCGCTTGCGAGGGCGCCTGGTGTGGCGACGAGCAGCGCCAGCGCGCAGCCGACGAGCGCGAGGGCCGCGCCTGTAAGAGCCGCGCCTGTGATTGCGCGAGGGCGCAGCGCGGTGAGCCTGCTCGCCCTCACGCTTCGTCCGCGAGCGCGAGCGCGCGTTTCACGAAGGCCGCTTCGACGGGCCCTCGGGCGATGTCGACGATCTTGCCCTCGCGATCGATCAGGAAGTTCTCAGGCAGCTGCTCTGTGCCGAAGGAGTTCACGAACTTGCCGTTGCCGTCGCGCAGGTTCGGGTATGAGAGCCCGTACTGCTTCACGAACGCTCGCGAGTCTTTGCTCACATCCTGGTAGGTGACGCCAAGGATCGTCGCGTCATGGCCTTCGAGCTTGTGCTGGAGGCCCTCCAGCTGGTGCGCCTCCTCCTGGCAGTCGACGCACCAAGATGCCCAGAAGTCGAGCAGCACGACCTTGCCGCGGTAGGAGGCAAGCGACTCGCTGCCAGACCCTGAGAGCATCGGCAGCTTCGTCGTCGCGTCGGGCGCCCGCGGCGGATTGCCTTCCGCGATCGCCTGGTCGAGGCTGCGCTTTGGCGCCTGGTGGGTGACGCCGTAGATCAGCAGCCCCAGCAGGGCCGCGCCGGCGAGCGTCGCCAATACGGTTGGAACAAAGGATTTCATGCGCCCCGAAAGGGTAGAGGGCAGGCGCCTGACGGCGCGGAGCAAGGCGCTTCGACGGGCAGTCTAGGAGTCCTGGAAGAACCCGATCAGCAGCTCGTTCACGCGCTCGGCCGCCTCGTGCTGGACCCAGTGGGTCGCGTCGGGTATCCACTCGACGCGCGCGTTTGGCACCCACTTCGCTTCGGGCTCCGCAAGCTCGCTGCCGAGATACATGTCCTTCTTGCCCCAGATCACGAGCGTCTGATTCGAGAACGGCCGCAGCTCGGCGAGCGCTTTGCCGGGAGACTGGCGCAGTGCGGCACGGTAGTAGTTGACCATCCCCGTCAATGCGCCTGGCTTCGACCATGCCTCGGCGTAACGCTCCAGGTCCTCGTCGCTGAAGGTGCCCTGCTTCGCGCCTGCCCGCAACGAGCGCTTGCCTGCGGAGTAGCCGTCGCGGGCAATGCCCCACTCTGGCAGCACGGGCAGCTGGAACATGAACATGTACCAGCTCTTGCGCAGCTGCTTCAGCGTGCGGAACCCTGCAAGCATGCGCGCGGTGTGAGGCACGTTCAGGATCGCGAGCTTCTTCACGCACCCGGGATGGCGCATCGTCGTCGCGTAGGCGACGGCCGCGCCCCAGTCGTGTCCAGCGAGGTACGTCTGCTCGACGCCAAAGCTGCGGATCAGGGCGGCGATGTCGTCTGAGAGCTCGTCGGTGCGGTACTTGCGCCAGCCCTTTGGCTTCTCGGTGAGGTTGTAGCCGCGCATGTCTGGCGCGACGACGTGCAGGCCCGCCGCCGCGAGCGTCGGGATCTGACGGCGCCAGGAGTACCAGAACTCCGGGAAGCCATGTAGGAGCACGACGAGCGGCCCGTCGGCTGGGCCTGCCTCGACGTAGTGCATGCGGATCCCGCCGACCTGGGCATAGCGGTGCACCGCGCCTTCGACGTCTGCCGCAGGGCTTCCGTCCTGTGGCGCCTCGCTTGTGGACCCAACGGCGACAGACACGCTTCGGAGACTAGCGCCGGTGCTGTACCGTTGCGTTGTCGAAGGCCGGCTCGCAGGCAGCGTTCGCGGGTGGTGGCCGCCGGTGCGGTGGTAGCTCAGTTGGTAGAGCGCAAGCTTCCCAAGCTTGAGGTCGCGGGTTCGAGGCCCGTCCGCCGCTTGGCAGAGGTCGCTCTGAGGATCACTCCCATCCAGTAGATGATCTGACGGGGCGAGCTGCCTAGCCGAGCTCCGCCGATGCCGCCTGGAAGCGCCCAAGCGTGATGCCAAGCGAGTCGCCAGTGAAGGCATTGGTCACGCCGACGTTGTCGACGACCGCGGCCGCACGGGTGACGGCTGTTTCGAACTCATCGCTCGAGCGGACCTCGTCCAGCTTCGAGCGCTCGCCGCGCAGCAGCACGAATCCTGCGAGGTCGCCGCCATGAGGCGCGATCAGGACAGGCTCGAAGCTCTCGATCATGCCTTCCTGCTGCAGCTTGCCGTAGTACTCGAGTGTCTCCTGAAAGACCTTCAGGGCCACCTGCTCGCGACCCCTGACGACTGGGCCCCAGCCAAGGAACAGCGCTTCTCCAGCCACGTCTCCATCCTCCTTGTGTTGTATGTAACTAGCTTGAGGCTACTCTCCTGCGGGCCTTCGCGCAGGAGAGCGATAGCCTCAGGCGATCGACCGGATGGAGGCTTCGTCATGAGGATCAAGGCAGCGGTGCTCGAGCAGTTCGCCAGCCCGCTCGTCGTCACCGATGTCGATCTCGCCGAGCCGAAGCGTGGCGAGGTGCTCGTGCGCCTCGCGGCCTGCGGGGTCTGCCACACAGACCTCTACACCGCCTCAGGCGCCGATCCCTCTGGCTACGCGCCGACCGTGCTTGGCCACGAGGGCGCTGGGGTCGTCGAGGCGATCGGCCCTGACGTCAGCTCGCTTGCAGTCGGCGACCACGTCGTCACGCTCTTCTCGCCGCAGTGCCGTGAGTGCGTGCACTGCCTCAGCCCAAAGACGAACGTCTGCCTTGCGATCAGAGAGCAGCAGAACAGGGGCTACCTGCCAGACGGCACGACGCGCCTCTCGCGTGACGGGGCGCCAATCAGGCACTTCATGGGCACCTCGACGTTCGCGGAATGCACTGTGATGCCAGAGATCGCGCTCGCGAAGGTCTCGCCTGAAGCGCCATTTCAGTCGGCCTGCCTGTTCGCCTGCGGGCTCTCGACGGGCCTGGGCGCCGCAATGTTCACCGCGAAGGTCGAGCCTGGGTCGACTTGCGTCGTCTTTGGCGCAGGCATGGTCGGCCTTGGCGCAGTCGCAGGCTGCCGCCTGCAGGGCGCCGGACGGATCATCTGCGTCGATCTCTCACAGGAGCGCCTGCAGATGGCGCAGGTTCAGGGCGCGACTGACCTCTGGCAGGCTGGGCCTGACATCGTCGCTCAGGTCCAGGAGCAGACGGACGGCTTCGGCGCTGACTACACCTTCGAGGCGACAGGCCGCGTCGAGGTCATGCAGCAGGCGGTCGAGGCTGCGCGCATCGGCTGGGGCCTCTGCACGGTCGCGGGCGTCGCCGGCAAGGGGGAGACGCTCGACGTCATTCCCCGCTGGCTGATCCAGGGCAGGCGCATCGCCGGCTCGTCCTTCGGCGGCGTGAAGGGACGCGACCAGGTTCCGCAGCTCATCGACCGCTATCTCGCCGGTGAGATAGACGTCGACGCGTTCGTCTCGCACCGCATCTCGCTCGAGGAGGTCAACGACGGCTTCGAGCTGATGGAGGCCCAGGACGGCATTCGCAGCGTGATCGTCTTCGCCTGATCGGCCCTGTCTGGAGGCGCTTCCAGGGGCCATTGCCCACGCGCCGCCGTGATATCAAGGAGAATGCCCGCATGCACGTAACCGCTAAGGCCGACTACGCCGTCAGGGCAACGATCGAGCTCGTCGAGGCCAGCCAGGAGTCTCCGCGCAAGGTCGACGAACTCGCGAAGGCGCAGGCGATCCCAGTCTCGTTCCTCGAGAACATCCTCACGCAGCTGCGCTCGGCCGGGATCGTGCGCAGCCAGCGCGGCCCAGAGGGCGGCTACTGGCTTGGCCGTCCCGCCGCCGAGATTCCGCTCGCCGAGGTGATCAGGGCGGTCGAGGGCCCGCTCGTCGGTGTGCGTGGCCAGCGCCCAGAGGAGGTCGAGTACCCAGGCTCCGCCGAGTCGCTGAAGCAGGTCTGGATCGCCCTGCGGGCAAACCTCAGAGCTGTGCTGGAGCGCGTCAGCGTCGCCGACGTCGCCGCCGCCCAGCTCCCCGAGGACCTCGTCGCCTTGACGACAGACGAGGACGCCTGGCAGACCCGTTCTCGCTAGAGGCCCGCTGGGCGGCGTCATGCGGCGTCCTCGCGACCTCGTGTGCTGGCCGGTTCGGGGATTCGCGCGCGAAGCGCGCGTGTCTCCCGGTTCGGCACACTTCGGTCGCTGCGTCCTTGCCTGACTTGCCCAGCGAACCTCTAGGGCTGAAAACGTTCAGCCCTACGCCGCAAACACGCGTGGCGCAGGTAGGCGCACAGCGACGATCTGGCCCTCCTCGAGCTCTAGCTGCTCGGCGGTCGCACGCGTCACCTGGGCCCAGATGTCGCTGCCGTCCTGGAGGGTCAGCTCGACTCTCACCTCGAAGCCGAGGTGCACGATGCGGCGCACGAGGGCCTCGCTGTCGCCGTCCTGGTCGTGGCCCAGCAGCTCGATGTCGTGCGGGCGCAGCAGCGAGTCGCCAAGGCGGTTCACGGGGCCGACGAAGGACATCACGAACTCGTTGTCAGGGTTCTCGTAGAGCTCCCTTGGGCTGCCGCTCTGCTCGACCCTGCCGCCGCTCATCACGACGATCTCGCCAGCGAGGTCCATCGCCTCCTCCTGGTCATGGGTGACGAACACCGTCGTCACGTGGATCTCCTCGTGCAGGCGGCGCAGCCACTCGCGCAGCTCGCCCCTCACCTGGACGTCGAGCGCGCCGAAGGGCTCGTCGAGCAGCAGCAGCTTCGGCTCTGGCGCAAGCGCCCTCGCGAGCGCCATGCGCTGCAGTTGGCCGCCGGAGATCTGCGAGGGGTAGCGCTCGCCAAGGCCGTCGAGGCGCACGAGGTGCAGCAGCTCGCTCACGCGCTCACGGATCTCCTGCTTGCCGCGTTTGCGGACCTTCAGGCCGAAGGCGACGTTCTCCGCGAGGGTCATGTGCTTGAAGGGCGCATAGTGCTGGAAGACGAAGCCGATCCCGCGCGAACGCGCGGCTGAGGCGGTGACGTCGACGCCGTCGATCCTCACATTGCCGGTGTCTGGTTGCTCGAGCCCAGCGATGATTCTCAGCAGCGTCGACTTGCCGCTGCCTGAGGGCCCAAGCAGCGCCGTCAGGCCCCCGTCGGACACCTTCACGTTCACGTCCGTCAGCGCCTGGAAGCTGCCGAACCGCTTGTTCACATTCACGACTTCGATCGCCATTTGGCTCGCACCTCCTCTGGGCATCTGCTGGGCATTTGCCTCAACCGCGGTTTGTGGATCCCTATATGAATACCACAAACCTAGTCGGCAATACCTGCTTTCTGAACAAAGTCCGCCGAAAAGGCTCTGGTGCTTCGCGGACAGGTGGAGTACCCTTGAGAGGGGAGCCATATCTGGTCCCCCACTCACACCCTGCTTTGCGCGGCCGCTGAACAGAGCGGCCGCGTTCTTCGCAAACCACCCCAGGAGATCGCCGTTTCCATGTCGTCCCCCACGAGCACCGTTTCCCCAGCGGAGGCAGAGGCTGCGGCTGAGGCCGCTGTCGAGGCAGTAGTCGCCAAACCGGAGAGCGAGGAGACCCCCGCCTTCTCGATGCAGCTCAGCCAGGACCAGAAGGACATCAGGGACTGGGTCCATGGCTTCGCGGCGGACGTGATGCGGCCGGCGGCCCACGAGTGGGACGAGAAGGAGAAGACCCCCTGGCCGATCATCGAAGAGGCCGCGAAGATCGGGCTCTATGGCTTCGAGGGCCTCGCCCAGTTCTTCGCCGATCCGACGGGCCTGACGCTGCCGATCGTCAACGAGGAGCTCTTCTGGGGCGACGCGGGCATTGGCATGGCAATCATGGGCACCTCGCTCGCGGTCGCCGCGATCTTCGGCCAAGGCTCAGGCGAGCAGATCGGCGAGTGGATCCCGCGCTGCTTTGGCACGACCTCAGATCTGAAGGTCGCCGCCTTCTGCTCCTCAGAGCCAAACGCGGGCTCTGACGTCAGCGCTGTGAGGACGACCGCGAAGTTCGACGAGAGCACTGGCGAGTGGATCCTCAACGGCCAGAAGGCGTGGGCAACCAACGGCGGCATCGCCGACGTCCATGTCGTGATCGCCTCTGTAGACAGGGAGCTTGGCTCCAGGGGCCACGCCGCGTTCGTCGTACCGATGAGCGAAGCGAAGGGCATCTCTCAGGGCGCGAAGGTCTCAAAGCATGGCCTCAGGGCCTCGCACACCGCGGACGTCTACCTCGACGACTGCAGGGTGCCCGCGGGCTACGTGCTTGGCGGCAAGGAGAAGCTCGACGAACGGCTTGCGCGTGTGAGAGAGGGCAAGAAGAGCAAGAGCAATGCCTCGATGGCGACCTTCGAGGCCTCGCGCCCGACGGTCGGCTCGCAGGCGCTTGGCATTGCGAGAGCCGCCTATGAGTACGCGCTTGACTATGCGAAGGAGCGCGAGCAGTTCGGCAAGAAGATCATCGAGAACCAGGCGATCGCCTTCACGCTCGCGCGGATGAAGCTCGAGATCGACGCCTCGAGGCTGCTCGTCTGGCGGGCCTCCTGGATGGGCCGCAACCAGGTGCCCTTCGAAAACGCCGAGGGCTCGATGAGCAAGCTGAAGTCGGGCGAGGTCGCCGTCTGGGTGACCGAGCGCGCGATCCAGATCCTCGGCGGCAACGGCTACACGCGCGAGTTCCCCGTCGAGCGCTTCCACAGGGACGCGAAGATCTACGACATCTTCGAGGGTACCGCTGAGATCCAGCAGCTCGTGATCGCAAGGGCGATCTCAGGCATGCATATCCAGTAGCTGCATAGAGCCGTTTTTCGGTCGCGCCGGCGGTCTGGGAGGGGCGCTTGCGGAGCGTGCCCAGATGTCAGAAGCCGCGGACGTTCGCTTGGTCAACCGGCGAACGTCGCGAAGGTCCAGTGGTTTCCGTCCGGGTCAGCCACGGTGCAGTCTCGGGATGGGTAGTCGGTCTGGTCCACGAGTGGATGCACGACGGTGGCGCCGACCGAGAGCGCTCGCTGCATCACGGCATCAGGATCGGAGGTGACGACATGCAGAGAGCTGGTCCCTGGCCTGCAGGGAGTGCTTCGCTCTCCGGTGCTGGACAGCAGCACGCGACCGCCCTCGGGCCAATCCATCTGGCAATGATGGACCAGCCTCTCCCGCTCGCCCGGGATCACCAGGTCCTCGGTGAAGCCGAGTGCCAGCAGCCAGTCACGCAGTCTCAACGCGTCGTCACTTACGACGCTAGCCCATATGCTTGGCTGACGAATCCCACTGGTCGACACGGACATCGCTGAGATAAGAGCATAACCTCCCCTCCGACTCTGCGACCGCTTAGGCTACGGCCCTTGCTACGCGATCGAGGTCGCCGCAGTCGACGGGCGTATGCCAAGGCCCAGATGTCACGTCTGCGGAGAAAGGTGGCATCATCTTTGGAAGGGACGAGCGCACGCAGCGCCCGAGTCAGAGGAGGCAGCCCGATGGAGCCGCGAACTGACCAGCTCGATGACCGCAGCCAATCAGCGGAGGGGGACATCTCCGTCTCACGGCCGATGATCGTCACGACGACTGAGAACATCCCTGAGGCCCAGGTGGTGAAGACCCTTGGTCATGTCTTCGGGCTCACCGTTCGTTCCCGTAGCTTAGGAGGCAATATCGCCGCTGGCCTGAAGAGCCTCGTTGGGGGCGAGATCCGGTCCTATGTCAAGTTGAACGAGGACGCCCGGCGGCAAGCGATTGACCGCATGGTGCAAAACGCCGCTGCGATGGGTGCCAATGCGGTGACGATGATGCGCTTCGATTCGACGGAGATGGGCAAGAGCATGAGCGAGATCGTCGCCTACGGCACAGCGCGGGTCGTCGAGTATCCGCCAACCCCAGCCGACCAAGACGGCACGCAAGCCTGAGAACGTACGAATGGGCGTCGTGGAGTGGGTGATCGTCGCAATTGTGGTCCTTGGGGTGGTAGCTGCGCTGTTGGGCTGGGACCGCTATCGGACTACCCACAAGGCCGCCAATAAGTCCTCTCAACCGACCAGCGAGGTTTTCACTGACCCCGCGTCGGGCAAGACAGTGCGGGTGTGGTACGACTCAGCGACGGGCGAGCGGGAGTACCGTCCAGACTGAGCTCCTCCAGGTCGGTTTGCGTGACTGCTGGAGAGGCCTGCCTCACCACTGCGGCGATCGGGCGGCGCGCGGCGAGGGCACGCGCGGCGAGGGCAGCAGATGCTCCAGCCAGCGCGGCATCCACCAGACTCGTCGTCCGAACAGGCGCATCGCCGCCGGCAGCAGCACAAGGCGCACGACCGTCGCGTCGAGGAGCACGGCGATCGTCAGTCCTATGCCGAACTGTTGCAGCGGCACGACCGGGGCGATGGAGAAGGCGAGAAAGACGGCGATCATGATCGCCGCTGAGCCGGTGATCACGCCCGCGGTGTGCCGCAGGCCGTGGGCGATCGCGTCGTCGTTGTCTTCCCGCTGCAGCCAGCGCTCCCTCATGCGTGTCAGCAGGAAGACCTCGTAGTCGATCGAGAGCGCGAACATGATCGCCGTGATGCCTGCGCCTGACGCGGCGTCGATGTAGCCCGGGCCGCCGATGACGTGGGCATCGGTGAGCGCCATCAGCACTCCGAGCGCGGCGAAGATGGTCAGCAGATTCAGCGCGACGGCGATCAGGGCGAGCAGCAGCGCTCTGAGGATCACGATCAAGGCGAGCAGTGCGACGATCGTAAGCACGAAGATGAGCCAGGGGAAGCGGGAGGTATTCGCGTTGGTGTAGTCGAGCAGATACTGTGCGCCCTGCCCTATCTTCACCGTTGTGCCGGTGCTCTTGCCGAGCGCGGGCAGCTCGCGCCGCAGGCGGGCGCTGAGCCTCGCGCTCGCCGCCGAGTCTGGGCCGCTCTTCGCGACGACGATCATGCGCGTCGCCTGGCCGCCCCCGTCGACGTTGACCATCTGGGCGACCTGTTCGCGCGATGTCGAGGTCGTGCCGTCGAGGAGGGCGAGCACGAGGTACCCGGAGTCGAGCGCATGCGGCGAGTCTTCGTGCAGCAGCTCGTAGTCGTGCTGGTAGGTGGCAAGCATCGTCTCGTAGGTTTGCAGCGGGCGATGCGAGGCGGCGAGCCCGGTGGCGAGCGTCCTGGTCTGCGTGCCGGCGCTCGTCAGCCCGCTTGCGAGCTCACCCGTGCCGTCGGTGAGGCTCGTGAGCCCGCTTGCGAGCTTGCTGTTGCCGCTGTGCAGCGCTCCGATCCCGCCTGCGAGCTTGCTGTTGGCGCCCGCGAGCGCTCCAAGCCCACTCGCGAGCTTGCTGTTGCCGCCCGCGAGCGCTCCAAGCCCACTCGCGAGCTTGCTGTTGCCGCTGTGCAGCGCTCCGATCCCACTTGCGAGCTTGCTGTTGCCGCCCGCGAGCGCTCCAAGCCCGCTCGCGAGCTCGCCTGCGCCGCCCGTGAGGCTCGAAAGGCCTGCGCTGAGGGTGTGGCTCGCCCTGACGAGCTCGTACAGCGCCAAGCTCAGTGAGGAAGCCCCTTCTTCGGATTCCTTCGTGCCCGTCGCGAGCCTGTCCGCGCCTTCGCTCAATTCGGTCATGCTCGTGGTCAGCGCCGCAAGCTCGTCTGGCAATTTCGAGAGCGTGTGCAGGCCTTCGTCGAGCTGCGCTTCGATCTGCTTCAGCTGCGAGGCTTCGCTTTCTTCGGTCTTTTCGGCGATCGCCGCGAGATCCTGCGCGAGCGCCGCACCCTGCGGGCTGCTGTCGCTCGCCATGATCGCTTCCAGTTCGCGCTTCGCTTCTTGGACGAGGCCGACCACCTGCTCGTGTGACGTTTGCAGCGATTCGATCAAACCCACCGAGCTGTGTAGCTGCGAAGCGAGGTGTTCGATTGGCGTGAGGGCCGTGGGAACGAGCGCATCGAGCGTGTCGATGCCCGCGGCGAGCTGCGCCGCGCCGCTCGTCAGCTCACCGTCGCTGCTTGCGAGGCGTTCGGCGCCTGTCGATGCTTCTTGCAGGCCACCCACGAGGCTCGCCGATCCCGACGCGGCTTCCGTGAGCCCATCGCCAAGCTGCCCTGCGCCTTCGCTCGCAAGCTCGCTTTCGCTCGCAAGCTTCCTGGCTCCTTCGCTCGCCCGCTCGCTTTCGCTTGTGAGCTTCTTGGCGCCGCTTCGCGCACGCTTGTCTTCGCTTGTGAGCTTCTTGGCGCCGCTTTGCGCACGCTTGTCTTCGCTCGTGAGCTTCTGCGCGCCGCCTCGCGCACGTTCGTCTTCGTCGGCGATCCTCTGCGCGCCGCTCGATGCCCGCCCTGTGCCGCCGCGAAGCGATGCGGCTCCATTCGCGGCGGAGGTGAGGCCCTCGCGCAGCTGCTGGACTCCCGTGGAGGCGCGGCGCAGCCCGGCGCGCAGGCTCTTCACTCCCCGCTTCGCGCTCGTCAAGCGCCCAGGCGTCGACGCGAGCGCGGCGTGAGCTTCGGTGAGCGCGCTCGTTGCGCCTGCGACCGAAGCGGGACCGAGCACCGCCGCGACGTCTGGGTCCTTTGCGAGCTTTTCCTGGAAGCGCGTGAGCGCATGCAGGCGCCCAGTTGTCGTGATCGCGCCCTTGCGGGCGCTTGCAACGATCACGAACGGCGCTGTCCATCCCTCGCCCATCGTCTGCTGCACCATCCGCGTCGCCTCGCGCGCGGGGCTGGACGGCGGCAGCTCCGCTGCGCTCGGCGGGCCCATGCGCAGCGCAGCGGCGGGCGAGGCGAGCGCGAGCATCGAGGCGAGAATCAGCGGGATCGTGATCGCGGGGCGGGCGATCAGGCGCTCGGCGAGCGCGCGGGCCCGCCCGCCGCGGGAGTCCGCGCCGCCGCGGGAGCGCCTGATCTGCCAGCGATCGAGCGAGGGGCCGGCGACGTGCAGGAGCGCGGGCAGCGCACTCAGCGCCAACGCGACGCTGAGCAGGCTCGAGGTGACGACTCCGACCGCGACCGGGATGAGCAGCCCTGGAGTTGCGACGAGGGTCGTCGCGATTATCACGAGCGAAAGCGCGCCGCCCGCGGCAAAGATCGTGCGCCCCGCAGACTTGCGGGCATTGGCAAGGGCCCGCTCGTGATCGCAGCCATTTGCAAGCTCCTGGCGCACGCGCGAGATCATCAAGAGCGAGTAGTCGACCCCAAGCGCGAGCGCCATCATCGCGGCGACCGAGACCGTGAGAGAGTTGATCGGCGTGATATAGGTTGCGATCCACAGAAGTCCGTGCCCTGCAAAGATGGTCGCGCCACCCATCACGAGCGGCAACACGGCAGCCAGCGGTGAGCCGAAGACGAGCAGCAACACGATGATGAGCGCCGGCACTGCGATCGTCTCCGCGGTGTCCGTGTCTTTCAGGGTCTGTCTTTCGAGCGCGATGCCGATCGCCGGGATGCCCGCGAGATAGCTGTGCACCGGAGCGCTGACGGTGCGGGCAACGACCGCTTCGGCTCGAAGCACGACCGCTTTCGCATCGTTCTCGCCCCGCATGTAGGTGGCGAGCACGAGGGCGGTCCCTGGGTGCGGAAGCAGCGTCCTGCGCATCGCGGAGCGCGCGCCCGTCCTCGTCGCGCCACTGGGCAGGGCCGGCGTTCGTTCCCACGGCGAGAGCACCTCGACTTCTTTCGTTCGCCGCAGCGCCGCAGCGAGCTTGCGCCCCTGCCGTTCGACGTCCCCCGCGGGCCCTCGCAGCAGCACCGCCATCGGGATCGTGCTGCCGAACTTCGCCCGCAACAGCGCTTCGGCGCGCCAGGCGGGCGAGCCTGGCACCGCCAACGACGCCTGCGAGAGCCTGTCGGAGACTGAGCTCCCGAGGATCGCGAGCACGAGGATCGCGACGCCCCAGGCGATCAGCGTCGCGAAGGTGCGCCGTGAGGGACTGCTCATCGGGCTGTCGCTAGAGGGAAAACGACCTCCAATTCCCGCAAATTTCGCATTTTCACCTGGGACTGGCCGCCGGCGGCGGCGGCGGGGGGAACTTTGAAGAAGTGCCTCACATCAAGTGAGGGGCTCGCGGCGAGGCTCCCCTGGCCATGGGATCGGCCAGGGGAGCCATCGCTGCGGAGATGCCTAATGGATCGGTGTGGGAGCGCTTTCCGACGCCGAGAATTCCGTCGAGCCCGCGTATTTCGCGCTGACCGTCCATCCTCCTGAGCCTGTGAACGGACCCGTCCCATCGCTCATCCCAACGATTGGGATCGCCGGAATCGCACCCAGGACTAAGGCCGCCTCCTTCGCCAAATTGACTTCTGGAGCGACTACTTCCCCTTCCCCGCCTTCTCCCCCTTCCGGGGGTACTACCACTCCCTCCAGCCCTTCCTCAAGTTCGGCAATGGGGAATTTTGTCAGAACTTCTGCCACAAGGCTGCCCAGTTCCATGCTGACGAGCGCAGTCAGCGTGTGTTCGCCGACGTTGACGGTGAGTTCCACCAGAGGGAGCCGGCCGCTGGCCGGCAGGATCCACTGCCTTCCGGCTTCGAGGCCGTTTGTGAAATCGAGGGTTGTAGCGCCCGCTATTGCGGCCCCCCCAGGCGTCTTCACCTGGGCTTCAGCCTCGTAGAAGCACAACTCCGCGGTTATGCCCTTCAGATCCTTTTCCAGTACTTCTTCCTCTGCTTCCAGCCCTTCGAGTCCTCCTTCCAGGCCGCCTAGACCGCCTTCCCCAACGCTGCCCTCCAGGCCTGACACAACACTTAGATCTTCCTTCAGAGAGGTGAGGTTCCAGCAGCCTTCTTTGCCAAGTTCTTTTTTAAACAATTCCTGGGGAGAGCGTTTGATTGACAGGGTGGTCACGGTCTGAGTGGGGCTCGGCGTCGTGATGATCGCCGCTGGTTTCGTCGCAGGGCTCACAGGCGCCTTGGGCGCAACGTAGACGCAGAGCGTCTCCTTGACCTTGACCTTCTTGCCGTCCTTGCGCTTCTTGACCTTCTCCGTCTTCTTGACGTAGTGCTTCGCGCAGGGCTTTCCAGGATGCTTCAAGTACCGCTTGGATTTCGCGGCGGTCGCGGCCGCCGGCGAGATTGCCAGGCCAGCTGCGAGCACGACGCCAATTGCGAGCTTCGCCTTCATCTTGCTTTCTTTCATCTTGTCTTCTCACCGATCATTTGTCGCCGACTTTCGCTGTTATCGCGCCCGGGGGCCTCGTTCGGTTGATCTTGGCCTCGCTCGTCTCCGCTCCTCTCGCGGGCGACCGACAGCCTCGACCTTCGCGGTTTCTCCCCTTGATCTCATGGTCTGCGTGCTCCTCGCCGCGCGATCCTTGACAGCCAGCGCGCAAGCGGCTTTGCGAAAGCTAGGTTACCGTACCGCGGGTCCTGCGGCTGCCGAAAACTCGGTCGCGTGGCGGTGTGCGCTCGGCACCGCTGAGATCCAGCAGTTCGTGATCGCTAGGGCGATCTCAGGCATGCACATCCGGTAATGAGTCGTTCTGGGTGACCGCGGCGCATGCGCCGCGGTCCCGGTCGTCGCATGCGACGACCGGGACGACCGCACATGTGCGGTCCGGAAAAGCCCAACCTTCTCAGGCAGTATTGGCCCTGCGCTGCAACAGATTCATCGCGAGCAGCACGAGCAGCGCAAGCAGGGCGAGCACGACCGCGGCGCCGAAGGCGCCTGGCAGGTTGAAGTTCTCGTACTCCTTCTCGACGAACAGGGGCAGCGTCTGGGTCTTGCCAGAGATCGAGCCTGAGACGACGGAGACGGCGCCGAACTCGCCGAGCACCCTCGCGGTCGTGAGCACGACGCCGTAGGCGACGCCCCAGCGGATCGCGGGCAGCGTGACCCGCGAGAAGGTCCGCCATGCGCCTGCGCCAAGCGTCTGCGCCGCCTGCTCCTGCTCGGTGCCGATCTCCTGCAGCACAGGCACCGTCTCACGCACCGCGAAGGGCAGCGAGACGAAGATGCTCGCGAGCACCATGCCTGGGACGGAGAAGAGGACTTTGATCCCAGATTCGGCGAGACCTGGTTCGAGCCAGCCATGGGTCCCGTAGAGCAGGAACAGCGAGAGTCCGATCACGACTGGGCTGATCGCGAACGGCAGGTTGATCACCGCGTCGAAGATGAAGTTGCCCTTCCATTTGTGGCGCACAAGCAGCAGCGCGCAGCCGACTCCGAAGATCGTGTTGAGGGGCACCGCGATCGCGACCATGATCAGGGTCAGCTTCAGCGCATGCAGGCCGTCCGCTGAGAAGACGGCGTCGATCGGCGCGGAGATCCCATGTTCGAAGGTTTTGTAGAAGATGAGGATGAGCGGCGCGATGAGCAGTGCCGTCACGTAGCCAAGGCCGACGATCCTCAGGCTCCAGCGGCTGGAGGTGGAGCTACGCATGCTGTGGACCAGCCTCTCCGCCGACGCCTGGCCTTACGCGCTCTTGGCGGCTGCCCCAGCGCTGGATGAGGCTGACGATCACGAGGCAGGCAAGCGAGCAGAGCAGCAGCACGACCGAGACTGCGGCGGCGCCCGGTTCGTTGCCAGACTCGATCTGCTGCCTGATGAAGACGGAGGAGACCTGGGTCGCTGGCAGACCGCCCGCGAAGAGCAGCACCGAGCCGTACTCGCCAAGCGCCCTCGCGAAGGCGAGCGCGACGCCTGAGGCGAGGCCTGGCAGCAGGTTGGGGAAGATGATGCGCCTGAAGATCGTGAAGCCGCTTGCGCCAAGCGAGGCGGCCGCCTCCTCCATGCGCGTGTCCATCTCGATCAGCAGCGGCTGCACCGACCTGACGACGAAGGGCAGCGTGACGAACAGCAGGGCGACGACGATCGCAAGGCGGGTGAGCGCGATGTGGACGTGAACCGGGCTCTGGTCGCCCCAGAGCTCGATGAGGATGAGGCTTGCGACGATCGTTGGCAGCGCGAAGGGGAGGTCGATGATCGCGTTGATCGCCGCTTTGCCCCTGAAGTCGTCACGTACGAGCAGCCAGGCGACGATCGTCCCGAAGAAGGCGTTGAGCAGGACGACGATCAGCGAGCAGACGAGCGTGAGCTCGAGCGAGCGCAGCGCCTGGCCGCTGCTGACCGTGTCCCAGAAGAAGCGAAGCCCCCTGCTGAACGATTCGTTGGTGAGCGCTGCGAGCGGCAGCAGCACCATGACGCTGAGATAGAGGACGACGAGACCGCGGCCTATGCCTGTGCCCAAAGACCGAGGCAGGGGCAGCGGCAGGCCTGCGCGGCGCAGGCCTGCCCTCGATGCGTTTGTCGTGGTCGCGGTCGAGCCCTCCATCGCTCAGCTCGAGGTGGAGACTCCAAGTTCGTTCTCGATCTTTGCGACCGAGCCCGTTTCTTCGTCGAAGAATTCCTTGTTGACCTTTGCCCAGCCACCGAACTGGCTGATCTTGAAGAGGTGTGGCGGGGTGGGGAACTGCTTTGCATTGACGAGCTTCGGGTTGACCGGCCTGTAGCCGTTTTCGGCCCAGATTTCCTGGCCTGCGTTGGACCAGACGAACTTGAGGAAGTCTTGAGCCGCAGGCTCCGGCGCGCTCTTCGTGACGGCGATCGGGGTTTCGATCTGGATCGTCGAGGGCGGCACGATGTATTCGTATTCGCCGTTGCCTTCCTTGGAGAGCTTGATCGCTTCGTTCTCGTAGCCAAGCAGCACGTCGCCCTCGCCCTGGCTGAACGCCTCAGTCGCGTCCCTCGCGCTGCCAGGCTGCGCGATCGTCTTGGAGAGCACGTTCTTCACGGCAGCGAGCGCTTCTGCAGGCGACTTGCCTTCGTTGAGGACGGTCCCATAGACCGCCATCAGGTTCCAGCGCGCCGAGCCTGAGCTGAACGGGTTTGGCGTGATGATCTGGACGTTCTTGCTGAGGAGGTCGTTGAACGTCTTGATGCCCTTCGGGTTGCCCTTGCGCACCGTGATCGTGACGACGGAGTCCTCAGCGATGCCTTTGTATGGCTGCGATTCCCAGTTCTTCGCGACGATTTCGCCTTCTTGCACGAGGCGTTCCATGTCGCCTGCCTGGGCGAAGTGGACGATCGACGCAGGCTGGCCAGCCGCGACGGCCCTGCTCTGTTCGCCAGAGGCGCCAAATGAGTTGCTGAAGCTGACGTCGTTGCCTTCAGCTGTCTTTTCGAAGGCAGGCTCGATGTCTTCGGCGTAGACGGATTCAGGCGTCGAGTAGCCGACGACGTCAAGCGTCTTGCCGCCTTTGGATGACGCTGAGCTGGAGCTCCCGCCTCCGCCGCAGCCAGCGATCGCGAGCGCGCTCAGCAATGCGAGCAGGCTGACGCCAATGCTACGAATGGCACTCCTGCCACGCGGCGGAGTCTTACGAGAGTTCCACATCAGGTCCCCTTTCTATGGTTTGTCTACTGACTAACCATGGATTGCTTGAGCAGGGACCGTAGCAAAAGTCGATCGAAAATACCGAGAATGTCGATTTAGTGGGGATCCGGGCCGCGGGGGCGTGGGGCCGCGAGCGCGGGGCCAGGGGTTGCGTGGCGGGTTCGGCGGTTGCCTGGCGGGCCGCTCCTGGCTTTGCGCCCGCAGGTTGCGCCCCAGGCCACTCGCCTTCGCGGCGAGGTGGGCTCAGGCTCGATCGAGGGCGAGACGCGCCATCTCGGCGCCGCTCGCCTTGTAGGGCGAGACGACGCGGTCGGCGCCGGCGCGCAGCAGCTTCTTCTCGGTGTCCTCGACCGCGGCGCGGGCGACGATCGTGATGTCGCCGCGCAGCTCCCTTGCGCTCAGCGTGATGAAGACGTTGTTCGCGTCAGAGTCCGCGCAGGCGACGATCGACTGAGCCTGGGCGATCCCCGCCTCGAGCAGCACAGCGTCCTCGGTCGCGTCGCCCTCGATGAAGTGCAGCCCCTCGCTTTCGGCGAGCGGGCGGTTCTCGCCGCCCATGTCGATCACGACGACAAGCGCCCCTGCTGCCTGTAGGTCGTAGGCGACCTGGCGTCCGACGCGGCCAAAGCCACAGACGATGGTGTGTTCGGTGAGCGAGTCGATCATGCGCTGTGTGCGGCGTAGTCTCAGCAGGTCGCCAAGGTGCCCCGCGACGAACAGGTCCGCGACGAGCGCGAGACCGTAGAAGAGCGTACTGAGCCCGAGCACGACGAGCAGGACCTGGATGACCTGGCCGACTGCGGTGTGCGGCTGATGGAAGCCGCCGACCGTCGCGGCGCTGTCGAGCGCCCAACGGAAGGCGTACCAGTAGCCGACCCTCTCGCTGAGCGAGAGCCCAAGCGTGCCGAGCAGCAGCAGCACGAGCACGAGCAGTAGCACGAGCCCGATCTGCCGTCCATAGCTCGCGAGCTGTCGCTCCGCGATCGCGCGCTGGTGTGTGCGCTCTGCCATCGCGGCGGAATCATTTCAGCGGCGACGGCGCCGCCGAGGGAGGATCGCTTCTGCGCGTCTACCAGGCTTGTTTCGCCCCGCAGTGGGGGCAGGCGACGGTCGTCGAGACCGAGGCGCTGAAGAGGTAGCCGCAGCTGCAGGTGTAGGTCGCATCGTCCTTCGGACCGCCAGCGGAGCGCACCCTTGCGACCTCGCGCTCGAGCGGCGTGAGGCGGTTCTCGGGGAGGGGGCCATTCTCGGGGAGGAGGCCATTCTCAGGGAGGAGGCCATTCTCGGGGAAGTGGGCTCGTCTCAACAGCGGTCCAGAGATGCGCCGCCTGCGCAGCGGCCGCTCGACTCTGAGGTGCAGCCTGCGGCGCCGGTGTGGATGGCGGCGGCGCTCGACGATCGGATGCAGGAAGCTGCTTCTCATCAGGTCATCTACCTTGTAGATACTCGCCATACCCTCGAAGGTTTCGCTGTCAAGTCGTCAAGTCCTACGTAGGTCCTACGGAGAGGACCATTGGCGAGGGGGAAGGTAGGGCGCGAAGCGGACGGTTCTACGAGGCCCACCGCAGCCGCGCCCTCTGCGAGCTTGCGAGGCCCTTGGCCTGCTCGCCCTCCGCGAGCTCGACAGGCCCTTGGCCTGCTCGCCCTCCGCGAGCGTGGGCGGCGTTTGGGATACTTCGCTGCGATGAATCCCGCTCGCAAGCGCACGATCAGGCTGACGGTCGCGCTCAGCGCCGCCGTCGTGCTTGCAGGCGCGCTGATCTACACGAGCTTCAGCGCCTCAGACCCGACGGTCAGCCCGAGCCAGCTGATCGCCCAGGCGGTGCCAGGGCGCCACTATGAGCTGACGGGCAAGGTGCTCGCCCACTCCGTGAGGCACGAGGGCGAAGTGCTCGATTTCAGCGTGAAGGACAGGGCAGGCGAAGCCGCCGTGCCTGTGCGCTACACCGGCGAAGTCCCAGACCCGTTCAAAGAAGGCCGCGAGGTCGTCGTCACGGTCGAAAAGCAGGACGACAAATACGTCGCCGAACGCAACTCGTTGATCACGAAGTGCCCCTCGAAGTACAAGACGGCGCCGCCCAAGGGCAAGCCCTACTGAGATGGCGAGCCTTGGCAGTGGCGCGCTGATCTTCGCGCTCGTCGTCTGCGCCTACGGGATTGGCGCCTCTGTCTACGGCGTGAGAAACGACGAGGACCGCTGGATCGAGTCAGGGCGCAGGGCCGTCTACGGGCTCGCGCTCGTGCTGCTCGTCGCCTTCATCGTGATCGAGGTCGCGTTCCTCAAAAACGACTACGGCTTCAACACCGTCGCGGACACCTCGAGCGCGACGACGCCGCTCTTCTACAGGGCCGCCGCGGTCTGGTCCTCCCAGGAAGGCTCGCTGCTTGTCTGGGCGCTGCTCTCCTCGCTCTGGTCGAGCCTTGCGCTGTTCCTCGTCAAAGGCAAGATGCGCGAGGTCGCCGCCTACGCGGCAGCGATCCTGCTCGCCTTTGACGGCTTCTTCATCGCGCTCGCGATCTTCTACGCGAACCCCTTCAACACGACGAGCCCAAAGCCGCTGGAAGGCGCAGGCCTCGATCCGCTGCTGCGCTTCCCCGCGATGATCATCCACCCGCCGATGATCTACTCGGGGTACACGCTCTGCATCGTGCCCTTCGCCTTCGGGATGGGGGCGCTGATCGCGCGCAGGGTCGACACCGAATGGATCACGGCGACGCGCCGCTTCGCGCTTGCGGCCTGGCTCTTCCTTGGCGTCGGGATCGTGCTTGGCGCGCTCTGGTCCTACTCAGAGCTTGGTTGGGGCGGCTACTGGGAGTGGGACCCAGTCGAGAATGCGGCCCTGATGCCGTGGCTGATGATGACCGCCTTCCTGCACTCGGCGATGATCCAAGAAAAGCGCGGGATGCTGAAGGTCTGGAACTCCTCGCTCGTGCTTGCCGCAGGCACGCTCGCGATCACGGGCACCTTCCTCGTGCGCAGCGGCGTGCTCAGCTCGATCCACGCCTTCGGGGGCGCGACGCTTGGCGTGCCGTTCGTGATCCTGATCGGCCTGATGATCGCCTGCTCGATCTACCTCGTCGTCTCGCGCAGGGAGCAGCTGAGCTCGAGCCACAGGCTCGACTCGCTCTTCAGCAGGGAGTCCGTCTTCCTGCTGAACAACATCGTGCTCGTAGGGCTTTGCTTCGTGATCTTCTGGGGCACCTTCTTCCCGCTGATCTCAGAAATGGCGACTGGGCAGGCGGCCTCTGTCGGCGCGCCCTGGTTCGACCGTTACACGGTCCCGCTTGCGCTGATCCTCGTGCTGCTCTCTGGGATCGGCCCCGTGATCGCCTGGCGCAAGGCGAGCGTCGCGAACGTGAAGCGCAACTTCGCCACGCCTGTGCTCGCGGCGCTTGCGACGCTGATCGTGCTGCTCGCGCTTGGCGTCACGAGCAAACTGTTTGCGCTCGTGATGTTCTGCCTCGCCGCGTTCACGATCGGCTCTGTGACCCAAGAGCTCTGGCGTGGCACGCGCGTGCGCAGCAATGCGACTGGGCAGGTGCCGCCGCGAGCGCTGCTTGGCCTCGTCGGGCGCAACCGCAGGCGCTATGGCGGCTACATGACCCACGTCGGGATCGCGATGCTGTTCGTCGGCGTTGCAGGCTCCTCCTCATTCATGCACGCTGCCGAGCCAAGGCTCTCAGTCGGCAAATCGATCGACATCGGCGGCTACAGGATGAAGTACATCCGCCCGACCGCGTCCGTGACGGCGAAGAACGACGCCGCCGAAACAGGCGCAACGCTTGACCTTGGCGCAGTCCTGAGGGTCAGCAAGAAAGGCCGCTACGTGACGACGCTGCGCCCAAGCGAGGGCTACTACGACTCCGACGAAGCAGGGGTGCCGCCGGAATCTGTCGGGCACCTGATCGCGGGCACGCCAGTCAGCCACGTGACGTTGAGCAGCAATCCGCTGCGCAACGTCTGGGCTGCGATCGAACCTGATCTCCAAGCTCCGAAACTGCAAAGGATCATCGCGGCGGGTAACAAGACGATCCCAATCGACAAGCCAGAAGACGGCATGATCGCGCTCGCCGTCCTCGCCCGCGAATACCTCGCCCACCCGCAGGCGGCGAAGTTCAATCTCAGGGTGCAGCCGCTCTTGATGTGGATCTGGATCGGCGCGATCATCGTCGCCGCCGGCGGCCTCATCGCGCTCTCGCCGACGCCGCGTACCGTCGTGAGGCGCGTGAGCGTCCGCGCCGCAAGGCGCCGGGCCGAGAGCGGCCTCGCGCGCGCCTAGGTTCTCGCGTGAGCGTCCCTGCATGAGCCCGCTGGCAGCTGCTCTGTTGATCATGCTGATCGCCACGGTCGCGGCGATCGTCGCAGGGCCTCTCAGCGTCCTGAAGCGCCGCCAGCCTCCCCGGCACGCAATGCTCGCAGAGCTCGAAGCCCAGCGCGAGGCGAAGTATCGCGACATCAGAGACGCAGAGCTCGACCACGAGATGGGCAAGCACTCAGAGCAGGACTACGAAGAGATCGCGAGCACCCTGCGCAGCGAGGCCGTCGAGATCCTCAACAGGATCGAGGCGCTGCAGCGCGAGGGCGAGGAGGAAGCCCGCGCAGAGGCTGCGGGCGGCGAGCCGCCCAGCACTCGCTAAGAGGTTAGGGCGGCGCTGGGCAAGTCAGGCGAGGACGGGACGCCGCATGACGCCGCTCAGCGACATCCTAAGCCAGTTTCTTTAGCAGGACGATCGTGTTCAGGATGAACAGGACCGCGAAGAAGATCGTCCAGCGGTTCAGGTTGCGCTCGACCATCGAGCCGCCGCCGAGCGGGCCGCTGCCTGTGCCGACTCCAAAGGCGCCAGAGAGCCCAGTGTCCTTGCCTGAGTGCATCAGCACGAGGAACACGATGATGACCGCGAAGATCACCTGGAGGATCGAAAGGATCGTTTCCACGCCATCCAGCTTACAACGGCGGCGGCAATGTGAGCGTCGTCGCGACCGCAGCGTTTGACATCGCCTCGATTTCAGATACTCTTCGGTATCCGAAGCTGCCAGCGACCACGAAGCTGTCCGCGACCATCATGGAGGTGCGCAAATGAGCGAGACGGAGATCGGCCTGCCGCCAGGGCCACGACTGCCAGTGCCGCTGCAGACGCTCGCCTGGGTCACGCGCCCGCTGCCGTTCCTGCTGCGCTGCAGGGAACGCTATGGCGACACCTTCACGCTGCGCATCAGAAACGAAGCGACCTGGGTCTTCCTCAGCGATCCTGAGGACGTCAAGCAGGTCTTCACGGGCGACCCGAACCAGCTGCGCGCCGGCGAGGCGAACGCGATCCTTGGGCCAGTCGTCGGGCAGAGCTCAGTGCTGCTGTTGGACGAGCCGCAGCACATGCAGCATCGCAAGCTGATGCTGCCGCCCTTCCATGGCGAGCGCATGCAGGGCTATGGCGAGCTGATGGCCGACGTGACGCGCCGCGAGGTCGAGAGCTGGCCGCTTGGCGAGCCGCTGCAGCTCTGGCCGCGCATGCAGGCGATCACGCTCGAGGTGATCATGCGGGCGGTCTTCGGCATCACCGAGGTCGAGCGCCTTGCGCACGTGCGCAGCCTGCTCGAAGGCGCGATCGAGTGGCTCACCGACCGCAGGCGGCTGGCGATGATGGCCGTGCTCGGGCCGCAGCGCCTGCAAGCCAACCGCCGTTTCAAGGCGAGCCTCGAGCCCGTCGACATGGCGCTGCTGCAGGAGATCGCGCAGCGCCGCAGAGAGCCTGACCTGCACGAGCGCCAGGACATCCTCTCGATGCTGATCCTCGCGCGCCACGAGGATGGCTCGCAGATGAGCGACCTCGAACTGCGCGACGAGCTGATGACGCTCCTGCTCGCAGGCCACGAGACGACCGCGACCTCGCTCGCCTGGGCCTTCGAGCGACTCATGCGCCACCCAGACAAGCTCGCGCGCCTGCGCGCGGAGACGCTTGCCGGCGAGGAGGACGTGTATCTCGATGCGGTCGTGAAGGAGACGCTCAGACTGCGCCCCGTCCTGCCGATCGTCGTCAGGCGCCTCGCGAGCCCGATGGAGATCGCCGGTCGCGTGATTCCCGCGGGGACGGCGCTCACGCCCTGCATCTACCTCATGCACCGCCGGCCAGACATCTACCCGCAGCCGCACAGCTTCATCCCGGAGCGCTTCCTCGAGCAGCCCGCAGGCACCTACACCTGGATCCCGTTCGGCGGCGGCGTACGTCGCTGCCTTGGCGCAAGCTTCGCCCAGTTCGAGATGAAGCAGGTCCTGAAGACAGTCCTGGCCGAGGTCGAGCTGGAGGCGATCGATTCGCGGCCCGAGCGCGTGGTGAGGCGCTCGATCACGCTGACGCCCGGGCAGCGCGCGACCGCGCGCGTGAACGGGCGCGTTTCGCAGCGGGAGCGGCCGCTCGTCACGGCATGAGCCTTGGAACGCTGACGAGGAAGCAGCGCCAGCAGCGCACAAGGGAGCTGCTGCTCGAAGCGGGGGCGAAGGTCCTCGCGAAGCATGGCCTTGGCGCCTCGATCGACGAGGTCGCCGCGCGCGCGGGCTTCACGAAGGGCGCCTTCTACGCGAACTTCAAGAGCAAGGAGGATCTCTTCCTTGCAATGCTCGACGAGCGCTTTGGCGAGCGCCTCGAGCAGATAGAGCGCTTCTCCGCAACCGACTCCGAGGTTGGCGAGCAGGTGCGCGCCGCAGGCGAGGACTTCGCCCGCTACCTCGCAGCCGACCCAGAGTGGCAGCGCCTGTTCTTCGAGCTCGCGGCCCACGCAGGCCGCAACAGGTCCTTCGCCGAGCGGATGGTCGCGCGCTGTAGGGAGCTGCGCGCCGGGATCGCGGGCCTGATCGAGGGGCGCGCCGAGCGTCTCGAGCTGCCGCTGCCGATCCCCAGCGATCGCATCGCCGAGATGCTGTTCATGATGGGCAACGGCTTCGCCCTAGGGCGCATGCTCGAGCCTGATCTCGCCAGCGAGGACATGTACGGCCAGATGCTCCAGGTCTTCTTCGCAGGTCTGCGCGCGATCGCCGAAGAGCAGCAGCAGTCTGCCGGCTCCTGATCTGCAAGAGCCTCTGCAGGGACGTGAAGGGCTTGTCAATTCGGCTACTTCGCCCTCTCCGCCTCTTGTCTCGCTAGATTCAAGTCGGTGCGTCCTCAGCCGATGGCTCAAGGGATGGATGACTGCGCCGCGAAAGTTTAGACAGGGGAGATAACCAGCCATTCACGACTTTGGACTCCCAATGTGGTTCTCTACTCATATGGCCCATGAGGGGAGAGAGTTGCGCGTCCTCAGGCTATGCCTGACGACGACTAGGCAGCCGTGCGTCTCAGGACGCCTTCGAACCATGCGGGAGCCCGCTGCTCGCCGCTGCTTGTCTCCCTCGCTCTGTGGCTGTGGGGGCCCAGGATGAGCGCCGCCCGCTGGCTGCGCCGCACGGCGCTCTCGATGCTCGCTGGCGGTGGCGCGACAGTCGCAGGGCTCGTCTCGATGCCGTCGCCGGTAGCCCTGGCGAGTGGCACGGGCGCGCCGGCTGACGAATCGCTCCAGTCGAGCACCACATCCTCGTCCTCGTCCTCGTCCAGCTCCACCTCGTCGTCGAGCTCGACCTCCACGTCCAGCTCCACGTCCAGCTCCTCGTCCAGTTCGTCATCCAGCTCGTCGTCCAGCTCGACCTCGACCACGACGACCACCACTGGCACCGAAGGAACCTCAACCTCAACCTCAACGACGACGGAGACGCCGGGACCCAGCGAGACCGCCAGCAGCGAAAGCACGACCGAGAGCGAAGCGACCTCGACGACCGAAACGCTCAGCGCCGGCACGCATCACCGCGCTGGCAAGCAGATTGGCTCTGGGGCGCCAAGCGTGCTTGGCAGCTCCAACCAGGGTGGCAGCGAAGAAGCAAGCGAATCCGAAGAAGAAGAAGAAGAAGCAAAGGAAGAAGGCGCGAAGGGCCACAAGAACGGAAATGGCAACGGGGAAGCGGGCTCTGTCGAAGGCGTGCCCGGCAGCAACGACATCGCCCCGCCGCCGCAGATGGTCGCCTCGCAGGCAGAAGCGTTCGCCGCGCTGCTTGGCACACCGCAGGTTTCGATCCAGGCGCTCGACTACTACCGCGTGCCGCTCTTCCTGCTGCCGATCTATCAGGCCGCCGAAGCCCAGTATGGGGTTCCCTGGCAGGTGCTCGCGGCGATCAACGAAGTCGAGACCGATTACGGCAACGACCTTGCCGTCTCGACTGCGGGCGCCGTCGGCTGGATGCAGTTCATGCCCGAAACCTGGCTCCGGTATGGGGTCGACGTCGAGAACTCGGGCTACGCGGACCCCAACAACCCCGTCGATGCCGTCTTCGCCGCTGCGCGCTACCTGCGGGCCGCGGGCGCCGCACAGAACCTGAAGGGCGCGATCTTCGCCTACAACCATTCGCAGGCCTATGTCGAATCCGTGATGCTGCGGGCAAAGCTGATCGCCGACTATCCCGCCGATGTGATCGCCACCCTCACAGGGCTCGCGGAGGGGCAGATGCCGGTTGCGAACGCGCTTGCGACGGGCGAATCGGAAATCTCCACTGGCGCCTCTTCGCCGACCGCGCTTGGCGCCGACGGGTCTTCGACACACACTGGATCGCAAGCAGAATCTGAAGAAGGCGTCTCCGAAATCGAGGGCGAAGGCGGAGCGGGAAGCCTTGGCACCGCGCCAAGCCCGAGCGCAAGCGCCGCAGGCGTCACACGCCGGCCTCGCAGGCAGCGCTTCGTCGAGCTCTCGGCGCCGGCATCGGCGCCCGTGGTCGCGGTCCAGGACGGCAAGGTGATCGCGATTGGCAGGTCGCGGCGGCTTGGGCGCTACCTCGTGCTGAAGGACGTCTTTGGCGACACCTACACCTACGCTGGCCTTGGCAGCATCGCGCGGACCTACACGGTCCCGAAGCAGACGCGCGGCAGCGTGCCTGGCGTCGCGCTTGCGGGCGCCGAAGGGTCAGGCGAAGAAGCCCCGTCGCAGGCGGCGACGGAAGGCAGCCAGCCGCCCGTCACGCTCAAAGTGCAGGACGCGAATGCGAGCAAGGGGACCGCAGGCAAGGGCAACTCGCAGGAAGGCGAATCGCAGACGGGTGAAGGCGCCGCGGAAGCGGGGCGGACGCTTGGCAAGGTGCGGATGTTCGCCCACCCGGACAACCAATACGCGAAATCGACGATCGCGAAGGCGAGCGCCGCCGGCAACCTCGCCGGCCGCCTGCGGCCGCTGCGCCGTGGAGCGGTGATCTCCGCAGGCACGGTGCTTGGCAGCACAACCGTGACGCAGGGCTCCAGCCGCGGCGAGATGAAGCTTTCGATCAGCCCTGACGGCGATCAATCGACGGTCGCAGCACAGCCAATCCTGCAGAGCTGGCGCCAGCTCTATGCCTCACTGCACCCGCAGGGCGCAAGACGCGACGCGGGGCTGCTTGGCGCGACCGCCGGCGACGCCTTCATGCTCTCGAAGCCTGCGCTGGAGAGCGCGGTGCTCTCCGACCCTGGCATCGGCCTCGACGCATGCGTGCGCCAGGACATCTCCTTCGGCGCGGTCAGCACGCGGCCGCTTGCGACGCTCGTCTTCCTCTCGCGCAGCGGCCTGAAGCCGACGGTTGGCGCGCTGCCCTGCGTGCGGCGCGTGAAGGGCGGCTTCTCGGCGGCTGGCAAGCCGGTGCAGGGGTCCTTCCAGTCGCTCGCGATCACCGGCGTGAACGGGATCGAGATCGCCGGTCACGAGGGCACAGGCTCGATCGCCGATCTCACGATCAGGACGCTGCTGACGCTGCAGGGCAAGTTTGCGCCAAGCGAGATCGTCAGCCTCATGCGCTACCCAGGCTCGCCCCAGACGCTCGCAAGCAGCCACCGCCCGAAGTCGATCCTGATCGTCTACGCAAGCGGCGCTGCGGGCAGTGCAGCCGAAGCGTCGACGGCCGGCACCGTAAAGGCAGCCGCCAACGTCGGCTCTGGCAAGCAGGGCTCAGGCGCATCGCCGACGCTCGGCGGCGCGATCGGCACCTCGCAGTGGAGCTCCCTCGTGCAACTCGTCGGCTCGCTGCCGCAGCCGAAGGTGCGCCGCCACCGCAGCTCTGAGGCGGTCTCCGACCCGAGCGTCGAAGGCGGCGCCGGGTCTTCGAGCCAGAGCAAGCCCTAGCCGTTCTGCGATCATCAGCAGAGATGGCGACCTACGGCGGGCTCGACCTCGGCGGCACCAAGATCCAGGCGATCGTGCTCGAGCACGAGGGAGCGCATGTGATCGGCGAAGCGCGCAGCGCGACGCCGCACACCGGCGGCCCCCAGGCGGTGGTCGAGGCGCTCACGCAGACGCTCGCGCAGGCGGCTGAGCAGGCGGGCCTGCCGACCGAGCAGCTCGATGGCGTCGGCGTCGGCTCGCCCGGCGAGATCGACGAACGCACGGGGACCGTCACCCAGGCACGCAACCTGCCTGATTGGGAGGGATCCTTCCCGCTCGCGAGCGCGCTCTCAGAGCGGGTTGGGGCAAAGGTCTTCGTCGGCAACGACGTCGGCGTCGCGACGCGCGCCGAGTTCGAGCTTGGCGCAGGCAAGCACGTCGATTCGCTGCTTGGCGTCTTCTGGGGCACCGGCGTCGGCGGCGGCCTCGTGCTTGGCGGCAAGCCCTGGCACGGTCGCGGTGGCGCCGGCGAGATCGGGCACATGGTGATCAAGCGCGGTGGCGCCCGCTGCCCCTGTGGGCGGCGCGGCTGTCTCGAGGCATACGCGGGACGCCATGCGATGGAAGCGAAGGCGCAGCGCATGGTGAAACGGGGCAAGCGCACCGACCTCTTCAAGCTGATGCGCAAGCACGAGCACGAAGCGCTGACGAGCGGGATCTGGGCGCACGCGCTCGAGCACGGGGACAAGCTCGCCGAGCACCTGATCGAGCGTGCGGTGCAGGCGCTGGGCGCCGGCATCGCCTCCGCCGTCAACCTGCTCGACGTCGAGCTCGTCGTGCTTGGCGGCGGCCTTGGCACGCGCTTCGGCCAGCCGATGGTCGATCGCATCTCGCAGGCGATGCTTCCGCATCTCTTCAACGACCATCGGCCGCCGCAGCTCGAGGTCGCCGAGCTTGGCGACCTTGGCGGCGCGATCGGCGCGACGCTGCTCTGCGGGCCGGCCTCGAGGCCAAAACGGGCCGGCCGCTCCGTCCACTAACGTATGTAGCCGCAGTGCCTCCATCCGTTGTGCACTTATCGACGGTTGTGCGCAGCCCGCTCCTCGACAGAGCGGGAGAGCGTCTCGGCCGTGTCGAGGATCTGATCGTCAGGCTCGCCGACGGCGGCTATCCGCCTGTCACTGGCCTGAAGGCGAGCATCGGCGGCCGCGAACTGTTCGTGCCCGTCGCGAAGGTCGCCGACCTGCGGCCTGGGGCGGTCACGCTCTCGGGCGAGAAACTCAGCCTCGGCCGCTTCGAGCGTCGCGAAGGTGAGGTCCTGCTGCGCCAGGACGTGCTCTCTCGCAAGCTCGTCGATGTCGAGGCGGATCCGCCGAGCCTCGTGACAGCGCATGAGATCGAGATCGCCTGTGTGGAGAGCTGGTGGCGCGTCGTCGGCGTCGACGCGAGCCTCAGCGCGCAGCTGCGACGTGCGCTGCCGCGTGCGCTCAAGCGCCTCGTGAAGGACAGGCCCTTCCTCGATTGGACAGACCTCGAGCCTTTCGTCGGCCATGTCCCAACCGCGCGGCTGCGCTTCTCGCACCGCAAGCTCGCGAACCTGCATCCCGCCGAGATCGCCGATCTCGTCGAGGCGGCCTCCCACGACGAGGGCGAGGAGATCATCGAGGCCGTGCGCCAGGACAGGGAGCTCGAGGCGGACGTCTTCGAGGAGCTCGACGAGCACCACCAGCTCGAGTTCATCAGGGAGCGACCAGACGCCCAGGTCGCCGCGGTGATCGCGCGCATGGCCCCTGACGACGCCGTCGACCTGATCGGCGAGCTCGACCAGGAGCGCCGGCCGAAGATCCTCGCCTTGCTGCCGCCAAGGCACCGCCGCCAGATCGAAGCGCTGCTTGGCTACAACCCGTCGACAGCCGGCGGCATGATGAGCCTCGACTTCGTCGCGCTCGGCGAACGCGATCCCGTCTCCAGCGCGCTCGAGCAGGTGCGCGGCAGCGGCATCGCTGCCGAGGCGCTGATCTCCATCTACGTCTGCGACGACGACGGCCGTCTCGTCGGCTCGGCGCCGATCGTCGCGCTGCTGCGGGCGGAGCCATCGAGCACCCTGCTTGAGGTCGCCGAGCACGAGCCAGTCTCCGTCGGCACCGACGCCGACCTGCCAGAGGTCGCGCGCACGATGACCGACTACAACCTGATGGCGCTGCCCGTGCTCGACGACGAGCACCGCATCGTCGGCGTGATCACGGTCGACGACGTGCTCGAGCAGACGCTGCCCTCAGGCTGGCGTCGTCGCTACGGCCTCGTCAGCGACTGAAATCCTCCGTTTACATGCTGTGAACGAGGGCCTCGTGAGGGCTCCGCTCATACTTCTGCGCTGGCCGAATCGGGGATGCGAAGCGTCTCCCTATTCGGTAGGGTAAGCAGCGTTCGAGCCAATTTAGCGATGCGCAGAAAGGAGGTCGGCGTGGATTCAGATTCGCAGCCGCGAAGTACCACGCCACCAGCGCGCACGCAAGGCTCGTTCCCGCTCAGCTGAGAAGACACGGGCCTTCCGCCGCCATGCCGCCGTGCCTGGAAAGGAGGTAACCCGATGTCTGACAAGGAGAGCACACTGACCGAGGCGCAAGTCGCCGACGAGCAGCCGCTGCAGGCGGGGATTCCGCCTGTCCTCGACGAGGCTCACATCGGCGACATCAAGGGCGCGCTTGGGACGATCAAAGCGGGGGACAACCTCGCGCGCTACGGCTGGCGCTCGCGCCTGATGGCGCTGTTGGCGATTATGGGGCCAGGCCTGATCGTGATGGTCGGCGACAACGACGCAGGCGGTGTCTCCACCTACGTCCAGGCGGGCCAAAACTATGGGCCGACGCTGCTCTGGGTGCTGATCCTGCTGATCCCGGTGCTCGTCGTCAACCAGGAGATGGTGATCAGGCTTGGCGCTGTCACCGGCGTTGGCCATGCGCGTCTGATCAACGAGCGTTTTGGGCGCTTCTGGGGCTGGTTCTCGGTCGGCGACCTGTTCCTGCTCAACTTCCTCACGATCGTCACCGAGTTCATCGGCGTCAGCTTCGCGCTTGGCTACCTCGGCGTCAGCAAGTACATCGCTGTGCCAATCGCCGCCGTTGCACTGGTCGCGATCACTTCGACGGGCAGCTTCCGCAGCTGGGAGCGGTTCATGTACGCGTTCGTCTTCGCGAACGTGCTCGTGATCCCGCTGTTCGTGTTGGCGCACCCGAGTGGCGGCCAGATCGTGCACCACACATTCGTGCCAGGTGTCCAGGGTGGCGCAAGCTCGACCGCAGTGCTGCTGATCATCGCGATCGTCGGCACGACCGTCGCCCCCTGGCAGCTGTTCTTCCAGCAGTCAAACATCATCGACAAGCGCATCACGCCGCGCTGGATCAACTACGAGCGCGCAGACACCGTGATCGGCGCCTGCGTCACCGTGATCGGCGCGGGCGCGCTGATCTCCGTCGCCGCCTTCGCGTTCGGCGGCACGCCGGCGGCGGGGCACTTCGACAACGCCGGCGCCGTCGCGCAGGCGTTGCACCGCTTCGTCTCGCCCGTCGCGGGCACGTTCTTCGCGATCGTGCTGCTCAACGCCTCGATGATCGGCGCGGCCTCGGTCACGCTCGCGACCTCCTACGCCTTTGGCGACGTCTTTGGCATCAGCCACTCGCTGCACAGAGGCATCATGGATGCAAAGCTCTTCTATGGCATCTTCACCGGCACCGTTGCGCTCGCCGCCGGCGTCGTTCTCATCCCTGGGGCGCCGCTTGGCCTGATCACGACCTCAGTGCAGGCGCTCGCGGGCGTGCTGCTGCCAAGCGCGACCGTCTTCCTCGTGCTGCTCTGCAACGACCGCGCCGTACTTGGGCCATGGGTCAACCCGCGCTGGCTGAACTTCGTCGCGGCCGCGATCGTCGGCATCCTTGTCGAGCTCTCGCTGATCCTCGTCGCGACGACGGTGATCCCAAGCCTCGATGCGGGAGCGTTCTTCCTCTACGCCTCGATTCTGCTCGCCGTCGGCCTCGTGATCGCTGGCGTGCTGACGGCGGCGCGCGGGCGTGGCGGTGGCGAGCCGACGGCCGTCGAGCTGCCGCCAGAGCGCAGACACACCTGGACGATGCCTTCGCTTGCGCTGCTCGAGCCAGCCGTCTGGTCGCCCTCGCGCAAGGCGGTGATGCTGCTGATGCGGCTCTACCTCGTGGTCGCCGTCGCGCTGCTGATCGTCAAGACAGTGCGGCTGGGGTCCTAGCTACGGCTGCGGCTTGGCGCCCTGGCCTCCCGTCCGCTCAGCCGCGCTTCAACATCCCTTCCAATGTCGCGTCGAAGGCGCTGCTGTCGACGATGCTGCTTGGCGGTAGCGCGCGGGCGGGCTCGCCGCTGCGCGAGAGCAGGAACGCGGGCGTCGCGGTCAGATGGCGGCGCTGGGCGATCGCCGCGAAGCGCGCGATCTCGCCGTTCACCTTCGCGGAGCTGTGCGCCGCGATCGCTTCCGCGAGGTCTGCGCCAGGGATCGCCGCGATCAGCGCCGCCACGTAGGTTTCGGTCACGAACGGCTTCGTCGTCGATTCCTGGTTGCGGTACACCATCCCCGTGAACTGCCACAGCCGGTTTTGCTGGGCGAGCGCCGCGGCGAAGCGCGCCGCCTTCAGTGAGTCGGGGCCGTTCAGGTCGAGCGGGCGGAAGACCAGCTTCAGCTCGCCACTGCGGACGTAGCTCGAGACGAGGTTGGGCAGCCCTTCCTTTGCGAATTCGGCGCACTGTGCGCAGCGCAGGTCCGCGAGCTCGACCAGCGTGAGCGGCGCATTTGCGCTGCCAAGCGTGAAGCCCCGCTGGGGCACGCCCTGGAGCGTCGAGAGGACCGCGTCTTCGCCTGGCACAGGCTTGCCAGGCTGCAGCTTTGGGGACTGCTTCGTCGTGAAGATCGCGAGCACGCCGACCGCAACGACCGCGACGATCACCATCAGGGCGATCGTCCTGTGCAGGACCGCCGAGGACGTCTCTGGCTCTGCGACGCCGTCCCAGGCGTCCTCGGGTCGATCCGAGGCCTGCTGCCCGGTGGGCTGGGCGGACGCCTCTGGCGCGACTGGCATCTCCACCTCGCTCAACGCTCTGTGCTCGGGGGCGGCGTCCTTGGTCTCCTGCGAACTTGGCATCCCCGTAAGTCTATGGTTGAGCGGTGCTTCCGTTTTGGGTATCGATCGCGCTGCTGTCAGCGTTGCAAGGGACGATCGTCGCATTGCCTGGCGCGCAGGCCAGGCGACTGCTCGAACGCCTGCGGATGCCAGGCTCGCAGAGCCCGCTGAGCAAGCTCAGCAGCCGCTGGTGGGCGTTGATCCCGCCCGCCTCGGTTGCTCTGTTCGTGCTGATCGGCGGGCTTGCGGCGAGCGCGAGCGCGACGGCGCTCACCTACTTCGCGCTCGTCGGCGTGCCATTCGCCGCGGCGCTTGCGCTTGGCTGGCTGATCCATGGCGCGAGGCCGCTCGCGGCACTCGCGGTGCTGCCGCTGTTCGCGCTTGCCTGGGCCGACAGGACCGGCCTTCCTGGCCAGGCCGCTGCCGTTCTGCTCTCCGCGATCAGCTGCGCTGGGCTGGGCGCCCTGATCGCCGCCGTCACGCCACCACGCTGGCTTGCCGCTGGGATCGTCGCGATGGCAGTCGTCGACGTTACGCTCGTCAGCAGCGAACTGTTGCAGCACCCAAACAACGTGCTGAACGCGACCCGTCCCGCCGCGGGTCTGCCACAGCTGCAGGCGGCGCTGTTCGGCTCCGCCGCGATGGGCTACGGCGACCTGTTTGTCGCCGGCGTGCTTGGCGGCCTGCTCGCCGTCACGCTTGGCCCTCTGAGGCAGCGCTACGCGGCGCTGCTCGCGATCCTGCTCGCGCTCGCCTTCGACCTGCTCTTCTACGTGGTGAACGAGCTGCCCGCGACGGTGCCGATGGCTATGACGTTGCTGCTGCTCGCGCTCGTGCGGCACCTGCGGGCACGTAGAGCCGCCGCGGAGACCTCGCTCGCGCCTGCGCGCAGCCGCGTGACCGAGGGTGGCCCCGCGTGATCGAGAGTGCCCCGCGTGATCGAGGGCGCCTCCCGCGTAACCGAGGGTGGGCCCCGCGTAACCGAGGGTGGGTCTGCCGGGTAGTCCCGAATGGCCTATGTCTCCCCAAGCAGAGCGAGAGTCTTCTTCGCGGCTGAAGCCGCAGGTCTACGTCGACGAGCGTCCCGCTGAGCACTTCGACCGCTACCACGCCTGGGCACGCAGCCACCGCCCCGACTGGGTCCAGGACCTGATTCGCCTGCTCGCGCTGCCGCTCTGCATGCTCGTCTACCGGACGCGGACGCAGCACCCTGAGCACGTGCCTGGCGCGGGCCCTGCGATTCTTGCGCCCAACCACTTCTCGGCGATGGACCACTTCTTCTGCGGCATCTACGTCAGGCGCAGAGTGCGCTTCATGGCGAAGTCGCAGCTCTTCAAAGGTCTGCTTGCGCCGGTCCTGATGCACGGCGGCGCCTTCCCTGTGCGCCGCGGGCAGCACGACGAGGAGGCGATCGTCACCGCCCTGCAGATTCTGCGCAGCGGCGGCGTGATCGTGATCTACCCCGAGGGCGGCCGCTCGCGCACCCAGCAGATCGGCGAGCGCGCGAGGCCAGGCGTCGGGCGCCTCGCGCTCGAGAGTGGCGCCCCTGTTGTCCCCGTCGCGATCGCGGGCTCTGTCGGCGTCCACGACTGGAAGCGACTGCGCTTCCCTGACGTACGCGTGCGCTACGGCGCCCCGCTGTCCTTTGGCGAGGTTCCCATGAGCACCCGCGAGCAGCAGCAGACCGTTGCCGACGAGGTCCTCAACGCCGTCCGTGAGCTCTACGGCGAGCTCAGCGCCGAAACCCCGCAAGGCCGAGCAGCTCGGCTGCGGCCCTCACGTCGACATCGTCGGTTGAGAGGACCTTCGCGTCTTCGAAGGAGAGGCGCTTCGCCGCCCGGTCGAAGATCGTCAGGTTGATCATCTGCGACTCGAGGGTCGACCACCAGCGTAGGCCAGCTGCCTCGCTGTGCCTGCTGTAGAGCTCGCTCGCGTGTAGCTGTGTGCGCGAGCGCTCTCTCGTCGCCACCTCAGACGGGAGCAGGCGCGCGTCCAGCAGCGCCTTTGGGTCGTCGAGGTCGATCAGGCTTGGGAGCGCATTGTCGAGCGCGAGCTGCACGAGCGCTAGGCGGCGTCCGGCGCGCAGGAGCTGCGCGTCCTGGAGCTCTCCGGCGCCGCGAAAGGGAGCGAGCGTCTCAGCGATCGGCGAGATCGGCGACTCCGAGACGTACATGCAGCCATACAGCTCAGGGTTGTCGTGGCGGCCGCGTCCTTGCAGCTCGCGCGGGAACCAGAGCGCGCCCCCTGGCTCGCTTGGCTTGGCCCGCGGCTGCCAGGGCAGCACGCGCCATACGATCACGCGTAGCTGCCCGCACGCTCGATCGCGATCGCGTCGAGCAGCTCGACGGTCTGGCCGTTGCGCACGAGGTCAATCGGCCGGCGGTCGCCAAGATGCGGGTTGATTCCCCTCAGCCAGAGCTCCGCGGCCTCGGCGGAGTAGACACGCAACAGTCTCGACATCGCGAGCTCGAGCAGGTCCACCCGCTCCGCGTTGAGATCGTCGATGCCACTACCCCGCAGCCAGCGCGTGATCTGCGCGGGACTGACGCCCAGCAGATCCGCAAGCCGTCGTTGCGAGTGGAAGTCCTCGCTGAGGGATGCGACCTTCGTCGCCATGCTGATTGCCATGGGTCTGAGGATAACGCAACAAAAACTGTTGCGCGAGGAATCGGGGCGAGGCTAGGGCCGCAGCGAGCGGTCGTCGGCGATCGAGAGCGCCTGCGGCTCGAAGCCGGCATCGGCATCCGCGAAGCCGGCATCGGCATCCGCAAAGTCGGCATCGGCATCCGCGAAGTCGGCATCGGCGTTCGCGAACTCGGCGCCGGCGTTCGCGAACTCGGCGCCGGTGTCGGTGGGCTCGACGGTGACGTCAGCGAGCTCGGCGAGCGGCGGGTGCGCGCTCGCCTCGATCATCGTCGGCGCCGGCGACTCGCGGCCGGAGGATGCGCCAAGGTCCGCAAGCTCGCGGACCTTTGGGGCGAGGCGCGCGTCGAAGGAGCGCGCGGCCTGGTTGTAGGCGTCGACCGCGGAGCCAAGCTGGCGGCCCGCCTTCGCGAACGGCTCGGCAAAGGTCGCAAGCCGCTTGTGTAGCTCGCGGCCGGTCTCGGCGATCTTGCGCGCCGACTCGGCGATCTGCTCCTGGCGCCAGCCGTAGTGGACGGCGCGCAGCAGGCCGATGAGGGTCGTCGGCGTCGCCATCAAGACCTGCTGGTGTACGCCGTACTCGATCAGCGAAGGGTCGTTCGCGAGCGCCGCCTGGTAGATGCCATCGGAGGGCACGAACATGACGACGAGGTCCGGCGTCGCATCGAACTGACGCTGATAGCCCTTCGAGGCGAGCTTCGTGATGTGGTCGCGCGTCTGTCTCGCGTGCCTTGCGAGCTGTGTGCTCCGCGCCTCGTCGTCCTGGGCCTCGAGGTGCGCAAGGTAGGCGTCAAGCGGCACCTTCGAGTCGACGACGATCACCTTGCCGCCTGGCAGCTTGACGAGCACGTCAGGGCGCAGCGCGGCGCCCTCGTCCGAGCGCACGGTGCTCTGCTCGAGGAAGTCGCAGTGCTCGACCATGCCCGCCATCTCGATCACGTTGCGCAGCTGGATCTCCCCCCAGGACCCGCGCGTGGAGGGGCGCTTCAGCGCGGAGACGAGGTTGCCCGTCTCCTGGCGCAGGTTGCCGACGCCCTCATGCAGCTGGCGCACCATGTTCGCGAGTTCGCCCTGGGCCTGCCTGCGCTCGCGCTCGAGGCGCGAGATCTCGCCCTCGACCTTGCCTAGCTTCTCGCTGACGGGGCCCATCAGGCCCTTGATCTGCTCGGTCCTGGCCTTCATCTCGCCGGCGATGCGGTCCTCCTCGGCGCGCCGCTGCTCCGCGAGCCGCTGGGCGAGCGAGTCGCCAGTCTGCTTGAGCACGTCCGCGGAGATCGCCTTCATCTCGTCGCGCATGCGCTCGCGGCTGTCCGCGGAGACGCTCTGCAGCTCGTCGCGCAGCTGTTCGCGGCTGCGCGAGGCCTGACGCGCCGCGGCGAGCGCTCCAAGGAGCGCGCCGACGAGGATGCCGATGATGAGTAGCACCGCTGACATGGACCGACTACTGTGGCACTCGCCCCGGACGGTTTCGCGCGGCGTGGTCCCAAGCGGGCAATGAGGCAGTCCGATATTGCAGCATTGCGGTTGGGCGGCGGCCCAGGCAGGGGGTGATGCTTGCTCCGAATGATCGGTGGCGCCGGTGGTAGCGTGTATGAGCCGATGTTGTTACGCGATCGTGAGCGTCCTGCGCAGATCGTGCTCGCCGGAATCGTCCCTGCGGTCGCCGGCGCGGGAGCCGGCGTGCTGATCGGAGTCTCCAGCGGCGCCTACTGGGGCTACAGCGCGCTCACCGCGCTTGGCGCGATCATCGCCGGCTTCGAGCACCAGGATGGCTGGGGCGGGGCCGACCGCGGCCTCGTCGCCGGATTCATCTACGGAGTCGCGCTGCTGCTCGTGCACGCGCTCACAGGTGTCCACGCAAAGGCCTCGCTTGGCGGCTTCCCACCGCTGGTCGCGGTGCTCACCGCGATCACCGGCATGCTGCTGAGCGCCTTCGGCGGCCGGATCGCCCGCCTGCAGCGAGAGCGCAAGGCCTCGCTCGCATCCAAGGCTGAGTGACCGCGCTCGCCTGGTTCGCCGCCGCGCTTCGCTCTCAGCCCTTCTTCTTCTTCTTCTTCTTCTTCTTCTTCTTGCTGCTTGCCTTGATGATCAGGGTCCGCGATGCGAGGTCGCTGCCGCTGAGCTGAACCTTGAGGCCATGCTTGCCCGCGCTTGCGATCAGCGCCTTGCCCTTCGGCGCCAGCTTGACTGCAAGCGTCTTCTTCGCGCCGGTGGCGAGCGAGAAGGAGGCCTTGCCGATCGTGAGCTTCTCGAGCTTCGAGCGATGGTGCTTGCCGCGCTTCTCCGTGACGCTTGCGATGAGCACGACTTCGCCGGCGCAGGGTCCAGAGCCGGTGCAGATAAGATCGAGCAGCACCTTGCCCTTCTTCTCCGTCGCCGTGCCACGCGCGACGGCGCTGCCGTGACTGGCGGCTGGGGGAGGCTTGAGCTTTGCGGGGATCGCCAGCGAGTTGCTCCGCGCGCTCGTCGAGCCTGCGGCGTTGAGGACGCTCACTTCACAGGCGAGCGCCTGGCCTTCGTCGGCCGTCGTCACGGCGTAGCTGTTCGCGCTCGCTGCCGGAATCGGCGCGCCGTCGCGCAGCCACTCATAGGCGAGTCGCGTCGGGTTGTTGGAGTAGGAGCCTTCGCTGCAATAGAGCGTCCCGCCGACGACGGCGTTGCCGGTAAGCGTCGGCGCGGCGAGCACGCCAGGGACCTTCGGGTTCGCTTCGTACACGGTTGCGTCGATGCCCGTGACGGCGGCCGGCGCGGACACCGCGACGAGCTTCGCGTTCTCTTCTTCGCTGGTCGCTTCGTAGAACTGGCGAAGGTATTCGTCATCGCACCCGTTTTCGCCGCAGACCTCGCCGTCGAACTCGACGACGTAGCTCCCGCTCGCGAGTCCTTCGATCGAGTAGTCGCCGGCGGAATCCGTGCTTGCACAGCGCTCGCTGCTCGTCGACTGCCGCCCGTACGCGCAGACCTCGAGACCGGAGACGGCAGGTTTGCCGAGTGCGGCGCTCGTGACGGTGCCGTCGATCCGGCCGCCGAGCATGAGCGCGGCGTCGATGTTCGGCTTGGTCTGTCCCGCCGTGACGAGCAGGCTGTCCGCCTCGGCTTCTTCGCTGACATCGTTGTAGTACTGCGCGGCGTAGGGGTAGCTGCATTTCGCTTCGCCCCGTTCTTCGGTGCACACTTCGCCGCTGAATTCGACCCTGTAATAGCCTGTTCGCAGCCCTTCGATCTCGTATTCCCCGGCGGCGTCGGTTTCAGCGCATTCGTGGACCTCGAACCCTTCGGACTCAGCGCAGACCTGCGTGTCGGTCACGGGCGTGCCGCCTGGGCCGCGGACGGTCCCCGTGATCGAGCCGCCGACTTCAAGCGTCGCATTGACGTCGATCGCGTTCGATCCGTGTCCGGCGAGCGGGAGTCTCGTCGCTTCGGATTCGCGTTCGACGCCTTGGTAATACTGGTAGAGGTAGGGATGTGTGCAGCCGCTTGGCTCGCAGACCTCGCCGGTGAAGACGACCGTGTATTCGCCTGCGGGCAGGCCTTCGATCGCGTATGCGCCGGCGCTGTTCGTCTGCCTGCAGGACTCCGAGGAGTCCGTGCCCACGATTCGTGCGCAGACCTGCGTTTCGGGGACGACGCCTGTCTGGCTTTTCACCGTGCCGGAGATCGAATGGCCCTGTTCGAGGCTTGCATCGACGTTGGGGATTCTTGCGCCCGGCTGCAACACGATCGTTCGCGCGCTCGACGGTTCACTGGCTTCGTCATAGAACTGCAGGAGGTAGGGCTGGGTGCAGCTATTGGAGACGCACACCTGCCCGTCGAATACGACTGTGTATTCGCCTTCGGGCAGGCCATCGATCGCGTATTCGCCCGCTGCGTTGGTTACGGCGCATTCGTAGATGTCCAGCGGCTCGGAGTCGGCGCAGACTTCTGTGTCTTCAACCGGATCGTGTTCGCTTTCGACCTTGCCTTCGATCGCCGCGCCCAGCACGAGCGCCGCGTTCACGCCGCTGCGTGCCTGTCCAGCCGAAAGCACGACGGGCGTCGCCTGTTCGTATTCGGAGATTTCGTCGTAGAAGCGCGGCATGTAGGGCTGGGTGCAGCCGGGGTCGCATACTTCGCCAGTGAATTCGACGTCGTATTCGCCCGCTTCGAGTTCTGCGATCGTGTATTTACCCTGAGCATCGGTGGAGGCGCAGTACTCGGTGCTTTCGGAGAAGGCGCAGACCTGGGCGCCATCGACGGCGCCGCCGGCGGCCGTGACCGTTCCCGAGATCGAGCCCGTGCTCGTCGCGCTCGCCGCGCTCGGCACGAGCAGGGTGCAGCAGAGGGCAATCGCTGCCGCGAGGCCGAAGCCCCACGCGCGCGCGCCCGATGTCAGCTTGCCAGCCATCGTCGCTCTCCCTGGCATTCGTCCGAGAGGTCGGCTCCCCCCGACCTGTCAGTGAGGATTGTCGCTGGCCAGTGTGGCAGAGATGGGCTTGCGAGCGCGCTGTCTACGGCTGCGCCAGGTGGGCTTGCGCCCCGCCCGGCGCGCCACCCTTGGCCGTGCGGCGCCGGATCAGCAGCAGGCCGAGCGGCGCGATCAGCAGGCAGGCGACCGCGCCGATGCCGAGACCCGCGCGGGCGCCGGCGGCGGCCATCGCCCAGCCGATGATCGGGCTGCCGATCGGGGTCGAGCCCTGGAAGGCGACGAACCAGAGCGACATCACGCGTCCGCGCATCGTCGGCTCTGCGGTGAGCTGCAGCGTAGTGTTGCCCGTCGCCATGAAGGAGATGCTCGCCCAGCCGACGAGCGCGAGCGCGATCAGCTCGAAGGCGAGGCTTGGCGCGAGCGCCGCGAGCAGCAGCGCGATGCCGAAGCCGCCGGCGGCGAGCGCGAGCGTGTGCACGCCCGTGCGCCCGCGCGCGGCGACGAGCAGGCCGCCGCAGACGGCGCCGACGCCCATCGCCGCGGTCATGAAGCCGTAGCCGGTGGCGCCGGCGTGCAGGCCCTGCTTGGCCATCACGGGCAGCGAGACCTGGAACTCGTAGGCGAGCACGCCGGCGACCGCCATCATCAGCAGCGGCACCGCGAGGTCAGGCGTGCGGCGGATGTAGGCGAGACCCTCGCGCAGCTGGCCAGGCGCGCGCGTCGCGGGTGGGCTGGGGCGCAGGGCGCTGTGGTCGAGCGTGACCAGCGAGGCGATCACGGCGACGAAGCTCGCGGCGTTGCAGAGGAAGCAGACGCCCTCGCCGACGGTCGCGATGAGGATGCCCGCGACGGCGGGGCCGATGCTGCGCGCGACGTTGACGAGCACGGAGTTGAGGCTGACGGCGTTGCGCAGGTGCTCAGAGCCGACCATCTCGAGCATGAACGACTGGCGGGCAGGGTTCTCGAAGGCGTTGTTGATGCCCAGCAGCATCGCGAGCGCTCCGATCTCCCAGACGTGCACGGCGCCAAGCACGGTGAGCAGCCCAAGCACGAGCGCCTGCACGCCCATCATCGCCTGCAGCGCGATCATCAGCCGCAGCTTGTTGGCGCGGTCTGCGATCACGCCGCCGTAGGGCCCAAGCAGCAGGATCGGCAGCGTCTGCAGCGCGACGACGAAGCCAAGCGTCGTGGAGGAGTGGGTGAGGCTGAGCACGAGCCACGCCTGGGCGGACATCTGCATCCAGGTGCCAATCAGCGAGATCGACTGGCCCGAGATGTAGCGGCGGTAGTTGGGGATCGCGAGTGCTTGGAAGGTGACCCTGCCGGCGCCGAGCAGCTTCGCCGTCATCGCTTCGCCTCGCCGGTCGGCTGGGCGTCCTTGATGCTCTCTGCGAGCCGTTCGAGCAGCGGCAGCGCCGCCTCCAGCGTTGCCTGCTCGTCACGGTCCAATCCCTCGAGGTGCGCCTGCAGAACCGCGGTGCGCTCGCTGTGGATGCGCTTGCGCATGCGCCTGCCCGCCGCGGTCGCGTCGACGAGCGCAGCCCTGCGGTCCTCCGGGTCGGGGGAGCGGCGGATCAGCTGCAGCTCGCAGAGGCGTCCCGTGATGCGCGAGAGCATCGTCGGGTTGATCGCCTCGATCTCGGCGAGCTCGGAGAGCCGCAGCGGGCCGCGCCGCGCGATCGTGAGCAGCACAGAGATCTCGGAGGGGGTGAGCCCGGAGCTTGCGGCGGTGTGGCGCAGGCGGCGCGAGAGCCTGCCGATCGCGGCGCGCAGGCGCGCGGGAAGCTCAGCCTCCGGCTCGTCGCGCAAGGGCTGATCGAGCGCTTCTGTCTTCCTGATCGACCTGGTGCTGAGCGGCAACCCCACACCCCTTAAAAATTATTACTTGCTTGCTGGCAAGCATTGTATCAAGGGAGGGCAGAGCGGTTGCGAGGCAGGGCGACGAGCTCGAAGTCGCGGCTGACGGCCTCGATCTCGCCTTCGAGCTCGCCGAGGCGGGCTCCTGAGACGAAGCTCATCGGATCCCCGAGCGGGGCGAAGAAGTTGTCGTAGTGGGTGGGCACGATCGTCTGCGGCTCCAGCAGGCGCAGGATCCGCGACCAGTAGCGGGGGGTGAAGTTGCGTCCAGCGACGCCCGCGAGGAAGACGTCGATGCCGCGCTCGCGCACCGCGTCGTCGATCAGGTTCGCGCTGCCCTGGTGGTAGAAGCTGATGCCCGCGACGTCGATCCTGATCGCAAAGACCTCGCCGCAGCGATAGGCCCTTGGCGAGAGCGCGTCGAGGTGCTCGCAGCTGAGCTCGCCGTCCATCGGCACCGCGAGCCCGAGCAGCAGCTTCGAGTGCACGCTTGGCGTGAAGCTGACCGTGAACGGGCCAAGCTCGTAGCGGCGGTAGGGCTCGACGACGACGGTGCGCTCCGCGAGGCGATGCAGCGACATCAGATGTTGCAGGGACTGTGAGCCATAGGCGTCGCAGCCGAAGCGCCTCGCGATCGCCGGGGCGTCGACGGCATGGTCGAAGTGCGTGTGGCCGACGAGCACGCCAAGCACCTCGCCTGCGGGCTGGGTCCAGCGGTCCAGCAGCGTCTCGTCTGGCAGCGCGAGGCCGCCACGCAGCAGGGCGCGCAGCGGCACCCGCGAGATGTAGGGGTCGACGAAGATCGTCTTGCCCTGATAGCTGATGCGATAGCCAGAGACGCCAAGCCATTCGAGCTCGAGGCCCTGCGGCAGTGTCAGCTGCCTGCGCTCGAGCTCGCCGAGCGCCTCGTGCCCGCGCCGCTGCTCGCGTCTGCGCGTCGCGCGCCCAACCGCCATCTCGCCGAGGTGGCGCAGCGGATCGAGGACGGGTGGGGTCATCGCCTCAGCCAGTCTATGGCTGCGATGCGGCGAACTGCTGCGAGGCGCCGGCGGTCGCGACGTCGGAGGGGTAGGTGTTTCGTGCCTTCAGCAGGAACCAGCCTGCGGCGAAGAGCGCTGCGAGCAGGATCAGGAAGCAGGCCTCGAGGCCGCGGCCGCTTTCGGCGTGGTGCTTGGCATGGGTGCCGACAGGCGTCTGTTCAGGCGTGATGCCGACGACGAGGTTCGAGATCGCGCCGAACAGCAACGGCGCGATCGCCTGGGCGAGCGAGCGCAGGAAGGTCCTCGTGCTCTCCGCCCTGCCCCAGAGGCGCGCAGGCATGATGTCGAGGCGCGCGGCGTCGAGCGGCGGGTTGGCCGCGGCGAGCAGCGCTGCGCCGCCGACGTCGAACCAGAGCGCAGGCGTGAGTTTGTCGATCAGGACGCCAGGCACGAGCAGCGCCGCCGCGCCGAAATAGCAGATCGCCGGCGTCACGATCCTCGCCTGCAGGACGCCTCGTTTCAGGAGCGCATCGGTGAGGCTGCCCGACACGAACGTGCCGATCACCATGCCGATGATCAGGAGCCCAAGCACGAGGTTCGCGGTGCCCTGGCTGGCGCCATAGTGCCTGACGACGAAGAGCACGGCGAAGGTCTGCAGGCCGGCGAAGTAGAAGTAGCCAAGCGAGGAGCTGATGATCATCAGCACGTTCGTCGGGATCGCGAGGATGTAGCGCACCGCCCCGACGAGGCTCATCGTGTCCGGGTTCTCGCGCAGGATCAGCCGCGGATCCGGGCGTACGCCGCGTCTGATCGCCTCTTCCTGGGCCATGTTCGCTTCGACCCGTGGGAACCCGCCGAACGCTGCTTCCTGGGCGTTGCTACTGCCGTCGCCGTCGCTGCCGCCGGCTGTGCCGACCCCGGCGCCTGTGAAGCCTTCCGCACCCACCAGCAGACGGCTCTGGCCGCCGCGCAGCGGCTCCGGCACCGTCCGCCACAGCGAGCGCGCGAGGAAGAAGCCTGGCAGCGCGAGGATGATGAACGCCGCTCGCCAGGAGATCAGGCTCGCGATGTCGCCTGCAACGATGAAGCCGACTGCGGTGCCAAGGATCTCGCCGCCAAGGATGTAGGCGTAGATGTTGCCGCGTTCGTCGGCGGCGAAGTAGTCGCCTGTGAGCGAGGCGATCGCGGGGCCAGCCGTCGCCGCGACGGCGCCAAGCGCGAGGCGGCTCAGCAGCAGGGCGTCATAGCTCTTCGCAAGGCCGCCGATGAACGAGGCGACGCTCCAGAGCACGATCCCGAAGCAGAGCATCGGGATCCGCTTCGTGCGGTCGACGAGCAGGCCGACTGGGATCGCGAAGATCGCGCCGACGAGCAGCGAGATCGAGCTCAGCAGGCCAATCTCCGTGTTGCTGATGTGAAATGCGCTCTCGAGCTGCGGCGCGACCGCGCCGACCGTCGCCGTTGCCGCGCTGTTGAGGCCGAGCACGCAGCCGAAGAGCGTGACGACGCGTGCGCGTGCAGGGCCGCCAACCATGTGGACGACCTGGCCGCGCACCGCGCGGCCGCTCGAGCGCATCGCGCTCCAGGTCGCGCGCCCTGCGCGCGCCGAGATGCCTTCTGGCTGCTGTTCGCTCACGTTCGCTTTGCGGCCCTTGGCGCGGCGGCTGCGCCCGTCGTGTCCTTCGCGTCGTCGCGTCCCGCTTGCTGCTCGCGTTCGTCGTCTTCCTGCCAGCGGCGCACGTCGTGGCGCAGCGCGACGTAGCCGACGATCCCTGGCAGTGTCGGCAGCCAGTGCGAGATCAGCCGGTAGGCGAGCACGCCCGCGACGGCGCTGCCTCCAGGCAGCCCAAACGCCGCGAACGCGCCGATCATCCCGCCTTCGACGCCGCCGATGCCGCCAGGCAGCGGCAGCAGGCTGCCGAGCGTTCCAAGGAAGTAGCCCATCACGACGACCGCGACCGTCGTATTCGCCCCGAACGCCTTCAGCGATACATAGAGGACCGCGACGTCGAAGCCCCAGTAGCCGATCGCCATCAGCAGCCCGATCGGTTTCTCCGCCGCGAAGCGGATCGCGCCGCGGACGCCGTCAGACATCGTCGCTGGGACAGTCGCGAGCTTCTTCGCGAGCCTGCCGAGACGGCCAGGACGCGAAGCCATGCGCGAGAGCCGCCGCTCGAAGTCCTTCGGGATCAGGCCCATGCTCAACACGAGCAGCCCGATCGCCGCGGCGATGATCGCCGGCACGATCGTGAGCGCGAACGAGCCGCCGCCAGGAAAGGCGCCACTCCAGAGGCCAAGGCCCGTCACGATCAGGGCAATGATGTAGACGGAGTACTGAACGACGATGTTCGCGACCATGCGCGAGCCGATCAGACGCGCTGACATGCCTGCGCGCCGCAGCGCCCAGACGGTCACCGCGACGGCGCCCGCTCCTGCGGCGGCGACGAGGCGGATCGCCGCGATCCCCGCGAGCGGGATGTCGACGCTCGCGCGCCAGTCGATGCGTGAGACGCCGCGGCCGAAGACGGCGCGGAAGAGCGCGGCGTAGCAGAGCAGCGAGGCGACCTCGAGGCCTGCGCCGGCCGCGAGCCAGAGCGCGTCGCCGTGGCTGAGCTGCCCCCAGGTTTCTTCGAGGCCTGCAAGCTGCGGCAGCAGGAAGTAGATCGCGCCGATGCCGAGCAGGATCACCACCGCGCTGATGATCAGACGGCGCCTGTTAAGTAGTTCTGGGCCGCCGCCGGCAGCGTTGCTCATGCCGCCTGACGTTAGCCGATATGGGTGGGCTCACTCACGCCGTGAAGGCGACTGGTCAGCCTCCTTCCCCGAGGTGGGGTTGACTTGCACTGTTGGGTTCTGCTAGCTTCGTGGAGTACACCCTGTTTCTAACGCACAAAGCATTGGATGACGAGGTGTGAACATAGAGATTGGTTGGGGCCAGCTCTCCTCGTCCTGTGATCGTTGTTACGCGGCAGGGTGCGGCGTCTGGAGAGGGATTTTTTCGAACGTTGAGGGAGCGTTGGGTTAGCGTGAGTCGTCCAGAGGCATACGTGCAGGATCTGGTTGCGCCCATTGAGGCTGCTTTAACCAGATGCGTCAGCAGAGCTGACGCATCTCTCTCTCTCTCTCTCTCTCTGCGCCGCTGAACCAGCTGTCCTGGCTCCTGCTGGCCTAGGGGCCGCCCCCTACGAGCGAGGGGCGCGCCGTGGCCGCTGAGCGTGCGCAGATCCGCGATCGCAAGCCCGTTGCGGCTGGCGGCAATTCGCGAGTTGCACGCGCTCGTGGCGTGCAACAGGGTCGCAGCATCATGGGCCTGCAGCGCGCACGTTTGCTGAGTGCAGCTGTCGCGCTACTCGCCGAGGACGGCAATGCAGGGTTTTCTGCCGCAGCTGTTTGTGGTCGCGCCGGTGTTTCAAGGCGCACGTTCTATGAGCTGTTCGATGATCGCCAGCAGTGTTTCGCGGCGATCCTCGCCGAGATGGAGCGGCGTGTAGCCAGCGTGATCGCGGGCCTGGGCCTCGAGGGGCTGGCTTGGGGCGAGCGGGTCCGCATGGGGCTCTGGGCGATCCTCTGCCTGGTTGACAGCGATCCTGGGCTTGCCAAGGTGTGCCTGGTCGAGTCTCAGCGCGCTGGCGGACTGGTCCAGCTCGAACGTGAGCGGATCGTCGCTGCGCTCGTGGATGTGCTCGACGAGGGACGCTCCCAGGGCGCAGGTGGCTCTGCTGCGAGCAGGCTGACTGCGGAGGCATTGATTGGTGCCATCAGCTCGGTGATCGCCGCGCGCTTGACGGGTTCCAGGCAAGAGCCTGCAGGCGATGGTGAGATCGGGATGGGCGTGCGTGGCCTGCTCGGGGAGCTTGCCGGGATGATCGTGCTGCCCTACCAGGGTCCTGCGGCTGCCAGGAGGCAGATCAAACGCGCGCTGCCCACTGCTCCCGTGGTCGCAATGGCAGTGACAGCCACAGCTGGGGATTGCGATCCGCTCGCTCAGCTGCCGATGCGCTTGACCTACAGGACTGCAAGGGCGCTGAAGGCAGTCGCAGAGTTGACAGAAACAGGGGCTGGCGCCAGCAATCGTCAGATCGCCGAGCATGCGGGGGTCAGCGACGGGGGACAGGCCTCCAAGCTGCTCTGCCGCCTGCAAGAGCGCAACCTCATTGAGAACACCGCGGTGGGTGGCGTGGCGCGGGGCGAGGCCAATCAATGGCATCTGACTGCTCTCGGCGCAAGGCTCGTACAGAGCATCAGCTTCCAAGACGGCGTGGCACATCTGGCGCGCAGGAGCGCGGCATGAGCTCGATCACATGCGCAGGTGCCCATGCGCCTGGACGGGTCACGACCGACGACAACCAGAGGGCCTCTGTACCGGAACGCCCATGTCAGAAAGCGAGGAACTCATCATGAAGCGACTCAGCAAGCACATAAGTCCTGCGACGGTCATCGCGCTCGTCGCGATGGTCTTCGCGATGTCTGGCGGTGCCTACGCGCTGAGCGGGAGCTCGCAAGGCGTGGGCCGTCACGGCGATCAGGTCGCCAGCGTGACAAAGAAGAGAAAGAAGACAAGCTCCACCCAGCCGGGCCCGCGTGGGCCAAAGGGTGCAACCGGGCCGACCGGTCCAGCGGGCTCGGCTGGGCCGCAAGGGCCAGCGGGCGCAGCCGGCAAAGACGGCACCAATGGCACAAACGGGACCAACGGTACCGATGGTGTAAGCGTCACCAGCAGTGTCGAGTCTGCGGGCAGCAACTGCAAAGCAGGCGGCTCGAAGTTCGTCAGCGCCGGCGGCACGACCTATGCGTGCAACGGCGAAAACGGCACGACGGGGTACACCGAAACGCTGCCGGAAGGCAAGACCGAGCAGGGAGCCTGGGTGCTCACCGTACCAGCGGTCGACCCGACCTTCGGCCTCAGTCTGTCTCGTACCGCGATCTCCTTCGTGATCCCGCTCGCGGCCGAACCGACGACGCACTTCCTGAAGCCAGGAGAAGGAGAAACGACGGAATGCCCTGGGACTGTAGAAAATCCCGAAGCAGCCGAAGGCAGCCTCTGCGTCTACACCCAAGGTGAAGAGGATGCTCCGGCGAGCATCACCGTCTCGGGGTATGCGTTCGGAGCCATCGTGGGAGCGAGTGGCGGCGAACCGGGCGGCATTGCGTTTGGCACCTGGGCGGTGACCGCGGAATAGCAGCAGCGCGGCACAGGCAAGGACCCCGGACGGATCGACCGTCCGGGGTGCCCGCAGCCCCTCCATTTCGCTCCGTTTCCATGCTGCTCTGCGGCGTCGGCGAGCGAGATCAGCACACGACCATGACCGGAAAGGCACAACGCATGATTCGACAGATGCACGTAGGGAGGCTGTTCGCGATGTGTGCGGCCACAGCCACGATCGCCATGTGCCTTGCGGCTGGTCAAGCCGCAGCTGCGGGCCTGTCCCTCTCCGGTGCGCCCCTGATCACGCCCTTCGCAGCGGCGCAGCCCCCGCAGGTTCGAGGCGAACTCTATTACGAGGCTGTCTTTGCGACGCGGGCGACGGTGCAGGCCGAGATCGAACTCTTCAGCGCGCCTGAATCGAAATGGCGGGCGGAATATGCGGAAAGCGCGGCCGGCCCGTGGACTTTCGTCAACGGCGGAAGCTTCGGCGCTCTGGCAGGTGGCAACACCCCCGAGGTATCGATCGGAGAGCCTGACGGGACCACGGGTGGAGGCCATGAAGAAGGCACATATCGCGTCCTTCACCACCTTACGCCGGACACGCATTACTACGTGCGCTTCTCAGTGGAAGACCCAGGGGGCGCGGCGAGCAGGACGTTCGAAATCACAACGCTTGCTGCCGGCAAGCCAGAAATCGCGCGCGAGCACAACGAAGCGGACAACGTGAGCACCTTCCAGCCTTCTGAGTTGGCGACGACCACCACAGATGCATACACAGCCCAGATCGAGACCAATGACGCTACCAGCGAATACCACTTCGAATACACCGACGAACCGGCAAACGCCGGCTCCTGGGCGCCGTTCAGCTCCGGCGCGTCCGGCACGATCACCGCGGCCGAAGACTTCGGCGATCCGGAAGCCAAGCTCAGTGGTCTACAGCCCGAAACCACCTACTACGTACGCCTGAAGGCGAGCAACGCCCACGGGGAGGTCGAAGAATCGACGAGCTTCACGACGCTCAGTGCGCGACCCACGGTCGGCCCTGCGAACCCGCGCAACGTGACCGCGACGACAGCGCGTCTGGAAGACAGCGTCAGCGCGAATGGCTCCGCGACCGAATGGCGCTACGAATACACGACCGAACCTGACAACACCTCTTCGTGGCAGCCGATTCCGGGACTGGCGGGGACGATCACCCAGGAACAGGTCGAATCGCTGCCCGAACGCGAGGGGATCGCCGTGGAAGGCACCTGGACCGGGCTCAGCCCGGAAAGCGAATACTGCGTGAGGGTGTACGCGTCGAACGCGGCGGGTGAAGGCTTCAATGCCTTTCAAGAACCGATCGTCGGGGAGATGCGCGGCTTCGATTGCTTCCAGACAGCGGGACCCCCGACCGACGCGACCAGCTCCGTGCACGGCCTCGACGGCGAATCGGTGCGCCTGCTCGGAAGCGTCGATCCCAACAGCGCCCCGAGCGTGGACGAACAGACGATCGCGATCGAAGGCGATCCGACGGGCGGGACCTTCACGCTGACGATCGACGGCGAGACGACGGGCGCCACTTTCACTGGAACCGCGACCGAAGGCTCCACAGAACTGACTGGAGTGGCTATCTCCAGCGGCGCGCTGGTGAAGGGCGAGGAGGTGGCTGGACCTGGTGTGCCACCGGGCACCACGCTGGTTGAAGATCGTGGCGTGCCTGGCAAGGAAATCCTGGAGCTCTCGGCACCCGTCACCGAAGGCAGTAGCGGCGCGACGTTCACGTCTGAGCTCCCATATGACGCGCTCGGCGAAGAGGTCGCAAAAGCCCTTGAGGATCTTCCCGGTGAACCGGTGCAAGTCACCGTCCATGGCTTTGCCGGCGGGCCGTATCGGGTGATCTTTGCGCCGACGGACACGACTGCCGAGCCGCAGTTCGTGGGTGACGGCAGCGGGCTGACGCCATCTGGGACTCTCGCCGTCGCGACCGCGCAAGAAGGGGGCGTGGTCTATGCAAGCAAGTACCACTTCGAATACGTGACGGCAGCCAAGTACGAAGAATCGGGCTTCGCGGAGGCTGCCAGCACGCCGGAAGAGGCGGTGCCCGCGGCCAACGAACTGCAGTTCTTCGGTGCTGACGCACCTGGGCTGCAGCCAGGCGAAAGCTATCGCTATCGCATAGTGGTATCGAGCGAATTTCCCGGCGCGCCAACGATCGATGGCGCTGCCGAGTCGCTGATCGTGCCCAAGGCGGCCGCGTCGACGCAGGCCGAAGCATGCCCGAACGCCGTGCTGCGAACGGGTCCCTCGGCCAACCTGCCTGACTGCCGCGCATACGAGCTACTGAGCCCTGTCGACAAGGAAGGCGCCCAGGAAGCCTTCAACTATGGCCCGAAAGTAGAGACCGGTGCGTTCGTGGGCGAAGACGGACAGCATCTCGTCTTCGAAGATCAGGCCCTGAGCTGGGGCACGCAACCGGAAGCCGGTCAGGCGCCGTATCTGTTCTCTCGCGGCTCCGGCACGACGGGCTGGACGATGACCGCCGGATCGCCGCAGCCACAGACGGGGGTGCAGCGGCTGGTGCCCGCGCTCTACAACGCCGACGTCACGCAGGTGGCGCTCGAAGCGGAAGTGCACACCTCGCGGGGCGCAGGAGAATCCAGCGAAATCCAGCTCGAGACGGGACCGGTGGGCGGCCCATATACGACGGTCGCGTCGGTGCCGCGCAGTGAGGTCACGGGCGGCTGGATGGCCGCGTCGGCGGATTTCTCGACCCTCGTGCTGCAGGTCGCCGACCCACACCTGCTCGGCACGAGGACGACGACGAAGAGCGGCGACAGCGACCTGTACGCCTACGAAGAAGGACATCTGACACAGGTCAACGCAGGGGTCGGCACCTGCGGCGCAAAGCTGGTCGACGGCGACGAAGCACGGGGCGGACGCAGCAGTGCCCACGCGGTGTCGGCCGGCGGCTCGCGCATCTTCTTCGAAGCAGTGCCAGGCACGGAATGCTCGGCGCCAACCCACCTCTACATGCGCGAAGCCGGTGGCGCGGTGGTTGACATTGGCGCCTACCAGTTCGCAGGCGCGAACGCGAGCGGGACTGAGGTGCTGCTGAAGAGCCCAAGTGGCGCAGGTCAGGCATTCCTCCTCTACGACGACGAGGTCTCGCCCGCAACGATCACTCCCGTTTACACGTCCCCCTCGGAAAGCCAAGTGCGGGTCGCCGAAGAATTCACGCACATCTTCTTCGTCGATCACTCGGACGACATCTACGACTACGACGTCGCAACCGGCGTGCTGACCAAGGTTCTGCGCCTCAACCTCGTGGGCGAGGAAGGGTTGGCGCTCGAGCCGAGCCCGGATGGGGGTCTCCTCTACTTTCACGGGGGCGTCTCGGGCATGCCTGCAACGAAGCAGATGTACCTCTATGACAGCTCTGAAGATTCCGTCGAGTGCATATCGTGCGCATCGTCGTTCGACCCAGAGCCAAGTCTCGGCGCCTACCTGCCGACCGCCGACCTGGGTCCTGCCAACCCATTGAACGGCTTCCCGAAAGAAACATTCCTCTCGGCCAACGGGGACTACGCGTTCTTCGACACGCCGGCGGCGCTCGTCGCCGGCGATGTCGACGGAGAAATCGCGCCGACTCCGGAAACCGGAGTGGAATTCCAGGCCGACATCTACTCGCCGTCGAGCGACGTGTACGAGTGGCGTCGCGACGGCGTCGATGGTTGCCAGCAGATCGACGGCTGCCTCGCGCTGGTCACGGACGGTCGCGGCGGCTTCCTGAACCTGCTGCTCGGCGCGACCCCCTCTGGTGAAGACGTCTTCATATACACGCGATCGCAGCTGTTGCCGCAAGATCAGGACAGCTCCGGCGACATCTACGACGCGCGCGTCGATGGCGGCGTTCCAGCGCCCCCGCCTGCGACCGTCGAATGCGAAGGCGACGCCTGCTCGACGCCGGCGAGCCCGCCGAGCGACACGACGCCGTCGAGCATGACGTTCGTGGGACCTGGGAACGCGAGCAAGGCAGCGCAGGTCAAGCGCCACAGCGGCAAGGCGCCTGCTGGGAAGAGGAAAGCGAAGAAGGCGAAAGCGGGGACGAAAGCCAAGAAGCGCAAGCGTCAGGCAAGGCATCGCGCCAGAAGCGGGCGCAAGCGTACGGGCAGCAAGGCTGAAATGCATGGAAGCCGCTCGCAGCCAAACGGCGGCGGCTCGCGATCAAATGTCAGAGGCTCGCAACCAAACGGCGGCAGGAGGGGACAATGAGGAGATCGAAGGCAATCACCCTGCTTGCGCTTGCGGCGTGCTTGACGCTTGCGATCGCAGCGCCGCTCACGGCACAGGCGCTGCCGACCTCCCAGCCGCTCGAACTGATTCCGGGCAGCTTCCAGATGACGGCGTCAACGACACAGGCTGCCGCCCACGAGAACCTGACGACGGCCTTCAACTTCGCGCACGAAGCCAGCGGGACGACACACGATGACGTACGCACGATCGTAGTGAACCTGCCCGCAGGCTTCGATGCGAGCAACACCGCCGTGCCGACGTGTCCGCTCGTCGATCTGCTGTCCTTCACCGGCGAACAGGGCCAGCTGCCGGATTGCCCCGTGGCCAGCCAGCTCGGCAAGATCAGCTTCGAACTGACGAGCGGGAGAGCGGCGAACGCTGCTCCAGCACACGTGACGGTGCCGCTTTACAACATGGAAGTGACGAGCTTCGGCGTTGCGGCGGAGCTTGGCTTCAGGACACAGCTGTTCAGCACCGTACTGCTCGTGTCCGTGCGTCCTGGCGATGACGGGCTGACTGTGACGACGCCGAACATTCCCCAGTTCGAAATCCACAACGTCTCGGTCACCGTGTGGGGCGTGCCCGCCGCTCACGAACACGATGCCGAACGTGGGGAAGTCTGTGGCGCCGAGTTCGAACTCCCGCCGCTCTGCCACAACGAACTCGGTGGACCGCAGCATGCGAACGTCACGCCGAAGCCGTTTCTCTCCAACCCGACCAGCTGCGGGTCGCACACGGCGACGATCTCGGCCGACTCGTGGGAGGAACCACTCGCCTGGACCGAAGCGCAGGCGGAAATCGCCCCGACCGAAGAATGCGAACGCGTGCCCTTCGCGCCGAGCCTCGAAGTCCTGCCGACGACACGCGCTGCCGAAACGGCGACTGGCCTGAACGTCACGATCACGGTGCCGCAGCAGTGGGAAAACCCCTACTCGATTGCGACCGCGAACCTGCGCGACACCACCGTCACGCTGCCGGAAGGCATCACGATCAACCCATCCGCCGGCTCTGGGCTGGCGGCCTGCAGCCCTGCGCAGTACGAAGCCGAGACGTCGTCCTCGCCGGTCGGCGCGGGCTGCCCGCAGGAATCGAAGATCGGCTCGATCGAAATCGAAACGCCGATCCTCGCGGAAGTGATCAAAGGCGCCGTCTACGTCGCGACTCCCTATGACAACCGATCCGAATTCGGCACGCCAGAACACCCAGGGGGCTCGCTTCTCGCGCTGTACGTGGTCGCCAAGGATCCCGTGCGCGGCATCCTCATCAAGGTCGCGGGCAAGGTCGCACTGAACCCGGTCACCGGACAGCTCGTCACGACCTTCGAAAACACGCCTCAGCAGCCCTTCAGCCGCTTCACCCTGAAGTTCCGTCCAGGCGCGACGGCACCGCTCGTCAGCCCTGCGACCTGTGGCTCGTTCACGGCGCAGGGCGCCTTGACCCCTTGGTCTTCTGAAATCGGGCGCGCGCATCTGATCAGCAGCCAACCGTTCGAAGTGAGCGAAGGGGTGCGCGAAGGCGCCTGTCCCTCTGCTGGGACGCCGCCGTTTGCTCCGAAGGTCGTCTCAGGCACCGAAGACAATGCCGCTGGCGCCTTCAGTCCGTTCTACTTGAGGATCAGTCGTGAAGATGGCGAACAGGAGCTGACGAAATTCTCGACGACGCTGCCCGCTGGGCTGTCGGGGAGCCTCACGGGGATCCCATTCTGCTCTGAGGCCGACATCGAAGCTGCGCGCAATGTCACGGGCACCGAAGAGCTCGAACACCCGTCCTGCCCTGCAGCGAGCGAAATCGGGCACACCGTCGTCGAAGCTGGTGTAGGCACCGTCCTTGCGCAGACGCCAGGCAAGGTGTACCTCGCCGGGCCCTACCATGGCGCGCCGCTCTCGATCGTCTCGATCACGAGCGCGAAGGTCGGGCCGTTCGACCTCGGCACCGTCGTGATCAGATTTGCGCTGTCGATCAACCCGATCACCGCCCAGGTCGAAGTCAGCGGCGCTCAGTCGGACCCGATCCCGCACATCATCGATGGGATCGTCGTGCACGTCCGCAACATCCGCGTCTACATGGACCGCCCCGACTTCATCCTCAACCCCACCAACTGCGAACAGGCGAGCATCACCGACGCGATCACAGGCGCAGGCGCGAACCCGGCGATCCCCGCAGACCAGGACAGCGTCGCGGTCCAGACCCACTTCCAAGCCGCAGACTGTCAAAGCCTCGCCTTCACGCCAGCCTTCAAAGCGTTCACAGCCGGCAAGACGAGTCGCAAGGATGGTGCGAGCCTGCATGTGACACTCGACTACCCTCACAACGCGATAGGCAAGGACTCCAACCTCAAATACGTCAAGGTCGAACTGCCAAAGGCGTTGCCCGCCAGGCTCTCCACGTTGCAGAAGGCGTGCACCTCGGCGCAGTTCGACGCCAACCCTGCCGGCTGTCCGGCCGAATCGGTCGTCGGGCACGCGGCGGTGCGTACCCCGATCCTGCCCGTGCCGCTCGAAGGCCCCGCGTATTTCGTCAGCTACGGCGGCGCGAAGTTCCCCGAACTCGTGATCGTCCTTCAGGGCTATGGGATCACAATCGACCTCCATGGCGAAACGCTGATCGAGAATGGAGTCACCTCTTCGACGTTCAAGAGCACCCCTGACGTCCCCTTCGAAGCCTTCGCACTGACGTTGCCGCAGGGGCAGTACTCCGCGCTCGCCGCCAACAGCGACCTGTGCACCCAAAACCTCACGATGCCCACCGATTTCATCGCTCAGAACGGAGCGACGCTCGAACAGCAGACCCCTATCGAAGTCGATGGCTGTCCGAACAGGCTCAGCGTCGTCGCAGAGAAGTCGAAGGGCCGCACCCTGACGCTGAAGGTCGGCGTCCCAGGCGCGGGCAAGCTCGAGGTCTCTGGCAGAGGGCTGAAGCCTGCCTCCGCGAAAGCGTCACGGCGTCAAACCCTGACGCTCGAGCTCCACGAGAAGCAGGCCCGCGTGCTGAAGACCAAGGTCAGCGTCGCGTTCACGCCGAGCACTGGCAAGACGCGCAAGCGCCAGGTCAAGAGCTTGTCCGTGCGCTTCAAGGCGCGAGCTGCACGGCGCGCCTGAGGGCGCGCGGCGCTCTCTCAGCCCCGCTCCTGCCTGCGCAGCTCGCGCCAGGCGGAGCGGGCCTGCCGCAACGCCTTCACGACCTGGACCCGAGCATCCTCGGCGGCCTTCGCTGCCTCGCGCAACTGCTGGTGCGTGCGCGCTCCCTGGGCGAGCAGGCCGAAGGACCAGAGCCCAGTGTCGAGTAGACGTGCTGCGCGCTCGACGTCGTTGAGCACGGCCTCGCCCCACTCGCGGCCGCGCAGGCCCTCCTGCGACCAGCGCACGCGCGCCTGCAGGGCGATGTCGTGCAGGCCGACGAGCGCGCGCGCCGCGATCATCGGCTCTGGGGCGTAGGGGTCGACCTGGACGAGCGCGGCGAGCTCCTCCATCGCGACCGTGACGAAGCGGCGGTGCAGGTCGAGCCAGGCGGCGCGTAGCGCGGGCGTCGTCGCGAGCATCGTCAGGAAGCGAGGCAGCACCGCGTGCAGGAAGTCCTCGCCGACGCCGACGTCGTGCTCGATGTCCTCCTGCAGGGCGCGCACGACCGCGCGCGTCGGCGACTCGCCGGGAGCGCGGCTGCGCAGCGCGCTCGCGAGCCGTTCGATCCCCTCGTCGACCTCGTCGAAGACCATTGACTCCTTCGTCGAGAAGTAGTTGAAGACGGTCTTCTCCGAGACGCCCGCAAGCCTTGCGATGTCCGAGACCTTCACATTGTCGAAGCCATGGACGAGGAACATCGTCGTCGCGATGTCCGAGATCCGCTTGCGCGTGAGGCGCTTCTTGCGCTCACGCAGCCCCTCGGCGGGGCGATGCTGCCGCTCCCAGAGCTCGTGCGCCTCGCGTGTGCGCTCGAATGCCGCCGCCGCCTCGCCGCCGAGCTCCTTTGCGATCAGCCGCTGGACGCGATCTGCGTCCGGCAGCTCGTCGAACGCGTACGGATCCTCGGTGGACTCCAAGGGCGCGGATGGGCTCGCCGTCAGGCTCTCAGACCCATCCATCGTCATTCCCACATCCTATCGCATAGATGCAGTTGCAGAAAATTTACTGTCACTGTATATTGCCTCCCATGCCTGCCAACACCGCATCGCAAACACTCGCCAGGCCGCTGCCTGACACGCCGACGCCTGAGCCCGCGACCGCCTCCTACGCGGTCGAAGCGAAGGCCCTCACGAAGCGCTTCGGCGACTTCGTCGCCGTCGACGCGCTCGACCTCAACGTCGAGAGGGGGACCGTTGTCGCGCTGCTTGGCCCGAATGGGGCGGGCAAGACCACGACCGTGCGCATGCTCGCCACGCTCCTGCGCCCAGATGGCGGCAGCGCGAGCGTCGCGGGCCACGACGTCGTCACCGAAGCCGAGAAGGTCCGACGCGAGATCTCGCTCACTGGTCAGTTCGCCGCGCTCGACAAGAATCTCACGGCGCGCGAGAACCTCGTGCTGATGGCGATGCTGCGCGGCCGCGACCGCAAGGCGGCGCGCAAGGTCAGCGACGAGCTGATCGAGCGCTTCGACATCGAGGAGTTCAGGGAGCGCCTCGTCAAGAAGCTCTCTGGTGGTCAGCGCCGGCGCGTCGATCTCGCCGCGAGCCTGATCGACCAGCCGCAGGTGCTCGTGCTCGACGAGCCGACGACGGGCCTCGACCCGCGCAGCAGGCAGGTCGTCTGGGCGACGATCAGGGATCTGATCGCGGGCGGCGTCACGCTGCTGCTCACGACGCAGTACCTCGAAGAGGCGGACGCGCTTGCGGACAGGGTGGTGCTGATCGACCATGGCCGCGAGATCGCGGCGGGCACGCCCGCGCAGCTCAAGGCCCAGGTCGGCGAGCAGCGCATCGACGTCGTCGCCGTCGACAGCGCCGCGCTTGCGGACCTGCAGAGCAGGCTTGGCGAGCGCTTCGAGGTGAGGGTCAACCGCGAGCAGCGCACGATCTCGGTGCCCGCCCCTGGCGGCAGCGCCGACCTCGCGCTCGTCGCCGGCGCCGTCCAGGACAGCGGCATCGCCGTCGACGAGGTCGCATTGCGCCGGCCGACGCTCGACGACGCCTTCCTCGCGCTCACGGGCCACCACGTCGAGCAGGACCAGGGAAACACAGACGACGACGATTCAGAGCAGGAGTGAGCTGATGAGCACGACCACGATTGCCCAGACACAGACGACCGGCCAGCGGCAACTGCCGGACGGCGGGCGCGAACGCTTCGCGCTCCTGCGCTACGTGCGCGACACGCTGCTGCTCACGGCGCGCAGCCTGCGCTCGATCCCGCGCGTGCCCGAGCGGCTGCTCGACGTCACGATCCAGCCGATCATCTTCATCCTGCTGTTCCTCTACGTGTTCGGCTCGGCGATCCACGTGCACGGGATCTCCTACAAGGATTACCTCTTTCCTGGGATCATCGGCCAGTCACTCGCATTTGGCATCATCGGCGCGGGGGTGGCGACCTCCAACGACATGACGGAGGGCGTGATCGACCGTTTCAGATCGCTGCCGATAAGCCGTCTCTCGATCATCACCAGTCAGGTGATGGGCCAGTTCTGCGAGGCGCTGCTTGGCATGGTGATCGTGATCGTCTTCGGCCTGCTGCTCGGCTGGAATCCGCAGCTCACGCTCGCGCACGGGATCGAGCTGATCGCGCTGATGATGCTTGGCATCTTCGCCTTCACCTGGACGGGCGTGTTCTTCGGAATGCTCGTGCGCTCACCCGATGCGATGCAGGGCGTGGGCTTCATCGTCGTCTTCCCGCTCAGCTTCATGGCGGGCACCTTCGTGCCGATCGCAGGGATGGCCGCGGTGCCAAGGGCGATCGCCGAGTGGGACCCGATCTCAGCGCTCGTCGCGACGGTGCGCGGGCTCACCCAGGGCGTGCACTCGAGCGGCTCCTGGCAGCTCGACCACCCCGAGCTCGCGATGGTCATCTGGTGCGCGATCCTGATCGGGATCTGTGTGCCGCTCGCGCTGCGGCGCTTCAACAGGACGCTCGCGTCTTGAGTTGATCGGGTTCCGCTGGCGCATGCGCCAGCGGCGGGGCCGCACATGTGCGGCCCGGGGCAGACCGCATGCGGTCTGCCCTAGATGAAATTGGACGAGATCCCAGGGGTTGACATCTGGGAAGGCGCTCGTGTATGTTGGTTTGGATGTTGCCAACCCCCACGGGTTGCACAGCATTTTGGACATAGAGCGGGTTGGGGCCGGTTTTGTTCGTCTGTGACCGGGTTTTCTTGCAGCAGGTGCGTTCCGTGGAGAGGGACCTTGATCGACTTGATGAGGGAGTTTGGTGTCGCGTGAGACGGTTTGTGTCATACGTGTCGGTCTTGGTTGCGCCTGGGGGTGTGGCGTTAACCAGATGCGTCAGCAGAGCTGACGCATCTCTCTCTCTCTCTCTCTCTCTGCTCCCAGCTAGCTAGGCGGCGAGCGGCTGCGCGGCGCCTAGCGGCGCCCCCGCTTCTCGAAGGCCCTGCCGGCGCGGCCGGCGCATGGGCGCAGGCGGTCCGCTGATGCGCGGCGTCCAGGCACGCCGGGACGAGGGCGCTGGCGATGGGATCCTCGCGCTGCAGCGTGCACGGCTGCTGAGCGCCGCCGTCGGTCTGCTGGCCGAACGCGGCTATGGCGGCGTCTCGGTCGCGAGGATCAGCGCTCGGGCGGGGATCTCGCGCCGCACCTACTACGAGATCTTCGAGAACCGCGAGCAGTGCCTCGCCGCCGTCCTGCTCGACGCAGAGGAGCGCGTGTTGCGGCTGATCGCGCGGAACGGCGTCGCGGACCTGCCCTGGCGGGAGCGGGTGCGGTGTGGGCTGTGGGTGATCCTCAGCCTCGCCGACAGCGAGCCTGCTTTGGCGCGCGGCTGCCTCGTCGAGACGCAGCGCGCCGGAGGCTTGGTTACTGCTGAGCGCGAGCGGATTCTCGAGCGGCTGACGAGCATCGTGGATGAGGGCAGGCTGGAGGGCGGGCGTGAGCGCGCGACCGGAGCGCTGACGGCGGAGGCGCTCGTCGGCGCCGTCGCGACGATCCTCGCCACGCGCGCCTCACAGGCTGGTGAGCAGTCCACGCTGCGGGAGTTGCTTGGCGAGCTGATGAGCATGATCGTGTTGCCACACCTTGGGGCGGCCGCAGCGCGCCGCGAGCTTGGGCGGCCATTGCCCTCGGAGCTCGACGATCTGCAGGTGCACAGCGCCGATCGGGATCACGACGGCGTCGATCCGCTTGCGGGCATGCCCGCACGATTGACCTATCGCACCGCGAAGGTCCTGCAGGCCGTCGCCTCCTTGGATGGCGGCGAGCGTGGTCCCAGCAACCGTGAGATCGCCGATCTGGCCGAGGTCCACGACCACGGGCAGATCTCGAAGCTGCTTACACGCCTCGAGCACTACGGGCTTGCGAAGCGTGCGGTGGTTGGCAGGGGCGAGCCCAACAGCTGGGAGTTGACGGAGACAGGCAGACGGCTGGTGCGTGGCATCGGCGCGGGACAGGGCGTGCAGCGGAGCGCCGCATGAGCAATCGACCAGGCAATGGAGTCGAAGGAGAGGGCAAGATGATGAGGGTCTGCAGTCGGATACGTGCACTTGCGGGGGCGTTTGGCGTCGCATTGCTGCTCAGCATGCTGGGCGTGGCATCGGCGCAGGCGGTGCAGTCCCGCCCGCTGCTTGGGACGTTCGGTCCACAGGGCACGGGAGCGGGCACGTTCTCCAGCGTGCAGGGCGTCGCGGTCGATCATGCCACGGGCGACGTGTATGTCTATGACGCTGCGGCCAATGGCGGCACGGTCTACAAGTTCGACGCAGCGGGCGCCCCGCAGGATTTCTCCCTGAACGCGAGCAACGCGCTGGAAGGCGTCGGTGGCGCGGGGGGAGGAGAAAACGAGATCGCCATCGATAACTCCTCTGGCCCGGACGCGGGTGACATCTATGTTGCCAACAACAGCGAAGTGGGGATCTATGGCTCGGCAGGGAACCTACTTGGCAAATTGACCGGCGGTGAGGCGTGTGGCGTGGCGGTTGGCGCCCAGGGCGATGTCTACGTTGGCTTCTGGCCAAGCACCGTAACCAAGTATGTTCCTGTCGCCAGCCCCGTCGTCAGCACCAATGCGGCAGGGTCGCTGGAAGGCTTGAATGGCGTCTGCAACGTCGCCGTCAACGGCGCGGGAGATGTCTATGCGGCGACCTACAGTGGCGGTATCAACGTCTACGAACCCTCGCAGTTTGGGCTGCCAGCGGCGCTTGGAACACTGCTCGACGCCGAAGGCAGCACGCTGGCGATCGATCCCACAAGCGAAGAAGCCGACATCGACGAGGGCGCGGACATCGCGCAGTTCTCCTCGACCGGCAGCCTCGTCGCGAAGTCAGGCGCCGGCATGCTCAGCAGGTCCTGGGGTGTGGCGGTTGGCGCGAGTGACCATGTCTACGCGTCGACGAACGGCCACCGCGTCGCGATCTTCGGCGCGCTCACAGAACTTGCAGAAGCAAGCACAGAAGCAGCGAGCGGCGCGAGCAAGACGAGCTTGACCTTCAACGGCTCGGTCGATCCTGACAACACCACGGTCAGTGAATGCAAGTTTGAATATGGAAGCGAAGAAGGCGTCTACGAACACGAAGTGGCGTGCACGCCGGCGCCGCCGCTGACTGGCGCAAGCGCAATTCCGGTCTCTGCGCAGCTGGCCGGGCTCCCTGGTGGAACTGTCTACCACTACCGTCTTGCCGCAAGGAACGCGAACGGGACCGCCTACGGGGCCGAACAGACAGGTTCGACGCTGGCGGCGGTCGACGACCTCAGCACGGGCTCGGCGGAAGATGCGACCAAGCACACTGCGAAGCTGAACGGAACGCTCTCCCCCGATGGTGAAGACGTCCACTATTACTTCGAATACGGCACAGGCGCAACCTACGGATCGATGAGCCCAGCGCTGCCAGGCGCGGACGCAGGCAGCGCGAGCGAAGCGGTCGCGGTGCAGACGGTGCTCGGCGGGCTGCTAGCCGAAACCACCTATCACTACCGTCTTGTCGGCGTCGACGTGAGCGGCACGACCTACGGCGAAGACGAGACGCTCACCACGCTGCCGCAGCCGACGATCGACGGCGAGTCCAGCGAACACGTCAGCTCGACCGGCGTAACGCTGCGGGCGCAGATCACACCCAACGAACAGCAGACCACCTACCGCTTCGAATACGGCATGAGCACCGCATACGGCACGAGCGTGCCCGTGCCCGACGGTGCGGTCGGCTCGGGCAACGAACCGGTGCTCGTCACGCAGCTGTTGCAGGGTCTGCAACCGGGCACGACCTACCACTACCGCTTGGTCGTCGTCAACGACGAAGGCGAAGAAATCGCCAGTGGGGACCGTACGTTCCACACCTATGCATCGGCGATCGTGGCGGCCGACAGCTGCCCGAACGCGCAGATACGCGCCGAGCAGTTCTCGGCCTACCTGCCTGAATGTCGCGCCTACGAGCTCGTCTCGCCGGTCGAAAAGAACGGTGGCAGCGTGGCTGCGGATCGCTCATTCACCCAGAGCGCGCCCGACGGCAACGCGATCAAGTACTCCTCGGTGACCGGCTTCGCTGGTGTCGAAGGCAGCCAGGTGCGGGGCTACGAATACGTGGCCGAGCGCGGCGCGGAAGGTTGGGTCACGCATGGCATCAATCCTTCCCAGCAATCGCAGATCTACTCGGTGAACTCGAGCTCCTCCTACTCCTATCTTTCGCCAAGCCTCGAAAAGGGCGTGTACTTCGCGCTCTCGCCGGTGCTTGCCGGGCATGAAAATGTCGCGAAGTCGACAAATCTCTACCTGCGTAACAACGTGCTCTCCCCGGCGCCAGGCGAATACGAGTTGCTCTCGGAAGCAAGCTCGCCACAGCCACCGCGTCCTGCAGGCAACAGCGTCATCAAGGAAATCGCATTTTCAGCTGCCTCGGCGGACATGAGCCACATCCTCTTCGAAACCACGCATGACCTCACAGCGCAGGCGGAAGCCAACACCAATCCTTCGCTGCCAAAGCTCTACGAATGGCATGACGGGACCGTGACGTTGGCCGGCATCCTGCCGAACGAAGAACCGGCTGAAGGCTCGATGGCCGGCGCGGGCACCGGGGTCGAACAGGAAGGCATGTGGACGAACAACACGATCTCCGAAGACGGCTCGCGCGTGGTCTTCGAGGGGCCGCCGTTCAGCCAGGTCAACGGTGGTGCTGAAATCGGCGCCGCGTTCCATGGCAACCTCTATCTGCGCGAAGACGGCAAAACTGTGCAGTTGAACGTGAGCGAGCGCACCGACTGCAACATCGAGCGCAAGAAGGCCGAACCGTCCTACAACTGCACCGGCGCCCCAGAATCGGACCCGAACGGCGCCCAGACGGCTGTCTACTGGGGCTCAACGGCGGATGACTCGAAGATCTTCTTCTCAACGCCGCAGGCGCTGACCGATGACGCCAGCGGCGTCGGCAGCGACGGCTCGGCGGGCAACCTCTACATGTACGACGTTGACGCGCCCGCCGGCAAACACCTGACGCTGATCTCCGTGGACACTGGGCCTGAAGACCATGGTGGCGGTTGCGGGTGTGGGGAGCCTCGCGGTGTCGCGATGTTGGGCATGAGCTCCGATGGCGGCTATGTCTACTTCCTCGGGGCCACCGCGCTCCTGCCCGGCCAACCCGCGGTCCAATCGAATGGCTCGGCGCTCTATGTTTGGCATGACGGCACGGTGCGCTACATCGCCAGCCACGACCTCGTTGGCTACCCACCCAATGGGCTTGAATGGGGCAACGAGTCACGATATGGGGGCAACAGCTTTCGCGTGTCCGCCGACGGCAGTGTCGCTGCATTCACGAGCGCCGATCCTGGCACGCTCGAAGCGCTCGGCTTCGATAATCAAGGTGGTCCGAACAGCGGTTGTGAAGACAGCGGCTTCGCAGTCAGCGAGCCGTCTGAATATTTCAGCTTCGTATGCACCGAGGTGCTCGTCTACGACTACGAACGCGACGAACTGAGCTGCGCGTCGTGTGATCCGAGTGGGATCCGGACTGTTGGAGACGCTGACATGACGGTTGGAACCGCGGACATGGACGGTTACGTTCTCAGCGAGTACTCGGCGACGATGTATGACAGTCGCGCGCTGAGCGAAGACGGTCGCTATCTGTTCTTCGACACGCCTGACCCCTTGGTCGCGCAGGACACCAACGGGCGCCGTGACGTCTATGAGTACGACACGGTGACCCATGAAGTGCATTTGATCACGAGCGGCACATGTGATTGCGATGCGAAGTTCGTCGATGCGACGCCGAATGCGAGCAATGTCTTCTTCGTGACGCATCAAAAACTGGTCGATGAGGACACCGACAGCGCCGGCGACCTCTACGACGCGCGGGTCGACGGTGGTATTCAGGCTCAGAACGAACTGCCGCCGGCGACCTGTGAAGGCGAAGACTGCCAGGGCCCGGCCGCGCCGAACCCCGTGTTCTCCTCGCCGGCGTCTTCGACGTTCTCGGGCCTGGGCAATCCGGCGGTCGGAGGCAAGGCGACGACCAAGAAGGACAAGAGGAAACATCCCAAGAAGCGCGCGAAGGGCAAGCGCTGTCGCAGGCGGGCCCACGGTAAGCGCATGGTGTGTCGCTCCAAGGCGGGCGAGCGCCATGCGACAAAGTCGAATGGTCGCCCCCAGCGGCGAGCCGGACGCTAGGAGAGGGGTAGCCATGCACAGCAAAGCCATGAAGCGGCTCAGCGGCCTCGTAATCGTTGCGGCGTTTGCCCTGTCAGTCTCGGCGAGCCCAGCGGGCGCAGCGTTTGGCATATTGGGGTTCGACCAGCAGATCACGGCCAATGAAGGCGGAAGTCCTTTCACCCAGGCCAACGGTCATCCTTACGAGATCAGCACCGAGATCAAGCTCAACACCTACGAAGACTTGGAAGTGGGCAGGGAAGAGCCGGAACTAGAAGGGATCGAACGACCCGAAGGCGATGTGAAGGACGTCATTACCGAACTGCCGCCAGGGCTGTTCGGCGATCCCGCCGACGTCGCGCAGTGCACCGCGACCCAGCTGATCGCGCCAACCGAAGAGACGCCGTTCAGGGCGCCGGAATGTCCGATCGCCTCGCAGGTCGGCATCGTCGAACTGAACGTCGACATCAAGAAGCTGTTGCCTGAAGACTGGACGTTTCCGCTCTACAACATGGTGCCACCCCCGAACGCCCCGGCTGAGTTCGGGTTCCTGGTCGCGGGAGAGCCGATCACGCTGGTCGGGAACGTGCGCAACAGCGGCGACTACGGCATAACGATCGTCTCCTCGGATGTGACGGTTGCACTTCCGTTCAACGGCATCAACGTGATCTTCTGGGGCGATCCGGCCGACAAGAGCCACGACCGCTTCCGCTGCGACATGGGCGGCTTTGGGATGTCGGCGACTGGGGGCTGTCCGGGAGCGTCTGGCACGGCCGGAGGTCCGAACGTGAGTCCCGTGCAGCCGCAGGCGTTCCTGACGGTGCCTGGCTCGTGTCCTTCCGCGAGCACCGGGATGAAGACGACGCTGAAGGTCGACTCCTGGGTAGAACCGGGCGTCTTCCGGGAACACTCGATCGTGAACCATCTCGCGCCGGGATTCCCGGATTCTGAAAGCGACTGGGGCGCCGAGCAGGGCATGACCGGCTGTGAACTGGAGCCCTTCAACCCGTCCGTGTCGGTGGCGCCGACCAATGCGCAGGCGGATACCCCCAGCGGTCTGAATGTCGAGATCTCTCTGCCACAGGAAGGTCTGTTGAACACCGAAGGCATCGCGACGGCGGACGTGAAGGATGCCGTCGTCACCCTCCCTGCCGGCGAGGCGATCTCGCCGTCAGCCGCGGATGGCCTCGAAGGCTGCACCACCGAACAGATCGGGCTTGGCAGCGGGCAGCCGGCTGCGTGTCCTGACGGCTCGAAGCTCGGGAGCGTTGAGATCGACACGCCGCTGCTGACCGAACCGTTGACCGGCTCGATCTTCCTTGGCAAGCCCGAATGCGGCCCCTGCAACGTGAGCGACGATCAGGAAGGCCGGCTCGTCAAGCTCTACATCGTCGCCGAAGGCCACGGCGTCATTCTGAAGCTGCCTGGCCGTGTGGAAATGGATCCGGTCACGGGACAGATAAAGACTACGTTCGACAACAATCCGCAGCTGCCGTTCGACCATCTGAAGCTCGACTTCAAGGCGGGGCCGCGCTCGCCGCTGGTCAACCCGCATCAGTGCGGCACCTACACGACGACCGCGACGCTGACGCCCTGGTCTGGGCAGGAAGCGGCGCAGACGAGCAGCACATTCAAGATCACCTCCGGTCCAAATGGCGCGCCCTGCCCGTCTTCGCCGCAGGCGTTCGCGCCGGGGTTCTCGGCAGGCACGGTTAACAACCAGGCGGGCGTTTTCAGCCCGTTCACGCTCACGTTCACGCGCGCCGACGGCGAACAGCAGCTTGGCGGCGTGACGCTGAAGATGCCGCCAGGCCTGCTTGGCACGCTCGCCGGCATCCCGCTCTGCCCAGAACCACAGGCATCGCAGGGGACGTGCGCCGTAGCTTCGGAAATCGGCTCGGTCAGCACCGTCGCCGGAGCGGGCGCCAACCCGTTCCTCGTCACGGGCGGCAAAGTGTTCCTGACGACCGGCTACAAAGGCGGCTCGTTTGGCCTTGCGATCGTGGTGCCCGCTGTCGCCGGCCCGTTCAACCTCGGGCAGGTCGTGGTGCGCGCCTCGATCGCGATCGACCCGCGCACTGCGCAGTTGACGGTCTCGAGCGATCCGCTGCCGACGATCCTCGACGGCATACCCCTCGACTTGAGGACGGTCAACGTCGCGATCGACAGGCCAGGGTTCACGTTCAACCCGACCAGCTGTGATCAGATGAGCCTCGTAGGCACGCTGACCGGCGGCGCGGGCGGCGTCGAGCCGGTCTCAAGCAGCTTCCAGGCGACCAACTGCGGCGTGCTTGGCTTCAAGCCGAGTTTCTCCGCGTCGACCGCGGCGAAGACCTCGCGTGCGAAGGGTGCAAGCCTCTCGGTGAAGCTCGGGTTCCCGGCGAACGCGATGGGCAGGCAGGCGAACATCAGGTCGGTGAAGGTCGAACTGCCAAAGCGGCTGCCCTCCAGGCTCTCGACGCTGCAGAATGCCTGCACGGCGGCGACCTTCGAAGCAGACCCCGAAGCCTGTCCCGCGACCTCGCGGATCGGCACGGCGAGCGCGAGCACGCCGATCCTGCCGGTGCCGCTGAAGGGCACCGTCTACTTCGTCTCTCACGGCGGCGAAGCGTTCCCCAACCTTGTGATGGTCCTGAAGGGCTACGGCGTCACCGTCGAGCTCGTCGGCGACACGTTCATCAGCAAAGCAGGGATCACGAGCACGACCTTCAAGACGATTCCAGACGTGCCCGTCCGCTCGTTTGCGTTGACGCTGCCAGAGGGCAGGTACTCGGCCCTCGCGGCGAACGGCAACCTTTGCAACGCGACGCTGAGGATGCCCACGGAAATCGTTGGACAGAACAGCACGCGCTTCGCCCAGGATACGAAGATCAAGGTCACCGGCTGTGCGGCCCAGACCAGGAAGAGGCACAAGCGCAAAGGTGGCGACCGCAAGTCGCAGTCGCACGCGACGGGCCATGGGCAGAAGGGAGAAGGCTCGTCTAGCTCGCGTCGTCGGCGCTGAGATGCCGTGCCAGCTCGGCCGGCCGCGCTGCGGCGAAGCCAAGCACGATGAAGGCGGCCAGCAACACGACGCCGAGCGCCTGAGCCCAGCTCGACTCGGCGAAGACGAGCAGCGCAGCGCCTGCGACGAGGCTCGCGAACGCCGAGCGCCCAAGCAGTCCTGGGCGTACGGCCGCGAGCACCGTCGCAGGCGGTGGGGCCGCGCTGGTAGGCGGCGTTGCGTGCGGGTCGAGCCGTCCCTTCAACAGCAGCCCGAAGAGCAGCGCGAGCGAGGGAAAGAGGATCGCGCCGCCCGCGGGCACGATCACTGTGACGAGCACGAGCGCGTCGTGGGGCGCGGCGGCCTGGGCGATCGTCAGGCCTGGCAGCAGGCGCGGCTGCTGGGCCAGCGCCCAGCCCGCGACGATCGCCGCGACCGCGAGCGCGGCGGAGTAGCGCGCGAGCTCGAACCTGCTCGCCCAGACGAGCGCAAGCGTGAGCACGCCTGCAACGATCGAGACGATCAGCGCAGGCAGGCCTGCGCCTGAGATGAGGTGGTGATAGATCGGCGTCGCGTCCGCCTTCAGCACGAACAGGCTGCCGATCGCGATTGCGCCCGCGATCAGCCCGGAGAGCAGTGCGCGTGTGCGGAATCTGCTCTGCAATGCACGCTCGTCAAGCCGCTGCGCGTCGGCGGCAAGGAACACCGCGGCAAGGTAAGCGGCGGTTGCGATCGCAAGCACGCCGATCGCGACCGAGGTGGGGTTCAGCCAGCTCGAGAAGAGATGCCCACTCGCGTTGCCAAGCGGCACACGGCCCGCGGCGATGCCGCCGACCGCGGCGCCAAGCGCGAACGGCGTCAGCAGCGAGGCGAGCGCAAAGACCATGTCGATCGCACGCAGCTCCTGCGCCGAGCGCGCGCCTGAGCGCAGCGCGTAGGTCGCGCCGCGCAGGATGATTCCAAGCGCGGCGAGGAACAGCGCGATCGAGAGGGTGGAGGCGATCGAGCCGAATGCCGCGGGGTAGGCCGACCAGATCACGGTCAGCACGAAGATCAGCCAGACGTGGTTGGCCTCCCAGACGGGCGCCATCGCGTGGTGGGCGTGGTCGCGCACCGCCTCGCCACGCTCGCCGCCACCGGCGGTCAGCTGCCAGATCCCGGCGCCGAAGTCAGCGCCCGCGAGCACGGTGTAGAGCACGAGGCCGATCAGCGCGAAGATCAGGGGGATCGCGTAGAGGTGCATGTCTCAGGCCGCCTCCAGCGGCTTCTCTCTGTCCGCCATACGTTGCCTCACTCCGCCTTGGGAGGCCTCTCGGGGGCGCGGCCCGGAGATCCTTGCGGTCATGCCGGCGCTCCGCTGCCGTGGACGGGTGAGCCTTCGGGCAGATCGAGCGGCGCCTTGGCGAGGCGGCGCAGGATCCAGGCGACCGCGACGGCCAGCCCAAGGTAGACGAGCGCGAGCGTCGCGTAGCCGACTGGGATCCCTTTCGCGCCCGTGACCGCCGCGGACGTGCGCATCACGCCATAGACGACCCAGGGCTGGCGCCCGACCTCGGTCGTCACCCAGCCCGCGACCAGCGCGACGAACGAGAGCGGCCCGGCGGCAAGCACCGCCAGGTGGAACCAGCGCGCCTGGGGCAGGCGCCTGCGCCGCACGAGCAGGAGCAGGAAGTAGACGCCAAGCAACGCCATCAGCGTGCCGATCCCAACCATCAATTGGAAGGCGATCCGCACGACGTTCACAGGTGGGCGGTCGCGCGGCGGCACCGTGTCGAGGCCCTTCACGGTCGCGTTCGGATTGTGGAAGGCGAGCAGCGAGAGCAGCTTCGGGATCTCGATGCCGTACTTCACCTGGCCGTCTGTGTACCAGCCGAGCAGGTGCTCTGGGGCGCCTTTCGTCGTTTTGCCGAGGCCCTCGAGCGCGGCGAGCTTGATCGGCTGGCTGACCGCGACCTCGCGTGCGACCCAGTCGCCGACCACGACCTGGATCGGCGAGGCGAGGCAGGCGATCGTCAGCGGGATCGCGAACGCGGTGCGCTCGTAGCGTCCCCAGCTGCCCTTGCGCAGCCGTCCGAACGCATAGGCGCCGGCGAGGATGAAGCCGGTCACGATGTAGGCAGCCACGTACATGTGGATCAGCTCGCGCCAGAGGTAGCCGTTGCCGAACAACGCTGCGAGCGGGTGTGCGTCCACGACCTTGCCGTGGCGCAACGTGAAGCCGGAGGGGTGGTTCATCCAGGCGTTCACGGAGATCACCATCAGCGACCCCGCGAAGCCTGCGATCGCGATCGGCACGCCGCTCAGCAGGTGCATGCGCGGCGAGAGTCGATCCCAGCCGTAGACGTAGATGCCGATGAAGATCGCCTCCATGAAGAAGGAGAAGCCCTCGATCTCGAAGCCGACGCCGAAGACCGAGCCGAATGTCGCCGTGAAGTTCGGCCACAGCAGGCCCATCTCGAAGCTGAGGATCGTGCCCGTGATCACGCCGACGGCGAAGAGCGCGACCATCACCCGCGTCCAGCGTCTGGCGAGCGTTCTGTAGAGCTCGTCGCCGCTGCGCAGGTGCAGCCACTCGACGAACAGGATCATCGTGGGAAAGGCGATCCCGAAGCAGACGAGCGGGATGTGCACAGCGAAGGAGAGCGCCTGCATCTGGCGCGCCTGCAGCAGATAGTGCTGCTGCACTGGTGCGAGCGTGAATGCTGCGAGCACAGCGGGCTTGACGCTAGCACCAGGAGCGTCGCGTCGCGTCGCGTCGCGTCAGCGCGCGCGACGCTCAGCGGAATGCCTGGATCCCGGTGAGGGCCGCGCCGATCGTGAGCGCATGGATGTCAGCGGTGCCCTCGTAGGTGACCACCGACTCGAGGTTGTTCATGTGGCGGATCACGGGGTACTCGAGCGTGATGCCGTTGGCGCCCAACACCTGGCGGGCCGTGCGGGCGACCGCGAGCGCCGCATCGACGTTGGCGAGCTTGCCCATCGACACCTGCTCGGGGCGCAGCGCGCCTGCATCCTTCAGGCGCCCAAGGTGCAATGCCAGCAGCGCGCCGCGGTTGACCTCGGTCGCCATCGTCGCAAGCTTGCGCTGCGTGAGCTGGAAGGAAGCGATCGGGCGACCGAACTGGATGCGCTCGCCGGCGTAGTCGAGAGCGGCCTCGAAGCATGCGCGCGCCGCGCCGATCGCTCCCCAGACGATCCCGTAGCGCGCCTCGTTCAGGCAGGAGAGCGGGCCGCGCAGCGAGCTCGCCTCTGGCAGCAGTGCGCTGTTTGGCAGGCGTACGTCGTCGAGTACGAGCTCGCTGGTGACGGAGGCCCGCAGCGAGAGCTTGCGGTGGATCTCCGGAGCGCTGAAGCCAGGCGTCTCCCTGGGCACGAGGAAGCCGCGCAGGCCGGCGTCGGCCTGCGCCCAGACGACCGCGACGTCGGCGATCGAGCCGTTGGTGATCCATATCTTCGTGCCGTTGAGCACCCAGTCGCCACCGGCGCGCCGCGCGCGGGTGCGCATCGATCCCGGGTCGGAGCCTGAGTCCGGCTCGGTCAGCCCAAAGCATCCGATCGCCTCGCCCGCCGCCATGCGCGGCAGCCACTGCCTGCGCTGCTCCTCCGAGCCCCAGCGATGGATCGCGTACATCGCAAGCGATCCCTGCACCGAGACGAGGCTGCGCACGCCGCTGTCGCCGGCCTCGAGCTCCATGCACGCGAGCCCGTATGCCGTTGCGCTCGCTCCTGCGCAGCCGTGGTCTTTCAGATGCATGCCCAGCAGTCCGAGGCGTCCGAGTTCGGGCGCAAGCTCGCGCGGAATGCGCGCTTCCTCGAACCAGTCGCCGACATGTGGCAGCACCCGCTCGGCGACGAAGCGCCGCACCGTGTCGCGAATCAGTCGCTCCTCGTCGGAGAGCAGCGTGTGAAGCGCGAGGAAGTCGCGTCCGCCGGGTGATCGGTCATCTGCGGATGTGGATCGGTCATCTGCGGATGTGCGGCGATCGGCGGATGTGGGCACGGTGCCTCCTTCGTATCAAGAGGTGGGCGCGATTGACACACGCCAGGGCGGCTGCTAGTTTATCGAAACGTAGTCCCGGAATTGTTGCGTGGCGCCGCCACAGCGTCTAGGCGCCCGAGAGAACGGAGCGTGTTGTGACGGCAGTGAAGGTGCAACGTGGACCGCTGATCGGTGGTCAGTGGCTGGCTGGTGACGGCGAAGAGATCGAGAGCTTCAACCCGGCAACAGGCGAGCTGCTCGGCAGCGTGATGGGCTCCTCGCCGGCTCAGGTGGATGCGGCGGTCGCCTCCGCGAAGCAGGTGTTCGAGAGTTGGAGCAAGACATCGGTGCTCGAGCGGGTCGAGCTCTGCCGAGACGCGCATCAACTCTGCCTGCGCCACAACGACGAGCTGATCGAGATGATCACGATGGAGGTGGGCAAGACCGTCGCCTCGGCCCGCTCGGAGATGGAGCGCGGCACCGCCGAGCACTTCAGACGCGCTGCGGAGGACGTCCTGCGCAACGCAGGCAAGGTGCTTCCCTCGACGATGGACCGCACCACGACCAAGCGGCTGCTCGTGATTCAGCAGCCCGTCGGCGTGGTCGCCGCCGTCACGCCCTGGAACTTCCCGATCGACATCGCAGCGATCCCGATCGTCTACGGGCTGGCGCTCGGCTGCACCGTCGTCTGGAAGCCATCGGAGTACGCGCCGCTCTGCACGCGGATGTTCTCCGAACTGCTCGCTGAGGCCGGCTTCCCAGCCGGGGCCGTGAACGTCGTCCACGGTCGCGGCGAGGTCGGCGCGGCGCTCGTGGGCCACCCCGACGTGAGCGCCGTCGCCTTCACCGGGTCGGTCGAGACCGGCGAGCGGGTCGCGCGCGACGCGGGGCTGAAGAACCGCGTGATGGAGCTCGGCGGCAACGGCCCGCAGATAGTGCTCGCCGACGGCGACATCGAGCGCGCCGCGGATGCCGCCGTGCGCGGCTGCTTCTTCCTCGCGGGTCAGTGCTGCACGGCCGCTGAGCGGCTGCTCGTGCACGAGGCGGTCAAGGACGAGTTCGTGGAGGCGCTGCTCGCACGCGCCAAGAGCCTGCGCGTCGGCGATCCGCTCGACCCTGATACGGACATGGGTCCTGTCTGCACGCTCGCGGTGCTGCAGCGCACGCAGGAGCACATTGCCGACGCGGTCGCCAAGGGCGCGAGGGTCATCCATGGCGGCGGCTACACCGACCAATTCCACGAGCCGACGATCCTCGACGGGATCACGAGCGAGATGCGCATCGCCCAGGAGGAGACCTTTGGCCCGGTCGCGCCGATCATGACGTTCTCGAGCAACGAGGAGGCGATCGAGATCGCCAACGAGACCGAGTACGGGTTGACCGCCTCGGTCTTCACCGAATCCCTGCACGACGCTTGGCAGCTGGCCGAGGAGCTGCGTCACGGCACCGTGCACATCAACGACTCGACCAACTACTGGGATCAGCTCGCGCCTTTCGGCGGGATGAAGAAGTCAGGAGCAGGACGGGAGCTGTCGAGCTGGATCATCGACGCGCTCACCGAGACAAAGCAGATCACCTTCGAGCTCGCGAGAGGGGCGGGCGCGGAGGCTGGACCTCGAATGCGTTAGCGGCCTGTGCGCACAACATCAGTGGAGGAGAAAGATGGACTCGCGTAAAGCAGGAACCGACGATCGCGGACTCACCCGCCGCGACATGCTGCAACGTGCGATCGCGGGGGGCGTCGCGCTCTCCGGCGCCGGCGGGCTGATCGCCGCCTGCGGCGGCTCTGGGTCGGGCACGTCCCCGAACCCCGGCGGCAGCGCGGCGACGATCAAGCGCGGCGGGACGCTGCGCGTGGGGCTCGGCGGTGGCAGCACGGCCGACACGCTCGATCCGCACAACCCGCTCACAGACCCAGACATCTCGCGCACGTTCCAGCTCTATGACACGCTGGCGATCAACAACACCAACGACCAGCTCGAAATGGGACTCGCGCAATCGATCGAGCCGGCTGGCTCGGCCAAGGAGTGGGTTGTCAAGCTGCGGTCAGGGCTGACATTTCACAATGGCGCGCCGGTGAACGCCGACGCTGTGATCGCCTCTGTCAGGCGCATCCTCAATCCGAAGTCGCCAGGACGCGGCTCCGCTGCCTTGGCAAGCGTGGGCAGCAATGGCATGAAGAAGGTCGACGATCTCACGGTGCGCTTCAGCTTGAGCGAAGCCAACTCGGAGTTCCCGCGCGTGCTTGCCGAGTATTACAACGGAATCGTGCCGCCCGACTTCGACCTTGCGCACCCGATCGGCAGCGGGCCATTCAAGTTCAAGAACTTCACCGCTGGAGAACAAAGCGAATTCGTGGCATTCTCCGACTACTACCGTGGCGCGCCGAAGCTCGACGCGGTAGTGATAATCGACCTCACCGAAGATTCCGCTCGCGTGAACGCGCTCCAGGGCGGTCAGGTCGATGCGATCAACGATCTGCCCTTCAGCCAGATCCCCGCAGTGAAGAGCAGCGGCACCGGCGCGGTGCTGCAGGCCGACACCGGCAACTGGGTGCCCTTCACGATGCGTTGCGACGTACCGCCGTTCAACGACCCGGACGTGCGCATGGCGATGCGACTGATCGTCGACCGCCCACAGGTGGTCGGCCAGGCCTTCGGCGGCCAGGCGCAGGTGGCAAACGATCTGTTCGGCCGCTACGACCCTGGCTACAACAGCGAATTGCCGCAGCGCACGCAGGACATAGATCAGGCGAAGTCGCTGCTCGCGAAAGCTGGCAAGAGCGATCTCACGGTGCAACTGACGACCTCGAACGCGACAATTGGCATGGTCGAAGAGGCACAGGTGCTCGCGCAGCAGGCAAAGGCGGCGGGCGTGACGATCAACCTGCGTCAGGTGACCTCCAACGTGCTCTATGGCAGCGGTTACCTGAAGTGGCCGTTTGCCCAGAACTACTGGTACACCCGCTACTACCTTGGCCAGGTCGTCGAAAGCACGCTGCCTACCTCGGGCAACAACGAGGCGCACTTCGACGACAAACGCTACGTCTCGCTCTACCAGCAGGCGTTGGCCGAGCTCGACGAAGGACGCCGCAACGACCTGATCCACGAAATGCAGAAGATCGAATGGAACACGGGCGGCTACATCATCGCCTCGTTCAACAACCAGGTCGATGCCTACAGCACGAAGGTGGCCGGATTCGTGCCAGCGAAGACGGGCGTGCCGCTCGGCAACTACGGCTTCCACCTAGTCGGGTTCACGGCCTAGCCGCGCGGCCGCTGCAAGGCTCGATCGGTCGATGACGCGTCTGCTGGCAAGCCGGCTGGCATGGGGTGTGTTCACGCTCGTGCTCGTCGCCGTGATCGTGTTCCTCGCCACCCAGGCGCTGCCCGGCGACGCGGCGAGTGCGATCCTCGGCTCGAGCGCGACTCCCCAGCGTCTCGCTGCGTTGCGCGCCCAACTACATCTCGATGAACCGGTGCTCGGACAGTTCTGGCATTGGTTCTCAGGGCTTGTGCAGGGTCACTTCGGCACCTCGCTGGCGGCGCGACGACCGGTTTCGGACGTGCTGGGCACGCGCATGCTCAACACGCTCACCCTTGTCGTCGTCTCCGCCGTTGTGGGGCTGCCGCTGGCGCTCTGGCTGGGCGTGCGCAGCGCCGTGAAGCGCGATCGCGTCTTCGATCACGTCGTCTCGGTCGGCACGCTGACGCTGGCGGCGCTGCCCGAATTCGTCGTCGGCATTGCCCTCATCCTGTTGCTCGCGACCCAGGTTCTGCATCTGCTGCCGGCCGTCTCGTTGCTGCAACCGGGCGTCCCCGCCTGGGAGCAGCCGAAGGCGCTCGTGCTGCCTGCCGCGACGCTCGTGCTCGCCGTGGTGCCCTATGTGGCGCGCATCGTGCGCGGCTCGATGATCGATGTGCTCGAGGAGGAGTACGTCCAGATGGCGCGCCTGAAGGGGCTCTCGGAGCGCGTCGTAGTGCTCCGCTATGCGCTGCCGAACGCGATCGCGCCTGCGATCCAGGCCTGCGCGCTGTCGCTTGCCTACATGACTGGCGGGGTCGTCGTCGTCGAGTACGTCTTCCAGTACAACGGCATTGGGGCTGCGCTGGTGGAAGCCGTCGACAATCGCGACGTGCCGGTCGTGCAGGCGATCGTGCTGCTCATCGGCGCCGTCTACGTGCTGCTCAACATCCTTGCCGACGTGGCGACGGTGCTCGTCACCCCGAAGCTGCGCACGCAGTTGCGTCGCGCCAGACGTCCTGCGGTCGAGCCGTCGCTTGCCACGGAGCTGCCGCGATGAGCGCGTTCCGCGGCGCGCCAGTCGCGCTGCGTCCCGGCGCGGGCGTGCTGCGCCGCAGCGAGACGCTGGAGGTGCTGGGGCGGGCGTGCCGGCTGCGGCGCACCCAGCTCGGTCTCGCGCTCTTTGGGCTGATCGCGGCGATCGCCATCTTCGGGCCGCTGCTGGCGCCGAAGTCCAGCACCGCGTTCGTCGCCATTCCATACTCGCCGCCGAGCGGCGCGGCGCCGTTCGGCACCGACGCCCTCGGGCGCGACGTGCTCTCGCGCTTCCTCGCCGGCGGGCACACGTTGCTGTTGGATTCGCTGCTTGCCGCGATAGTGGGCGTCGGCGGCGGCGCGCTCGTGGGGCTTGCCGCGGCATACGGGCGCGGTGCGCTCGACACGGTCCTGATGCGGATCAGCGACGTGCTGCTCGCGTTTCCGCAGATAGTGCTGGTGTTGCTGGCGGTCTCGACGGTCGGCCCGAAGGCCTCGCTGATCATCCTCATGGTTGGCCTCTCGCACCTGCCGCGCACCGCGCGCGTGATCCGTGGCGCGGCGCTCGAGGTCGTCGAGCGCGACTTCGTGAAGGCGGCCGAGGCCTGTGGCGAGCGGCGCTGGCGCATCCTCACCGCGGACCTGTTGCCGAACGTGAGCGGGCCACTGCTCGTCGAGGCCGGGTTGCGCTTCACCTACTCGATCGCGCTGATCGCGGCGATCGCCTTCCTCGGGTTCGGGCCGCAGCCGCCCTCGCCCGACTGGGGGCTGATGATCAACGAAAACCGCATCGGCATCACGGCGCAGCCTTGGGCTGTCGTCCTGCCGATCATCGCGATCGCACTTCTCACCGTCGGCGCCAACCTCGCAACCGACGGGATCGCACGCACCGTGAGCGGTATCGATCGGGGGAGCAGATGAGCGCCGTCGCCGCAGCCGTCCACGATCTTCGGGTGGAGCTCGTCGCCTCCGGTGCCGACGTGGTCGACGAGATCAACTTCGAGCTGGCCTCGGGCGAGGTGCTCGGGATCGTCGGCGAGTCGGCGTCGGGCAAGACGACGGTCGCCCAGGCGCTGCTTGGATATGCGCGTCGGGGAGCGCGCATCGCACGCGGGCAGGTGTGCATCGGCGAGCTCGACCTGCTCAGCTGCAACCTCGAGCAGTTGCGCGACGTCCGTGGTGGCGTCGTCGCCTACATCCCGCAGGATCCGGTGGCGGCACTCAGCCCGGCGCTGCGCATCGGTGCGCAGCTGGATGACGTGCTGCAGAGGCACGCGCCGCAGACGGCGCCTGCGGAGCGGCGCACGCGCATCCTGGAGACGCTCGAAGAGGTCTCGCTGCCCGCGCAGGAGAGCTTCCTGGCGCGTTATCCGCACCAGCTCTCGGGCGGGCAGCTGCAGCGGATCGCGATCGCGATGGCGTTCGCGCCGAGGCCGCGCGTGATCGTCGCCGACGAGCCGACGACGGGCCTCGACGTGACCACGCAGGCGCACGTGCTGGAGACGATCCAGCAGCTTGCGCGCGCCCACGGGGCGGCGCTCCTCTACGTCAGCCACGACCTCGCAGTCGTCGCGGGCCTGGCCGACCGTGTCGCTGTGATGTACGCAGGGCGCATCGTCGAGCAGGGCTCGCGTGAGCAGATCTTCCACGCGCCGCGACACCCTTACACCGCCGCGCTGCTGAGGGCGGCGCCGCGGTTCGGGGATGCGGGCACGCTTGCCGGCATTCCCGGCTGGGCGCCCGCTCCTGGGTTGCGGCCGGCCGGCTGCGCCTTCGCGCCGCGCTGCCGATTTGCAGACGAGACCTGCCGGGCGAGCGCGCCCGCCCCGGACCTCGCGCCCGGCGCGCACGCGGTGCGCTGTTTCCACGCCAGCGAGACGGTCGCCTTGATGCACGAGCGGCCTGAGCCCGCGCCGCCCGTGGAGCTGTCGAGCATCGGCGAGGCGGCACTGTCGATGCGTGGAATCGTCGCCTCCTACGGCGAGACCACGGTCGTGCACGGCGTGGACCTCGACGTCGCCGGCGCAGAGTGCGTTGCGCTCGTCGGCGAGTCTGGGTCGGGCAAGACCACGCTTGCGCGCTGCGCAGTCGGTCTGCACAGTCAGTTCGACGGCAGCGTCACGCTGAGCGGTATCGCCCTCGCCCGCGGGGCCAGGCAGCGCACGGCCGAGCAGCGCAGGCGGCTCCAGTACATCTTCCAGAGCCCCTACGCTTCGCTCAATCCCCGACGCAGCATCGGCCGTGCGCTTACGCGTCAGGTGCGTCTCTACTTTCCCGTGGGAGCGGGGGAGGCGCAGCGACGCACGTTCGAGCTGCTCGAGCGCGTGTCGCTGCCCGCGGCGACTGCCGCGCGCCATCCCGGCGAGCTCTCGGGAGGCGAGTGTCAGCGCGTTGCGATCGCACGTGCGCTGGCGGCGAGGCCTGCGGTGCTCGTCTGCGACGAGATCACCTCCTCGCTCGACGTCTCCGTGCAGGCCGCGATCGTGAACCTGCTGCAGCAGCTGCGCGCCGAGGAGGAGCTGTCGCTGCTGTTCGTCACGCACAACCTCGCGCTCGTTCGTAGCATCGCCGATCGCGTCGCCGTGCTGAGCGCGGGGCGGGTCGTCGAGCTGGGTCCGACCGCGCAGGTGTTCCAGCGCCCGCAGGATGCCTACACGCGCCAGCTGATCGCCAACACCCCAGTCCTGGAGGAGGACGTGCAGCTTGGCGTCCGCATGCACGGCTGATGCGCCACGACGCTTACGGATACTGGTTCGCAGAGGCGCCCGCCGCCAAGCCCGCGCCGGCGCTCGCAGGCACTGAGCGTGCGGACGTCGCGATCGTCGGCGGCGGATTTGCGGGCATGTGGACGGCCTGGGCTCTGCGCAAGGCAGCCCCTGATCTGCGCATAGTGCTGCTCGAGGCGGCGCAGGTGGGGCAGGGGCCAAGTGGACGCAACGCCGGATTCCTCAACGCGATGTGGCACCGGCTTGGCTCTCTGGCGCAGCACTTCGGAGACGCCGCGGCATGGGCGATCGCCGAGCTTGCGGGGGCGTCGGTCGAGGAGATCGGCGCCTGGGCGGCTGCGCGCGAAGCCGATGTGTGGTTTCGCAGGGCGGGTCATCTCGAGGTTGCCACGAGCGTTGCCCAGGAGGGACGCTGGATGCCCTCCGTGGAGGCCTGCAGACGGTTGGGCGCCGGGGCCCAGTACCTGCCGCTGGACGCGGAGCAGGTGCGCCTGCGCTGCGAGTCGCCCGCCTTCGGCAGCGGTGCGCTGATGCCGCAAGCGGCGACCGTACAGCCCGCGAGACTCGCGCTTGCGCTGCGCGCAGCGTTGATCGAGGAGGGCGTGAGCGTGTACGAGCACACGCGCGTTCGCTCCTTGCATGCGGGTCGCACGGGCGTGGTGCTCGAGGCCGGCGGTGGCAGCGTCGCTGCCGCCAGCGCGGTCGTCGCGATAAACGCCGCGGCGGCCGGCCTGCTGCCGCTGCGCAACGGCCTCACCGTCAGCTCGACGCACATGCTCGTGACCGAGCCCGTGCCTGACGTGCTAGAGGCGATCGGCTGGACCGGCGGTGAGTGCATCTCTGACGGGCGCAACTACGTCCACTACTTCCGCACCACTCCCGACGGTCGGATCGCGTTCGGCTTCGGCGGCGGTCGGCTTGCGTTCGGTGCGCGGCTTGGCGGGCACGTGGCTGTCGATCCGCGCGTGCTTGCCCGCGTGCGCGCCGACCTCCTGCAGATCTTCCCGACGCTTGCCGGGCGGCGCATCGAGCACGGCTGGGGCGGGCCCGTCGACGTATCGCCGAACAAGCTGCCCGTGATCGGCACGATCGGCCGGGATAGGGTCCACTACGTCTACGGCTTCACGGGCAACGGCGTCGGCCCGTCGCATCTGGCCGGCAAGGTACTCGCCTCGCTTGTGCTCGACAGGCGCGACGAGCTGACCCGCCTCGCGCTCGTGGAGCCGCAGCTTGCGCGTGTGCCGCCCGAGCCGCTGCGCTACCTCGGCGGCGCGGTCGTGCGTCGCGCGCTGCTTCGCAAGGAGGATCGCGAGGATGCAGGCCTCGACGTCGGCCCACTCAACCGCTTCATCGTCGACATGCCACGCAGGCTTGGCATCCACATCGGCAGGTAGACCGTGAGCGCTCCTGAAAACGCGATCCTGATCGAGCGCGACGCGCGTGTCGCAACGATCACGCTCGATCGGCCTGCGCAGCGCAACGCGCTCTCGGACGCTCTGCTGGGCGAGCTCGCGGATGCGCTTGCCGCGCTCGACGACGATCCCTCGATCGGCTGCATCGTGCTCACGGGCGGCGAGCGGCAGTTCGCCGCGGGCGCTGACTTGCGGGAGCTTGCCGGGCGTGGGCTGGAGGAGGTGGTGCTGGGGCCGCGCACGCGCCTGTGGAGCGCGGTGCGCTCCACACGCCAGCCGCTGCTTGCCGCGGTCTCCGGCTGGTGCCTTGGCGGTGGCCTCGAGCTGGCGCTCGCATGCGATCTGATCGTCGCCTCCGAGACCGCGGTCTTCGGGCAGCCCGAGCTTGCGGTCGGCCTGATCCCAGGCGGCGGCGCTACGCAGCTGCTGGTGCGCGCCGTCGGACGGGCGCTGGCCGCGGACGTCGTGCTCGCAGGACGCACGCTGGAGGCCCAGGAGGCGCTTGTCGCGGGCCTGATCGCGCGCGTGCTGCCACTCGCGCGCTGGCAGGAGGGCGTCCGTGGGCTGGCCGCCGAGATCGCCGACAAGCCGGCGATTGCGAGCCGCCTCGCCAAGCAGGCTCTGCGGCTCGCCGAGGAGACACCGCTTTCGGCCGGAATCGCCTTCGAGCGTGCGGCCTTCCACGTTGCCCTCGGCGTCACGGATGCTGCCGAGGGCATCGACGCGTTCCTCGGTCGTCGCGCACCGCACTGGGCGGGGCGCGCGCCGGGGGACGCGATGCAAAGAAGTGCTGCGCCGGGGGATAGGGCGCAGAAGAGTGCTGCGGCGGGGGATGCGGCGCAGGCGCAGGCCGTTCAGACGATGGCGGATCCGAACGAGCGGGCCGTCTCGTGAGCGCTCGCGAGGAACGCGTGATCGACGGCGCGGCCCCGCTGGCTGGCGTGCGGGTGCTCGACTTGACGAGGATCCTCTCCGGCCCCTACGCGACGATGCTGCTCGCCGACCTTGGCGCCGAGGTGATCAAGGTCGAGCGCCCCAGCGGCGGCGACGAGACACGCTCCTGGGGTCCGCCGTTCTGGGATGGCATGAGCACCTACTTCGCAGCCGTCAATCGCGGCAAGCGCAGCGTCGCACTCGACCTGCGGCTCGAGCGAGGGCGCAGGCTGCTGCGCGAGCTCGTCGGCGAGGTGGATGTCGTCGTCGAGAACTTCAGGCCTGGCGTCACCGAGCGCCTGGGGATCGACTACGCCTCACTCTCGGCAGCGCGGCCGGAGCTCGTCTACGCGACGATCAACGGCTTCGGCTCACGCGGCCCAAAGGCCTCGGAAGCGGGCACCGAGGTGATCGTCGAGGCGGAGACGGGACTGATGGCGATGATGGGCACCCCGGACGGACCGCCGGTCAGGATCGGCGTGGCGATGGTCGACATCGCCACCGGCCTTGCGTTGGTGAGTGGCGTGCTCGCTGCGCTGCTGGAGCGTGCGCGCAGCGGCCGCGGGCGCAAGCTCGAGTTTCCCCTCTATACGACCGCGTTCAGCTGCCTGGCGACGGTGATCGCCTCGGCGAGCGTCGATCCCGCAAGCCAGGACGGACGCTGGGGCAGCGGCCACCCTTCGATCGTGCCCTATTCGGCGTTTCGTGCCAGCGACGGCTACGTCGTGCTCGGGGCGATCAACGAGCTGATGTGGACGAGGCTCTGTGACGCGCTGTGCCTGCAGGCGCTACGCGACGATCCTCGCGCTCGCACAAACGAGCTGCGCGTACGCAACCGGACCAACGTCGAGGCTCGGCTCGCCGCTGTGATCGCTGTGCACCCCGTCTCTGACGTCGTGCGCAGGCTCAGCGCAGCAGGCGTGCTGGTCGCGCCTGTCCGCAGCGCCTTGGAGGCCGTCGAAGATCCGCAGGTATCGGAGCTGGGGCTGTGCGACGCGATCGATGGGGTGCGCTTCATGCGCACGCCGCTCAACCAGTTCAACGGCGGAGTGTTGCCGCGGGCGCAGCGGCTTGGCGAGGATTCACTGGACGTGGTGCGCGAATATCTCTCGCTCTCGGAGGGCGAGCTGTCCGAGCTGGTGCGGGATGGCGTGCTGCAGACGTTCGTGGAGGGTCAGACGCTCGTCGAGGGACCGCCGCTGGCCAAGCCGGCGCCTGGAGCAGCTCAGGCCTCGAGCACCTGAAGTCGAGAAAAACAAATAAACGAAACTCAGTTCCGCTATATTTTCAACATGGGGCGTGACGGGCAGTCTGTAATCGAGAAGGCGAGCAAGGTGCTCGAGGCTTACCTCCGCGACGGAACCTACTCGCTCAGCTTCGCGGAGCTGCTCGAGCGCACGAGTCTGCACCGCACGAGCCTGCACCGCACGCTCGCGGAACTGGCTGAGCATGGCTTCCTCACGCAGCTTGGCCAACGCGAGGAGTACAGGCTTGGACCGCTGCTGCGTTCGACCGCGGCGCTTGCGGCCAGCGTCGGCACGGCCGTCGTCGCCCGTCCCTACATCGAGCGCCTGCGCGACGAATGCCGTGAGACCGTCGTGCTCGCCGAGCTGCACGAGGCCTACGTGGTGCCGGTGCTGCGCGCCGACGGCCTGCACGAGATGCGCATGAACCAGGAGGTCGGCCGGCGCTATCCCGTCCACGCCGGCGGCACCGGCAAGGCGCTGCTTGGGCACCTTCCAGCCGAGCAGCGCGAGGCGCTGCTCGCAAGCGCGGAGCTGCTGGAGCTCACGCCGCGCACCGTGACTGACCGCGAGGCGTTGCGCCGCGATCTCGAGCTCGTGCTGCGCGCCGGGGTCGCCGTGACCCTGGGAGAGCGGGTGCCCGAGGCGCTTGCGATCTCCGCTCCCGTGCTCGAGGCGCGCGACCACCTCGCCGCGGCGCTGACGATCAGCGGCGTCTCCTCGCGCTACGAGCGCGAGCGCCTGCTGCGCGACACGATCGCGGTGAAGCGTACGAGCGAAGCGATCTCTTCGGAGCTGGGCAACAGGGCGTCGTCTTCGAACGGGCGTCCGAGAGCGGCCGACCTGGAACGCGACGGCAGTGACGCGCGTGACGCCTTCGATGCGATGTGCGAGGCGATCTGGAGTACGGAGGCGCCGGCAGCGTCGCGCAGATGAGCGAGCGGCTGCCGCCGTCGCACGAGCTGCGCCGACTGCGACGGCTCGCGGCGATCCAGCGCTATCTGTTGGATGCGCTCAAGGGCGAGGATCCTGTTGGGCTCGTCCTGCAGCGGCTTGCGGGAACGCTGCGCCTCGGCGCGGGGCTGGTCGGTCCGGCGGGCGTGGTGCGGGCAGCCGCCGGCGCCTTGCCCACCGATCTCGCCGGCGTGCCGGTCCCGGCCCAGGGGCGAGTGCAAGCTCATAGCCTCGGCGGTTGGAGCCTTGCCGTGGGGGCGCTGCCGCCGCAGCGGGGCGAGCCGCTGGAGCTGCTCGTCCTCGCATCGCGCACAGCAGTGGTCGAACGCGAGCTCGTGTGCGGAGCGGTGCACTCCGCGACCGCGATCCTCGCGGCGGCGCGCCAGGCAGGCTGGGCCGCCAGGCGGCAACGGCGCGCCGTCGACGCGCACCTCGTCGCTGCGCTCATCGACGAGCTCGAGGTGCAGGTGCAGTCCTCGCCTGACGAGCTCGCCCTGCGTCTCGCGGCAGCCGGCGTCGAGCTGGGGGCGGGTGTGCAGATGCTCGTCGTCGTTCTCGCGGGTCCTGGCGTTGGCGTGAGCCCTGGCGTCGGCGAGGTCGCGCTCGCAGAGGCCGTCGAGGTGCTGGAGACGACGTTTGCGCTCGACTCGGCAGGCGCGCTGGTCGGTGTGCCGCACGCTCGCGAGGTGGTTGCGCTCGTGCCCAGCCTCTCGGCCGAGCTGCGGGCAAAGCTCGAGCAGACGCTTGGAGCCCAACTGCGCCTTGGCATCGGCCGCTGCGCCTACAGCATCGCGCAGGCGCGCGCCTCCTGTGCCGATGCGCGTGCGGCGGCGCTTGCGATCGCGGACGATCCGGACGCCCGTTCATGCGCGTGCGACGAGTTGGAGTTGGCTGCCCTCGTCGTCGCCCAGCTCGATCGCGATGCACTCGATCCGCACCTGCGGCCGCTGCTGGGGACGCTTGACAGCCAGCCGGGCATGCGCTCCGCTCTGCTTGCCTACTACGAGCACCGCTTCGACGCGGCAGCCGCCGCAAGGGCGCTGCACCTGCATCCGAACACGCTGCGCTACCGGCTCGAGCGGCTTGCCACCCTGCTTGGGCGCTCCCTGCGCGACCCTGCGCTTGTCACCTCGGTGCAGCTTGCGCTCGCGCACGAGCGCCGTGCGCCAGCTCACGCCGGGCGTAAATAGACCGTCTTCGAGTTCGTGAAGAAGCTGCGTGCGGCCTTGCCCTGCTCGCGCTGCAGGCTGCTGGATGCCTTCATCCCTCCGAATGGCACGTGCGGCTCGGCGCCTGTCGTCTCTCTGTTGACGTGCACCTGGCCTGTCTGAATGCGTCGCGCGAATGTGAGTGCCCTGCCGATGTCGCGCGTGAAGAGCGACGCTGAGAGCCCGAACTCGGTTGCGTTCGCCGCGTCGAGCGCAGCCTCGAAGTCGGCGACCTGGGCCAGCACGATCACTGGCCCGAAGATCTCCTCGCGCACCAGGGCGCTCTCAGGGTCTACGCCTGCGAGCACGGTTGGCGCCACGTAGTAGCCCTCTTCGCCTTCGGGGTCCGCAAACGTGCCCCCATGCAGCACTTCGACGCTCTCCTCGCCGGCGAGCCTCAGGTAGCGGCTGACCGTCAGCAGCTGCTCGCGTGAGGCGAGGGGTCCGACGTCGGTCGTCTCCGCATAGGGGTCTCCGACCTGCAGCGCGGCGACGCGCTCGAGCAGCAGCTCCGCGAACTCCTCGTAGGCGTCCGCCTCGACGTAGACGCGGCTTGTCGCGGTGCAGCGCTGGCCTGTCGAGAGCATCGCACCGCGCGTCACCTGGTCGGCCGCCGCCGCGAGCTCGGCATCGGCGAGCACGAGCGCCGGGTTCTTGCCTCCCAGCTCGAGCTGGAGCTTGATCTTCGCGCTCGCCGCCGCCAGCCTCAGACGCTCGCCGACGGGGACGGAGCCCGTGAAGGTGAGCGCGTTCAGATGGGGGTCTGATACGAGCGCCTCCGACAGCGCCGCGCCTGAGCCGGTGAGCACGTTCAGGGTGCCTGGCGGCAGGCCGGCTTGCTCGAGCACCTCAGCCAGGAGGATCGCGGATCCTGACGCGGCCTCCGCCGGCTTCCAGACCACGGTGTTGCCGCAGCCGAGCGCGGGCGCGAGCTTCCAGGCCGGGATCGCCAGCGGGAAGTTCCATGGCGTGATCGCGCAGACGACGCCGACGGGCTCGGAGATCGTCATCAGCAATAGCTCCGAATCGGCACTTGCGTACGTCTCGCCGATCGGCTGGGCCGTGTCGGCTGCGTGATAGCGCAGGATTGCCGCCGCCCGCTGCGCCTCGCCGCGTGCGTCTCGGATCGCCTTGCCCATGTCCGCGGTCAAGCGTTGGGCGGCCTCCTCCAGGCGCTCCTCCAGCAACGCGGCGGCGCGCAGGAGGATCTCGCCGCGCGCTGAGGCAGCGGTCGAGGCCCAGGCAGGCGCTGCGCCTGCGGCGGCCTCATAGGCACGCACGACGTCGGCAGCCGTCGCGGCGCCGTAGCGGCCTGTGCAGTTGCCTGGATGTGCTGGGTCGAAGCGCGGGAATGTCTCCTCGCATGCCTGCCAGATGCCCCCGATCAGAAGTCCGCTGGCGCCGAGCTCGGTGGCGGCTGGCTGGGCGTCAGGCATCGAAGTCATATGGACGAGGATGCCTCATCTGCTCAGGTGTCTCAATAGCGCTTGCTCCGAAGTCGACGCCTGAGGTCTGGACTTGCAACAGCGTTCGAGAGCGCCGGTCGGACTCACCGCCGTCTCGCGGACCTGGGCGCGCTTCGCCTACGCCCGTCTCGTGTGGGGCGGCTCCTCATGGGTATCGTTCTGATCACGATGCTGTGCAAAGGTCAATCGAGAGGCCGCGCTGAATAGGGGAGGCTCGTTGTCGCAGCAATCCACATCGACATCCTCGACGGCTCCAAGGGAGTCGACGAGCAGAGGCGCTCCTGATGCGTCCGCCGAAGCGGATCTGCAGCTTGGCGCCGTACGCCGCAGCATCAACATCGCCGCCGTCGTGATCCCCCCGATCGCGCTGATCGTCGGGATCGTGCTTGGCTGGCACCACGTGCTCGACTGGCGCGACCTCGTGATGATGGTCGCCTTCTACGTCCTCTCGATCCTTGGCGTCACCGTCGGCTTCCACCGCCTGCTCACGCACAGGGCCTTCGCCGCCCATCGGGTCACCCAGTACACGCTTGCGGTGCTTGGCTCGCTCGCGGTCCAGGGCCCCGTGATCAAGTGGGTCGCGGACCATCGCAAGCACCACGCCTTCTCCGACCAGGACGGCGATCCCCACAGCCCACACACCAACCGTGGCCCTGGCGTGCTTGGCGCGATACGCGGCCTCTGGCACGCGCACGTCGGCTGGCTCTTCACCTCGGTTGGCCTCGCCGATGGCCGTCGCTACGCTCGCGAGCTCGTCGAGGACCCGATCATGCGCGCGATCAACCGCAGCTTTGGCGCCTTCGTCGTGCTCACGCTGCTGCTGCCCTTTGGCATCGGCTGGCTCTACAGCGGCACCTTCACCGGAGCGCTCTGGGCGCTCGTCTGGGCGGGCCTCGTGCGCGTCTTCTTCATCCATCACGCGACCTGGAGCGTCAACTCGCTCTGCCACTTCTTCGGCAGGCGCCGCTTCCAGACCACCGACGAGTCGCGCAACGTCGCCCTGCTCGCCCTGCCGACGCTTGGCGAGGCGTGGCACAACAACCACCACGCCTTCCCACGCTCAGCCTTCCATGGCCTGCGCTGGTGGGAATTCGACGTCAGCGGCCTCGTGATCCGCGGCATGGAGGCGGTAGGGCTCGCCTGGAACGTCGTGCGCATCGATCCTGCAAGACAGCAGGAGAAGGCGGTCAGCCAGGCCTGAGTGCCTGTCGTGTGGACCGCAGGACAGCGGTCCTTTCCGCCGGCAACGCGTCCGTTCGCCCTCTGAGGCGTCTGATGTGCGCTGCTTGAGATTTCGTGTGCACTGCCTCAGATTTTCATTTTTGGCCAGATGGTCAGCTGGTCAACTGGTTGGACCAGCTGCTAAGCTGCTAGTATGGCCCTCAAAGCAGTTAGCAATATTTCGCTTCCAGACAAGGTCTTCGAGCAGTTGACGACGGAGATCGTCAGCGGCCGCTACTCGCCGGGCACGACCCTGCCCTCGGAGCGCACCCTCAGCAGGGTGTTCGCCGTCAACAGGCATGTGGTGCGCGAGGCGATCAAGCGCCTCGAGCAGGTGGGCTTGGTCAAGGGCACTCAGGGCGACCGCACGAAGGTGCTCGACTTCAGGCAGACGGCGGGCCTCGATCTGCTCGCGGTTCTCGCTGAGCACGCAGATGCCGTCGAGCCGCTGCTGCCCCTGCTGCTCGCGACGGTCGAGATGCGCGCTGGGATCGGCGCTGACTGCGCGCGCCTATGCGCGCAGCGCGCAGATCAGCATGTGCGCAACGACCTGTATCTGATCGCCGCCCAGCTCAACTTGACACGCAGAGGCACGAAGATCTTCGCGATCGACCAGCGCTTCTGGCAGCGCGTGCTCGACGGCGCCGGCAACCTCGCCTATCAGCTCGCCTTCAACAGCCTGATCAGGGCCGTCCATGCGATACCTGACATCAGCCTGCCCTGGCTCGAGCAGGAGCTCGCGCGCGGGGACTTCCGCCGGCCGATCGCTCGCGCGATCGCCGACGGCGATCCTGACGCGGCCGCTGAGGCGACCCGCATCGCGCTCACGCCACCTGCCGATGACCTCGCGCGTCTCGCGCGAGCCGCAGCGGACTTCGAAGACCTCAATGCAGCCAACGACGCCTCAACCGCCTAGGACCCTAGGACCATGAGCTCAGAGCGGATACCTGCGGCATACCACCACACCATCACTTCAAAGCGTGCCGACCTGACGAGCCTCGCGGCCTGCTGGCGCGAGTTTTTCACGCACTTCTCTGCGCGCGCAGTGCTCGTCGCGATTGGGCTTGCGCTCGCTGCCCGCATCTACGTCGGCGAGTGGTCCTGGGCAGATGTCGTGCCGCTCGTCGCGCTGCTTGCGGCGCAGCCTTTCGTCGAGTGGGTGATCCACAAGTATCTGCTGCACCTGCCGCCACTGCAGCTGCTTGGCCGGCGGATCGAGCTCTATGGCTCGATCCAGCATCGCAACCACCATCACTCGCCTTCGGACTTGAACCGCGTGCTGCTGAAGCCGGTCGAGGTCGTCAGCTTCGTCGTGCAGATCGCGATCGTGATCGCGCTGATCACGCTCTTCTTCATCGGCGTGCTTGGCCTGCACGTGTTGCCGCAGGCGCTTACGGCGGTGACGCTCGCCTACCTTGGCCTCTTCCGCTACGAGTGGTCGCACTTCCTCATACACACGCCATATGTGCCAAAGACCCGCTGGTATCGCAACATCTGGCGCAACCACCGCCTGCACCACTTCAAGCACGAGGGCTACTGGATGGGCGTGAGCTCGAATTTTGGCGATCGCGTGCTTGGCACCAACCCAGACCAGCGCAGCGTCCCGAAGTCGCCAACGGCGCGCACGCTTGGCGTAGACCCAGAGTAGAGCCGTGCAAGAGTGGCGCGGCTCTAGACCGCGGCGCCTATGTGCCGCGCGAGGAAGCGCTGCGTATCCGCGTGGCTTGGCGCTGTGAAGATCTGATCGGGGACGCCGCGCTCGACGATGCGACCGTCCTGGAGGTAGCAGACCTCGTCGGCTACCTCGCGCGCAAAGCTCATCTCATGGGTCGCGATGATCATCGTCATCCCCTGGTGCTTGAGCTCTCTGATCACGTTGAGGACCTCGCCGACGAGCTCAGGGTCAAGCGCGCTCGTGACCTCGTCGAGCAGCAGCGCACGCGGTCTCGTCAAGAGCGCTCTGACGATCGCGACGCGCTGCTGCTGGCCGCCCGAGAGGCGGTCTGGATACTCGCGCGCACGCGCCTGCAGGCCGAAGCGGCGCAGCAGGTCGTGACCGATGCTGAGGGCCTCGTCGCGGGGCATGCCCTTGGCCTTCGTCGCGCCAAGCACGACGTTCTCGATTACGTTGCGGTGAGGAAAGAGGTTGTAGGCCTGGAAGACGAGCCCAAGGCGGCGGCGCACCGCGACAGGGTTGCGGCCAGGCTCGGTGATCGCCTCGCCGTCGAGGAAGATGTCGCCGTCGTCGATTTCCTCGAGCAGGTCGATGCAGCGCAGCAGCGTCGACTTGCCTGACCCCGAGGCGCCGATCAAGGCAACCGCCTCATGCTCGCCAACGGCAAGGTCGATGCCCCTCAGAACCTCATGGTCCCCGTAGGCCTTCGTCACGCCCCGCAACTCGAGGACGGCGCTCATCGCGGTGCGAGCGCGAGCGCGGCGCCGCGCTGTGCCTGGGCTCGGGATTGAAGTCGATCGACGACGCGCGTGAGCGGGATCGTCACGCACAGGTAGAGCGCCGCAGCGGCGAGCAGCGGCGTGTAGTTGAACTGCTCTGCGGAGACGATCTGGGCGACGCGGAACGCCTCCTGGGGGCCAAGGATCGAGACGAGCGCGACGTCCTTCTGCAGAGCGATGAAGTCGTTGAGCAGCGGCGGCGCGACGCGCCTGACCGCCTGGGGCAGGACGACGTGGCGCAGCGACTGCGTCGGCGTGAGCCCGATTGCGAGGGCGGCGGCCGTCTGGCTTGGGTGGATCGATTCGATCCCTGCGCGGTAGACCTCGGAGACGTAGGCCGAATAGCAGAGCGCCAGCGAGATGCCGCCAAGCGTCACCTCGTTTGTCGGTAGCCCAGAGAGTTCGAGCGCGGGAACGCCGAACCCGATGAGGTAGACGACGAGGATCGTGGGCACGCCTCGCATCACGTCCGTGAAGACGACCGCAAGCAGGCGGATTGGAAAGAGCGCAGGCGTGCGCGTCGTGCGGCAGAGCGCGATGAGGAGCCCGAGCACGAGGACCGCAGCCTCGACGACGAGGAACATCCGCACGTCGAGCCAGAAGCCCCCAAGAACCTTCACGAACGATTCGAAGAAGGCGCTGGAGGAGAAGAACGTCCTGCGCACGCTTGGCCAGCCAGGGCTCGTGAGGATCAGCGCCGCGAGACCGCCGATCACGATGACGGTCGAGCCGGTCGAGATCAGCAGCGAGCGGCGCGCCCTCTGGCGGCGGGCGACGGCGCGGGCGAGCCGCGACGCCGAGGGTGTGGACGATGTCTGCTGTGTGTCCAAGGCCGTTGCCTGGCCGCTCCTGCCTCAGTCCAGCTTCGGCACGCCGGTGCTCGAGGCCATCCAGCGCGTGTTCAGCTTCGCAAGCGCGCCATCAGACTTCAACGCTTCGATGGCTTTGTTCACGCATGGCGTGAGGCTCGAGTGCTTCGCCAGCAGCAGACCCCAGTTGTCGCCGCCAGGAGCGGCGAACTGGCCCGCGAGCTTGGCGTGCTTCGCCTCGCCTTCGACGAGTTCGAAGGCGGTCGCAAGGTCGACGACGATCGCTTCGACGCTGTGGTTGTTGAAGGCGGAGACGACGTCGTCAGAGTCGTTGAAGACCTGGACCTGGTTGCTCGGGTCGATCAGCTTTTCGGTGGCTTCGAGGCTCGTCGTGCCAATCTGGACGCCGATCTTCGCGTTCTTCAGTTCGGCGAGGCTCTTCACGTTCGCGTAGCGCGAGCCGTTCGCGACGATCACTCCCTGCGGGTCGGTGTAGTAGGGGGTCGAGAAGTCGACCTCCTTTTCGCGTGGGGGCGTGATCGAGATCTCGTTGATGTCGAAGTCGAAGGACTTTGGCCCTGGCGCGTAGGAGGAGTCGAAGGGCTCGACGACCCACTTCACTTCGCTGTGCTCGAAGCCAAGCTGTTCGGCGACCGCGTAGGCGACCGCGCTCTCGAAGCCTTCGCCGTTGGCTGGTTCGTCTTTGACGAAGTAGGGCGAGTAGGCGGGCGCGTCGGTCGCGATCGTCAGTTCGCCCTGCTTGTAGAGCGATAGCGAGCCCTTCGAGCACGCCTTTGCCGAAGCGGACTGTGAGCCGCCTTTCTTCGTGGTGCTTCCGCAGGCAGCGAGGGACAGAGCGGCTGCGCACGCCGCGAGCACGGCGAGAACGGATCGGATCGACGCCATCTGTTCGTCCTTCATGTTCGTTCGGCAGGAACGCAGGCCGCCATCTCCCGGGGCCAGCGGGAATAATCTATCTCGCTTGATTGCTGGATGCTGGCGTTCGTGCGCTACCAGCATGCACGAGAAGGGCAAGCGTGCAGCCGCTCTTGTCGTCGCAAGGCTCGAGATGTTGCTGAGCGAGCATCACGATCGCATCACCAAGCCCCCGAAGGAGCGCGAGCACGCCTGGAGGACTACGCGAGGGCAATCGCGCGAAACGATCTGGATCTGGCGTGGATCATGCATCGCTCGCCGGTGGCGCATCATCCGGCGAACGGCTGAGCACCACTGGCAGGCCGGTGGCGATCAGCAGCAAGAAGTACCCAACATAGAGTGCGAGCAAGGTCAGGTTTCCGATCATCCCCACGGCAGTTGTGGCGCCTTGCCAGCTTGCGGAGAACATGCCTGGGATCGCGATCTGGAGCGCCGCCCAAAACTTGCCTGCTTCCGAGTAGGCCTGCGGGAAGTCACTGTAGGCATGAAACTGCGCTGCACACACCGAGGCCAGTCCGACCGCTGCAAGCGCAACGAAGCCGACGCACCCCCATATGACCGCCACCTCGTGGATGCGATAGTCGTTCTTGCTGCGTTTCTTGAATCGATGGTATTCAACTGCCCACGACTCGAGCAGCAATGACGCGAGCACTCCCTCTGCGGCTATCGTCACGAGTCCGATGGCCGTGCTGATCGCGAGAACGAGTAGGTCCCATCTCGCGAGCATCGGCAGTCCGCTTGCAAGCAGCGACACGAGGATCACGATGATCGATACGGCCGGAGCGAAGAAGAAGTAGCGCCAGACAAACCGAAGGGCGAACAGGCATGTTCGAGCCCCTCGGTTTGTCGCAGATCGATGCCACGCAAGTAAGCGATGCGAACGGATGCCAAAATAGAGATAGGGCAGCTTTCCGCCACCCCTCGCCTGGTAGCACCGCCACATTTCCAGCGGATCTGATCGCTGGCTTGGCGTGAGTGCGCGCAGGTCGGCCTGCCACCGCTCGCCGTTCCGCCTGATCCACAGATCGGATGCGATCAGGTGCTCGACCCGAAGCAGGCTGAGCAAGGCAAGGACCGTGAGTCCAATGGTCAGGAGCATGCGATGATGGTATTGCAGGCTTGCGCGGGCTGCCCACCTGGGGATCTCCTCTGAGACGCCTGGATCGGCGATCGCGCCATATGGCGTGGGCTGCTGCCGACGCCAGCCACAGATGCCGTTGCTCGGCCGGCCAGCCAAACCGTTCCCACAGGTCTAGAATGCGTCGCCGCGAGCCTTCCGCGGGAGCGCTTTCAAACGATGACGGGAGAACAGCCAAAGATGAGCGGTCAGAAGACGTACGTGATCGGTGTCGGCATGACCAAGTTCGACAAGCCAGGCAGCAAGGAGGGCGACTATCCCGACTGGGCGCGCGAGGCGGGCTCGAAGGCGCTCGCTGACGCTGCGATCGCCTATGAGCTAGTCGAGCAGGCCTTCGCCGGCTACTGCTACGGCGACTCGACCTACGGCCAGCGCGCCGTGTACGGGCTCGGGTTGACTGGGATCCCCGTCGTCAACGTCAACAACAACTGCTCGACGGGCTCGAGCGCTCTCTGGCTTGCGCGCCAGGCCGTGAAGGGAGGCCTGATCGACTGCGCTCTTGCGATCGGCTTCGAGAAGATGGAGAAGGGCTCGCTCGGCATGAAGTACACCGACCGCACGCCCGCGCTCGACAAGCACATGATGCGCATGTTCGAGCTGCGCGAGGCAGAGCAGTCGCCCTTTGCGCCACAGATGTTCGGCAACGCCGGCCGTGACCACATGCAGCGGTACGGCTCGACTCCTGAGCACTACGCCTGGATCGGCTGGAAGAACCACAAGCACTCCGTCAACAACCCCTACGCGCAGTTCCAGGACGAGTACTCGCTGGAGGACATCAAGAGCGCGCGCATGATCCACGACCCGCTGACGAAGCTGCAGTGCTCGCCGACCTCCGACGGCGCCGCCGCCGCGCTCGTCGCCAGCGAGCGCTTCGTCGACGCCCATGGGCTCTGGGAGCAGGCGATCGAGATCGCTGGGCAGTCGATGGTCACCGATCTCTCGTCGACCTTCGACGAGACCGCGGACTGCATCAAGATCGTCGGCTCTGACATGACTCGCAAGGCTGCCGAGCAGGCCTACGAGGAGGCTGGGGTCGGTCCTGATGACGTTCAGGTGATCGAGCTCCACGATTGCTTCAGCGCGAATGAGCTCATCACCTATGAGGCGCTTGGGCTCTGCGCGGAGGGGGAGGGGCACAAGCTCGTCGAGGAGCAGCAGACCACCTACGGTGGCAAATGGGTGGTCAATCCCTCTGGTGGCCTGATCTCGAAGGGTCACCCGCTCGGCGCGACTGGCCTTGCGCAGTGCTCTGAGCTCACCTGGCAGCTGCGCGGCGCCTCTGAGGCACGCCAGGTGCAGGGTGCGCAGGTCGCTCTGCAGCACAACATCGGCCTTGGCGGCGCCGCCGTCGTTACCGTCTACCGCCAGCCCTCAGCACGATGACCGATCGCAACCGCCGCCTCTTGCTCGCTGAGCGTCCGACGGGCATCGTCGAAGAGAGCACCGTGCGCCTGGAAGAGGGCGAGATCCCACAGCCTGGCGCGGGAGAGGCCCTGGCGAAGGTGCGCTACATCTCGATCGATCCGACGATCCGCACCTGGATGAATGACGCACCTGGCTACCTGCCTCCGATCGGGATCGGCGAGGTCGTGCGCAGCGGCGGCGTCGCCGAGGTGATCAGCAGCGATTGCGAGCTCTACGCGCCTGGCGACATGCTCTTTGGCATGACGGGTTGGCAGGAGTACGTGATCGCCGACGCAGGCGAGCGCACGATGCAGAAGCTTCCGCCTGGGGTTGCGCCCACCGCGGCGCTGGGCGTGCTTGGCATCAACGGCATGACCGCCTACTTCGGCCTTGTCGACGTCGGAGGCATCAAGGAGGGCGATGTCGTTGTCGTCTCCGGCGCCGCTGGGGCGACTGGCTCGAGCGCCGGGCAGATCGCGAAGCTGAAGGGCGCCGCGAAGGTCATCGGCATCGCCGGCGGTCCCGAGAAGTGCGCCTGGGTCGTCGATGAGCTTGGCTTCGACGCAGCGATCGACTACAAGGGCGAGGATGTCGCCGCGCGCCTGCACGAGCTCTGTCCCAACGGCATCGACCTCTACTTCGACAATGTGGGCGGCCCGATTCTCGATGCGTGCCTTGCGCAGCTCGCGATGCGGGGACGCGTCGTCCTTTGCGGCGCGATCTCCTCCTACAACGATGGCGATCAACTCACAGGGCCAGCGAACTACAGGGCGCTGATCATCCGCCGCGGGCGCATGGAGGGCTTCATCATCCTCGACTACTTCGACCGCTTCCCGCAGGCCCAGGCCGAGCTGGCCGGGTGGCTGGCCGCGGGTCAGCTGAAGGCTGCGGAGCACATCGTCGAGGGGATCGAGCACGCCCCAGAGGCGCTCAACCTGCTTTTCACCGGCGGTAACACAGGGAAGGTCATCGTTCGGGTTTGAGCGCCCTTGGCTCTCCGGCCTGCCTGGGAGAGCCGCTTCGCTTCCTGCTGCGCTTTGCGCTTGATCGCTTCGAGGCGCTTGCGTGAGTCGTCGATGTATTTCTTGGCGGCGTCGGTGACCTGGTCGAGCGCCTCGTCCTTCGCCGCGTCCTTCAGCTCTTTGCCCGCGAGCCCGACGAGGCGCTTGGCGGTCTCGAGAGCGGTCTTCGCGGCTGGGTCCTTCCCGTACTTCTCGATTGCCTTGTCGATCGCGGCCTTCAGCAGCTCGACGCCTGCGTTGATTGCCTTGCCGATCAGCTTGTCAGCGTGCAGCACGTCGCGGACGGTCTTGTAGGCAGCGGCGACCTCGATCGCCTTCTTTGCGGCGTCGACGATGCGAATCGCGGTATCTGCTTCGCCGATCAGCTGGCGCCACATGTTCGTCAGCTGCTTCTTTTGCGCAGTGGTAAGCGGCTTGCCTTTGCCTTTGCCGCCTTTCGCTTTGCCTGCGGCTTTCTTGCCTTTACCGCCTGGGCCCTTCGGTTTATCGCCTTCGCCTTTCTTTGCGGCGTTGCCGGACAGTGCGACAGTGATCGTCGCCGTCGCCTCTGCGGCCTGGAGGCCTGTGCTCGTCGCCGCGTTGTAGCCGAAGCTGTCGGAGCCGCTGTATTTGGCCGCAGGCGTGTACGTGACGGTGCCGGTCGAGGGGTTCAGGTTCGAAAGCGTGCCGTGCGCCGGGCCGGAGAGGATCACGTAGGTGAGCGGGCCGGGGCTGCCGCTGCAGCTCAGCTGCAGCGTGACCGCGTGTTGACTTGTCGTCGTCGCCGAAACATCTGTGCACGTTGGCGGTGAGGGTTCGCTGAAGGGTGGGCTCGGCGTCACGCTTTCAGGCGGTGTGATTTCGATCTGCAGCGTCGTCGGCGGCTTCTCGCCAGGTTCGCAGTTGTTGTCCTGCGCAGAGATGTAGTAGGTGCCCGCTGCGGAGACCTTGAAGGTGTAGCCAGTGTCGTCAGCAAGGTCCTGGCCGTCCAGCGACGCGCCGCTCGCGTTGTAGAAGCGGACGATCAGCGGGCCGCAGGGGGCGTTGCTCTGAGAGGTGTTCTCGACGTTGATCTGCACCTGGCCGCTGCCGTTCGCCTGCAGCGAGTACCACCTCGTCGTCGACGCCGTTGGGATCGTGTCCGTGTAGTCGATGCCACCGGCGAGCTGGCCTGTCGCGCTCGCCATCGTCGCGCCGCCGACGATCCCCTGGAGCGGTGGCGCCTGCGGCTGAGAGAGCCCGGCAGCGGGGTCTGCCTGCACCTGGTAGCGCAGCGGTTCGCCACCGCCTGGTTCGCAGTTGTTGTCGGAGAGGTGCAGGAAGTAGCGGCCGGCTTCGCTCACCGTGAAGGTGTAGGCGGTGTTCTGGGGGATGTCCCTGCTGTTCAGCGAGGTTCCGAACGTATCCGTGAGTGACGCGATCAGCAGCGCGCAAGTCGAGCCCTGCCTCGTCGTGTCGGAGACGCGCACCGTGACCTCGGGACTCGTGCCGCTCACATCGAAGACGAGCCACTGGTTTGTGATCGCATTCGGGATCGACCCTTCATAGGCGACATGCCCCGCGAGCGCTTCGCGCGCTTCGCCGATCGAGCCTCCTGGGGAGGCTTCGGCCATCGATCCCTGCAGCGAGGCGCCGAAGCTGCCGGTCGCATGCAGTTCGTAGCGCGTCGGTTCGCCCTTTTCCGCTTCGCAGTCGTTGTCCTCGAGCTCGACGAAATAGCGTTCTGAGCCGGAGACTTTGAAGGCGTATTCGTGGCCTTCTGCGACGTCCTGTGCGTTGAGAGCAATGCCTTCGCTGTTGTCGGCTTTCGCGATCAGCAGCGTGCAGCCGCTGCTCGGCGCGTGTGTCGTGTTCTTCGCGGTGATTTCGATCGTCTCGCTCTTGCTCGACGGATAGACCACGTACCAGTCGTCGGAGAGCTTGTTCGGCAGTTCGCCGCTCGCGCTGCCCGTCAGTTCCTTCGCATTGCCGATGTTCGTGCCAGCGGCGGCGAGAGCGTCGGTCGCGAGCAGCATCGCGCCCGCGAGGGTCAGTGCGAGCACGCTGAAGGCGCGCTTGGCAAGCGTCGAGCGTGAGTGCGCGGCCGCGGCCCTCTGTGCGATCACGAGAAAACCGTAGCGAAGAGCGATCACGGGGGCTGTGCGGCGGGCGCTGGGGACGGCACCTATGGACTTTAAGAATCGGATGTGCTACCTTACGATCACGTCGCTGTCACAGGCATGCAGATGCGGGTGGAGCGACGGATGGATATAGAGAGGGTTGGGGGCCGGTTTGCCGCTTTGTGACCGGTTTTCTTGCAGCAGAGGGTGTTCCTGGAGAGGGACCTCGATCGAATGGATGAGGGAGTCGTTGTTCGCGTGAGTCGTTCGTTGACATACGTGTCGGATCTGGTCGCGCCCACGGGAGTGGCGTTAACCAGATGCGTCAGCAGAGCTGACGCATCTCTCTCTCTCTCTCTCTCTCTGCGCCGCAGCATCTGAGCGGCTAGGCGGCGCCAGCCGCAGGCGTGACACATCAGGGGCGCGGCGATGAGCCGCGCGGTGTCCCGGCGCGGCAGCCAGGCCAGGCGTGCGTCTGTCGTGAGCCGCCGGTCTGTGGGGCGAGCGCCGATCAACGGCGCGGATCGTGGCGCAATCGGCTCGGGGATCCTCGAGCTGCAACGCGCACGGATCTCGAGCGCCGCGGTGGGGTTGCTGGCTGAGCAGGGCCATCGGGCTTGTTCGGTTGCTGCAATCTGTGCTCGGGCCGGGGTTTCGCGTCGTACCTACTACGAGGTGTTCGACAACCGCGATGCCTGTCTGACCGCGATTTTGGTGGATGCCGAGGCGCGGGCGCGGCGTGCGATCGGCGAGGCGCACAGCGCGGACGGCTCTTGGCGCGAGCGCATTCGCGGCTGGCTCTGGGCGATCCTCTGCCTCGCAGACGGTGAGCCGGCGCTCGCGCGCGTCTGCCTCGTCGAGCTTCAGCACGCGGGTGAAACGGTCGGTGCAGAGCGCGCACGGATGCTCTCAGGGCTGGTCGAGGTGATCGACGCCGGTCGTGGCGAAGGCAGGAGTGCTGCCGCGGCTGGCGCTTTGACCGCTGAGGCGCTCGTCGGCGCGGTGGTCGCCGTGCTCGTCGCGCGTATCTCCGATTTGCCGCTCGCCCCGGAGGCTGTCGGCGTGGGGCTGGCGCCGAGCTCGCACCGCGGCGCTGAGGACCATCGCGACGGTGGCGAAGGTCACGCGCATGGCGATGGCACAGGCCGCGTGCAGCTGCGGGGGTTGTTGGGCGAGTTGATGAGCATGATCGTGCTCCCGTATCTGGGGCCAGCCGCGGCGCGCCGTGAGTTGCAGCGGCCGCTGCCAAGCGCGCCTGCAAGCGAGCCGCGACAGCCAGATGAGAGCGCCTACGGCCGCGATCCGCTTGCGGGCATGCCCATGCGCCTCACCTATCGCACTGGCAGGGTGCTGCTGGCTGTGGCTGTGCTTGGCGACGCATCTGGGGGCGCGAGCAACCGCCGGATCGCCGAGCACGCAGGTGTCGCTGACCAGGGGCAGATCTCGAAGCTGCTTACGCGCCTGGAGCACCACGGGCTGCTCAGCAACGCCGCAAAGGGAGCTGAGAGCAGAGGCGAGGCGAACAGCTGGTCCTTGACGGGCGCCGGCCGGCAGCTGGTGCGCGGCATCGGCTCCAGTGGCGGATCAGAAGCAAGGAACACGGCATGAGCGAGGCCGACAGGGCATGACAGGAAATGTGGAGAGGTCTAAAGGGAGAGGGTCGATGTGGATCGTGAGTCTAGGAGGGGTGAGTTGCATGGTGGCTCGTAGGCGTTGGTGGACGGTTGCAAGGGCGTTGTGCGCCTCTGCCTTGCTGTTTGCGCTGTGGTGCGGACCAGCTTCCGCGAAGGTCCTGCTCGAGGGCTCGTTCGGGTCGTTCTCCATCGTCGAGGGCATCGCGGTCGAACCCTCGTCTGGAGATGTCTATGTGTACGACCGCGGACAGGAAGCGATCTTCAAGTTCGACGCCGAAGGCGAGCCCGTCGACTTCAGCGCCACGGGGTCGAACGAGATCTCTGGCGTGGGGTCTGCGGCAAGGTACGAAGAATCGCAGCTGGCCGTGGACGAGTCGTCAGGCCCTGACAAAGGCGATCTGTATCTGGCTCGGGGAGGAGGAAGCGTGCAGGTCTTCAGCGCGGCAGGGACCAAGCTCGGAGAATTCGCCGACGAAGGGCTGGGCAGCGAAGCGGTGGCGTGCGGCGTCGCCGTCGATCCGTTGGGCGCCGTCTACGTGGGGATAAGCAGCGGTGAAATCAAGAAGTACGTGCCGTCGAGCAACCCTGTCACCAACGCCGACCTGTCCACATCGATCGTCGGCTTGGGGGAATCCTGCGATCTCGCTGTCGATTCGACTGGCAACATCTTCGTTTCGCACAGGGAAGGCGAGGTGACGCGCTATGCATCCAGCCAGTTCGGCTCGATCGCGCCGATCGGATCGGTCGTGGACACGATCGGCGGTACGCTCGCGGTGGACTGGGGCAACGACGATCTCTACGTCAACCAGGGCCTCGCCGTCTCTCAGTTCGGCCCTCATGGCGAACCGTTCGAAGAACCGCTCGCGACGTTCGGCCAGGAGGCCCTGGAAGGCGCTATAGGGATAGCCGTGAATGGCGCAACTCATGACATCTACGTTTCCAAAGGCTATGACGGAGATGACATCAACATCTATGCCAACGTGACGAGGCCGCAGGTTGTCACGTTCGACTCTTCGCACGTGAATGCGACGAGTGCGACTTTGAACGGGACCGTCACTCCGGATGGCTCTGCGATCACCTCTTGCAGCTTTGAATATGGCCCGAGCAGCTCCTACGGGCAGAGCGTGCCCTGCCTCGAGGATGTGGGATCCGGTGAAGAACCCGTGGCGGTCCACGCAGACCTCAGCGGGCTTTCGCCAGGGGCCGCCTATCACTTCAGGCTCGTGGCCTCCAACGCTAACGGGACCGCAGAAGGCGCCGACCAGACGTTTACCACGCCTGCGCTGCCAGAAGTCTCAGGCATCGAGATCTCACACGTATCGGACTCCGAAGCGAGCGTGAGCGCTGAAGTCGATCCGCAGGGACTCGCAACCACCTACTGGGTGGAATACGGCGCCAGCGAATCGTATGGCACGCGAACAAAAGCGCTCGAACTCGTCTGGCAGGATGCAAGCAACCACCTGGTGACCGTCGAATTGGCCGGCCTGGCGCCGGGCGCCACATATCACGCGCGTCTCGTCGCAGCCAATGCGCTTGGAACCTCGACCGGCCCCGACGGCGCCTTCACCACTGGCCAGTCGATCCTCGCCTCGTGCCCCAACGAAGCGTTGCGCACAGGCCTGTCGGCACGCCTGCCCGACTGCCGCGCTTATGAGCAGGTCTCGGTGAAAGAAAAGGAAGGCGCGAGCACCAGCGAAGCGCTGCAGGCCGAAGGCGAGTCCGATACGAAGGAAGCGGGCCTGCTGTTCAAAGCGGCAAGCGACGGCGACTCGATGTACTACGTGACCTCGGACGCGATCACCGGATCGCCAGCCGGCGGCCAGGCCGGCTATGAAGCCGACCGAGGCGCCTCGGGATGGCTGACGACCCCGCTGTCGCCACCGAACCTGCTCGAAACGACTCCTAAAGCCAGCACCAACCTTGCGGTACGAACTGCGGAATACAACTATCTCTCAGAAGACTTCTCGTGCAAGATCCTGCAGACCGGCGAGCCGTTGACGGCCGATACACCGGCCGCCGACGTCAGCCAGGAAGTCATCAACCTCTATCGGCGCAATGCGGACGGCACATACACGCTGCTGAGCAATGTGGCGCCGTACAATCCGGAAGCTGCCTTTGAAGGCTACGAAGTGATAGGCGCCACGCCTGACTGCAAAAAGGTGGTGTTCGTCTCGGAGTATCTCTTCATGCCCAATGCCCCGCTGGGAACGCATTGGATCTACGAATGGGACGAAGGCGCGCTACGCACGGTTGGTGTGCTTCCCGGTGGCGAACTGCCGTTCTTTGGCGACAATCCTGCCGTGCTCACGAGCAAATCCGAATGGGGCAGAGTGTCCGAAGACGGCTCGCGGGTCTTCTTCGAAGCCTTGAACAGCTCATTCCAGCTGAAACTCTTCATGCGCGAAGGCAACGGCACAGCCGCCGCCAAGACGGTGGAAGTAGACGCTTCGCAGACGTCCGCGCCCACTGGCAGCAGCCTTTTCCAGGCCGCTTCCAAGAGCGGGGCGCGAGTCTTCTTCTTGGGCGATCCGGGTCTCGCTCCTGGCAACCCGCATGTGTCCGGATCCTGCGAAAGCGGCTCCGGTCGGGAATGTGATCTGTACGAATACGACACCGAATCGGGGGAATTGATCGACCTCTCCGTTGACGACAACCCGGCCGACGCCGCTGCCAACGCGGTCGGTGTGATCGCGATCTCGACTGACGGCTCCTACGTGTACTACGCGGCCAAAGGGCAGCTCACGCCTTCCAGCGGCGATCCCTACGAAAACACAGAGGCACAGAACGAATCGCAGTCTGAAGCAAACGTGTACCTGGCGCACGCCGGCACACTGGCTTTCGTGGGAAGGATCGACGACAGTGTCGACAACGCGGACTACTCGAGCCAGGCGCTCGTGACCAGTGACTACAACGACCTCTTGAATTGGCCGAGTAATTGGGCTGCACGCGCGACGCCCGATGGCAGGTCGCTGCTGTTCACGTCGTCGTCGCAGTTGACCGGCTATGACAACAGGGACGCGGGGTTCGGCACACCTGATCCAGAGGCGTATCTGTATTCGGCTGAAACGGGAAAGACGGTGTGTGTGTCGTGCAATCCAAGCGGAGCGCGTCCTGTCTACGACAGCGTCGAAGGCGAAGCGCGACTTGCCTCAAGACCGATCGTTCCCATCTCCAACAACAGTGTTTTGCAGGCATCGCTGAACAACCAGCCCCGCGCGCTGAGCGAAGACGGCCAACGCGTGTTCTTCGAAACGCCCGATCAGCTTTCGCCCTTGGTCAAGAGCAAGGAAAGCAACGTGTATGAGTGGGAGATGGCTGGCGCGGGAAGCTGCACGTCTTCCAGTCGCGATTACAGCGAAGCTTCGGATGGCTGTGTGTACCTGCTCGACAGCGGGCTGCCTGAGAGCGAATTCGCCGTTCCCGCCACGTTCGTCGATGCGAGCGCCAACGGCGACAACGTGTTCCTGAGGACCCCTTCGAAACTGCTGTCCGAAGACGAAGACGGCCTGGCTGACATCTATGACCTGCGTGTCGACGGCGGCTTTGCAGGCCAGCAAGCCGCGGTGCCATGCGAAGGTGAAGCCTGCCAGGGACTCGCCGCAGGCGTCCCGATGTTCGCCACGCCCTCGACCGCATCGCTTGCGGGCTCGGGCAACGAGAAGGAGTCTCAGGCACACAGCCGTTCGAAGCGGCTCTCGCGCGCTCAGAAGCTGACCCGATCTCTGAAGGCGTGTACGAAGAAGAAGGGGAAGCACAAGCGCGATGCCTGTAGGCGCAAAGCGAAGAAACGGTACGGGGCTGTGACAGTTCGCAAGTCTGCTCGGAAGACAGGGGGCAAGGGATGATCTCGATGCGCTCGATCAAGCTGTCAGTGCTGGGTGGGCTCGCCACGAGCCTGTCGATGGTGGTGGCTGCGCTCGCGCCGGCCGGCGCCGTGGCTGCGCCCGCGGCCCAACCGGCGTGGCAGGTGTATCCAGTCGTGGGACCGACGAACCTGTATGAGACGACTGGACAGCTCAACGAGGTGCAGCGGGTAGACGTAGGCTCGTCGTTCAAGCTCTCTTTAGAGGGTCAGAAGACGGATGAAATGAGCTGCGGCACGAGCGCGCCGGAAATGCAGTCCGAATTGGAAGCGCTCTCGACGGTCGGCTCGGGGAACGTGAGCGTCGTCGAAACTCGGGAAGCGTGCGCGTATGCTGTGACGTTCGAAAAAGCCCTCGGCTACAGGGAGCTCGCTGCGATGGAATCTTCCAGCACGCAGACGAGGGTCGAAATCGTGACGCCCGGCCGCGGCGGTTGGGGCGAGCTTGCGATCTATCCGGTGAACGAGGGCGGCGCACCGACGAGCGGCCCGATCACGGTAACGGTCGCTCTGCCATCGGGGATCACGACGTACGAAACCCCTGCATTCACCGAAGCGAATGCGCGACAAGCCCCCGGCGGGCATGGATGGTCATGCCAACAGGGCTCAGGGTTGACTGTTGTCACCTGCACGAGTGACTTGACGGCATATCCAGGATATGGACCGGGGGCCGAATCGGAATCCCTGCGAAGCGATACGAGTCCGGCCCTGATTCCCCTGAGCGTCGAAAGCGCTACACCGGGGGTCGTGGAAGCCGAAATCACACTGAGCGGCGGCGGCGCGGCGCCTGTGACGGTGCAGGCGCCGATCACGATCAGCCAGAAGCCCGTCACGCCGGGTCTTGCGGTGATGAAGTCGCGCGCTTATGAAGCGGACGGCAGTGCCGCGAGTCAGGCCGGCGCGCATCCGTTTGCGATCACGACCGGCTTCTTCGTTCGTACGACGCTCAACGCACAAGGCGAAATCGTGCCGACCGACGAAATGAAGAACGTCGAAACGCAGCTGCCTCCAGGATTCATCGGCAATCCACAATCGGTGCCGCAGTGCGACTCGCACGGCTCGGTCCTCCTATGCGACGCTCACGATTTGGAATCGCAGGTGGGAGTCACCTCCACGGTCCTCTTCGGGTTTGGTGAATTCGCACAACCCTTCGGGCTCTTCAATCTCGTGCCCGAAGCGCGCGTGCCCGCAGAATTCGGGTTCCATGTCGTCATCCCCGATGTCCATCTGCGGGCAAGCGTGCGCAGCGATGGCGACTACGGTATTACCGTCTCGGCCCCGAACACGGTGCAGATCCTGCCGATCTACGGCTCGATCGTGACGTTTTGGGGCCGACCCAACGAAGCTGCGCACGACGAAGAGCGCTGCGAGGATCCGAATGGCCTGGAAGCCTGCCAGGCCACGAAAGTGGCCAACACGCCCTTCCTGGTGGATCCGAGCGACTGCGTGGCGCAGGCGCAGGCGCAACCCGATGTCACGATGGAACTGAGCTTCTGGCAGAGCCCTGACATGTTCAGCGAACCTCTGGCATCGGGCCTCGTGCCCGTGAGCGGCTGCAACCGCGTGCCGTTCCAGCCGTCGCTGCACCTCACCCTCACACAGCACACGTCGGCTTCGCCGACTGGCCTGTTGACAGAACTTCAGATGCCGCAACTGGACAGTTCAGAAGGGATCGCGGAAGCAGACGTGGAAAAGGCCGTGGTCACGCTGCCGGAAGGGATGACGCTCTCGCCCGCGTCGGCAGGCGGCCTGGGCGCCTGCTCAGAATCCGAGATCGGCCTGGTCGGCAAGGCCCCGACGCGATTCGACGAGGTCGCGCCCTCCTGTCCCGAATCCTCCAAGTTGGGGACGTTCACGGTCGACACGCCATACCTGCCCAATCCGTTGAACGGCAACATCTACCTGGCAGAACAGGACAAGAACCCGTTCGGCACGCTGCTCGCGGTCTACCTGTACGCCTACGACCCCGTCAGCGGAGTCGAGATCAAGGTCGCCGGTCGTGTCGACGCCGACCCGGTCACCGGTCGCATCACCGCGACGTTCGAAAACCTGCCGCAGCTGGCGTTCGGCGACGTGAAGCTCAACTTCAAGTCAGGTCCGCGCGCGCCGATCATGACGCCGTCGTCCTGCGGGACTTTCGCTGCGACCTCGGACCTGACGCCTACGAGCAAGGCAGGCATCGGCCCCGAAGGCGAAGCGATCGCGGGCGACCCGGACGCGCTCTCAACCGACGACATCACGATCGAAGGGTGCAAGCCAACTACGTTCGGGCCCTCCTTCGTCTCGGGAGGCGCGAATGCCCAGGCGGGCGCGTACACCCCGTTCACGATGACGTTGAGCCGCAACAGCGACGAAGAAGCGGCGCCACGGACCATCTCGATGACGATGCCGGCGGGGCTGTCCGGAATGCTGTCGAATGTCGCCCTGTGCGGGGAACCGCAGGCAGGCCAGGGCACCTGCTCACAGGCGAGCCAGATCGGGCATGTGACGGTGACCTTCGGCGACGGCCCCAATCCCTTGACGCTCCCAGAGGCGGGCAAGGGGCAGGACCCGGTCTACCTGACCGGCCCATACAAGGGCGCCCCGTTCGGTCTTGCGATCGTCGTCCCCGCCGAAGCGGGACCGTTCAACCTCGGCACCGTGGTCGTGCGGGCGAAGGTCCTCGTAAACCCACTCACCGCCCAAATCTCAGTCGTGAGCGATCCGATGCCAACGATCCTCGAAGGCATTCCGACCGATCTGCGGACGGTCAACGTGCAGATCGACCGCGAACAGTTCACGTTCAACCCGACCAGCTGCGAACCGACGAGCGTGACCGCGCAGATCGGCTCGAGCAACGGCGAAAACGCCGCAGTCGCAAGCCGCTTCCAGGTGGCCAACTGCGGGACATTGCACTTCAAGCCACAGCTGAAGGCGTCCACGGCAGGGAAGACCTCGAGGGCTGACGGGGCGAGCCTCGACGTGAAGCTGTCATATCCGAAAGCGCCGTTCGGCTCCCAGGCGAACATCGCGAAGGTGAAGGTCGAACTGCCAAAGCAGCTGCCCTCGAGGCTCAGCACGTTGCAGAAGGCGTGTCCGGACAGCACGTTCGACGCGAACCCAGCTGCGTGTCCGGCGGCGTCACAGGTCGGTTCGGCGACGGCGACGACGCCGATCCTGCCGGTGCCGTTGACGGGCCCCGCGTACTTCGTCAGCCACGGTGGCGCGAAGTTCCCTGAACTCATCGTCGTGCTACAGGGCTATGGCGTCACGGTTCAGCTGCACGGCGAAACGTTCATCAGCAAGGCGGGAATCACGAGCAGCACGTTCAACAGCGTCCCAGACGTACCCGTCAGCACATTCGAGCTGCGACTTCCACAGGGCAAGGACTCTGCGCTTGCGGCGAACGAGGATCTGTGCTCGACGGGCCGGACCGTGTCCGTCAGGAAGAAGGTGAGGGCGCGTTCCAAGCGTGGTGGTCAGACTGTGACCCGCAGGGTGCGCAAGGCGATCCCAGGGCTTGCGATGCCCACCGTCTTCACCGCCCAGAACGGAGCCGTCATCCACCAGAGCACGCCGATCGAAGTCACCGGCTGCGGCAGGCACAAGACGACAAAGGAGAAGCGGCGGAAGAAAAAGACGAAATAGCCGGCCCTAGCGAGAGATGCAGCTGATACGCCCGTCGTTCTCGAGGATCGCCCAACGCAGATCGGCGATTGAGGTGATCTGCTTCTGGCGGGCTTCCTCCTCGATGTCCGCAAGCGTGATCCGCTCGCGGCGCATGTTGCGCTCGATCGGCTGGCCATCCTGCACGAGCACGACGGGCTCGCCCTCGCTGATCGTCCTGACCCAGCGAAAGCGATAGGTCAGCCAGCTGACGAGCACCGACAGCACGGCGATCGTCGCGATCACGGTGAGCGCGCCCGTGACCGAGTAGTCACTCTGCGTCACGCCCTGCTGCACGAGGTCACCGACGACCACGAGCAGGATGATGTCGAAGGGCTCGAGCTGGCTGAGCTCGCGGCGGCCGACGATGCGCGTCAGCAGGAACACGAAGCAGAACACGACCGCGGCGCGGATCACCAAATCCACGGCTTGCCTCCTTGCGTATCGTCACGTGTGCTCATGGGAAGATCGTCAGGGAGCGGTGCACGCTGGCCAGCGTCGTACCGGAGTCCTCGAGCGTGACGTTCTGGCTGCGGTTGCCGACATTGGTCGGGTTGACCTGAAAGTTGATCCAGCAGAGCAGCATCTTCCCCGCGGGCCAGGAGCCGTATTCGAGCACGATCTTTCCGTTCCGCGACGTTTCGCTTTCCGGTTCGGGCTTGATCGAGTTGACGCCCATGGATTCCCACCAGCCTGCGTCGAAGACGAGCTGTAGGTGATGGACTTCCTGGTGGGGGACGACCTTGATCCGAGCCTCGAACAGCAGTCCGCCACGCAGCCGCGTTGGCGCTGTGACACTGAGACTCGCGGCAGGCGTGCTCGCTGAGACGGTCGAGGGGCGCTGGCCGAACACGTTGAGCAGCGCGAGCACCGGCAGCGCAGCCACGCAGCAAAGCAGCACCCTGCGTACCCAGGGCGTGCGAAGGCGTCCCTGCAGGCCACGATTGCGCTCCAATGTCAGCCCATCGGGCAACTGCGCCATCAGAAGGTCTCCGCCCTCGGCCCGTGCGCTCCTGCCGCAGGGCCGCGAGCCAGCCGAGCTGACGCTCCCGGCTCGGCCTGCGCGAGCGCGGTCACTGCCGCGATGTGCGAAAGGTGCGTCAGCGTCTGCGGATAGTTGCCAAGCAGCTCGCCACTGGCAGGATCGACCTGCTCGGAGAACAAGCCCAGCGGGCCGGCGGCGCCCATCGAGCGGTCGAACACCTCACGCGCCGCCTGCAGCCTTCCCTGGCGCGCGTAGCACTCAGCCAGCCAGAACGAGCAGGCAAGGAACGCGCCCTCCTGGCCGGGAAGCTGATCGTCCTGGCGGTAGCGGTAGAGAAAGCCGTCTGCGTCGAGCTCCTCACGCACCGCGTCAGTGGTGCGGAGCATCCGCTCGTCGTCGAACTCGACGAAGCCGACGACCGGCAGCAGCAGCAGCGCGGCGTCAAGCGCCGGCTCGTCAAAGCACTGCACGAACACGCCGCGCTCCGAGTCATAGCCGCGCGTCTCGATCGTCTCGCGCATTTCCTTTCGAGCCTTCTCCCAGCGGCGCGTCGGCGCTGTACGCGCGCACTCCTCGGCGAGGCGTAGGCCACGATCCACCGCCGCCCAGCAGCAAGCCTTGGAGTGAACGAAGTGCCGCGGCTGCCCACGCCACTCCCAGATGCCCCGGTCAGGCTGAGACCACTGCTCGACGGCGCTGTCTACGAGCTCAGAGAAGAATCGCCATTCGTCATCGTCAGGGGAGTGCCCACGGCGGTGCCAGCGCCACGCGAGGTTGAGGATCTCGCCGAGGGCGTCGAGCTGTAACTGGCCCGTCGCTGCGTTGCCGATCCGCACCGGCTGCGAGCCACAGTAGCCCTCGAGGTCGAGGCATTCCTCGGAGATGCGCCGCTCACCGCCAATCCCAAACAGGATCTGCAGGTCCTCGGCGTGCCCGGCGCTGGTGCGCACGATGAAATGGCGAAACCGCCGAGCCTCACGCTCACAGCCAAGCTCCGCGAGGGCGTGCGCAGTCAACGTCGAGTCCCGCACCCAGCTGAAGCGATAGTCCCAGTTGCGCTCGCCGCCAACCGTCTCCGGCAGCGAGGTCGTGGGGGCGGCGACGATCGCGCCCGTCGGCGCATAGGTGAGCGCCTTCAGCGTCAACGCCGAGCGCACGACTGCATCGTGATCGGGGCCATCCTTGCTCAACCGCTTCCGCCATGCCCGCCACCAAGCGATCGTCTCCTGCAGGCGCTCGTCGACCTGCGCCGCGTCTAACGCGACCTGCTCGCGCTCGAGCAGATGCGGGCGCACGAACCGCATCACGAGCCGCAGCCGCTCGCCAGCGTGGATCTGGCCGCTGGCGACGATCGCTTCCTGCTCGAGGCGCAACTCGCCGTCGCTCCATACGAGGAGCCCGTCGTCGCCGCCGATCGCCGTGAACGCGTCGACCGCGGCGCGGCGCAGCCATGGTCGCACCGCTCCGTAGTCAAACCGCGGCGCGACCTCGTAGCGCACCTCGGCGCTGCCACGCTCGCACTCAACGATCCTGACGAGCTCACGGCGCGGGTCGCGCGCGCCGTCCTCGCGCATCGCAAAGAAATCCCTCACTCGCAGCGTCCCCTGTGGGCCTTCGAGGACGCTCTCGAGCACGAGCGTGTCCGCGACATAGCCGACGCTCTGCCAGCTCGCCTCGCCCTCGACGCTCACGGTGCAGAATCCTCCGCGCTTGCGGTCAAGCAGCCGCCCGAAGCAGCTGCCGCTGTCGAAACGCGGCAGGCAGCACCAGTCGATCGAGCCCTCCGCCGAAACCAAGGCGGCGCTGTGGCAGTCGCCAATCAGCCCGTAGGAGCCAATCGGCGGCGCCTGTCCGCTCATCGGCCCCGTCGCATCGCGCCCAGCCCGAGCAGCCCCGCCGCGACCCCCGCGCCAGCGCCAAGCAGACGGCGGTGGCGCGTCAGGCTCCACTGCACGCTGCGGGGCTTTGCTTGATCGTCGAAGTCGCCGTGCGCGGAGCGCTCGCCAGATAGCGGCGCAAACAGGTTGTCCGGTCGTCCCGCCTGCACACGCTCATCGGTCTGCTGGGCGTCAAAGCCCGTCCTTGCGAGATAGCGGTCGCCAATGCCTGGAGCGACTGCGTTGCCGATCAGCGTGACAGCCGTCGACGCACCGACCCACCACTCACGGCGCGCCGGCTCCCGAGCGGCGGTAACGATCGCCTCGGCTGCGACCTCCGGCTGATAGATCGGGGGCACCGGCTGCGGATGGCGAGGCAGGCGGGTACGCACGACGTCGAACTGGGGCGTGTTCATCGCCGGCAGCTGCACCATCGTCACCCGCACCCGGCTGTCCTCATGCATCAGCTCACAGCGCAGCGACTCGGTGAATCCCTGGATCGCGTGCTTGCACGCGCAGTAAGGGCTCTGCAGCGGGATGCCACGGTATGCGAGCGCCGAGCCGACCTGCACGATCACACCACGATCGCGTGGGCGCATCCGCGACAGCGCGCTGAGCGTGCCATGCACGACCCCGAGATACGTGACCTCAGTAACCCGGCGGAACTCCTCGGCGGTGATCTCCCACGTGGGGGCGAACACGCTCGCCATCGCGTTGTTCACCCACACGGCGATCTCCCCGTGCTCCTCGAGCTTCGCCACCGCCGCCTGCACGGCCTGCGGATCGGCGACGTCGCACGGAAGGACGACCGGCTGTCCGCCAAGCGATTCGACCTCAGATGCCGTAGAAGCCAATGCTTCCTGGCCGCGGGCGATGAGCCCGACGGTCGCGCCCTCACGAGCAAATGCCTGTGCAGTAGCGCGCCCAACACCAGAGCTTGCACCTGTGACTGCCACTACGACAGGCGTGATCGATTCTTCACCAGAGCCGCGCCGAGACACATCGCGCATCTACCCAACTGTCCAATCCGCCAACCGCATCGGCACCGTGGACCCGCCACGGTTCGTGCCAGACGGCGACGGGTATGCAACCTGCGAGATGAGCGACGAGCTGGCGCGATGGACTTTCTCAAAGAGGCGCTGAGCGGACGCAACCGCTTCGTGCTGCGCCTCGCGCTCGTCGCCGCGCTCGGGGGATTCCTGTTCGGCTATGACACAGGCGTCATCTCCGGTGCGCTGCCGTTCATCGGCAAGGACCTCGGCGGCGGCGAATTCAACGAACAGGCGTTCGTCGGCTCGCTGTTGATCGGCGCCGTCGTCGGCGCGATCCTCTCCGGGTTCTCCGCCGACGCGCTCTCACGCCGGCGTACGAAGATCGTTTCCGGCTGCGTCTACACGATCGGCGCACTCGCATCTGCCTTCTCGCAGACAGCCCCAGAGCTGATCGCCGCTCGCTTCGTGCTCGGCGTCTCCGTCGGGACCGCCTCGTTCGTCTCGCCGATGTACATCTCAGAGCTCGCCCCGAAGCGCATCCGCGGCGGCGTGACCTCCTTCAACCAGCTGATGATCGTAAGCGGGATCATGGCCGCCTATCTCGTCAACTGGGCTCTGAAGGACGCCGCCGAGAACTGGCGCTGGATGCTCGGTATTGGCGCGATCCCAGGACTCGCGCTGGCGATCGGCATGTACTTCCAGCCCTTCTCGCCACGCTGGCTGGTCCAGCAGGGCCGCGATCAAGAGGCACGCGACGTGCTGCGCCGTGCCCGCACGAGCGACGAGGAGGCCGACGACGAGCTGCGGGAGATAAAGCAGGCAGCCAAAGAAGCCGGAGGGCTGCGCGAGGTGTGGCGTCCCCAGGTCAGGCCGCTGGTTGCGGTCGGCCTCGCGCTCGCGATTGCGCAGCAGCTCATCGGCGTGAACACCGTCATCTACTATGCGCCGACGATCCTGAAGTTCACCGGGCTCTCGGCGAGCTCCGCGATCACCCAGGCGTTGTCGGTCGGCATCACCAACGTGATCTTCACGAGCGTCGCGATCGTGCTGCTCGACAGGGTGGGGCGCCGGCTGCTGCTGGTGGTCGGCACCTGCGGGTGCATCCTCTCGCTCGCTGTGCTCGGCGTGTTCTTCGCTTCAAGCGGCCTACAGCACAGCGACTCCTGGCTGGCGCTCGTGTGTCTGATCGTCTACATCGCGTCGTTCGCCGTCGGCCTTGGCCCAGTGTTCTGGTTGATGATCTCCGAGATATTCCCGCTGAAGGTCCGCAGCCCCGCGATGAGCCTCTCGACGGTTGGAAACTGGACCTCGAACTTCCTGGTCTCCTCGTTCTTCCTCACGCTCGTCGACGCGATCAGCCGCGAGGGCACATTCTGGCTCTACGCTGGATTCGGCGTGCTCGCGCTGATCTTCTTCCTCGCGAGAGTGCCCGAGACCAAGGGCCGCTCCCTGGAGGAGATCGCAAGCGACCTGGGAGCAAACCAACAGCAGCACGGCGGCAAGACCGTGCCCGCCCACTGACATGCGAGCTCACCCCACTGACATGCGAGCTCACCTCGGCGTGATACAAGCTCACCTCGGCGTGCAACGATGACCGTCGCGATCCTCGATGTCGACGGGACGCTCGTCGACACCAACTACCAGCACGCGCTTGCCTGGTATCGCGCGTTCCGCGACCACGAGATCGTGCTGCCGATCTGGCGTCTTCACCGTCACATTGGCATGGGCGGCGATCAGCTGGTCGAGAAGCTCACCGACGTTGACGTGGAGCGCCGGCTCGGCGACCAGATTCGCTCCCGCGAGAGCGAGCGCTACAACGAGATGATCGGCGAAGTCGAGGCGGTCAGCCAAGCCAGCGAGCTGCTCGAAGCTCTACGCGACCGCGGCCACACGGTGATCCTCGCGAGCTCCGCGAAGCAGCCCGAGATCGAGCACTACATCGACCTGCTGGGCGCGCGCGAGCTCGCTGATGGATGGACGAGCGCGAGCGACGTGCAGGCCACGAAGCCTGAGCCGGACCTCGTGAACGCCGCCCTGGAATGCGCCGACGCGCAACCGCAGCAGGCAGTGATGATCGGCGACTCGCCCTGGGACGTGCAGGCAGCACGCCGCGCCGGCGTGCAGACGCTCGCGGTGATGACCGGCGGCTTTTCAAAAGAAGAGTTGTGCGAGGCGGGCGCCGTCGAGGTTTACGAGTCCGTTGCAGAGCTGCGCGCCGCACTCGGTGAGACGGTTCTGCGTGGCGAGTCCTCCAGGTAATGAAGTGAAGCGTCTGGCCGAACTTCAAGGTCGAACGGTTCAGGCGCTCTCGCCGGCATCTTCGAGCAACTCGAGTACCGCGCCCTCCACCCGCGCTCGCACTCTTGTCTTCTCGAGATCCGGGCCAGCGCGACCGATCGACTCAGCGATCGTCACCCCAGCCTGAAAACGGTCGATCACCCTCGGGTCCACATAGGAGGCACGGCAGACAGCCGGCGTATTACCCAAATACGCCGCTACCGTCTTGATCGCCTGCTTGACCGCTCGTCCTTGCGAAGCCTTGCCTCTCGTCTCCTCGAAGCTCGCCAACGCGACCGCTGCGAGCACGGTCGCGTTCCAAGTACGAAAGTCCTTGGCTGTGAACTCTCGACCCGCGCGCTGCTTGAGGTAGGCGTTCACCTCCTCCGCGGTCAAGTCTCTCCATCCGGCGCTGGAGTGGTAGGCAAGCAGTTGCGAGCCAGTGCGCCGCCGCTTCAGCGCCCCAACCATCACGAGCGCCTCAGGGTCGGCGATCGCCTGCACACGCCGCTGCCCCGACTTTGCGGGGAAGTCGAAGATCACCTGACGCTGCTCGACGGTCACGTGCTCGCGCAGCATCGTCGTCAACCCATAGGAGTCGTTGCGCTCCGTGTAATCCTCGCTGCCAATGCGGAAGAACCCGAGATCGAGCAATCGCACCGCGAGCGCCAGCACCCGCTGCTCGGTCAACTGCTCAACCCCGACTCTCCGACTGCCGCCTGGGAGCCGTAAGTCGCGCGCCAGACGGCGACGCAGGCTTGGCAGCGCCGCCCCGAAGGCGACCATCGAGTCGAACTTGCGTCGGTCGCGGTGAGTGCGCCAACGCTCGTGATACAGATACTGCTTGCGCCCTGCAGCATCGACGCCGGTGGCTTGCAGGTGCCCAAGCGGGTCCATGCACACCCACACGTCCCGCCATGCCGGCGGGATCACGAGCTCGGCGATCCGCTCCAGCACCTCAGGGTCATCGACACGCTCCCCTTCTGGGTCGAGGTACTCAAAGCCGCGGCCGCGTCGCCGACGCGCGATGCCCGGCGCCGCACAGTTGCTGCGCCTCAACCGTGCGATCTCACTCCTCCATCACGCACCGAAAGCATCGCTCTAGTCATACCCCGACGCACTGCCAATACAACCCGACAGCCCGGTTGCGTTCCGCTGCAGCGGGGTAAGCGACCTATCGAAGCAGTCATCAACCGGAGGTCGCCATGTCAGCAACCAAGAGCAGCAACGGCATTCTCGCCGAGAGCGCCCGCGAACAGCGCGAGGGGATCGTCGAGATGCTCACGAAGGCATATTGGATGGAGATCGAGACCGTGATGAGCTACCTCGCCAACTCGGTGAACCCCGACGGCGTGCGCGCCCAGGAGATCATCAAGTCGCTGCGGGAAGACATCGAAGAGGAGCTCGGGCACGCGACGCAGTTCGCCAATCGCATCAAGGAGCTCTACGGGATCGTCCCCGGCTCGATGGACTTTCAAGCCGAACAGTCCTACCTGCAGCCGCCCAAGCATCAAACCGACATCGTGCACGTGATCAAGGGCGTGATCGAGGCCGAGTCAGGCGCGATCGACTTCTACAACGAGATCATCGAGGCGACCGAGGAGACCGATCCCGTCACCAATGACATGGTGATCGCGATCCTGCACGACGAGGAGGGCCACCGACGCCTGTTCGAGGGGTTCCTGCGCGAGTATCAAGACCAGCCGTGAGCAGCATGAGACCAGCCGTGAGCAGCATGGTCCTGAGCAGCACAGCTCCTACTGGGCAGGCTCTGACAGAGGACGGCATTCAGGCGCAGCCACAACGCGCTTTGAGCTTCACCTTCGACGACGGTCCCGACGAGAGATGGACGCCGCTCGTGCTGGAGCAGCTCGCTCGCTGCGAGGTGACGGCAACGTTCTTCATGGTCGGCGAGCGAGTGCGCGCCCAGCCCGAGCTCGCGCACACCGTGCTCGACGCCGGACATGAGATCCAGCTGCACTGCCATCGTCACATCCGCCACACGGAGATGACCGAGGCCGAGCTGCTGCTCGACACCGAAATGGTACTTGATGCCCTGGCAGCGATCGGTGTGCATCCGCGGCTCTGGCGCGCACCGTGGGGGATCTGCACCGATGCGAGCATTCGAGTAGCCGCACGGTTCGGTCTGCAACTCGTGCGCTGGTCGATCGACACGCATGACTGGCGCGGCGATCGGCCAGCGCGGATGCTTGCGCACGCCCGCGACCGGCTTCTCGACGGCGGGGCGGTGTTGATGCACGACGCCCTCGGGTCCGGAGCTCGGCGCAGCGGCTGTGAGAACACCCTCGAGCTGCTGCCAGGGCTTGCCGCTGCGGCTCTCGCTCACGGCCTCGCTCTGGCCCCGATGCGCTGGCAGGCGATGAGCGCGCCTGCGATCGCGACGAGCGCGCCGGTGATCGAGGTGGGAGTGTGAGCGTCCAGCAGCTGCCAGCGCGGGCCCCCAGTGGAGCTCTCGAGCACGCGCTCGCGCGCATCGCCGAGCGCGCCGCAGAGCTCGATCGCCAACCCCGATTCCCCACAGAGAACTTCGCTGACCTTGCCATCGCTGGTGCGCTCACACCGCCTGAGGGCGGACTGGTGGACGAAGCGCGGCTCGTGCGGGCCGTGGCAGCCGTCGACGCTTCGACCGCGCGCATCCTCGACGGGCACCTCAACGGCATCGAGCGCCTGGCCCTCACCGCCCCCGAGCCGCTGCGCTCCACCGAGCTCGTCCAGATACAGGAAGGTGAGCTGCTGCTCGGCGTGTGGGGCGCCGACCCAGGCGCCGGCGAGGGGTCGCCCGCGCGGCTCGAGCGTGACAGCGGCCAGCTCGTGCTTCGCGGCGTCAAGACCTTCTGCTCAGGAGCCGGCGGCGTGCAGCGTGCGCTCGTCCTCGTCACCGACTACGACGGTTCCCGTCGCCTGGTCTACCTCGACACCAACAGCAGGCATGTCAGCATCGACCGCGGCTGGTATCAGGCATCTGGGCTGCGCGCCTCAGAGAGCCATCGCGTCGAGTTCCACGACACGCCGGTGCTCGCGATCCTCGGTGGTCCCAGCGAGCTCTCACGCGAGCCCTATTTCTCCCGCGACGGCATTCGCACCTCCGCCACCTGGGCCGGGCTCGCCGACGGCATCGTGCGCGAGACGATCAGCGCGCTCGACCCCGAGCGCACCGACATGACACAAGCCCACGCACTCGGCAGGATGCGCGTCGCGCAGAGCACGATCGACCTCTGGCTCGCGCATACGACAGCCAGCCTCAATGAGCCGGAGGACCCGCGGCCCGAGCTCGACCCGGCCGTGCTCACTCTGGAATGCCGCGTCGCTCTGGCAGACGCCGCTCGGCTGATCTCCGCGCTGGCAGCACAGATCTGTGGCTCACGGGCGCTGATCGGCGCGAGCACGCTCGACCGCGCTCGCCGCGACCTCGACCTCTTCCTCCTGCAGCACCGGCTGGACCCGAAGATCGCAAAGCTCGGCATGCACACGCTCACGATCGAGCGAGCATGAGCGCGACCGCCGACCTCGAACGTTTCGAGCGGCTCTACCAGCAAAGCCCCGACCCCTGGGGCTACCTGACCAGCAGCTATGAGCAGGAGAAGTACGCGGCGACCCTGGCGGCCCTGCTACGGCGATCGCATGGCCTCAGCCTGGAGGTTGGCTGCTCGATCGGCGTGTTCACCCTCCAGCTCGCCGCGCGCTGTGCGCAGCTTGTCGCGATCGACTTCTCGCTCAGCGCCCTGGAGCTTGCCCGCGACAACCTGCAAGGCGTGAGCAACGTCGATCTGCGGCGCGCCGTCTTCCCCGCTGAAATCCCGCAGGGCCGATGGGACCTGATCGTCTGCTCCGAGGTCCTCTACTACCTGCAGCCGCAGGCGCTCGAGGAGGCGATCGACTGGATCGAGTCGCAGCTCGCCTCTGGCGCGAGCGTGCTCACCGTCAGCTGGCGCGGCGTCGGCCGCGACGAGCCGCTGAGCGGCGATGAGGTGCATGACCGCCTCGCACGCAAGCTCGCCCGCTGGCACGCGCTCGACGCACGCCAAGACCGGTACAGGCTCGACCGCTTCGACGGCCGATGAGCCCACGGCGGATCGTAATCGTCGGCGCCGGCCCCGCCGGGCTCGCGACAGCCCGCGCCTACCGCGAGCACGGCGGCGCCGCCGAGGTCGTCATGCTCGGCGGTGAGACCCTCATCCCATATCGCCGGCCGCCGCTGACCAAGGAGTTCCTGCGCGGTGAGCTCGATGCCTGCGAGCTGCCGATCGAGGAGCCCGGCTGGTTTGACGAGCACGACATCGAGCTGCGCCTCGGCTGCGAAGCGACCGCGATCGACCTCAGCACAGGCGCCGTCCACGCCGACGGCCACGCACTCAGAGCCGACGCGATCGTGCTCGCCACCGGCGCCGAACCATCCCGGCCCGACCTTCCCGGCCTGGACGACCCGCGGGTACAGACGATGCGCGAGCGGACCGACAGCGAACGTGTCGCCTCCCAGGCGACGCGAGACACGCGCACCGTCGTGCTCGGCACAGGGTTCATCGGCTGCGAGCTGGCCGCCTCGCTCGCCCTCAATGGCACCCATGTGACGCTCGTCGGTCAGGAACCAGCGCCACAGCAGCAGCGTCTCGGCGCTGAGGTCGCTGAGCGCATCGCTGGTTGGCTGACCGACCTCGACGTGACGCTACGGATGGGCGTGGAGGTCTCCGCCGTGCACAACGGTCGCATCGTCGCGCTCAACCACGGCGACCCGATCGAGGCCGACAACGTGGTGCTCGGCATGGGCGTGCGACCGCGCAGCGAGCTGGCCGAGCGCGCGGGCCTGACGATCGTCAAGGGTGCAATCCTCACCGATGCGCAGATGCGCGCCCACGAGCGGGTCCTCGCCGTCGGCGACGTCGCCTACGCCCACAACCGCAGCGCAGGACGACGGCTGCGCGTCGAACACTGGGGCGATGCGCTCGGCCAGGGTGAGATCGCTGGGCGTGTCCTCGCGGGCGAAGACACGCAATGGCGGGACGTCCCTGGCTTCTGGTCGACCATCGGCGAGCACACCCTCAAGTACGCAGCCTGGGGCGACGGCCACGACCGTTGCAGACTCGACGAGCACCCTAACGGCGCGTTCACCGTCTGGTACTCCCACCACGACAAGCTCGTCGGCGCGCTCACGCATGACCGCGACGAGGACTACGAACGCGCCCAACAGCTAATCGCTGCCGGGGGGAGCGCGCCGTGAACAAGCACCGGTACGCACCATGAACGAGCACCGGCAAGACCTTCAGGCTGCGCCCGCACCCGTCGAGCTTGCGCCGCCGCACCCCGATCTGCATGCGGTCGTCGTCATCCCAGCTCGCGACGAGGCGCCGCGCATCGAAGCGTGCCTGCACGCACTCGCCAGCCAGCACGGCATGCCCGCCGGCAGCTACGAGGTGATCGTGATCCTCGACGGTTGTCGTGACAACACGCTCCAGGTCATCCAGCAGACCGCGGAGGCGCACGAGCAGCTCGCGATCCACACCGTCACCCTCCCACAACCCGAAGGCGTCGGACGCGCCCGGCGTCTGGGCATGGACATCGCCTGCCGACGACTGATGAGCCTCGGGCGACAAGACGGGCTGATCGCCAGCAGCGACGCCGACACGACCGTCGCCGCCGACTGGCTCTCCACGCAGCTGGCTCTCTCGCGCTCAGGCGCCGCCGCGATCGGTGGGCTGATCGAGCTCGACCCCGCAGAGCTGGACGCGCTCGACCCGCGCGCCCTCGCCGTGCGCGAGCAGGGCGTCGCCAGGCGACTCGCGCTCGCCGTCCAGCAGACGGCAGGCGCCGCGCCGGTCGAGCACCCGCACTTCTCCGGCGCATCCCTCGCGTTGACCGCCGCCGCCTATCGGCGCTGTGGCGGCCTGCCGGTACGCGCAGCACTCGAGGACGAGGCGCTGGCCCATGCGCTGACGAGGCAAGGAATCGTCATACACCGCCCACGCCACGTCCGAGTGCGGACCTCGGCCCGCACCGACGGGCGCGCGCCACGCGGCCTCGCCCAAGACCTCACGCGCGCAGACTGGCGTGCCCGCCGCTCCTACCGCGCCAGCGAATTCCCTCTCGACTGTCTCCTCGCCGCCAAGCAGCACACCATCGCTCTGCTGCTGCCCACACGCGAAGTCGCAAAGACGATCGCCCCGATCGCCCAGATCGCCGCCTGCCTCAGAGACGCCGGTCTACTCGACGAGGTGCTCGTCATCGACGCCGACTCCGAGGACGACACCGCCACGATCGCCCGCCAAGCGGGACTCGAGGTCGTCCAAGAGAACCAACTGCTCAGCGACTACGGACCCGCGCAAGGCAAGGGTGATGCGATGTGGCGCGGGCTGGCAGCCACCAGCAGCGAAATCGTCGCGTTCGCCGACACCGACACCGAGGACTTCCACGAAGGATTCCTCCTCGGGCTGGTTGGACCACTGCTCTGCGACCCTGACATCCAGCTCGTGAAGGGCACCTTCCGCCGCCCGTTCCGCAACGGCAACACCGTGCTCGCCGAAGGCGGCGGTCGCGTCACCGAGCTGATGGCAAGACCGCTGCTCAACCTTCACGCCCCCGAGCTGGCCGTCTTCGACCAGCCGCTCGCGGGAGAGACCGCCGGCCGTCGGGCGCTGCTCGAACAAATCCCCTTCAGCGCTGGCTATGGTGTCGAGATAGCGATGCTGATCGACAGCTGGCGAGCCTGCGGGCTGGACGCGCTCGCGCAGGTCGACCTCGGTCAAAGGCAAAACCGCCACCAGCCGCTGCGCGACCTCTCAGCGATGGCCTACGCCGTGCTTCTTGCCGCCCAAACCCGCTTCCTTGGCCCTGAGTTCGCCGACAGCCACGTCTGTGGCTCGATCGTCCTGCCACCGACGAGCAGCGCCCCCGAGTCGGCGGAGACTCGCCAAGTCACGCTGGAGGAACGCCCACCGCTGGCAGCCTCGTCACTTTTTGCCGGTGCGGCGAGTGGGTAGATGAGCATGAGCAAGGAAACGCGCCGCGAAGATCGCCAATAGCCCAAGGGCGCCGAAAGGAGCGACAGCCAGACGATGCCCGATAGCGCTACCGATCGCCCGTCCGGCTCCGTGAGCAGGGCGCCCCTTAGCTCGCTTTCCTCGCATTACGCTCCCGGCCAAGAGCGCCCGCTTGGCTCCTACGCGATTCTCACAGGCGCGTACACCACTGGGCTTGCGGGCGGACTGATCGCCCTGCGCGCGCGCCGCCACCCGTTGTCCGAGCGGCCGACGGCGGGCGACCTGCTGCTGATCGGCATCGCCACCCACAAGCTCAGCCGGCTGATTGCGAAGGACAAGGTGACGAGCTTCATCCGTGCGCCCTTCACGCGCTTTCAAGAATCGAGCGGCCAGGGCGAGGTCGAGGAGGAACCATGCGGTCACGGTCTGCGCCTCGCAGTCGGCGAGCTGCTGGTGTGCCCCTACTGCCTTTCCCAATGGGTAGCCACTGCGCTCACCCTCGGTCTCGTCGGCGCTCCGCGCCTCACGCGCCTCACCAGCTCCGTCTTCGTTGCGCACACGATCTCGGACTTTCTGCAGGTCGCCTACCGTGCAGCGGAGGACAGGCTGTGAAAGCGCTCCATGCTCACCAAGCCGCGCGAACGCATCGGCGAGCCAGCCAACACCTGGCTCCCCCAGATACGCCACTCTGGCGTCGGTTGGCTCGACATCGGGCTGGGTAGAGACCAATCAGAACCCCAATCAGAACCCGACAGCAAAGGAGAAGACGATGGGCGACCGGATGCAACGAGCAAAAGGCAAGGCCAAAGAGGTCAAGGGCCGCGCAAAGCGCGAAGTCGGGATCGCCACTGACAAACCGGGCACCGAGGCCCGCGGCGCCGGCGAGGAGCTCAAGGGCAAAGCCCAAAACGCCGCAGGCAAAGCACGCAGCGCCATCAAAAAGGCGACGCGCTGAGCCAGCCCACCGGCATCGCGGGCGAATCGCGGCGATCACACGCGCGCGGCGAGAACGAGCACGGCTGCCTGCACAGCTCCCGCCGCGTGGGCATGGCGCGCAGCTGCGTAGGTATGGCGCGTCGTCGTGTGGGCATAGCGTGTTGCCCTATGGGCATACCGCGCGGTCGCATGGGCATGGCGCGCAGCCGCGTAGGCACCGCGCGCGACGAAATGCGGATATAACCGACCCAGTGGAGATCCAGCAGCTCGATATGCAGGCGGGCGATGGGCACGACGCCGGTGGCGGACCCTCCGCGCTCGGATCTTCCGTCTCTGAGAGCCGCCGCAGCCATCTCCTGAGCATCACCGACTCCGCGCTTGGCTACATGTCCCTCGAGGACATGCTCTCTGAGCTGCTGGAGCGCATCCGCAACGCGCTGGAGGTCGACACCGCCGCTGTGTTGCTGCTCGACGAGGACCGCGGTGTCCTGCTCGCCCGCGCCGCGCGTGGGCTGGAGGAGGAGGTCCGCCAGGGCGTGCAGGTGCCCCTCGCACGCGGCTTCGCCGGTCGCGTCGCCGCCGAAGGAAGGCCGATCATCATCGCGGACCTTGACCACGCCGACGTCGTGAACCCGATCCTCCGACAGAGGGGCGTTCGCTCGATGCTTGGCGTGCCCATTCACGTTGAAAGCCATGTCATCGGCGTGATGCACATCGGCACGCTCGTCCAGCGCGACTTCGACGAGGACGACGTGACGTTGCTGCAACTCGCTGCCGACCGCGCCGCGCTCGCGATCGACAACGCCCGCCTCTCAGAGCAACGCTCCGTAACGGCGATCATGCAGCGCACGCTCCTCCCTGACGCGCTGCCGCAGATCCCCGGCATGCGCTTCAGCGCGAAGTACCTGCCCGCCGGCACTGGCATCAAGATCGGTGGAGACTGGTACGACGTCTTCCAGCTCGCCAACGGTCGTCTCGCGTTCGTGATTGGCGACGTCGTGGGTCGCGGCGTGCTCGCAGCCTCTGTGATGGCGGAAATCCGCGCGAGCCTGCGCGTTTACATGACCCAGGGACACAAGCTCACCGAGGTCGTCTCGATGCTCAACGACCTACTCGTCACGATCGGCAGCAACCGTGGAGCCACCCTCTCGATCCTCGAGCTCGACCCCCAAGCCGAAGAGCTTGAGGTCGTCATCGCAGGACACCTACCACCGCTGCTGATAGAGCCAGACGGCCACACCCGACTACTCGAGCAAAAGCACGGGCTCCCCGTCGGCGTGCGCACCGGCAACGCCTACCATGCCACCCGCTACCCGTTCCCGACAGGCAGCAGCCTGCTGCTCTATACGGACGGGCTGATCGAGCGCCGCGAGGAGCCGATCGACGAGGGCTTCAACCGGCTTCTCGCCGCAGCCAGCGCTGCCTCGCAAAGCACGGATTCATCCCTCGCCGACCGGGTCTATCGCGCGCTGCTGGACGAGACCCCGCTCGAGGACGACGTAGCGCTGTTGGCGATCGAGACGATGCCGCTGGAAGACACGCTCGAGATGACCCTCCCGGCGCGTCCGAACGTGCTCGGCGCGTTGCGAAACACGCTTGGCCGCTGGCTCAGCGCCACCAGTGCCAATGAGAGCGAGCTGTTCGACATCACCCTCTCCGCCTCTGAGGCCGCCACCAACGCGATCGAGCACGCCTACGGTGCCGGCGAAGCCAACTTCACCATCCGCTGCGAGCACGACGGCCAGCAGGTGAGGATCATCGTCCGCGACATCGGCAGGTGGCGCACTGCCCGCCTCCAAACCGGCGGCAGAGGACTGCAGATCATCCGCTCGCTCGTCGACGACGTGACCGTCGACAGCGGCCAACAGGGGACCGTCGTGACCTTCACGAAGCGACTCTCAGGCCGAACATGAGTCTGGTGGAGATCGAACGGATGGATGGAGTGCCGATCGCGCACGTCCACGGAGACATCGATGCCGCCAACGTCGCGAGCACCCAGCGGCAACTGGGCGACGCGCTCGGTCCCGACGCCTCGAGTCTCGTCGTCGACCTCAGCGAGACCCGCTACCTCGACAGCGCAGGCATCGACATGCTGCTGCGCCTCAGCGCCCGCCTCGAACATCGCCGCGCGAAACTGTGCCTCGTCATCCCTGAGGGCTCTCAGCTGCAGCGCTTGGCGATGATCGTCGGGCTGTCCGACGCGATCGCGATCTATCCGAGCCTCGTGGAGGGGCTGCAAGAAGCCGTAAAGCGGCCGCCTGCGCAGAGCACTGCAACCACGTAGAGCATTCGACAGGCGCGTGTTGCTTGGCCGCCCAGGCAACCGTCTCCTACCAGCATGTTCAACGAAGCTCTCTGACGTCAAACCCATAGGCGCCAGTGCCCTCCGAACAGAGGGCGAAGTGAAACTGAGCCGGGCCGGTTTTGACGGATCTGGTCCTACACGTAGGATTGGTGTCTGCATGCCCGTTGGGACCATGGTGCCGAGCGTCCCCTTGTTCTGGCCGATGTAAGCGCGATGGGGCGCTTTTGCGTCTCCTCGGATGGCACGTGACGCAATCTCAATATGGTCCGAGAAAGCGCTCGCCGTTGAAGTGAATGAGGTGGGTCGGATTGTCGGCGCACCATACCTCGGTCTCCCAAGCGATGTCGGCGAGGTATTTACGCATCTCGACTCGGGATGTAAAGCAAGAGACGTAGACCAAGCCAGAGAGACTGGCGGCGAAGAGCGCCTTCAGCTCCGCGTGGCGCTTGCTGTCGACTGGGCCGTGTGAACTGGCGGCCTCGATGAGGACGAGCCAGTCTCGACGTGGGAGAGAAACCACCAGGTCGGGGAGCTTGCCGTGCTTGTCGAGAACAAGGCCATCCTGCGCAAAGCCTTCGACGTCGTAAATCGGATCCTTCTTGCCGGCGTCGCCTACGTAGAGAACACGACCACCCGGTGTCCAGCGTGGACAGAATTGCTTGAGAATGTCTCGAATTAGGATGTTCTGGCCGCCCGGCGTGAGCTTGATCTCAGCGCCATCGGGCAACGTGACGGGGATCATGGCCTGTTCGCGTACGGCCGCGTAGGCGGCCTGCTGTCCTGGGCGACGTTCAAGATACAGTGGTAAGTTCTTGTCCCACTGCGGCGTACCGAATTGTCGTAGTAGGACGAAGGCGCTGTCGTCGATCTGGTAGACGTTCTTGCCGCTATTGACCGGTCGTGATGGATCGTCAGGATTGAGTACGACCAGCGCCGCGTCAACGAATTGGTGCAGGGTCTGACGACGCACGGTCTCGCGTGAGTTGGGCGCGTAGCGCTTGTCGAAGTGCTCGCTCATCCAGTTCATCAACGGTGTGACACCGTGCAAGCCGCGGGTAGCGTCAACCCAGGAATCCCCTGGGCTCAGGCCAAGGAGACCGAGCAGCGTCAGCGCTGAACGTTCATTACTGCGTGCACCATCGAAACCGAGCAACGAGAGCGCATCGCGAGCCTGCCGAACGAGGTCGTCGCGCGCGCTGCTCATGCCGCGATGGCAAGCTCGGCTGTCGGCCGTATCACGACGGAGTCGAGCAAGTCGTCGAGTGCGTTCGGATCGACTGGATTATCGAGCGTAGTCGCAGCCAACCCGAGCGTGCCGAGCTGTGCCGCTGTCGGATATCTCAGCTCACGTAGGTCGGTGGCGTTGATTTGAGTGTGGCCGCTGAACTGGCGCACATAGTCGTCGACAAAGCGCGAATTCAGGTACGCAGCGAGCCCCGAGGCAAACTCTGGGTCTAGGCCACGGTTGGAGACATGGAAGACGTTGAGATGGTTCTCATAGGCGACGGCATCGGCTTGTCCGAATGCCTCCGGGTCGGCGACGGCTGCGACTACGCGTCGTGGCTCCTCCTTTGCGCTGAAGCGCTTGACCACCACGTAGTGCTCGTTGGGAAGGAGCAGATTGGCAGTTGCATCCGTGAGTAAGAGCGCTTGGGGCTTGCGGGTAACGGTCGGCCACTCGATCCCTCCGGCACAGAGGTTCTGCGGATAGATCAACGGGACGGTACCTTTGCCTGGCGTCTCGCGTAGCTGCTCTTTGGCGCGGAAATCAACGACTCGTCCTGTGCTGACATTGCAGCCGAGGTCCGATAGGGTACAGGGCATCGCGGCCATGTTCTCGGCGATCGACAAGGCGTCCTCGTCGAGCGGCAGGCGGATGAAGCGCTGAGGATCGCTGGGATGAACGACCTGGTCGGGACGACGGGTCACGACATTGAGGTTGTCGATCGCATCGCGACTTGTCGTGATAGTGATGTCGGTCGGGGATAGGTCGAGCTGCATCGAGAAGATGATGTTCTCTTGGAGGACATCAGCATCGGCAAACACACGATCGCGCGCTTCGAAGACATGGATGCGACGGAAGCTCGCCCGCATCAGCAGTTCGGAGCGCAGGTCTCGGAAGTAGGGTCCATTGGCGAACGACCTTGGTGTGATGGCCACCAGGCCATCGCCGGGGGCGAGCGCGCGAACGGCGCAGATCAGAAAGGCCGCGTACAGATTTGTGACGCGGACGGGACGCTCGCCACACGCCAGCTCGGCACGCTCATTGCTGTTGACACCGAGCTTCTTGTAGGGCGGATTCATCAGCAAGACGTTGCCTTCCCCGACCATGGGGGGGCTGAGTACGAAGTTGGCCTCACGAACGGTCGTCTCCAACTTGCGTCCAACGCTCGCTGCAAGGGACTGAGCTTCTGTCAGCGTCGTCTCTAGCGGCGACACGAGGTTGGGATCGACCTCGTAGGCGAGGACCGACATGGTGGGGAGGTCCGTCTCTGTAAGCCACCGGGCGATGAGGGCCGCAGTGAGCGAACCTACCCCGGCGCCGGGGTCGATCAGTCGCCATTCTCCGGTCGCGGGCAGTGGTGCCATCGAGGCAACCAGCTTGGCTGACGCGCATGGCGTGAAGAATTGACCTAGAGCTGCGCGCGTCTTTGGGTGCAGGGACAAGCTCGTTGCCGAGCGACGCTGCTCTACCGCAGTCAGGAACTCATCGATGGAGGGCACACCAGCAGTTTGCCAGCAGGATCGGCTGATGTCGGGCTCGAGCCCTAAAAGCTTGCCCTGCAAGCGGTAGGAACAGCGAGCTACTACGGCGACGTCGAGCGCAACGTCTTGCTCGCCAACATCCTCAGATCGCTGACGCGCTCGAAATGCCCGCCTCGCAGTTGCTCGTCCGCGCCGAGAAGCTGCTCCGCCAACTTTGATAGCCAGCTCGACCTCAGCCTGCCACTTGCATCCCGCGGCAGCCGATCAGCGCCTCCGGACGCTGCACCGACTGGATGCACGGGGTGCTCTTGAGCATCCGTTTGGATGCTCTGGACGAAAGTTGGGGTGGACGGTTTCGGCCTTGGTGTGGCGTACCTCGCCGCGGTCCACCTGCTCCACCATCCGCCGCTTCGCGTCCCGTGCGGGCGCTCGCTCGTGAAGCCGCGCCGGGGTAGGGGTAGGCCCCGCCCGAGCGCTGGCCACTATCGGAGCAGCGTTCGCGCGGCGCGACATCGATCAGGGCGCCATCGAACGCGCGTGCCGCCGCTTCGCTCTCGAAGAGCTTGCCGCGCTAGCGCCCCAATCCGTCGCACCAGTGCACCAACCAGCACCCGCGATCCTTTTGCACGCTCATAGCACGCTCCTACCGCCGACAAGGATGTGCACAGGGGAGTGCGTAATGCTCACGTGAGAATGCCGTGCACACCGACAGAACTGCTTCGCGAAACTCCCGAAAACCAAGAAAACCCTGCATTCGCAGGGCTTTCTCAATGCGCTCGAGTGGACTCGAACCACCACGGGCCGTAAAGCCCACAAGGCCCTCAACCGCATACGTGACGTGTAGATGGGTCCAGGGGCTTCCAGATCATCCAATTTGCGGGGTTTCGTGGACGCATCGGACGGGTTTGGAGGGGTGGATGTTCTCACGGTGTTCTCACGGTGTTCTCACGGTGTTCTCACGGCGGTCAGGATCACCGCCGCTCCCGGGGCGCTCGGGGCCGCGTATCGTCTGCGCGTTGGCGCTACCGTTCTGGTCATGACCGCGAAGGAGAAGCTGCGACAGACCGTCGAGAAGTTGTCCGAGGCGGAAGCGCAGGATGCGCTCGGTTTCATCGTCAGGCGTCGTGATGCGCACGATGCTCTTGGCGCGCTGCTGGAGCGTGCTCCGCTCGACGATGAGCCGACGACAGCGGAGGAGGACGAGGGCGTCGCTGATGCACGAACACAGATCGCCCGTGGCGACGTGCTCGCGGCTGACGAGATCAGACGCGCGATCGCTTGAGCGATGGCAGCGGGTGGCAACAGACGCTCAGGACGGGGCTGCCGTCGAGCCTGGCCGTCGCGCTAGTTGCTCGTAGTCTCAGAACTCCTCGTGACGCAGCCGGTCGCGATCGAGGGGGACAATGAGCATTGCATGCAGTGCTCTGGTCTGGGTAGGGTTGACGACATCTATCCACTCCTCGCCGCCATGGTCGGCGAGGCAGCTAGGGATGCGCGTGTAGTACCGCCACTTGAAGCCGATGAAGTGCGGCGTGTCGCGATTGTAGACGTCGCGCCCGTGTAGGTGCACAGCCCGTGGGTCGCCACCGTGGCGCTCGACGTGTGCCAAGGCGGCCAGCCCTGCTCGCCGGAAGGGGCTGCCAGCTCGCCAGCGACGGTTGACATAGCTGACGGCCCTCGCGTCCTCGGGCTCGGCGTCTCGAAGCTCGATGTGCTCGACGGTGAGCGTGCCGGCTTCGACCTGCTTGACGAGCGGTTGGCGGACCAGCAGCGGAACCCAGCGGTCGATGCCCTGGAAGGCGGGCAGCATCGCGTCGCGTGGGGAGCGGCCTGCGTCTGGGTCCGGATTGATTGCGTGCAGACGCTCAAGTGCGATGTCGAGCGTGTCGCTTCGGCGCCATAGCAGCGTCAGCTCTATGCCCTTCTCCTCGTAAAGCTCACGCCGTTCGTATGAGACTTGGAATCCACGCTGGCGCGCGACGACGGCGCGGCGCAACGGCCCTAGCCAGTCACTGCCGGAGGCAAGTCGGCCGATCTGGAACTTGCGGAAATCATTGTCCGGCGTGTACTCGATGTCGAGGTCGACGTCGCCAGGTTCGAGCGCCCCTCGTGCGTAGGAACCAAATATCCATACCTCGTCAATGCAGTCCAGGTATGCGCCGCCAGCGTCGATGCGGCGCAGGAGATCTTCAATCAGTGCGGTGGCGTGTTTGCGCTTCATCGCTGCAACTTCATCGTTTTGTCTTGGCGTCGAACGCCGAGCGACTACTTTCCCGTTCAGTCCGCGTGGATCTAGGCGCGACTGTATGCTGGGATTCGTCTGTGGGACGCCATACGCGTGCCGCAATGTCCCACCGACCTTCGATGTTACCTGCAAGGATGGGGTCGAGAAATGTCGCCGCGCGTGTATGCGCGAGCTCCAGGTCCGTCTCGATCCCGACGCTGTTGGCAAGCTGCTTGTATGGGTCGGCCCAGGTCGGAGGCGGAGGCGGCAGACATGAAGGCAGTGGTTGCTGGTTTCGCTCCCGAAAAGTCTGCTCCAAGGCTTCGGTCAGCGTTCTTGCGCCGACAGTTGCCGAGTCTGAGATCAGCAGGATGTCGACGAGATCCTTCGGCCTAGTGCTCGCGCGGCCCTGCTCGCCATAGATGCGCGTATAGGCATGCACCTTCTCTGCGAGGTGCTGCACGATCGGAATTACTGGCAGGGAGAGCGGCGGAATGTCGGCAAAGGAGAGCAGGTCGGTGGAGTGGATCGTGTCGGGCTCATAGGGGATCGCGTCGAGGAAGGCAACGTCGACGCGAAACTGCTCGAAGGTTCGCCCGGCGAGCTGTGCGACCACGTGGAAGCGCACAGCTGAGAACTCGTCGGCGCCGTCCAGCGCGTCGCTCCTAGTGGCGCTGAAGGTGAAGAAGTCGTCGAGCGCGAGCTGCTGGGCGGCGGTGATGTCGCGGATCGCCGCATCCTCGTCATCGTCGCGTCCGAGGTCGATGTCCTTCGTCGCCCGTGTTGGTGTGCTAAAGCGAAAGTCGAGCGCGAGGGCTCCCTTGAGAACCCAGCGATCGGGCGCAACGACCAGCAGACGCCGGAGGAATAATTCGAAAGCGACGCGCTTGCGCAGTCGCGCAAGCATCAGATCCGTCTGTGCCGACTCGTTCTTCAGGCGTTGCTCGAGCGCCTGACGGAACGCCGTGGCGGTCGTGTACCTCACGCGGGAGCCTCGATGTTGAGGATCGCATCGAGGAGCTGTGTCTTGTCGCGCCGCTGCTCTGCCTCTTCTCGAAGCTGGCCTGTGGTGAGCAGCCCACGGCGTAGCGCTTCTCTCACGGCCATCGTCAGCTGCTCTGGCTGGATGCGCCCTGCGACGTCGGCTAGCGTGCGTGGCGGTGCGGTGAGGGGAAGCCCGTCGCGCCAAACGGTCGGGATTTGCTCGTGGTCGGCGTGGGTGTGCAGCGTGACGCCGGGCGGCGTGCGCAGGCTGTGTCGGCGGCGCGGAACGAGGATGTGCACCGCGTCTGGGATGTTGTCGCTGAGATCGAGCAGGGCGAGCGCGCTCTCGTGGGAGAGCAGCGCGTCATCGCCGCTGATCGCCATCCAGGCTTGGCGCATCTCGTCGTGCTCAGCGGTGGGGAAGCCCTCGATGCGGTAGAGGCCGCGGCGCAGGCGCTCGAAGCGTCCACTGCGAACGTAATGGTCGACGAGCTGGCGGCTGACGCCACAGGCTCGCGCCTGCTTCGCGGTGAAGTAGCCGCTCTGTTGGTACGCCTCGGCCTCTAGCCCACGAACATTGGGGCTCTCTATGTACTGCATAGGACAAGTATAGCTTGACCTATGCAGACAAGATCGGCCATATTGCTTGTGGATGCGACTAGGCAGCGGAAGCCATAGCTAGCCACGATCTCGACGATTCAGGGGAGATCGAGATGTTGATGCCAGGTCCAAAGAGACAGCAGATCCTAATGCGCGACTCCCCTGCGCATCTTGCGCCTTCGCAGAGCCATTCCGAACATTTTCCCGTACGTCAGTGGTGCCACGATGTTGCCACGTACGCGATCACAAACATGTCGAACGCAGCAACATCGCGATTTGCGGGACTTTCCATGCGCTCGAGTGGACTCGAACCACCACGGGCCGTAAAGCCCACAAGGCCCTCAACCGCATACGGGGCGCGTCGATGGGTCCAGGGGCGTCCAGATCGTCCAATTTGCGGGGTTTCCGGATGCATCCAACGGGTCTGGAGGGGCGGATGTTCTCAAAGTGTTCTCACGGCGGGCCCGTTGCGGGAACTGCTCGAATCGGCCTGCGGCCGGGCTGATGCTCTACCGTCTGCGCATGACCGAGACGGAGATCATCGAGGAGCTTGGCCGGCGCCTCGCCGAGTCGGCGCCGTCGGGATCGCAGGTCGTCCTCTTCGGTTCTCGGGCCACGGGCGTCGCTACCGACGAGTCTGACTACGACGTGCTCGTGATTGAGCCGGCCGTTGCGAATGGCGCTGAGGAGTCGGTGCGACTCCGCGAGGCGCTCGATGACCTGCGGACGCCAATAGACGTGATCGTCGTCGCCGAGGACGTTGCGCGCCGGCGCGCTGTCGTACGAGGCACGGTGGTCGAGTGCGCGCTTCGCGAGGGCCGGGTGCTTGCCCGGACCTGAGCATGTCGAGGTTGCGCGACTCCTGCTGGAGAAGGCGACTGGCGATCTCGCTGCGCTCCGGGTCTTGGCTGCCGATCCGAATCAGGCTGATCACGTCGTCGGCTTGCACGCGCAGCAGGCGGTCGAGAAGTCGATCAAGGCTGTGCTCGCCAGCCGCGAAGTCGAGATACCGAGGACGCATGACCTTGGGTATCTCGCCACTCTCGTTGAGCGGCCGCCTGTCGAGGTAGCGGACTCGCGTTGGCTGACGCCTTGGGCGGGAGGATGGCGCTATGACACTGAGGGTTCGCCGGTCGATCGCGGCGAGGCGCTTCGAGTGGCGGAGGTAGCCGTCAGTTGGGCTGGCGAAGTCATCGCTGAAGCCGCCCCGAGTCGCGCTGAAAGTGGCGGCTCGGCCTGCCAGTAAACCTGGGGACAGGCGAGGCTCCGAAATTCGTCTGTCCAAAGCAGTTCCGCGGCGCTACCGTCTGAGGCATGAAGGCGAAGAAGTTGCGCCCAAGACGGCGAGGCGAAAGCCCAGGAGGTACGCCGCTTCTCTGTCTCGTGCCGCGATGCGCAGGACGCTCTCGGGATCCTGTTGGGGAGTGCTCCGCTCGACGATGAGCTGACAACGCCAGAAGATGATGAGGGCGTCAGCGAAGCACGTGCGCAGATTGCGTGGAGCGACGTGGTCTCCGCCGAGTGAGGTAAGGCGCGAAGTCGCTTGAGCGACGGCACTGCTTAGGCTCCCCTGGCGGCAGCCTACACGAGACCCAGACACAGAAAAACCCCACCTAAGCAGGGCTTTTCCGCATGCGCTCGAGTGGACTCGAACCACCACGGGCCGTAAAGCCCACAAGGCCCTCAACCTTGCGCGTCTACCAATTCCGCCACGAGCGCAGAGGGCGCGAGTATAGCTTTTGGGGCGGTGCTCCTGCGGTCTTCCACGGCGCGATCGGTCCACCGCCGATCCCCTCGAAAAAGCTACGTGCAATTGCTATACGACCCTACGAAGCCGCCATGGACCCTTGCGAGCGATATATCGCAAAACTGCGACTCAGCAGGCGGCCCGCCCATCTCGAGCATGCCGACCGCAACGAAGCGCTTGCCGCCCGATAGCGCTTGTGCCCAGTGCGCCTGCCGCCCAGTGACGTCTGCCACTTGCTTCCGTCCGCAGATCCCGCTAGTGTGCGAACACATGTTCGTCGAACGTACCGACCCAGCAGACCGGAGAAGGCAGGGGACATGGATCTGACGAAGCGCCAGCAGGAGATCTTCGACTTCATCCGCAAGTACTCCGCAAAGTACGGCTACCCGCCTACTGTGCGCGACATCGGCAAGGCCGTCGGCCTCGCGTCCTCCTCGACCGTCCACGCTCATCTCGCGAACCTCGAGAAGATCGGCCTGCTGCGCCGTGATCCCTCGAAGCCGCGCGCGATCGAGCTGCTCGACAGGGCGGTGGGCACAGCGGTCGAAGGCGTTCGCAGCATCGTCCACGCCGACGGCCTGCCAGTCGTGGGATCCGTCGCCGCTGGGCAACCGATCCTCGCGGAGGAAAACATCGAGGAGTACGTCTCCGTGCCCGACTATGCAGGCGGCAACGATGGGCAGTACGTCCTGCGCATCAGGGGCGAATCGATGAAGGACGCTGGCATCCTCGAAGACGACCTCGTCGTCGTCCGTCCGCAGGACACTGCCTCTGACGGAGACATAGTCGTCGCGCTGCTGGGGGAGGAGGCGACTGTGAAGCGCTTCTTCCGCGAATCCGACCACATTCGCCTGCAGCCAGAAAACGAGGCGATGCAGCCGATTCGCAGCCGCGAGGTGAAGGTGATGGGCAGGGTCGTCGGCCTGCTGCGCCGAGTCTGACCTGCCTCGCAACGGCGAAGTCGTCGGTCTTGGCGAAGCCAGGTGTTTTGAGAGCAACACCGGGACGCTTGAGGGCAGTGATGGGAGTTCAGGGGCTCAGGTGCTCGAGAGCAACACCGGGGCTCTCGAGGCAGTGAAGGGCGTGCAGGAGCCCAGGGCAGGGAGCAGTGACAGGTGACCGACGTTAGGGAGCATGCCAGGAGCAGAGCGTGATGGAGCTCGAGGGCTGATGACTGAGGACAACCAGCCTCCAGGGCTGATCGTCGCTGACGCGGAGGCGTGGCGCCGCTGGCTTGACGCGAACGATGAGACAGACGGCGGCGTCTGGCTCGTGCTCGCGAAGAAGGGCACGACGACCCCGACGAGCCTGACATACGACGGCGCGCTGGAGGAGGCGCTCTGCCATGGCTGGATCGACGGCCAGGTCCAACGCCGCGACGAGGCGACCTTCAAGCAGCGCTTCACGCCCCGCCGGCAACGCAGCGCCTGGTCGAAGCGCAACGTCGAGATCGTTGCACGACTCGAAGCCGAGGGCAGGATGACTCCAGCTGGCGATGCCGCCGTTGCCGCCGCGAAGCAGGACGGGCGCTGGGAGCGAGCGTACGATGGGTCCGCGAGCATCGAGGTCCCAGATGACCTGCGCAAGGCGCTCGAGGCGGAGCCGAAGGCGAAGGAAGCGTTCGAACGACTCACAAGCCAGAACCGCTACTCGATCCTCTACCGCCTACACGAGGCGAAGCGCAGCGAGACGCGAGCGAAGCGGATCGTCGCCTATGTCGAGATGCTTGCAAGAGGGGAGACGATCCACCCGCAGCGTCAGGACACGCGCTAGATTGAGGTTTGCAGGCCAGGTGGCCGCCGGGATCCTCGGATCCTGGAGGAAAGTCCGGACATCGAAGGGCAGGGTGGTCGGGGAACCGACCCGAGGAAACTCGCGGGAAAGTGCCACAGAAACATACCGCCGATGTCAGCCGTCCCACGTGAACGGCTGACAGGCAAGGGTGAAATGGTGCGGTAAGAGCGCACCGGCGTCGCGGTGACGCGGCGGCCAGGCAAACCCCACCCGATGCAAGGCCAAACAGGACCGCTTGCAGGCTGCCCGCCAAGGTCCAGGTAGGCCGCTCAGATGGATGGTCACCCAACGACAGGATCCGGCTTACAGACCTGCTACGGAAAAGCCCCGCGTTTCGCGGGGCTTTTCTATTGCATCAGCCGCCAGTTTCTCGTGTGGGCAAGCGATGCGAGTCCAGCGGCGATGTCTCCCCGCGAGCGCGGTTGCGTTCGTCATCAGGCATGCGTTCGTCATCAGGCATGCGTTCGCCGCCAGGCTTTCGTTCGCCGCCAGGCTTTCGTTCGCCACCAGGCTTCCGTTCGCCGCCAAGCTTTCGTTCGCCGCCAGGCTTCCGTTCGCCGCCAAGCATCCGCTCGACGCCAAGCGTGCAGACGACGAGGCTGACGAGCGCTGCCGCGACGATCGCGGTGGCGACGGTGGCCGACAGGACGTGCTCGCTGAGCCCAAGGGACGCGACCGCGGCTGGCACGCCAAGCTGTGCGCTTGCAGCCAGCCCAGTGCTGAGAGGCCGGCGCGTGAGCGCGACGGCGGCAAGGTGAACGAGCACGTTGAGCAACGCAAGCATTGCGGCGAGGGCGAGCATCGAGAGGTTGCTGAACAGCCCGTTGAGATCGAGTTGTGCACCAAGGATGACGAAGTAGAGCGGTATGAAGAAGCCGTCGGCGATGCCTCGCACCTGCGTGGAGAGGCGTTTGGGTCCGCCAATCAATGCGACCATGAGGCCGGCGCCGAAGCCTGCGATGAGGATGCTCGTGCCGCCACGTTGGGCAAGCCAGGCGAGCAGGAACAGGACGAGCAGCGACAGGCGCAGATCGAGTGCCCAGTGGCGCTGCTTGGAGAGGCGTCGAACATGTCCGACCCACGCATGACGCCTAAGCAGGTGTGCAGTGGCGAGGAGCGCAAGGACCGCGGCGGCGACGAACAGGCCGCCAAGCGCGGCGTGCAGGGTGCGACTCGGTTGCAGCACGATTGGGACGGAGAGGATCGTGACGACGTCGGCGACGGTTACCTGCGCCATCACCGTGATCGCCTGAGGGTCAGTCGCGCCGGCCTCCTCGAGCGCGGGCAGCAGTACTGCCGCAGAGCCCGACGCAAGCAGGACCGCGTAGATGAAGGCGTGCGCTGTGCCAGCGATCGCGGCGACGAGCAAGCCAGCTGGAATCGAAAGCACAGCGACGAGCGCGGCGAGCAGCGTTCCGCTGCGCAATGAATGTGACAGTCGGGCATCGCGCAGCGGCAGGTGCATCCCAACCGTGAGCATCAGCATCGCGAAGCCCACTTCACCAAGAAACGAGATCGTCGTATTGCCTGGGTTGACGATGTTCAACGCCTGTGGGCCAACGACGATGCCAGCGACGATCTCGCCGAGCACGATTGGGATGAAGCGCCGTTCGCTGAGGGCGAGCAGCGGGCCGCCAAGCCCGGCGAGCACGATCACGGTGAGGATTCCAAAGCTCAACGTGAGCGCAGCCTACGCCGTCAGTAAGGCGCCTCGCCCGGCTGTTCGCGTCTAGACGCTCCGCAACGCCGTCGCCGGCGCAAGTCGCGCGGCGCGCAGCGCGGGGTAGAGGCCGACGAGCGCGCCAAGCAGCAGCGTGACCGCGACGCCGCCGCCGACTGAGAGCAGCGGTACGACAACGCTCCAGCCCTGCGTCGAGGCGTAGGCGAAGGTCGTCGCGACGCCAAGCGCGATGCCGATCAGGCCGCCAAGCAGGGCGAGCAGCACTGACTCGCCAAGGAACTGGATCGCGATGTGGACGCGCCGCGCGCCAAGCGCGCGGCGCAGGCCGATCTCAGAGCGGCGCTCGAGCACCGAGATCACCATCACGTTCGCGATCCCGACGCCGCCGACGAGCAGTGCGACGGCGCCAAGCCCAAGGAAGAGGGCGGTGAGCGTGCTCTGCGCGTCCGCCCGCGCCTGCAGTGCGTTCGAGGGCCTGGAGACCTCTGTGTCTTCCGGGCTCTGAGGATCGGCGGCCGCGGAGAGCAGTGCAGCCGCTTCTTGGACGCGTTCGGGGTGCGCGCGGACGTAGACGACGCTCGCGCTGCGCTGCGTGTGGAAGAGTCTGTGCGCGACGGGGTAGCCAATCAATGCGGAGGCGTCTATCTGAGGCGCAAGCGGCAGGTGGGCGAGCACGCCGCCGACCGTGAACCAGGTGCCGCCAAGGTAGACCTGGACAGGCCTGCCTTCGATGGCAAGGTGGTCGACGTGCAGCCGCTGCGCAGCGGTCGAGCCAAGGATCACGACGGGGTAGCGTTCGCTTGCCGCATTGAGGAAGGCGCCTCTCCGCATGTGGCCCTCCAAGGTCCTGAGCAGCTGCGGGTCGGCTGCCTGCACCGTGATCCCGCCCGTTTCGGCGGCTTCGATGAAGGGGCTGCTACGCACGCTCGCGGAGACGTTCGTGACAGCGGCGGCATCGAGCACGCTTGTGAGGTTGTGCACAGCACCGTCCGCGCTCGCGGGAAGCGCCGTGTTTTCGCCGAAGAAGTTCTGGCCCGGCTCGACTGTGAGCAGGTTCGTGCCAAGGCGGTTGAGCTCGGCGACGAGGCCTGCCCTGCTCGATTCGGAGATGCCAAGCACGGCGACCATCGCGGCGATGCCGATCGCGACCCCCAGCGCTGAGAGCGCGGCGCGCAGGCGGCGCGTGCGCAGCCCAACGCTTGCGACCCTCGCGACATCGAGCGGCATGAGGCGGGTACGTGGGAGTGCGCGATGTCCTGGCCCCTGAGCCAGAGGAGGACGGCGCCCTCCGTCACCGGAGCGCAGCCGCGCAAGCGTTCTCGTCTCGCTCATGACGCCGCTCGACGGGCCTCGTCGCTTGCGATCAGGCCGTCGCGCACCTCGAGGCGTCGCGGCATCGCCGCGGCGAGCTCGCGATCGTGGGTGATGAGCACGACGGTCGTCCCCTCGCGGTTGAGCTCGCGCAGTAGCTCGATGATGCCTTCGCCCGTCGTGCTGTCGAGGTTGCCCGTCGGCTCGTCGGCGAGGATGATCGCGGGCTTCGTGACGAGCGCTCTTGCGATTGCGACCCGCTGGCGCTCGCCGCCAGAGAGCAGCGCGGAGGTGTGCTGGGCACGATCGCTCAGCCCAACCCGCGTGAGCGCCTGCGCTGCGAGCCTGCGCCGCCGGCGCCCAGGCATGCCCATGTAGAGCAGGCCGCCCGCGACGTTCTCCAATGCGGTGTGGGCCTCAAGCAGGTGAAACTGCTGGAAGACGAAGCCAATCCGCCAGGCTCTCAGCGACGCGAGCATGCCGTCGGAGGCCTCAGCGACGTCGATTCCCGCGACCCGCACAAGTCCGCTGCTCCCGCGCTCGAGCGTGCCGATGATGTGCAGGAGCGTCGACTTGCCTGACCCAGAGCGTCCGACGATCGCGCAGAGCTCGCCCTCCTGCACATGGAGGTCGACACCGCGCAGCGCCTGCACGCCACCGGGATAACGCTTCGTGACCTCGCACAGCTCGAGCACCGCGCTCATTCGGAGGGCTCTGTCACCGTGAGGCCTGCGCGCACGCCTGGCCCCTCGACCTGGACGTAGCCGTCGGCGAACATCCCAGGTGTGACTTCGAGCTGCTTGCGCTTGCCGTGTTGCAGCGTCTCGATCGCGTAGCGGCCGCCTGCGGTCGCGATCAGTGAGGTCGCGGGCACCGTGAGCGCGCCCTTGACCGATGCCTCGACGAGCTCGACGGTGACCGGCGCCTCGTCAAGCCGCCTGACGGGGTGCTCGAGCGCGACAGTGACAGAGATCGTCGCCTGTCCGCCGCCCGATTCGTCGCTGCTGGATGCGGTCGCGACCGTGCCGACGCTCGTGATCCGGCCCTTTACCGTGTTCCCGTCGGGCAATGTCACAGGCACCGACTCACCGACGTGGGCAAGCCGCTGTTGATCGGCTTCGACCTGGAGCTGGACGAGCTGCCTGATGGACGTCGTCGTGAGCACCGGCATTCCAGCGCTGGCTTCGGGTTCAGAGCCACCTGTGGGTTCAGTGCCACCTGTGGGTTCAGAGGCTCCTTTTGGTTCAGAGTCTGCTTTGGGGCCGTTTCCAGCGGGCTGCTTCCTGGCAGGTTCTTTTTCTGTCGGTTCCCTTTCTGAGGGTTCTTTCGCGCTCGTCCCGCCGGGGGGATCCTGCCCGAGCTGCACGTGCAATTCGGTGACACGGCGCGCGCCTGGGGCGAAGACGATGCGGCCGAGTTCGACTTCGCCGGTTTCAGGCAGCCCCTCCGCGGCCTGCCAGCGCTTCACCGCGGCAGTCGTCGCCGCGTCGAAGCGTGCATCTTCGACGATCTCGCCGTAGGGGTCATAGCCAAGCGCGATCAGGTTCTCGTTCAGCTCCCTCACGTCGGCGCCTTCGCTCACCCCTTCGCTGAGCGTGCGGTATGCAGGCACGGAGCCATACATCAACACGATCGGCAGCTCGTTCACCTCGAACAGCGTCCCGCCGCGCCCGATCACCGAGCCGATCTTCGGTAGCGACGTGAAGGTGCCTGGAAGACGGTCGTAGAGTTCGAGCTTGCTGCCGTAGGTGAGCGTCCCGTCGATGCTCGCGCGTTCGGTGAGCGTGCGTCGCTGCACGCTTGTCGTCACGTCGCCCGCGGGGATGCCGTCGCCCTGCCTCCTGCCCTTCGCAGAGCGCGAATGCAGGACGACGACGAGCACGATCGCGATCGCGGCGAGCAGCGCGGCGGCGAGCGCCGCGATCCGAGCGCGGCGGCGGCCTGCGGACCGCTCCTCGATCTCATCCACCGGCGCGCGCGGTTTCCGATTGGACCTGCCCGCCGCCAGGGCCGACGCGCGAGCTGAGCCGCAGCGGGGCCTTCCCCATCAGTCCCTGGCAGGCCTTCTGTGCGTTCTGGAAGGTCGCGCTCTGTGGGTTGACGTCGCTGCCTTCGATTTCGACCGCGCCGCTCGGGCCTGGGTCGGGGACGTCGACGCCATGGCTGCGCATGCAGCGCGCGAACTTCAATGCGTCTTCGCGCTGCTTGGCTTCTTCGGCGGGTGAGAGCTTCGGCGGCTTGCCTTCGTTTGGCAGGTAGCGCTGGCATGCGCGCTGGGCGGCTTCGATCCCCGGAGGAGGCCCGGGGTTGCTCGATCCTTCTTCCTTGCCTCCCGGAGGGGGCCCACCGCTCACATGGATGCTGAGGCCGACGCCGTTGCCTCCGGCGCTCGTGTTCGCTTCGGCGTCGACGCCATGTTCGCGCATGCATTTCGCGAACTTCACGGCATCTGCCTGTGCTTCCTGCGGGCTCGGCTTACCTGCTGGAGCGTCTCCTTTGGAGGACGAGCCGCCGCACGCGCTGAGCAGCAGGCAGGCGCCGATGACGGGCAATGCAACGAGATTGCGGGACCAGGGCATGGGTGAAGACGCTCCTTTTGGGTTTGAGCTTCAGCGGATATCCAGCCAGCTCCGCCTGAGAGGCTGCTTAACGCGGGGGAGGAGCTTCCTGAACGCCGCCCGCGGAGCCGTATCGGCGCGCTAGGCGCCGTCCTCGCCGTCGCGCTCGGCGGCGCTCATCGGCAGGCTCGGCAGCTCGAGGACCAGGCGCGCGCCGCCGTTGGGGTCGTTCACGGCGTGCACCGTGCCGCCATGCGTCTCCGCGACCTGGCGCACGATCGCGAGGCCGAGGCCCGAGCCTGGGCGCCCGCGCGCGGCTGCCGAGCGGTAGAAGCGGTCGAAGACACGCGGCAGGTCCTCGTCGTCGATGCCCTCGCCATGGTCGCGGACTTCGAGGCGGCCATCTTTTACGCTCACCTCGACGGGCTTGCCTGGCGGCGAGGGCGGGCTCCACTTGCAGGCGTTGTCGAGCAGGTTCGAAAGCGCTCGGTCGAGCTGCGGTGGCGCGCCGCGCACGAGGCAGGGCGTCGCGTCGAGGACGATCGCACAGTCAGGCGCGTGCAGGCGCGCGCGCTTCACCGCCGCCGCCGTCAGCAGGTCGAGGCGCACGTCCTCGACCTCGAGCTGCTCGACCTCGGTCTTCGAGAGGTCGACGAGGTCGCCGATCAACGCGGTCAGCTCGCGCAGCTGGGCCTTCGCCGCGTCGGTCGCGCGTTCGCGCTCCGCGCGCGAGAGGACATCGCCAAGCGCGAGCGCGTCGAGGTTCGCCTGGATGCTCGTGAGCGGCGTGCGCAGCTCGTGCGAGGCGTCGGAGACGAGCTGGCGCTGCGAGAGCCGCGAACGCTCGAGCGCCGCGAGCATCGTGTTGAAGCTCCTCGCGAGCCGCCCCAGCTCGTCGTCTGTGGCAGCGGGGATGCGGTGCGCAAGATCCTGGGTCTTCGTGATCTGTTCGGTCGCGGCCATCAGCCGCCGCATCGGGGTGAGCGCAGCGCGCGACACGAGCAGGCCAAGCGCTGCGGCGATGAGGATGCCGCCAAGGCTGACGATGCCAAGCACGATCAGCAGCTTTTTCAGCGTGCTGTTCACTTCCGTGAGCGGCAGCGCGACCTGCCAGACGCCGCCTGGCGGAGCGCGCTCGGTGAGGACGCGCATCGGCGTGCCTTCGATCTGCTTTTCGCTGAAGAACGCGGGGCGCCTGCCCGCCGCGACCGCGTGCGCAGCCGACGTGACCGGCAGCGCGGTTTCGCGGCCGTTGGAGCTCAGCACGATGCCGCCCGCCTGCACGAGCTGGGCGTAGCCGACGACCCCGCCGAAGCCCTGGGACGGCAGCGAGATGCTGACCGCCGTCTCCGTGCCGTCTGGGTGGCTCCGCACCTCGCTGAAGGTCCCAGGAGCCCCAAGTTCGCCAATGCTCTTCGTGGAGCGGCGAGTGACGTGAAGATGCCGCGTCTGGGTGAGGATCCCAAGCTGCCCGAGCGGCCCTGAGGATGGCGCCTTCACGGCGATCGAGCCGCTGGCTACGGCCGCCTGTCCATACCCCTCCGCGCGCACTTCTGCACGCGGTTCGGCGTGCGCGCCAACCCTCCCCTCCTCCTTCCCTTCCGCGTCTGCCGCTGCGCCTTCGAGGGCATTCATGAACGCTTCGGCGCCAAGCCGCTGCTGTGGCGCTCGCCTCAGCGTCGCCGCGGCTTTCTCGACCTGTGCCGCAGCACGCGGGCTCAACCTCGACTGCTTGATCTGAATCGACTGCGGCAGCCCCGGTGTCAGCCGTTCTCTGAGGCTCTGGTCGATCTGCCCATGCAGCTCGCCGCGGGTGACGAAGTAGACGATCGCGGAGGCGAGCACGATCGCGAGCGCAACCGCGCTCGCGGAGAGCAATACGACGCGCCGGCGGAAGCTCATCGCGCGCAGGAAGCTCATCGCTGCTCCGAGCGCAGCACGTAGCCGACGCCTCTCACTGTGTGCACGAGCCGTCGCTCGCCCTCAGCCTCGGTCTTGCGACGCAGGTAGCCGACGTAGACCTCGAGCGAGTTCGAGGACGGCCCGAAGTCGTAGCCCCAGACGCGGTCGAAGATCGCGCTGCGCGTCAGCACCTGGCGGGGGTGCTGCATCAGCAGTTCGAGCAGCAGGAACTCGGTGCGCGTCAGCTCGAGCAGGCGCCCGGCGCGGCGGGCCTCGTGCGCGGCGGGGGAGAGCTCGAGGTCCTCGAAGCGCAGCAGATCCTGCTGCCCCTCCCAGCCTGTGCGCCGCAGCAGAGCGTGCAGGCGGGCGATCAGCTCCTCGTGCGCGAAGGGCTTCGCGAGATAGTCGTCGGCGCCCGCCTCGAGGCCGGCGACGCGCTCGCTCACCTCTGTGCGCGCCGTCAACATCAAGACCGGCGTGCGGTCGCCTGCGGCGCGCATGCGCCTGCAGACCTCGAGACCGTCGAGGCCTGGCATCAAGACGTCGAGGATGACCGCGTCAGGGCGTCCTGCGCCAAGCGCGCGTAACGCGTCGCGACCGTCGCAGGCTGTCGCGACCTCGAACCCGTGCAGGTTCAAGACCAGCTCCAATGCCTGCCTGATCGCAGGCTCGTCGTCGACGACGAGCAACTTCATCGTCGAGATGCTCGCGCAAGAATCTGAAAGAAAGCTGAATTGCGTGGCATCGCGCAATGTCGCGCTGCGCCTGAGGAGGCGCGCCAATCGTTCAGATCGCGTGCCGCAGCCGCGCCGCTTCGACGACCCGTTCGATCGCGAGCTCGTAGGCGGCGGTCCGCAACGTAGTCGTAGTCGTGCTCGCCCGCGAAGCGACTTCGCCGTAGGCGCGCTGCATGATCTGTGCCAGGCGCTGGTTGACCTCCTCTTCCTCCCAGCGGAGGTGCTGCTGGTTCTGGACCCACTCGAAGTAGGAGACGACGACGCCGCCAGAGTTGGCGAGCAGGTCAGGGACGATGAGCACGCCGCGTTGCGAGAGCTCCTCGTCGGCTATAGGGGTCATCGGGCCGTTCGCGCCCTCGAGCACCATCCTGCAGTTGAGCAGGTGGACGTTGCCGGCGTTGATCATGCCGCCAAGCGCGGCGGGCACGAAGACGTCGCAGGGGGTCGCGTAGAGCTCGTCGATCTCGATCGGCTCGACGTCCTCGCCGCGGAAGCTCGCAAGCGATGAGCCTGAATAGACGTGAGCGTCGAGCGCTGCGATGTCGAGGCCAGACTCACAGCGGATCGCGCCAGTGACGTCGCAGACCGCGACGATCCTTGCGCCCTCCGCTCTCAGCAGTCGCGCAAGCCAGCCGCCGACCTTGCCGTAGCCCTGGATCACGACCGTCGCCTGCGCCGGATCGAGGTCGATCGACCTCGCCGCCTCGCGGAAAGCGAAGAGCAGCCCCCGCGCGGTCGCGGTGTCGCGGCCCAGCGATCCCCCCAGCGCGATCGGCTTGCCTGTCACGACGGCAGGCGTGTAGCCATGGGTCTTGCCGTACTCGTCCATCATCCACGCCATGACCTGGGCGTCCGTGTTGACGTCTGGGGCAGGGATATCCTCGTTCGGGCCAAGCACCTTGTCGATCCGCTGGGTGAGCAGCCGCGTCAGCTGCTCGAGCTCAGGCTTGGTGAGCTGCGCCGGGTCGCAGTTGACGCCGCCCTTCGCGCCGCCGAAGGGCAGGTCCACGAGCGCGGTCTTCCAGGTCATCGTTGCCGCCAACGCGCGGAACTCGTCGAGGTCGACGGTTGGATGGAAGCGGATCCCGCCCTTGAAGGGCCCACGGTCGGAGTTGTGCTGGACGCGGTAGCCAGAGTATGTGTGAATCCTGCCGTCAGAGAGCCGCATCGGGATCGCGACCTCGACCTCGCGGTAGGAGGTGAGCAGCAGCGTGCGCAGATCGTCAGGCAGCTCGAGCCTGTCGGCGGCGAGATGGAAGTGATGGCTGGAAGCTTCGAGGGCGGAGACCTCGGGCTGCGGGACCGTCGACGACGCGTTGGGCATCTGGGCTTCCTCTCGAGCTTGAGCTGGATTTGCCCCGCGTACGCTACCCGCCTGCAAGCGCGTCGATGTTCAGGCGTATGTAGCTGATGTGAGGCTGAGGGCCAAGCTCGTCTGCGACGGCGTGCAGGTAGGGCTCGCGCAGCTCCTGCGGCAGGCGTGCCGTGTGTGCCGTGAGCGCGTTCACACGCAGCCACTCGAGCAGGTCCTCATAGGGGGCGGGCCTCTCCACAAGCCAGGTGCGCACCTGTGTGAAGCCTGCGTCCTTGAGGCGTTGCGCGGTCTCCTCGGCGCCGATGAAGTTCCACGGCCCATCCCAGTCGGCGAGGTGGGGCGCGAACGGCTCGCGCTCGCCGGCGGCCCTGCTTGCGGCGGTGAGCTCGCGCGTGTTGCCCTCGCCGCCGCATTGCGCGACGAGCTGGCCGCCGTCGCGCAGGATCGCGCGCAGGGCTCTGAACAGCTTTTCGTGGTCGGGGATCCAGTGAAACGTCGCGGTCGAGAGGACCGCATCGACGCTGCGTCCGCGAAGGTCGAGCGCTTCGAGGTCGGCGTGGATCAGCTCAGGCGCGGCGCCGAGCCGCCTGCGCGCGGCGTCGAGCATCTCCGGCGAGCCGTCGACGGCGATCACGTGCCCGCGCGGCAGTCGCTGAAGCAGTGCCTGGGTCACGCGACCGCTGCCGCAGCCCGCGTCGAGCACTGTCTCATCGCCGCTCAGCTGCAGCCGTTCGAGGACCTCTCTGCCGATCCGCTCGAGGGGCGTGGAGATGCGGTCGTAGGTCGCTCCGTCCCTGTATTGGCTTGGCATACATACGTACGCTATCACATATGCATGAGATGGAGGTTCATATGGGTTTCCCGGCCGGCGCATGCGCCGGCCGGCCGGCCGTGCATGCACGGCCGGGACAGCGCCGCATGCGGCGCTGTCTTCAAGGTAATGATGAGAATGCGCTGAGGTCGGCTCAGCGAGGCGCAGCCTTGGCGCGCGTTCGCGTCGCGCGGCTGTTGCCGCTCGGCTTGGCGTACGAGCGCTTCACCGTCTTGGCGGGGCTCTTCGCGGCGACACCGTTGGTGAAGAGGTCAGCGAGCAGCTCGCCGACTTCGCGGCTGGAGAGCTTGTCGCTCGGTTTGTACCAGTTGTAAGCCCAGTTGCACATGCCAAACAGCGCAAGCGTCGTGTAGTGCGGATCGACGTCCCTGAACTCGCCGTTCTCGATCCCAAGGGCGATCGTGCTTTCGACGTGCGCCTGGTAGCGGTTGCGCTTGCGTCGCACGCTTTCGCGCGCCGGCTGCGCGAGCTCGCGGTGGTGCTCGAAGAACGTCCTGACATGCCCGCGGTGCGTCTGCATCAGCTCGAGCACGTCGCACATGATCTCGACGAGCTCGTCGTGGGCGCTGAGCGGCTCGGTGCGCAGTGAGATGCGTTCGAGCAGCAGGTTGATGAAGGTCTCATGGATCCAGAAGAGGATCTCGTCCTTGCTTTTGAAGTAGTGGTAGAGCGTCGGCTTCTCAAGACCCGCTGAGCGCGCGATCTCAGTCATGTTCACCCTGTGGTAGCCGCTGCGATCGAACAGCTCAGCGGCTCTGGCCACTACCAATCTGCGCTTCTCGTCGGCGACGCTGCTCACAACTGGCAGCATACTCCCTAGTACCCGACGTCTTGCCCGTCGGCTCGCTCGGGTCTCTGGCGAACCTCGGCAAGCGTTTCGCGCGCGCTCTGCCTGACGAGGTTGCCATCCGAGATGACGGTCACGAGCTGGAAGCCCTCGCTCGCCCAGCGCAGCGCGGCGGCGGCGCTGCCCGCATAGATCCCGGCGACGACGCCAGCGTCTGCGCAGGCGTCTCTGACTGTGAGAATTGCCTCGTCAAGCTGCGCCTGACCCGGCTCGCCAAGCGAGAGGCGAAGGTCGCGCGGCCCGACGAAGATCGCATCGACGCCAGGGACGGAGACGATCGCGGCAACGTCTTCGACTGCCTTTGCGGTCTCGACCATGACCGCGCAAAGCACCGCTTCGTTGGCGTCGGCGGCCGTGTAGGACTCTGCGCCAAGCGGTGCCCTCGTCGCGCCCCAGCTGCGCGTGCCAGCTGGCGGATGGCGGCACGCTGCGACGGCGGCTGCAGCCTCCTCCGCGGTATCGATCAGCGGCACGATCACGCCGTTGGCGCCTGCGTCGAGTGCCTGCAGTGTCTGCTCAGGGGTATGCCCAGGGACCCGCACGAGCACGGGCGTCTGCGTGATCGCGCAGGCTTGCAGCATCGGCGTCAGCTGGGGCCCTGTGACGAGGCCATGCTGCATATCGATCCCGATCCAGTCGAAGCCCGTGCGCGCAAGCAGCTCGATGAGGTAGGAGTCGCCGATCGTCGCCCAGGCGCCAAAGGTCGCGTGGCCAGACTCCCAGCGCTCGCGCAGCGCCCTGCTCGTCGCGGCGAGCGTCCAGTCTTCCTCGGGCATCGTGCGCGAGCTGCGCAGCGGCCGCGTCGAGATTGGCTCAGCTTCCTCGGGCATCCGTCCAGCTTTCCTCAGCCATTTTCCAGTGCTTTCCGTCCGTGCGCTTGACGGGTGCCGAGCATGCCGTTAGCATACCCGACCGCCTGGTCGGTCTGGTAGTCGAGAGGCAAAGGATGGTGGGCAGGGCATGCGGTGTGAGGTCAAGCGGTGCAAGGACAGGAGTGAACGGTGACGGTGGGGAGTAGACGGTGACTGTGTCTGCTGCGGTGAGCGAGGAGCTTGCGCTTGCACTCTACGGACAGATGGTCCGCATCCAGGCCTGGGAGCAGCGGCTGATGCGGATGATGGGCGAGGGTCAGGTGGCACCTGGCTTCTACCACCCAGGTCGCGGGCACGAGGCGGTCGCCGCGGGCGCATGCGAGCCATTGCGCGAGGCGGACTACATCATGTACGACCACCGTGGCTGTGGGCAGCAGCTGGCGAAGGGCCTGCCGCTCTCGCAGGCGTTCGGCGATCTGCTCGAGAACGTCGCAGGCAGCACGCGCGGGCTTGGCGCAGGAATCGTCCACATGGCGAGCCCGAAGCTGGGGATCCTGGGGCAAAGCGGCACGCTTGGCGGAGCCTTCCCGATTGCCGCGGGCGCCGCGTTCTCCGCTCACTACCGTGGCAGCGATCAGGTCTGCATCTGCTTCTTCGGTGAGGGCGCAAGCAACAGGGGCACCTTTCACGAGGCGGCGAACTTCGCGAGCGTCTGGAAGCTGCCCGTGATCTGGCTCTGTGAGAACAACGGCTGGGCGATCTCGACGAGTGTGGAGCGCAGCACCGCGACGGGCGGCGTGAGCCAGCGCGCCGCCGCCTACGGCATGCCAGGCGAGGTCGTCGACGGTCGCGACGTCTTCGCGGTCCACGGGGTCGTCGCCGCCGCGGTCGAGCGGGCTCGCAGGGGCGAGGGGCCGACGCTGATCGAAGCGCGCCTGCAGCGGTTGCGCGGGCACTTCATGGGCGACCCAGAGCCTTACAGGGCGAAGTTCGAGGGCGCGACTCGCGACGAGAACGACCCGATCGTGCGCTGCGCCGCGCTCCTGCAAGCCGAGTATGGCTGCGGCGAGGAGCAGCTGGCGCGCATCCAGTCCGTCGCCGAGGCGGAGGTGGAGGACGCGGCCAAGGTCGCGCTGGCGGCGGCCCTGCCAGGGCCCGAGCGGCTGATGGAAGGGCTCTACGCATGAGCGAGAGCACCCGCGAGCTCACCTTCAGCGAAGCGATCCGCGAGGCGCTCGCCGAGGAGATGGAGCGCGACGAGATGGTGATGCTGATGGGCCAGGACGTCGGCGCCTTCGGTGGCGTGTTCGGCGTGACCGCGGGCTTGCACGATCGCTTCGGTGACAAGCGCGTGGTCGACACGCCGATCTCCGAGACGCTGATGGTCGGCGGCGGGGTTGGTGCCGCGATCACGGGCCTGCGTCCGGTCGTCGAGCTGCAGTTCGCCGACTTCATCGGCGTCGCGATGGACGAGATCTACCTGAAGGCGGCGAAGTGGCGTTACATGCACGGCGGCCTCTTCGAGGTGCCACTCGTGCTGCGGCTGCCAGAGGGCGCCGTCGGTGGCGCTGGCCCCGAACAGTCTCAGTGCCCGGAGGCGATGCTCTGGAACGTGCCAGGGATCTACGTCGTGATCCCCTCCTCGCCAGCCGACGCGAAGGGGCTGCTGAAGAGCGCGATCCGCGACCAGAACCCCGTCGCATTCTTCGAGCACAAGGGCCTCTACAACACGCGCGGCCCCGTGCCTGAGGGCGAGCACCTCGTGCCGCTTGGCAAGGCGGATGTTCGGCGTGAGGGCAGCGACGTGACGGTGATCGCCTGGTCGAACTTCGTCGGCCACGCCTTGAGCGCTGCTGAGCGGCTGGCGTCAGAGGGCGTGAGCGTCGAGGTCGTGGACCCGCGTGGCCTGCGCCCGCTCGACACCGAGACGATCCTCGCCTCCGTCGCGAAGACTGGCAGGCTCGTGTTCGCGCACGAGGCGCCAAGGACGGGTGGGCCCGCGAGCGAGGTCGCGGCGATCGTGGCCGAGCAGGCCCTCGCCGATCTCGCAGCGCCGATCGAGCGTGTCGCCGCACCCGACGTGCCGTTGCCCCAGAGCAGTCACCTGGAGCGGGTCTACCTGCCCGGAGTAGACGACGTCATCGCCGCGGTGCGGCGCACGCTGCAGGCATGACACGCGCGCTTCCCCCACGCGTCGGCCGCCGCGAGGACGATCGCTGGAATGCCGCGAGGACGGGCATTGCCAGGACGGGAGGCGCCTGAATGCAGAAGCTGCGCCTTGCGAGGCTGGGACAGACGATGGAGCAGGCCGCGATCCAGATCTGGCTGAAGGACGAGGGCGAGTCGATCGCGGTCGGCGAGAGCATCTGCGAAGTCGAGACGGAGAAGGCGACGGTCGACGTCGAGGCGACGGCCGCGGGCGAGCTCGTGCGCATCGTCGTGCCCGCGGGCGAGCGCGTGCCCGTGGGCACGCTGCTCGCGATCATCGCGGACCCCGGCGAGTCGCTGACCGCCGAGCAGATCGACGCCGCGATTGCGGAGGAGTCCTCGTCGGCAGGCGAGGCTGCAGCGGCCCCAGCGCAGCAGGAGCCTGCGACGGCGGCGCCGTCGTCGGCGGCCGCGGGGCGCGTGCGCATCATGCCGAAGGCGAGAGCCCTCGCCGCGAGTGCAGGCCTCGATCCCGCGACGTTGAGCGGCAGCGGCCCCGGCGGCGCGATCACGGTCGCCGACGTGGAAGCCGCGGTCGGCGGCAATGACGATGCGCTCCCGCGCGTGCGCGAGCGGCGTGAGCTTGCAGGGCGCGCGAGGGCGATGGCCGAGGTGATGACGCGCAGCGCGAGGGAGATCCCGCAGTTCTTCCAGCAGGTGACGGTGCGGACCGAGGGCATCGCGCGCCAGCTGGAGCAGGCGCGTGCACAGCAGACCTCGGAGCAGGCGCCGCGCATCTCGTTCACCGACGTGATCCTCGCCGCCTGCGCGAGGGCGGTCGGCGACTGCCCGCTCGCGAACGCGAGCTTCTCAGGCGATGCGCTCGTGCTCTACGAGGACGTGAACATCGGCCTCGCCGTCTCGACCCCCGCCGGGCTGATCGTGCCGGTGATCCGCCGCGCCCAGGAGCTCTCGCTGCAGCAGCTCGCGGTGAGCAGGGCGGAGCTCGTGGAGCGCGCCCGCGAAGACAAGCTGACGCTGCAGGACGTCGGCGGCGCGACGATCACGCTCTCCAACCTCGGGATGAACGGCATCGAGCAGGGCGAGGCGCTGATCACCCCGCCACAGGCGGCAATCATCTTCATCGGCGCGACGACCGAACGCGCGCTGGTCAGCGACGGCAAGGTCGAGGTCGCAGCGTGCCTCGAGCTGTCGATCACATACGACCATCGCGTGCTCGAGGGGGCGAGCGCGGCTGAGTTCACGCTGAGCGTGAGACGCAATCTCGAAGCGGGTTGAGCAGGGCAGAGAGCAGGCGCAACGGCCGCTGAGAGAGCATCGAATTGCTTGACAGCAGATGACAGGCCTCGCTATAGTCCGACTGGTCGGTTGGGAGGCCGAAGAGCGAGGGCAAACCACGAGCAGCAGTTGATTTCGAGGCGTGCAGCGAATCCCACTCGGTGCGCGCCGACGTCAAAGCAAAGAATGGAGGAGATCCATGAGGCTGCAGCCCAAAGGCGTCCATGAGGGGGATGCCAAGGCAAGCGAGGACGTAGGTACGAGCGAGAGCGATCTTTCGCACCGGCACTCGCGCCGGCAGTTTCTTGCTCGCGCATCCGCCACCGGACTGACACTCGCAGGGGCAGGCGGCCTGATCAGCGCCTGCGGAAGCAGCAAAGGCAAAAGCGGGGGAGGTGGAGGCAGCGGCAAAGGCCCTTACCACTGGCGCACCGGCCTCGACGTGGGCCCAGGCAACGCGATCTGGGACTCCTACCAGAACATGCTGACGAGCATCGAAGAAAAGACGAACGGCGAAGTCAAGTTCGACACCTTCCCGAACGCGCAGCTGGGCAGCGAGGCGGACAACTTCAAGGATCTGCAGAACGGCAGCCTGGAGATGAACCTGATCACCACCTCGGTGATTACCGCGACGGTGCCAGAGCTCACGCTCTTCAGCCTGCCATACGTGTTTGGCACCAACGAAGACACGAACAAGGCGATCGTCAGCTCAGCGAAGGAAGGGCAGGAGCAGGCGCTTGCCGCCCAGGGCGTGCACGTGATCGGCTGGGAGAACGCCGGTGCGCGCCAGCTTGGCGGCACCTCGTTATATGTGCATCCGAGCGAAATCAAAAACGTGAAGGTGCGCACGGTGGAAACCCCCGTCTTCGTCGAATTCTTCAAGGCGGCTGGTGCCGTGCCAACCCCCCTCTCCTCCGAAGAAGTCTTCGAGGCACTGAAGCAGGGTGTCGTCGATGCCTACGATCAGCCGCTCGGCAACATCGTCACCTTCAAGTGGTACGAAGCAGCGAACAAGCTGACGCTGACCTCGCACGCCTATTCGATCCTCTTCCTCGGCTTCAACAAGAAGCTGTGGGAAACGCTGCCCTCCGAACTGCAGGAAACGATCACCGAAGTCGCGACTGAAAACATGGCGAGCTTCGGCGGCGAACAGCAGTCGATTCAGGAAAAAGCGGCGACCGAACTCGAAGCGAAGGGCTGCAAGATCGAAGAAGCTGACCTCGAAGAATGGCGTGGGGTCGCTGAAAAGATCTATCCGAAGTTCGCTTCTCAGGTCGGTGGCATGTCAGCGATCGAAAGCCTGCGGTCCTCGCAAGGCTTGTGAGCCTGAGCGTGTCCACGCCGGCCTCGACGGTCGCAGGCGTGCCACGCAGGAGCCGGTGGCTGCTGCCCACCCCGGTCGTGTCTGGCTGGGATGCGGGACTACGGGCGTTGACGTCGTGCGGCGAGGTGCTGGTCGGCCTCGCCGTGCTCGCCGGCGTCGGTGTCACCTTCTACAACGTCTGCGCCCGCTACCTCGCCAACTCGCCGGTCGCCTGGACCCCTGAAATCGCGACGATCTGCCTGAGCGTCGTCACCTTCATCGGCGGCGCCGTCGCGCTGCGCCGCGGCCAGGGAATGTCGATGCGCGTGCTGATCGAGCGCTCGCCGCCTGCGGTCGGACGCGCGCTCGAGGCCGCCGGCATCGGCCTCTCGCTGCTGTTCGTCGTGATCGTCCTGACGGCGATGCCGTCCTACATCTCGCAGGGCGCAAAAGTGAAAACGGCGATCCTCGGAGTCCCGGAATTGACGATCACGATCTGGCTTGCGGTCGGCTTCCTGATGATCGCGATCTACCTTGCCGACTCGCTGCGCAAGATGCCCTGGCGCTCGCTGCTCGCCGGCGTCGTGATCTGCGGGGCGATCATCGGCCTCGTCGAGCTCTACCGCTCGAGCACCGAAGGCGGCTTCATCGGGCCCGACCCGGCGATCGTCTTCGGCCCGATCGCGGTCGCCGCGTTCCTCGCCGGCGTGCAGATCGCGCTCGTGCTCGGGCTTGGCGCGATGGCGTTCATCATGAGCACGGGCACGCTGCCGCTCGCCTCGGCGCCGGTCGCGCTGCAGACGGGCATCGCGAGCTTCGTGATGGTCGCGATCCCGTTCTTCCTGCTCGCGGGCGTGCTGATGGACAAGGGTGGCCTTGCGAGCCGGCTCGTGCGCATGTTGCAGCCCCTGGTCAGCCGCCTGCCCGGCGGCCTGCTGATCACCGAGGTCGTCGCGGTCTACATCTTCTCCGGGATCTCCGGCTCAAAGCTCGCTGACATCGCGGCGGCGGGCTCAGCATTGAACGAGCCGCTCGCCGAAGCGGGTTACGAGAAGTCCGAGTCCGCGGCGGTGCTCGCTGCCTCCGCCGCGATGAGCGAGACGATCCCGCCCAGCCTTGCGATCATCGTGCTCTCCTCGATCACGACGCTCTCGGTCGCGGGCCTGTTCGTCGCGGGGATCATTCCCGCGACCGTGATCGGCCTCTGCCTGATCGCGGGCATCATGCTGCGCGCGAAGGGCCATGGCTATCCGCCCTCCAAACGCGAACCGCTGATCCAGTTCGTGCGCTCCGTGCCCGCGGCGCTGCCCGCACTGCTGCTGCCAGTGATCCTCGTCGGCGGCATCGTCGGCGGCGTCGCGACGCCTACCGAAATCGCCTCCGTAGCCGCCGTCTATGGCTTCCTCGTCACGATCGTCGTCTACCGCCGCCTGAAGCCGAAGGCGGCGTGGCGCGCGACGATCGAGGCCTCGACGCTCGCGGGCAGCACGCTCCTGATTCTCAGCACCGCGACGCTCTTCTCGCAGACGCTGACGATCGACCAGGTGCCGACGCTGCTCGCGAAACTGCTGGAGAAAAGCGGCGGCAGCTTCGAGTTCTTCGTGCTGAGCCTGCTCGGCACGATCCTCTTCGGCACGATCCTCGAGGGCCTGCCAGCACTACTGATCCTCGCGCCAATCCTGCTGCCGATCGCGAGCGCGCTGGGCGTCAACGACCTGCAGTACGGGATCACGCTGATCATCGCGATGGGCATCGGCGCCTTCCTGCCGCCCGTCGGCGCGGGCTACATCATCGCCTGCCGCATCTCCAACGTGCCGATGGAGAAGGCATTGAGACCGAGCGCCTTCTTCAACCTCGTGCTCGTCGTCGGCCTTGCGCTGGTCGCGGCGATACCGGTGCTGACGACGTTCCTGCCGAAACTCCTGAAAGTGTGAGGATCGGCCGGTGATCGTCGACTGCGACGTCCACAACGCCTATCGCTCGTTTGCCGAGCTGACGCCCTACCTGCCGAGGGAGTGGGTTGCCTACGTGCAGGAGACGGGCCTTGGCGGCCTGCCAGGCACGAAGGCGATGTACCCGAACATCGTCGGCAAGCACGGCACCCGCCACGACGCCCAGCCTGCGGACGGCTCGCCGGCTGGCTCCGACCCCGAGCTGATTCGCACGCAACTGCTCGACGAGTACGGGATCGCTCACGCCGTGCTGACGGGCACCTTCCACAACCTGCCGTTCATGCCGAACATCGACTTCGCCGTCGCGCTCGCGCGCGCCGCGAACGAGTGGACGGTCGAGCGCTGGCTGGGCTTCGACCAACGCTTCCACGGTTCGCTCGTGCTGCCGCTGCAGGACCCCGCCGCCTGCGTCGCCGAGATCGAGCATTGGGCGGGCCACCCCGGCTTCGTGCAGGTCCTGATCCCAGCGGGCTCCGCGGCGCCCTACGGGCAGCGTGTCTATCACCCCGTCTGGGAGGCCTGCGAGCGCCACGGGCTCGTCGTCGGCGTGCACCTCGGCGGCGCCGGGATCGTGCACCCGCCGACCGCGGTCGGCTGGCCCTCCTACTACATCGAATGGCACACAGCGGGCAGCCAGGCGTTCCAGACGCACATGGTGAGCCTCATCTGCGAGGGCGTCTTTGCGCGCTGCCCACAGCTGAAGTTCGTGTTCATCGAGGGCGGCCTCGCCTGGGTGCCATACGTGATGTGGCGGCTCGACAAGAGCTACAAGGCGCTGCGCAGCGAGGTGCCCTGGATCGACCGTCCCCCAAGCGAGCTGATCGTCGAGCACTTCCGCTTCACGAGCCAGCCGATCGAGGAGCCAGAGGACCCTGATCAGCTGCTGCAGATCCTCGCGATGATGCACGCAGATCAGACCGTGCTGTTCGCGAGCGACTACCCGCACTGGGACTTCGACTCGCCTTCGCGGGCGCTGCCACGCATGCCCGAGGCATTGCTGGAGCGCATCCTTTCGCGCAACGCCTGCGAGCTCTACGGCCTCGAGGTCACGGTCTGAGATGGGTAGTAGGAGTGGGGGTGGTGGCGGCGAGACGACCCGCGCGCGTCGCGCGTATCCGGTCGGCAGCCTCGACGAGATCGCGCCAGGCGGCCGCAAGCTCGTGACCGTTGCCGGTCGCTCGATCGGCGTCTTCAACGTGCAGGGGCGCTTCTTCGCGGTGCGCAACCGCTGCCCGCACCAGGGCGGCCCGCTCTGTCTCGGTCCGACGACCGGACTGCTGCGCTCAGAGAAGCCAGGCGAGCGCTGCTTCGAGCGCGAGGGCGAGATCCTGCGCTGTCCCTGGCATGGCTGGGAGTTCGACATGCGCGACGGGCGCTCCGTCGTCGACCCTGAGCGCACGCGCGTACGCAGCTACGAGGTGGTTGTCGGCGAGCTGACTGCCGAGACCTACCCTGTCGAAGTGGAAGGCGACACGATCTCGGTCCTGCTCTGACTAGCGCTCTTCGTCCTCGTCCTGCGGCCGGCGTCGCAGGATCTCCGTGTAGATCTCATGCGCAGGGGAGTCGGAGGCGACGGCCTCCGCCATCCACTGCTCGAGCTTCTCGCGCTTGCGCAGCTCGACGATCAGCTCAGGCAGCAGCAGCTGCGGCACGACGACGACGCCGTCCTCGTCGCCGATCACGGCGTCGCCTGGCGTGACGGTCGCGCCGCCGCACTCGATCGTCGTGTTGTAGGCGACCGCCTCATAGTGGGAGAGCAGCGTCTGCGGCGTCGTGCCAAGCGCGAACAGCGGCAGGCCGGTCTCGCGGATCTCGCGCACGTCGCGGATCTGGGCGTCGACGACGGCGCCGCCAAGCTGCTTGTCGACGGCGCGGCGCGCCATGTGCCCGCCCCAGAACGCGTAATCGCAGCCCTTCGCGGACATCACGAGCACGTCGCCTGGCGACATCCTGCGAATCACCTCGCTGCTGAGGAAGGGCGCCTCGCTGAAATCGTGTGTGCCGTTCGCGGGCACGAAGTCGAGTGTGACGGCGACGCCGAGCAACTGGATTGGCCTGCCCGGCTCTGCGGCGAGCGCGTGCACGCCGCGGATCACGTGGTTGCGCGCGCCAAGCGCGACGAGCGAGTCCGAGACGTCGGCGGCGCTGCAGCCGCGCAGTTGCTCGACGAGCTCAGCGGACGGGCGCGCAGTCAGCTGTCGCTCGGCATAGCGGGCTTCGATGTCGATGTCGATGTCGACGTTGATGTCGATGTCGGCGTTGGAGTCGGCGTCGTCTGTGCTTGGCTCGGTCATGCGGAAACCTCGTGTGCGGCGATCGGGGTTGGCAGCGGCGGGCGCGGCTCGCCGCCGCTCGGGACGATGTCCTCCGTGAGCGCGGCGGCGCAGCGCGCGCAGCAGCGGGTCACGAGCTCGAGCGCGGGCGGCGCCGTGCGCGGGCGCACGTACATGTCGAGCGCGGCGAGATGCGCGGCGAGCGGCGTGCGCGATTGCACCGTCGCTCCGCCGATCCAGCTGCCGTCCGCGCTCGCGAGCGGCGCGCCGCAGGCGCCACACGCCCACGCTGCATCGCCTGTGTCGACCGCGTCCGCGTAGAAGACCTCGTGGCCGGCTGGGACGATCGCGATGCCGGGGTCGTGTGGTGCAGCCACCGCGTCCTCGGTCGCCTGCTGTGTGGTCGATCCTGCCTCCCCAAGCCGCGCCGTTCGCAGCGCGCGGCGCGAGCGCAGCGTCGCCTCGAGGTCGAGCTGGCCGTCAGCGACCGCGACGCCGTAGGCGGCGAGCGCGTGCTCGGCGCTGATGTAGCCGTCGTGCACGTCGCGCAGCACGAGCTCGGGCGGGCGCAGCAGCGGGTCGCCGAGGCCGCCGCCACCACCGCCCTGCCAGATCTGCACGTCGCCGGGCTCGAGGATCAGATGGCCGACCTTCGCGGCGGGCGTCTCCTGCCGTCCGGCGATGCGGCTGCGCAGCGGGTGGATGCCGGCGGCAAGCAGCTCGTGCACGTTGCTCGCGCGCAGCACGTAGTGCCTGCCCGCGGCGGCGAGCGAGCCGCCGCCGAAGCCGCGCGGCGGGACCTCCGCGCAGGCGTTGAAGCCGGGGCCGCCAAGGCGATCGGTCCCGTAGATCGTGAAGCCTTGGCTGATGCCCTGGCCGCCGCGGGTCAGGCCTGGGCCGCCAGAGTTGGGCACGAGCTCGCGCCACAGCCAGAGCACGGGATCATCCGCCTCGTGGCTCTCGACGTCGGGCAGCCCGCAGCCCATCTGGGCGGTCGCGCCGTAGGAATCCTGGCCGTCGCCGACGCTCTGTGCGCCGCCGCCGATGCCGACGCCCATGTCTACGTAGAAGACGACTGAGCTGCCGCCGTGCTGGTTGGTGCCGAAGAGCGCGACCGAGGCGGTGCCATCCTGGCTCTGCCCCGCGACGCGGCTGCGGATCACCGGGTCCTCGCTCAAGGCCATCGCCTGCGAGAGCAGCGCCTTGGTCATCTTGCAGACGCGCATCCCGACCTCTGAGTGGCCGTTGCTGCAGGGGGCGGGGTCGGTCGAGTTGACGACCGTGCCCTGCGGCCCGAGCTCGATGCTCAGCGCCCGCCAGAGGCCGGCGTTGATCGGCAGGTCGCCGTAGCAGAGCATCACCATCACGGCTGACATGCACTGGCCATAGATCGCGCCGGCGCTGCAGTTGACGAAGCCGTCGATCTGCGGCGCGCCTGAGAATTCGAAGCGCAGCTGCTCGCCTGCGACGACCATGCGCCCGCCGAGATCGAGCAGCCTGTCGGGGCCGTTGTGGCCGTCGAACTCCGCCCAGTCCTCGACCTCGTAGACGCCGTCGCGCATGCTGCCGATCCGCTGCCTGAAGAGCCGCTCGGTGAGATCCTTGCTGCGCGCGCAGAGCGCGCGGTGGCGCTCGATCCCGTGGCGCTGCACGATCGCGGCGAGCTTGCGCTCGCCGGCGATGTTCGCGGCGAGCAGGCTCCTGATGTCGTTGACGACGCGCTCGCTGCTGCGCACGTTCGCGGCGATGAAGCGTTCCCAGCTCGGGTCGAGCCTGCCGTCGCGGATCACCCTGATCGGCGGGAAGCGGATCCCCTCCTGGTAGACGTCGCGCGCGCCTGGCGCCTTGCCGGAGATGCCGACGCCACCGACGTCGACGACGTGCATGTTCGCGAACGTCCAGCCAAGCAGCTCCTCGCCCGCGAAGGTCGGCATCATCACGCCGACGTCCGCCTGGTGCATCGCGCCGGCGCTGCGCGGGTCGCTGAGGATGTAGCCGTCGCCTGGGCGCAGGTCGTCTGGGAGCTCCGCGACGATCGCCTGCGCGCCGACGAGCGAGGAGCCGATGTGGAAGGTGACATAGCCGGAGAAGGCGAGGTGCTCAGGTGTCTCGTCGAGCAGGCAGGTGCAGAAGTCCTTGCCGTCGTAGACGGCGCCGGAGCCGGAGGTGCGCACGAGCGTGATGCCCATCTCCTTGGTGACGTTCTCGAGCGCCTTGCGGTGGATCTCTACGAGCAGCGCCTCCTCGCCGTGGACTGCCTCGGGCATCAGCATCCCTCGGGTGTGAGCAACGGCATCAGCGTTCCTCCAGCGTGGGCAAGGACATCAGCGTTCCTCCAGCGTGAGCACGTAGTCGAGGCGCGCGTCGCGTTCGGCGCGCCACCCCAGCGGTACGAAGATCGTCGTGTCCACGGCGTCGACGATGCAGGGCCCTTCGAGCATCGCGCCGATCGGCAGCGCCGCGTCGCGGTGGACGTCGATCGTGTGCCACTGCCGCAGCGCGGGCAGGTAGACCGCGCGCCGCTCCGCCCGTGCGGGCTCGGTGGGCGGGATCGTCGGCGTCGCCAGCGCCGTCGCATCGGCGGCGCGCGCGCTCGCGGTCACCGTCAGGTCGCGCATGCGGATCTCCGCGTCCGCCCAGGCGGTGCCGGCTCCATAGACGCGTTCGTAGGTCTCGCGGAAGCGCTGCGCGAGCAGCTCGCCGTCGCCCTGCTGCAGCGGGCGGTCCGGCAGCGGCAGCGTCAGCTCATAGGTCTGTCCCGCGAAGCGCAGCGAGGCGCTCTGCGCGACCCGCACCTCGCGTTGCCCCAAGCCCTCCTCCTGCAGCTCGGCAACGGTCCGCTGCCGCAGCTCTTCGGCCGTCGCGCGCACGCGCGGCAGCGCGTCTTCGTCGGCGAGCGGCCAGTCGACCGTTTGCTCGCGGCGCACGACGAAGTCGGCAAGCAGCAGTCCCTGGGCGCAGAAGACCGAGCTGTTGCGCGGGATGATCACGCTGCGCATCTCGAGCTCGGCGGCGATCTGGCCGGCGAACATCGGCAGCGTCCCGCCGAAGGCGAGGAACGTGAACTCGCGCGGGTCGTGTCCGCGCTCGATCGTCACCTCGCGCACGGCGAGCGCCATGTTCACGACGGCGAGGTCGTGGATCGCCGCGGCGCCGTCCTCGACCGACCACTGCAGCGGCGCGGCGAAGCGCTCGCTCAAAGCGCGCCGCGCAGCGTCCACGTCGAGCGTCTGGCGCCCGCCGAGGTACCTGTCCGGGTCGATGAAGCCCATCGCGATCATCGCGTCGGTGACCGTCGGCTCGACGCCGCCCCTGCCGTAGGCGGCCGGCCCGGGCGTCGAGCGCGCGCTGCGCGGGCCGACCTGGGGTGTGCCGCGCTCGCCGATCGAGGCGATGCTGCCGCCGCCGGCGCCGACGGAGACGATGTCGACGAGCTCGACGCCCGTCTTGAACGGCCCGATCTCGATGTGCTTGCCGATTGGGACCTCGCCGTCGATCACGATCCCCGTATCGAAGCTCGTGCCGCCCATGTCGCCGAGCAGCAGCCGCTGCGCGCCGCGCTGGCGGCCAACCTCGCAGGCCCCGAGCGCGCCACCCGCCGGACCGGAGCCGAGCAGCGCGAGCGGATAGCGCAGCGCGCGCTGCTGGCCGATCGCGCCGCCGAGACCCTGGAAGAAGGCGATGCCCCCCTTCAGGCCGGCGTCGCGCAGCTCGCCAGCGACCGAGCGCACATAGGCCATCGCCGACTCGTGCACGAACGCGTTCAGCACCGCGGTCGTCCAGCGGCGGTTCTCCCCGCGCGAGGAAAGCAGTGCATGCGACGGGCTCGTGAACAGCTCCGGGTAGAGCCGCCCGATCACCTGCTCGGCCGCGCGCTCGTGCGCGGGGTTGACGTAGCTGGAGAGGAAGCAGATTGCGATCGCGCTCACGTGGCGCTCCTGTACGAGCCGCGTCACGGCGGCTGCGACCTGGGCCTCGTCGAGCGCGACGAGCACGTTGCCGCTCGCGTCGATGCGCTCCTCGATCTCGACGATCGACTCGCGCGCGAGAAGGTCGGGCATGTTCACCTGCAGGTGGTCGTCGTAGACGTTGAGGCGTGGGCCGCCGCCGAGGCGGAACGTGTCCCTGTAGCCGGCGGTCACGAGCACGCCGACGTTTGCGCCGCGCAGCTCGGTGATCGCGTTGGTGACGACCGTCGTGCTGTTGACGATCAGCTCAGTCTCGGCGAGTAGCTGCTCGCGCGTGAGGTCGAGCTCGCCTGCGGCGACGGCGATCGCGTCGAGCACGCCCTGTGCAAAGCGGTCGTAGCGCGTCGGCGCCTTGCCGCGTACCGAGCGTCCCTCGCGCAGCACGGCGACGTCGGTGTGCGTGCCGCCGACGTCGACGCCGATCAAAGTGCTCATCGGCGCTTACGCGTGCGTTGGTCCTCACGCATTCGTCGGCCCTTACGCATAGAGGACGAGCTCGCCGTCCTCGTCGACGACGCGGTAGGTGCGCACGCGGGTGCCGCGCGGGTCGATGATCGATTCGCCCGTGTCGAGCCTGAACTCGTAGCCGTGCCAGGGGCAGCGCAGCACGAGATCCTCGGCGTCGAATGTGTACTCGTATGGCCTGCCTGCGGACATCGTGCCGCTGATCGTGCCCTCGCAGAGCGGCGCGCCGTGGTGCGGGCAGGCGTTGCGCAGGGCGTAGTAGCGATCGCCAAGGTGCATCACGCCGATCGAGCGCCCGCCGACGTCGACGATCCGCTTGGTTCCCTCCGGCAGCTCCGTCGCCGGGAAGAGCACGTGACGGGTCATCGGGCTTAGAGCAGGCGCTCCCCGAAGACCTCGAGCGCTGTCGTGCAGAAGACGGCGCTGCGCAGCTCGTCGGGCAGCGCGGTCAGCGCCCGGTTCGGGTCGTCGAAGTCGAAGTGGGGATAGTCGGAGCTGTACATCAGCGTGCGCTCGCCGTCGACGATGCGGCAGAGCGCGCCTGCGTCGCCTGCGCGCGGCGCCTCTGGGAACGGCTGCGTCGTGAAGCGCACGCGCTCGAGCATGTACTCGCTTGGCGCGCGCTTGACCCAGGGCACCTCGTCGCGCAGCGCGCGCCAGGAGGCGTCGAGTCGCCAGAGCACGTCTGGGATCCACGCGAAACCGCCCTCGGTGATCACGAGCGTGAGTTGCGGGAAGCGCTCGAAGATGCCGTGGCTGAGCATGCTGATCAGGTTCGACTGGTGCACCTGGGTGAGCGCCGTGCGCCACTCGATCTTGTAGGTGGGCAGCGTTGGCATCGGCGGGCCCGTGACGAAGACGTTCTCGGTGCCGCTCGGGTGCACCGCGATCGGCAGGCCGTGGCGTTCGGCGGCGGCGTAGATCTTGTGAAAGTGGCGGTTGCCCATCGCGATGCTGGAGAGCGGCAAGAGGATCTCGACGATTCCCGGGTCGTCGCCGGCGCGGTCGATCTCGGCTGCCGCGAGCTCTGGGTCCTGTGGGGCGACGACGAGCGCGCCGCGGTAGCGCAGGTCGGTTTCCAGCCAGCGCTCGCTCATCCAGCGGTTGTAGGCCGTCGCGATCGCGGCGGCTGCGTCAGCGTCAGGCATCGCGCCAAGGCCGAGCAGGTTGCCGCTGAGCAGGATCGCACGGTCGATCCCATAGCGGTCAAGCAGGTGTCTGGCGACGAAGGCGGGGTCCGAGCCTGGGACCTCACCCTCGCCGGAGGCGTCGCGGCGAAAGCCAGCGATCTCGTCGACGTAGAGCGAGTTGGCCGGCAGCTCGGCCGCCGGCATCGCGCGGAACCCTGCGCCCTGCAGCGGCTGATGGTCGAGGCCAAGCCGGTGCTGCCACTCTGGCGAGAGATATTCGGCAAGGTCGCGGATGCCTTCGGCGAAGTAGGGGTGCACGTCGCAGTCGATCAGCGAGAACTGCGGCGCGTTCGCGGTTGCCGCCGGATGCGGGGCGGTTGCCGTCGTCGCAGGCTGCGAGGCGCTTGCCGCTGGTTGCGGCGCGGTTGCAGTGGCGTCCTCAGGTGCTATCACCAGCTCTGCTCCTGTCGGTCGATGACATGCATCAGCAGGGCGGTCGGCCACGCTCCCGACCGACCAGTCGGCCGATCATACATCGCATGTGAGGCGCGGTCAAGAAGTGGTTCGCGCGCGGCGTGGCGGGCCGTCGTCCGTGCCCGTCGGTTGGCGAGCCTCAGCGCGCGCTCCAGCCGCCATCGACGAGCAGCGTCGTGCCCGTCATGTAGCTGGAGGCGGGCCCTGCGAGGAACAGGACCGAGGCGACGAGCTCGGAGGGGGAGGCGAAGCGGCCCATCGGAATCCGCTCGAGCAGCGTCTGCGTCCAGTGGGCATGGTTGCGCAGCCCCGCGGTCATCTCCGTTTCCAGGTAGCCGGGGGCGAGCGAGTTGACGCGGATCCCGCGTGGCGCCCACTCGATCGCGAGCGTGCGTGTCAGCGCTTCGATCGCACTCTTGCTCGCCGAGTAGGCGAGCAGCCGCTCCAGGGCGGAGTTCGCGTGGACGGAGGAGACGTTGACGATGCTGCCGCCACCTGCGAGCTCCATCAGCGGCAGCGCCGCCCTGCAGCACGCGAACGCGCCGAGCAGGTTCGTGTCGAGTACCTCCTTCAGCTCATGGTCCTCGATCAGCTCTGAGCGCTTGAAGGTCGGGCTGATGCCAGCGTTGTTGACGAGCACGTCGAGGCGTCCCCAGTGCTCTTCTATCCGCTGCACGGCCTGTGCGACGTCGGCTGCCTCCGCGATCGAGCCGCGGACGACGTGTGCATTTCCGCCCGTCTCCTGGATCTTCGCGGCGACCTCGATCAGGGCGGACTCGCTGCGCGCCATCAGCAGGACCTCCGCGCCAGCGCCCGCAAGCGCGAACGCCGTCGCCCTTCCGAGCCCGCGGCTCGCGCCCGTCACCCACGCGACCTTGCCGTCGAGACGCAAGTCCGGGGGGTTCCTCGCAAGGGCGCAGTCGTCGATCGGGGTGCACGGCTGGGAGACGTGCTTGCCCTCAGCCACCGCTGTGCTTGCCCTCAGTCACTGTGCCGTCACTGTCCCGCTCCCTCACGCGAGGCGAGTTTACAGCCGGCTGAGAACGAAGTCAACCGACTAGTCGGTCTGGCGCGCTCATCAGGCGTGCCGTCAAGGAGCGCAGCCGATGGTCGCCCGGAGATCCTTGATCAAGAGGATCAGGTGCAGAGAATGCGTCGGCGAGCGTTCAAACCCGAACTGCGCATACCACCGACGCGCGCGATCGTCGATCGCATGAACGAGCAGAGCGCGAACGCCGATCAGCTCAGCGGCGTCCAGGACGCGGGCCATGGCGTCCAGCAGCAGCGAGCGTCTAAGATGTTGACCCTGGTAGCGGACATCGACGGCCAGGCGTCCGAGCAGGACGACAGGCACCGGCTGGTTGGCGGCGAGGCCGCTTGCGAGTCGCGCCGATCCGTCGCGAGGTAGGACTGCTCCCGCGGCGAGTGCGTAGTAGCCGGCGATCTCTGGATCGTCCTCGATCGTCACGAACACCCGCGAGCCGCCGCTGCGGTGACTCTGGAGGGCGTGCCTGCGCAGCCACAGGTCCAGTGAGGGTACGCCGCAGTGGAACTCGTCGGCGCGGTGTCGCGCCTCCAGGGCTACGGGCCGGTGAAAGCCCACGAGCTAGTCGTCGAACACGCTGGCAGACGACAGCAGGCGGGCGAGCTCGGGGATCGGTCGGGGTGGCCGATCGAGCGCATCGACGAACTCGTCCCAGGTGTCCTCGTCGAGGCGAAACACACGGTGATCGGCAAGCGTGTCCTCGGCGACCACTCGCGCGGCCTGGACTACGAAGTCGGTCAGTGGCTGGTCGGTCTGCGCAGCCGCCAGTCGCACGATCGCATCGACATCCTCTGCGACGCGCATGTTCCAGCGCTGCGTCTTGCTCTGGGCAGTTGCCATGCTGACATTGTACTCCCAGCGTGCGTACATCGCAAGCTCTGCTCGTCGTGCGTTGATGGGCTGCTCACCACCGCGCCCGATGGTGCTCCATCACCCCGAGCCCATGGGTCAGCTGGACTCCGCCTGGCAGCGTCCCGCTGAAGACGCCGAACGGCGCCCTGTACTCGCTGCGCACGATCAGCATGTTCTCGCGCCGCCGACGTTCGGCCTCCGGCGTGAAGCGCAGTTCGCTGCCGTCCGCGGCGGTGACTGCGGTGAGATCGGCGGCGAAGCTGACCGGTGGGACCTCGCGGGGGAGGCCTGCGACCCAGATGGCTCGCTCGCTGCCGTTTGGCGGATCGTTCACGCCCTCGACGAGGTTGAACGCGAGCGGCGTTCCCTCAGGATCGACGCCGACGCCTGCGGCCCAGCGCCACTCGGTGACGCGGGCGTGGTAGCCGGCGGTCTCGTCGATCACCGCGAGCGCCTCGATCGGGCGCTTCGCGCCGCCGTCGAGGCTGAGCGTGCCATGGGCGTGCACGCCTGCCTGCTTGCGCGTCCATACCCACGCGCGACCGTTGGGGCAGCGCGCCTCGATGCCAGCGTCTTCGGCGAAGTCGAGCTCGAGGGAGACGTTGCCGTCGTTCAGGCGCAGCCGCCCTGGTGTCAGCTCGAGCAGGCCTCGGCGCGGCAGCAGGCGCGTGCGCTCGCGCAGTTGTCGGTCGCCGCGCGTGTAGAGCGCCCAGAAGCTCTGCTTCGCGGGCCCGACCTGGACGTTGGCCGCGCAGGCCATCAACTCGTCGTTGAAGACTGCGATGTAGCGCCAGCGCTTCAGCGGCCTGCCGCGATGCAGCAGTGGCATCGCGGCAGGCGGTTGCAGAGACGTCGTTGCGGCTGGGGGAGGCGCTGGTGCCGGTCGCGCCATGCGGCGCCTCCTACTGCTTGACGAGGCCGATTACGTGCCCCTCGGGGTCCGCGAAGAGCGCGATGCTGGGGCCGTCGGGCACGTCCATCGGAGGCTGCACGGTGCTGCCGCCGGCGGCAGCGATCTTGTCGAGCGCGGCTTGGAGGTCGTCGACCGCGACATAGAAGGTGACGTGGCCGTCGGAGCCCTCGGGCCCCGAGCCGACGCCGCCGGGGATGCCCTCGCCGGTATCGACCATCGCGTACTCCGGCATCACCGAGTTCAGCTTCCACTCGAATACCTCGCCATAGAAGCTCTTCAACGCCTCTGCATCCTTGCCCTGCACCTCGAAGTGAACGACAGGGTTAGACATGATTCCTCCGCGAGCGTCGATGTGTGCGCCGTACAGGCGCAGCGCGGCCTGTGGCCGCTCCACAGCCCTTTTTAGCGCGCAGCAGGAGTCGGCGTCGGCAGGGTCGCTCCAGAGCCGAGCGCCTTGGCGATGCCCCTGCCCGTCGAAGAAGGCTCAACGTCCCATGGCGAGGTCGAGCAGCTTGTGCAGCGCGGCGACGCGCGCAATCCTGTCAGGGAGATAGCGGCGCGCCTCCGGGCAACAGCCGGCCAACCTTAATCCAGCGTCAGCAAATATCTCGCCGCTTTGCTCACATGGATCTCAAGCGGCATTTTGATCAGCTCGATCTCTGAGACGATTACGCCGCTATCTTCTAGAGCCCTGAGCAATGGGCCCCAGCCAAGCGGTTCGGGGGAGTGCAATTTGGGATTGCGACCGAGTCCGATGTCCAAGTGCTCTCTGACTTCAGACAAGCGCATCTTTGGCCGGCCACCGATGCCGAGGCAACCGCCTTCGGTGATCCGTTCGTCATTGCCGAGTACCGCCGAGAGTACAACTCGAATGCCAATACGCCCAGAGCCAGGTGCAGTACGGATTACCGACCCTTTGAAGGGTCGTTTCCTCTGAGGTACTACCTCATCGTAATACTCATGCTCCCCATAGACGGCCGCTTCAATGCGAATGACACTGTGCTCGCTCACAGTATGTGATCCCGTGATCGCTGCGGTCGAGCTAGCGCGCTGCGGACGCGGGCGTCGTCTGGGCCGCCCCGGTGCCGAGCGCCTTGGCGATGCCCCTGCCCGCAACCCTGCCTGAGAAGAGGCAGCCGCCGAGGAAGGTGCCCTCGAGCGAGCGGTAGCCGTGCACGCCGCCGCCGCCGAAGCCCGCGGCCTCCCCGGCGGCGAAGAGGCCGCCGATGGGCTCGCCATCTGCGCCGAGGACCTGGCTTTCGAGGTTGGTCTGCAGGCCGCCAAGCGACTTGCGCGTGAGGATGTGCAGCTTCACGCCGATCAATGGGCCCGCGGCGGGGTCGAGCAGCTTGTGCGGGGCGGCGACGCGCGCGATCCTGTCAGGGAGGTAGCGGCGCGCGCCGCGCAGCGCGACGACCTGGAGATCCTTGGAATAGGGGTTGTCCATCTCCCTGTCCCTTGCGAGCACCTCGCGCTCGACCTGGTGATAGTCGAGCAACGGCTGCTCGGTGAGCGCGTTCATGCCTGCGATCAGCGAGCGCAGGTCGCGCTCGACGACGAAGTCGGCGCCATGGCGCTTGAAGGCCTCGACCGGTCCTGGGGCGCCGCTGCCGAGACGGTCCTTCGCGACCGCGGAGAAGCTGCGGCTCGTGATGTCAGGGTTCTGCTCGGAGCCAGAGAGCGCGAACTCCTTCTCGATGATCTTCTGCGTGAGGATGAACCAGGTGTGGTCATGGCCCGTCTTCGCGATGTGCTCGAGCGTGCCAAGCGTGTCGAAGCCAGGGAAGAGCGGCACAGGCAGGCGCTGGCCGGTCGCGTCGAGCCAGAGCGAGGAGGGGCCAGGCAGGATCCTGATGCCATGCATCGGCCAGATCGGGTCCCAGTTGCGGATCCCCTCGACGTAGTGCCACATCCTGTCGCCGTTGACGAGCCTGCCGCCCGCGTCGGCGGCGATCTCCAGCATGCGCCCGTCGACGTGCGCAGGCACGCCGCTGATCATGCTCTTCGGCGGCTGCCCAAGCCGCTTTGGCCAGTTGCGGCGCACGAGCTCGTGGTTGCCGCCGATCCCGCCAGAGGAGACGAGCACCGCCTCGGCGTGCAGCTCGAACTCGCCGACCTGCTCGCGCAAGCTCGCCTGCCCGCGCTTGCACGAGTCGGGCGCGAGCAGCGTGCCGGAGACGCCGGAGACCGCGCCCGCATTCGTGAGGATGCGGTCGACGCGGTGCCTGAAGCGCAGCTCGACGAGGCCACGCTGCTGCGCGTCCCGCACCCTGCGCACGAACGGCTCGATCACGCCGGTGCCAGTGCCCCAGGCGATGTGGAAGCGCGGCACCGAGTTGCCATGGCCGATCGCGCCGTAGCCGCCGCGCTCGGCCCAGCCGACGTTCGGCAGCAGCCTGATGCCCTGTTCGCGCAGCCAGGCGTGCTTCTCGCCGGCGGCGAAGTCGAGGTACGCCTCCGCCCAGCGCCGCGCCCAGAGATCCTCCTCGTCACGGTCGAAGCCGGCGGTGCCAAACCAGTCCTGGTGCGCTAGCTCGCGCGAGTCGTGGATCCGCAGGCGCCGCTGCTCGGGACTGTCGACGAAGAAGAGGCCGCCGAAGGACCAGAACGCCTGGCCGCCAAGCGATGCCTCAGGCTCCTGGTCGAGCAGCAGCACGCGCTTGCCCGCATCCGCCAGCTCTGCGGTCGCGACGAGCCCGGCGAGCCCCCCGCCGACGACGATCGCGTCGGCGTCGCTCAACGCAGCTCAGCGGAGGTCTTGCCCAGGAGCTGGCGGGCGATGATGAGCAGCTGGATCTGTTGGGTGCCCTCGAACAGGTCGAGGATCTTAGCGTCCCTGGCCCACTTCTCCAGCAGCAGCTCCTGTCCGTAGCCAAGCGCGCCGCAGAGGCGCACGCAGCGCAGCGCGACGTCGACGCAGGTCCTGCCCGCCTTCGCCTTCGCCATCGAGGCCTGCAGCGAGTTCGGCTTCGCGTTGTCCGCCATCCAGCATGCCTGCATCGTGAGCAGGCGCGCCGCTTCGTAGTCGGCCTGCATCGCCAGCAGCTCCCCGGCGGCGCCGCTCTGCAGCGCGGCGGGCACGTCAGGGTCTGGCTTCACGCCCGCCTCGGAGAGCAGGCGCCTGGTCTCCTCCAGGCACGCGGAGGTGAGCCCGACGGCCATCGCCGCGACAAGCGGACGCGTGTTGTCGAAGGTCTGCATCACGCCGGCAAAGCCGCGCTTGACATCGACCTCGGGCGTGCCAAGCAGGTTCTCCTTGGCCACCCTGCAGTCCTCGAGCCTGAAGTTCGCGGTGTCTGAGGCCCTGATCCCGAGCTTGTGCTCGAGCCTGTCGAGGTGCAGCCCCGGGTTGTCGCGCTCGACGACGAACGACTTGATCGCGGCCCTGCCCACCGAGCGGTCGAGCGTCGCCCAGACGACGATCAGGTCGGCCCTGTCGCCGGAGGTGACGAAGATCTTCTCGCCGTTGAGGACGTACTCGCCGGTGTCCTCGTCGAGCACCGCGGTCGTCCTGATCGCGGCGGAGTCAGAGCCGGCCTCGGGCTCGGTGATCGCCATCGCCGCCCACTTGCCCTTGAAGCGCTCGAGCTGCTCGTCGTTGGCGACCGAGGCGATCGCACTGTTGCCGAGGCCCTGGCGGGGCATCGAGAGCAGCAGCCCGACGTCGCCCCAGCAGAGCTCCATGATGCCGAGCGCCGTCGACATGTTCGTGCCGTTGCGGACCTTGCCGTCGTCGCCGTTGCTGCGTCGCACGCCCGCGGCGCCCGTGCCGCTCACGTCGCTGCCGTCGTTCATCCCGTCGATCAGCGCCGCGAGCATGTCGAGCTCCTTCGGATAGGAGTGCTCGGCCTCGTCGTACTTGCGCGAGATCGGCCTGAAGACCTCCTGGGCGACCTGATGGGACTGCGCGACCAGCGGCTTGAACTTGCGGGGAATCTCGAGGTTGATCATGTTTTCATCGTCTCCTTGGGCTCAAACGAGCAGTGCGCCCTCGAAGACGCCCGCCGCCTGCAGATCGCGGTACCAGCGCTCGACCGGGTGCTCCTTCACGTAGCCGTGGCCGCCAAGCAGCTGCACGCCTTCGGAGCCGATGCTCGCGCCTCGCTGCGTGCAGAGCGTGCGCGCGACCGAGACCTCCTCGGCGAACGGCTTGCCCGCATCGGCTCTGCTCGCCGCGCGCAGCACGGCGAGGCGCATGCCTTCCAGCTCGATCGCGATGTCCGAGATCGCGAACGCGACCGCCTGGCGGTGCGAGATCGGTTCGCCGAAGGCGATCCGCTCGTTTGCGTAGCGGGTCACGTAGTCGAGCACCGCTTTGCCGGTCCCGATCGCAAGCGCGCACCAGGCCAGGCGTGCTCTGCGCACGCACTCCGCGTAGATGGTCGGGTCGCCGCCGCCGAGCAGTGCGCTGCTTGGGAGGCGTACTTCATCGAGCTGCAGCTCGCCAAGCGCCGCGGCGCGCACGCCCATTGCCGGCGTTGCCTTCACGCGCAGGCCCGCCGCCGGCACGGACTTCGCGCGCACGCCGCTGCCCGCCGTCTCGACCAGGAACAGCGCTGGCCCCTCGCCCTCGAGCTCGGCGCCGACGATCAAAAGGCTCGCGTCGACGGCGCGCGGCACGAGCGCCTTGCCGCCGCTGAGCAGGAAGTCCTCGCCACTGCGCTTCGCGACGGTCTTCAGTTTGAACGGGTCGAACAGGGGCCGCGACTCGTGCAGGGCGAGCGCCGCCGCAGGCACGTCCTCGCTCACGAGCGCAGGCAGGTAGGTCGCCTGCTGGCTCGCGTCGCCCCAGAGGCTGAGCGCGCTCGCGACCGAGGCGGATGCGAGCGCCGCGACGGCGAGGCCCATGTCGCCTTCGGCGAGCGCCTCCGCAGCGAGCACTGAGGTGATCGTCGAGCGCTCGCTGACGGCGCCGCCGAGCTCCTCAGGCACGCCGAGCATCGAGAGGCCGAGCTCTGACACCTGGCCGAGCAGCTCCTTCGGCGTGTTGCAGCTCGCGTCGGCCTCCTGGGCGGCGGGACGCAGCTGCTCCTGGGCGAACGCCTTGAAGGTCTCTCCGATCATCTGCTGCTCGTCGCTTGGCGTGAGGTCGAAGACGCCGCTGTCGCCTGCCGGCTTCAGGCGCACCGGCTGACCGCGCCGCTGCACCGTCTTGAAGGTGCGTCCCGCTGCGCCCGCGGCGCGGAAGCCGTCGCGCGTGGCGCGGTAGAGCATCCGCTGCGCCGGCTGGCGCACGCCAAGGCGATCGACCACGTCCGAGCCCGCCAGTCGTCCGAGTGCGCGCAGGCCCATGCCCATGCCACGCTCCGCTACGTTCACCGCGTCACCGTCCCTTCGAGATGGATCCTGTTCGCATTGCCGCCCGAACGCACCGCGAACGCGGTGCGCCTCTCCCTGCTCAGCTCCGCGAAGCCGACGCTGCCTGGCAGCAGGATTGGCTTGCGGAACGAAACCTCGACCTCGTAGGCGTCTGGCAGCGTCGCTGCGAGCGCAGCGAGGCAGCGCGCCTTCGTCCACATGCCATGCGCGATCGCGCGCGGAAAGCCAAAGAGCTTCGCGCTCAGGGCATGCATGTGGATCGGGTTGCGGTCGCCAGAGACGCCTGCGTAGCTGCGACCGAGGCCCTCAGGCAGCCGCCACTGCGCCGTCTCGGTGGCCTCGCGCAGCGCCTCGCGCTCCGCGCCGCGCTCTGCCGGAGCGCTTGCCGCGCCGTCGCCTGAGGTGCCGCGGGCATTCGCGGTCGCGTCCTCATCGCTCTTGCCGCGCCGCAGCATCGTGCTCTGCTCCTCCCAGACGAGCTCGCCGTCGATGGAGATCTCGCTGAGGAGCGTGAAGGCCCTGCCCTTCGGGTGTGGGCTAAGCGGCGTCGTGCGCACGCTCACGTCGAGCGGCTCGGAGACGTCGATCGCGCGCAGCACGCGGATGCGGTTGCTCAGGTGCACGAGCCCGACCGGGCCGAACGGGAAGGAGCCGCTTGTCATCAGGGCCATGTGCAGCGGAAAGGCGAGCAGGTGCGGCGCCGTCCCCGGGAGCACGTCGCTCAGCGGGAAGCCGCAGACCTCGTTGTAGGCGGCAAGCCGCTCGCGTTGAAGCTGAACGCCCTGCAGCGTCAGCTCGAGATCTGGCAGCTCGCGCCCGCCGCCGGCGACGAACGGCAGCAGCGAGGCGCCTGGCAGCAGCGGCAGCGCCGCGCGCAGCGAGAGCCCGAGCGTGCCCGGTGCCTGCGATAGCTGACGACTCTGGGTCTTGTTCACGGTGACGCTCACGCCCCGATCAAGCTCTGTCCGCAGACGCGCACGACGTTGCCTGTGAGGCCTCCAGAGGCGGGGCAGGCCATCCAGGCGATCGTCTCGGCGACGTCGATCGGCAGGCCGCCCTGGGAGAGCGAGTTCATGCGGCGGCCCGCTTCGCGCAAGGGGAAGGGCATCTTCGCCGTCATCTGGGTCTCGATGAACCCGGGCGCGACTGCGTTGACGGTTGCGTTGCGCTCTGCCAAGAGCGGCGCGTAGGCTTCGACGAAGCCGATCACGCCCGCCTTCGAGGTCGCGTAGTTGGTCTGCCCGGCGTTGCCCGCGATGCCGCTGATCGAGGAGACGCAGACGACGCGGCCCTGCGGCTTCAACGCCGCGCGCGAGGCGCCTGCGAGCAGCGCGTCGGTGATGCGCTGCACCGCGACGAGGTTCACGTCGATCGTTTCGCTCCAGCGCGCGCCGTCCATGTTCGCAAGCGACTTGTCGCGCGTGATGCCGGCGTTGTGGACGACGACGTCGACGCCGCCATGCTCCTTGTGCAGGTGCTTTGCGATGTCCTGCGGTGCGGCCTCGCTCGTGATGTCGAGCGTCAGGGCGGAGCCGCCAAGGCCGTCGGCGACGGCCTGCAGGTCGGAGGCCAGCGCGGGCACGTCGAGCCCGACGACGTGGGCGCCGTCGCGCGCGAGCGTCGCGGCGACCGCGGCGCCGATGCCGCGCGAGGCGCCTGTGACGAGCGCGACCCTGCCCGCCAGCGGCTGCTCCCAATCCAGCTCCGGCGCCGGCTCGCCGGGGCCGACGCGGATCACCTGGCCAGAGACGTAGGCCGAGCGGGGGGAGAGCAGGAAGCGCAGCGTCGAGGCGATCTGCTGCTCTGCCCCTGGCGCCACGTAGACCAGCTGCGCGGTCGCGCCGCCGCGCAGCTCCTTGCCGATCGCGCGCACGAAGCCCTCGAGCGCGCGCTGCGCGATCGCCTCCGCCGGGCTGCCCGCCTGCTCGGGCTGGGTGCCGAGCACGATCACGCGGCCGCTTGGGGCGACGGCGCGGATGCCCTGGTGGAAGAAGCTGTGCAGCTCGCGCAGGCCCTCGGGCTCGACGATCGCGCTCGCGTCGAAGACGAGCGCGTGGTGGCTGCGCCCATCGGGCGCGGCGGAGTCGGCGATCGCCAGGTGCGCGTCGAGCAGCACCTGGGTGATCGCCTGCGTCAGCCTGCCGCCCTGAGGGCCGCCGAGCGCGACGCTGCCCGTCAGGTCGGGCCTGCCTGGCAGGTGCCGGCGCAGCGAGCTCGGCGCCGGCAGCCCGAGCTGCTTTGCGAGCGTCTTGCCGAACGGCATGTTGATGATCTGGGCGTACCTATCGGCCATTCTTGCCACCTCCGGGCGTTTCGAGGATCGCAACCACTCCCTGGCCCCCCGCGGCGCAGACGCTGATCAGGCCGCGCCCGCCGCCGCGCTCGTGCAGTGCCTTCGCGAGGCTCGCGACGATCCGCGCGCCAGTCGCCGCGAACGGGTGTCCCGCGGCCAGCGAGCCGCCGTTCACGTTCAGCTTCTCGCGGTCGATCGCGCCAAGCGGCTTGCCCAAGCCGAGCCGCTCGCTACAGAAGCGCTCGTCCTCCCAGGCCGCAAGCGTGCAGAGCACCTGCGATGCGAACGCCTCATGGATCTCGTAGAGGTCGAAGTCCTGGAGGCTCAGGCCCGCACGCGCGAGCATCCTTGGCACCGCGTAGGCGGGCGCCATCAGCAGGCCCTCATCGCCGTGGACGTAGTCGACGGCGGCGGTCTCCGCCTCGACGAGATAGGCGAGCACCGGCAGCTCATGCGCCTTCGCCCACTCCTCTGAGGAAAGCAGCACGACTGCGGCCCCGTCTGAGAGCGGCGTCGAGTTGCCCGCGGTCATCGTGCCCTCGGGGCCGCCGAAGACGGGCTTCAGCTTCGCGAGCTTCTCGACGCTCGAGTCGGGGCGCATGTTCTGGTCGCGCTCGAGGCCGAGGTAGGGCGTGACGAGGTCGTCCTGGAAGCCGCGCTCGTAGGAGGCGGCGAGGTTTGCGTGACTGCGCGCCGTCAGCTCGTCCTGGGCCTCGCGCGCGATGCCCCACTGCGCGGTCGTGCGCGCCTGGTGCTCGCCCATCGAGAGCCCTGTGCGCGGCTCCTCGTTGCGCGGGATCGCGGGGATCAGGTACTGGGGGCGCAGTTTCGTCAACGCGAGCACCTTGCCCTGGGTCGACTTCGCGCGGTTGGCTTCGAGCAGCACCTTGCGCATGCCCTCGCCAAGCGCGAGCGGCGCGTCCGAGGTCGTGTCGACGCCGCCGGCGATGCCTGACTCCGCCTGGCCGAGCGCGATCTTGTTGCCGAGCAGGATGCTCGCCTCCAGGCCCGTCCCGCACGCCTGCTGGACATCGTAGGCGGGCGTCTGCGCCGAGAGCCTGCTGCCGAGCACCGACTCGCGGGCGAGGTTGAAGTCGCGGCTGTGCTTCAGCACGGCGCCGGCGGCGACCTCGCTGAGGCGCTCGCCGCCGAGCTGCAGGCGCGTCACGAGGCCGTCGATCGCCGCGGTCAGCATGTCCTGGTTGGAGGCGAGCTTGTAGGCGTTGTCGGAACGCGCGAACGGGATCCGGTTGCCGCCTAGCACTGCAACCTTGCGGGGTGGGGACGACGTCAAGACTCGCTCCTTGTTGTGTTCATGCCTGCGCCCAGCGAGCGCAGTCCTGGTTCGACGGTTTGGGTCAAGAGCTCGGCCGCGTCGCTGGCGCTCATCGCGCCCGTGTGCAGCCACCAGCGCGCAAGCGCCTCCGCGGCGCCGAGCAGGGCTGTCGCCAAAGCCTCGGTCTCGATGGCGGCGCGCTGCCGCAGCTCAGGCGGCAGCAGCGCGAGCTGGGAGTCGGCGACGATCCGCAGCAGGCGCGCACGGTAGGCGCCGACGCGCGTCGCGATCTCGCCGCCAGAGGGCAGCGTCTCGTCGAAGAGCACGCGCCAGGCGTCGCGGTCCTCGTCGACGAACGCGAAGAACGCGCGCAGGCCGTCACGCAGCGCGTCGGCGGGCCCATCGGCGGCCGCGACGGCGCCGCTCACGGCGGTCAGCATCGCCTCGCCCGCGTTCTCCATGCAGGCGATGTAGAGACGGTCCTTGTTGCCGAAGTAGGCGTAGAGCAGGGGCTTGGTCACGCCGACGCTCGCCGCGAGCTCGTCCATCGTCACCGCGCCGAAGCCGCGCTGTGCGAAGAGCCTGTGCGCGATCTCCAGCACCTGGCGTTCGCGCTCTGCGCGGGGGAGACGGCTGCGATCGTCGGCCATAGCTCGAAGAGAGGTTACCAGAGTATAAATTTATATACAAGTAATAAGTTAGGGGAGGGGTGGTGTGGAAGACTGCTCCCGATGGCCGCGTCCTTCGACGTGATCGTGATTGGCGCCGGGCCGGCCGGTGAGGTCGCTGCGGGCAGGATCGCGAAGCGCTCCAAGCTCGGCGTCGCGCTGATCGAGCGCGAGCTCGTCGGCGGCGAATGCAGCTTCTACGCCTGCATGCCCTCGAAGGCGCTGCTGCGTCCCCGGGAGCTGCTGCGCGAGATCGAGCGCGTGCCTGGCGTCGCCGAGCAAGCTGGGCAGGAAGGCATCGACGTCGAGCTTGCGCTGCGTCGCCGCGACGAGGTGATCCACGGCCTCAGCGACGAGTCGCAGATGTCCTGGCTGGATGAGCGCGGCATCACGCTGCTGCGCGGGCAGGCGCGCCTATCCGGTGAGCGGCGCGTGCTGCTCGACGGCGAGACCTACGAGGCCAGGAGGGCGGTGATCCTCGCGACCGGCTCGAGCGCGGCGCTGCCGCCGATCCCTGGGCTCGCCGAGTCGCGACCCTGGACCAACCGCGAGGCGACGACTGCGCAGCGGCCGCCGAAGCGCCTGATCGTGCTTGGCGGCGGCCCCGTCGGCTGCGAGATGGCCCAGGCCTGGCGTTCGCTTGGCTCAGAGGTCGTGCTCGTCGAGGCGCAGCCGCGGCTGCTGCCTGGCGAGGAGCCGTTCGCGGGGCAGGAGCTCGCCGAGGCACTGATCGCCGATGGCGTCGACGTGCGCCTCGAGACGAAGGCGACCGCCGTCAGCCGCGAGTCAGACGGGATCCATGTGAGCTTCGATCGCACCGCCGAGGCCGTCGCGGACGAGCTGCTCGTTGCCGTTGGCAGGTCTCCGCACACCGAGGACCTGGGGTTGGAGAGCATCGGCCTCACGCCGGGCAAGACGATCGAGGTCGAGCAGACGCTGCGCGTGCCTGGTCACCCCTGGCTCTATGCGGTCGGTGACGTCAACGGCAGGGTCCTGCTCACACACGTCGGCAAGTACCAGGCGAGGATCGCCGCCGACAACGTGATTGGCGACGGCTCACTGAGCATCCAGGTCGACGGTCGCCGCTCACCGCGGGTCACCTTCACCGAGCCCCAGGTGGCCGCAGTCGGGCATACGCTCGCGGCAGCCGAGCAGGAGGGCATCGCCGCGCGCGCGGTCGACCTGAAAACCGCTGGCACGGCAGGCGCGAGCTTCCACGGTCGCAATGCGCCAGGCACGACGCGCTTCGTCGTCGATACCGAGCATCAGCGGCTGGTCGGGGCGACGTTCGTCGGCGCCGAGACGGCAGAGCTGCTGCACGCCGCGACGATCGCGATCGTCGCAGAGGTCTCGCTGAGCACGCTTGCTCAGGCGATTCCCGCGTTTCCGACGCGCAGCGAGCTGTGGCTGCAGCTGACCGAAGCCGTCGGTTTGTGACGCTAAGCCGCTTCGGCCTGCTCCACATGGACGCGACGCACCCGCGGCGAGCGCAGGCCGTCGACGTGGATCATCAGGACCTCGAGCGTCGAGCAGTCCTCCACGAGCCGCAAGGAAGGCTCATGTGGCAGCTCGCCGACGACGTTGAACAGCGAGTTGCCGTCGGTGAGGTACACGCCGGGTGCGAACGCGTCGTCCGTCTCGGTGGGCTGCTCTGCCTGGTTCTGAGTCATCATCTCTCTCGCCCTCCTTTCGCGTGGTCACGGGCCGTGCTCATCTCTTCCCCGCGGATGCCTCCGCCTACGCACGATCCGTCTTCGCTCAGCCGAGCGTATGAGCGCCAGGAGGCGCTGCCATCAGTGGTTATCCGCGTTTGCGGGAGTGGTTCAGCCGCTGACCGGCGTCGGCGGGCCCTGCTGCAACTCGCGCAGCACAGAGACCATCGCATCAGACTCGCAGGGCACCATCGAGGGCCAGGGCTTGGCAGGATGGTCGACGAGCGTCTTCAGGCCGTTGCCGGTGATCACCGCGACGACGACCTCGTCGGGGTCGAAGCGCCCCGCTTCGGCGAGCTTCTTCAAGACCGCGATCGTCGTGCCGCCCGCGGGCTCGGTGAGGATGCCCTCGGTACGGGCGAGCAGGTCGATGCCAGCGAAGATCTCCGTATCCTGCGCATAGGCGGCGGTGCCGCCGCGCGTTCGCACCGCGTCGATCACGAGGTTGCCGTCGCCTGGTGTCCCGATCGCGAGCGAGTGCGCCGCAGTGTCCGGTCTGCAGGCGTGGATCTCGCTGTCGCCCTCGAGGATCGCGCTGGCGATCGGCGCGCAGCCCTGCGGCTGGGCGATGTGCATCTGCACCGCGTCAGTCCTGGAGAGGCCGACCTGATCGAGCTCGATCAGGCCCTTGTGCACGCGCGATGAGAGCGTGCCGCCGGCGGCGGGGATGACGAGGTGCTGAGGTGCGCGCCAGCCAAGCTGCTCGACGATCTCGAAGGCCATCGTCTTCGCCCCCTCCGAGTAGAAGGGGCGCAGCGTGATGTTCGCGAACTCGAGGCCCGTCGCCTCTGCGACGCTACGGCACTGCTTGTTGGCTTCGTCGTAGTTGCCGTCGACCTGGCAGACGCTCGCGCCAAGCGCCCTGCAGACCTGGGCCTTCGTCGGCTCGAGCCGGTTGGGGTAGAAGACGTAGGGCGTGACACCAGCCATCGCCGCGAAGGCCGCCGTCGCGGTGCCGACGTTGCCGGTCGAGACGCAGCCGATCTCCTGCTTGCCGAGCTCGAGCAGGCGCGCGACCGACATCGAGACGACCCTGTCCTTGTAGGAGAGGCTCGGGCGCGATGTGGAGTCGTCCTTCACGTAGAGATTGTTGAGCCCCAGTTGCTCGCCAAGCCGCTCCGCCTTGATCAGCGGCGTGAAGCTCGAGTGCTTGCCGACGCGCCGCTGCGCCTCTGGATCCTGGATCGGCAGCAGCTCGTCGAAACGCCAGATGCTCTGGGCGCGCTGCGAGAGCGGGAACTCGTCGAAGCGCTGCCTTGCGAGCTCGTAGTCAAACTCGATCTCGAGGTTCCGTTTGCAATCAGGGCAGGCGTAGAGCGGCTCCGAGAGCGCAAAGCGCTGTTCGCAAGAGCGGCACACGAGCGCGGTGGCGCAGGAGCGCGATTGCCCCTGCCCCTCGTGGTTGGCCTGTGAGTCTGCGGTGCTCATAGTCCAACAGGCAGCGTAGCGGCGCCTGGGGATGGCTGCAATGCGCTTGACACGGGCCAGGGCGGCTCTGCGCCCTCGCTGCCGTGTCCGGAGTCGAGCCACAGCTCCTCGGCGAGGTGCGGCGCGAGCGGCCCAAGGATCTGGGCGAGCATCGCAAGCGCGGCGGCGAGCACGTCGCTGTCCTCCTGGCAGAGCGTCTGACGCCGCTCGAGCACGCGCGCCTCGAAGCTCTGGATGCGCTCGAACAGGCGCATCGCGTTGCGCACCGCGCTGTGCGTCTCAAGTGCCTCCATGTCAGCGGTGATCCGCGCCAGGGCGGCGTCGCACCACTTCTCCAGGCGCGCCCTGAGGTGCTCGGTGTGCTGCTTGCCGACGTCGTCCGCAGCGAGCGGCAGGGCGGTCTTCTCGCGGTTGGTCGCAAACTGGGCCTGCGAGTAGTCCCAGAGCTGGTGCAGGAAGCGCTGGCAGTGATGCACGTCGCTGTCGGTCCAGTTCAGCGAGCGCTGCGGGCGCGCCGCATAGAGGACCGCGAGGCGCACCGTGTCGGCGCCGTACTCCGCAACGAGCTCGTCTGGATCGACCACGTTGCCAAGATGCTTGCTCATCTTGCGGCCATCTCTTATGACCATCTCGTGAAACAGGCAGCCAGCGAACGGCTCGCCGTCTGACAGGAACTCAAGCGGGCCGATGTCGCGCAGCGCCTTGGTCGTGATCCGCTGGTCGAAGACGAAGTTGCCGCTGTCGTTGCCCGCGACGACGCGCTCGCAGGGCAGCCAGGCGCGCAGGTCGGGCAGCGCGAGGATCTGCTCGAGCGTCTCATCGCGATGTTGTGGGGGCACACAGACGGGCACCCAGAGCCAGAGCGCGTCGAAGTGGCAGTCGAGCGTGTCCGTCTCGCGCTCCGCAGGGCCGCCGCAGCTCGGGCAGCTCGTCTCGACGAAGTCGCGTCGCTGCGCAAGCGGGTTGCCCTCGCCCGTCGGCTTGATGTCAAGCGGCAGCTCGACCGGCAGCTGCTCCTTGGAGATCGGCACCGTGCCGCAGCTCCGGCAGTAGACGATCGGGATCGGCGTGCCCCAGGAGCGCTGCCTGGAGATCGAGAAGTCGAAGGCTCTGTAGCGGACCGTCTCGCGCGGGGACCAGGCGTCTGAGGCTACAGACGTCGCGGGCTCAGACGTCGCGGGCTCAGACGTCGCGGGCTTTGACGTCGAAGCCTCGGTGGGCGCCTCGCGCGCATCCGGCCCGGGGACACGGTCGAGTGAGAGCCGCTGCGCGATCACCGCGTCCGTGCGGTCCGCGGCGGGGACGCCAAGCGCGATCGTCGGGCCGAAGCGCGAGTCGACGCTGGGGGTGATGAGGACCGGCAGCGGCTCGCCGGCGGGGGAGAGCACGACGCCTCCCGTGTCGATCACAGGAATCGACTCCGCGTCGCGCGAGCTGCGCTCCCAGCCGCCCGAGCGCAGGTCGTCGAGTTGGCCGCGGACCGCCTCGTCGAGCGCCCAGGCCTCGATCTCAGGATGACGCGGCGAGATCGCAACGAAGCGCGCCTGCGAAACCGCCTCGGCGTGGGGGGTGAACGCTGTCAGCTTGCGCCCGTCCTGCGCGGAGAGCTCGACCTCTACGCCGTCGACGCGGCCAAGCACGTAACGCTGCGAGGCGAGTGCGATCTCGTCCCAGTCCTTCAGATCGCCAAGGCGGCTGTCGTTCTCGCCCACATAGGCACTGATGCGCAGCACCCACTGCGGGCGCTGGATCAGGCGCACAGGGTTGTGGCAGCGCCAGCAGAGGCCGTCCTCGACCTGGATCGTGGCGAGCGTCGTCTGGCAGTGGTCGCACCAGTCGACGCTGCCCGTGCCCCTGTATATGAGGCCCGCCTCGAGCAGCGTGAGGAACAGCCACTGCGACCAGCGGTACATCGACTCGTCAGAGCTCATGAAGGCGCGATCCCAGTCGAAGGAGAAGCCAAGCCGCTGCAGCTGGCCCTGCATGTGCTCAGCGCAGCGCTGCACCCAAGCATTCGGCGAGGTGCCCGCGGCGATCGCGCCGAGCTCCGCGGGCAGTCCGAAGGCGTCGAAGCCGAACGCGAACAGCACTGCGTCCCCGCGCGCGCGCCAGAAGCGCGCGTAGGCGTCGCCGATCGAGTAGCTGCGCACATGGCCGATGTGGACGTTGCCCGAGGTGAACGGGGCCGAGGGCTTGATGTAGCGCGCGCGGGCGGCGCGCACACCTCTGCTGTCGTCGCCGCTGCTGCCGTTGCTGTCGCCGCTGCTGCCGTTGCTGTCGCCGCTGTCGCGCAGTTGCGCGATCTGCTCGAGGCTCGGCGTCCTGAAGGCGTCGCGCTCGCGCCAGGCGGCCTGCCTGCGGGTCTCGACCTCCGCGGGGATGTATGGGCGGGCGTTGTTGCCGTGCGCGCCGCGGGCGTTGCCGTGCGCGCCGTTGCTCGCCTGGCCTGGGTCGCCGCTCATCTTGCTGTCATTGCTCGCGCTCATCGGTCTCCACCATTGATTCTCGCATCACGGCCGAACGGGCTCCGCGTGGGGTCCTGGTCGGCGGGCGATGATGTATTTCATTTTCAAAATTCACAACCATCTGGTTGTAGGTTTTCAAATCGAGATATTCGCCTCAACGACCTGGTTAGCCGAGATTTGTGACCGCTCCGATTGCTATGCTGAATCACCCTTGAACACGCCTGGCGCAACCATCTTTCCTGGCATACGGAAGCACCCCCACGGCCCCGCCCTGAGCGGGGTCTTCTCGTCCTGTGCGGGTCTTTCGAATCGCCGTTTTGGAGCGCGATTGGGCGTGCTTCACCCGTCCGATGTGATTGCGAGGATCCCCAGATGGAAGTAGAGATCGGGCGCGGCAAGAAGGCCCGCCAGGCATACGGCTTCGACGACATCGCGATCGTGCCCTCGCGGCGCACGCGCGATCCCGATGACATCGACATCACCTGGAAGCTTGGGCCCTACCAGTTTGAGCTGCCCCTGATGGCGTCGGCGATGGACGGCGTCGTCTCGCCGGAGACGGCGGGCATCATCGGCAAGCTCGGCGGCCTCGCGGTGCTCAACCTCGAGGGCATCTTCACCCGCTACGAGGACGCCGACTCCGAGCTGGAGCGGATCGCCTCCTACCCGAAGCACGAGGCTACGCGCAGAATGCAGGAGATCTATGCGGAGCCCGTGAAGGCGGAGCTCGTCGCGCAGCGGATCGCCGAAATCAAGGCTGAGAAAGTTGTCGTCGCCGCTTCGCTCACGCCGCAGCGCGTGCGCGACTACTACGAGATCGCGATCGAGGCAGGCCTCGACGTGCTCGTGATCCAGGGGACGGTCGTCTCCGGCGAACACGTCTCGACAGTCTCTGAGCCGCTCAATCTGAAGGAGTTCATCCCGACGCTCGACGTGCCTGTAGTCGTCGGCGGCTGCGCCTCCTACCACACAGGTCTGCACCTGATGCGGACCGGCGCGGCCGGCGTGCTCGTCGGCGTCGGACCTGGCGCGGCCTGCACGACAAGAGGTGTGCTTGGCATCGGCGTGCCGCAGGCGACCGCGATCGCGGACGTCGCCCACGCGCGCTCGACGCACATGCTCGAGACCGGCGAGTACTGCCACGTGATCGCAGACGGTGGCATGCGCAACGGCGGCGACGTCTCGAAGGCGATCGCGCTTGGGGCGGACGCGGTGATGATCGGCTCGCCGCTCGCGCGTGCCTACGAAGCGCCTGGCAGGGGCTTCCACTGGGGCATGGCGACGTTCCATCCGACGCTGCCGCGCGGCGCGCGCGTCGCGACCAACCGCAATGGCTCGCTCGAGGAGATCCTCGTCGGCCCTGCGCGCGAGAACGACGGCACCTTCAACCTGTTCGGCGGGCTGCGCACCTCGATGGCGACCTGCGGCCATCGTGACCTCGCGGAGTTCAACAGGGCCGAGGTAGTGATCGCGCCCTCGCTGCAGACCGAGGGCAAGCAGCTGCAGCGCGACCAGTCTGTCGGCATGGGCTCGAACGGCAGCTCGGCGCAGGCGGCGCCAGAGGCGGCGCTGGTTGAATGAGCGAGGCTGCGCCCACGGCCGTTGAGGCCGAGGCCGACCTGGATGCCGTCCGAGGCCTTGTCTCGGAGGAGGTTCTCGTCCTTGACTATGGGGGCCAGTATTCGCAGCTGATCGCGCGGCGCATCAGGGACTGCGGCGTCTTCTCTGAGCTGCTGCACCACAGCATCGCCTTCGACGAGATCGAGGCGCGGCGTCCGCGCGGGATCGTGCTCTCGGGCGGACCCGCCTCCGTCTACGCAGAGGGCGCCCCAAAGCTCGACAAGCGCCTGCTTGGCCTTGGCGTCCCGATCCTTGGCATCTGTTATGGCATGCAGCTGCTGATGCACGAGCTCGGCGGCCGCGTCGAGCAGGCCGAGGTGGGGGAGTTCGGACGCTCCGAGCTCAGCGTCAGCGAGCCAGGCACGCTGCTTGCGGGCATGCCGAGTGAGCAGACCTGTTGGATGTCCCATCGCGACACGGTCTTTACGCCGCCGCCAGGCTTCACCGCGCTCGCCTCCTCGACCGCCTCGCCTGTCGCGGCCGTCGAGGACGCCGAGCGCGGCATCTACGGCATCCAGTTCCACCCTGAGGTCGTGCACACGCCCTACGGGCAGCAGATCCTCACGCGCTTCCTCGCCGATGTCTGCGGCTGCGAGCGCAGCTGGACGCCCGCCTCGATCGTCGAGGAGCAGATCGAGCGCATCAGACGCCAGGTCGGCGACGGCGAGGCGATCTGCGGCCTCTCAGGCGGCGTCGACTCCTCAGTCGCGGCATTGCTCGTCCACAAGGCGATCGGCGACAAATTGACATGCGTCTTCGTCGACCACGGCCTGATGCGCAAGGACGAGGGCGAGCAGGTCGTGAAGACCTTCAAGGACGCCTTCAAGGTGCCACTCGTCGTCGTCGACGCGGAGGAGCGCTTCCTTGGCAAGCTCGCAGGCGTCACCGAGCCCGAGCGCAAGCGCAAGGTGATCGGCGAGGAGTTCATCAGGGTCTTCGAGGCCGAGGCGGCAAAGCTCGCGGAGGGCGACCGCCAGGCGCGCTTCCTCGTGCAGGGCACGCTCTACTCCGACGTGATCGAGTCAGGCGGCCGCCCTGGCGCATCGACGATCAAGAGCCACCACAACGTAGGCGGTCTACCAGAGGACCTCGAATTCGACCTCGTCGAGCCGTTGCGGATGCTATTCAAGGATGAGGTGAGGGCGGTCGGCGAGGAGCTTGGCATGTCCGAGCGCCTCGTCTGGCGCCAGCCCTTCCCAGGGCCTGGCCTCGCGATTAGGATCGTCGGCGGCGAAGCGACGAAGGAGCGCCTGCAGTTGCTGCGCGAGGCCGACCACATCCTCCAGGAGGAGATCAGGGGCGCGGGCCTCTACCGCGAGCTGTGGCAGTCCTTCTGCGTGCTGCCCGACGTGCGCACCGTCGGCGTCCAGGGCGACGAGCGCACCTACGGGCACCTGATCGTGATCAGGGCCGTGACGAGCGACGACGCGATGACGGCCGACTGGGCGCGCCTGCCCTACGACCTGCTCGAGAAGGTCGCCTCGCGCATGATGGGTGAGTTGCGCGAGGTGAATCGCGTCGTGCTCGACATAACGAGCAAGCCGCCCGGAACGATTGAGTGGGAGTAAGAGGCCCGCGCCGCCGAGCAGGCCGCTCAGCGCTATGATGCTGCCTCGCGCCGCGCGCGGCTGACCGCGTGCGGCATTTTCACGTTACGAGCCATACCTTCACGCACAAACCATGAATACGAAGACCTACGTCGCAAAGCCCACTGACAGAGAGCGCAACTGGCTGCTCGTCGACGCCAACGGTAAGACGCTTGGCCGTCTCGCCACGCAGATCGCCGACCTGCTGAGGGGCAAGCGCAAGCCGGAGTACACGCCGCACATCGACACAGGCGACTTCGTCGTGATCATCAACGCGGAGAAGATCGCGGTGACCGGTAACAAGCGCACTGACAAGCGCTACTACAGGCACTCCGGCTACCCAGGCGGCATCAGGTCGCGGACCTTCGAAGAGATGCAGCAGCGCCGTCCCGAGGAGATCATCAGGCTCGCGGTGAAGGGCATGATGCCCCGCAACAGGCTGGCCCGCAAGCAGCTGACGAAGCTGAAGATCTATGCGGGCCCCGAGCATCCGCACGCGGCGCAAACACCACAACCGCTGGAGATCGAGACTTGATGGCCGACGAGCCGAACGCCGAGGAGACCCCCGCCGAGGAGCAGCCGGTGGCTGAGGAGGCTCCTGTAGAGACCCCAGCCGTCGAGGGTACTCCGGCTGAGGAGCCAGTTGCTGAGGAGCCGGTCGCCGAGGAGGCACCGGTCGCCGAAGAGGAGCAAGCCGTCGAGACGCCCGCTGAGGCGGCTCCGGTTGCTGCCGAGGAGGCCCCAGTCGCCGAGGCGCCGGCGGAGGATGCTCCGTCAGAGGCGCCCACTGCGGAGGCACCCGTCGCAGAGACGCCCGCCGCAGAGGCGCCCGCTGCGGAGGCACCCGTCGCAGAGACGCCCGTCGCAGAGGCGCCCGCCGCAGAGGCGCCCGCTGCGGAGGCACCCGTCGCAGAGACGTCCGCTGCGGAGGCGCCCGCTGCGGAGGCGCCCGCTGAGGCAGCTCCGGAGGCTGCGGAGGCGACTCCGGAGGCAGAGCAGGCCGACGAGGACGAGGGAGACGAGGACGAGGAGGAGCCCGCCCCGCGCGTCAAGCCGGAGGTCCCCGGACTGCACCTCGAGGTCGACATCGTGCCAGAAGGCGCAGATCCGTTCGGCAGGGACGAGCCGGTCGATCCTTACGCGACCGACCCCTACGCCTCCGAGGAGGACCAGCAGCAGCCTGAGCAGTCTGGCGAGGAGCAGCAGGAGGCTCCGCAGCCGATCTCATCGGCAGCGATCGACCTTGCCGCAGGCGCGCGTTACGCCGCGACAGGCAAGCGCAAGACTGCGATCGCAAGGGTGATACTCAAGCCAGGCTCAGGCTCCTACCTCGTCAACGACAGGGAGCTCGAGCAGTATGTGCCCCGCGCGGCGTTGCAGCGCAACATTCGCCAGCCGCTCGAGACGGTTGGCTTCCATGAGCGGATGGACGTCGTCGCGCGCGTGCACGGTGGCGGCATCGCCGCCCAGGCGGGCGCGCTGCGGCATGGCATCGCAAGAGCATTGATCGAGGCCGACCCCAACCTGCGCGGCGAGCTGAAGCGCAGGGGCTTCCTGACGCGCGACGCGCGTGTGAAGGAGCGCAAGAAGGCCGGCTTGAAGAAGGCCCGCAAGCGGCCGCAGTTCTCCAAGCGCTAGAGCCCTGATGTCAGACAGGCTGTTCGGGACCGACGGCGTTCGCGGCGTCGCCGGAACGCAGCTGACCGCGGAGCTCGCGCTGAGGCTTGGCAGGGCGGTAACGAGGCTTGCGCAGGCGCAGCAGCCACGCGTGCTGCTGATCAGAGACACTCGCGAGTCTGGCGAGATGTTGCAGGCGGCGCTGGCGGCCGGCGTCAGCAGCGCCGGCGGGGAGGTGCTGCTTGGCGGCGTGCTGCCAACGCCCGCGGCGCCGCTGCTTTTGAGCAGGTACGGATTCGACGTCGCAGCGGTCATCTCTGCTTCGCACAATCCCTACGCCGACAACGGGATCAAGCTCTTCGGGCCTGACGGCTTCAAGCTTTCAGACGCGGTGGAGCAGGGGATCGAAGCGGAGCTGAAGGGTGAAGCTGAGCTGAATGGCGCCAGCGATGCCGGCGGGGTTTCCGCCGAGACTTCGGCCAAGGCTCCCGCCGAGAGTTCGGCGAAGGCTTCTGCCGAGAGTTCGGCGAAGGCTTCTGCCGAGAGGTCGGCCAAGGCTTCTGCCGAGAGGTCGGCCAAGGCTTCTGTCGAGAGGTCGGCCAAGGCTTCCGCCGCATCCAACGGAAGCGCTCCTGCGATTGGGCGGATCAGAGAGCTGCGGGGAGCGCGCGAGGACTACGTCAGAGAGCTGCACCTGCGCTTCGCGGAGCTGAGCCTCGACGGGATGAGGATTGCCCTCGACTGCGCGAATGGCGCCACCTACGCGGTTGCGCCAGACATCTTCAGGCGCCTTGGCGCCGAGGTGACGGCGATCGCGGTGCAGCCTGACGGGCGCAATATCAACGACGGCTGCGGCTCGACGCACCTGCAGGGGCTGATCAAGTTGATGCAGGCTGGCGAGCACAGCGTTGGCTTTGCCTTCGACGGCGATGGCGACAGAGTGCTCGCCGTCGATCGCGCTGGCACAGTGATCGACGGGGACGAGCTGCTCGCGCTCGCGGCGATCGATCTGCAGCGCCGCGGCCTGCTTGGCGGCGGCGTCGCGGTCACGGTCATGACCAACTATGGCTTCCACACCGCGATGCAGGAGGCCAAGATCGATGTCGTAACGACGAGCGTCGGCGACCGCTACGTGCTCGAGGAGCTGCGCGCAAAGGGCTGGAAGCTTGGCGGGGAGCAGTCTGGGCACATCATCGAGCTTGGCTTCAACTCCTCAGGCGATGGGATTGCGGCTGCGCTGCTGACACTCGAGGCACTTGGCGGTGCCGATCTCGCCGAGCGCGAGGCGATGCGGCGTCTGCCGCAGAGTCTCGTGAACGTGCGCGTGCCCGTGGATGCGGGTCTGCGCGGCGCTGAGCTTGCCGCGGCTGAGGCTGTTACGCAGGAGACGGCGCGCGTCGAGCAGGAGCTCATGGGGCGCGGCAGGGTGCTCGTGCGCCCCAGCGGGACCGAGCCGCTGGTGCGCGTGATGGTCGAGGCGCCAAGCGAGCAGGAGGCGGAGGAGCTCTGCAAGCGGCTTGTCAGCGCGATCGAGGCGCAGCTGAGCCGCTCGGCCGACTGAGCGATCGCTGGTATCTTCGGCGCGGTGTGCGGGATAGTTGGATACGTCGGCCACCGGTCGGCGCGCGAGCTGCTGCTCAGCGGACTGAAGCGCCTGGAATACCGGGGTTACGACTCCGCGGGCATATCCGTGATCGCGGATGGCGGGATCGAGTCGATCAAGGCCGTCGGCAAACTCGATGCGCTCGAGGCGAAGCTGAATGGGATCGCCGATAGCACCGGCAGCGGCCCCGAAGGTGGGGCTCCCGAAGGTGGCGTGCCCAAAGGTGGCGTGCCCAAAGGTGGCGTGCCCAAAGGGGACGGGCATCTCGAAGGGACTGTCAACGGCGTCGACGGGCCGGCGGTGGCCGGGATCGGGCACACGCGCTGGGCCACGCATGGCAGGGTCAGCGAGGAGAACGCGCATCCCCACTTCGACACCGCCGACAAGATCCACGTCGTCGTCAACGGGATCATCGAGAACTACCAGCCGCTGAAGGTGCGGCTGACGGATGAAGGCGGCGTCTTCACCTCCGAGACGGACGCTGAGGTCGTCGCGCACCTCGTCTCCCACCATTACAAGGGCAATCTCGCGCAAGCGGTGCGCAGCGCCTACGACGAGCTGGATGGGCGCTTCGCCTTCGTCGCGATGAGCGCCGAGGAGCCCGAGCTGCTTGTCGGCGTGCGCAGGGAAACGCCGCTGTTGCTCGGTCGCGGCGAGCACGAGCAGTTCATCGCCTCCGCGGTGCCAGCGTTCCTTGCCCAGACGCGCACGATCCAGCAGATCGAGGACGGCGACATCGCCGAGCTGCGGCCCGACGGGGTACGGATCCTTGCCGCCGATGGGCAGGAGGTGCAGCGGCCGCTGGAGACCGTCGACTGGGACGAGGAGACAGCTGAGAAGGGCGGCTTCGAGACGTTCACGCTGAAGGAGATCCACGAACAGCCAGAGGCCGTCGCTGAGACGATCGCCGACCGCATCTCGCACGGCGCCGGCGTCAACCTCGAGGAGGAGAGCTTCGACGAGGCGCTGCTGCAGGACGTCGGCAGGATCGTGATCGTCGCCTGCGGCACCGCCTACCACGCGGGCCTCGTCGGCAGGTACGCGATCGAACAGTGGGCGCGCGTGCCAGTAGAGATGGACATCGCCTCCGAGTACCGCTACCGCCAGCCAATAATCGGTCCAGCGGACATCGTGATCGGCATCTCCCAGTCCGGTGAGACGGCGGACACGCTTGCGGCGATGCGCCTTGCGCGCGAAGCGGGGGCGCGCGTGATCGCGATCACGAACGTGATGGGCTCGCAGATCACGCGCGAGGCCGACGGCGTGCTGTTCACGCGGGCGGGCATGGAGATCGGCGTCGCGGCGACGAAGACCTTCGTCTGCCAGGCAGCCCTGCTCTACCTGCTCGCGCTGCGGCTCGCCGAGCTGCGCGGCACGCTCACGTCCGAGCGAATCGCAGAGCTCGTCGGCCAGATAAGGCAGCTGCCGCACCAGATTGCGCAGCTGACTGGCTCGCCTGAGGCGGACGGCGACCCTGGTCTGCTGCCGCAGGTGACGGAGATCGCGAAGCGCTACGGCGCCAGCGAATTCTTCCTCTACATGGGCCGCAACATCGGGCTGCCAATCGCGCTGGAGGGCGCCCTGAAGCTGAAGGAGATCGCCTACATCGCGACCGACGCCTATGCGGCCGGCGAGATGAAGCACGGTCCGATCGCGCTGCTCGACGATGCGACTCCTGTCGTCTGCCTTGCGACCGACTCGCCTGTGCTGGAGAAGATGGCGGCGAACATGCAGGAGGTGCGCGCGCGCGGTGCGACGGTGATCGCGATCATCACCGAAGGCAACCCAGATATCGAGGGCCATCTCGACATTGCGCTCGAAGTGCCCGCGATCGATTGGATGCTGCAGCCAATCCTTGCAGTGATCCCGCTGCAGATGCTCGCCTACCAGATCGGGCGCAGGCGCGGCCTGAACGTCGACCAGCCGCGCAACCTCGCGAAGACCGTGACAGTCGAGTAGTCGCACCGCCATCGTGCGCCTCGTAGAGGGCCGCGAGGGTGCAACGGGCTTGCCGACGATCCCTCGACGCGCCCCTTCGCTCTAGCATCGCGTCCATGGACGCCCTGCCGCAGTGGTGCATTCCGCTTCCCGACGCGCAACGGATGCGGGCGATCGACCGTTGGGCGATCGATCAGCGCGGCACGCCCTCGCTGGACCTGATGGAGCGCGCCGGCGCCGCCGTCGCGGCGGCAACGGAGCGGGTCTGCCCCGATGGGCCAATCGCGATCCTCTGCGGCAAGGGCAACAACGGCGGCGACGGGCTCGTCGCGGCGCGGCTGCTGCGCGATGCGGGACGGGACGTGGACGTGTTGATGCCCGTCGATCCGTCTGAGCTGAGCGGCGATGCGGCTGAAAACCTTGCGCGCCTGCAAGGAGATGCGCCGATACGGCTTCACGGCGATCCATCCACGGAGGCGAGCGCTGCGCTTGCGAAAGCCAAGACGATCGTCGATGCGCTGCTTGGCACCGGCTTCAGGGGCCCCCCAGAGGGTGAGCTTGCGCAGGCGATCGAAGCGATCAAGGCCGCCGATGCGCCTGTCGTCAGCGTCGATGTGCCGAGTGGTGTGGACGCCTCGAGTGGGGCGGTCACAGGCGTCGCGGTGAGCGCTGCCGCAACGGTCAGCTTTCATGCCGGCAAGCCAGGGCTCTGGGTCTCGCCAGGCAAGCAGCATGCCGGCGCGGTCGAGGTGCCTGACATCGGGATACCGCGCGGCGCGCCGCAGGAGGCCGACGTCGGCTTGATCACGGCTGCGGTGCTCGAGCAGCTGCCAAGGCGAAGTGCCTCCTCGACGAAGTTCACGAGCGGCAGGGTGATCGTCGTGGGCGGCTCGGCGGGGCTGACGGGCGCGCCACGCATGAGCTCCGCCGCGGCGATGCGCGCAGGGGCGGGCTACGTGACTGTCTGCCTGCCGGCCTCGCTACAACCGATCCTCGCAGGGGATGCGCGACCGGAGATCATGAGCAGGGGGATGCCCGAGCGGGACGGAGGGTTCGCCAGGAGCGCGGTCCGGCAGGTGCTGGAGCTCGGGGACGAGGCCGGTGCGCTTGCGCTCGGCCCAGGTCTCGGGCGCACCGCGGAGGCGGTCGACTTTGCGCGCGAGCTTGCCCGCGATGCGAAGGCCCCGCTGGTGCTCGACGCCGATGGCCTGAACGCCCACGCCGGCCGACTCGCCGATCTCGCAAAGCGCCGCGCGCCGACCGTGCTCACTCCGCACGCGGGCGAGCTGGGGCGGCTGCTGGAGATCGGCTCCGCCGAGGTCGAGGACGAACGTCTCGCCTGCGCCCGGCGCGCAGCGCAGCTGTCAGGGGCGACGGTGCTGCTGAAGGGCGACGACACGCTGATCGCTGACCCAGGCGGTCTCGTCGCGGTCAGCCCCGGTGGCAGCCCCGCACTCGCGACGGCAGGCACCGGCGACGTGCTGACAGGCGTGATCGCGGCGCTGATCGCTCAGGGCCTGCCCGCGTTCACGGCGGCGGCCGCGGGAACGTGGCTCGCCGCCGCCGCCGCCCGCATCGCCGCTGAGGATCAGGGGTGCGCAGAGGCGGTGATCGCGAGCGACGTGATCGCTGCGCTCGGTCGCGCGCGGGCAGGGGGTGGAGCGTGAGAACGAGCGTCCAGCATTTGAGAGCGCGGCTGATCGTCTACGACAGTGCGAGGAGCGGGCGATGACGCGGCATGCGCGCAGGGGCGAGCGATGAGTCGGCACGACGCGATGCGCAGGGCGCTTGCGCCTGTGAACGTCGCCGCGATCGAGCGCAACGTGCGACGGTTGCGTTCCGAGCTGACGGGCGAGACGCAGATGTGCGCCGTCGTGAAGGCGAACGGCTACGGGCACGGCGCGCTGCAGTCCGCGCGAGCGGCGCTCGCGGGCGGCGCGAGCTGGCTCGCGGTCGCTGGCGCCCAGGAGGCTGTCGAGCTGCGCGGCGGGGGCTTGGCGCGGGTACCTCTGCTGGTGATGGGTGCATTGAGCGAGCAGGAGCGGCGCGAGGCGCTTGCGGCGCGCGCCGACGTCGTCGTCTGGCATGAGCACGAAGTCGAGGCGGTTGCGCGCGCAGGCGGCGGCCGTGTCCATGTGAAGCTCGACACAGGCATGGGGCGACTCGGCACGCGCGACCGCAGCGAGGCCGAGCGCGTGCTCGCCGCCGCCGAGGCGTCGGACAACGTCGAGCTGGTCGGCGTGATGACGCACTTCGCGACCGCCGACGATCGCGACGACGGAGGCTTCTTCGCTGGGCAGCTGCAGCATTTTCGCGAGTGGGTCGCAGAGTTGAAGGCGAAGCGCCCTGGGCTGCTCGCGCATGCCGCCAACAGCGCCGCGACGCTGCGCGACCCAGGCTCGCATCTCGACATGGTGCGCTGCGGCATCGCCGTCTATGGCATGGACCCGTTCGGCGCCGACCCACTGGCGGTCGAGCTCGAGCCCGCGCTGGAGCTGCGCTCCTACGTCGCGGAGGTGAAGCTTTGCGCGGCGGGGGAGAGTGTCGGCTATGGGCGGCGTTTCGTCGCTGAGCGCGAGCTGCCGATCGCGGTGCTGCCGATCGGCTATGGCGACGGCTGGCGGCGTGCGCTCTCTCCTGGCTGCGAGGTCCTGATCGACGGGCGCAGATGGCCGCTCGTCGGCACCGTCAGCATGGACAACGTGACCGTCTCGCTCGCGGCGGCGGGCGATCTGAGCTCGGCGCAGGCGTTGCGCGGGCGGGAGGCCGTCCTGATCGGCGCCGATGGCGACGAGCGGATCACCGCGGAGGAGGTCGCGAAGCGGCTGAAGACGATCAACTACGAGGTGAGCTGCGGCTTGACGGCGCGCGTGCCGCGCTGCCACCATCGCGATGGCGAGCCGCTCGCCGGCCCTGACGAGGATCAGGCGGGCGTGATCTCTGGCGGGGCGCCGGCGGCGGAGCCGCTGGAGGCGCAATGAGCGACGTGCTCGAGCTCGCGCGTGCGGCGCTTGCGCGCAGGCGCGCCTGGCTGGTCGGTGGCGCCGTGCGCGATCGGGCGCTTGGCCGCGCGGCTCCCGACGACCTCGACGTCGTGATCGACGGCGATCCTGGCCAGGCGGCGCGCGCGCTGACCCAGGCCGCGAGAGACGCAGGGCGTCAGGTCGCTTGCTTCGCGCTCTCGCGTGAGTTTGGCGGCTGGCGTGTGGTCGCGCCACGCGACGGCTGGCAGGTCGACTTCGAGCCGCTGCGCGGCGGCTCGCTGGAGGCGGACCTGCTGCTGCGTGACTTCACCGTGAACGCGATCGCCGAACCGATCGTCGGCGGCGTGACGATCGACCCGCTCGGCGGGATGGAGGACCTCGCCGTGCGGCGCCTGCGGGCGGCCGGACCGGCGGCCTTCCTCGACGACCCGCTGCGGGTATTGCGGCTCGTGCGAATCGCACTCGAGCTTGGCTTCACGCCAGACAGGACGACGTTGAAGCTTGCGTGCGCGGCCGCCGGCGAGCTGCGCGGGGTCGCCGCCGAGCGCGCGTTCGCCGAGCTCGCGCGGATCGTCGACTGCGAGGAAGCGGTGCGGGGTCTCTCGCTGTTGAGCGAGATCGGCGCGATGGCGGCCGTGCTGCCGGAGCTCGAGGCGCTGAAGGGCGTGGAGCAGAGTCGCTTCCACCATCTTGACGTCCACGGCCACACGATCGAGGTCTTGGAGCATGCGATCGCGCTGCAGCGGGATCCTGGCGCGGTCGCCGGCGTCGCGGGCGATGCGCTGGAGAGGCTGCTGAGCGAGCCACTTGCAGACGGCCTGACGCGCGGCTCCGCGCTGCGCTGGGGGGCGCTGCTGCACGACATCGCAAAGCCAGCGACGCGCGAGGTGCGTACCGATGGCAGGGTGACGTTCATCGGCCACGACGCCGAGGGCGCACAGCTGGCGGGCACGATCCTGCGGCGGTTGCGCGCGAGCGAGCGCCTGCGCTCCCACATCTCCGCGCTCGTGCGCCACCACCTGCGGCTCGGCTTCCTCGTGCACGAGCCGCAGCCGCTTGTGCGACGCACTGTCTTCTCCTACCTCGACCTCACCCAGCCCGTCGAGGTCGACGTGACGTTGCTCTCGATCGCCGATCGGCTCGCGACGCGCGGCGACCGCGCTGTCGAGTCGATCGACAAGCACATGGCGCTTGCGCGGGCTGTGCTGCCAGACGCTCTGCACTGGCGCGCCGAGGGCGCGCCGCAGCCGCTCCTGCGCGGCGACGCGCTCGCGAAGGAGCTCGGAATCGAGCGTGGGCCGCTACTTGGCGCGCTACTGCGCGCCCTCGCCGAAGCCCAGTACGCAGGCGAGGTGAGCAGCGTGCAGGAGGCGATCGTCCACGCGCGCGAGCGGCTTGCGCAGGCTGCAGAGCTCTCCACGCAATAACCTTGCGGTCGCTATGGCCGATCCAGACTGCATCTTCTGCAAGATCGTCGCAGGCGAGCTGCCAGCGACGGTGATAGCTGAGGACGAGCGCACGCTCGCCTTCATGGACATCAATCCCGCGACGAGGGGCCATCTGCTCGTGATTCCGAAGCAGCATGCCCGCGACCTCATCGAGATCGGCGGCGATGACCTCGCTGCTGTGATGCTGAAAGCCCAGGCGCTTGCGACCCAGGCGAAGCAGCGGTTTGGCGCCGAGGGCGTCAACCTGCTCAACTCCTGTGGGGCGCGCGCGTGGCAGACGGTCTTCCACTTCCACCTTCACGTGATCCCTCGCTATGCAGACGATCCGCTGCGGCTGCCCTGGACGCCTACGCCAGGCGACGCAGGAGAGATCGTCCAGGCGGCGAATCAGCTTCGCGGCCACTAGTTGAGCCGCATCGACCCAACCGCTACATATCCAGGCTCTTCGTGTTCAATCAAGACATGCGCATACGTGCTTTGACAACGATTTCCGGCTGCGCCCTCACCGGCTGCGCAGCCCTGGTGCTCGCGCTTCCAGGCGCCGCCGACGCGACCCTCACCGAAGTCGGCTACATCGCGAAGACCGAACCGACGACCGTGCCGAGCTGCACCGCAGGCCCGATCGGCTCGGTTGGCAAAGCGATGGAAGAAGAAAAGAAGAAGACGATCGAAGAAGAAAAAAAGCGTGCGAAGGAAGCGGAAAAGAAGCGCATCGAAAGCGAAGAACGCAAAAAAGCCGCAGGCAAGAAGAAAGGCACCGCGAAGACCTCTCGCGTCCGGCGCAGCAGGCACGCCGACGCTCTGCTGAGCGGCGGCACGAGCGCGTTGACGCCAAGCCTTGCGACGCTGCCTCCGCTTGCGCGCAGCGCTGAAGCGAGCACCGAAGCGACGGAAACCAAAGGCGCGACGACGACCGAAGCGCCCTGCCTCGCCGTGAGCCGCACGACGGGCTTCCAGACGAAAGTCGGCACGATCGAAAACCCGCTTGTGATCCCTGAGAACGGTCGCATCGTCGCCTGGACGATCGACCTGGGCCGCCCAACGAGCACCCAGATCAAGTTCTTCGACGAAAACGAGGGCGGCGTCGCCGAGGCGAGCATCGCGACCCTGATGCCCGTGAAGAAGAAGAAAGCGATCTACTACAAACTGCTTTCCCAGAGCGAACTGATCAAGCTCGAACCGTACTTCGGGCTGAACGTCCAGTTCGCGCTGCCTCAGTCGATCAAGGTCAAAGCGGGCCAGGTCGTCGCGCTGACCGTTCCGACCTGGGCGCCTGCGCTTGCGCTTGGCTTCGAAAAGACGACCGGTTGGCGCGCGAGCAGGCCTACGAAAAGCTGCTCAGTCACGAACACCGAGACGGCTCAGACCGAACTGAAGTCCAACGCCGAATACGCCTGCCAGTACCTGACGGCAAGGCTCGCCTACAGCGCGACCTTGATCGCGACGCCCTGAGTCGGACTACGGCGCGCTCGCCCCGCCGGCTTCTTCGGCTTCGGCTTCGGTAGACGCTTCTTCTTCGGCTTCCACGGGCGCTTCTTCGCCACCGGTTTCCGCTTCTTCGGCAGCTTCGATGCCGCCCGTTTCGGTTTCGGCGGGAAGTTCTTCGCTGGTTTCTTCTTCGCCAGCTTCGCTTTCCTTCGTGGATTTCGAGCTGGACGATTTCGTCGTCGACCCGGTCGATGCGGCGCTCGCTTCGCCTGGAGGCGTGATTTCAGGCGTGCTACTCGGTTTGGAGACGGCCACATTGGTGCCGCCGCAAGCGCTCACGCCCAGCGGGCAGAGCACCAGGATCGCGATCGTGGTCGCCAGGCGCCGGCTCACGAGCCAGGCGGGCCCATGCGCCTGCCGCAGGTGGGGCAGTCGTTCAGGTCCTTCTGAGCGAGCTGGCCGCACCAGTTGCAAAAGCGCAGGTTCTCGAGTGACCAGGGCAGCTTCGACTGCGACGGAGCCAGCGGCAGCAGCACGCCGACGACTTCCAGCTCATCGCCTGTGTCGCGGTCGACGTAGATCTGATCTGGGTCGGCCTCGATCACGACTTCGCGCCCGCTGGAGGGGCTGCGCATCCGGTATCGCTGATTCACGCTCATGGGGCAGACTCTACAAGAGTCTCCAGCGTGAAGTGCTCGTCTGCGGCAAGCGCGCGAACGTCAAGCGGTGAGCTCCTCAGCGAAGCGGCTGGCGCGGCCGCGACCCGTTGCCTTTGCGGCGTACAGTGCGCGGTCGGCGTACTCGAGCGCGTCAGCGAGATCCCTCGCCGTTGGCGCGACGCCGACGGAGACGCCGACCGCGTGGTCGCTGCCGAAGGCGGCGGCGACTTCATCGACGATGCGGTTCGCGACGGCGGTCGCGCCATCGCCGCTGACCCACAACGCGAACTCGTCGCCGCCGACGCGGCCGGCGAGTCCATGACGGGTGAGGATGCGCGACACCTCGACGAGCAGCAGATCGCCGGCGGCGTGGCCATGGGTGTCGTTGACGTCCTTGAAGTTGTCGAGGTCGCAGAGCAGCACGTTGCCCTGCGCGCCAGAGGTGATCTTCTGACGTACCGTTGACATCCAATGCCGGCGGTTTGCGAGTCCCGTGAGCTCGTCGGTGTTGGCGAGCTGCTCGAGCTTGGCGATGCGCTCCCCAAGATCCTTGCCGTCATTGCGGGCCAGCGCGCTGAGTCGTTCGGCGAGCGTGTCGAGCGCGTCAGGGGCGAGTCCAAGCGTGCTGAGGGCGCTGTCGAGCAGCGCTTCGTCAGGAAGCTCGCCTGAGAGCATGTCCACGACCGCGTTGGCGAGCTGCACGCACGCGATCTCAGGCGTCGGCGCGACGCAGCCACGCCGGCCGCCATGGTGCCACGCGATCGCTGCGACGACCTGCTCGTCGAGGCCGGAGTCGGCGGCGAACATCGCGCCTGCGTAGGCGTGGTCGATGCCAAGCTGCTCCCACTCCGCCTGCGATCGCGCCGCTCCCGACGGATGCAGCGCGGCAAGATCGTCCATCGTCTGCTCGCCGAATGCGACGGGCATTACGAGCTTGCCGCAGTCGTGCAGGAGCCCAGCGAGATGCGGCAGACCCGCTGGCACAGAGGCCATCTCCGCGGCCGCAGAGGCGAGGCTTGCAACCGTGACGGCGTGCGTGTGCATCTGGCCGCGCGAGATCCCGCCGTTGCCAGGGGCGAGCTCGAAGAAGCGGAACGTCACGGCCTCGAGGCATAGCTCCCGTGTCGCCTCGCGACCGATCATCACGACCGCCTGGCGGATCGTCTTGGCCGGGATCGGGCTGCCGAGGTAGGCGGAGTTCGCGTAGCGCAGCAGATTGACCGCGAGCGCCAGGTCCGCCTCGAGCGCGGCGACGAGCTCGTCGAGCCCGCTGTCCTCGTTGTCGGTGACCGCGAGCACCTGCTGGACGGCGCGGTCCATCACGGGCAGGCGGTCGAGGCGGTCGATCGCCTCCGCTGTGAGCTTCGCTGCGTCAGGCGGAACGGCAAGTTGCCAGCGGCTTTTGTGCACGTCGATCTAATCGGCACCGGCCGGGCTGCAGTTGAGCGAAATGGGAGGATGATGGGATGAGCTCCAAGCGCCTGCGCATCCTGATCTTCCACGGCTACCTGCTGGGGGGCACAGGGTCCAACGTCTACAACGCCCAGCTCGCCGAAGCGCTCGTCGCGCTGGGCCACGAGGTGCACCTCGTCTGCCAGGACAGGCACCCTGAGAGTCATCGCTTCGTCGAGGCGGCGGGGGACTGGGACACAGGTCGGCTCGAGCTGCGCAGCCTGAGCGGCGCTTCAGAGCCGCGCTGCACCGTCTATAGGCCGAACATCGGCACGCTGCTGCCCGTCTACGTCCACGACCGCTACGAGGGGTTCGAGGCGAAGACCTTCGCCGACTGCACAGACGCGGAGGTGGAGCGCTACGTCGAGGCGAACGTCGCGGCGGTACGCGAGGTCGTCGCGCACGCGAGTCCGCAGCTGGCGCTCGCCAACCATCTCGTGATGGGCCCCGCGATCCTCGCGCGGGCGCTCGAGGACGTCCCATACGCCGTGAAGGTCCATGGCAGCGCGCTCGAGTACACGGTGAAGCGCGAGCCCAAGCGCTTCCTGCCCTATGCCGAAGAGGGTGTCGCGGCGGCCAACGCCGTGCTCGCCGGCTCACGCCATACGGCGGAGAGCCTCTGGGAGGCGCTTGGCGAGCGCTTCGTCGCACAGCACGACCTGACGCGGCGCACCCGCCTGGGGCCCCCAGGCGTGGACGTGCACCGCTTCCAGCCGCGCAGCCACGACGAGGCGGCGAGCAGGCTCGCTGGGCTCGTACAGCGACTCGAGGCGGCCGGCGGAGAAGCGGCCGAGAGCAAAACCGCTGAGGCTGACAACGACGCGTTCGTGAGGCAGGAGGCGGAGGCCGCGGTCGCGCTTGCGAGCGTCGATCCTGCGCACGAGCGGATCGTCGGCTACGTCGGCAAGCTGATCGTCAGCAAGGGCGTCGACCTGCTGCTCGCCGCCTGGCCGCTCGTGCTTATCGACGTGCCGAGCGCGAAGCTGGTGATCGTCGGCTTCGGCGGCTTCCGGGAAGGCCTCGAACGGATGCTGAGCTGTCTTGCGAGCGGAGATCTCGACGCCGTCGCGGCGCTGGCCGCTGAGGGCAGGGCCCTGGAGGGCGGCCGAAGAGCGCCTCTGAGGCACCTGCTTGCCTTCCTCGACACGCTGCAAGGAGACGCGCGGGAGGCATATCTACAGGGCTGCGCGTCGCTGGCCTCGCAGGTGACGTTCACCGGCAGGCTCGACCATGCGGAGCTCGTCGACCTGCTGCCCGCCTGTGAGGCGCTGGTCGTGCCAAGCACGTTTCCCGAGGCGTTCGGGATGGTTGCCGCCGAGGCGGCTGCCTGCGGCGCGCTGCCGATCAGCGCAGCCCATTCGGGGCTCGCGGAGGTCAGTGAGGCGCTCGCGGCGGCGGTGCCAGCCGAGGTCGCAGGCCTGCTGTCCTTCCAGGTTGACGATCGCTCTGTCCGAGCGCTCGCGGAGAGGGTCGTCGGCTGGCTGCAGGAGTCTGAAGACGTCCGTGCAGACGCCGCTTCCGGGGTGGTCGAGACGGTGGGGAGGCTGTGGTCCTGGGAGGGCGTTGCGATGAAGGTGATCGCTGCCGCAGAAGGCGACGTCGAGGCGATCCCACCGATCCCAGCGGCCTGAATCGGGCGCTTGGAGACCCCGCCGCGAACGGTTCAAACAGGCGTCTGCGGGGTACCTGAGGGGTACTTGACGGACAGCAGGAAACGGACTACATTGAGTCAATAGTTGCAAGCTGGTGGCCTGCCGCCGGCAAGGCAATACAAGACGAAGGGACCATGGATCATGCAAGTACGCGAAGGGATGACGCCGGTGCTGCTCACCATCGGCCCCTCGCAGACGGTGCGTGAGGCGGCAAAGGCAATGGCAGAGCGCCGGGTGGGCGCAGCGGTGGTGATCGATCCCGATGGCAACGGCCCAGGGATCTTCACCGAGCGCGACGTGCTCGACGCGCTGGCTGAGGGCACGAGCCCGGACGAGGAGCCGGTTTCCCAGCACCTCACGAGCGACGCTGTCTTCGCCGAGCCGACATGGTCTCTCGAGGAGGCCGCCGCGGCGATGGTAAGGGGCGGTTTCCGCCATCTGATCGTCGTGGAGCGGGGCGAGATGATCGGCATCCTCTCGATGCGCGACATCGTGCGCTGCTGGACGAGCGACGGTGCGATCTGCCCTGTCCCCGCTGGTGCTGCGGTGGGGTAGAGAGGTGGTGCGTGCAGCCCGCTGAGCGGACGGGCGTACGCATGGTAGGGGGCCGCGCGCGTGTTGAGGGACCGCGCGCGGCGCCCCCCTAGGACGTCGCTGAGCGGCGCCATGCGGCGTCCTCGCTCGCTCGTGTGCAAAGCACACTTCGCTCGCTGCGTCCTTGCCTGGCTTGCTCAGCGGCGTCCTAGATGGCGCTCGGCTGGGTCTTAGTGCTCGTCTAGAGGGAGCTCTTCGATGTCGCGACGTGTGTCGCGAATCCAGCGCAGGGCGCAGAGGACCATGATCACGATTCCGACTGCGGTCAGCTCCAGGTAGGTGGTGATCCCGATCACCGTGAGCGTGATGCCGACCGCCATCACGAGCGGCAGGATGCTGGGGCCAGGGAGGTGGACTTCCTCGCCTGCGGGCGGGATCTCAGGATCGAGCGGGCTCATGAGATGTAGAGCGCCGCCGCGACGAACGAGAGCCCGAACATGAAGATGCAGATCGCGGAGACGATCAGTGCGGTGCGGAGGTTCTTCTGGGCGAGTCGTCTGTTCATGCTGTTCCTCGGAGGATTATATGGCTTGGGGATGGCGGGCACGCGCTGCGCGCGCTCAGACCTTCGCGTCGAGGACCATTGCCGCGAACAGCAGGGCGAGGTAGAGCAAAGAGAAGAGGTAGAGCTGCAGCGCCTGGCGGCGCTCAGCGCTGCGATAGAGGCGCATCGCGCCCCAGACGAACGCGAAACCAAGCGTGATCGAGGCGGCAAGGTAGATGCCGCCGAAGCCGCCTGCGCAGAAGGGCAGCTGCGTGACCGCGTAGAGCAGCAGCGAGTAGAGCAGGATCTGGCGGCGCGTCTCAGCCTCGCCGCGTGCGACCGGCAGCATCGGGACCCCAACCTTCGCGTACTCGTCCTTCATCAGCAGCGAGAGCGCCCAGAAGTGGGGGGGCGTCCAGAAGAAGACGATGAAGAACAGCAGCACCGCGGTGCCCCCGACAGAGCCTCGCACTGCCGCCCAGCCGACGAGCGGTGGAATCGCTCCGGCGGCGCCGCCGATCACGATGTTCTGGGGCGTGCGGCGCTTCAGCCAGACGGTGTAGACGAGCACGTAGCCAAGGAAGCCGGCGAAGGAGAGGCTCGCTGCGAGCACGTTGACGGTGAGTGAGAGCTCGAGGAAGGAGAGCGCAGAAAGCGAGCAGCCGAACAGCAGCGCAGCTCGCGGGGCGACCCGCCCAGAGGGGATCGGCCTGTTCGCGGTGCGCGCCATCTTGCCGTCGATGTCGCGGTCGAACCAGTGGTTGACGGCGCCCGCGCCGCCAGCGGAGAGATAGCCGCCAAGGCAGGTGAGCAGCACGAGCCCAGGCGAAGGGTCGCCCGCGACGTACATCGTCGCGATCGTCGTGAGCAGCAGGAGCGTCTGGACCTTCGGCTTGGTGAGCTCGACGTAGTCGCTGACGAGCTGCTTGACGCCCGTGTGAGCGTGCTGCGCCCCGGCTGCTGGGGAGATGAGGCCAGTGTCGGCCATGCTGCCTACGAGCCTGCGGACGTGCCCCCGCCGGCGATGACCGGCTCAGGCTGGCGCGTACGCCGTTCGATCTCGGCGCGGTAGTCCTTCATCGGTTCGGGGGAGCGCACCCTGGGGATCACGTCGAAGTTGTTGACAGGCGGCGGCGAGGTCGTGAACCACTCGAGCGTGTTCGCCTTCCACGGGTCAGGGCCTGCGATCGCGCCGGTCTTCGCGCTGCGCACGAAGTTGATGACCGAGACGAGCACGCCGAGGCCGAGGATGAACGAGCCGACTGTCGAGATCTGGTTGTAGAGCGCGAGGTGCCCAATGTTCTGGTACTCGTAGACGCGCCTTGGCATGCCGTCGAGACCAAGCACGTGCTGGATCATGAACGTCGCGAGGAAGCCGATGAACATCAGCCAGAAGCTGAGTTTGCCAAGCGTCTCATTGAGCATTCTTCCCGTCATCTTCGGATACCAGTAATAGATCCCAGCGAAGACGGTGAAGACGGCGCCGCCCATCAGGACGAAGTGGATGTGGGCGACGACGAAGTAGCTTTCGTTCAGCTGCCAGTCGACGGGGAAGACGGCGAGGAACACACCGGAGATGCCGCCGATGAGGAAGAGCGCGATGAAGCCCGCACAGAAGAGCAGGGGGGTCTTGAACTCGATCGAGCCCTGCCAGAGCGTGCCGATCCAGTTGAAGATCTTCACCCCAGTCGGCACCGCGATCAGGAACGAGCTCATCATCACGAAGATGAGCACGACTGTCGGCGTTGGCGTTGCGAACATGTGGTGCGCCCAGACAAGGAATCCAAGGAACGCGATCGCGACGCTGGAAGCCGCGACGGCCTTGTAGCCGAAGATCGGCTTTTTCGCGAAGACGGGCAGGATCTCGGAGACCATCCCGAAGCCGGGCAAGATCATGATGTAGACCTCTGGGTGCCCAAAGAACCAGAAGAGGTTCTGCCAGAGCAGCGGCGAGCCACCC
>DASXDO010000007.1:0-1913 GCA_036490555.1 Solirubrobacteraceae bacterium | reverse complement strand
CGCGCTCTCCGCCTATCTGCCGCTACGAGCCGCAATCGACGAGGCGTCGAGCGCCAACGGGCGCGTTCCCATCCTGATGTGCCACGGTGTCGACGACCCCATCCTGCCGATCGAGGCCGCCGAGCGCTCGCGCGACCTGCTACGCGCCCGCGGTTATGCCGTGGAATGGAAGCCGTACCCGATGCAGCACCGAGTCTGCGCGGAGGAGATCGCCGACATCTCGGCGTGGCTGGGCGCGGTCATTCGCGCTAGCGAGCCGGCCACGTCGGGGTGAGTTCGCGCCGTGCGGCGCGCGTCGCATCAGCCGTGTCGCGCCGAGCGCGTGCAGCCTTGAGGTGCACGCTCCAGAGCGGCCCCTCGGCGTCGTCGTAGCTATTCACGCTCCCGACCCATAGCCGACCATGACGAGTGTCCCCTCTCTGGCACTCACCACAGCGCATCGAAAATGCCACCCGCGACTCGCTCGATCGCGAATTTATAGGTCATGACGTGATCTTCGTAAGTAGCCACTCTGCCAGCTTGCGGGGCCCGCGGCGGTGCGCATCACCACTTGCGGCCTCCCGGCAGGCGATCAGAAAGTGGCCTGCGACGCCGCCTTCGGCGTCCAGCCCAAGTTTCGCGCGCAGTATCATGCAGCGTTGGGCCGACATGAATAGCGCGTCAGCCTCCTCGTGAGAATAGCGCGCAGTAGTCTTCGGCGAGTTCGTCGAGTTCAAAAAGAGCTGAGCACCTCCAGCGGCGGCACCAGGCAGTATCGCTAGAAGTCGGGCGCGCAGCGATGCCTCCTCGGCATCCAGCATCGCGCTCTGGTTGGCCCGAACATTAGCTTTCATGACAACCTGACAAACTCGCGCCGCACCAGGGGCAGTAGCGAATAGCGGCAAAAGACGACCCGCCATCGTGCACGCGAATGCCGAATCTAGCAGGATTCTCCAGCAAGACACCGAGCGAATCCGGACAATCTGAGAGGTCGGCGTGGTCCGCACAACGAAACTCAAGTTGCCGACGCATGTCTTCGCAGCAGGGCTTGTGAAGCATGGGCGTTAGCTTACCGCAGGCTGTGAGTGGCTGCTTCGTGGCAGGAAATTCGAGGCGGTCAACGACGGCTCCTGGCCGGCAGGCGCCAGCGGCGCTACGCGAGCCTGAGCAAGTGGGCCTTGCTGCGGGATGATCGCCTGGCGACCGGTTGCTCGACGCTCGCTGAGGCGGTTGTGAAGCTGCTTGCCGAGCTCGCGGGCGCGCTCTCCAGCCGTTTCGTCGTCATGGAGCCCGGTCGCAATCGAGCCACGTAACTCACGCTGTGATCGCCCGGCGACGCTTGGGTTCTCTCGAGCTGCAGTGCGGGAGAGCGGATGAGAATGACGCCCGAGCTTTCCTTCGCGGCGGCAAACACGAGCTGTCCGAAATCCTTGTCTTCGGTGAGAAGCAATCGACGCTCGGATGCTGCGAGTTCGATAACCTTTTTCATCCTCGACCCCAGGGCATACGCTCGGCGATGGAGGCAACAGGATGTCCGATGCCCCGCGCGACGACGAAGACGGTGAAATCGCAGCTCGCGTCGGCGATCGGTCGCCTGGTCTGCGGCTGAGTTTTCTCAGCCAGCTGCGCTCAAGAGGACTTCCTCGTGAGCGAGCGAGTCCGCTGCATAGCGGAGCGCCGCTTGAATGTCGGTCGTGTTGAGCTTGGGGTACGGCTGCACGCGCCTTCGGCCAGCTTGCGCACGATCAACTCCACCGGAATCCGCGTTCCGCGAATCACCGGCTTGCCCAGCCGTAAGCACTCCGGCATCCCCGTTCTTCCGATGCTGAGCTGATGGCTCGATGCTCTGGCAGCGGCAATCGGCCGCGTGTCGAGGGGATGACGATGAGCGATGAGACGCGAGAGCAGCTGACGCTGGGGCAGCAGCGCTTCAT
>DASXDO010000006.1:0-81736 GCA_036490555.1 Solirubrobacteraceae bacterium | reverse complement strand
CCCGGCCCCATCGGCTGGTCCGGCCGGTCCCATCTCTGCTCGAGGAGGCATCCATGACAGAAGCAGTCCCGCCAGTCGGTCGACGGCGCGCAGCGGCAGCGCTCGCTGCACTTGCGTTGGTGCTCCTGCTCGCCGCGTGCGGATCGTCCAAAGCGAGCTCCAGCGCACAGACTGGCGGGCAGGCCTGCAAGCGGATCGAAGCGGTGCTCAGCGATGGACCGGACCCAGAAGCCGACCCGGTCGGCCATGCGCAGGCGCAGATCCTGCCGCTGCGGGAGATCCATACCACCGACGGGAAGCTCGCAAGCGCGATCGGCAGCCTTGACTCCGCCTACCAGCACTTCACCGCGAGCAACGGATCAAATGCGGCCCAGGCAGCGGTGAACAGCGCAACCAAGACGGTCGAAGACCTCTGCCCAGGGATCGAACTATGAGCTACAAGGAGCTGCGCATGACCAAAGCCAAGATTCACAGCTTAGCCTCGCTGGCCGTGGCGCTCCTTGCGTCAGCGTGCGTGCTGACAGGCTGCGGAGGCTCCTCAGGGACCTCTGGCAAGTCGATCACCCTGTACAGCGGGCAGCATGAGCAGACGACCGATGCGCTCGTCGAAGGCTTCGAAAAGGCCACTGGAGTGAAGGTGAACGTGCGCAACGACGACGAGGACACGCTCGCCGACGAGATCGTGACCGAGGGCTCCAAGTCGCCGGCCGACGTGATCTACACGGAGAACTCGCCAGCGCTCGAGTACCTGCAGGGCAAGGGCCTGCTCGCTCCTGTTGCCTCAGCGACGCTTGCACATACGCCGAGCAAGTACAACTCGCCAAAGGGCGACTGGGTCGGCGTCTCGGCGCGGGTGAGCGTGCTGATCTACGACCCAAGCCTGATCAAAGCAAGCGAACTACCCTCCCACGTCTCAGAACTTGCCGAGCCGAGGTATGAGGGCAAGCTCGGTCTCGCCGCGGGCGAGACGGACTTCCAGCCGATCGTCACCTCCTACGCGCGAGCGTACGGGCAGAAAGCGACGCTGAAGTGGTTGCAGGAGATCAAGGAAAACGCAGGCAGTCATGTCTACCCCGACAACGAGACGATCGCCGACGAGGTGAACCGCGGCGCGGTCGCGTTCGGTGTCGTCAACCAGTACTACTGGTACCGCATGCGCGCCGAGCTCGGCGTGTCCAACGTGCACTCGAAGATCGCGTACTTCGCGCCACGCGACCCTGGCTATGTGCTCAACGTCTCGCCAGCGGGCATGCTTGCGTCCTCCAAGCACAAGGCACTCGCGCAGAAGTTCCTTGCGTTCCTGGTCTCCAAGCAGGGACAGGAGATCATTGCGCACTCGATCAGCTTCGAGTATCCGCTCGACGATGGTGTCACCCCAACTGCGCCAGAGACGCCGTTCGACCAACTGCAGCCGAACCCGATCACGATCCCGCAGCTCGGCGACGGCTCGACCGCGATCGCGCTGCTGCGCAAGGCCGGGCTGTTGTGAGCCAGGCGTTGCCAGGAGGCTGACAATGGCGCGGCCGGTCACGGCTGGTCAGGCGGAGCGGTCGGCAACCGTCGGCCGCATGGCGCCTGCGCTGCGAGCGCAGGCGCCATGGCGGCTGCTGGCGATCAGCCTCGCGGTTGCGCTCGTGCTGGTCCTGCCGCTCGCATTCCTGTTGCTACAGGCCAGCGATGCCGGGGCGGGCACGATCGCGCACCTGATCTTCCGGTCGTTGACCGCGACACTGCTGTGGAACACGGTGCGGCTGATCGTCGTCGTCACGCTGCTCTGCGCGATCATCGGCACCGTCACCGCCTGGCTGATCGAACGCACCAGCCTGCCTGGCCGACGCTTCTGGGCCGTGCTCGTCGTGGTGCCGCTCGCGATCCCCGACTTCGTCGTGAGCTTCGGGTGGGCATCGCTGTCCACATCGGTGCAGGGTTTCCGCGGCGCCGTGCTCGTGATGACGCTCGCGGTCTACCCGCTCGTGTACCTGCCAGTCGCGGCGAGCTTTCGCAACGCCGACCCCGGTCAGGAGGAGGTCGCACGCAGTCTTGGCGCAGGGCGCTTGGCCACGTTCTGGCGAATCACGATCGGACAGGCGCGGGGCGCGATCCTCGGCGGTTGCCTGCTCGTCGCGCTCGTCATCCTCGCCGAGTACGGCGCATTCGAGATCCTTGGCTACCAGACCTTCACGACTGAGATCTTCACCGAGTTCGGCATCTCCTTCAACGTCCCGGCGGCGTCGGCGCTCTCGTTGGTGCTCGTGCTGCTCGGCCTGATCGTCCTCTCTGGCGAGGGCCTTGCGCGCGGCCGCGGCCGCGTCAGCCGCTCCGGTCCGCTCGCCCAGCGGATCGCTGAGCGGCAGCGGCTCGGAGCTTGGACGCCCGTCGCGCTGGCGGGCCTCGGGCTGCTCGTCGGCCTTGCGTTGGGTGTGCCCGTCGGCGCCGCTGTCTACTGGATCCTCGAGTCCGGGCGTGGCTATCTCACCGGGGTCTCGCTGCTCGACGCGGGCTGGCACACCGCTCTCTACAGCGGCATCGCCGCTGCGCTTACGACGCTGATGGCACTGCCAGTCGCGCTGCTCGCGCTGCGCCACAGCAAGCGCGCCTACCAGCTGCTCGAGCGTGGCACCTATCTCGTGCTCGCGATGCCAGGCCTCGTGATCGCCCTTGCCCTCTCCTACTTCACCGAGCGCGACGCAAACGGCTTCCTCTACCAGAGCGCGCCGCTGCTGATCATCGCCTATGCGATCTTGTTCTTTCCACTCGCGCTCGTCTGCGTTCGCGCATCGCTCGCACAAGCCCCCCCTGACCTCGAAGCGGTCGCCCGCTCGCTGGGCCAGCGACGTCTCGCCGTGCTGGGGCGCGTTACTCTCCCGCTGATCGGCCCTGGGCTTGCCGCAGGCTTCTGCCTCGTGTTCCTCTCAGCCGTCACCGAGCTCACCGCGACGTTGATCCTGATCCCGACAGGCGTGCAAACGCTCTCCACCCAGTTCTGGGCATATGAGCAGAATCTCGCCTACGGTCAGGCCGCTCCGTTCGCGCTTGCGATCATCGTGATCGCCGCTGTGCCGAGCTATGTGCTGGGGCGCTTCTTCGACAGGCTTCCGTCCAGGGCTGCGTTTGCGCGATGAGCGAGCTGCAGATCACTGACCTGCACAAGAGCTACGGTGCGCACCCTGTGCTCGCCGGCGTCGAGCTCACCGTGCCAGCGGGCTCGCTCACCGCGATCGTTGGGCCATCGGGCAGCGGCAAGACGACGTTGCTGCGCCTGCTCGCTGGGTTTCAACGTCCGGATCGCGGCACGATTGCGATTGCGGGCCGCACGATCGATGGCGAGCGCGAGTTCGTGCCCGCCGAGCGGCGGCGCATCGGCTACGTGCCTCAGGAGGGAGCGCTGTTCCCGCATCTGACGGTCCAGGCGAACGTCGCCTTCGGGCTGCCTCGCGCGCGGCGGCGCAACGGCGCGGGAGACCTGCTCGAGATGGTTGGCCTCGCCGGCTTGGAGCGACGCTATCCCCACCAGCTCTCAGGCGGCCAGCAGCAGCGCGTCGCGCTCGCTCGGGCGCTCGCCGTCGACCCCCAGATCGTGCTGCTTGACGAGCCCTTCGCGTCGCTTGACGCGCATCTCCGTGCAAGCGTCAGGGAAGACGTGAACACGATCCTCGACAAAGCGGACGCGACGACGGTGCTCGTCACCCACGACCAGGACGAGGCGCTGTCGCTTGCGGATCGTGTCGCTGTGCTGCGAGACGGCAGGATCGTGCAGTGCGCGACGCCAAGCGATCTCTACACGCGACCGGTGGACCAGGAGGTCGCGCGCTTCATCGGCAAGGCCAACGTGATCGATGGCGTCCTCGACGGCGACCACGTTCAGACCCAGCTCGGCAATCTTCCTGTCACAGGGCAGGAGCTCCGATCTTCGCGGAAGCGCCCATCTTCGACTGGCCCTCGCCCGGTGAGCGTGTTGATTCGTCCTGAGCAGATCGAGCTGGGCTCCGCCGGCGAAGAGAGCGCCGCGACTGGGCGCATCGTCAGAGCTGGCTACCATGGCCACGAGAGCCTGGTCGACGTGCGGTTGGGGCCAGAGCACGGCGGGCAGCTGCTGGTCGTACGTGTTCCTGGAGGCACTCACGTCTCGCCTGGCGAGCGGGTTGGGCTCACCGTCTGCGACGCAGTGCTCACATGGCCAGCCTGACGACTGCGACGCGTTCAGCGTGTGCGGTCGGTGTCTGTGCCGTCGGCGATCGTGCTTGTCGTCAGCGAGCCCGCTGCGCCGCTGCGCAGCACGCGTCGGACTAGGCCCGGAAGCAGCGTGCGCGATGCGGCCGCAAGCGCGTACGGCTTTGGCACATAGCGCTCGGCCTTGCCGCCGGGGCCCGTCTGGTAGATCGCCTCGGCGACGCGCTCGGGGGTGGAGAGCATCATGCGGGTGAGGGCCTTCTCGCGCAGCTCGACTGCGGGAAAGCCCTCGGTGGGGATGAAGCCTGGCAGCACGATGCCGACGTGAACGCGGTGCGGCGCCTCCTCGAGGTAGAGCGCGTCGCTCCAGCCGATCAGCGCGAACTTGCTCGCCGAGTAGGCGCCGGAGCGGGCGCGCGAGACGCGCCCTGCGGTGCTTGCGACGTTGACGATCGCGCTTGGCGCGCTGCTGCGCAGGGTTGGCAGCAGCGCCTCGGTGAGGCGCACGACTGCATCGAAGTTGATCTCCATGTGGCGGTGAACGTTGGCGTAGCCGGTCTCGGCGAAGCTCCCGCGCCAGGCGGCGCCTGCGTTGTTGACGAGCAGGTGAAGACGGCCGCCACCTCGCTCCTGCACGTGGGCGAGAGCCCTTGCTGGCGCATCCTCAGCTGTAAGGTCGACGGCGACCCAGCTGGCGGTGCACGGCAGCGACTCGGCGAGGCTGCGCAGGCGCTCCTCGCGCCGCGCGACGAGGATCAGCTCAGTGCCAGGCTCGCGCGCAAGCCGTTCTGCGGTCGCGAGACCGATCCCAGATGACGCCCCTGTCACCAATGCAACTCTGCTCACAGGCGGCAAGGCTACAGCTGGCGGTCGACTGTCGTGCTGCCAGGGCGCGATATTAGACATTTGTATAAGAATCTGCTATAACGCCTGCTCATGGCCATGACCGCCACCAGAGAGACGAATGGAGCTGAGACGGAGGGGGAGCAGACGATCGTCATGAGCGCACGAGGACGGGGGCAGATCGGCCCAGCGGCAGCAGGTTTTGGCGCCGGGGTTCTCGCCGGCGCGCTCGCGCAGTCCCAGGCAGAGAAGTACGGTCCGCAGGAGAGCAGCTCGCTGCGGGTGACGGCACACGCTACGGTGCCATTCTTCGTTGTCGCAAGCCTGCTCACCGATCGCGTCGGCTCCCGTGCAGCGGTTCCGTTTCGCGGCGGGTTTCTTGGCGCCCATCTCGTGCACATGCGCCAGATCGCGCGGCTGATTCGCGCTCACGGCACTCGCGAGCATTTGATCAGAGCCGAGCTTGCCGGCGGAGTTCCGCTCTATGGCCTGATCGCACTGCAGGCGGCGCTCTTGAGTGGGCCTGGACAGGCAAGGGTCGGGTCCATCAGGGCCAAGCGTCTGACGAGGCGCGTCGACACACAGTTGTTGCGTGTCTACTGCCTGGCGATCGCCTCTGGCATCGTGCGCTACCGGCGACCACTACCGGTCTACGCAGGTCTTGCAACACTGCTCGCGAGTGGACTCATCTCCCGCAAGCGAGCCCGCTGACCTGGTGCCGTCCAGGCCAGCACGCGAGAAGTCGTCGTCCAGGCCGGCACGCGAGAAGTCGTCATCCAAATCGGCACGCGAGAAGTCGTCATCCAAATCGGCACGTGAAGCGCGAGCGTCCAAGGAGGTTCGTGAATCGTCTGGGCAGGCCAGCAAAGCGCGATCGTCCAAGCCCGCGCGCGAAACCCATCGCGATGCGCTGCTGAGGGCCGCAAAGGCTCTCATGCGCCAATCCGGTCGCGGGGACATCACGGCACGAGATCTGGTCGCGGCGTCCAACACGAACCTTGGATCGATCAGCTACCACTTCGGATCCAAGGATGCGCTCTTGGACGAGGCTGCCAAGCTCGTCTTCGAGGAGTGGGCTCAAACTGTGGCCCGCACGATCAGCGCCGACCCTGACGTGCCGGCCGCCAGACGCCTCGGGCGCGCCCTCGAGATGGTCCTCGACGACTTCGACGAGATGCGGCCCTACTTCCTTGGCTTCATCCAGATCGTCGCAGGTATCGAACGCTCGCCGGAAGTCCGCGAGCAGCTCGTCACGCATTACCGCAGGCAGCGTGACACAGTCACCGCGATGATCGTCGAGTCACTTGATGGGGGCATCGATCCCGCAGACGCCCGACACTTCGCCTCGCTGCTCATGAGCGTAAGCGACGGGCTCATGCTGCAATCCCTCATAGACCCGGACAGCGCGCCGACGGGTGGCGAGCTCACGCTTGCGCTTGGCAAAGCACGTCGAGCTGCGCCAGGCTGAGGCAATGATCGATTGGAGTGGAGATGGCGAAGCTGATCTATTCGGCAATAAGCTCGCTTGACGGGTACTTCGAGGACGCGGGCGGCAGGTTCGACTGGGCGGCACCGGATGAGGAGGTGCATGCGTTTGTCAACGATCTCGAGCGGCCGATTGGCACCTACCTATACGGGCGCAGGATGTACGAGACGATGGTGTTCTGGGAGACCGTGAGCGCCGAGGCCGATGAGTCGGCAGTGTTCTGGGACTATGCCGGGATCTGGCGGGCCGCTGAGAAGGTCGTGTACTCACGGACGCTTCTGGGGCCATCCAGCGCGAGGACCCGGATCGCACGGGAGTTCAACCCGGATGCGGTCCGGCAACTGAAGCTGTCCTCGACGGCCGACATCACGATCGGGGGCGGCGAGCTCGCCGGTCAGGCGCTCGCGGCTGGGCTTGTCGATGAGTGCCATCTCTTCTTGTGCCCGGTTGTGATTGGTGGCGGCAAGCGCATCCTGCCGGAGAACGTCTGCGCGCAACTCGAACTGCTCGATGAGCGCTGCTTCAAGAACGGCGTTGTTCATCTCCACTATCGCGTAAGCGCTTGATGATGGCAGCGTGACGCCTGGTACAGACCTGCCCTGTGCTCGCGCCAGGGACTGGACTGTGCGCGCCAGCTGTTGGGTGCTGAGAGCTCCCGCATTTCCAGTCCTGGTGGGGGCTTTGGGGGCCGGGTTGACTTTCTCGGCAGCCTTCTGCTACGTTGAAAGCACACCTGTTTCTAAGGTTCAGACCTAGGGGCGGGTGTCTACATAGATGTGGTTGGGGCTGGTTGCTTTGTCTTGTGACCGGTTGTGTGCAGCAGGGGATGGTTTCTGGAGAGGGACCTTTTCGAGCGTTTGAAGGGGCTTGAGCTAGCGTGGAACACAAGAGTTCATACGTGCGGGGTTTGGTTGCGCCTAGGGTGGGTGCTTTAACCAGATGCGTCAGCAAGGCTGACGCATCTCTCTCTCTCTCTCTCTCTCTGGCCCTGTGAGCTAGCCGCAGCAGGTCGCGCGCTCGGCGACGCTACTGCGGCGGTGACGTCGCCGGGTACTGACGCGCTTGGTCACGGCCGTCTCGCTGACGTGCCCTCCGCTTTTTCCTTCGCTGGTGGGGTGGGTGGCCATGGCTGCTGAGCGCGCAGAGGCTCTTGGGCGCGGCGGCAAGGCTGGCCTTGATCGTCGTTCTGTGCGTTCTCGTGTGAGGAGCGAGCGCACTCAGAGTCTGCGGCAGGGGCAGAGCATTACTGACCTGCAGCGCGCGCGGTTGCTGAATGCGGCTGTTGGCCTGCTTGCCGAGGCGGGGTATGAGGGTTTTTCAGCTGGTGGGGTGTGTGAGCGTGCAGGTGTCTCGAGGCGCACGTTTTATGATGTCTTCGAGAACCGCCAGGCGTGTGTGGCTGCGGTCCTCACAGACACAGAGGGCCGCGTCGAAGGCCTGCTGGCGACCCTCGGGCTGGACGAGCTGCCGTGGAGTGAACGGGTGAGGATCGGCCTCTGGACGATCCTCTGCCTAGCCGAGAGCGACCCTACGCTTGCAAGGGCCTGTCTGATCGAGTCTCAGCGCGCCGGAGAGGTCGTGCAGCGCGAGCACAAGCGCCTCATACGCCGCCTCACCGGGATCGTTGACGAGGGCCGCTGTGTGGATTCGCGCACGTTGCTGGCAAGCGGGCTTACGGCGGAGGCGCTCGTCGGAGCGGCTAGCTCGGTTATCGCAGCACGGCTGGCGAGCCGCGGCAGTGGCGCCAAGACGGAGGTGCGTGGCTTGCTTGGCGAGCTCATGGCAATGATCGTGCTGCCATATCAAGGGCCCGTCGCGGCGAGACGTGAAATCAAGCGCGCGCTGCCACCGGACCCGCTGGCAAGCACAGTCGAGGCTGGTGTCGCCGATCCGCTTGCCGGGCTTGCGATGCGACTGACCTACAGGACCGCGAGGGTGCTTCAGGCACTGGCGGAGCTGACTGCGAGCGGTAGCGGAGCGAGCAATCGCCAGATCAGCGATCACGCAGGCATCGCCGACGCGGGACAGACATCAAAGCTGCTCTGGCGCCTAGCACAGCACAAGCTGCTGGAAAACACCGCAGAAGACAACCTGCCACGCGGGGAAGCGAACAACTGGCGGCTGACCGCAACAGGCAGAGAACTCTTACGCAGCATCACAAGCCAAGCAGACACAGCACGGGAAAGCACTACATGAAACCCCTACCAACGCAAACCAGTGTCGATATGCCGCTTGTCGGCCGAGCGGGCGTTTGCGAAGAGCAAGCGCTAGCGGAGAAGGATTGATGGGCAGGTTGGCTATGAGGGTTAAAGATGGAGAGAGGCTCCGGCGGCCTCTTGCGGCTGTTGCTTGCAGCCATTCTTGGGATCAATCGGAGAGAGGGGCCTGATCGCTTCTATGAAGAAGTCTGAGTTTCGCGTTCAGCACACTGCGCGCCCGCTTTGCAGTCAAGCGCGTCGATTCTGTTCAGGAGGGGTTTTGATGGGTGGTCGCAACGCTGTCACATGGATCACGACGGCGTTCGTCGCCGTGCTGTCGCTGGCGATCTGCACCGGTGCGTCGGCGGCTGAAAGCTGTTCGAACGAACGGCACCGCGAAGAACAGAACTCGACGTACCTGCCGGACTGTCGCGCCTACGAAATGGTCTCGCCGCTCGAAAAGAACGGCACCAACGTGGAGGGCGACACTCTGCTCACGCAATCGACGCCTGACGGAGAACGTGTGGTGTACTCCGCTCTGGCCGGCTTCGGTGAAGTCGAAGGCTCGGGCGGGGGTGGTTTCACCCAATACCTGGCGTCGCGTCAGCCCGAAGGCGGGTGGACGAGTCACGGCATCACGCCGACGCCGGGTCGCGATGCATTCCAGTTCATCACGGGAGCGACGATCCTTGAGGCCTACTCCGAAGACCTCAACTATGTGGCGGTGGAAGCGTACACACTGCGAGATGCGGCCGGAGCGGCTGAAAGCGCCTACAACAACTACCGACTGGACACGGCCACCGGAGCCGTGCAGACGCTGACGGCGCCGGTGGGCGAAGTCAGCCTTGCGCCGTTCGACCTGTACAACTCCTTGCGGGGCTCGTCGGGCGACATGGGGGTCATAACGTTCGAAGCGAGCATCAACTTTCTGCCGCAGGCAGAAGGCAGCGGACCAAAGCTCTACGCATGGGATCACGGTGAACTGAAGCTCGTCGGGATCTTGCCAGACGGTTCGCCCGCCTCTGACTCCAGCGCGGCAATCGAAGAATTTAGTTATCACATTCCGAGAACGGATCGCACGACCGTGTCCCGCGATGGCTCGCGCATCGTCTTCATCTCGCCAGGCGAAGGGGGGCAGGAGCAGCTGTATCTCAGGCGCAACGGCGCGAGCACCGCATGGGTGAGCGAATCGGAGGGGAGCGCTCCGGTGTCCGAACCTAGCGAAGTCGAGTTTCAGTGGATGTCGAGGGACGGCAACACGATTCTGTTCACTACTGCTGACAGACTGACCGACTCCGACCCGGGCGGGGCCCCGCTGGGCTTGTACATGTACAAGGACGGTCCCTCGCCGACGAGTGAATCGAATCTCACGTTCATCGCTCGCGTGAAGCCGTTCCAATTGCCGAAGACATCAGTAGATGCGGTCAGCGAAGATGGCAGTCGCATCTATTTCTATACAGAGGCAACCCCAGAATTTCCAGAAGCCGGAATGTACCTTTGGGACAACGGGACGATCCATTTCGTCGCTCCGATGCAGGAGAACCCTGCTTATCGTCAGTCGGAACCGGCGCGGGCATCTCAGGACGGACGTGTGCTGGCGTTCACCGCGGAAGAACAGTTGACGAGCGCCCCGGTGGGAAGAGGGGTGAAGGAGATGTATGTCTACGACGAGGAAGGCGAAAGCCTGCGCTGTGTCTCGTGTCGCCCTGACGGGATGCTCACGACATCGAGCGTCGAAGTCGAACCGAAAGCCACGACGGCGGGTGCTCATCTCTACTCGCTCGGAAACGAGCGCTTCGTCTCGGCAGACGGCAGTCGTGTGTTCTTCACCACGCCCGAATCCTTGGTGCCCGGCGACGTCAACGGCCGTCCAGACGCCTACGAGTACGACGTCCAGTCCGGTCAGCTATCGCTGCTCTCCCCTGGGACGGATGAACAGGGGGCGTGGTTCGTGGCCGCAAACGAAAACGGCGACGACGCCTTCATCGTCACGGCCGACGAGCTGGTCGGTTTCGACACAGACACGCTGGTGGATCTCTACGACGTTCGCGTAGGCGGCGGAGTGCCTGAACCGACGCCGCAGACAGGCGGCTGCGTCGGTGATGAATGTCAGGGCACGCCGAGCGCGGCGCCGAGCTTCGACACGGCCTCCGGCTTTACCGGCCTGGGCAACGTCGTGGCCCCCACCTCGGGGGGCAAGAGCAAGCCCAAGGCGCTGACTCGGGCCCAGAAGCTCGCTCGAGCTCTGAAGGCATGCGGGCGCCGGCACAAGGCGCGCATGCGCTGCAAGACGCGCGCTCGCACGCTGTACAGGGTCAAAAAGATCGGCAAACGCACATCCAACGGCGCTCGGCGTTAGGGAGAGAAAACATGGTGAAATGCAAGTCGCGAACTCTCGAATGCGCAGTGCTGGCTCTCGCCGCCCTCGTCTGCCTGGCGGCGCTTGCTCCCACGGTGAGCTGGGCCGCGGGGCCACGGCTCGCCATCGATGTGTCGATGCCAGACGATGTGCAGGCCGGCCAATACGCAGCCGTCGTCATCGGCGTCCAGAACGTTGGCAACGAACCGACCGAAGCGCCGCTCGTTCTCACGGACACCGCCGAAACCGGGCTGGAACCATTCGGGGAAGGCGGTGGGTTCTCGTTCTTCGCCACCTCGGTGCGCTATGCGCAGAGCGCCGACGAAGAAGAACAGCCGCTCAGTTGCAACGCCAGCGGCCAGACCACGACCTGCACAACCGCGCAGTCGCTGCCGCCGGGCGCACGCGATCTCTTCAACGGCGTGGTCAAGGTCACCGCTGGTGCGAGCGGGGTCCTGACCAATCAGGTGTCTGCGAGTACGGGCGCAATCTCGAGCACCACCGTTGAACGACAGATGACTGTCGGCGAAGCCGGGCCGTTTTCGATCAGCGCACTGAGCGCCACGTTCTTTGACGGCGAAGGGGCTCCAGTCACGCAAGCCGGCGCGACGCCGGCCGACTTCACCACCAACGTGCATTTTCGGTCGGTGGCGACGAACTTCTTTGGCTCGATACCGCTCGAGGCGCCAGTCGAGAACCCCAAGGACGTGACGGTTCACCTGCCTGTCGGTCTCGTCGGCAACCCGACGTCCGCTCCCGTCTGCACCGCGGCGGAACTCACAGACGTTGATGCCGAAGCGCACCCCGGCTGTCCGGTCGGCAGCCAGGTGGGAGTTGCCCACCTAGCGCTTGGAGGCTCGTTTTCCTATTTGGAGCCCGTGTACAACATGGTTGCGCCACCTGGCACCGCCACGCAGCTGGCCTTCGTCGTCTTCTCGACGGTCGTCACGCTTGACGCCTACGTCCGTCCTGGCGATCACGGAATCGACATCGTCAGCCGTGACACGTCCACCACGCTGCCGGTCGACGAAGCCGACGTGACGATATGGGGCGATCCAGCTTCTCCAAGCCACGATCGCGAACGAGCCCACTGCCTCAACGAATTTGGCGGTGACGGGCAGGTATGCCCAAGCGGCGAAAGCGAAAAGTCGTTCCTTCGCATGCCCACCTCCTGCCCCGGCGAAGCCATGCCGTTCGCGGCTGAAGCGAACAGCTATGAGCACCCTGACCAGTACTCCGCGACGAGTGCCGTCGGCCCGACTGTGAGCGGATGCGAAGTGGTGCCGTTCAGCCCGACGATCTACGTGCAGCCCACGGCAACCGCCGCGAGCAGCCCGACGGGGGTCGCCGTGAAGCTCTCGGTGCCGCAGAACCGGAACCCTGCGGGTCTCGCTGAGGCCGATCTGAAGAAGGCGGTCGTCACGCTGCCCGAAGGCATGGCGCTGAACCCGTCGGCGGCCGATGGCTTGAGCGCATGCTCGGACGAGCAGTTCAAAGCCAACGTCGCCAGTGTGTCGGAATGCCCTGAATCGTCGAAGGTCGGCACGGTGCTCCTGCACACGCCCCTGCTGGAAACTCCGATCGAAGGCAGCGTGTACGTGCTCTCGCAGGAGTCCTCAGATCCCGAATCGGGGAAGATGTTCCGCATCGGGATGGAGTTGCGCGACGACCGTCATGGGATCGACATCAAGGTTCCTGGCGAAATCAAGGCGAATAGGACGACGGGGCGCTTGACCGCGACGTTCGACGAAACCCCGCAGCTGCCGTTCAGCGACATCACGCTGCACTTCAAGTCTGGCGCAAGGGCGCCGCTGACGACGCCGCCGTCGTGCTTGGCGCAGACGACCGAAGCCGACCTGTACCCATGGTCGGCGCCGAACGACCCAGTGCACAGGACGATGACCTTCCAGTTGACCTCTGGGCCCAATGGCTCGCCGTGCACCTCGATCCAACCGTTTGAACCTGGCTTCAACGCTGGCGTCACCAGCGTGCAGGCGGGCGGTCAGACGCCTTTCCTGACGACGTTCACGCGCAGTGACGCCGACCAGAGCATGCAGCGCGTCAGCGTGACCCTGCCAAAGGGCCTGCTCGGGTCGCTGGCAGGACTGCCGCTGTGCGGCGAAGCGCAGGCCAATGCGGGCACCTGTGGGCAGGAATCGCAGATCGGCTCCGTGACAGCCGGCGCGGGCTCTGGGCCGACGCCGTTCTACGTGACTGGCGGCAAGGTGTTCATGACTGGGCCCTACGAGGGCGCGCCGTTCGGCCTCTCGGTCGTGGTGCCCGCAAAGGCTGGACCGTTCGACCTTGGCACCGTCGTCGTCAGGGCGAAGGTCGAAGTGGACCCATACACGGCTCAGCTGAGGGTGACGACCGACCCGCTGCCGCAGATCGTCGGCGGCGTACCGGTGAACCTGCGGCTCGTGAACGTGACGATCAACCGTTCCAACTTCATCTTCAACCCGACGGATTGCGAACCGAGCGAAGTCACTGGCGTCATCACCGGCGGTCAGGGGGCCGTCGCGCAGCGCTCCAATCGCTTCCAGGTCACCAACTGCGGTGCCCTGCAGTTCAAACCGGTGTTCAAGGTTTCGAGCTCCGGGAAGACGAGCCGCGCAAACGGCGCAAGCCTCGATGCCAAGCTCACCTATCCCAAGAACGTCGGGCAGTCGAATATCGCCTATGTCAAGGTGTCGCTGCCCAAGCGGCTGCCGTCGCGGCTGTCGACGCTGCAGAAGGCCTGTCCCGCCGAAGTCTTCGAAGCTAACCCCGCTGCCTGCCCGGTCGCTTCGAGGATCGGGTCCGCAACCGCTACGACGCCGATCCTGCCGGTGCCGTTGTCAGGTCCTGTGTACTTCGTGTCGCACGGTGGCGAGGCATTTCCTGACCTGGTCGTCGTGCTGCAGGGCTACGGCGTGACGGTGGACCTCGTCGGCTCGACGTTCATCAGCAAGGCTGGTATCACCAGCACTACGTTCAAGACTGTCCCTGACGTCCCTGTCGGCTCGTTCGAGCTGAAGCTGCCCCAGGGCAAATACAGCGCGCTCGCCGCCAACGGCGACCTCTGCGCCGCCAATCTCGTGATGCCAACGAGCTTCATCGCGCAGAATGGCGCCCAGGTGCATCAGAACACGCGCATCAGCGTCACTGGTTGCACCAAGCGCAAGGCGACCACCAAGCGCAAGGCGACCAAGAAGAAGGCCAAGAGGCACTGAGAGAGCCTGGCGGGACACGCCACGGAAGGCGTGTGCAAGCGGCGGGGTGGAGCTGCGGCTCACCCCGCCAGCTGCGGCTCATCCCGCCAGCTGCGGCTCACCCCGCCAGCTGCGGCTCACCCCGCCAGGAGCGGCTTGTCAGCAGCGGCTAGGCTCGGAATCGAGCTCGCCCGAAGCACCGAAACAGGCCGATTTGCAGCACATTCCGCCGTCACGAGATCCGATTGGCCGGATCCCCTCGTACGCTATCCGCACAAAACATGCCCATTTGCAGGGACTTCGTGTATGGAGCTAATCGGACTTGAACCGATGACCTCCTGGGTGCGATCCAGGCGCTCTCCCAACTGAGCTATAGCCCCAAGCCGTTCAGGCTTGAACGGGATCATCAAAGTCTAGTGGCGAACAGGCGATCGTGGGGTCTCGCGATGCCGTGTTCCCAGCCAGGTATCGTTTTGGCGATGGGACTGCTTGACGAAGCGATCAAGGAGCACCTTGAGCTGAAGCGTCGCCGCGGAGCCGATCCGCACGAGATGGCGCTGTTGCAGCACGAGGCCTTCGGCGGGGACGGCGAAGGCGCTGAGGGCGCTGAGGGCGTCAAGGGCGCTGAGGAGTCTGGCCACGTGGCGGAGCGGGCTGTCGCCATCTCGACGAACGTCAATCAGGAGACGATGGAGATCGACATGAGCGCGCTGCTTGGGATCGATGAGGAGATCTCCGCAGAGCGTCTGGAGGATCGCCAAATCGAGGCGCGGGACGCGCGTGTCGACGGCGAGGAGATCGACGAGTTCGCCTGGGAGGCTCCGGTACGCGACGATGAGCGTCCGCGCCTGTTCAAAGACCGACATCTGGAGAGCGAGCAGCAGCCCTCCGATGAAGGTCAGCCTGCCTCCTGGATCTAGCTGGCCCTCGCTCAGGCCCGAGCCGGGATCTGCTGCACCGCCCAGCCGTTACCGTCGGGGTCGCTGAAGAAGACGAAGCGTCCCCAGGGAAAATCCTGGATCTCGCTCACATCCACGCCGCGCTCGCTCAGATGTCGATGGGCGGCCTCGATGTCATCAACCACGAGTTGCAGTCCTTTCAACGACCCAGGCGGCGTGTCGGCGATCCCGACGCCGAAGGCGATCGAGCAGCCTGAGCCAGGCGGGGTCATCTGCACGAAGCGCAACTCGTCGTTGACCTGATGGTCATGGTCGGCGTTGAAGCCGACCTGCTCTGCATAGAACGCCTTTGCCCTGTCGACGTTAGAGACGGGCACTGCGATGAGCTCGAGCTTCCAATCCACGGCTGCTCCTGTTCTGGCAGAGATTTCCCTTGCCACAAGTGGCTGATATGTCTGGGCCGCCAGCTTGACAGCAGGCTGCCTGGCGGCCATCATGGCCCACAGCGAAGGGCTGGTCAAGCAGATTGCCAGCTCGAGGTGATCTACGTGAGATGACGGGCCCTCTCTATCGACTAGCGCACCTCTGCATCAGGCACAAGCTCGTCGTACTTGGCATCTGGCTGCTCGCGACGATCCTGCTTGTGCTTGGCTCGCACCGTCTTGGTGACAACACCAATGACAACCTCTCACTGCCAGGCACCGACAGCCAGCGGGCGAGTGAAATCCTTGCAAAATCATTTCCTGACCAGGCGAATGGGTCGAGTCCCATCGTCCTCCATGCGGTCAGAGGCACGCTGACGGAACCGAAGCACGCCGAAGCTGTCGAACGAGCAGCGGCCTCTGTGCGAAAGGCCCCGAACGTCGCCTCGGTCGTCAGCCCGCTCACGCCGGAAGGGGCAGGGGCGCTCAGCAAGAGCAAGGCGATTGGCTATCTGTCGGTGACGCTTTCAGAGAGCCCAGGCTCGCTCTCTGTCGAAGAAGTGCAGACAATCATCGATGCCGCCCATCCAGCTGTCGCGGCTGGGCTGGAAGTGCAGACTGGCGGCCAGCTTGGGCAGAAGGTCTCAAAACCCTCCACGGAGTCCAGCGAGCTGATTGGGATCATCGTCGCGATGGCGATCCTCGCCTTCACCTTTGGCACGGTCGTCGCGATGCTGCTGCCAATCCTCAACGCGATCATCGCATTGCTCGCGACGCTTTCGATCATCAGGCTGCTTGGCCACGTCACGACCGTTCCCACGGTTGGTCCGACGCTTGCGACGATGATCGGGCTTGGCGTTGGGATCGACTACGCGCTATTCATCGTAACGAGGCATTTCAGGGGTATGCAGGATGGCCTCGCTCTCGACGAGTCGATCGCGCGTGCGGCGGCGACCTCTGGCGGCGCCGTGTTCTTCGCTGGTGGGACCGTGACGATCGCGCTCGTCTCGCTTGCGATTGCGGGCATCCCACTCGTCACGACGATGGGCTTCATGGCGGCGATTGCCGTCGTGATCGCGGTGCTCGCGGCGCTCACGCTGCTGCCGGCGGTGCTTGCGATCGTCGGCCCGAGAATCAACTCGCTACGCGTGCGCGCTCCCTACTCGGAGGAGAAGGCGAGGTCTGGACTCTGGGCGAAGTGGGCGCATGACATCTCGAAGCGGCCTCTCGTCGCGGGTCTCGCTGCGCTTGCGGTTCTCATCCCGCTCATGATTCCGCTGCTCTCGCTCACGCTTGGGCAGCAGGACACCGCGGCGCTTTCGACGTCGACGACTGCGCGACGCGCCTACGACCTGATCGCGAAGGGCTTTGGCCCTGGGGTGAACGGCCCGCTCATCATCGCTGTCTCGCTTGGCTCGCCTGCGCAGCCGTCCGCCACAGGCTCGAGCTCCGCGGCTGCCGTGGGCTCTGTGGGAGCCTCTGCCGCGGGCTCAGGTGGTGCCTCTGCCGCGGGCTCAGGGGGTGCCTCCAGCGCGGGCTCTGGCGGAGCCTCCGCTGCGGGCTCTGGCGGAGCCTCCGCTGCGGGCTCAGGTGGTGCCTCTGCCGCGGGCTCTGGCGGTGCAGCGGCTGCGGGAGGCCCAGGCTCGGCGGCTGCCTCCTCGCAGGGTTCGGCGAACGCGGAGCACGCTGCGCCGAGCGCGTCCTCTGAAGCTGACCCCAGGGCGACTGACCCGCGGTTGCAGGCGTTGCAGCGGGACATTGCCGCGACGCCTGGCGTTGCGGCGATCACGCCGATCAAGCTCAGCAAGGCAGGGACGATCGGCTTCTTCAACGTGATCGCGAAGACAGGTCCCGCGCAGGAAGCGACGGCGAAACTCGTCGAACGCCTGCGCTCCAGCGTGATCCCAAAGGCTGAGCAGGGCACGAACATGCATGCAGACGTCGGTGGCAGCACCGCGGGATACGTCGATCTCGCCTCGCGCATCTCGAGCAAGCTGCCGCTGCAGATCCTCGTCGTCATTGTGCTCAGCTTCGCGCTGCTCGTGCTCTCCTTCAGGACCCTCGTGATCCCGCCGCAGGCGGCGATCATGAACCTGCTCTCGATTGGCGCCTCCTATGGCGTTCTCACAGCGATCTTCCAATATGGCTGGCTGAGCAAAGCGATCGGCCTCAGCGGGCCAGTGCCGATCGTCTCCTATGTGCCGCTCTTCATGTTCGCGATCCTCTTTGGGCTCTCGATGGACTACGAGGTGTTCCTTGTCAGCCAGATCGAGGAGCATGTCCACGCAGGGGAGGACAACCGCAACTCCGTCGTCTCAGGCCTCGTCACGAGTGCAAGGGTGATCACCGCAGCGGCGCTGATCATGGTGTTCGTCTTTGGCAGCTTCCTGCTGAACGGCGACCCGACGATCAAGCAGTTCGGCGTTGGCCTTGCGATCGCGATCATCATCGATTCGACGATCGTGCGCTGCCTGTTCGTGCCTGCGCTGATGATCATGATGGGCAGGATCAACTGGTGGCTGCCAGCCTGGCTTGACAGGGCGATGCCGCACGTCAGCATCGAGGGGGCGGAGTACTTCGCCGAGCGGGATCGCGCCGCCAGCGCACAGGCGCCGGTCGGGGCGCCAGCCGTCGAGGCGACGGAGTCGTAGCGGATCGTTCCTCGGCCTGGATCGCTCCTCAGCCCGGATCGCTTCGCGTCCGGATCGTCTCGAGTCTGTGTATTGGTGGCGTAGCGTTGTCTGGGCGACAAGGCTCTGTTTCACAACGGGTATCCTCTGAGCCTTCCAGGGGCCTTAGCTCAGCTGGGAGAGCGCCTGCTTTGCAAGCAGGAGGTCACCGGTTCGATCCCGGTAGGCTCCATAAGACGACTGTCTGGCAGCCTAGTATCAGAATCGAAGTGTCGATTGCCGGGTACGCGGCCGGCACGAAGCCAAGTGAGCGCGTGAGCCGACGCCGCGCTACCGTGTCGTTCGTGGTTGACGATGCGCTGATAGCGGAGGCGGGGCGGCGACTGCTCGATGCTGCGCCCCCGCAGACTCGCGTGATCCTCTTTGGATCGCACGCACGCGGGGAGGCGCGCCGGCACAGCGATCTGGACTTTCTCGTCGTGGAGCCCTCGGTCGATGACCCAGTGCAGGAGTCGGTGCGTCTTCGGCGTGAGCTTCGCAGCCTGCTGGTGCCGATGGACATCGTCGTCGTCAGCGAGCACGATCTCGAGGAGTGGCGTGATGTGCGTGGCAGCCTCATTCACGCGGCGCTGGCCGACGGGCGCATGCTGGCTGTCTGATGGCGACCGCTCACGATCTCGCGCTTCAGTCCTCGATCGCGCAGCCGAGGACGAGGCGGCAGTCCGTGCGGTCCTCGACATGGCCGAGGTTTCTGACGCAATAGCCGGTTTCCACGCGCAACAGGCCATCGAGAAGGCGATCAAGGCGGTCATGGCTGAGCGCGCCGTTGACTTTCCTTTCAGCCACGATCTGAGCGTGCTGCTCGGCCTATGCAAGCAGGCCGCGATAGAGGTACCGAGCGAACTCGACGGCATCGACCAGCTCACGCCGTACGCCGCACGCCTCCGATACGGCGGCGAGGTGAGCGGAGGGGTCGATCGCGCAACAGCTATGCGATGGGCGACGACGGCCGTTGCCTGGGCCCGAGGCATCGTGAAGCCGCTCACCGGCTAAGCACCACGCGCCTCTTGCCGGCCGGCCGTACTGTCGGGGTTCGTCGTTCTGGGCACCCCTACTCGCCCGCGTCAAGCGACATTCGCCCGCCAGGCAGCCGCACTGAGCGGTTCGAGTTGACTTCGGCTGGCACCATGACAAACGCTATGTTGTCGGAGATGACAGGGTTCGAGAGTCCCACCGACATGCAGTTCAACCGCGGACTAATTCCTGATCCTGAGGCGTTTGCCCGCGAGGCTGGCGCTGCGTCCTGGCTTTTTCTCTGTGGCGAGGGCTTCGCTGCGGTGGAGGGAGGCATGTCGTACGCCAGTGTTCAAGCCGCGGTCCCCGTGGCCGCGAACGTCGTCTCCGATCCACCGCAGGTGCTCGACATGGACCTTGCCCGACGGCAGATCGCTGCGCTCGAGGCATTGCCTCGGCCCACTCTTGTCACGTGTCGCACGGGCCCTCGCTCTTCCGCCCTCGTCTACCTCTATGCTGGCCTCGAGTCTGGTGCCAGTGCCGAGGATGTGCTCGCGCGCGCAGCTGCCGATGAAGCTCCATTCATCCGTTCCGAGGAGCTGAAGGCGTGGGTAACGCAAGGTCTTAGCGAACTCGCCTGAGCGTAGCCAGCAGAAGGCTCTTGTGCCATCTCGACGGCTGCGGGTCCGCAGCCGTCGCTCGGGGCCGGAGGCGCGCTGAAGGCAGAAGGCTCTTGTGCCATCAGGCCGGCTGCGGGGCGACCGTTCGAGCGAGCTGGTCGACGAACTCGCCGGTGATCTGCTTGGTCGCGACGTTCACACGGTTGAACACGTTGATGGTCGCGATCGCGACCACGAGTGCAGCAAGCTGCGGCTCGTCGTAGTGGCGCGCGGCCTCATCCCAAACCTCGTCCGATACTGGGTCAGGGCGGTCCGCCAGACGCGTCACGGCCTCTGTGAGCGCCAGCGCGGCGCGCTCGGCGTCGCTGAAATATGGCGCCTCGCGCCAAGCCGCGACCAGGTGGATGCGCTCGTTGCTCTGCCCAAGGTATTCGAGCGCGCGGGAGTGGATGTCGACGCACACGGCGCAACCATTGATCTGACTCGCACGCAGATCGAGTATCTGCAGCGTGGTCTCGGGGATCCCAGCGCTCGCCGCCGACTCGCCGAGGCTCTTCCCAGCCTCGAGTGCGCCTGGAACGGTCAGGGCGGGGTTCTTGATTCTTGCCTGCATGTCCTACTTCCTTCCGGGTCGTGGTGCGTCATGCCAGGCGCCCGCGCTAGGAAGACTGTGTCTCCCTTGCATGTTCTGCGGGGTCTCGGCGGGGTCTACCTCGATGACACGTGGCGACGCGAGAATGTGACACTCGACGGTTGGTCACGTTCCTCCTCTCTCACGGGTCAAGTGCTATGACCCCTCATGAAGGAGGAACGCGACATGACCGACCAGCAATGGCTCGCCGAGCGGTTCGAGCAGCAGCGCCCGCGTCTACGGGCGGTCGCCTACCGGATGCTTGGCTCCCTCAGTGAGGCCGACGACGCGGTGCAGGACGCTTGGCTGCGGCTCGCCCGAGCGGACACGAGCGAGGTCGAGAACCTTGGCGGCTGGCTGACGACGGTTGTTGCGCGGGTGGCGCTGAACATGCTGCGGTCACGCAGCACGCGGCGTGAGCAGCCGCTGGAGGTGTGCGTGCCAGACCCGATCATCGACCCAGCGGACGGAACCAACCCTGAGCACGAGGCGTTGCTCGCCGACTCGGTCGGGCTCGCGTTGCTGGTTGTGCTCGAGAGACTCACCCCGCCTGAGCGGCTCGCATTTGTGCTGCACGACATGTTCGCCGTGCCATTCGAAGATATCGCGCCGATCGTCGGGCGCTCCCCCGAGGCGGCGCGCCAGCTTGCCAGTCGCGCCCGTCGCCGTGTGCGAGGCGCGGCGCCAGTGCCTGACGCCGACTTGGACGCCCAGTGGGAGGTCGTCGACGCTTTTCTCGCCGCAGCGCGCGACGGGAACTTTGATGCGCTCGTCGCGGTGCTTGACCCCGATGTCGTGCTGAGAGCCGACGGCGGAGCGCTCTCAGGCATGTCTCACCGTGTCCAAGGCGCAGAGGCCGTCGCCAGCCAGGCGCTGATGTTCCGGCAAACCGAGTCGACGGTCCAGTTCACGCGGGCGCTGATCAACGGTGCCGCGGGGATCGTCTCGGTCCGCGACGGTCGGCCATTCACAGTTCTGGGGTACACGATCAAGGGCGGGCAGATCGTCGAGATCGACATCCTCGCCGATCCGGAGCGCCTCGCCCAGCTCGACCTTACGATCCTCGGCAGCTGACGCTCTCGCGGCTGTCCCAAGCCCGCGTTCAATCGGGTGCAACGAGCAGGTCCGCGCGCGGACAGGGCCAATTCGAGCGGGGCTCAGTCCAGCGGGGCTCGGTCTAGCGGAGCTCAGTCCAGCGAGCTCGGTTTAGCTGGGCTCGGTCCAGCAGGGCTCGGTCCAGCAGGGCTCGGTCCAGCGAGGTCCGTCCAGTGGGGCTCAGTCTAGGTTACGAGCACGCCGCCGTCGACAACCAGGTCCTGCGCGTTTATGCCCGTGTTGCGCAGCAGGAATTCGGTTGCGTCGGCGACCTCGGCCATCGTCACCAGCCGCCCGATCGGCGTGCGTGGGATATGAGGGTGCTCAGGCACGTCTCGCCACTTCGGACTATCGCCGACGACACCAGGGTGTAGGACGTTGACGCGATGCGGGGCGATCTCGATCGCCAACGTTCTTGCGAGGGCGCTGACACCGCCGTTGAATGCGGTGACCATTGTCGAGCCAGGATATGGCCGCTCCTTGGCGAGACCCCCGAACAGCACGACTGAGGCGTCAGCCGTGAATTGCGGATGAAGCGTCCGCACGACCTCTGTGTAGCCGACCAGCTTGACCGTTACCGACCTCACGGCCTGCTCGATGTCGAAGTCCGCGAAGCTGTTGACAGCCTGCTCGATCGCGGTGATGACGAGGCTGTCAACCTCGCCGATCCCCCTGAAGGCCTCGGAGATCGTTCCTGGATGAGCGAGATCCACCGCCACTCCGCGGCTTGCGCCGATCTCCGCCGCCGCCTTGGCCGCTCTCGCGGCGTCGCGACTGGTGATCACCACCTCCTGACCCCGCTCCGCGAGCCGCTGCGCGATCACGAGTCCGAGGCCGCTGCTTCCTCCTACGATTACTGAGCTAGCCATCCTGCGAAGTCCTTTGGGCCGGTTGCGGCTGCGATGCTATCGATCGACGTCGGCTTCCAGGCGCCACAGCGCACGATGCCCGCCCCAGTCCTATGGCGCGGCGTCGAACCCGCAAGCCCGCATCGCCTCGACCTCGCTCGCCATCGGACGCAGCACGATCTCGTGTCCACGATCGCGCAGCTCCTCGAGGACAGGCACCAGCGGATACAGATGCCCACGGCCTGGCGCGGTGTACGCCAAGAATCGCGCCATCAACCCCAACCCCCTCACAATCCTCCCCTTCAACACGAACGAAGCCGGCTGGCGCTGCCTGCCCCAGCACAAAGCTGTCGATGCGGCAAGGCGCCGTTCGTCCTACGAGCAGGCGCTCGTATCATCGTGCCCACGACTCGACCAGGAAGGCCCATGATGACCTCCACAGTAGATTTCAGCACGCCCCGCGCGAAGAACCTCGCGCTCGCTCTGCTCGCGATGACGCAGTTCGTGATCGTGATCGACGCTTCGATCGTCAACGTTGCGCTGCCCTCGATCGGCCGGGCGTTGCACTTCTCCCAGGACAACCTCACATGGGTCGTGAACGCGTACACGCTCACGTTCGGCGGCTTCCTGCTGCTCGGCGGCCGCCTCGCAGACCTGATGGGCCGGCGTCGCATGTTCATGCTTGGCCTGGTCGTGTTCTCGCTCGCCTCGCTCGCCGGTGGGCTTGCACAGTCTGAGCCATGGTTGATCGCGGCGCGCGCAGTGCAGGGCATGGGTGCTGCGATCGTCTCTCCAGCTGCGCTCTCGATCGTGACGACGACATTCGCAGAAGGCGCCGAGCGCAACCGCGCTCTCGGCGTCTGGGGCTCGGTGGCGGGCGCTGGCGGAGCCGCAGGCGTGCTGCTCGGTGGGATCCTCACGAGCGGCCTCTCATGGCGCTGGGTCCTGTTCGTCAACGTGCCAATCGGCGTGATCTGCGCGCTGCTCTCGCCGCGACTGCTGCAGGAGAGCCGCTCAGAGGCGGAGGTGCGCAACTTCGACATACCTGGCGCGATAGCGGTCACCGCGGGGCTGGCGCTGCTCGTCTACGCCGTTGTAAACGCCGTCAAGGCAGGCTGGGGGTCGACCGAAACACTGCTCCTGATCGGCGGGGCGATCGTGCTGCTCGTGGCGTTCCTGGCGATCGAGTTGCGTCAGCGCGCACCACTGATGCCATTCTCGATCTTCCGTCTGCGCACCCTGCGCGGCGCGGACGCGATCGCCCTGCTGATCGGCATGTCGCTGTTCTCGATGTTCTTCTTCATCTCGCTCTATATGCAGCAGGTGCTGCACTACTCGGCGTTGCATGCGGGCCTGTCCTATCTGCCGTTGGCTGTTGCGATCATCCTCTCTGCCGGTGCAGCATCGGCGGCTGTGACGCGCTTTGGCTTCAAGCCGACCCTGTTCATCGGGCTGCTATTCATCGCGGGTGGCCTCTATTGGTTCTCGCTCGTGCCTGGCAAAGGCGGCACGTTCACCGGCGACATCCTTGGGCCTTCGCTGCTGGCCGCGGTCGGCCTGGGCCTTGCATTCGTGCCCGTCACAATCGCCGCCGTCACGGGCACGCGTTCGCAGGAAGCTGGGCTCGCATCGGGACTCGTCAACACCGCCCAGCAGGTTGGCGGTGCGCTGGGCCTCGCGATCCTCGCCTCGCTTGCCAACACACGCACGCAGGACGTTCTGCATGGCGGTCAGCACGACGTTGGGATCGCGCTGACGAAGGGCTTCGAGCGCGCGTTCCTCGTCGGTTCCGGCTTTGCTCTTGTTGGTGCGCTGCTGACGCTCCTGCTGATCTCCTCGCGGGACAGTCGCGAGCACGCACGCGCGGCTCAGCGCGGCAAGGAGATGGCTGCATCCGCGGCGGGATAGCAGCGTTGTAGGCGATAGCCAGCCAGGACGCTGCCCGAAAGCGGGCTGGCGGTTCGCGCTGACCGCTCAGGCGACGAGCTCGCTCAGGTGACAAGCTGGCTCAGGTGACAAGCTCGCTCAGGCGACGAGCTGCTCGAACAAGCGATCGAGCGTCAGGCGCGGGTCCGATGTGAGGCCGGTATGCACCTCGCCAGGCACGACGATCGTCGAGGACGGCGCCACGAGCCAGTGGAAGCGCTCTGACGGCGGTTGGCGAGCGACGCTGCCAGCCTGCGGGTCGCCGTCGACTACTCGCTCCAGCGTGCGCAGCAGGGCCGCGAGCGCGTCGAGGTCCAACGTCGGATCAAGAGCCAGCAGGCGGGCACGCTGGAGCGTCCAGCGCAACCCGAGGAAATCGGCGCGACGGCAGAAGAGCACGACGCCGACGTTGAGAGACTCGCCGCGCGGGGCCTGCGGGACAGCGCGAAGCAGCGCATAGGCGAAGGGCTCATCGTTGGGCATCGCGGGCCTGTTCTATCTCTTGCACGAAAAATCGAGGGGCCGCAAGTCGCCCGCGGGCCTGTTCTATCTCTTGCACGAAAGATCGAGGGGCCGCAAGTCGCGCCCGCAGGAAGTCGAGGTATGCAGCTGGGTCGGCCCATTCAGGCGGCACGAGCTTCACGAGGCGCTCAAGCACATCGTCGGAGAGCAGCGCGGCGAGGCGTTCGTCTGCCGCAGCAGCTGGTCCTGAGTCGCTGAGCAGGACGTGCTCGGCGATCATCCCGAAGGGCTCTACGGCAGCGGCAGCGGCGTCCCAGCCCGGCTGCGCAGAGCTGTGATGACGAAAGAACGCTGCGCCATGATCGATCAGCCACAGATCGCGATGCCAGCGCAGCAGATTCGGATTGCGTGGCGTGCGGTCGACGTTGAGCACGAGTGCGTCGAACCACACGACGTCCGCCGCGAGCTCAGCGGCAAGCGGCTCAAGCGGGTTGTACGCGAGCGCGCCAGGGAGGAAGTCCATGCCGACGTTGAGGCCCTCCGACGCCCGCAGCAGATCCTGGATCTCTGGGTCAGGCTCGGCCACGGCGATCCGGGGATCGAGGGTGACTAGCACCAGCTCGGGCACGGGTAGGCCCAGCGTACGGGCGATCTCGCCGGCGAGTAGCTCGGATGCGAGCGCTCGCGGACCCTGCCCTGCGCCGCGTAGCTTCACGACGTACATGCCGTCGTCGTCGGCCTCCACCAACGCTGGCAGCGAGCCGCCCTCGCGCAGAGGGACGACATAACGGGTTGCGTTCACGGTGCGCACGACCGACACGCTATTCGCCCCAGCGCTGGGGCGATGTGTCGATTGTCGCCAGCAAAGCCAGCGACAATCGACAACCCTGGCCAGAGAGGCGCTCAGACGTCCGAGACCGCGACCACCCAGTGAGTAGGTCGCGCAACCGAATCAGACAGGAGCGCCCTCTGGTGACTATTGGTTAGCCGCGCTTGCGCGCGGCTGGGGGTCGCTAGACCGGCTGTACGTTGGTGGCCTTCGGGCCCTTGTCGCCGGCTTCGGACTCGTAGCTCACCTTCGCTCCCTCGGCGAGCGAACGAAAGCCCTCGCCAAGAATCGCGCTGTGATGGACGAACAGGTCCTTTGACCCGTCGTCGGGGGTGATGAAGCCGAAGCCCTTGTCGTCGCTGAACCACTTGACGGTTCCGGTAGCCATTCTGTTTCCTCTTGCGGTAGTAGTGCGGCGAACGCGGAAATTGCTAAGCAATGGCTACGAGCGCTGACACTGCGATGTTTGGGCTGGTTGCCCACCTGATGCCGCAGACGCTAGCAATATCTCGCCAGTTGTGTCCCGTCAGTTGCGTCAGTTGCACGGCGGACATCAACTGCTGGCCTGGCGCTCCCGTCCCCGTCGGCGCCTGCGCGAGCGAGTTGGCGCTGTGCGCTCACTGCTCGTTCCATGGCGTTCCTCGGTTCCTGCCAAGCCATGGCTCAAACCAAGGCGCCGTGCCAGCTGATGCATCTCCCGATGCTGGTCTTCCCCGACCAGTGTCACCCCTATGCCACGCTCGCCAGCCCGCCCTGTGCGTCCGATGCGATGGATGTAGGCCTGTTCGTCGGCTGGGGGATCGAAGTTGACTACATGGGAGACTCCGTCGACGTCGATTCCCCGGGCGGCGATGTCGGTGGCGACGAGCGTGTCCACCTTGCCGGACTGGAAGGACGACAGGGCGCGGTCGCGCTGTCCCTGCGACTTGTTGCCATGAAGCGAGACGGCCTTCAGCCCATGCGCATCGAGTTGCTTGACGAGGCGCTCTGCGCCGTGCTTTGTACGTACGAACACGATTGCCCTGTCACGCTCGCCGTCGAGCTGCTCGACGAGCGCTGGGATGCGCTGGCCGTTGCGCACGGCGACGAAGCGGTGCTCGATCTGAGCCGCGTCATATTTGCCCGCCGGCGCGCCATGCTCATGCGCGATCGCTTCGGTGGTGTAGCGGCCTGCGACTTCGCCAGTGACTCCGTCCAGCGTCGCCGAGAACAGCAGCGTCTGGCGCTTGGTTGGGCAGGCGCGGACGATCCTGTCGATCGCAGGGCGAAAGCCCATGTCGAGCATCCGGTCGGCCTCGTCGAGCACGAGCACTCCCACGCGATCGAGCGTGAACGCGCCTCGAGCGAGCAGGTCCTCGAGGCGGCCTGGCGTCGCGACGAGCAGATCTGCCTTTGCCGCCCGCTGCGCTTGCGCGGTCAGTCCCACGCCTCCGTATACAGCGGTGGACCGCAGGCCCTTCGCGGCGAGGAGGTCGTTCAGCTCGTCGAGGATCTGGCGAGCAAGCTCTCGTGTCGGCGCGAGCACGAGCGCGCCAGGTCCCTTGCCGCCGCGCTCGAGGCGCTCGGCGACGGGGATGCCAAACGCGAGCGTCTTGCCTGAGCCCGTTGGCGACTTGACGAGGACGTCCCGGCCGGCGAGAGCGTCCTCGAGCACGAGTCGCTGGACGGGGAAGGGCGCCGTTATGTTGCGACGGCTCAGTGCGCCGCAGACGGCGCGCGAGACGCCGAGCTCGGCGAAGGACTGCTTAGACATGTGTGTACTGCTCCTGACGGCGCTCGCTGGCGCCTGCGGTTTGGGAGGCTGATGCTGACCCGAACCGCTGCTGGCGGGACTCAAGCGAGCTGACCTCGCGGCCGAGACTTCGACCGCTGCGACGAAACCTAGCACCTCGCGCAGCGCTTGCGGCTGTATCGCATGGCCCTTGCAGGCGGTGCTGCATGCCCCTTGCAGGCGCGTTGCAGGCGCGCTCGCACGTAGCAGAGAGGGGTCAAAAGAGCGGACACAGTGGCAGGGCGCGCTAAGCTGATAGGCAGATTTGGGCGAGACTCGTGTCACTCGCCCCCGAGCCAGCGGCGGAGCGCGTCAGCTCTGCACGCGCCGCAGCTACGAGGAGCAGGACATGCCAAGCCCAATGCAGCTGCGCCAGCAGGAGAAGCGAGAAGAGAAGCTTCGGGACATCCGCGAGCAGGTGGCCGAGGGGAAGCTCGTGATCAGGCAGATGACGCCGGCTGAGCGCAGACGGTTCCCGCCACGCGATCCAAGCGCGCGCCGCGAGGTCGCCAAGCGTCGCTGACGCACGCGCTGGTGTGCGCCTTGCGCATACTCGCGCTCTGCGCATACTGCTAGTGCAGCTAGCTGTGATGGATGGCGCATACTGCGAGAGCAGCTAGCTGTGACGGATGCTCAAGACGGTGGGCGCCAGCCTCTCGCCAGCGTCGTTTGACCCACCTCGATCAGGTAGCCGTCGGGATCGCGGATGTAGCAGCGCAGCTCGGTCTCGTGCTGCTTTGGCGGCGTGAGGAAGTTCGCGCCCCGCGCGCTCCACTCGGCATACACGGCTTGGATGTCCGCAACCCGGATGTTGAGAAAGCTGCTCACCCGATCTGGATCGGGCTGGGTTTCCAGTGTCACGGTCGGCTTGTCGTCGGTTGGGCCTCCGCCGAGGTTGATGATGATCCAGCTGTTGGCGAGCGCAACGTAGGTCACCTCGTCGCCCGCCTCGCCAGAGATCACAGTCCTGCCGCCCAGAACCTCTGTGTAGAAGCGCTGGGAACGCTCGACATCGTCTGAGACGATGAAGTGGGCCAAGACCATCCCGTCGTCGATGGTGCTCATGCTGACCTCCTTGTTGGAATCGGCTCCACCATCGTGACGTATAGAAATCGTCACATCGAAAGCGTGGCTCTTGGGTAGTTGATCTCCGAGCCCGCGCGAGGACGGGCCGTGAGCGCGACTGAAAGGAATGCGGCTGTGCGACTGCCCGATGATCTCCAGGGTCGGCGGCTGACTCGGCGAGAGTTGATGAGCTACTTCGGCATGGCTGGCGCAGGCGCGGTGCTTGCGACGCCTGCCGCCTCATGGGCCGCGAGGGCGGCGGGCCTCGGGACGGTCGCAAAGGCGGCGAGCACGGCGGCGGCGGGCTCAGATCTCGAGGCCGTCGAGCACATCGTCTTCCTGATGATGGAGAACCGCTCCTATGACCATTACTTCGGCGACTACCCAAGGGGTCGTGGGTTCAACGACCACCTCACGGGCTTGCTTGGCGTCTTCGCCCAGGACTACTCAGAAGGCTCCTCGCTGGTGCCGCCGAACGTGCTGCTGCCCTTCCATCTTGACAGCACCCAAGGGTTGGAGTGCACCGACGACCTCACCCACGACTGGGGCCCGCAACACCTGTGCTGGAACGAAGGGAAGATGGACTCCTTCGTCTCCACGCACACCTCGTCGCAGTACGAGGGGGCCAACGGTGCGATGACGATGGGCTACTACAAGCGCGAAGACCTCGCCTTCTACTACGCGCTCGCCGACGCCTTCACGCTCTGCGACGCCTATCACTGCTCGATCCTCGGGCCGACGCATCCGAATCGGCTGATGGCGAACAGCGGCACGATCGACCCTGCGGGCCAGCACGGTGGGCCTGTCACCGATACCAACGACACGCCTGATCTGCTGTGGGACTGCACCTGGCCGACGATGCAGGAGGTGCTCCAGGACGCTGGGGTCTCCTGGAAGCTCTACAGCCCGAGCAATCTCGGCGTGAGTGGCAAGTACGCCTCGCTTGCCCAGTATCCGACGTGGAGTCCTGCGCTCTACAACCCGATCGCAAACCCGGAGGTCATGGCCGCCTCTGACCACGTGCTGCCGTACTTCACGGCATTCCGCAACCCACTTTCAAACCTCTACAAGAACGCCTTCACGCCGACGTTCCCGAATGACTTCGTCTCTGACATCGCCTCCGGATCGCTGCCAAGCGTCTCCTGGATCATCCCACCGCTTGGCTTCGACGAGCACCCGTCCTCGGCGCCGGCGAATGGCATGTACTTCACCTCGCTCGTGCTCGAAGCGCTGATCGCCAACACGGAGCTGTGGTCGAAGACCGCGTTGTTTCTCATGTACGACGAGAACGACGGTTGGTTCGACCACGTGCCGCCGCCGACTCCACCCGCTGGCACGCCAGGCGAGTACTTGACGGGCACGCCAAGCTCGCTCCTGGAGCCAGAATATTCCTCGCAGACGCTTGGCATCGCCGGGCCGCTTGGACTCGGCGTGCGCGTGCCGATGCTCGTCATCTCGCCGTTCAGCCGCGGCGGCAACATCGCCTCGGAGACCTTCGACCACACCTCTCAGCTGCAGCTGATCGCGGCGCGGTTCGGGGTCGAAGTGCCGAACGTCTCCGCCTGGAGACGCGAAACCGTTGGTGATCTCACCTCGACGATGTTCCAATCGGAACCCAACACCACGGTGCCGACGCTGCCTGCGACCTCTGTCGAAATGCCGCTCACTGGAGCCTGCGCCGCGCTCTCGCAGGACACCGAGTCCGGCGGCGCCTCGCCAAGCGTGCCAACGAAGCAGACGATGCCAGTCCAGGGTGGGGGCTCTGAACCCGCATCTGCGTACTACTCGACGACGGCCGAACAGGAGGCGATTGCTGACGACGATCGCACATCGTTGAATTTCAGCTCGCCAGGTCGACAGACGACGAAGTCACGCCACAACCGGCTCGCCGCCCAGCCGCTGAGCCGCGTGAACGCCTAGGCGTTCCAGGCGCGGCTCGATCAGTCTCCGAGACCCTCCCACCCGCCGTTGGCGGCGATCTCAGCGATCGATGCCGCCAAGGATCGGGTCGAGCATCGCGATCGTCGCGATCAGGTCGGCGATGTAGGAGCCCTCGGTCATGTGAGAGAGGGCCTGGAGGTTCACGAACGAGGGATCGCGCATGTGCACGCGTACAGGCTTCGAGGACCCGTCGGAGCGCACGAAGCAGCCCAGCTCTCCGCGTGGCGACTCGATCGGGAAGTAGACCTCTCCGCTTGGGACCCTGAAGCCCTCGGTCACGAGCTTGAAGTGATGGATCAGCGCCTCCATCGAGGTCGCGAGCTCATGGCGCGGCGGCAGCGCGATCTTGCGGTCCGTCGTGACATAGGGTCCTTCAGGCAGGCCGTCGAGCGCCTGGGTGACGATTTTCACTGACTCATAGATCTCGGCGATGCGCACCGCGAGCCGATCGTAGTTGTCGCCGGTGCTGCCAACTGGGATGCAAAACTGGAAGTCCTCATAGGAGCTGTAGGGGCTTGCCTTGCGCAGGTCCCATGGGTTGCCTGCGGCACGCAGCAGCGGACCCGTCACGCCGAGGGAGAGCAGCGTCTCAGCGTCCAGTGGGCAGATGCCACGCAGCCGCTGCAGGACGATCTCGTTGCGGTACAGCAACGCCTTGTACTCGTCGACGCGCGTTGGCATCTCCTTGAGGAAGCTCCGCAACTTCTTCGCAAAGCCGGCGGGGATGTCCTCGATCACGCCGCCAACCTGAAAGAAGCGCGTATGCATGCGCTGACCAGAGGACATCTCGAAGAGGTCGAGGATCTGTTCGCGGTCGCGCAGGCAGTAGAGGAATGGCGAGGTCGCGCCAAGGTCGAGCGCGCTCGTGCCCAGCCAGATCAGGTGCGAGGCGATGCGGTTGAGCTCGAGGTGGATCACGCGCAGGTATTCGGCCCGCTTTGGGACCTCGACCTCGAGCAGGGTCTCGACTGCGCCGCAGTAGGCCATCGCGTTGAAGTAGTAGGAGAGGTAGTCCATCCGCTCGACGACGGGGATCACCTTCCAGTAGGACTTGTCCTCAGCGGTCTTCTCGATGCCGGTGTGGACGTAGCCGATGATCGGCTTGACGTCTCGCACGACCTCCGCCTCGAGCGTCACGAGCAGCCTCAGCACCCCGTGCGTGGCGGGATGGTGAGGGCCGAAGTTGAGGCTGAGCAGCTGCCTGCTTTCGCCGTCCGCCTCGCCGAGCGGTTCGAGGCTGATCTCGAGCCCGCTCTGCAGCGGGCTCGCCGGCGTCTGCGTCCCGGTCACGATGCGTCTTCGCCGACGGTGGGCGGGGTCTCCTCTGTGCCGATCGCGCCGTAGCGCTCGCGCCAGCTGGGCTGCGGATGGCCCTGGACCATGTCCCGGAGCTTGAGGATCCCATGCATCAGCGCCTCAGGACGCGGCGGGCAGCCAGGGACGTGCACGTCGATCGGCATGAATCTGTCGGCGGGCACGAGCGCGTAGTTGTTGAAGATCCCGGTCGAGCTGCAGCAGGCGCCCATCGCGATCGCCCACTTCGGCTCGAGCATCTGGTCGTAGAGGCGGCGGACGATCGGGGCCATCTTGATCGACACGCGTCCAGAGAGGATGATCAGGTCGGCCTGGCGCGGCGAGGCCCTCACCGCCTCGTAGCCGAAGCGCGCGATGTCGGTGCGCGATCCCGCGGCATGGAAGAACTCCATCGCGCAGCACGCGAGTCCGAAGCCAAGCGGGAAGAAGGAGTTGCCTCGCGCCCAGGCGACGGCCTTCTCGAGGGTGGTGGTCAGCACCCGCTCGCGGACGTACTCCTCGAGACGCTCTTCCTCCAGCCGTTGCTGGTCGAGCTGCGCAGGCGCGTTGCGGCCTTCCAGCGGCGCGCCCCGCAGGAGCTCGCTGGCATGCGTGGAGCGCACGCGCAGCTCGGCGGGATCGCGCCGGCTCATCGGCTGGATTCGGGCGCATTTCGCAGGGCCACAGCGCCTAAGTATACACTTAGGTCTTCAAAGTTAATGATTGGGAGGGGCTGCGATCGCGGGGTCCTGCGAGGCGATGAATTGCCAGTGGCGTCGGCCCATCTCGCTGAGTGGCGGCTGGCCCTCATAGAACTCGAGGGCCATTGCGCGCCAGTCCAGCGCGACATCGAGGCCGGCGATCACGGAGAGGACGCCAAGGTCCATGCGTCTGATCAGTGTGAAGCCCGCGGGAGCCCTGATGTGGCGCACCGCGTTCGCCGACGGTCCGGTCGGCGAGGTGTGACGCTTGATCCCTGCCGCGACGATCTCTGGGGTGATCCGGAATGGCTGTGGACCCCAATACATCACCATCGGCTCATGCCAGTAGGCAAAGGCCTCCTGCTCGCTCACCGGATCGGACTCCTTCCAGACTCCAGTCGCAAGCGCAGCCCGCCGGATGCCGGCTGCGTCGCTGCGCAGGATCGCGCGCACCAGCGAGGTGAGATTTCTGGAGACGCTCGGCGAGATGCTCAGCACCGAGCCGAAGTCCAGGAAGCTGACGGTACCGTCGCGATGGAAGCGATAGTTGCCAGGGTGCGGGTCGACGTTCACGGCTCGCAGCGTGTTGATCGATCCCTGGCCAAAGCGCAGCACCGCCTGTGCCCACTGCTCGCGCAGCGCCTGCTCGGCGATGCACGCCTGCTCGAAGGTGAGGCCCTCGACCAGATCTTGAGTCAGCACGCGGCGGCTGCAGAGGTCGTCCACGACATCTGGCACATGGATGAACGGATGCCCGCGATAGAAGCTTGCGAAGCGGCGCTGGTTGGCCGCCTCCAGGCGGTAGTCGAGCTCTGCGCGGATCTGATTAGACATCTCGTTCGCCAGCGCACGCATGTCAAGGCCAATGCGTCGCGGGGAGAAGCTGCTGAGCAGGCTCATGAACGTGGAGAGCAGCTCGATGTTCTCGAGATCCGCCTCGATCGCTGCCGCGGCGCTTGGGTACTGGATCTTCACGGCGACGGCGCGGCCGTCATGCAGGCGTGCACGATGGACCTGGCCGATTGACGCGGCCGCCAGTGGCTGCCACTCGAGCTCGGCGAAGACCGCCTCGACCGGCTGGCGAAGATCCGACTCCAGGACCTCGCGTGCGACCGCCGCGGGCATTGGGGGAGCGTCCTCGCGTAGGCGGGAGAGCGCCTCGCGGTATGCCCCCTGGGCCTCGACAGGGAAGATCCCATCCAGCGAGACGAAGGAGAGCGCCTGCCCGAGCTTCATCAGCGCGCCCCTGGAGCGGCCAAGGAGTTGTGCGTAGCGCTCGGCCGCCAGCTCGTGATCGATCGTGCGCTCGCCGCCGAAGGCCCGCGCGCGGGCCGCGGAGACAGCCGCTTCGCCCGCGCTGCGAGCGAGCAGGCCCGCGATCGGCAAGCCTCGGCGCAGCCTGCCCGTGGGGATCTCGTCTGGCTGCTGCGCGTCGGGCGTGTCCACAGGATCTGTCAGTTAGTCAATCGCCTCTGATTCAGGCTCAGCGTACGCTTATCCGACGATGGCGGCAACGATCACTCGCGAGCGGATCCTCGACGAGGCGATGCACCTCTTCAGCGAGCAGGGCTTCAAGGCGACGACGATCGTCCAGATCGAGGCTGCCTCGGGCCTCACCCCCGGCGCTGGCGGGATCTACCACCACTTCGCAAACAAGGAGGCTTTGCTCGCCGCCGGCATCGAGCGCCATCTCCAGCGGCTGGACGCCCTCAGGGACATCCGGGAGATCTTCGCCGGCGTCGGCGACCTGCGCACTGAACTGACGATCGCCGCACGCTACATCCTCGCCGAGCTCGACCGTGAGGCAGAGCTGATGCGGATCCTTGCGACTGAGGCCCACAATCGTCCAGGACTCGTCGCAGCTGCGACTGAGCGACTCCTTGGCAGCACGCTGCGGGGGTTCGCGGGCTGGCTTGCCGAGCACAGCGAGCGCGAGCTGAGCGGCGAGGACGCCGAGGCGCTCGCGAGCCTCAGTCTCGGCGGCCTGGTCTCGACGCGCCTGCTGAAGGGCGCCCTCGCGATGAGCACGACAGTCGACGACGAGCGACTGGTCGGTAGCTGGGTCGGCCTCCTGGAGCCGGCGCTGCGCTCGTGATGCCAGCCGTCATCAAGGACAAGGGAAACACCCGATGTAACGGGGGAGGTGACGCACTAGTCTGCCGCGCCGTGAGCGTCCTGTTGAAGAGATCTCTGCTTGCCACCGTCGTGGCGGCAGCTGCCCTGGGACTCGCCGCCTGCGGCAGCGGGGGCAGCAAAGGCACCGCGAGCACGGGCTCCTCGACGACCACGACCTCGTCCACGAGCGAAGCTTCCTCCAGCGCAACAGAATCCGCGACGTCCTCGACGAGCGCAGCCAGCGAAGGCACGGGCGGCAGCAGCGGCGGGGTCGCCAAGCCAGGCACGACCGTCGCGCTCGGCGAATCGGAGCTCGTCGCGTTCTCGCCGCTCGACGAAACCCCAAGCCCAGGTCCGCTCGAAGTCAGCGTGAAGAGCATCAAGAAGGGCAGTCCATCGGACCTGAAGAACATCGAAATCGAAGGCGCCGCGAAGAATCCGACCCCGTATTACGTGACGATCGAAGTGACCAACCCGAACAAGACGGGGCTCAGCAAGGAAGAAGATCCAGGCGTGAGGTTCCAGGCGGTGGACGATCGCGAACAGGAGCAGGAATCGGTGATCTTCATCGGCTCGTTCCATCCCTGCGAAGACAAGCAGCCGCCTGCGGATTTCAAGGACGGCAAGAGCTACACGAGCTGTCTGACGATTCTCGAGCCTCCAGGTGGATCGATCGAATCGGTCCGCTGGGAAGGCGCGGAACAGTACTACCAGAAGCCCGTCACCTGGCACTGAGCCAGACGGGTGGGCCCGCAGCGGCCCTGGGTCACGCAGACAGTCGCGTCGGTGGCCTCCGCCTCCTGGGGTGACCTAGCAGTGACCGTCGCGGACCTCGCGCATCCTGGATGACCCGGCAGTCATGGCCGTGGGGCTCCTGGCATCCTTTTGCGGGTGCAGGAGCGAATCGTGGGGCGGGACGATGAGCTTGCCCTCGTTGAGCGGTTTCTCACGGAAGCGGCCGGGGGTCCGGCGGGACTGCTGATCGAGGGCGACGCCGGCATCGGCAAGACGACGATCTGGCGTGTCGCGGTGCGCTTTGCCGCCGAAGGTGGGTGGCGCGTGCTTGCTGCACATGGCACTGGCACCGAGGTGCGTCTCGCCTATGCGGGTCTCGCGGACCTGCTCGTCGACGTCGAGGACGACGTTCTCGACAAGATCCCAGCGCCGCAGCGCGCCGCCCTGGGGGCGGCATTGTTACGAGACTTTGGTGGTGCCAACCACGCCCCCGACCCTCGGGCCGTTGCGACCGGACTGCTGTCCACGCTCGAGCTCCTCGCCGGCGAGCGGCCGCTGCTGGTCGCGATCGACGATCTGCAATGGCTCGATGCCTCGACGATGGACGCACTGCGCTTCGCGGTGCGCCGGATCGGCGGGCCGATCGGCGTGCTCGCCGCCTCCAGGCCTTCTGATGGCGAGGCTGCCCTGGAGAGCAACCTGCAACTGCGCGAGGCCTCGCGGCTGGCGCGGGTGTCGGTCGTGCCACTGCGGGACGAGCAGATCGAACGGATGCTCGTCGCTGAGACCGAGCGTGCGCTTACCGCCGACACTGACCGTGCGCTTGCCACCGACACCGACCGTGTGCTTGCCACCGACACCGACCGTGTGCTCACCGCTGACACTGACCGTGCGCTCACTGCCGACACCGACCGCGTGCTCACCGCTCCGCTGCTGGCGCGGATCGTCGAGATCGCGGGCGGGAACCCGTTCGTCGCGCTCGAGTTGGCACAGACACTGAAGCGGGATGCCTTCAAGCAGCCAATCGCTTTGCCCGCAAGCCTGCGCGAGCTGGTCGATGCACGGCTCTCCGCGCTCGAGCCTGACGTGCGTGAGACGGTGCTGTACGCCGCGATGCTCGCGCGTCCAGACGTGGGGCAGGTACAACGTGCGCTTGGCGAGCGCGATGCGGAGGCATTGCTTGGCGATGCCGAGCTCGCGGGCATCGTCACGCTCGACGGCGCCCGCATCCTCTTCTCGCATCCACTGCTCGCGACTGGCGCGTACTCGTCGCTGAGCGCTCCCGAACGTCGCGACGCGCACCGCAGGATCGCGTCGGTGACGGCCGGCGAGGAGCGGGCGCGCCATCTGGGGCTCTCGTCGGTGACGGCTGAGCCCGCCGTCATCGCCGCGTTGGACAGCGCCGCGGCTGAGGCGCGCGCTCAGGGTTCGGCGGCAGCCGCGGCTGAGCTGCTCGAGCTCGCCCTGCGCCTTGGCGCCGAGGATCCGCCGCGCCGGCAGCTGGCCGCGGAGCACCATCTCGACTCTGGCGATGTCGGCCGCGCTCGGGAGCTCTGCGAAAGTCTCGTCGACGAGCTCGAGCTCGGGTCACAGCGTGCTCTTGCGCTGGAGCGCCTTGGCATCGTCCACCGCCTGCTGGACGACTTGCCAGGATCGACAGCGCTCTTCGAGCAGGCGATGCACGAGACCAACGACGACGCCCATCTGGTCGTGCTCTCGCTCGAGCTTGCATTCGCCCGCACCCAGAACGGCCTACTCGCGGAGGCGGTGCCGCTTGCCGAGGAGGCGGTCGCGATCGCCAAGGGCCTCGACGACCCTGGCCTGCTCGCGCAGGCACTTGCCGTCAGGGTCGTGACTCGCTTCCTCGTCGGCGATGGCGCTGATGAGCAGATGCTCGCGAGGGCGCTCGAGCTCGAGGACGCTGAGGGCGACGGGACGACGATGCTCCGACCCTCGCTGATCGCGGCTCTGATCTACATGTGGATCGGCAGGCTCGACGAGGCTGAGGCGGCGTTCTCGCGCGCATTGCAGCTCAGCCGTGACCGCGGTGAGGAGAGCGATCTCGTGATCCTCACGATGCACTGGGGCTGGCTTGCGTGCCTGCGCGGCGACGTCGCAGGCGGTCAGCGGATGGTCGAGGAGACGCTGCGGCTCGCCGAGCGGCTCGGCTCGCCGGCCTCGCGGGCAGTTGCGTCGGAAAACCAGCTCGTCGTCGCCGGCTGGATCGGCGACGTCGAGACTGCGCGCCGCGCCGCGGCTGCGGCGATCGAGAACTACGAGTCGGTTCGCTCGCCGGTTGGAAGCATGCATACGCATGCGTCGCTTGGCATCCTCGAGCTCTCACTGGGGTGCTATGCCGCCGCGGCTGACTGCCTGCTTGCGGCGACGAACATCACCCTCGGGATGCGGGGCGGCGACCCTGGATCGGTGTACTGGGCGGCAGACGCCGTCGAGGCGCTCGCCGCCGTCGATCGCCTCGATGAGGCGGAGCAGATCCGCGCCTGGCAGCGCGAGCGCAGCGATGCGATCGGCAGGCCAAACCTGCTCGCGATCGCGGCGCGAGTCGACGCGGTCGTGCTGATGGCGAGGGGCAAGCTCCCCGAGGCGGAGGCGCTGCTAGAGCAGGCGCTTGCCCATCATCAGCACGACCCCGTGCAATATCAGCTCGCGCGCACGCTGCTGACGCTTGGGCAGGTACGTCGCCGGCGTCGCCGCCGCGCCGCCGCCCGCGACAGCCTCGAGCAGGCACAGCAGCGCTTCGCTGCGCTGGGAGCGCAGCTCTGGGCGCAGCGCGCGACGGCCGAGCTCGAGCGCGTCGATGTCGCCCGTGCGATCAACAGTGTGCTGACCGCCGCCGAGGAGCGCGTCGCCGCGCTCGCCGCGACCGGCCTCACCAACCGCGCGGCGGCTGCGGAGCTGTTCGTCAGTCCGAAGACGATCGAGGCGACGCTTGCGCGGGTCTACCGCAAGCTCGGCATCCGCTCTCGCGCTGAGCTTGGCAGCTGGATGGCCGAGCGCCAGCTCAGATGACAGGCTGCTGGCGGTGCTCGGCGAACAGGCGCAACGCAGACGCGCCTGCGGGGTGCTCGCGTGCACGAATCCTTTTCGTCCTGTCCTGCCTCTCATCTGCATAGCGAACACACCGAGAGACAGGGAGCAGGACATGGTGATAGCCGTCGCAGCCGCAATCCTCGTCGCATGCTGTGCAATCTTCTTTGGCATGAAGCTTCGCTCGGGCCGCGATGACTGAGACCAGACATCTGCCCGATGCCGCGAGGCGCGGCGCCGGGCGGTCCTGGCCCAGCGAGCGGATCGTGAGCGCCGCTCAGGCTGGTGACCCTGCCGCGATCGCATCGCTGCTATCTGGCTCTCACGGTCATGTGCGGCGCTTTGCGCGAATGCTCTGCGCGACGCCCGAGGATGCGGAGGAAACCGCCCAGGAGGCGCTGATCGTCCTGTACAGAAAGATCGGGACGTTGCGCGCGACTGCGGCGCTTGCCTCATGGATGTTCCAGGTGGTGCGCAACGAGTGCATCCGCAGGTCGAAGGTCGCGCTGCGAGGCCTGAGCTCTGCCTCTGCGGTTGAGCCCTCCACGGTTGAGTCCTCTGCAGTCGGGCCCTCCACGGAAGACGCCGTCCTGATGCGCCTCGAGGTCGAGCGCATCGTCGCGGCGATCGCGGTGCTGCCCAGCGAGCAGCGCAGTGTCTTGCTGCTGCGCGACATCCACGGTCTGTCTGGCGCGGCGACCGCGAAGGCGCTCGGCCTCAGCCGTGCCGCGATGAAGTCCCGTCTGCACCGCGGGCGCGCGGCGCTTAGAGAGGGGCTTGCGGCGCCACTCTACGTGCCAAGCAAGGCGGCTGGTGAAGATCTATGAGAGAGGAGCGGTGAAGGTGGACGATCCAAGTTTGTTTGCAAGCAGCTCCGTTCCCCGCCATCTCGCCAGGGGAGCGGTCGGCTTCGGCCTGATCGGCGCGGCATTCGGGCTGACGACGATCTTCGGCGCGGTCGCCCTGCTGCTTGCGCCGATCGGCTTGATCGCGCTGCGTGGCTGCCCGATGTGCTGGACAGTGGGCCTGGTGGAGACGCTCTCCGCGAGGAAGCTCGAACGTAGCTGCTCGGAGAATGGATGCACGTTGCGGCGCGCAGGCGCAGCCGAGGAGCGGCGGTCGGGCTAGGGCAGCGAGTGGATGTTCTGGCAGCCCGCGGCCTGTTTCATGCCGTGCGTGTGGGTGCAGTACCCATTTGCGTCAGGCGGTCCCCAGCCATAGCCGCCGCCGAAGGCGTTGCGAGTGTAGGTGTCGGTGAACGTGTAGTGGTGCGGTTCGCCCCGTGGAGGCTTCTCTTCGTAGAAGATCGTCATGCGCGTGAACACGAGTATGCTCGCGAGGGTCTGGGGGCGCCACAGCTCGATCTTCACGCGATAGCCGCGGTACTTTCCGCCTGCACACGAGGGCCTGCAGTTGTTCAGCTGGTTGAAGCCTGTGCCAATTGCGGTGCTGGCCGTCCACTGCGTCCAGGAGATGCCCGATTTTCGACTGTCCACATTCGCGCCGCCAAGCAGGCCTGTGCCATCGCCTGTGTAGACGATCGTCGCGGGTTCGACCTGCAAGCCTTTGTACGCAGTGCTCGAGCCAAGGTCCGTGGGCGAGACCGGCAGCGTGCTCGCGGCTGATGCGCCCGCTGCAAGGAGACAGATCGCAACCGTGACGAGCGACGCGATCGCCGGGAAAAGGCGCTTGCGCCTGCCATCGCCAAGGCGTGCCGAATGGGACGTGTGCATTGTCATTGCCTCCTTCCGCCCTGAGGATACGCCGAGCGCACACACGCTAGCCCCACCCCTTGGCCTGGGTTGTTCTGCACTAGCATCAGCGACATGAGCCCCGAGGCGCAAGCAAAGCATCCGCGCCTCGAGATGCAGGCGCTTGCACCTCAGGTCTACCGGGCGATGGCGGGATTCGATCGCTCGATCGAGCTTGATCCACAGCTGCGCGAGCTCGTGAAGATTCGCGCATCCCAGATCAACGGCTGCGCCTACTGCATTGAGCTGCACACGCGCGACGCGCGCAGCGCAGGCGAGAGCGAGCGGCGCATTTACGCGCTTGCGGCCTGGCACGAGAGTCCGCTGTTCAGCCAGCGCGAGCGCGCAGCCCTCGAGTTGACCGATGCGCTCACGCGCGTGGCCGATGGCGGCTTGGACGCGGCCTATGCCAACGCGGCGCGCGAGCTCGAGGAGGCGGAGCTCGCCCAACTGATCCTTGCGATCACGGCGATCAACGCCTGGAACAGGATCGCGATCAGCTCTGGAATGGTCTATACCGAGCCTGCTGAGTAGCAGCCGAGCTCGCTCGCTGGTGGCTCACCCGCGGATGCGGCTGTGCATGCGGATGAACTCGCCCTTGCCCTCCGTGTAGGCCTCGCGGTCGTCGCGGTGGCGCTCCGCGAGCTCGCGCTTCAGCGCGAGGTACTGCTCGGCGATGGACGCGTCGGTGCGTAGGCGATCGCGGAAGCGCAAACGCTCGTTCAGCTCATCGAGGTCGTCGACGAGGTGCAGGTGATGGGTGCGCCGTGCGGGCGACGGGTAACAGAGGAAGCGCCTGTGGCGAAGCGTCGCGTTGAACGCCTCCGGGTATTCGTAGCGGGCGCTCTGCACGAGCCCTGCGATCGGTGCGTCGAGGTCTGGCACGAGCGCGATCATGTCGACGATCGGCTTCGCGGCAAGGCCAGGCACGGAGGTCGATCCGAAGTGGTGAAGCTCGCTGCCAGGCAGCAGCGGCGCGAGCCGTGCGCGCTCCACCTCGAAGCTCGCCTGCCAGCTGGGGTCGTAGGCGACAAGCTCGACCGTCGCGTTGCGCTCTCCGGTGCGCGCGAGGTCCTTGGCTGCAGCTTCGTGGGCATCCATGAGACTCGCCTCGGATCCGTGCTCAGAGGCGGCCGTTGTCGCGCAACCAGGTGAGCGCGCGGATCGTCACGTTGCCGCGCCATTCGCTCGTCTGCGCTGGAGACCAGGAGAGCCAGTCGAACATCCAGCCGCCATCGTCCTGCTGTGCGACTTCGACGGCGTCGAGGTGCGCCTCGATCGCGTTCTGGTCGACAAGGCGGCGCGAACGGCCTTCCGGCTTCGGCGAGAGGTCGAGCGGGCGCAATGTCTCGCCCTCGACGCCGCCGACAGGTGCAACGGCGGCAGGGTCCACGCGCTTGGCAAGCGAGGCGACGCCCGCCTTGGCGCGCTCACGATCTGGCGTCGCATCGAGGAAGGCACAGGCGTACTTCAGCCAATATCCGCCTGGCTGCTCGCTCGTCTCGATCGCCCGCCAGCACCAGGCGGTCGCCTGGGTGAGCCACGCGTCTGTCACGCCGCCGGCGTGAAGCACCGCGGCGAAGGCGAAGGTGAGAAAGGATCCTGGCTGCGGCGTGAACCAGGGCGCGTGCGGATAGCCCGCGAGGCCTGGCGTCACGAACGGGATGCCGCCATCCGCTTCGGCGATCGAGGCAATCCAGGCACGCGCGCCGCGGGCGAGCTCGCCGTCTGCGGCACCGACCTCGATGAGGGTCTCGAGGGCATAGAGCGTCGGTGGCGGCTGGCTTGCGGGGCAACGCAGGTCAGGATCCAGCGCATGTCCGAAGCCACCGTCGTCGTTGCGGTAGCCACGCAGCGCCTCGATCACCTGCTCGGCGGCGCCGTCACCGAACAGCAGGGCGTAGCGATGGCGATCCAGCAGGCGCGCATTGCGCCAGAGGAAGCTCTCGGCCGCTTGCAGATCGATCGGCACGACTCACACTCTAAGCGGCGCCGAAGTCACAGCTCCCGCTCGGAGTCATAGCTCCCGCCCGAAGTCACAGCTCCCGCTCATAGAAGTAGTTCAGCGGCCCGTCTGGCTTGCCTTCGCGATTGCTGAAGCCCAGGCTCTCATACAGAGCCCGCGCCGCGGCGTCCTGCTCGCCGGTGCCGAGGTCCATGTGTTCGGCGCCGCGCTTGCGCGCGAAAGCGATCGCGGCGTTCATCAACGCCCGGCCGATGCCCTCGCCTCGCAGTGCTGGCACGACGTAGAGCTCGGCGAGATAGCACTCCAGGCCCTCTGACCAGAGCGCAGGGCGGAAGCGCAGCAGCGCGAGTCCGTCGGGGCCAGAGCCGGCGAGCAGCACCGCCGTCTGGCCTTCGTCAAGCAGCTCCGCGACGCGCTGTGCGAGCCGTTCAGGGCCAGGCGTCGGATCGTCGTACTCGGTGTTGAAGTCGTGCAGCAGGCGGCCAATCGACTTGACGTCGGTCGAATCTGCGACACGGACGCCGGAAGCAGCGGCCTCGGTCATATGCCCCCAGGTTCGCAGCTCCCAGCGCCACTTGTCACCTCGGCCAGTCGTGCCTCAGTCGGTCGTGCTGCGCCTGTACAGGTGGCTTGCCAACGGCGCGAAGACCGCGAGCAGGATTGCGCACCAGATCAGCGAGGCGAGCACTGGGTGCTGCATCGGCCAGGCGTGGATCGCCGCGCTTGGGTTGGGGTTGCCGAACAGCTCGCGTGCGGCGGCCGTCACCGTGCTCACAGGATTCCAGTTCGCGATCGCTGCGATCACCGATGGCATGTGCTCGGTCGGGACAAGTGCGTTGGAGACGATCGCGAGCGGGAAGAGCACGACGAGGCCAACGCTCTGGGCGGACTCCGCGTCTTTGCTCACGATCCCAAGGCAGGCGCAGCCCCAGGAGAGGGCATAGCTGAAGAACAGGAAGATCGCGAAGCCTGCGACTATCGAGCCGAAGCTCGCCGAAGGATCCCAGCCGACGACAAGGCCTGTTAGGGCGACGATCAATGTGCAGAGCATCGCCGTCAGCAGATCTGTGAGCGAGCGCCCAACGAGCACGGCGGGGCGCCACATCGGCAGCGTCCTGAAGCGGTCGATCACGCCGCCGCGCAGGTCGTCGCTGAGGCCGACTGCTGTGCCGATCGCCGAGGTCGTGAGGTTGAGCGCGAGCAGGCCTGCGAGCGCGAAGTCGGTGTAGCCGCCGCCACCTGGCAGGGCGACACCTGAGCCGAGCACGTAGACGAACAGCAGCGTGAAGAGGACGGGTTGGATCGTCACGTCTGAGAGGCGCAGCGGCTCGCGCGCGATGTGCGCGAGGTTGCGCCAGGTGAGGACGGCGACGTCGCGCATGCGCGCGGCGGGGCCCTCCAGTGTCCTTGGCGTGCCCGCGAGGCGGGCGGCTGGGTTGAGGGTCGTCGTGCTCATCGGCTCACTGCCTCCAGTTCGTCATCGAGATCGGCCAGCTGGTTGTGCCTGTCATCGATCTCCCGATCGTTTGCGCCGTCGTCTGTCATTGAGACCTGCTCGCTCGGGCGGCCATCGCGATTCGCGCTTTGGTCGCCCGCCTGCTCGCTCGGATGCCCTGTCAACGCGAAGAAGACGTCGTCGAGCGAGGGCTGGCGGACCTCGACGTCGTCGACGGCGATCTCCGCGGAGTCGAGTAAACGCACGACTCTGCTCGCGAGCCCGCCTGTGCTCTGCACCGGCGCGCGCAGCCTGCGCCCGTCGTCGCTTGCCTGGACGGGACCTGTAAGCAGCGGCTCCAGTGCAATCGCGGCCGCTGGGTCGGCGACGCTCAGCGTCACCTCGAGCTGGGCGCCGCCGATCTGGGCCTTCAGCTCGTGGGGTGTGCCGTCCGCGATCACCCTGCCATGGTCGATTACGGCGATCTGGTCGGCGAGCTCATCCGCCTCGTCGAGATACTGGGTCGTCAGCAGCAGCGTCACACCGTCGCCGACGAGCTCCCTGATCACGTCCCACATGCGCACCCTGCTCGTCGGGTCAAGGCCAGTCGTCGGCTCGTCGAGGAACAGCACGGGCGGTCGCGTCACGATCCCCGCCGCGAGGTCGAGCCGGCGGCGCATCCCGCCTGAGTACTCCTTCAGCATGCGCTCGGCGGCGTCCGCAAGCGCGAAACGCTCGAGCAGCTCGTCTGCTCTCGCCTTCGCGGCGCGGCGTGGCAGGCCGCTGAGGCGGCCGATCATCACGAGGTTCTGGCGCCCTGTGAGGACTTCGTCGAGCGTCGCGTCCTGGGCGGCGACGCCGATGTTGCGCTGTACCGCGTCCGCTTCGCGGACGACGTCATGGCCCGCGACGCGCGCTGAGCCGGCGTCTGGCTTGGCGAGCGTCGTCAGGATCCGCACCGCGGTCGTCTTGCCAGCGCCGTTGGGGCCGAGCACGCCAAGGATCGTGCCTGCGGCCGCGACGAGGTCGACGTCATCGAGCGCGACCGTTTGCCCGAACGCCTTTCTGAGGCCTGTCGCCTCGATCATCGAATCGTCAGTCATCGCTTGATCCGTTTCTCTGTCGTCGATATTGTTCACTTACCGGTCGGCAAGCTAGGAACTGACGGGCACCATACAGATCTCCTTACCGGTCGTCAAGTAAGTCTCTGAGATCGGGTAGACTGAGGCTCATGGAGCAGTGGGGCAAACCAAGCACGCCCGGCGGGCACGGGAACACGGCACGCGGGAACAAGGCAAGTGGGCGCGCGGCCCGCGATCGATCAGAGCGCCCGAAGAAGGAGCACCTGGCCAACGGGCGCACCGCGACGGAGGGCTCGACGAAGGAGCGCATCCTCGACATCGCGCTGCATCTCTTCAACGAACAAGGCTACGACAAGACATCCCTGCGCGAGATCGCCGAACGGCTGGGGACGACGAAGGCCGCGCTCTACTACCACTTCGAGCGCAAGGAAGACATCCTGCTCGAGCTGCACCTGCGTCTACATGCGCTTGGCCGTGGCGTGCTCGACGAAATCGGCAGGCTTGAGGACACCCAGCAGCTGATGGCCGCCTGGCCGCACCTGATCGACGAGCTGATCGACAAGATGATCGAGAACGGCGACCTCTTCCTGCTGCACCAGCGCAACCGCAATGCCTTCGAGCGCCTCGAGTACAACGAGCGCCACCAGCAGGAGAACGAGGACTTCGAGCAGCAGATGCGGCGGCTCTTCGCAAGCCCCTCAATCCCGCTGCCGCAGCGCGTGCGCATGGCCTGCACAATCGCGGTCGTGATCGGCGCGCTGATGGGCGCAGGCGACGCCTTCGGTGACGTGCCAGCAGAGGAGCTTGCGCAGCTCGTGCGCGAAGCGGCGCACGACCTTTGGGGCGCTGCGCGCGCACCCGCTGCGGCCTAGTCGTGAATGTGAAAAGGCAGGGTCGCGATCACGACGTCTGTCCTTGCCTTCAACACGGCCTCCAAGAGCCTGCCACGCTGGTTGTGGAGGATCTCGTGGCGGCGCTTGCTTGGCAGGATCTCAGGGATCAGGACGGTGATCGTCGCCTCTCTGTCTTCGATCGACTCGATGTAGCGCAGCACTGAGCTCACGACTGAGCGGTCGGGGCTGATCAGGACCTCGATTGGCACGTTGCAGCGCCATTCATGCCATTCGCGCTTGACCTTCTCACCTTCCTCCACGCTGCCCGCCACCGCGAGCCCGATCACCGTGTTACCAAGCGAGAGCGCGGTGCTCACGGCGCGCTCGGTCAGCAGGTTCACGCTTGCGCTTGGCACGATCACGATGCTCTCGCGCTTGCGTGGCTGCGCTGGGGTCCTGTCCAGCCTCAGCTCGTGGGCGACATGCTCGTAGTAGCCCTCGATCCGGGCGAAGAGCACCATCAAGAGCGGGATCGCGATCGTCACGACCCAGGCGCCCTCGAGGAACTTCGTGCCAAGGAAGACGACGACGGCGATCGCGGTCATCGTCGCGCCGACGCCGTTGAGCGCGACCCGCAGCCGCCAGCGGGACGGGCGGCGTCTCAGCCAGTGCTTCACGAGACCGGCCTGGCTCACGGTGAAGCCGACGAACACGCCGATCGTGAAGAGCGGGATCAGGCGCGAGGTCATGGCGCTCGTCGCGAATAGCAGCAAGGCCGCGGCAAGTGCGAGCGCGACGATGCCGATCCGGTAGACAGGCCGCTTCGCGCGCAGGTAGAAGAGGTGCGGCAGGCGGTTGTCGCGCGCGAGCAGGCTCATCAGGACAGGCAGCCCGCCGAAGCTCGTGTTCGCCGCAAGGCCGAGCACGGCTGTCACCGCGAGGTTCGTCACGTAGAAGGGCAAGCCTGTGCCAAACGCGCCTGCGCTCACCTGGGCGAGAATCGTCACGCCGCCGCGTGGCAGCACGTGGTGCACGTGAATCAGGACTGCGAGCCCGATCAGCATCGTCGCAAGCAGCGCGCCAAGCGTGAGCTCGGTGCGCTGGGCGGTCTTCACGCGCGGCTCCTTGAACGCAGGCGTGCCGTTTGCGATCGCCTCGACCCCCGTTACCGCTGAGCATCCGGAGGCGAACGCCTTCAGCACGAGCACGATGCCAAGCGCCTCCGTCGGCTGCACTGGCATGTGCGTGCCGATGCGCGCGACAGGGTGCCCATGGAAGGCGCCAAGCACGATCACCGTCAGCATGCTCACGACGAATACCGCCGCTGGAAGCATCAAGAGTCGCGCGGACTCCGCTATCCCGAACATGTTCACGGCAGTGAGCAGGGCAAGCCCGATCAGGCAGACGAGCAGCAGGTGGTGCGACAGCGAGGGGAAGACGCTGCCCAGGCTTGCCGCGCCGGCGGCGAGGCTCACGGCGACCGTCAGCACGTAGTCGACGACGAGCGCTGCGGCCGCGAGCAGGCTTGGGATTCGCCCAAGGTTCGCCTTTGCGACCGCATAGGCGCCGCCGCCTTCAGGGTAGGCGGCGATCAGCTGGGAGTAGGAGACGACGAGCAGCGCGAGCATGCCTGCGATCACGAGCGTGAGCGGGACGCTGAAGCGCAGCGCGCCTGTGCCTGCGGCGACGAGCACGAGCACCATCGCTTCAGGCCCATAGGCGACGCTCGAGAGGGCGTCGAGGCTCAGCGCGGCCAGCCCGCCGGCGAGACCAAGCTCATGGCCCTCGTCGGAGTGCTTGCCAGCGCGCCGTGGCGGCCGTCGCATGCCGAGAAAGATACGTGCGACAGAGGCGGGGTTGGTTCACCTCGCCGCATGCGGCGAGGTGGGCAGGTCCGCATGCGGACCTGCCTGGGGGCGCGCATGCGCGCCCCCACCGGGCCGAACATGTTCGGCCCGGCCGACCGGCGCATGCGCCGGTCGGGTCCCCACCCTGCTCAGGCGCGTCCGCTGACGAGCTTGACGAGCTCCTGTGGGGCCTTCGCTGGCGAGCCGCAGTCGAACGGAGGCTGCGGGTCGTACTCGATCCCAAGCTGGATCGCCTGGGCGACTTCTGGGCTCGCGATCTCGGCTGCGAGCGTGAGCGCCATGTCGATGCCCGCGGAGACGCCCGCGGCGGTGAAGATCTTGCCGACGCGCACGACGCGCTTTGAGACAGGCTTCGCGCCGTAGCGCGCGAGCGTCTCCAGCTCGAGCCAGTGTGTAGTCGCCTCGATGCCGTCGAGCAGCCCCGCAGCCGCGAGCAGCAGCGAGCCGGTGCAGACCGACGTGGTCCAGGTCGTCGTCTCGTGTGCGTTTCGTAGCCAGGTCAGCATCTGCTCGTCCTGCATCAGCGGCCGCGTGCCACGCCCGCCAGGGACGACGAGCACGTCTGGCTGCGTGAGCTCGTCGAAGGATGCCTTGGCGCTCAGCCCGAGCATGCGCGTATCGGCCTGGATGGGACCAGGCTGGGTGGCGACGAACACGACCTCAGCGCCAGGCAGGCGCGAGAGCACCTCGTAAGGGCCGACCGCGTCAAGCGCGGTGAAGCGGTCGAACAGCGGGATCGCGATCTTCATCTCCTGGCTCCTTGCCTCGTTGTCCTGAATCTCTGCCTGTACTCGCTGGGGGCGACGCCAAGGCGGCGCGCGAAGGCGCGCCTGAGCGTCTCGACGGTGCCAAAGCCGCATGCGGTGGCGACCTCCTCGATCGGGCGCTGGCCCTGCTCGAGCAGCGCCCTTGCGCGCTCGACGCGCAGCGACTCGACGTAGCGGGCGGGCGTGAGGCCTGTCTGAGCCCTGAAGACCCTTGCGAAGTTGCGTGGGCTCATGAAGACTCGCTCGGCAAGCGCTTCGACTGTGAGGTCCTCGTCGAGGTGCTCGCCGATCCACGCTTGCAGCTCACGTAGGGGCTTGATGTCTGCAGCCTGTCCAGCAAGGCTCGCGGAGAACTGGGCCTGGCCGCCAGGCCGGCGCACGAACAGCACGAGCTCCCTGGCGACTCGCAGCGCTGCCTCATGGCCAAGGTCCTCCTCGACAAGCGCAAGCGCAAGGTCGATGCCCGCAGTGACTCCCGCCGAGGTGAGCACGTTGCCGTCGCGCACGAAGATCGGGTCAGGGTCGACGGCGATCGCTGGGTAGCGCCTGGCGAGCAGCTGGCAGGCGGACCAGTGCGTGGTCGCCCTGCGGCCATTGAGCAGGCCCGCCTCAGCGAGCAGGAAGGCGCCGGTGCAGACCGAGGCGACGCGCCTCGCCTGCGGCGCGGTCGCGATCAGCCAGTCGCGCAGCTCGCGATCGGTAAGCGCCTCGCGCACGCCAAGGCCGCCCGCGAGCAGCAGCGTGTCGAGCTTGCCATCGCAGTCCCATAGCGCGCAGTGGGCCTTCAGCGTGAGCCCGCCAGAGGTGACGATCTCGCCGCCGTCGCTGCTGAGCAGCTCGACGGAGTAGGAGCCAGGGGCGAAGCGCTCAGCGAGCGCGAAGACCTCGCTGGGGCCCGCGATGTCAAGGATCTGGGCGTTGGCGAAGGCGACGATGACGATCTTGCGGGGGGTCAAAGCTGGCATCGAGCTTCATCTTGCAGGCAAGGGATGCTGTCCGCAATGCCCAGCACCAGACGATTTCTGCCAACTGCTCAGACTCGCGTGTCGTGCCTGGCCGTGTCCTGGCGCCGCGCGTCACCGCGCAAGGCGCTGCCAACGCGCGCTTCGGCGATGCTGGCTGACAACGCTTGCACCGCGGGGGCGACGGAGGGCTCAGGCAGGTTCGCGTAGCCGATCACGAGGCCAGGCTCGCTATCGCCAAGACCTGCGACGGCGATCCCGCGGCGCCGGGCGGCGTCGAGCACATGCCGCTCCTCGATGCCTGCGGGCAGCTCGAGCACGAGGTAGAGACCAGCGGCGGCGCCGCGGATCGCCGCCTCCGGAAAGGCGCTCTGCAAGGCCGCAAGCAGCGCTTCGCGCTGCCTGCCGTAGCGGCGGCGCTGGCTGCGCAGGTGCCTGTCGAGCTCGCCGCGTTCGATCAGGTCCGCGAAGGCGAGCTGCAGCAGTGGTGCAGGCATGCCGCTCCTGACGCGCTGCAACTCGATCACCCGCGTCGCGAGGTCCTGCGGCAGCGCGAGCCAGCCAAGGCGCAGCGCTGGCGCGAGCGTCTTGCTCGCCGAGCCGCCATAGACGACGCGCTGTGGCGCAAGGCCCTGCAGCGAGCCGATCGGCCTGCGGTCGTAGCGATACTCGGCGTCGTAGTCGTCCTCGATCACGATCGCGTCGTGGCGTTGCGCCCACTCGATCAGAGCGGCCCTGCGCTCCGCCGAGAGCACCGCCCCAGTCGGGTACTGGTGCGCAGGCATGACTGTGACCGCGTCGATGTGCAGCCGCTCGAGCTCGTCGACGAGTAATCCCTCGCGATCGACGGGCACACGCTCCGTCCGCAGGCCCGCATCTGCGGCCGTCTCGTGCAGGCCATGCCAGCCAGGCTGCTCGAGCGCAATGCTCTTCGCGCCCTGTGCGGCGAGCGCGGAGAAGACGAGGCTGATGCCTTGGCGCAGGCCGCTGACGACCGCGATCTGCTCCGGCGTCGCGCGTACGCCGCGCGCCCGGCCAAGGTAGGCGGCAAGCGCGCTGCGCAGCTCTGGCACCCCGGCGGGATCTGGGTAGCCAAGGCTCTCGTCTGGCGCACTCCTTGCGACGCGCGCGATCGCCGTCGCCCAGGCGCCGCGCGGAAACGCGGCGAGCGCGGGACGAAAGGGGTTGAGGTCGTGGCGCGGCTGCGCTCGCTGCGGCGCGTGGGAGGCGCTCGCCGGCTGGCCCCCGCCCGTCGCCGCGACGAGCGTGCCAGCGCCCCTGTGCGTCTGCAGGTAGCCCTCTGCCGCGAGCTGTGCGTACGCCTCGGCGACGACGCCCCTGGAGACGCCAAGCTCTACGCAGAGCCTCCTCGTCGCGGGCAGCCGCGTGCCTGGCGGCAGCCGCCCGCTGCGCACAGCCTCGCGCAGCGCATGCTCGATGCGTGCTCGCAGCGAGCGCCCTTCGGCGCTCTCGAGGTCAAGATGAAGATCCATTGGTTGAGGTGTTTCATTCCTCTTGGGTTGAGGCGTCTCATCCCTCTTGGGTCGAGGTCTTGTTCGCCGGCCGCAGCGCGTCCCTCTGTCGAGGCTCGCCGGCTCGGGTGTAGTTGGCCCAGCATTCTTGCATCCAATTGGCCCTTCTCAGAGGGCCAAGTTCGCCCTTAGCCTGTGGACCATGAACCGCACTGCGCGTACCCGGATTCGCCGCCTGCCGGCACGCGCCGTCTATGAGCAGGAGCAGGTCGAGGCGATCCTCGACGCGATGCCCGTCGCGCACCTCGCCTTCTGCCTCGACGGGCAGCCCTTCGCGATCCCGACGCTCCAGGCCCGCGTCGAGCAGACGATCTACATGCATGGCTCAGCGGCGAGCAGGACGGTGAAGGCGCTTGCCGAGGGGATCGAGGTCTGCCTCGCGGTCACGCTCTACGACGGCATCGTGCTTGCGCGCTCTGCCTTCCACCACTCCGTCAACTACCGCTCGGCGACCGTCTTCGGCAAAGCGCGCCTCGTCGAGGGAGAGGCAGAGCGGCTCGCAGCGCTCGAGGCCTTCACCGAGCGCCTGCTGCCAGGCCGCTGGGCGGAGGTGCGCCAGCCAAGCCGGCGCGAGCTGAAGGGCGTCTCCGTCTTGGCACTGCCTCTGCAGGAGTGCGTGGCGAAGGCCCGCAGCGGCCCGCCCCAGGACGAGGAGCAAGACCTTGGGCTCGACGTCTGGGCGGGCGTCGTGCCGCTGCACACAGTCGCAGGGCCGCTGCTGCCAGATCCAGGGCTGCGCGACGGCCTGCCCATTTCGCCTGCTGCGCTCAGATTGCTGGACAGGGACTAGCCCGTCAGGGATCATGCCGCGGTGACTCTGATCGCGATCAAGGTGCTGCTCGCACCTGGCTTCGTCGTCCTCGCTTCGCTGCTTGGGCGCCGCTTCGGCCCGCGCTTGGGTGGCCTGATCGGCGGCCTGCCAGTCGTCGCAGGGCCGATCCTGCTCGTCTACGCGCTCGAGCACGGCAAGCGCTTCGCCGCGCACTCCGCGACGGGCACGCTGCTGGGGATGGTCTCGCTGATGGCCTACGTCGTCGTCTACGGCAGGCTTGCCAGGCGCGGCGCCTGGTGGCGGAGCCTGCTCGCCGGCTGGTGCGCCTTCGCGCTCTTCACGCTGCTCTTCACCCCTTTGCGGGTCCCCGCCGCCGTCGCGCTCGCGATCGTCGCGGTTGCGTTGGTCGCGGCGCCCCTGCTGCTGCCCCGCGCCGTCGCAGGGCTTGCCGCCCGCACCCCGCTGCCAAGTTGGGATCTGCCGCTGCGCGCGGTCTGCACGCTCGTGCTCGTGCTGAGCCTGACTGCTGCGGCCGGCTGGCTCGGGCCGCAGCTGAGCGGCCTGCTCACGCCGTTCCCCGTGATCGCGACGGTGCTCGCCTGCTTCAGCCACGCCCAGTATGGCCCTGACGACGTGCTGCAGCTGCTGCGCGGGCTGCTGATGGGCTACGGCGGCTTTGCGCTCTTCTGCTTCGTGGTCGCGGTCGCCACCGTCCCGTTTGGGATCGCCGCTGCGTTCCTGCTCGCCTGCCTCGCTGCCGTGCTCTGCCAGTTCGCGCTTCTGCTGCGCATGCGCTCGCTCGCTGTGAGCGCGGCTCCCGCGGCCGGACCGTAGCGCGTGGCCGGACCGTAGTCCCTGCCGCTTGACCGTAGGATTGCGGCGTGCCGAACATCGACGATCCGCACTTCGACGAGCCGCGCGAACAGGCAGGCTTCCTAGCGAAGCGGGCGCGCATCTCGCGCCAGGCGGGCAGCGAGCGCCTTGGGCTGAGCCTCTGGGAGGTGCCTGCGGGACAGGCGGCCTACCCCTACCACTGGCACCTTGGCGAGGAGGAGTTGCTCGTCGTGCTCGAGGGCAGCGTCAGCCTGCGCACACCTGAGGGCTGGAGCGAGCTTGCGCAGGGGGAGGTCGTCTCCTTCCTGCGCGGCGAAGAGGGCGCCCATCAGCTTGTGAACCGCAGCGGGCAGATAGTCCGCTTCCTCGCGATCAGCACGAGCGGTGATCCTGACATCGTGATCTACCCAGACTCACAGAAGGTCGGCGCCTTCGAGCGTCTGCCAGACGGCGGCGGCCTGCGCAAGATGTTCCGGATCGACGACGATGTCGACTACCACGAGGGCGAGCGCCCACCTGTCTGAGCGGCCGCTGGCGCTCGTTTGAGCGCCGTCTTCGGCGGGCAGATGAAGTGTGTGAGCTCGTCGCGATACCGCCAGCACAGGCCTGTCCACCGGACCTTTGTCGTGCTGCTCTGCGCGGCGCTGTTCGTCGTGCTCTACGTGTTGCTGCCAGCGCCAAGTGCGGCTGCTCACGGCGCGCGGCACGATCATGCGCCTGGGCGCTACCTGCGCCACCACTCGCCTGGTTCTCATCTCCACTTTCGCGGCCATTTCCCCAGTCACCCTGGCCACATGCCGCCACGTTCTTACCTCGCGCTCGGCGACTCTCTCGCCTTTGGCTACTCCGAGGGGCGTTTCGAAGAAAACGCTCCTGAAGAGAGTCCAACAGCCTTCGAAACTGGCTACGTCAACGATTTCGGCGCGGTCCTACAGCGCGCTGACCCAAGCCTCGAAATCGTCAATGACGGATGCCCAGGCGAGACGACCGAATCGTTCATCAATGGTCCCTGCGCCTATCAACTGCTTTACCCACTGCACCATCCCTATGCCGGCGGCAAGGAAGCCTCGCAGCTCTCAGACGCGCTCAACTACATCGCCGAACACAGGGAAGCGGTCGATCCGATCACGATCGACATCGGCGCAAACGATGCGCTCGCGTTGATCGAGGGCTGCAAGGAGGAAGCCTCCTGCATCGAACCGCAGGCGCCGACCCTGTTCGCGAAGATCGGCGCGAACCTCGCCCACATCCTCGCCGAACTGCGCGCCGCCGCGCCCCACGCAGAGATCGTCGTCGTCGGCCTCTACAACCCATTTGGCGAAAGCATCATGGGCGGCGATGCTTTGACGGCCTCGCTCAACGAAGTGATGCAAGGCGATGCGCGCGCAGTCGGTGCGAGCTTCGCCGACCCGCTGCCAGCGTTCAACCATGCAGGCGCACATGAACAGCAGCGCCTCTGCCTGTTGACGAACATGTGCGAGACCAAGCCTGACATCCATCCGACCGACCTCGGTTACAGGGTGCTTGCGCACGTGGTGTTGGCGGCGTACCTAGAAGGGCTGCCTGAAGGCCGTGAGCATCGCGATCACGGTCGTGCAGGTCACTGCCACTGACCTCCAGGGGGCTTGACAGTCATGAGCTACTATGCTTATAGTGGTTTAGTCGCTGTCTGCGTGGCAGCGGCGATGACATAGATGAGGTTGGGGCCGGTTGCGCCTTTTGTGACCGGTGCTTCTTTTGCAGCATCAGGCGTTCCTGGAGAGGGACCTGAATCGAGTGGATGAGGGAGTCGTTGTTCGCGTGAGACGCTTCATGTCATACGTGTCGGATCTGGTTGCGCCCTCAGTGGGGCCTTTAACCAGATGCGTCAGCACAGCTGACGCATCTCTCTCTCTCTCTCTCTCTCTGCCCGGGCTTTGGCCTAGCAGCTAGCGGCCCACGCCGCAGCCGCCATTCCCGGCGCACCGGCCCACGTGGCCGGTGCTTCTCGTTGCGCCGGTGCTTTTCGTTGCTATGGGTCTGCGCCCATGGCCGTCTCGTGCTGTCCGCGTGCGGGCAGGTCATGTCAGGTCAAGGTGAGGAGTGGCTTTGCTCATGAGGTTGCGTGTTTTCGGTGTGCTTTGCGTCGTGCTTTGGTCGATTGTCGCGGGCGTGTGCGCGTTGGCGCTCACGTTGCCAGCTGCAGCGGGGGCCTATGCGACGGCCGGCGCCGCGCCCGAAGCCGGTTCGGCGGGGCTGCCTGACGGTCGCGTCTACGAACAGGTCTCGCCGAAGAACAAGTTTGGCAACGAAGTGCTGGCCTTCGAACATCCTGCGTTGGTGGCGGCAAGCGGCCAAGCTGTCCTGTACGGGACCACCGGCGGTGTTACTGCAAACGCATCGAACGCCGCGGTCCAGCCGACCGTCGTCTCTGAACGTACGAGCCAGGGTTGGGTCACGCGTTCGGCGATGCCGCTGCCGAATGTCGGCACTGCAAGCGAGGAAGAAAACGTCACAACGGGAACGCTCACGACGCTGCTCGTGCCGTCTGCCGACTTCTCGCGTCTGCTCTTCACCACGTGGGACCTGGAGCCCTATGTCGGCGCTCCGGACGAAGCGAACCTCCCAAACAACGTCTACCTCGAGGGGCCGAACCCGCTGCTCGAACCAGAATGGATCGGGCGCTCGCAGATCGCCGGCGAACCTGGTGGCAGTGGTGGGTTTTTCCCGGCGCTGAAAATCGCCGGGGCCTCGCCTGACCTGAAAACGATCTACTTCTTCTACGAGAATGCGCTGCTTGCAGGCGCCTCCGGGCTGTATGAGTACAGGGAAGGCGTGCTGAGCAACGCCGGGCAGCTGCCCAGTGGCGAAACGGGCGCCGGGTTCGCCGCGCCTGCCGCTCAGCCAACGAACCAGAGCCATGAACAGGGGCTGACCTCGCCGGCGGCCTTCGACAACCAGGTCTCGGCCGACGGCTCGCGGATCTTCTTCGTCAGGAAGGACGAAGCGGGGACGCTCGAGTTGTATGCGCATCTGACCGCTGCGGACGGCACGCAGAGCACGGTGCTCGTCTCCCAGTCCCAGCTCTCCGGTCACGCCGGCGAACCGGCATCGCATGGACCGAACGCAATGGTCTCGACCGCGAGCGAGGCGCAGAGCTACGAATCCGAATACGGCGGAGGCGAAAGCGCCCACTCCTATGCGTTCGCCTCTCCGGACGGCTCGCACGTGCTCTTCCAGAGCGTCGATCGCCTGACCGAATCTGCGCCTGAAAGCGGCAGCGCGAAGACCTACGACTTCGATCTCGAAACTGGCGCGCTGGAATACCTGCCAGGGCTCGTCGGCTCGATCGTCACCGTCAGCGACAGCGGCTCCTCGGCCGTCTTCGAGAACACATCGACGAGCCCGTTCCAGCTGGAACGCTGGGTTGCGGGAGCAAACGGCGGCAGCGTCACGCCGATCGTCCAGCTGCCATCGGTCACCCGCAACCCCTGCGGTGCGGTGCTCTGCGTCGGTCCCGCTTACACCTCGACCAACGGCTCGGTTGTCGTCTTCAGCACCGAATCGGCGATCGCCGGGTTCAACGACGGCGGCACGCACTATGCGCGCACGCAGCCGCTGGCAGAAGGCGGCGGTGAACAGCCGATCACCAACGATGGGCTGTTCCCGAATATCGAGGTCTTTCGCTACGACGCGCAAAGCGGTGAACTGAGCTGCCTCTCCTGTCCGCCCGCCGGGGTGACGCCGGAAAGCGACGCGATCGTCTCGAAACTCGAGCAGCTGTTCAACGGCATCGGGCTCACGGGTGGAGCCGAGGTGATCACGCCCGGCAGCGCGGTCTCAGCCGAAGCGAACAGGGTGTTCTTCGAAACCCGCGACCCACTCGTGCAGCAGGACACCAACGGCGTGGGCGACGTCTATGAGTGGGAGGAAGGCAAGGTCTACCTGATCTCCTCGGGTCACAGCCCTGAATCCTCCTATTTCGCCGGCGCGAGCGAAACGGGCAACGACGCCTTCTTCATGACCTCGGAAGGGATTTCCCAGGGCGATGACGACGGCAGCTTCGACGTCTACGACGCGCGCGTGCCGCGGCCGGGGGATGTGCTGCCGCCGGAAGCGGTGCCCTGTACTGGCTCGGTCTGCCAGGGGCCGCCAAGCGTGCCGCAGTTGCTGGGCGCGCCATCGAGCGAAACCTTCAACGGTCTAGGCAATGTCACAGCGAAGCCGGGACATCCCAGCTCGAAGTCGCTGACACGCGCGCAGAAGCTCACGCGGGCGCTGAAGGCGTGTACGCACAAGCAGCCCGCACGCAAGCGACGCGCCTGCAAGCGGCAGGCGCAGGCCAAATACGGAAAGGCGGGCGCCGCCGGCAAGCGCGCCGGCAAGCAGGCAGATCACCGCAACGGGAGGGGTAAGTGATGGCTTGGGGTTCAACGCAGTCGCCGCGCCTGAAGGCCGTGCTGAGCGTCCTGCTGGCGGCGATCGCCGTGCTCGGCGCGTCGTTCGCATCCGCCGCACGGGCGTCAGCCGCAGAAACACCTGAATGGGCGATCACCTCCTACGCCGCACCGACCGACCTCCCGCCTGGCGGGGCAGGCGAACTGCTCGTCACTGCCGTGAACGTCGGCGGCGCCGCGACGAACGGAAGCGCTGTCACGATCAAGGACACGCTTCCCGCCGGCCTCTCCGCCACTTCGATCACGAGCGTCGACGTGTACGCGAGCGGCCCAGTTGCGCTCTTCGGCGTGGAACTCAGCTGCGAACTCACCCCGGAAATCGCCTGCACGACGAGCTCCGCGGTGCAGCCAGGCGACCAGCTCGTGGTGAAGATCCACGTGGAAGTCGAAGCGGGGGCGCCGGCGAGCGTGACAAACCATGCAGTCGTCTCCGGCGGTGGCGCTCCGGCGGGCGCGTCGATCGACAGTCCCGTGACGATCAGCAGCAAACCCGCCTCGTTCGGGTTGGCGCAGGGCAGCGTGATCGCCGCTCTGTCCTCGCACAGGGCAGGCGCCCACGCGAACGTCACGACGGGCTTTGCGATGAACACCACCGGCCCGGTCGAGTCGGCCGGCGATCCGAAGGACGTCTCCTTCAACCTCCCGCCAGGAGCGGTCGGCAACACGGTCGGCGTGCCACGCTGCACCTCGGCGCTGGCGATCCGCAAAGACTGTCCCTCGGACACGATCGTCGGGGTGGCCACCGTGCGCTACCAGTTCTCGAGCTTCTCGGTGACCGCGATGTTCCCGGTATTCAACATCGCCCCCGCTCCCGGTGAGCCCGCGGCCTTCATGTTCCAGATCGGGACCTCGCCCGTGCGACTCGACACGAGTGTGCTTTCCAACGGCAACTACGGCGTGCGCGTCACGGCGGGGAACATCACACAGAACCAGCCTGTGCTCTCGAGCTACGTGACGATCTGGGGCGTGCCTGCCGATCACCAGGGACCCGGTGCGGTCCCCATCTTCTGGGATGAAACCGCTGGCGTGGAAAGGGTCGGTGCACCGCTGTCTGGAGCGACGCGCGTGCCGTTGCTGTCGAATCCGACGCAGTGCTCGAAGCCGCTGAGCGCGGTGGTGGAAACGGATGCATGGCGCAATCCGGGCGTCTTCCAGCAGACCGAAGCGTCGGTTGGCTCGTTGACGGGCTGCCTGGAAGTGCCGTTCAGCAGCTCGTTCTCGCTGTTGCCGGACACCCTGGAAGCGGGCGCGCCCGCGGGCTATCGCTTCGACCTCAGCGTCCCGCAGCAGGCCACGCCAGATCAATCCTCAGCGTCCGACGTGCGCTCGGTCAGCCTGACGTTGCCCGAAGGCGTGGTCGTCAACCCGTCGGCTGCGTGGGGGTTGAAAGCCTGCACGGCGGAAGCGTTCTATGGGCCTGGGCATCCGAGTCAGGCGCCTGCGGCTGTGGCGAAATGTCCGCGCGAAGCGCAGGTCGGGACTGTCTGGATCAAGACGCCGGCGCTGGAAGAAGCCCTCGAAGGCCAGGTGTATCTCGCCGAACCCGAATGTCGTCCCTGCACTCCGCAGGACGCTGAAGACGGCAAGATGGTGCGGCTCTATGTTCAGGCTGTGAGCGAAGGCGAAGGCGGGATCGTCGTCAAGCTCGAAGGTCATGCCAATGTCAATCAGCTGACGGGGCAGATCACGAGCATCTTCGAAGAAAACCCGCAGCTGCCCTTCGATGAGTTCAAGCTGAAGCTCGAAGGCGGCCCAAGGGCGGTGCTCGCCAACCCCCGCAAGTGTGGGACGGTCACCGCGAGCGGCGACCTGCAGCCGTGGAGCAACCAGCTCGCTGAAAGCGAAACGGCGACGGTCGGCGACTCGACGCCCACATACGCCTTCGAAATCGACCAGAACTGTTTCGGCTCGCAGTTTGCGCCTTCGTTCAAAGCGGGGATGCCGAATGTTCAGGCGGGTGCGCGTGGCGAATTCACGCTTGCGTTTGGGAGGGAAGACAGCAGCGAGTATCTGAATGGCATCTCGTTGAAGCTGCCGGAGGGGTTGCTCGGCTCGCTTGTCGGGATCCCGCTCTGCAAAGAAGCGGAAGCAAACGCGGGGACCTGCTCTGCGGCCAGCGAACTGGGGAGCGTGGAAGCGTTGACGGGGCCGGGCGCGAACCCGTTTCTGGTCAGCGGTGGGCACGTATACCTGACCGAAGGCTACGGAGGCTCTCCGTATGGCCTCTCGATCGTGGTGCCTGCGGTCGCTGGCCCTTACACGTTGGCTGGGACAACTGGGAACGGGACGGTGGTCGTGCGCTCGCAGATCTTCGTCGATCCGCATACAGCGCAGTTGACAGTCGTCAGTGGCCAGCTGCCTTCGATGCTCGACGGGATCCCGCTACAGCTGAAAGCGGTGAGCGTGCGGATCGACAGGCCCGGGTTCATGTTCAACCCGACGAGCTGTCAGAAGATGGCGGTCACAGGCGCCCTTACCGCGGTTGAAGGCCTCAGCGCGAGTGTCTCGAGCCCGTTCCAGGTGACCAACTGTGCGGCGCTCCCATTCAAACCCGGGTTTACAGCCTCGACAAAGGCCGGGCATACGCGCAAAGGTGGCGCCTATCTACAGGTGAACGTGAGCTCTGGAGAAGGCCAGGCGGATATAGCGAAGGCCAAGGTCGAACTGCCGAAGAAGCTCCCGTCGAGACTTTCGACGTTGCAGCAGGCGTGCACCGAAGCGCAGTTCGACTCCAACCCTGCGGGGTGCCCGGCGGCCTCGCAGGTCGGCAGCGTGGTCGTGCATACCCCGGTGCTCCCGGTCCCGTTGACCGGCCCGGCGTACTTCGTCAGCCGCGGTGCGCAGTGGCCGGAATTGATCATGGTGCTGCAGGGCTACGGCGTGACCGTTGATCTGGCTGGCGAAACGCACATCAGCAAAGGCATCACCTCGACGACGCTCAATGCGGTGCCGGATGTGCCGTTCACGAGCTTCACGCTCACCCTGCCAGAGGGATCGCACTCCGCTCTGGCTGGCAACGGCAATCTCTGCAAGGAGCAACTCGTGATGCCCGTCACGCTCACCGGGCAGAACGGTGCGCTGGTCGAACAGAGCACCAAGGTCAAAGTCACAGGGTGCCAAGCCACCACAAAGAAGAAGAAAACCAAGAAGAAAACCAAGGCCAAGGCCAAGCGCAAGGCGGGCAAGCACTCGAAGGCAATCGCGCAGAGGCGTGCCGGCACACGGCGCCACGGCTAGGGCACGAGCCAGCCGATGTCAGGGCAGCAGCATAGGGTCGACGCCGGAGTCCGCCGGCGTCGACCTCATGCCGACCGGCCCCCCACGGGCCGTCAGGCGATCGTCGACATCCAACGCAACCGGATGCTGCTCGCGGCGGCGGAGGCAGCACGAGAGCAGGGAGCCGCGGGCGTCACCGTCGCGGACATCGTCGCGGGCTCGGGCGTCTCGCGGCGCACCTTCTACGAGGTCTTCGCCGATCGCGACGAGTGCATGGTCGCGACGCTCGAGGAGGCGATCGCGCGGGCGACCGCCGCCGCGCTGCCCGCCTGGCAGGCGCACGCGGCCTGGCGCGAGCAGGTGCGGGCTGGGCTGCTTGCGTTGCTCACGTTCCTCGACGAGGAGCCGCTGCTCGGCGCGTTTCTCGTCTTCGACTCGCTTGGCGCGGGTGAGGCGGTGCTGCGGCGGCGCCAAGAGGCGCTCGCGACGCTCGTGGCGACGATCGACCAGGGACGCGAGACCGCACGCTCGCCGGCAGGCCTCTCCGAGGTCACGGCCGAGGGCGTCGTCGGCGCGGTGCTGACGATCATCCAGGGGCGGCTGCCCGCTCACACAGGACTCACTGGCACGGCGGCGCGGGTCGGCCGTGAGCGCGATGGCCTGAGGCAAACTGGCGGCGGGCGGGACGACGTGGCGCGAAGTGGCGGCGGGCGGCATGGCGTGGCGCGAAGTGGCGGCGGGCGGGACGACGTGGCGCGAAGTGGCGGCGGGCGGCATGGCGTGGCGCGAAGTGGCGGCGGGCGGCATGGCGTGGCTCGAACTGGCAGCGGGCAGGATGGAGCGGTCGAGCTGCTTGGAGAGCTGATGGCAATAGTCGTGCTGCCCTACCTTGGGCCCGCAGCCGCCGTCAGGGAGCTGCGCAGGGCGCGGCCTGAGCGGATTGCGCCTGTATCGGCTGCCACGCAGCAGTTGCGTGCCAATCCACTCGGAAACCTTGGAATCCGTCTCACCTACCGCACCGCGATGGTGCTCCAGGCGATCGCGACCGATCCTGGCGCTTCGAATCGTGCTGTCGCGCTGGCCGCCGGCGTCGCCGATCCCGGACAGATATCGAAGTTGCTCACGCGCCTTGGACGCGTCGGGCTGATCGAGAACCTCGCCCGCTGTCCTGAGCGTGGCGAAGCCAACGCCTGGCGGCTTACCGCGAGGGGAGCGGAGCTGGAGCGCGTAATCAGAGAGAGCGCTCCGGCGCGCGAGGAGGGCCGTTCCAGGCGAGCCTCCGCCTGACTCCTCTCCGTCGGCGTGTGAGATCGCGGCCGGCGACACGACCAGCCGGCGACGTCGGCGGGCCTGGCTGCGCCTGGGGGCTTGACAGTCGTGAGTCACTATGCTTATAGTGGTTCAGTCGGTGCCTGTGCGGCGTCGACGGTGACATAGATGAGGTTGGGGCCGGTTGCGCCTTTTGTGACCGGTGTTCTTGCAGCATCAGGCGTTCCTGGAGAGGGACCTGAATCGAGTGGATGAGGGAGTCGTTGTTCGCGTGAGACGTTCCATGTCATACGTGTTGCGTCTGGTTGCGCCCCAAGCGGGTGCTTTAACCAGATGCGTCAGCAAGGCTGACGCATCTCTCTCTCTCTCTCTCTCTCTCTGGCCCGGGCTTCGGCTAGCAGCTAGCGGCGTAAGCCGCCACCGCCGTCCCTGGCGCACCGGTCCAAGCGGCCGGATGGCGAGCACTGCTCGCACGCGGGCGTACGCCCGCATGTCCTGGCCGATGCCAGGACTCTCGGCACACAGCGGGACGGGGAGTGCCTGTGCCTGCCGTTGAGAGGTTGTCATTCACGACGCGTGGACGCACGTCCATGACCGTTCACAGAGGAGGAAACATGCGAGCAAGGCTGTTGCTGGTGCTGGCCTATCTGCTCTTCGCCCTCAGCGCTTGCGCACTGCTGCCGCAGTTCGCCGCCGCCGAAGCGAGCAAGGGCCCGGAAGACGTTGCGGGGGCCCCTGGTCTGCCTGATGGGCGCGTATACGAAATGGTCTCACCCGCCAACAAGCCTGGCAGCGAAGCAGGCCCGCCGACGCCCTACATCGTCGCGGGGCCGGAAGGCAATGAAGTCGCCTTCTCGACCTCCGGGCCGCTTGGCGAAACATCGACTGGCCTCGACTTCTTCAGCGTCGCACGGCACACTGGCACAGGTTGGCAGAGTCACGGTGCGATGCCGCGCGGGATCGGCGATCAGACCGTGGCTACGACCAACCCGCAATTCGGCTTCAGCTTTGCCGCGAATCTGTCGGCGACCGTATTCACCGCCAACGACACCTTCGTATCCGAACAGGAACAGGGCGAACCGACACCGCACCTCTACCTCTACGGCGAAGACGGGCAGGTGCAATGGATCGGCAAACCGACCATCGCAGAACCGATCAAGTTCACTGAGGCCGAGAGGTTCGGTCAGCTAGGGGCCTTCGACGGCGCCTCATCCGACTTTGAAACCGTCTACTACGACTTTCCCGGCGTCTTGACCCCGGAAGGCGAAGAACCGAATCCTGCGCTTGGCGACATCTCCTTCGCCGATGAGGTTCGCGCCCTCAACGTGACTGGGAACCGCGCCACCAACGAGGACACCATCTATGAGTGGGATGAAGGCAAGCTGACAGACGCGGCGATCCTTCCCGATGGACACATGGACCCATGGGGCGCGATACCCGCCGCCAGCCTACTGAACGGCAACGTCCAGGAAACCGGCCACCAGGTATCTGAAGACGGACGCACGATGTTCTTCCTGAGCCCCGACCCGGAAGCCGAATCCGGACGTCCCTCACAGCTCTACGTGCGCAAGACCGCGGCTGACGGCGCGCAGTCGACTGCGCTCGTCTCACGCGACACGCTCCTGCCCGAAGCAGGCGGCGAACCGGCTGGGGCGCCGGTGGGCGTGAAGGGCGGCCGTCCCTTCTACGCGACGCCTGACGGGTCGCATGCCTTCTTCGAGAGCACCGAACAGCTGACGAGCGACGCACCCGGCAACGGCGATGTCAAGGAGTACGAGTTCGACACCGAAACCGACACGCTCAGCTATCTGCCGGGGGTGGCGGACTACTCGGCGGAAGCGCCGGTGGAAATCCTTGGCTCCTCGAGCAGCGGCTCGAACTTCATCTACGTGCGCCAGGGCGAGCTCGAGCTGTGGAACGACGGGCAGATCGTCGAAATCGCTCCATTCCATGGCTCCGCCAACGAAGGCCTGATGCGGGCCACGCCCGATGGTGAAGTCTACGTGTTTCAGAGCGCGTCGCCGTTCACCGCGCTGCACTTCAACAACGGCAACGGCGCCTATAGCGAGGTCTACAGATACGAAACGGCTGGCAACGAGCTCAGCTGTGTCTCCTGTCCGCCCGCGAGCACGGCGCCGTCGGGCAACGCATCGCTGTCGCATGCTTTCGGGAGCTCGAATCTGGGCAACACGCTCGGCGGCATCAGCCCTGGCAACCACGGCATCTCTGAAGATGGCGGCCGCGTGTTCTTCGATACGCCCGACCCGCTGGTGGTGCAGGACACCAACGGGGTGCGCGACGCGTATGAGTGGGAGGACGGTGAAATCCACCTGATCTCGACCGGTGTGAGCCCCTCCGAATCGTTCTTCGGCGACAACAGCGCGAGCGGCAACGACGTGTTCTTCTCCACCAGCGAAGGTCTCGCGCCAGGCGACGCAGACGAAGCCTATGACGTCTACGACGCACGCGTGCCAAGACCCGGAGATCAGGGGACATCGACGGCGGTTCCATGTGAAGGATCGGTCTGCCAAGGCCAGCCTGGTTCTCCACAGCTGCTGCAAGCGCCCGCAAGCGAAGTGTTCAACGGCGCTGGGAACCTGAGTCCCACCGTCACCAGCCACAACGCGCCGAAGTCGCTGACACGCAAGCAGAAGCTTGCCAAGGCGCTGAAGGCGTGCACGCGCCAAAGCAAGGGGCATGCGCGCAAGAAGTGCAAGCGCAAGGCACGCGAGCGATATGGCTCGTCGACGGGGAGTGCACATGTCCGCGGCAAGCAAGAGGCAGATGGGCAGCACAACGGCAATCGGGGCCACAACAGGAGGGGCAAGTGATGCGGCAGGCATTTGGCAACTGGCAAAGGCGCGCCGCGCTGCTGGCGATCCTCGCGTGCGCGACGATGGCGGCGCTCGCTGGTGCGGCTCAGGCGGCGGAAAGCGCGCGTTGGGCGGTGACCGCTGTGCCTTCGCCGACGAACCTGCGCCCTGAAAGCCCGCGCAGTGACACTGAACGCTTGACGGTGGATGCAACCGGTGGCACCTTCACAATCGCGGTCTTCAGAGGCAACCAGGAAGCACAGACCACGCCGCTGCCATACAACGCGACGGCGGCACAGGTCGAAACAGCACTGAACGAAGCCGAAGTGGTACCGGAGGTCGCTGGGGCTACGATGGCGGTCACCGGTGGCCCAGGCGGCTCGGCGCCTTACATGCTCACATGGGAAGGCGGGCTCACAGACACCAGCCTGGCCAGGGAAGAAGTCCGTCTCAAGGTGCTGAGCAGCGAACTGACAGGCGGATCGCACACCGCGAGCCTTGAAACCATCAACACCGGAGTCTCAGCCGCCGAACTGACGGTGAGGGTGGTCAATGTTGGCGATGCCGCCAGCGGCGGCCCAGTCACAGTGACCGACATTCTGCCCACGGGGCTTACCGCGACGGCAGTGCGCGCCGAAGACGCCTACAAAGACTATGAAGGCTTCTTCGGCGGGATGGAATGCCAAACCTCACCAGTCCTCGAATGCACCTATAACGGCACGGTCGATCCTGGGGACAGCTTCATCATGACGATCACCCTCCAGGTCGACGGTGGCCTGCCTGCCAGCGTCGAAAACGAAGTGCAGGTGACCGGCGGTGGGCTGCCACAGGCGAACGCTGTCACGCCGTTGCCAGTGAGCGAAACCCCCGCGCCGTTTGGAGTCGCGCCGCATAGCGTGGTCGCGGCGCTCTCCAGTGCACAGGCGGGCGCGCATGCGAACGTCACCACATCGTTCGAGTTCGCCACCAAGGAAACGAACGTCATGAGCGAAAGCCCGAAGGACGTTCATTTCGATCTGCCGCCTGGGATCGTCGGCAACACGGTGGGAATGCCGCGCTGCACGATGACGGCAGTCCTGAAAGAGACGCAGAACGCAGCGGCGTGCCCAGCGGACACGATGGTGGGCATGGCGACGATCGTCGTCGGGCTTGGCGGAGCGGCCGGTCAGTTCGTCGTGCCCGTGTACAACATCGCCCCCGCGCCAGGGGAGCCTGCGGCGTTTGGCATCGACGCGGTCGTCGTGCCAGTGCGTCTCGACACGACGGTGCTCGGTAACGGCAACGACGCGGTCCAAGTGAACGTGCCTGACATCGACGAGGGGGCACATGTATATGGCTCGTCGATCACGATGTGGGGGGTGCCGGCCGATCACAGTGGTCCTGGGCCTGACACATCGATCTACAACCTCTTCACAGGAGGCTCGTTCGGGGGGTCCAGCGGTACCACGCGCGTGCCGCTGTTGACGAATGGGCAGCAGTGCACAGAACCGCTGAGCGCAGGCCTCGAAGCCGACTCCTGGACTCGACCGGGATCGTTCGTCGCCTCCGAAGCAGTTTCGCTGGGTGAGCTCACGGGCTGTGACCTGCTGCGCCTGACCTCGTCCTTCTCGATGCTGCCTGACACGTTGGAAGCGGGTGTCCCGGCGGGGTTCGACTTCGACTTGAGCGTGCCGCAGAACAACGCGGTGAATGGCTTGGCGACGCCGAACGTAAAGGCCGTGTCTCTGAAGCTGCCCGAAGGAGTGGTCGTCAACCCCTCGGCGGCCTGGGGCCTGAAGGCGTGTTCCAATGCGCAGTTCTACGGGCCCAGGCATCCAGCTCAGGAACCCGCATCGCCTGCCGAATGCCCGCGCGAAGCGCAGGTTGGAACTGTGTGGATCAAGACGCCTGCCCTCGAAGAAGCATTGGAAGGGAAGGTGTATCTCGCCGAACCGGCATGCGATGGTCCGTGCACGCCCGAAGATGCCGAAGACGGCAAGATGATTCGCCTGTTCGTGCAGGCGGTCAGCGAAGGCGAAGGCGGGATCGTGATCAAGCTCGAAGGTCGCGGCCATATCGACCAGAAGACGGGTCAGATCACGACGGACTTCGAAGAAAACCCGCAGCTGCCGTTCAGCGAGTTCAAGTTGAAGCTTGCAGGCGGTCCGCGGGCGGTTCTGGCGAACCCGCGCAGTTGTGGGCCGGTGACTTCGAGCATGGATCTGACGCCGTGGAGCACGCCTTCCACGCCAGACTCGACGTCTTCCAGCACCTTCGAAATCAACGAAAAGTGCTTCGGCCCACAGTTCGCGCCTTCGTTCAAAGCTGGGATGCCGAATATCCAGGCTGGGGCGCACGGTGAATTCACGTTGGCGTTTGGACGCGAAGACCACGATGAGTTCCTTGGCGGCGTGTCGGTCAAGATGCCCGAAGGGCTGCTGGGGTCGCTTGTCGGGATCCCGCTCTGCGGGGAAGCCCAGGCGAACGCGGGGACGTGCTCTGCCGCAAGCGAGCTCGGGACTGTCGAAGCGTTGACAGGGCCAGGCGCGAATCCCTTCCTCGTCTCAGGTGGTCATGTGTATTTGACCGAAGGGTATGGCGGCTCGCAGTTCGGGCTCTCGATCGTGGTGCCTGCTGTCGCTGGCCCGTACACGCTTGGTGGCGTGGAAGGCAAGGGTCAGCCGGCGGATAGCGGCACTGTGGTTGTGCGTTCGCAGATCTTCGTCGATCGCCATACCGCGCAGCTGACGGTGACCAGTGGCCAGTTGCCGAGCATGTTGGATGGCATTCCGTTGCAGTTGAAGGCCGTGAATGTGCGGATCGATAGGCCTGGGTTCATGTTCAACCCGACAAGCTGTGAAAAGAAGCAGCTCGTTGGGACGCTCAGCTCCATCGAAGGCATGAGCGCCAGCGTGTCGAGCAGCTTCCAGGTGACCAACTGCGCGGCGCTGTCGTTCAAGCCGAAGCTGACTGCGGCGACCAAGGCCAAGCACTCTCGCAAAAACGGTGCGCAGCTGCAGGTGAACGTCACCTCCAGCGAAGGCCAGGCCGATATCGCGAAGGTGCGCGTCGAACTGCCGAAGAAGCTGCCTTCGCGCCTTTCGACGCTGCAGCAGGCGTGCACCGCATCGCAGTTCGACGCCAGTCCCGCTAGCTGTCCGGCCGCGTCGATCGTCGGCTCGGCGACCGTGAGCACGCCGGTGCTGCCGGTGCCGCTCAGCGGCCCGGCGTACTTCGTCAGCCATGGCGGCGCGAAGTTCCCGGAACTGATCCTGGTCCTGCAGGGCTATGGCGTGACCGTCGAACTGAACGGCGAAACTTTCATCAGCAAAGCGGGGATCACGAGCTCGACGTTCAAGACGGTGCCGGACGTGCCCTTCGACAGCTTCAAGCTGACGCTGCCACAGGGCCCGCACTCGGCGCTCGCCGGCAACGGCAACCTCTGCAACACGACGCTGAGCATGCCGACGACGATCACCGGCCAGAACGGCGCGGTCCTGACGCAGCAGATCAAGGTCAAGGTCGGCGGCTGCACGGCGGCCAGGAAGAAGACCAAGAAAGCCGCGAAGAAGGGCAAAGTCGAAGGCAAGGGGAGCAGGCGGCATGCGCCCAAGCGGCGGCAGGGCTAGGGCGTAGGCTCGGCGATGCCCGTTCAGAGCAGGACCGACGTTGGCGCTCGTGCTCGCCGACGTCGGTCCTCAACCAGTGGCCGCGCGACGATTGCTGAGATACAGCGCAATCGGATGCTGCTCGCCACGGCCCAGGCTGCCAGGGAGCGCGGTGCAGCGGGCGTGAGCGTCGCGGACATCGTCTCTGGTTCGGGCGTCTCGAGGCGCACGTTCTATGAGGTCTTCCGTGACCGCGACGAGTGTATGGCCGCGACCCTCGAGGAGGCGATCGAGCGGGCAGCGGCGGCAGTGCTGCCCGCTTGGCGGACGCACAGCGGTTGGCGCGAGCAGGCCAGGGCTGCGCTTGCGGCATTTCTTGGGTTCCTCGACGAGGAGCCACTGCTTGGCACGTTCCTCGTCTTCGACTCGCTTGGCGCCGGCGAGCCTGTGCTGCGCCGTCGCCTCGAGGCAGTCGAGGTGCTCGTGGCGGCGGTCGATGAGGGACGAAGTCGCGCCCGCTCCGTAGGCAAATGCCTCTCGGAGGTCACGGCCGAGGGAGTTGTCGGAGCGGTGCTCTCGATCGTCCAGGGCCGGCTGCTCGCCGGCGACGGCAGCAAGGCGCCGCGCGACGGCGGGCAGGCGAGCCGCGATGCAGGCGGGATGGCGGGGATGCTTGGGCAGTTGATGGCGATTGTCGTGCTGCCCTACCTTGGGCCGGCGGCCGCGGCCAAGGAGCTGAACAGGCCGCCGGCCGATCCGCCTGAGATCGCCCCACAGCCGCGCGCGAACCCGCTTGGCAAGCTTGCGATCCGCCTCACCTACAGGACCGCGATGGTGATGCATTCGATTGCAGCGCACCCTGGCGGCTCCAATCGCGCCGTCGCGCTGCAGGCAGGCATCGCCGACCCAGGCCAGATCTCGAAGCTGCTCGCGCGGCTTGTGCGGGCTGGGCTGATCGAGAACGCTGCGCATCCTGGACGTGGCGAGGCGAACGCGTGGCGGCTCACTGCGACCGGAGTCGAAGTCGAGCACGCGATTGGGGAGAGCGCCTCGACTACTAGCGGTGGTCGTCCCGGGCAAGCGCCGCACCTCAGGTAGCGCTGCGGTCAGGCCGGCTGGACGCCAGCTCTCACCGGCTGGGTGGCTAACAGAGCGCCGTACAATGTAGGCCACAATCGCGAACCGATAGGGGAGGCTCGGTCTTCGTGGCCGGCTTGGGCATGACGGTGAGGCACAGATGAAAGGAGAGGGACGAGGTCGGCGCGGCCGAGTGGCAGCGGTGCTCTTGGGGGCGGTTCTCGTCTCGGTGGTGGCCACGTTGGGGATCGCATTGTTGGGTGCGTCTTCTGGCAATGTCAGGAGCGACTCGAGCTTGGTCTCGAACCTCGCCACCCCCACCCCTAACCCCTTTCCCCATCCCTCTCGGAGGCAAGCGACCGCGACGTCTTCACAGGCGAGGTCGGCTGCACGTTCACACAAGACGGCCGACCTGCTTGCACGCGGCGGTGGCGCATTCGCGGAAGCCTGGCAGGCAAGCGACGTGGACGAGTCCAGCGCACCGAGGCGCGGCTCAGGCGGCGAGGTGCACAGCAAGCCGGCGGAGCCTGGGATCTCTCAAACGCCCTCTGCGACTGAGCCCCACTGGGCCTGCCCGCATGGGCCATGCGAAGCGATCGTCGATCCGCCAGCGGTGGAGGTGGCAGGTCACTGGGCGTTGCCGGCGGGTGGGCCGCTGCTCGAAGGCAGCGGCGAAAAGGGTGGATATGACCCGGAGGATCTGCAGTCGGCGTACGACATCCCGAGCTCAGGAGGCTCGACCCAGACGATTGCGCTGGTCGATGCTTACGGCTACAGCGCGGCCGAATCGGATCTCGCGACGTACCGCAGCCACTACGGGCTGGGCGCGTGCACGCAGGCGAGCGGCTGCTTCAAAAAGGTCAACGAGGAGGGTGAAGAAGCCAACTATCCCAAAGCCGGAAGAAAGACCGAAGAAGAGGAAGCCGAAGCGGAATGGGATGTCGAGGCGGCGCTGGACTTGGACATGGCCTCGGCGGCATGCCCTGCATGTCACATCACGCTGGTGGAGGCCACCACCCCTTCCGTCGCCGACCTTGCAAAAGCCGCCGACGTCGCTGCCACGCATGGCGCCACTGAGATCTCGAACAGCTATGGCATCGCCGAGGAAAACTGTGAAGCCAGCAACTGCGAAGGATACAACGCAGACTACGACCACCCTGGCATCCTCGTCACCGCGTCAGCTGGCGACAGCGGCTATGACGACTACGTGGCCGGCGAGAAATCAGCCAACTTTCCGGCCACCTCACCGTACGTGGTTGCCGTTGGTGGCACCAGCCTGAGGAAGGCTGCAAACGCACGCGGTTGGTCCGAGGAAGTCTGGGCGAAAAGCGGAGGTGGCTGCAGCAGATCCGAGGCGAAGCCGATCTGGCAGAGCGACAGCGGCTGTGCCCACAGGACCGGCAACGACGTCGCTGCCGTCGCGAGCACCGAAACGCCTGTCTCGGTCTACAACAGCAGCGTGGGGGGTTGGATCAACGTCGGCGGCACGAGCGTAAGCGCACCTTTGGTGGCGGGCATCGAGGCCCACACCAGTGAATACACACGATCTCTGCCTGGCGCAGCCGCCTTCTACCAAGACCCGGGCTTCCTCTTCGACGTCACGTCAGGCAGGGACGGGAAGGTCTCGGGCGGGAAGTGCACGCCGCCGGCAGGCGGAGCAGAATATCTGTGCAGCGCCGATGTCGGCTATGACGGGCCGACCGGCAACGGCACGCCAGACAGTCCTCTCCAACTCGCCGAAGGGCCGCCCTCCGTTGCGACGAGTGGGGCGGTGGAAGCGACCGAACACGGCGCGACGCTCGAGGGCACGGTGAATCCAAACGACGCCGCGACGACCTATTACTTCGAATATGGGACGAGCATCTCATACGGGACCAGCGCGCCAGTCCCCGCTGCCTCTGCGGGAGAAGGCAAGCTCGCCAAAGAAGTCAGTCAATCGATCGCCGGCCTCGAAGCGGATACGACCTACCACTATCGCCTCGTCGCGACCAACGAGGCGGGGACCAAGGCTGGGAAAGACATGTCCTTCAGGACGGCGCCGCCGACGCTCACCGGCCTGAACCCGGAAAGCGGGCCGTCTGTCGGAGGCACGACCGTGACGATCACAGGCACGAACTTCGCAGGCGTGACGCAGGTGAAGTTTGGCGCAGTGGACGCGGAGAGCTTCACGGTGGAGTCGGAAACCTCGATCAGCGCCGTCTCGCCGGCGGGGACAGGCGTGGTCGACGTTACCGTGACCACGCCCGTAGGCACGAGCACGACCAGCGCGGCCGACGAGTACCTCTATACGCAGGGGCCCGAGCTGACTGGAGCCGAAGAGAGCGGCGAAGGCTCCTTCGGCGAAAGCGTGGCTGTCTCGGCAGACGGCAACACCGTCTTGATCGGCGGTGGTAGCGACGACGACGACGAGGGAGCGGTGTGGGTGTTCACGCGCTCAGGCGGCGTCTGGGCCCAGCAGGGCCCAAAGCTCGTCGGAGACTGCGAAGGCGGCTGCACGGGCGAGGGCACTGGCGAGATCGACAAAGGCGTGTTCGGCGATCACGTTGCGCTGTCCGCGGATGGCAACACTGCCCTGATCAGCGCTCCGTGGGACGACGGCGGCGTGGGGAGCATCGGAGCGGGAGCGGTGTGGGTGTTCACGCGCTCAGGCGGCGTTTGGACACAGCAGGCGAAGCTCGTCGGGGACTGCGAAAGCAACTGTGCCGATGAGGGCACCGGCGCAGAGGGTCATGCCAAATTCGGCGAGGGCGTGGCGCTGTCTGAAGATGGCGACACTGCGCTGGTCGGCGGCAATGAGGACGACGAAGGGGAAGGGGCGGCGTGGGTGTTCACGCGCTCTGGCGGCGTCTGGGCCCAGCAGGGCCCGAAGCTCGTCGGAGACTGTAGGAGCAACTGCGCAGATGAGGGCAGCGGCGAGACTGGGGGCGGTAGCTTTGGCCAGAGCGTCGCGCTGTCCACCAATGGCGACACCGCGCTGATCGGCGGCTCGAGTGACGACGCGTTTACGGGGGCGGCGTGGACCTTCACGCGCGCGAATGGAGCCTGGGCTCAGCAGGGATCAAAGCTCACCCCAAGTAACGAGAACGGCAATAGCCAGTTCGGCCAGAGCGTTGCGTTGTCCGCCGATGGCGACACCGCGCTGATCGGCGGTTTCAAAGATGGAACCAAGGCCTTGCCGTACTTCTGGGTAGGTGCGGCGTGGGTCTACACTCGCTCGAACGGCGCCTGGACCCAGGGCCCGAAGCTCGAAGGGGATTGCAAGAGCAACTGCTCAGGCGAGGGCACCGGCGAGATCGGCGAAGGTGACTTTGGCGATGATGTGGCCCTGTCCGCCGACGGCGACACCGCGCTGATCAGCGCCAGTCTTGACAACGAATATGCGGGGGCGGCCTGGCTCTTCACGCACTCGGGTCGCGCCTGGGTCTCGCAGGGGCAGAAGCTCACCGCGGCTGGCGAGGGTAGCGATGAAGATATCTCTGGCCTTTTTGGCGCAGGCGTTGCGCTTTCCGCCGAAGGCACCACTGTCCTGATCGGCTCCCCTGGCCTGCGAGGAGGAGTCGGAACGGCGTGGGTACTCGCCCTCCCGCCAATACCGACTGTCACCGGTATCGATCCGAGCGAAGGACCTGCTGCTGGTGGGACTGTGGTGAGGATCACAGGGACCAACCTCACCGAAGTCACGACGGTCAGCTTTGGCGCCGCACAAGCCACCGACGTCGAAGTCAAGTCAGCGACGGAAGTCACCGCCGTTTCGCCGCCCGGTGTGGGCGGCGCCGTCGATGTCACCATCAGCACTCCAGAACGCACCAGCCCCGCCGACGCGGCTGACGAATTCACTTATGAAATCCCGCCACCGTCCGTCAGCTCGGTGACACCGAGCGAAGGTAGCACCCTAGGCGCGACGACGGTCACGATCAAGGGCGCCAACCTCGCAGATGCGACCGAAGTCAGGTTCGGCGCCACGAAGGCAACGGCCGCTCCGATCAGGGACACTGCTTCTGAAATCGAGGTGCAGAGCCCGGCAAGCCCTGCTGAAACTGTCGACGTGACCGTGACGACTGCAGGCGGCGTCTCGCCCACGAGCAGCGCCGATCGCTTCACCTACGCATTGCCGACGCGCACCGTCAGCGTGAGCTCGCACGGCTCGGGGTCAGTCAGCGCAGCCTCTGGAGCGATCCAGGAATGCGCGAACGGCAGCGGGACGTGCTCAGGCGCCTACGTGGAAGCGGCGACGATCGTCCTCACCGCGACCCCGGCGGCACACAACCAGGTCGTCTGGGAAGGCTGCACCAGCAGCAGCGGCGACAGCTGCACGGTGCTCGTTGGCCAGAGCAATGTAGCTGTGGGCGCGACCTTCATGACGGTCATGCACACGCTGACGGTGCTGACTGCCGGTGGCGCAAGTGGTGCCGTCACGAGTATGCCCGCAGGCATCGACTGTGCCACCACTTGCTCTGCCGCGTTCGGTGAGGGCACGGAAGTGACTCTTATTGCGACTCCGGACGATGACGTTACGTTCGACGGCTGGTCTGGCGACGGCTGCGCCGGCATTGGAGCATGCGTGGTCATCCTTGGCGCCGACGAGATCGTCACCGCGACATTCAGTGCTCTGGCTGAAACCAGGGAAGACAAAGAAGAAACTGGGAAAGGCAAGGAAGGGAAGGGCAAAGAAGAAGGGAAGGGCACGGCCAGCGCGCCAAGGTCGGCGACGGTCGCTGGGAAAGGCGCGACGCTGACGATCCGCTGCCAAGGCAATGGCGCCTGCAGGGGTACTCTGGAGCTCACGGCGAAGATCTGGTTTGGTCACGAGGCAAGGACGGTCGTAATTGGCTACGCGAAGTACTCGATCGCCAAGGGTGCCTCCAAGCGGGTCAAGGTCAAGCTCGACAAGGCCGCAGTAAAGCTGCTGAAGCGGCATGGGCACCTCGTGGCGAGGCTCGGTGGCAAGGGGGTCAAAGGCGGCAAGATCAAGCTTGCTATGGGCAAAGGCAAAGGGCGACGCTACGAGGATCAGGTAGATCTGCGCAGCTCGACGATCGAGCGCGAGCCTGCAGGCTGGACTGAGCTGACCTGTAGTCCCGCTGCCCTCGCCAACTCGCTCAGTTGCTCGTAGCTGCGTTCCCTGCCGCGAAAGTAGGCGAGCATGCGTAGGTCGCCCTCGGTGCTTGGCAGGCCGCCCTCGACGTCGACGTGGTCCGCGACGAGCACCCTTCCTGCTCCAGAGGATGCTTCGACGCATCGCTGGAGGATGCGAAGCGCATCTGCGTCATCCCAGTTGTGCAGGACCCCTGAGAGCAGGTAGCCACCCGCCTTTGGCAGCGCGTCGAAGAAGCTCCCAACCGTCGCGTCGGCCCGATCGCTCAGACCGGCCGTCGCGATTGCCTGCTTCGCGCGGGTCACAGGGCCGGCGAGGTCGATCACCGTCCCCTTAAGCTTCTCGTGGGCACGCAGGATCGCGATCAAGAGGGTCCCATCGCCGCCGCCAGCATCGACGAGCTCGCCAAGCTCGCCCCAGGGGTAGGCGGCAGCGACGGTCGGCGCGTCCGCCGTCAGACGATCGCCCATGATCGCGTCAAAGGCCGCCGCCCGCTCAGGGTCCGCCTCCAGGTCATCCCAGAAGGAACGGCCGAACTGAAGCGGGAACGCGGGCTCGCCGGTGCGAACTGTGTGCAGCAGATGGACGAGGCAGAGATCGGCGCGTCCGACTGAGCCCTCTGCGTCGATCCAGGGCCGGATCCCGTTTGGAGCGTCGTCGCGGAGTTGCTCGCCCAGGTCTGTCAGGCCGTATGTGTTGGTCGCTGTGAAGGAGAGCACACCCGCGGTCACGAGGTGATCGAGCAGACGCCCCAGTGCGTCCTCGTCGGCGTCGACCGCGGCGGCCAGCGCCGTCGCTGTCTGCGTGCCTACGGCGATGTGGTCGGCCAGGCGCAGCGTCGCCGCCACCCGGATCGCCATTGGCGTGAACAGGTCGGCCATCGCCCACAGCCCGCTGTTCCAGCTTGTCTCATCCTCTGCCATGGCTCCTCCTTGCTCGACGGTTTGCCTGGCTTTGGCCTGCTACTTACCTACCTTTGCCTTTGTGCTTCTTGCTCACAGACCTGACCTTAGCTGTCTTCACCGCGACGGTCTTCTCGGTGCGATTCCCTGCGTGAGCAGCGCGACCGACACCGGTGTCAAGCTCGCGGTCGGCCAGCTTGCGCAGAAAGTCGCTGCGGCTCTCATGCCGGGCTCGCGCCTGCATGTCGATGCGCTCCAGGAGATCGTCAGGAAACGCCACCAGGAGCTTTGCCATCGGCCTGGGACCCAGTACTGCCAGAAGGTGGTACGGAGTGGCGGGGATAGGACACAAAGCGCATGGCTATGCGGCGTTGTGGCCCGCGTGTGCGCTGGCGTGTGCGGTTGGCTAGGCCCCGTCGCCACAGAATCACATTCGGCTGCGCAGTGCTCGCGCACGCGGCGCTCGCCCTCAGCACCAGTGGGCCCAGGCGATCAGCTTTGCTCTTCGTCGCTGAGAACGGCCCGAGCGAAATCATCCGCGACGGCGAACGGCGGCGGCTCGCGAAGAGCATCATCGCGTGTTGCATATATGCCACGAAGGTGTTATGCTTGCGCAATGCCTACGAAGACCGCCCATCAGGCCGCCGTCGATGCGCTACTTCCCGAGACCGCGCGTGCCGAGCACGCCCGGCGAGTGCAGGCACTGCGCGCCCGTAACGCGATGCTGACGATCCTCGAGACGGCACGCGAGCAGCAGGGCATCACCAAGCAGGCGCTCGCCGAACTCGCCGGCCTGGACGCATCCAGCGTGCGGCGGCTGCTGACCTCTGCAACAGCCAATCCCACGACCGACAACGCGTTCCGGCTGATGGCGGCGATGGGCATCGCGCTCGAAGCAAGACTGCCCACCGGAGAGCGCGTCCAAGTCGTCAACCCCGGCTCCCCGGCATCGCTGTCCCCGGCATCGCTGTCCCCGGCATCGGCGACCGTGCCGACGCCGGGGACAGCCAGACGCCGCGGCGGGCGTGCTGCTCGGGCGCCACGCGGCGGTTCGACCAAGCTCACCGCCGTCACACCAGCACCCCCAGCACCCGCGTAGCTCTCGCGGCAGTCAAGTTCCAATAATTGGAACGAGTGGCGGGGGGACGCATCGTCCCTCTGTGCTCGAAGTAGCGGAGGGGTATGCGTTGGCGGTGTGAGGGGCGAGGCTACTCTGCCGGTGGCGCTTGGCCTTCTAGCTCGTGTTGGAGTGTCTCGATGGTCCAGGTGGGGCAGCCGCAGCCGAGGAAGTCGTTGTCGCCTGTGAGGATTGCGGCGTCGAGAAGCATCGCGAGGGCAACAGGTGGCCAGTCGCGCTGGTCGCGGGGGACGCGCTGCTTGGCTGCTCGTTCCAGTGGGGCATAGGTCTCGCGGGAGACGACTTCGATGGCGTGCGTGTCGATCAGTGCTTGTACCGCCTGATCCAGGGCTTCTCTGGTCTCAGCTGTGAGGCGGGCTTGGTCCTGCATGATGTCCAGGCGGCGGGATAGCTCGTGCTGGGTCTCCTCCCACTGGTCCTCAGCGACCAGGATGTGTAGGTCTGGGCGCTGGATGAGGTCTCTGCCTCGCTTGCGCAGCAACTCTGCGACAAGGACGCTGGCATCGGCGACGACGATCATCCAGAGGCGGGCCTGCGTATGTCGAGGAAGCGCGCAAACTCATCCTCGGACATACCAGTCTCGTTGAGGACCCGATCGACGGCCTGACCCAACTGCGCAACCGCCATGCCTATCTCGTCCTCGTCGCGCTTGAGCGGGATGTAGAAGCCGATCACCTTCCCGTGGCGGTTGATCGCGACGGGCTCAGGGCTTGCGAGGTACTTGGTTGCGTGGTCGCGGAACTCGCGCACGCCGATGTTCTTCAGCTTGGGCATATGGTCACCTTGTGGTCACACTATAGCGCCTGGCCTACACGACCTCGCGCGGGCCGGTCAGGCGTAAAGGATGGTTCCCTCGTTTACGCGCTCGCGAGTCTTTTGCGGCTCAAAAGCACTCCGTGGAGCCTGCTCTGGCCCCAGATGCAGACTTGGAAGCGATGTATCTCGCTGTCAGCGTGCAGAGAGCTGCGTGAGTGGCGCTTAGGTTCAACCGCCAGCTAGGCTTGGCCGATGGTGTTGAGCCTCAAGCAGGAGAGGGAGAAGGCCCTCGAAGCGGGGCTGGCGAACGATGAAGCTCAGGTGCTCCGGGAGCGGGTCGTTCGGGAGATTCCTGCGGCACTGGACAATAACGGTCAGCGACTCGCGATGCACCATTGCCTCGACCGGGATGCAGCCGGGGCCGGATTTGCCACCGTGACCATGATGGCCGCCGAGCTAGGCGAGGGCGCACGACGGCTGTTCGAGGCTGAGCTTTGGTATTCGGCTGCGGCGCTCGTCCGCCAGGTAATCGAGTGCGGCTACCTGCTGACCCTGATGAGCGAGAATCGCGACGAGGCGAAGGCTTGGATGACCGGCTCGCACGATGAGTTCGTTAGGAAGTTCATGCCAAGGCATATGCGCCAGCGTGCCGTCCGCAACTTTCGCGCTGCCGAGTACGCAACGCACTGCGACCTCGGAGGGCATCCCAACCCGATTGGCCGCGCCGTCCTACGACGCCATCCTGAACGGCGGCGTCTTTCGACGCGGGGAAACTGGCTCGACCTTGCGGAGCATCTCGCCGACACCTGGGGCAGCTTTGTAGCTGGCCTTCCTTTATATGACCCGCGCATGAATCCAGCCGACTCGCTCTATAGCCCGATACGGTCACCTGACGGCGGCCACGAGATCGAATGCCTACTCGCCGAGTGGCGCGAGCATGACACGATCGCAAGATGCCACGTCGATCCCCACCCAGGAAGCTGAGAGAGCGCTGAGCCTCGCCATCATGGAGCGACCCGAAGGCAACCAGTGGATCTTGCTTGCCCCCTGGGGCAGGCGGTATCTCAGTGCCTGGAGGGCCTATGAGCGTGGCGAAAGCGAGAAGCCCCGACTCGCCGATTTCACGCCCACGGTCAACCGAGACGGCGGGACCATCACGTCCACTCGTTGACGTGCTCAGAAGATTGGGAAGACCCCGCGATATCTTTCGGCGGCGGAAGAGCGCATGCGGCGGTCGTGATCTTGCTCATGCTCCCGAAATGCTTCCGAACTCGATCGGCCTGTGCTCCCGAAATGCTCCCGCTCAAAACCAGATCCGCGCTGCGAGGTGCCTTTCGACCCCCGGAACCACGCTTGAAAACCCCAGTCCTGGCCTAGCGTTGGCCGGTCCCTTCCTCGCCTGGAATCCGCTGTCCTTCAGCGCTTGGACATGGCGGGGGCAGGATTCGAACCTGCGAAGGCAGAGCCAACGCGTTTACAGCGCGTCCCCTTTGACCGCTCGGGAACCCCGCCGCCGTAGCTGCAGCAGTCTAGCTTGAAGGCTGAGGCGGGCGGTCGTCGATCCAGTAGCGCGGTCCAGGGCCACGCGCCCCTGCGCGATCGCCAGGATTGGCTAGCAGGCAGCGATCGAGCGAGAGACAGCCGCAGCCGATGCACTCCGTCAGCCCTGCCTTCAGGCGCTGCAGTTCGGCGATCCGCTCATCGATTCGGGTGGTCCAGCCGCTGGAGAGCCTTGACCAGTCGCGGCGCGTGGGGGCATGGCCCTCAGGCAGATGGTCCAGCTCCTTGCCGATCTCCTCGAGCGTGAGGCCAATGTGCTGGGCATAGACGATGAAGGCGATCCTGCGCAGCACCGGACGCCTGTAGCGTCGATGTCCTCTGCCGGCGCGCTCAGAGGCGATCAATCCTCGCTGTTCGTAGAAGCGCAGCGCTGAAGCGGCAACGCCACTGCGCTTCGCCACCTCGCCGATCGTGAGCAGCTCGGCCATGGCGACGATGCAAGCAGATCTCCCCCTTGAATTCAACTTAACTTGAACTTCTATCTTGCTGGGTGCGACGATCACGTACAAGGAGGCGATCGATGACAAGCGAGAGAAGACCAATAAGCAGCGAAGAGCAGGCTGGGATCGCAAGGACGCCAAGCGCGAGGATCACCGACGAGGTCTGTGCCTGGCGAGGGGTACAGGCAGGACACGGCAGTCGCGGCGAGTTCGCCTTCAAGGTTGCCGGCAGGGAGATCGGTCACTTGCACGGTGACCGTGCCGCCCACTTCGGCTTCCCAAGGGAGCTTGGTGCGCAGCTGCGCGAGCAGGGACGCGTCGGTCCCCATCCGGTCAACCCGCACTCGACGAAGATGGCCGCCCGCAGGATTGAGGGCGATGCGGACGTCGATGAGGTGATCGCCCTGATGAGGCTGAACTACGAGCGCGTCATGGCCGAGGATCAGAGCTGAGGTTGAGCCCGCCCTCGGTTGTGAGGGTCTGGGTCTGAGGTTGAAGCGCCCTCTGCTGTGAGGGTCTGAGGTTCAGGCCGTCATCGCCGCGAGGAGCTGAATGGGGCTCAGACTGCCATCCGCTGTACCGGCCTGATTTGAAATCTCAGGCCGCCATCGCCGCGATGATCTTGCGCACCGCGACTGGGGCGATCTCGGTCGCGAAGTTCTCTGCAGGCTCGGTTATCTGATCCATCAGGACGCCGTTGACGAGCGCAACGAGCAGCCTGCCGTCGCGTGCCGGATCGTCTGAGCCGGCGGCAAGCGCAAGCGGCTCCGCGACGCGCGAGAAGGAGGCGTGGCAGCGCGCGAGGGCGTCCCGCAACTCTGGCCTGCGTGTGCCCTCGAGGAACAGCTCGAAGCGCGCGATCTGAAGCCCGCGCTCCTCCTCTAGCCAGGCGGAGAGCGCTAAGCCGATCGCGTCGAGGTTTGGCTCGAGCCGCTCTGTGCGCCTTGCGAGCGCCATCGTCACCGCGTGGGCGATCGCGTCGACCCGCTCGTGGTCAAGCTCCGCGAGGCGGTCGACTGCGGCGTTGATGAGCTGGTCCCTCGTCTTGAAGTAGTAGGTGGTGGACCCATGCGGCAGCCCCACCGCCTGCTCTACCGCCCTGTGGGTGACGGCTCGCAGACCGCCGCTCGCGATCAGTTGGAGCGTCGCGTCAAGCAGGGCTGTGCGGCGGTCAGTCTCTGGCATGAGCCAAGTCTCTCACGTTCTCCAGCACAGCAAATGGTCACTACGAGCTGATGTCTTATATCTCCAGATCATAGCGTGCTACTCTACGTTCGTTGTGTCTCACTCTACAAACGTAGGAGCCACCGTGTCCTCGTCATCGCCAGCTGGCACGTCTACATCGCCGTCACCCTCATTTCTCGATCTCCTTCGCCTGCGCCTTCGTTCGCGGCGATCCATTGGCCCCAGGTCACTGCACCAGCAGTCATTGGGCTCGCAGTCGCTGGGCTCGCAGTCGCAGAGCCCGGAGATGCCAAGTCAAAGGTCTCAGAGCCCAGTGTCCGTGCGCGCATCGTCCCCGAGCTCTGGCGTCGCAAGAGCAGGCGCGATCCTTGCGCTCGTCTGCGTCGCCCAGTTCATGGTCGTCCTTGACGACACGATCGTGAACGTCGCGCTGCCCTCGATCAGGACGAGCCTTGGCTTCTCTGAGGGCAACCTAGCCTGGGTAGTGAACGCCTACCTGCTGATGTTCGGTGGCTTTCTGCTCGTCGGCGGCAGGGCGGCGGACCTCTTCGGTCGCAGACGCATGTTCGCTGTTGGCCTCGCCCTCTTCACGACCTGCTCGCTGATCTGTGGCATCTCCAGCTCGAGCGCGATGCTGATCGTCGCGCGCGGCCTGCAGGGCCTTGGTGGCGCGATGCTCTCGCCCGCTGCGCTCTCGATCCTCACGACGACCTTCCCTGAGGGCCCCGCCCGCACGCGCGCGCTTGGCGCCTGGGGCGCCTTGATTGGCGTCGCTGGCGCGAGCGGCGTTGTGCTCAGCGGCGTGATCACCGACCTCGTCAGCTGGAGGTGGGTCTTCTTCATCAACGTTCCGATCGGCCTGACTGCGCTTGCGCTGTCTGCGTCGGTGATTCCCGCCGCTCGCGCGAAGGTCCGTACCCACCTCGACCTGAGTGGCGCTCTGCTCGCGACCGTGGCGATGCTGCTGCTCGTGTTCACCGTCGTCGAGACGAGCAGCGAGGGCTGGGGCTCGCCGCGGACACTTGGCGGGCTTGGCCTCGCAGGCGCCCTACTCCTTGGTTTTGCGGTACATGAGCGAGGCGCCGCCGAGCCGATCCTGCCTCCCTCGCTTGCGAGGCGGCGTCCGACCCAGGCGACGAGCATCGTGATGGCGCTCGCCGCCGCCGGCCTGCTCGCGATGTTCTTCTTCCTCACGCTCTACATGCAGAACATCCTTGGCTTCTCGCCGCTGCACACTGGGCTCTCCTACCTGCCCTTCAGCGCAACGATCATCCTCAGCAGCGCATTGACGGTGAAGGCGATGGCGCGCGTGCCCGCCTGGGTGCTGCTGATGCTTGGCCCAACCGTCGGCGGTGTTGGCCTCTTCCTGCTCTCACGGGTGACGGCGAGCAGCGACTATGCAGGCAATCTGCTGCCAGGGCTGATCGTGACGGCGGCTGGCCTTGGCCTCGCCTTCGTGCCGATGACCTCGATCGCGACCGACCATATTGGCGAGGCCGCAGCAGGGGTCGCCTCAGGGCTGCTGACGACCTGTCAGCAGGTCGGCGGCGCGGTTGGGATCGCGGCGCTCGTCACGATCGCCGCCAATCACACTGAATCGCTGCTGAAGCTCGGCCTCGACCCGAACGTCGCTTTGCTCGACGGCTTCCAGCTCGCGCTGCGCATCGGCGCCGCGCTGCTGCTAGGCGCCGCGGTCCTCGTCCTGCTGACGCGGCGCCTGCTGGCAGAGGGCGCCGCGCCCGAACGCGCGCCCAAAGACGCGCCTGAACGCGCGCCCAAAGAGGCGCCTGAACACGCGCCCAAAGAGGTTGCTAAGACGCTTCCCTCAACGGCTGCGCCTCAGGCAGTGCCTGCAGCTTCTTCAGCGTCCTACTCTCGATCTGGCGCACACGCTCGCGCGTGATCTTGAACGCCCTGCCGACCTCGTCGAGCGTCTGGGCGCGGTCGCCGGCGAGGCCATAGCGCATTTCGATCACCTCGCGCTCGCGCTCGCTGAGTGAGCAGAGCACCTGGGCGACGCTCTGGCGGCGCAGCGCGTCAGAGGCGAGGTCGAAGGGGGAGGCGACAGAGGAGTCCTCGAGGAAGTCGCCAAGCTCGCTCTCGTCGTCCTCGCCCGTCGGCCGCTCGAGCGAGACGGGCTGCTGGGCGATGCGCAGCAGCTCGCGCAC
>DASXDO010000005.1:0-8313 GCA_036490555.1 Solirubrobacteraceae bacterium | reverse complement strand
CATTCGTCGGGCTGATGAGCGTTCCCGGACTCGTCGTTCTCTATGGCGGCGTGATGCAGAAGCGCTGGTCGGTGAACTCGATGATGATGTCGTTCATCGCGTTCGCGCTCGTGCTGATCGTCTGGGTGTTGTGGGGCTTCAAGATGGGGTTCGGCTCGCCGATCCATCTGTTCGGCTCGAAGACGAGCTTCTGGAACAACCTCTGGGGCAATCCGGGCTCGATCCTGACGAGCCACGACCTGCGCATGCAGGGAGACATCCCGAACCTCGGGGCCGTCGGCAAGATGGTCTTCCCGCAGTCCACGCTGGCGTACTTCCAGTTCGTGTTCGCGGCGATCACGCCGATCCTCGCGCTCGGCTCGGTGCTGGGTCGCTTCAACTTCAAGGCGTGGATCCCGTTCGTCGTGATCTGGGCGAGCCTCGTGTACACGATCAACGCGTTCCTGATCTGGGGCGGCGGCTTCTTCGCGGCCCATGGCGCAGTCGACTACTCCGGCGGCTATGTGATCCACCTCGCCGCAGGCGTCTCCGGCTTCGTCGCCGCATGGGTGATCGGACCGAGGCTGAAGCGCGATCGAGAGGTCGACGCTCCGAACAACCTGCTGATGGTCGCGGTTGGCGCGGGGCTGCTGTGGCTTGGCTGGAACGGCTTCAACGGGGGTGACTCCTACTTCGCCGGCGCGAACGCCTCGGCGGCGGTGCTGAACACGAACCTCGCGACCGCTGTCTCGATGCTCGTGTGGATCGCCTGGGACTACATCTTCCGCGAAAAGCCGTCCTTGCTCGGCTCTGTCAACGGCATGATCACGGGCCTCGTCGGGATCACGCCGGCGGCGGGCTTCGTCAACGGCTACGGGGCGATCATCATCGGCGCCGTCTGCGCGACGATCGTCTGGATGGCGATCAGGTTCCTCAGCAGGGCGCCGATCTTCCGCAGCGTCGACGACACGCTGGGGGTCGTGTACACGCACGGCATCGCAGGGCTCTTCGGAGGCTTGCTCGTCGGCCTGTTGGCCAACTCGAAGATGGTCGAGTACTTCGGTACTGGCGGTGACGAAAACATCTCGGTCACGGGCGGCATGCACCTGCTTGGCTGGCAGGCGCTGACAGCGCTGTGGGTGATCGTCTTCACCGCGATTGCGACATTCATCATCCTGAAGCTGATCGGGATCTTCATCCCTCTGCGGCTCTCCGACGAGGAGCTGGAGATCGGCGATCACGCGATTCACGGCAACGAGGTCTATCCCTCAGATGTGCCGACGCTCGGCGGGCCTCATGCGCCGAGCTGGCAGGCAGACCCCATGCCTGCTGCGGGGGGCACCCCCTAGAGGCGCTCGCAAGACACGAGGGGTGTACGCACAGCGGCCGGGCCCTTGGGCTCGGCCGCTGTGTTTTAATCGTTCGATCCCTGGCCCTCAGGGTGACGAACGGCACTGGCGCGAGGACGGAATCGAGGGGCCCGCTCGAGGTTGGGGTTGACTTTTCGAGCTAGGTTTTGCTACGTTGATCAGTGCTAAGGCCTTGGGCGTCGAGCCTGGGCCTGGCGCGGTTGACATAGGTGTGGTTGGGGCTGGTTGCACATTCTGTGACCAGTGCATGCAGCAGAGGTCTTCTTGGAGAGGGACCAGGATCGAGCTTTTGAGGGAGCATTGGTAAGCGTGGGACACAGAGCGTCATACGTGCAGTTGCTGGTTGCGCCAATGCGTGGTGCCTTAACCAGATGCGTCAGCAGAGCTGACGCATCTCTCTCTCTCTCTCTCTCTCTGGCTCGATGAGCTAGTCGCAGCGGCTCGCCACGAGGGCGAGCCTTCATTTGCGATAGGTGCCCTGCCCAGGCGCCGGCGGGCCGCTGCGCGAGCGTCTGAGCTTCGGCGTCTGCTTGCCTTCCCTGATATCGCCGGGGAGGCGCGCCATGGCTGCTGAGCGCGCGGGTGCACATCGCCGCAAGGCAAACGCCGCCCAAGGACTGCGGCGTGCAGGGAGCATCACAGGCCTGCAGCGCACGAGGCTGCTCGGCGCCGCGGTGGGGGTGCTCGGCGAGCGTGGCCATGCAGGGTTCACGGCCGCGGCGGTCTGCGAGCGTGCAGGTATCTCGCGGCGCACGTTCTACGAGGTCTTCGAGAACTGCGAGCAGTGCTTTGCGGCGATCATCACAGACACCGAGCAGCGCGCGAACAGCGCAATAGCAAGCCTGGAGCTCGACCAGCTCGCTTGGAGCGAGCGCGTCCGGATGGGTTTGTGGACGCTGCTTTGTCTCGCAGACGAGGATCAGGCCCTGGCAAGGGTGTGCTTGGTGGAGTCGCAGCGTGCTTGCGGGCTCGTGCAGGCCGAGCGTGAGCGGATCATCGCCCGGCTTGTCGACGCGCTCGACGACGGGCGCGCCCAGGGAACGAGCGTCTCTGCTGCGAGCAGGCTGACCGCGGAGGCGCTGGTCGGCGCGGTCAGCTCGGTGCTCGCCACACGTCTTGCACAGGCGACAGCCAGTCACGGCAGCAGCAGTGGACGCGGTAGCGGCGTGCGCGGGCTGCTCGGTGAGCTCCTGGGGATGATCGTGCTGCCCTACGAGGGAGCCGCTGCTGCCAGGAGGCAGATCAAACGAGATGCTCCCAATGCTCTTGTGCTTGCGCCCGAGAGAGATGTGGCGAGCACCGCAGAGCTCGATCCGCTTGCCAGCCTGCCGATGCGGTTGACCTACAGGACCGCAAGGGTGTTGCAGGCAGTCGCGAAGCTGACAGAGCCAGGTGTCGGGGTGAGTAACCGTCAGATCGCAGAGCACGCTGGGATCGGCGATGTGGGGCAGGCCTCGAAGCTGCTGAAGCGTCTCGCGCAGCACGGGCTGCTGGAGAACGTCGCAGTAGGCAATCGCGAGCGTGGCGAGGCAAACCAGTGGCTGTTGACGCAGACAGGACAGCGAGTCGTGCAATGCGTTGGCCTGATTGAGAGAACGCGGCACAGGAGCGCGGCGTGAGCCGGGTTACCAAAGACGACAAGGAGGGGCAAAACCAGATGTTGAAAGCGTTGGGAAGGCATGTGAACCTCGCGACGACCACTGCGCTCGTCGCGCCGTTGCTTGCCACGCTCGTGGCCGCGACGATGGCGATCGCTTGGATTGCGCCACGTGCGGCGATGGCCTCGGCAAGCGCCGGCGCGGAGCCTGTGCAGGGACCGTCGGGCCTGCCCGACGCACGGGTCTACGAACAGGTCTCTCCGCAGAACAAGTACGGCAACGAGGCGGGCGGCTCGGTGTCTGGAACCCCGCCCTATATCGTCTCTGGGATCGACGGCGACGAAGTCGCCTACTTCAACAACGGCCCAGTCGGCGAAACGCCAAGCGGTTGGGATTTCTTCAGCATCGCACGGCGCACCCCCGATGGCTGGCAGAGCCACGCAGCCGTCGCCCGCGGCGAAGGAACCCAGGGCGCTTTCCTGACCAACCCGGAATTCGGCCTCGGCTTCTCGGCTGAAATGACGGCGAGCGTCTTCGTCGCCAACGACACCTTCACAAGCGAACAGTCCCGCACGAGCCCGACGCCGCACATCTATCGCTACGCCGAAGACGGCGAACTGCAGTGGATAGGCAAGCCCGCCATCAAGGAACCGCTGCGGTACGCAGGCTTCTACGGCTTGGGCAACGGCGGCCTTGGTCGGCTTGCGGGCGCGTCTCCTGGCTTCGACACGATCTACTACGCCTTCGAGGGTGTGCTCACTCCTGCGGAGGAAAGGCCTGCTCCGGCGCTCGGCGATGTCTCGCGGCTCGAAGAGATGGCGACGTTGAACAAAGAAGCCTCTCCGCCTGCGAGCGACGACGGCTTCTTCGAGTGGCACGAAGGCACACTCGAATACGCGGGGGTCCTGCCGGACGGCGAAGTCGATCCGCGCGGCGCAGCGCCTGCGGCCAGCGTCGACAACCTCGGCTACAGCGCCGGCTCGCTCGACAACCAGGTCTCCGAAGACGGCGAGGACGCATTCTTCGTCAGCCCCGATCCGCAGTCCGCTGCCGGCCGCCCCATCGAGATCTATGTCCACGAGACAGTGCCCGGCTCCGCGCCCAGGAGCGTGCTCGTGTCACGTGATCTCCTGCTTGCGGAAGTCGATGGCGAACCGGTCGCCGCGCCGAGCGGCGTGGTGGAGGGCAACGGCTTCACCGACCTCGGCGGCGGCGAAGGGTACATCTACGCCTCGCCAGATGGCTCCCATGTTTTCTTTGAGAGCACCGATCAGCTCACGGCCGACGCACCGAGCGGGACAACCGTCAAGGAGTACGACTTCGACACCCAGACCCAGGAGCTGACCTACCTGCCGGGCGTCGCCGACTCCTCGAGCACGAGCAAAGTGCTTCAGTCCTCACGCGACGGATCCGACTTCATCTTCGCGCGAGAAGGCTCCCTTGATCTGTGGAACGAAGGCACTGTCACACAGATCGCTTCCGCCGAAGGCTCTGAGGCCGGTGTCGCGTTCGCAGCGGCGTCCGCTTCCGGCTCAGCCTTCGTGTTCCAGTCAAAGGCGCCCTTCGGCGAATTCCCCTTCAACAATGGCTCCGGCGCCGATGCTCAGGTCTATCGCTACGAAGTCGAGTCAAACTCGCTGTCCTGTCTCTCGTGCCCTCCGGCAAGTGAGGCTCCCACCGGATCGGCGAGCCTGTCCAATGCCTATGCGGAGGGTAACCTCGGCAACACCTTCGCCGACATGACGGGCAGCCGAAGCATCTCCGAAGACGGCGGCCGCGTCTTCTTCGAGAGTCCCGACGCGCTCGTTTCACAGGACACCAATGGCCAGCGCGACGTCTACGAGTGGGAGAACGGCACTCTCTATCTGATATCGACAGGCGTCAGCTCGAGCGCGTCCTACTTCGGCGACAACAGCCAGAACGGAGACGATGTCTTCTTCGGCACCGCGCAGGGCTTGGCTGTCGGCGACACCGACGAAGCCTACGATGTGTACGACGCTCGCGTGCCGCGCCCAGGGGATCGTCCACCTCCCTCGGCGGTCCCATGCGAAGGCTCGGTCTGCCAGGGTCCGCCCAGCACACCAAGCCTGCTCGCGCCGCCCTCGAGCGAAACATTCAGTGGTCTGGGCGACGAGACGCCGTCGCATGCCGGCAAAGCGACCAATGGCCACAGTCGACGCAAGACCACCGTGGCGCAGCGCTGTCGCAAGCGCTTCCCAAATAGCTCTCGCAAGCGCCGATCCTGTGTGGCGGCCAAGCGAAATCGAGGATCACACAAATCCAGCAACAAGCGGCAGCGCGACGTAGTCGATGCTGGCCAGTTGGGAAGGGGCAACTAGATGCGTCGACTGACAGCAAGAGCAATGGGCGCCACGATGGCCAGGCTCACCGTGACAGCTGCGCTCGCCAGCGCTGCGCTGCTTGGCGGTGGTAGCACCGCCGCGATGGCCGCATCTGCGCCTCCGCGCTGGGAGCTGACGGCGGTGCCGTCGCCGACCAAACTCGTTCCAGGAAGCCCGCGCAGCGAGGTCGATCTCCTCGACGTCAAAGCCACGGGCGGCCCTTACCGCATCACGATGGAGATCGAACACGGCTATCACACCACCGCGGCGATTCCCTATGACGCCACCGCGACAGAAGTCAGCGAAGCGATCGACAGCATCGCAGGCGTACAGGGCGCATCGGTGCTGGTCACCGAAGAGCTGGGCGGCCCATCGACTCATCTCTACGAAGTCATCTGGGGAGGCAGCGCCGAAGAGCACAGCCTCCAGAGCATCTTCATCGAAGAAGTCACCGGCGAAGCACGCAACCTGAAAGGGGCCGAAGCCTCGGTGACGATAACGCCTGAAATCCCTGGTGTCGGCGAAGGGCAGGTGGTGGTGACCGCGACCGACGTCGGTGGCACCAGCGATGGAAGCGCGATCAAGCTGGAAGATACGCTGCCGGCCGGTCTGACCGCCGGCGAAGTGCAGGGCCTGGTCCCGTACGGAGGCGGGTACGAAGGCGCGCCGATGGCCTGCACGACCGGCGCCACTGTCACATGCGAATACAGCAAGGCCGTCGACTCCGGCAGCACTCTGATCATGGTCATCCTCGTCAAAGTCGCCGAAGGCCTGCCGGCCAAGGTGAGCAATGAAGCCGTGGTACAGGGTGGCGGCGCAGGAGCGGTCGAACTCACCACTCAGCTTCCCGTAAACGAAGAACCTGTGAGCTTCGGCATCGCGCCAGGAAGCGTGGTGGCGGCAACCTCCACCCCGAAGGCGGGTGCACATGCCAACCTCACAACGGCGTTCGCCTTTACGACCTCCGAACCGGCGACGGTCACGGCGACGCCGAAGGATGTCCGATTCAACCTGCCCGTCGGCTTCGTCGGCAACACCGTCGGCATGCCGCGCTGCTCGATGCACCTGGTGGCAACGGTGGTCGGCTCTGGTTGCCCCGCTGACACGATGGTCGGAATGGCGACCGTGATCCTTGGCGAGTTCGGCTTCTACGAGCGGCTCGTGACGCCGGTGTACAACATCGCGCCTGCTCCCGGCGAGCCGGCCGCATTCGGCTTCAACGCGCTCATCGCGCCTGTGCGGCTCGATACGAGCGTTCTCTCCAACGGCGACTATGGCGTGCAGGTGGAGGTCCATGACATCAACGAGGGGCTGCCAGTGGTCGCAACCTCGATCACGATGTGGGGCGTGCCATCGGAAATGCAGGGTGCCGGGCACAGCAAGACCCTGCCGCCGATCATCCATGAATTCGGCGGGCCAAGCGGGAACACCGCGGTCCCATTGCTGACGAGCCCCCAGCAGTGCACGCAGCCGCTGGACGCAAGCCTGACCTCCGACTCGTGGTTGCAGCCCGGCGTGTTCGTGGGCTCGGAATCGGTAGGGCTCGGGTCGCTGGAAGGCTGCGACCAGCTGCTGTTCAGCTCGAGCTTCACGATGGTGCCCGACACGCTCGAAGCGGGTGCGCCCGCTGGCTATCACTTCGGCTTGGAAGTGCCTCAAAACGAAGCTGCCGAAGGCATAGCGACGCCGAACGTGAGGAACGTGCGGCTCACTTTGCCAGAAGGCACGGTGATCAATCCGTCGGCGGCATGGGGCTTGAAAGCCTGCTCGGCTGCGCAGTTCTACGGCCCGAATCATCCAAGCGAAGCGCCAGCGGAAGTCGCGAACTGTCCGCGCGAATCGCAGGTTGGTCAGGTATGGATCAAGACCCCGGCTCTCGAAGAAGCGCTCGAAGGGGAAGTGTTCCTGGCTGAACCGGAATGCGATCCGTGCAGCGCCACCGACGCCGAAGACGGAAAGATGGTCAAACTCTACGTCCAGGCCATTAGTGAAGGCTCCGGCGGGATCGTCATCAAGCTGGAAGGCAAGACCCTGGTCAATGCGAAGACGGGCCAGATCACGACCGTCTTCGAAGACAACCCACAGCTGCCCTTCAGCGCGCTGAGGCTGAAGCTCGCTGGAGGCCCAAGGGCGGTGCTCGCCAACCCACGCACATGTGGGTCGGCTGTCTCGAGCATCGACGTGACGCCCTGGAGCGCGCCGGAAACGCCAGATTCGAAGAGCAGCTACGGCTTCGAAATCGATCAGAACTGCTTTGGCCCTCAGTTCCATCCGACGTTCAAAGCGGGGATGCCGAACATCGAGGCGGGCGCCGATAGCGGGTTCACGCTCGCGTTCGGTCGTGGCGATGACGACCAGTTCCTCAAGCAGATCACGATGAAGATGCCGCCCGGCTTGCTCGGTACGTTGACGGGCGTCGAGCTCTGCAAGGAAGCTCAGGCGATTGCAGGGACCTGCGGCGCAGCTAGCCAGATCGGCTCGACCGGAGTGTTGACCGGCCCTGGGGCGAACCCGTTCCTGGTGGAAGGCGGCAAGGTCTACCTGACCGAAGGCTACGGTGGCTCGCAGTTCGGGCTTTCGATCGTCGTGCCTGCCGTTGCGGGCCCGTACACGCTTGGCGGGCTCGACGGTGAAGGCAGGGAAGTCGATACCGGTACGGTCGTGGTGCGCTCGCAGCTCTATGTCGATCCGCATACGGCGCAGTTGACGGTGATCAGCGGCGATCTGCCAAGCGTGCTGGATGGCATCCCCCTGCAGCTGAAAGCCGTGAACGTGCGGATCGACAGGCCTGGGTTCACGTTCAACCCGACGAGCTGCGAAAAGATGGCGATTACGGGCACGATCGCCTCCCAGGAAGGCATGAGCGCGAACGTGTCCAGCCCGTTCCAGGTGACTGACTGTGCTGCTTTGCTGTTCAAACCTGGGTTCAAGGCGAGTACGAAGGCGAAGCATACGCGTAAAGATGGTGCTTATCTGCAGGTCGATGTGAGCTCTGGGGAGGGTCAGGCGAACATCGCGAGGGCG
>DASXDO010000004.1:0-253474 GCA_036490555.1 Solirubrobacteraceae bacterium | reverse complement strand
CATCCTGTCCCGTCGCCGCCATGCCGTCGGAGGAGCAAGCATGGGATTGCCTCATGCCCAACTCCAGCGCGTCTCGCGCTCGTGTCTGTCCAGTCGGCCATCATTGCGTCTGGTGAACGCGACCGAGCTCTTCGAGGGCCTCACAGCCCTGCCCAACAGCCGGGACGCGGGAGCCACCAACGGCATCTCAACAAGCAGGCTGATCAACGGCGTGGAGTATGCGCACGCGGCGGGAATCGACGAGCGCAAGATGCGAGCTGCATGGAAGCAACGCCGCGGCGGCGGCGCGGTGCCGCTCCTGCTGATAGCCGATGATCCAGACGGCGAGGGGCGGCTGCGAGTGCTCGGGCCGCAGCCGGAGGGGCCGGTACGCAAGGTTCGAGCCGAGTCGCTGTTCGAGCTGATTGCGCGGACGCCGGGCCTGCGGAAGCTCGAGGCGGTACGGCAGGTAGCACAGGAGGTCGAGCGCCTCGACACCGAAGGAATCGCCGGACTTACGGTGCGTGGACTCGGCAGCGAGCACATGTACGCCACGCGGTTGCCGCAGTCGAAGCGGTGGGAGATGTTGAAGAAGCTGAGCGAAGGGCTTCCTACAGTCGGCTGGCGGGAGGTGCTTTCCGGACTCGGCTACGAGATCGCGTCGCTGCCAAGACGAGGCTACTTGGCGAGCAGCAACGGCAAGCCTGCGATCGTGGTGCATCCACGTCAATCCGCCGACCAGTTCGCGCGGCTCGATGAGGGTGGGCGACTGCCGGAGGGTGCGCTGGTGACTGACTGCCGCGCCTGCGGTGCACCGTACGGCTTGCTCGCTGCTGGCACGCGGATGCGGTTGTTGCGCGCCGGCCGCGACGACACCGGATCGACAATGCGCTACCTGGAGCTCGACCCGGCAACAATGGAGACCGAGCACTTTCCGATCATTGGTCTATTGGCGCCAGAGTTCCTCGTGTCTGGCGGCCTTGAAGAGCTGCTCATCGAGGCGCGCGACTACGGGTCGGATCTGCGCAAGCGCCTCGATCGTTCGCTGCGCCAGGATGTCCTGCCGGTGCTGGGGCGCGAGCTCGGCCGCTGGGCTACTGCGAGTGGTCGCGACATCGCAGACGACGAGGTTCGTGGCGAGCTCGAGGCTGCGGCACTGACGTGGATCTTCCGCGCTCTTTTCTTGCTCTACGCCGAGAGCGCCGGACATCTGCCGATGTCCAATCACACCTACGCGGGGCGCAGCTTTACCCGCATCGCGCAGCGCGCGGCCGAGGAGCAAGACGTCGCCGACAAGAATGCCAAGACACTGTGGCGAGACGTTAGTGCCCTTGTGGAAGCGATGCGCACAGGACAAAGCGCGTGGGGCGTGCCGGCTTACAACGGAGCGCTGTTTGCGCCAGACGGATTCGACGGCGCGGAGATCCTTGAGGCCGCTTCGATCCCAGACGCCGCGCTAGCGCCGGCGCTCGTCGCGCTCGCCCGCGACGCAGACGACTCCGACATGGGAGTTGACTTCTCGGGCCTTGAGATCGGTCACCTCGGCCACATCTACGAGGGTCTCCTTTCCCTGCGCCTGTCGGTCGCGGACCGCGACTTCCGCTACGACGCAAGCAGTGATCGCTACGTGCTCGCGAGCGGCGATGCGGTCGAGATTCCGCAAGGCGACCTGCTTTGGCTGACCAACGAGGGGGGGCGCAAGGGCGGCGGCGTGTACTACACGCGCACAGAGCTCGTGCGCCATCTCGTGCGCGAAGCGGTACGCCCGGCGTTCGAGCGGCATCTCGCTGAAGTGCGAAAGCTTGCTTCAAGCGACCCGCGGTCAGCTGCCGATCAGCTATTCGAGTTCTTCGTGCTCGACCCGGCGTGCGGCAGCGCACACTTTCTCGTCGAGGTCGTCGAGGAGCTCGCTAACCAGATAGCAACTCTGCTCGGTGATCTGGCGTTGCCGGCAGTACGAGACGAGCTGGAGGAGCTGCGGCGCGCAGCAGGCAGCTCATTCGGGATCGGAATTGAGGACACCGCGCTGCTCAAGCGGCTAGTCCTCAAGCGCTGCGTCTACGGCGTGGATCTCTCGCGGATGGGTGCCGAGATCGCGAAGGTTTCGCTTTGGCTCGGCTCCTTCGTCCCCGGGCTTTCACTCGCCTATCTTGACCACAACGTCCGTGTCGGCAACTCGCTGATCGGAGTAGCGCGCCCCGAGTCAATAACACCCCCAGGCACCGAGCACGGCCAGGTCGTGCTCTTCGGCGACGCGCTATCCGACGCGGTTGCCGACGCCGCGAAGGGAGCCGCCCGCCTGCGCGCGATCGACGACCGCACTCCCCCCGAGGTCGAGGCCAGCCGCTCCGCCGATATTGCTCTCCACGAAAGCGTGACAGCTGCCGAGCGAGTGCTCGACCTTTGGACCGCGCAGCCGCTTGGCCTCGACGGCGCGCGCGACGAAGCGTTGCAGGTCGGCAAGGAGATCGTCGAAGGGCAAGCATCACTGCTAGGCGACGAGGCCAGCGATCTCGCCCGCCGGCACAAGGTCCTGCACTGGCCGCTTGCATTCGCGGAGGTCTTTGCCCGAGAGCGGCCAGGATTTGACGTCGTAGTTGGCAATCCTCCATGGGAGGAGGTGAACGTCGATGAGCTGACACTTTACTCGCTCTACGCACCAGGCCTTAAGGGAATGTCCGAGTCCCCTCGGCTACAAGCGATCCAAGACCTCGAGCGGGAAAGGCCCGAGATTCGTGAACAAATCCAAGACGAGCGGCTACGGCTCGCTACGATACGTGGGTATCTCGGACCCGACAGCGGATACGTCGCCGGTCCGGGTAACGCGGACCTTTGCGAGTTCTTTTGCCAGCGCTACCGCGAGCTACTGCGCGCCGGCGGCCATGTCGGCGTGGTGCTGCCCCGTAGCGTGTTCCTCGCGAAGGGTTCTGCCGAGTTCCGTTCGTGGCTCTTTGCCAACGCCACTCCTAATCGCATCGACTTCCTGGTGAATAACCGGCTCTGGATGTTTGACACGCATCCGCAGTACACGATTGCGCTGCTCGCAGCCGAGCGGCGACCGCCTGAGCCAGACAACCTCCTCGAGGTTGCGGGCGTCGCCCGATCAGCTGCCCAGTTCGTTGCCCAATCTGACACAGCAGGGCTACGCCTGCACCGCAGTGCGCTTGGTCCAGAGCTTGAGATTCCACTGCTTCGGAACCAGGCCGAGGCCGACCTGCTGAGCAAGATGCGGTCCGGTGTGCCGTTTCCCTATGGCGCCGGCCGCTGGCGCTGCTTCCCGGTGCAGGGCGACTTCAACGAGACCTCGGACCGCAGGCTCTGGCAGGGTGCCACCCAGGGTCGCCCCTTGTGGAAGGGCGAGAGCTTCGATCAATTCAACCCACATGGCGCAGAGGCTCGTATCTGCCCTGAAAGCAGAGAGGCTGCGGCTAAGGCCCACAAGCCACGGCCCGGGGCCAGGTCGTTGCTCGCCGATGAGGTTCCGATCGCTGTCCGACGGCAGGCAGGAGAGCGCGCTCTAGTAGCCGCGCGCGTGGCATTCAGGGACGTGAGCCGCGCCACCGATTCGAGGACTGTTCGGGCCTGTCTGGTGCCCCCTCGGCATTTCCTCACAAACAAGGCACCGTACCTTGCATTTGTCCACGACGATCCACGAGCCCAAGCTGCATGTATCGCGCTAATGAATAGTCTCGTCTTTGACTGGCAAGCTCGGCGGTTTGTTGAGACCAATCTCAACTTTTTCATCCTTGAGGGCCTACGGTTTCCGGAGCTGGACGACGACACGTTTGACACCCTCGCTGCTACGGCGGCGTGGCTCTCCTGCCCGGACGATCGCTTCGCTGACTTCGCAGCCGCCGCGGAAGTTGAGGTCGAGCAGCTCGACGACGACGAGCGCACCGGGCTGCGCGCTGAGATCGACGCGACCGTCGCTCGAGCCTGGAAGCTCACCGCTGAGGAGCTTGAGCTCGTGTTCGAAGATTTCAGCGAGGACGCAGTATCCCTCGCCTACCGCGAGATGGTGCGTCAGCGCTTCGCGGCATAGGGTATACGCGGTGGACTCCCGCCCCTACCTGCTCGACAACCGCAGCGAGGATACGCGCCACGGCGAGGCACTCGCGTACCTGATGGCGGACGTCGACGGACGTCACGGCCTGTCGGTGGCCACAGGCTACGTGAACCTCGCGGGCCTTCATCGTCTGGCGACGCTCACCGACGACCGCGCGACGCGCCTGCTGCTCGGCGCGGCGCCCGATCCCGGCTTGGGCGCTCAGCTTCCGCCGATTGACCGCTTCACGCTGCAGCTAGAGCGCCTGCGCGAGGAGCGCGACTTCTCTCGCTTCCCGCCATCCCGCGCCGCCCGTCAGCTTGCTGCTGTGGAGGTCTGGCTCAGGCGCCCGGAGGTGGAGGCGCGACGCTATGTGCGCGAGTTTCTGCACGGCAAGGCCTACCTGTTCGGCGATGCAACGGACGCACGCGTGGCGCTTGTGACTTCAGCGAATCTCACCGGCGCCGGGATGGAGCGCAACCTGGAGCTTGGCCTCGCGAACTACGACGTCCCCGTCGCGCGCGATGCGATCGCCTGGTTCGACGAGCTGTGGGAACAGGCGCCGGCCTTCGAGGACGAACTACGCCAGCTGCTCTTCCCCGATCCCGGCAGGATCGATCCGATGACCGTGTACCTGCGCGCGCTGCTCGAGCTGCACAGCCCGGAGCCCGACGATCCGGGACGCACAAGCCGTCCAATAGGCCTGGAGCTCGCTCCCTTCCAGCGCGACGGCTACGAGCGCGCCCGCGTGATCGCGCGCCGCCACGGTGGTGTGATCTACGCCGACGGCGTGGGGACCGGGAAGACCGAGATCGGGCTCGCGTTCATCGACGAGCGCACCAAGGAGGACGGAGTCTTTGCGCTGGTCATCACGCCTGCGCAGCTGGCGAAGCGCTGGCGTGAGCGGATCGACCAGACGAAGCTGCCGGCGCAGGTCATCTCCTTCCAGGAGCTCGCCTCCGACGAGCAGCTGATGCCGCGGGCGCGCGTTCGCCATCGCCATCTCAACAACCGCAAGGACTCCTACCGTCTGATCGTCGTCGACGAGGCACACGCGCTGCGCAACGAGGACACAAGCTGGTACCGCGCCATGGAGCGGCTGCTGGGCGGCACGCCCAAGCAGGTCGTGCTGCTTACGGCGACGCCGATCAACAACGGGCTGTGGGATCTCTACAACCTCGTGATGCTGTTCGGACGTCATGACCGAGCCTTCACGAGTGCCGGGATCGACTCGGTGCGGAACCTCTTCATCGCTGCTGGCGCGAACAGCCGTGATCCGGAGAACCTCGACCCGGACGTGCTCTATCCGCTGGCGGACGCGGTGAGCGTACGCCGCGACCGTGTGTTCATCGAGCGCGAGTACGGGGGCGCAACGTTCCCTGACGGCACTCCGGTCCGTTTCCCGAAGCCGACGCTGCGCACACGCCGCTATGACCTCGACAGTGCTCATCCCGGGCTGTTCGAACGCATCACCGATGAGATCGACGGACTAACGATGGCGCGTTACCGGCCAAGCGCCTTCGAGCTCGCAGGCGATGAGACCGCGGTAGAGGCGCAGCTCGGCGGACTGCTGAAGTCCGGCATCCTCAAGCGCTTCGAGTCGTGCTGGAGAGCGTGCCTGGAGACGGTGGAGGCGATGCTCGCTGCGCACGACGCCTTCCTGCTGGCATGGGGCCAAGGAGAGGTGCTCTCCCGCGAGCAGCTTCGCGCGGCCGCTGCCGGGGAGGCTGACGACGCGGGGCTTGCCGCGTGGGTGGAACAGCAGCTGGAGGCAGCGGACGCCGTGCGATCTACGGCCGAGTTCGATCCCGATTACGGCGATGCCGTCGCGGCGGACCAGGCTCGTCTGACTGCGATCCGCGACGCACTGGCCGAGCTGGACGCGGCAACCGATCCTAAGCTCGCCGCGCTGGTCGAGCTGTTGGAGAGCTCCCCCGCACAGAAGATCGCGGTCTTCTCCACGTTTGGCGCTTCGATCCGCTACCTGGACGAGCACCTGCCGGATCGCGTTGGCGGACGTGAGCGAGTTACGGTAATCGGCAGCGAGAGCACTCCTGACCAGCGTCTTGCGGCACTCGGCCGCTTCGCCCCGCGCACCGTCGTCCGCCCCGACTACGAGCCGCCCGACGGCGAGGTCGACCTGCTGCTCTCGACGGACGTCCTGTCCGAGGGCCAGAACCTTCAGCAGGCCCAGGAGGTCATCTCCTACGACATGCCGTGGAACCCACAGCGCGTCGTCCAGCGCAATGGCCGCGTGATCCGGCTGCTCTCTGACCATGCGGAGGTCTACCTCTGGACCATGCTGCCCGAGCAGGGGGAGCTGGAGCGGCTCCTTGGACTGGAGGCGCGGATTCAGGCGAAGGTCAAGGCAGCGAGTGGCGTGTACGGGATGGAGGCCGAGGTCATCGAGGGCCTGGAGACCGAGCTTCGCCATTACGCGACTCGCCTTGCGAACGGCGACGAGGAACTCCTCGACGAGTCCGAGGATACCTCCGGCGCGTTCATCGGCGAGGAGCTGCGACGCCTGATCGATCGCGCGTTGGCCGAGGGGGAGGTCGAGCGCGTGCGACGCCTCCCCTGGGGCATTGGAGCGTGTTTCCGCCAGACGGCGCACGGACGGTCCCAGGGGACACCAGGCGTGTTCTTCGCCACCCGTACGCCGGCGATGGCCGATGCACCGGACGGGTATCGCTACTGGCGCTTCGTCGAGCTACCGAGCCGAGAGCTGGTGTCAAACGATCTTCAGATCCTGCGCCGGATCGACCCGCACGGCGGCGAGTCATGGGAGCTGGAGGACGTCGACCTCGAGGGTGCCTGGCAAGTCGCAGCGGCTGACATCGCCGCAGCACACAATGCGCGCACTGATCTAAGAGCCGTCCAGGAGCAGATCGGACCCAAGCAGCGGTGGGCATTGGAGTTGCTGCGCGATCCCGAAGTTGCGCTGCCGCTCGGCGCGGATCTGGCCGATGAGGTGCTCGCCGTGGAGCGCAGCTCAGCTGTCCGTCGTGCCCTGAGCGAGGCTCAGGACCGCCTGCTCGCGGCAGAGATCTCGCGAGACCAGGCCGCCGCTGAAGTCGTTCGAGTGGTCGAAGACTTTGGCCTTCAGCCCGTGGAGCCACCACCCCTGCCGGAAAAAATCACGGTCGACGAGCTTGGAGTCGTGTGCTGGATGGCGGTGTTGCCTGCCGAGCAGCGCTTATGACTGGAGCGGCACGGAAGGACGATTCGATCCTACGCCAGCCGTGGCTGATCGGAGAATGTGATCTCGTCCGGCTCCTGGATGCCGCTTGGAGCCCTTCCGCTGGGCGTAGATCGCGTGCGCTCGATCACGACCTCGTTCCGCCCGGCCATATCGCGCAGCGCAGCGCGGTATTCCGACTCGAGCCACAGTCCCTCGGGGTAGTCGGTGTTGAGCACGTCCTCGAAGGTCATTGTGCGCCCTCGGTAGGTATCCGCCAGATGGCGCTGCAGGCTCGGATAGGGACTCGGCTCAGCGACGTCGAGCGCGAGCTGGTCGGGCGGGCGCACGGTGACCGGCCAGAAGGTCATGTCGCGCGACTCCTTCACCATCGCCTCCTTCATCTTGCGCATACCGAGAGGCTCGTTGGTCAGATGCACAAGGTAGTAGAGCGTCTGGCGACGCTCGTCCTCGAATACGCGAAACGGCGTGGCGAACCGCGCGATGCCCTCGCGGACCAGCTTCGCGTAAGTCAGCAGCAGACAGCGCTCGCGGTCTGACGCCCCGTCGTGCTGCAAGCACTCCTTCCATGCCTCTCCACCAAAGAATTCAGTCAGCGGCTGTGCGTGGTTCGGCTCGTTGAGGAAGCGGCGCATATCGCGCACCATGAACGTAATCAGGACCTCCGAACGCTCTAGCGCCATCACCTGGCGAATCGTCGCGAGCGGCACGCCGCGGAACCCATAAGGGTCGGCAGTCCAGAACACGGGTGGAGGCGCTCCCTGCCTCTCCCGCAGACGCGCGGCAGACGCGAGTGCCTGCTCGGAGAACTCGCCTTGGCGCGCATCGATCGTGACGCCGGCGTGGTGCAGGTCGGCGATCGCGGCCTCTAGGTCGGCGTAGTTGTGGCGATCGAGCTCGACACAGCGAATCTGGACGCGTTTGGGCCTGCCGCGATCAACCGCTTCAGCCGCGCGATTGAAGAAGAGCAGCGGCGAACCTTCCTCGCCGTTTTCGTAGCGACCGCGTCCCGCGAAGCCGTCGAACAGGATCAGCGGCGAAAAGTGCCTACCGAGGATCGCCAGCCACGCTCCCAAATAGGTGTGCTGAATCGCATGCTTCGCGCGTGCGTGCTCCGTATAGACCCACTTGCGTGGATCATGATCGGCCAGCTCACCCGACAAGCAAGGCTGTCCTTTCGGTTCCCGGCAGCTGCGACCAAAGCCGTCCGTCGAGCGTGCGCCCGCCCGATTTCGGTCGGGCACCACCCCACTGCTTAAAGAAGAACGGCACGCCCTCGGCGACGCAACGGTCGCGGAGCTGGCATACCCACTCGGCTTGCACCGGCCGGTGCTTAGGGCCGGACTCGCCACCCGCAATCAGCCAGTGAATGCCGTCGAGATCAATGTCGTCCAAGGGGCCGAGCAATGGCTCGGCCGAAATGAACCGAACGGCCGCCGGCACCGTCCGAAGGTGATCGACACGCTGGACGAAGCGACGGTTCTCCACGCTGACCCCCATCCACACGTTGGGTGGCCAGTCGAGCTGGTCAGCCAGCTCCGAAAGCCGCTCATGACGCTTAGTCAGAATCTGGAAGACGTGCCAGTCCGCTCGGCGCATGACGTCGAAGACCTCTTCGATGAAGTCCAGTGGCACAGCCTCGTGAAAGAGGTCGCTCATCGAGTTCACGAAGATGACGCGGGGGCTGCGCCAGCGCAACGGCACTTGCAACGTCCCCGGGTGGAGCGTCACCGCGAAACCGGGACCGCTGGACTTGCCACCATCACGCTGGTACTTCGGCTGACCCATCCGCTTGAGACGCACAGCGAGATCAAGGGCGTAGCAGTGTGCGCAGCCCGGCGAGACGCGGTCGCAACCGGTCACCGGGTTCCATGTCGCCTCAGTCCACTCGATAGCACTCGGCCCAGACATGCTGTGTTGTTCTACGACAGGGGCCTGATCTCCTTGCACGAACATATGTTCGCATCAGGTTCGGACGGCACTCTCGCTCCGCGGGAAGCTCTGGGCAACCTCCGGCTTACAGCGCCACCACTGGCGCAATTCCGCAGCAGAATCCCGTTCGATGTGGTACTCAGTAGCGGTACTCAACAGCTCAGATCGAGTACCAATCGAGTACCACCGCGCAAAGAAAAGGCTACGATTTCCAGGGCTTTCCTTCGACGGGAGCGACGGGACTCGAACCCGCGACCTCCGGCGTGACAGGCCGGCGCTCTAACCAACTGAGCTACGCCCCCGCGCCTACGCAGAGGCCAGCGGTGCTGCCCCACGCGCGAGGCGACAAGTATGCCAAGACTGGGAGCGAAGCGGGGCGAGGCTGGACGAGCACCGCAGGGAGCGAAGAGCAAAGGCCTTGAAGAAGAACGCATCGTGATATATCGTTGACGTATCGTGATGTTCAATCTTGGAGGAAGCATGTACGCGCAAGCGACTTATGAGCTAGGCGGAAGGCCTTTCGCAGGCAGGGACTACAGGGAGCGCTCGACTGAGCGAGAGAGACGTAGTAGGCAGGGTGGCGGTGAAGGCGAACGGAGCTGCGGGCACACAGCCCGACTGGGTGAGCTCCACGATCTGCGGGCCTTCTTGAAGGCGATAGGCGTCCACAGGGACTTCTGGCAGGCAATGAGCAGCGGTGCCAAGCATGCGCAGGGCAGCGACGAGGATGCTTGGCGAGCAGCAAGCAGCTGTGGGGATACGTGGCGAGCAGCAAGCGAACGCGGAGACGAGGAGGGACTGGGACGCGGCTATGGGCGCGGTGGCGAGCGCCATGGGCACCGTCATGGACGCCATGGGCGGCATCGCGGAGGGCCTGGGAGTCGCGGCTGGGACTTTCCGTTTGGTGGGTTTGGGGCCGGCCCAGGCGGGTTCGGCCCACGTGGCAGGGGGCGCAAGGCGAGGCGAGGAGACATCCGCACTGCCGCGTTGCTGCTGCTGGCGGAGGAGCAAAGAAACGGCTACCAGATCATGCAGGAGGTGGAGCAGCGCAGCGGCGGGGTCTGGCGGCCAAGTCCAGGGTCGGTCTACCCGGCATTGCAACAGTTGGAGGACGAGGGCTTGATCCGCTCCGAGGAGACAGACGGGCGCAAGCTCTTCCAGCTGACTGATGCTGGCAGGGACTACGTGAATGAGCGGGGCAAGGACAGGCCCGCCCCCTGGGATGAGATGAGCAGCGACTTCGGCGAGAAGGCATTCGAGTTGGGCAACCTGATGAAGGAAGTGGGCTTTGCCTTCTTCCAGGTGATGCGCACCGGCAGCGACACCCAAGTCGAGGAGGCCCGCAAGGTCCTTGCCTCAGCGCGAAAGGATCTGTATCGGATCCTCGCAGACGGGGACGAAGAGGGTGGTGCAGAAGAGACGGAGTAGGCAAGGCAGGGCCTTGGTAAAGATGGACGAGCGGGCAACTACGACGTTGGTCGCTCGTCCACAAGGCTTGCGACGGCGATCACGTAGGGAAGAGCAGAGAGGCACCTCTGAGGCGCCGTGCGCGTAGGAAGAGCAGAGAGGCACCTCTGAGCACCGGAAGGAACATGAGCGCAACCCCGCCCAGCCGACCTAGAGGGTCGGCCCTAAAAATTACTGGCTAGCTGGCCAGTTCGGGTAGGGTAGGGATATGGCGATCCCCGCTCCGCCGCCTTTCGAACACGAAAACCCGTTCTTGGTCGTCGCGAGCGACCTGCGCAAGCAGCGGGGCAGCGAGGTGCCCTATCCGCCTGGGCTGACGGACTACTCAATCGCCCGCACGATGCGCTTTGCTGAGGATCCGCTGCCAATTCTGTTGGACTCCTATGAGAAGTTCGGGCCTGTCTTCACGCTGCGGATCTTTCATGGCCTGCTCGTCTTTGCCTTGGGGCCTGAGGCGAATCACTACATAACGGTCTCCCACGCAGACAACTTCCTCTGGCGGGAATCTCACTTCCGCGACCTGACGGCGTTGATTGGGGACGGCCTGCTGACGACCGACGGCGAGTTTCACAGGCGCTCGCGCCTGATCATGCTGCCCGCCTTCCACAGAGACCAGATCGAAGCGTCAGCGGCAGCGATCAACGAGGAGACAGAGAGGGCGCTGGAGCAACTGCACATCGGCTCGAGGCTCGACCTCTATCACTGGACTCGCCGCCTCGCATTGCGAATCGCGATGAAGGCCCTTTTCGGGCTGGACCCTGATAGCGGCCGCGCAAAGCAGATCGACGCAGCAGGCATGTTCGAGCAGGCCCTCTCCTTCTACGCGACCGCTTACCCGATGCGGATGCTGAGGGGGCCAGGGTCTCCGTGGTCGAGGCTGATGACGGCCTCACGCCGTCTGAACGACATGATCTATGAGGAGATAAGGGAGCGGCGTGAAAACGGGGAGCGGGGCGAGGACGTGATGAGCCTGCTGCTCGATGCGACAGACGAGGAAGGCTTGGCTCTGAGCAACTCCCAGATCCGCGACGAGGTGATGACGCTGCTGTTCGCAGGTCACGACACGACGACCTCAACGATCTCCTTCATGTTCCACGAGCTGGCGAAGGACAGGGCAGTGACAGAAGAGCTGGTGAGAGAGCAGGATGAGGTCTTGGGCGGACGGCAGCTAAGCGCCTCCGAGCTGATGGGCGATGCTTTGCCAAAGCTGGAGATGGCGATGGAGGAGACGTTGCGAATGTATCCGCCCGCCTGGATTGGCCCAAGGCGCTCAGTGAAGCCCTTCGAGCTGGAGGGAGTGATGGTTCCTGGCGAGGCCTATGTGAACTACTCCTCCTGGGCCTCTCATCACCTGCAGGACGTGTGGGAGCAGCCAGAGGTCTTCAAGCCCTCCCGCTTCACGCCAGAGGCGAAGGCGATGCTGCCAAAGGGCGCCTACATCCCCTTCGGCGGCGGCTCGCGCACCTGCATCGGGATGCGCTTCGGCCAGCTGGAGGTCCGTTGCATCGCGACTGCGATCCTGCGCAACTTCAGCCTGGAGCTGGAAGACGGCTTTGAGCTCTCAATCCGCCAGATGCCAACGATCAGCCCACGAAGGGGGCTGCCAATGGTGGTGGGGGAGCGGGCAGGCCTGGGAAGGCCTACTGCAGTCGCGCCTTGAGATCAAGCGCCCAGGCGCCTTCAACGGGCTTCGCGGCGACGCTGAGGATCCTGAGCTTGGGGTCTTCGAACAGCGTGAGCGTCGCAAGCCCAGAGAGCAGCGCCCCTACAGGGCTGAGCTGGAGCCTGCCATCGACCGCCTCAACGATCGCGTCGACGGAGGCTTGGAAGCCAAGCAGGCTGCCAGTGGCTCTGACCTCGACCCTGCCTTTCGAGCTGGAGAGCAGCTTGACGGCGACGCCAGCAGGCAGCGCTTCCGCAAGCGCTTCGCTGGTGAGCAGCGCTTTGCCGTCGATGCTTTGACCGCGCTTCTCGATCGAGGCGTGGCTGAGCGTTGCAGGCCCACCAAAGCGGAGGTGATGGAGCTTGACGGTGCTTGCGTCAACAGAGAGCGTGTCAATCGAGTGGGCTTCGCTTAGCAGCGAGACGAGCTGGTTGGGAGAGAGCGTGAGCTTCGACGCGGTCGCGTGGACCGACCCCGCTTCGCCCCAGAGCAGCTGCAGCGCAGGGACCGCTTTGACGCTGACCTGGCGCACCTGCCCATACCTCGCAAGCTTGTCCCTGACGACTTTCGCGGCGATCCTCGGCAGCAGCAGCTGTCCAACGCCAAGCAGCAGTACTGCAAGAACGACGACAACCCCAAGCCCGATCTTGACGAGCGGCAATGGCCTGCCTCGGTGCATGGGGGCAGCATTGCAGGACTGGAACGCAGAGGAGCAGGCAGCTGCCGTCATGCACGAGCGGGACGCTAGCCTTAAGGTCCCTGAAGAGGGCGCGTAGCTCAGTTGGTCAGAGCGCCTCGCTTACACCGAGGAGGTCGCCCGTTCGAGCCGGGCCGCGCCCATAGGAGACTGATCGATGACTGCCCCTGAGACAATCCGCATTGCCGTGATCGGCTCTGGACCCGCTGGCTTCTATGCGGCAGGACACCTGCTTGCCGCCGAGCATGAGATCGAGGTCGACATGCTGGAGCGGCTGCCAACGCCCTGGGGCCTGGTTCGCTCCGGCGTCGCGCCTGACCACCCAAAGATCAAGTCAGTGACGCGTGTCTACGAGAAGACGGCCTCTCACCCGCGCTTCCGCTACTACGGCAACGTAGAGCTGGGCAGGGACGTCTCGACTGAGGACCTGGCAGAGCACTACCACGCGATCGTCTACGCAACGGGCTCGCCAAGCGACAGGCCACTTGGCATCCCTGGCGAGGACCTGGAGGGCAGCTGGGCCGCGACCGACTTCGTCGGCTGGTACAACGGCCACCCCGACCAGCGAACCCTGAGCTTCGACCTGAGCTGCGAGAGGGCGGTCGTGATCGGCAACGGCAACGTCGCGATCGACGTCGCAAGGATGCTGACCCTCGATCACGAGGAGCTGGCGAGCACAGACACAGCCGATCACGCTTTGGAGGACCTGCAAAAGAGCTCGATCAAAGAGGTAGTGATCGTCGGTCGGCGCGGCCCCGCCCAAGCGTCCTTCACGAACCCTGAGCTGCTCGAGCTGGGCGCGATGAAGGACGTCGAAGTGGTGATCGACGAGCAGGAGCTGGAGAAGGCGCTTTCAGTGCAGGACGAGAGGATGGAGCCAACCGCAGAACGCAACGTGAAGCTCCTGAGGGAGTACGCAGCGAAGCAGGGCTCAGGCCGTCCGCGCCGGATCGTGTTGCGCTTCCTGCTCTCGCCAACCGAGCTCTTGGGCGAGAACGGCAGCGTGAGCAGCCTGACGTGCGCCCGCAACGAGCTGGTCGCAGACGAATCAGGGGCCCTGCGCGCAAGGCCAACAGGCGAGACGGAGACGATCTCCGCCGGACTCGTCTTCAGGGCGATCGGCTACCGCGGCCTGCCGCTTGCAGGCGTGCCCTTCGACGAGCATCGCGCCGTGATCGCAAACGAGCGTGGCAGGGTGACAAGCCCTAACGGCGTGAGGCGCAAGGGCGAGTATGTGGTGGGCTGGATCAAGCGCGGCCCAACCGGCGTGATCGGCACGAACAAGAAGGACGCCCAAGAGACCGTGAACGCGATCCTCGAGGACATCGCTGCAGGCGAGCTCCTGAGTCCGACAGAACCAGATCCAGAGAGCGTCCATGAGCTGCTGCAGCAGCGACAGCCAGCGTTGATCACCTACGAGGGCTGGACCGTGATCGATCAACACGAGCGCGCCTTGGGCGAACCCGCTTCGCGACCCCGTGTGAAGCTGACTTACATCGACGAGATGTTGAAGATAGCCGCCTCCGAATGAGACAGACGACTATCTACGCAGCGGGACAACCCTAAACGTTCGTTCGATCTCGTTCGAAACAGTGAGCTAAGTCGGCTCACCGTGGGTATGTAGGCCAAGAAGCAAGCGCCACATACATTGTTCCCTGCGGGGTAGGAGGTCCCGATGCACATTTTCGTCAACCGCCGCGTTGCGGCGGTAGCAGCTGCTGCGCTCTTAGGCCTGCTGGCGGCATTGCCAGCCGCGCCTGCAAGCGCGTCAGGCGGCAGCGCCACCTATACAGCAAGCTGGCTGCCCTCAAGCGAAGTCGAACAGCTGCTTGGTCAGCTACCGCTGAGCAGTCTGCCAATCGGCGGAGGCTCAGGCGCGATCTCGCCTGAAGCGCTGATCGAAGCCCTCGAAGCGCTGCCCGCATTCGACGGGCTGAACACTGAAGATCTCGAAGCCTTGCAGAGCACGATCGAAGGCTTGGGCAGCGGTGCGACGCTGGAAATCCTGAATAACCCAGGTTCGCTCACCTCCGGGCTGGAAGCGACGTTGAAAAACCTGCTCGGTGGGCTGGGCAAACTGCTTGGTGGCGGAAACAGCGCCGAAGAAATCACGGGAGAACTCGAAAAAGCGCTGAAGGGCGTGAATGTCGAAGAACTGCTCTCGCAGCTGCTTGGGTCCTCGCAGTCGCCGACAGCGCTGCTGGAAGAGCTGTTGACGCTGCTGCCAAGCACAGGCCTCGAACAGATCCTCGGCGGATCGCTTGGCGGCTCCCCAGTGAGCACGAAGACCTTAGAAGAACTGGCAAACGAGCTGGGCGAGACGAGCGAGGAACTCGCGAAAGAACTGGAAACCAGCGGCGAAGCCTTGACGACCGAACTCAGCAACGGCGAAGTCCTCACCGTGCTGAACGGCACAGGCAAGCTCGTGATCGGCACGCTGGACAAGATCCTCGGTGGGCTCCCTGGCGGCAACGAAGGCACCAAAGAAGAAACGAACAAAGAAAAAGAAACGAGCAAAGAAGAAACCGGGAAAGAAACCGAAACGAACAAAGAAAAAGAAGAAAAAGAGCAGGAATCCAAAGAAAAGGAATCCAAAGAAAAAGAAGCGAAGGAAAAAGAAATCGTCACCGAAAAAGAAGTGAAGGAAAAGGAAACCTCTGGTAACGACACCGGCAACGGTTCAGGCGCCGGCGGGACCCAGGTGACGGTGAACCTTCCGCCGACTGGCACAAGTGCCGCCGTCAGCAAAGCGAAGAAGAAGACGCTTGGCAAGATCGTGGTCCTGAAACACAGCGTCCACGCGGGTGTCGCGACGATCATGGTGCGCGTCCCAGGGGCAGGCAGGGTGACAGCCCACAATGGCGACATTCGCACAGTGAACCGGCGTGTAGGACGCGCCCGCAAGCTCACCTTCGCGGTCGAGCTCTCGAAGGCGGGCGTCGCGTCGCTGACCCATGGCAAGCACGCTCACTCGCTGCGGCTGCGGATCGTGTTCAGGCCAACTCATGGCCTGCGCTCGCACGCGATCCTGAAACTGCGGTTCCGGTAGGACCTCTCCGGAACCGTGCGTTGGCTGGGCGGCGGAGAGCGCGCCGCCGCCCAGTTCCGACGTTGAAAGGTCAAGTCGCCGTCGCCCCTCCCCTCAGGGCGGCGACGACGGCCATTCGGGGGAGCGAGAGCGATCGTTCTATGAGACACTGCTTGGTGGGCGCCGTTAGCTCATCGGGTAGAGCGCCGGACTTTTAATCCGGTGGGCCGGGTTCGAGTCCCGGACGGCGCATTACTCGCGTCCGATGGTTGAGGCTACTCAGGCTTGACAGCGAGGGCACCAGAACGTCGTCCTGTTCTGAACGCCTTGGCCACGGCTGAGGATGCGTTCGCCACAACGGGGGCATGGCAGCCCGCGGCGACCGTAGACCGCCTGCGGTCGAGCGCCCACACCCGCGATCGCGCTGTGGGCCATTTGACTGCGGGCAAAGGCGACGATTGCAAGCGCCTCCTGAGGCTCCACCTCGCCGATAGGCCGCGAAGGGTCGATTCCCGCGGCGAAGCAGGCCTCCGACTTCCAGACGTTGCCAATGCCCGCGACGACACGCTGGTCGAGCAGCGCCTCGCCAAGCGTGCGGCTACCGCTGCCCATTTGCAGCCGCTGAAGGAAGCGGCTCTCGTCGAAGTCCTCCGCAAGCAGGTCCTGCCCAAGGTTTGCGATGCGCCGCTGACGGCGCAGCTGCGACTCCGTGAGGAGCTCGAGCAGCGGTCCATCGAACTGCACGACGTCGCTGTCGCCAACGCTGAGCACGAGCCAGGCGCGGCTTGGCGAGCGGCGCCAGGGGCGGCCTTTGCGGTAGACGCCCCAGGCGCCAGTCATGCGCAGGTGGGAGTGCAGTGTGAGGCCTCCCTCGAAGCGCAGGAAGAGATGCTTGCCATGGACCTCGACGGCCTCGACGGCGCAGCCCTGCAGGCGCTCTGGCCAGCGCTGAAGCGAATGGCGCCGCTGGGGAGCGGCGATCTGATCGGGGACCTTGCCAAGCAGGACCGGCCTGATGCGACCTGCGGCGTGGTGGATCGTGTCTCCCTCAGGCACAGGCCCACGTTAGACGCTGTCCAAGCCTCGCCTACATCTGCGACAATCTCCGATAATGACCGTTATCGCAAGCGGGCCGGCGGAGCAGGTGGGCGCTCAGCGGGACGATCGGCCTATGCCCCACCACCGCATCGCGATCGTTGGGGCAGGCTTCGCTGGGCTTGGCACCGCGATCAGGTTGCAGCAGGCAGGCATCGAGGACTTCGTGCTCTTCGAGAAGGCGGACGAGGTCGGCGGCACCTGGCAGGCAAACACATATCCGGGCTGCCAATGCGACGTACCCTCCCACCTTTACTCCTTCTCCTTCGCACTGAACCCTGACTGGAGCAGGAGCTTCTCGACACAGCCTGAGATCTGGGAGTACCTGAAGCGCTGCGCAAGGGAGCATGATCTCTACAGGCGGGTGCGCTTCAGGACCGAGCTGCTTCATGCAGAGTGGAGCGAGACACAGCAGCACTGGAAGCTCGAGACCTCGCAGGGACCGCTCACCGCCGAGGTCCTCGTCTCTGGCATGGGCCTGCTCTGCGAGCCCTCCCTGCCTGCGATCGAGGGCTTGGAGCGCTTCGAGGGCCCCTGCTTCCACTCGGCGCGCTGGGATCACAGCGTCGACCTGAGCGGCAAGAAGGTCGCGGTGATTGGCACAGGCGCCTCTTCGATCCAGCTTGTGCCAAAGATCCAGCCCGACGTCTCAGAGCTGCATCTCTTCCAGCGCACACCCCCCTGGATCCTGCCCCATCCTGACCGCAAGATCACCGCGGTAGAGCGCTGGCTCTACAGGCGACTGCCAAGAGCACAGCGGCTGATGCGCGAAGCGATCTACTGGAGCAGGGAGGCGTTTCTGCTGCCGCTGTTCCTGCACCCACTGCTGTGCAGACCCGTCGAGATGGTCGCAAGACGCCACATGCGGCGCCAGATCGCTGATCTGCAACTGCGAGAGCAGCTCACGCCCAACTACAGGATCGGCTGCAAGCGGATCCTGCTCTCTGACGACTACTACCCCGCGATCGACGCTGAGAACACGCAGCTCGTCACCTCGCCGATCGAGCGCGTGACGGAGACAGGCATCCTCACGCGCGATGGCGTCGAGCACAGGCTCGACGCGATCGTGCTGAGCACAGGCTTTCGCGTGACAGATGTGCCCTACGCGTCGATGCTGAGAGGCCGCGACGGGCGCAGCCTCTCAGAAGCCTGGGAGGGCAGCCCAAAGGCCCACCTTGGCAGCACCGTCGCAGGCTTTCCAAACCTGTTCCTGCTGCTGGGGCCCTACACAGGGCTGGGGCACACCTCAGTCGTGTTCATGATCGAGTGCCAGATCGAATACCTGCTCGACTGCCTTACGACGATGGACAGGCAGCGTCTGGAGGCGATCGAGCCAAAGGCCGATGCCCAGCAGGCCTTCCTTGCGGAGATGAAGCAGAAGGCGAAGCGCACCGTCTGGCTCTCAGGCGGCTGCGCAAGCTGGTACCTCGATGCAGAGGGCGCCGCCTCCGCGATCTGGCCTGGTCCAACCTGGCGCTTCAGGCAGCGACTGAAGCGCTTCGATCCAAGCGATTACATCCTACGACCAAGGACGACACGATGAGCATGCTACGCAGCAGACAAAACGAGGCGGAGCGCTACGACGTCAGTGGCAAGACCGTCTTCATCACAGGCGCAGCGAGGGGGATTGGCGCAGCGGTCGCGCAGCGCCTGCACGCGAAGGGAGCGAACGTCGCGCTCGTCGGCCTCGAGCCTGAGCTGCTGCAGGCGAACGTTGAGAAGCTTGGCTCGAGGGCGATCGCGATCAAGACAGACGCGAGCGACTACAGCGCCCTGCAGGCGGCGGTCGCGGAGACTGTCGACCGCTTCGGCGGGATCGACGTTGGCATCGCGAATGCGGGGATCGCGTTCACGGGCCCGCTGAGCAGCGCCCCAATCGAGCAGGTGGAGCGCACCTTCGCGGTCAACCTGCTTGGTGTCTGGCGCACAGACAGGGCTTTGATCGAGGAGATAACGAAGCGGAAGGGCTACCTGCTGAACATCGCCTCGCTTGCGGCAGCGTTTCACGCGCCGCTGATGGGGCCCTACGCAACGACGAAGGCGGGGGTCGAGGCGCTCTCGAACGTGCTGCGCGTCGAGCTTTCGCCCTCTGGCGTGAGCGTTGGCTGCGCCTACTTCGGCTTCATCGACACAGACATCGTGAGGAACTCCTTCATGCAGCCCTCCGCCCAGACGCTGCGTAGCGAGATGCCCTCGTTCCTCGCGGCGCCAGCGCCATTGAGCAAGGCGGTCGACGCGATCGAGGATGGGATTGAGAGGAGGGTTGCGCGTCTGTGGGCACCGCGTTGGGTGGGTCCCGCGATCGCGTTGAGGACGCTGTTCCAGCCGTTGACCGAAAGGCGGACGCTGAGGGAGCCAGAGCGGCTCGCCGCGGCTATTCGGGCGGCGACTGAGACGAGCGAGATGTCGAACAGTGATCCGCTGCTGGGGGTCGCGGTGCCGGCGAAGTCGGCGGAGAGTTCAGGGGTAGGCGGGTAGGGCGCATTGAGGCCCGCTTTCGGCGCTCCTTACTCGCGCTTCAGCTGAGCCTCAGGCCGGCATCAGGCGGGTGGCAGACGATCTCGAGGCAGAGCTCAGCACATTTTTAGGTTTGTTGATCGGATTTATGAGATATTCTGGTGCGGGAGGCCTCGAGAGCCATGTGGGTCGCACTCTCCCCAGGTACCGCATCGCACCCCAGGCGCCGCGTGAGAGGTCCGGTTTGGAGCAAGCCGATTCAGAGCAACTCAAGAGAGGAAGCCGCCAAGATGCCAGTCGCCCCAGTCACCAGCAGCAGCACCGCACCAAAGTCCGTTGCCGTCGCCTCCGAGACTGCGCTGGCGCTTGCCGCGAAACGAGGACGCGGCAAGTGAGCTGCGGGAGAGCTCAGCTCACCCCGCTCGTCTGCCAGTGATCGATAATGCGCCGCACCGCCTCGCCGCGCTCGGTCAATGCCCAGGCATTGCAGCCGCCATGGGCCTTGCCCTCACCGCTGTTCTCGATCAGCGTGTGGTCCTGCAGGCGTGAGAGCAGGCGGGAGATCTGGCCTTCGTCTTTGGTGTCAGACCATTCCGCGACCTCGCGGTTTGTTGAACCTGGGTGTGCGGCAATCGCGAGCAGCACACGCATCGTCCTGTAGGTGAGTCGCATCTCGATCCCCTCGAGCGGGTCGCGCACGATTGGGCGGCGCCTACTGCCGGCGCGGGGGACGCGCACTACGTTGCGGGTCGCCCTTTCGGGGCTAGTGATCTTTCCGTTATCTGGCTTTCGCTTGCTTGGCATCGTCTTCTCCGCCTCCTTGACCCTGGATAGACAGACCGGAGCGCAAGGATGAGTTGGCGCCCCGGCCTGCCGTGTCTCACGCGCCCCCGGAGAGGTGTAAGCGAAGACGCGCAAGCTTGGTCCGTTAGCGCGACCGCGCTACTTCATCAGCACCGTCACGTGGTTTGAAATTTGTTTGGCGCCCTTTTTCGCAGGCTTGAAACGCAGGTCAACAGCCACACGCAAGGTGTGACCCGGGTGCCTAGCGAGAAGATGGCGGTCCTTAGCTGACAACGAAACCTTCAGCCTCGCAGTCGTCGCCTTGCCAAGCTTCTCTTCGACACGCGAAATGCCTTCACCGCTCGCGATCAACTTGCCCGCGGCCGGCACATCCACAACAATCGTCGCCGTTGCGCCTTTGACCTTATGATGCACAACTCGGATCGTCGGCTTGCAACCGATCACCTTGATCCGGGTCTTCTGCTCAACTACATCATCGTTCTGGCCGACGAGTTCGGTCGGCATGTAAAGCGGCTTCTCGCAGAGGCTGCCATTGGCAGCAAGTGCAGAGTGGGGGCCCTCGGGAAGCCTCAAGTCGATGCTTTCCACCGGGACATCGGGAATCGACGGGAAGGTTGAGGTCGTGACCTGGCTTTTGTTGATGAACGTATCCCCTTCCTGAATGATCCTCACGCCGTCGCCTTGGAGCACGAAATCAAGGTTGGGGAAGCCGGCGCCACCGTGGCTGACAAAGATCGCAGGGCCAGTGAGAGGCACCGGGAGCACCGGCGTGCGAACCGTCGCGGTGCCGACAAATGCACCTTCAGGGCAACCCGCAGGGTTCGCCGCAAATTGAGATTCCGTGCAGGCCTGTTTCAGCGTTTCAAGGCGAGAGGGAAGCTTGCTAGGAAGGGTAACGTGGATCCTGCGTATATTCGCCTGACCGGCGCCTGACGTGATCGTTGTACTGAGATACGCGCCACCTTTACGTGTGTGCACGGCGCGAGTCGCAGCGGAGAATGTCGGCTTGAATGCAAGGTTGGCGCAGTCAGCAGCCTGGAAACGACTCGATACTTCCGTGGTCGCACCTTCGCTTGAATCAATCATCCCAGCGACCTGCATGGGTTCACAGTTCGTCGGGTTGAACATGAAGTCTTCTCGGTCGATGTCGACTTCTACATCGCGGACATCGAGAGGAATGCCCTGCAGCATCGTTGGCACCGGTTCACTTTCAGCCGATACCTGCGACGTATACGGGTTGACATTGATCTTGCCGCGCACTACCACGGGGTGTCCATTTTCATCGAGATTGAAGGGACCAGCTTCAGCAGGCACGACTATCGACAGGCCGAAGGGGGCGCCCTTATATGGACCAGTAAGATAAATAGGGTCCTGCGGCTCGCCCGGTTCTGGAAGCGTAATGGGTTCGCCACCAACGCCAGAGCGGACTACAACATGCCCAATCTTGCTGGTAGCGGGGCAGTCTCCCAGATTGGCTTCAGCTTCAGGACATAGTGTCACTTTGGCAATATCGCCAGCAATGCCTACAGGGAGCCGCAGCGAGATCGCCCCAAATGTCTGCTCTCCATCGGCGCGGGTGATTGTTGCGGAAAAAGGACTAAAGCTCGCGCCAGCATTATTAGCCGTGCCGGCCACCAGCGTCGGATCGAACCCACCTAAGGCTGCACAGCCGCCGTTCGGTTCAGTCGTTATCTGAAACCGAGAGGACGGCCCCGCATCTGGTGTTCCCGCTGCTTCTCCTTCAGCTGGCTGATGCGACCACGGTTCGAGTAGGCTCGTTGTCGTATATTCACCACAGCGCCTCGGCGTCGCAAGCGATGCGCGCGAGCCATCGAAGAATTCAAGCTTCAGATTTTCGAACGGTAGCTGTGGGTTATCGGTGAAGGTAGTGATCAGCTGGCCAGTCTGCGAATCGACGCTGACTCTGCCAGCGAGCTTGACGACGACCCCCGACGTCGGGTCGTACGCAGCCAGATAGATAGCGAGTAGCGAACCAAATGGGTTTGAACCCTGAGCAGGCCCGGCGTTACCTTGCTGCGCTACATAAATGCCACCCGGCACCGGGTGATCAAGCAATGGTGTTTCGATCTCCACGCTGCCAATCTTGGAAGCTTCTGGGCAGTTCGCGGGCAGTGGCCCGTCAAGTTCAATCTGTCCGGGCGCGCAGGCCTTCAAACCGCTCGCCCCGGCAGGATTGACTGTTAGCCCTTCCGGGAGAGTCACAGTCGCACTCTTCAGCTCCGATCCCGCAGGAACCGTCGGGCTATCTTCTTGAGGAACACGTACGTCTACGTGCAAGCCCGTTGGTGATTCTGCCGTCGTGCTGTCTGGCGTCACCGTAATAGACGGATTGAACCGCAATCTACCGCAACCGGTCAACGCGGGCATTTCGGCATGCGCTTCGACGAAATCGCTCTGTTCCAACCATGGATCGACGCTTGTGGTCACCGTCGACGGACCCGAACAAGCGGTCGGCTCAGTGAGGAACGCTTCCGACGGACCTCGTTCAGAGCAAGGGCGTTCCTCGTTAACTTTTTCGGCAGATGGGCAGTAGCGTTCTGCATCGTGGCCTGCTTCGGAGGGTATGCCCCAGAGAACTACCGTGGCACCGGTAACACCTTCGTCCTCAGAGCTATTTAATACTTCGGCTGTGACTCCATAGTCGCCGCCCGTGCGGATCTTGGCGTCTATGTGCACCGTTACAAAGTTATTAAATCTGGCTCCCAACTGAGCCGCGACCCCCCTTGGCGGCACCAAGTTATAGATCGGTGATTCGACGCCGGCAGGACTCTTAGAGGTATAGACCGTCAGTACCCCCACCTGAGATGCGCCACTGCAATCGGCATGAGCGACGTTATACGGAGGACACTCCATAACAGCGCGCGGATTGCCGATCAGACCTGGGGGTAGTTCAGTGCGAATATCTCTCGGGTTGGCATCCGTTGCATCCTGGTTGCCAAACTGGTTAGTCGAAGTGTTCAGCGTGAAGGCATCGACCAATTCATAGGGATGACCGCCAGCTTCAGCAAACGGATTCCCAGCACTACCCAGCGCCGTGAATGTAAAGGCGCCGATACCGAAGGTCGTAAAGGTTTTATCTTGACCCCGAATCACTCCTGACCCGCTGGTCGCAACTACCCGATAATGATAAGTCGCCTGGTGCTTGAGTCCCACCAAGCTCGTGGCTACGTAGCGTCCACCCGCCTGCCATCCTATCGACGTCCCACATGGTACGCCGATAGCCCGAGCGTATTCTGACACCTGAAAAGCAGCTTCTTCGACGTACTGCACTTCACAAGAGGTTTCTACACCATTGGGATCCACGGTGGCACGTACCACGGCTTCCACCGTCGTAGCTTCGGCCGTCTCCCCGCCAACGGACGCCGGCCCGAAGGTGTGATCTTCCCCGTGATTCGTGCCATTGGCGTTAGTAGCACTGATCCGGAAGTGGTAAGTCTTACCTTCTTCAAGGCCCGTAACGTTCGCCGACACGTCGGTTGATTCCGTATAGGGCGGTGCCGGCGAGCACGGAATTGTGTAGCTGTAGCTTTCCGTGAGGCCATATTCAAACGTGCAAGCCGTTACGTCAGGACCGCCGACTGGTTCAACCGTGCCCGAGAGAGTTGCAGTGGTTCCATGAACGCCAGCCGGACCGACAGAGACATCTGGCTCAGTAACGTCTGGGCCAAACATGTCAACAATGTCAGTGCCCAGGTCCGCGGCATAGAGCTCGCCACTTGATGCAACGCTGACGTCGACCACATGAGTGACGCTGCCGCCGCCGAAGCTACCTATGAGATCATCTGCCGAGTTGAACTCTGCGATGTCGGGTTCTGGCGAGCTATCTCCCACATATATATGACCGTTGCTTGGGTCCACGCCCAAGCCATACGGAGCGCTTTCGTCGAGCGTGCCCAGCAGTTCGCCGCTACCATTGAAGACGATCACATTCTGGCTGGCACCGGTAACCGGGCGGGCGTTGTCAACATAAATGCTGTTCCCTGAGCTCACTGCGATCACACTTGGTTCAATGATCTTGGAGCTTGCGATCTGCTTCATATATTCGCCAGATGCCGAGAACTCATCGATGACATCATGACCTTCTGCGGCATCCGCCACATAGACGTCACCTTTGGAATCCACGGCGATGCCCGTCGGTTCCATTGAGCCTTGAGGAGTTTCGCTGCCCGTAGCCCCATCACACTCGTGCGCAGCTTCTTCACTCGTACGCTGGGCAGGCGGCCTGCCCGTGATTTGGCAAATGAACCCACCACTGGCACTGAACTTGTCCACAACGCCATTGCCTGTATCCGCAACGTACAGATCGCTCCGATTGGCGCTCGATGAGTTGTCCACCGCTATATCACCACTGGCGAAAGTAGAGAAGGACACCAGCGACAACGAACCCTGAGGAGTTTCAGAGCCCGTTATCTGCACCCCAGCGTATTTGCCGTTGCCGGTGAACTTACTGACAAAACTTTCAAAGCTGCCATTGAGCCACGCCACGTAGACGTCACCATTGCTTGCGTCTCCGGATGCATCCGCGGCGGTCGACAGGACCGGGCCGAATGGCCCGCCAGGGACATCCGCGCCTTCGAAGCTACCTTCAAAAGTATGCACGATCTTGGCATCTGTGGGAGCCGCGATCGCCGCGAGCCCCAAATACGAACCGGCTACCACAGCGACAGCCGCCGCCAGATGTCTCGCCTTGCTCACTTTGCACCCCCGAACCCCTGGCCGCCTACCCGAGTGTCAACTCCAGATGGTTTGGAAGGCTTGCCATATCTTTTTCTAACCTGCCGGGCACATCGTGCCCTCTTGCGCTTGTTCTTCTTGCGCTTGCACGCATTCAGCTTCCTGGCAAGCTTCTTCTTGCGATCAGATCCTTTGGTCGTCTTCTGTCGCTTGCTCGTCTGCGTCGCGGTGCTGTCAGGTCCAACGAAGCCATAACTGGCAGGAGCAGCAAGCGCCGAGGGCTCGAAGCCTTGACCCCGACACTCTTCTTCGCTATTGCAAGGTTCTTTCGGCGCTGCTGGTTCGACGAATCCTCCCCCCGCACGCGCATCGTAGATGTCGTATACGCTGTCGACGTCACGTGGCAGCAACGACTGCGTGGTCGTAAAGAACACATCATTTCCGCTGGGAGTCGCATCCATGAAATAGGACCCAGCCGGGCTGGCTCCCGAAGACAGCTCGCTTAGATGACCGTCTACATATTCGTAGACGTCTCGAACGCCGTCTGTATCCTGTGTCAGCTCCGCTTCAGAGGTTTCAAAGAAAACTTGTCCGCTATCGGAAACGTTGTGCTGCGGATAGGCGTTTCTCAATTCGGCATTGGTATCTGGTAGCGCGGGCCAGCGTATAGCCGCTCCGCCCTCGCTTGGCGGTCCGCTCGGGTCACAAGATACGCAGCTGAGATCGCCGGTGCGGGCGTCGAAGAGGAAGATCTCGTCGTCTGCTTTTGCAGTTGATATATCAACATTGTCATAGAGAGTGAGACTCGCTACCGAATTGAACCCAATAAATTCGCCGTCGCCGGCTACTCTCGCTGTAAGACCCGGCAGGCCGGCCAGCCCACCAGACGCGCATCCTGCATTTGAAGCCCAGTCGCAAGAGTCACTGCTGCTGAGCGCAGCGATGAATGTCAACTTTTGTTCGTGGTCGAGGTATAGGTTTGGGTGACCTTCCTCCGCAGTTGCACCCGCGCTGTTCTGTCCAGCTGCTAGTGCGCCTTCGGCGACGAAGTAAACGTAGGCGCCGCTTTCGCCTGCGCCACTCACGCCTAACACAGCAGCATGACTGGACGGTGTGAGGTCTGTGAGCTGGCCCGGCACCCCTACTTCAGCAGGCAAATCATATTCATAAAGGTTGGTACCACTGTCATGGACAGTGCTGGATGTCAAATCGGCCGACGCGCCATCGGTAAAGAAAACCCTGGTTCCGTCGGCGCTGGCGGCCATGAATTTGCCTCCTCCGCCCGCCCCACCCGCGCGAGACTTGTCAAGCTCGACTGTGCAGGCCTTTGCGGTTTCTGTGCATTCTTCTTTGCTTCCGATGGCGCTCTGGGCCTCGTCGCCGTTCACGCGCACATAGAGATCGCCTTCGGCTTCAAAGAACACACGTTCCCCAGACGCGGACATCGCGTTCTCGGCGCCTGCCACATTCAGAGCTTCCGGAGACCGTCCCGAGCCCGACGCGTTTCTTGTTGCGCCTGCGAGCTGCCCTTCTACCGAAGCACCATCCGGCAGAATGCTCACCATGCGTACTGCTGGCTGCTCATCTTCGCTCCACTCATACAGATCGTCATGCCCTTCCCAGCACGTTCTCTCCCTCTCTTCACATGCTTCTTCCACTCTGGGCGAGAGTTCTTCGGCTTCTGGCGTGAGCGGAAGTTCCTCTTCGAAGACCACATGCGCCAGATTGGCGGACCCGGCCATGTAGTTAGCTGGGAAATAGTTTTGAAGCAGTTCCTTCGTCGTGGGAATGATCACGGAGTCGGGAGTAGGGTCAATGAGCTGATAGTTCTCCGCGCCGCCTCGTTGGAAGAGATTTTGCATTCCTTCCATTTCCATGAAGCCCGTCGACTGCGAAGGTGTAAGGCGTGGTTCGGCGTGACCGCATTCCAATCCCTGCTCATAGAAACCCGTGGAGCCTTCCTGGGCATCACCGTCAGCCAGGATCCCCTTTGAGAGGTCAGCTGACCAACCTACGACTCCTACCAGCTCCGGGCATAGTGCACCATTCTCCACTGACTGTGGGGGAATCACGCTTTCGGTGACCCATCCTTCGGCCGTGCGTGTCGACAAGTAGCCCAATCCTGCAAATGGCGAGCCGGGCAGGGCATATTCGGAGCTCCACGCCATGCGATCTCCCGTGCTTCCTGCATGAGCGCCCTGAATGCCTTCCATGCCGGGGTTGGCAAAGTCACCACCGTTCCCAACTCTGGGTTCATCCGAATCCTTAGCCGCAGGAGTGACCAGCTCATAGGCCCGGCAGTTGGACAGCCCGGAGCCCTGTTCAAGACGACGCGCTTCGTTGACACAAGCTTCCGCGCCCTGCGCCGTCGCCTCGATCGATGTAGCGCCAAGAGCCATCGCCACCATGAGTAGCGTGAGCACGAGTCCGAAGTCTCGAGGTACCCGGTACCTGTGCCATCGGCTGCCTTGGTCGATTACTTCCTTGCGATGCACAGGGGTCCCCTTCTCTCCTCTTGCTTCCTCTGTTACTAGAAGGTGTGGAGCTGTGCCATCACAGCCCCACACCTTCGCTAACTCGTTCCAGTCCTGGGGACTAGAGCGCTATGTCAATTCGATGTTTCCGCTGAACGTGAGTTCTTCAGACCCTTCCTCAGCAGATGCTTCGTGGGTGAAGCCGTCGGTACCCGTGCCTTCCGTTTCAAGGAAGTCGAGGTGTTTTGAAGCGGCTGGTTCTTCGTATTCGCTTGGGATCTGGTTCCCACTCGACTGCGAGAACGTGATCGTCACTTTGCTCTCTTGTTTACCGACCTCCGCAGCAGGGATGACACCAATGACAGAATTCTCGCTAGCGGTCTTGTTTTCCACTGTGAGCGTCGGACCGATACCGAATATCGTGCATGAGAAGGCGGCGAACGGACCTGTCGCTTCTGGCGTCAGATCTAGGCCTCGTTCTTCATTTTTGCCGGTTTTACCGTTGATGAAGACCGGCTTCGCGTTAAGCGACGACGTCCTAATTTCGCCGCTCGATGCACCGGAAGTAGTGCAAGTCGCAGAGATGAAGCCAGTCGATTTGCAGCCTTTGAACTTAACGACTACTTTTTTCGCCAGACGCGCGCCGCTAACTTCTCCGCTGCTTTCGTCCGAAGTACATTCGACGGTATTACCGCTTTTGGTGATTAGCTTCGTTTTTTTCGTGGCTTTACTGCTGAACGTAATCGGGAACGTACCCGCTTCCGGCTTGAATTCGGGTTCAGCGGCTGCCGTGGCGACGCCCACGGCGCCCATGGTCAGGGTGGCAATAAGCGCCACTCCTGTGCACTTGATGGCCTTCACTTGCTCATCCTCACTTTCTCGACCTTCATACCGAAGGTCGGATTTTGTTTTGTTAGAAATGAGCGTCCGCTCGCTCGGTCGAGCATCGCTGCTTCCTGGTAGCTCTGGGCACTTCCACCGTCAGCGGAACTGACGGTCCGAGCACCGTTTCGAGCTATGGCTTGGACAGGGCAGCAAGGCCCTGCGGCCCCGGCGGCCCACATCGTGCTGCTCGCGCAATGCGATGCGGAATTGCCGGCGGATAGGTCAGCGAGCATCGCGCGCACGCTGACCCCGCGATCCCGACTGTTGCCTTGACACCTCTCCAGATGTCTCATGACAAGCATATTTGCGGAGCGGGGCTGGGGATACAAGTGGGGTTGTGAAGGTTCTAAATGTGAGTAGGACATCGAACGACCGTGCGATTCTTGGCTGCCATATGCTTGGACTGTACCCTGGCGGAGAATTGCCAGCTTGCCACTGAAAGTTGCACACTCTGATTTGCAGAGCACTGCTGTTCCCCTGGGCGCGGAGTTATCCGGCGTGCGTCCTGATCAGAGTACGTGGAAGGGTGCTGTGTACGCACGACGAGCTCGCGAAGCCCGCTACGCTCGCCTCGAGCGCAGCGCCATTGTATACACGGCGTGTCCGAACTATCCAGGGCGAGCGACCCCGTGCAGCTACGATCTCCCGTGTGGCATGGCATTGTGAGCACGCTCGGCACACCACGCACCTCACAGCCCTGACCTCGCTATTAAGGCGAACATGGGCAGGCGTTGGGAGGTGAGATCGGCTACTTACCTGGCTGGCAGCGACGGCAGTCAGGTGATTGCCATAGTCCCGTCGAGTTCCATCGTTATTGTGCCTCGTAGACCAGTCTGTTCGTCCAAGAAGCTCTCCCCGAAGCCTACGGAATTGACACCTTCCATTTCCAGAAAGTCTCTCTTCCTCGTGAAGGTCATGCCAAACTCTTCTTCCCATTCCGTAGGAGACTGCACACCTTTGGCCTGACTAAAGGTGATAGTCAATTCTTCTTCCTGCTCGTCGACTTCTGTTCCTTTGATCACGCCGATGACGGAGTTCTCGCCTCCAAAGGTGTTCTCTACGACTAGTTCGTCACTGCCCAGCGGCCCTGAACAAGTGAACTCGGCAAGTGGTCCTGCTGCCCCCGGGGTGAAGTCCAGACCCCGTTCTTCTTTTAATTTGCGTTTTTCGTTGATAAATACCGGCTTAGCCTTAAGCCCCTTTATCTTGATTACTTCGGACGCTTGCCCAGTGGTAGTACAAGAGCCGCTCACCAGCCCTAGCGATTTGCATTTTCTGAGCGTAATTTCGATGTTTTTTGCTTCGGTAGCGGACACGACTTCGCCTTTTGCTTCAAGTTCCTTGCATTCGATGCTGCGGCTTTCTGCTGTTTCCAGCAAGGTCGTTCTAGTTTCAAGCGAATCCCTAAAGCCCAGCGGATATATGTTGCCAAACGGTGCGAATTCCGGACTGGCCGCTAATGCATTTGCCGCGCTTAGGGCGCACGCGACGCACGCGGCGATGAACGCTAGGCCAGCGTATCTAGACAACACGATAGATCCCTAACCTTGACGTACGAACCCTGAGATAACCTTGCGACTGGTTTCTTCACGCGTTGAGTATCGCGTATCTACGCCAGAGAATCGAGTGTTGTTTAGAAGGTTCTAAATGTGAGTACTCCGAGCCGACACTTTTATCGGCATCGGTACACTGGAGCCAACGACTGCTACGCTGTTGGCCTGATGGGAGCTGGGATTGGAGTGGAGAAGCACCTTCTCGCGATGCCATCCTGGGTGAGCTCCATTCCTGGTGAGCTGGGTGCTCTTGGGGCTCGTCATCCGGCGGCCGAGTTGCGGCTACAGACCGGTCCAGCGCTTCGAGCGGACCTATGATGGCGACGTTAGTTCAGGTGATTTCAAGCGTCAGTCCGCCAATGAACGTAACAGCCGTCGAGCCTTCCAGGCCAGCTGATTCGTGGGAGAAGTTTTTACCTATGCCCGTAGATTTGGTGCCTTCCGCTTCAAGAAAGTCAGTTACTTTCGCGAACGAGCCAGCCCCGACTTCTTCTTCCCATTCCTTTGGGGCTTGCGTACCTTTGACCTGACTAAAGGTAGTTGCTAGTTTGGTCAACGGCACGTCGACTTCAGCGCCTGCGACTACACCGATCACAGAGTTCTCACTGGCGAGGCTATTACCTACTATGAATTCGGTTCCAATGCCCAGCACTTCGCATTTAAATTTGGCAAATGGCCCGGCCGTTTCCGGAGTAAAGTCTAAACCTCGTTCTTCTTTCGCGCCATGCTTTCCGTTGATGAACACCGGCTTCATCTTAAGAGGAGCTGCCTTGATCACTTCAATTGCCTGTCCTGCAGTGGTACAACTCGCGCTCGGGCTCGCCGATCTGCATTTCTGAAACTTTGCTTCGATTTTCCTTGCTTCGGTCGAGCTCACAACTTCGCCAGTGAATTCGAGAGCTTCACATTTTACGCTACCATTTTTTGCAGTTTCCAGCAATGTTGCTTTGGCTATAGATCCGCTATCGAAGACTACGGGGAAACCTCCACTGCCACCCGCGACGAGCCTCGGGTTAGCAGCTGATGCATTTGCGACGTTCAGAACACCCATCAAGAGTGGGGCTGCAAGTGCTAGGCCAACGTATCTGCCATTTTTCATTTATTGTGCCTCAGCGATTTGGCTTGGTATATCCGGCTGCTTGCGCGCGTGCGCGCTTTGTTACACGCGCACGCGCGCCCAGCACGTAAAGGCCTAAGGTTACCCCTGTCGCGTGTTGCTCCGTCTGCCTTCTACCGTGGATTAGACGTTGGAGTGATGTTTGCGGATCAAGCCTAGGAAAGCGAGTGGTGTTTAGAAGGTTCTAAATGTGAGTAGCTGCCTGTCGACGCTACGTTTGGATCGCTGCACGTGGAGCCCGATAGCTGGTATGCTGTTGGTCCGATGGGAGCTGGGGTTGGAGTAGAGAAGCACCCTCTCGCGATGCGATCCCCGGTGAGCTGGGCGCTTTTGGGGCTCGTGATCCAGCGGCCTAGCTACGGCTACGAGCTGGTCCAGCGCTTCGAGCGGACCTATGGCGATTCGCTCGAGCTCTCGAGCCCCTCGCAGATCTATGTCTCGCTCGACGCGCTGAAGCGCAGGGGCATGATCGAGGAAATCCCCGCCGAGGAGGCAGAACCCGGCGTGGTGCGGCAGCCAAAGCCTCACTACAAGGTGACGGAGATGGGCGTAAGCGCGTATCGGAAGTGGCTTATCTCGCTCGCGAAGGAGCAACGGCGCAAAGCACGACTCTTCGCTCGCCAGGTCTCTGTGCTTGGCGCCGAGGATGCTCTGACGGTCTTGGAGCACTGCGAGCTCGCCTATCTCGACGAGGCGTGCGAGGCGCCGGCGAAGCCCAGCAAGGGCCTGCTCGACCATGTCGAGGGCCTCGCGCAGCGCCTCCAATGGGAGGAGGACCGGCTTGCGGTCGGCGCGATGCTCTCCTGGATCGACTACGCCCGCCGTGAGCTCCAGCAGCTGGTGGCTGCCCATCGGAGCAAACGATGACCCACGGCGACACAGGGCCCCTAGGGCAGGCGGCTGCGCATAGGAGCAAGCGATGAGCCTGCTCGAGCTCGAGCACGTCACGCTGCTCGAGGGCAGCAAGGGCAGAGAGACCCTGCTGCTCAACGACGTGAGCCTCGAGATCGATCCAGGGGAACTGGTCGCGGTCTGGGGCAAACGGCGCTCTGGGCGCTCGACGCTGCTGCGCGTCGTCGCGGGGATGCAGAGGCCTGACTCAGGGGTCGTGCGTTTCGCGGGGCGCGAGCTGGCGGGCTCAGGCGCGCTCGGCGAAGGTATCGGCTTCTGCGGCGGCGGTCTGCGCGCGACAGACGGCTGGCAGGTTCTGGAGCAGATGGTCGGCACGCAGCTCGCGCGCGGCGTGCCCCAGCCAGCGGCGCGCTCACGGGCGCTGAATGCGTTGGAGCGGACCGGCGCTGGGCACTGCGCCGACCGCAGGCAGTACGAGCTGCGCGGCGGCGATGCGGTGCGGACGATGCTCGCGATCGCCCTGGCAACAGAGCCCCAGCTGCTCGTGCTCGACGACGCGATCACAGGCGTGGACCTGCTCGAACGTGACGAGATCCTGCTCCTGCTGCGCTCGCTCGCCGACGAAGGGCTGGCGGTGCTGACGAGCACCGACGAGGGCACAGGGCTGTCCGGCGCCGACAGGGCGCTCGCGCTCTCCGAAGGCAGGCTGCGCGGCAGCGTAGCGCCGCGCCTGGCCCCGGTGGTGCCGCTGCGACGCGCAGCAGGCGCCTGAGGCGCGCAGGGCAGGCCTTGGCGCGGCGGGCGACGGCAGCTAGCGTCTAAGACATGCTGGAGCTCGAAGAAGTCGTCAAGCACTACTGCGAGGGCGGGGAGGAGGTACGCGCAGTCGACGGCGTAAGCCTCGAGGTGCAGGCCGGCGAGATGGTCGCGTTGCACGGGCCAAGCGGCTCCGGCAAGACGACGTTGCTGCTCTTGATCGCGGCGTTGTTGAATCCCGACAGCGGCTCAATCAAGCTTGCAGGAAGGAAGGTCTCCTCGCTCTCGAAGGAGGAAGCCTCGGCATACCTGCTGCACGACGTCGGCTTCATCTACCAGAGCCCACAGCTGATGCCACGCGTCTCCGCGGTCGAGAACGCGGCGGTGAAGCTGATGATGAGCGGCCTGGGGATGCGCGAGGCGAAGGCCCGCGCGGCGGAGTGGCTCGCACGTGTCGACATGGGCGACCAGCTGCAGCGTCCGCCAGAGCGGCTCTCCGGCGGCGAGCGCCAGCGGGTCGCGATCGCGCGCGCGCTTGCAGGCGGTCCTGGGCTGATCCTCGCCGACGAGCCAACCGCGAACCTCGACAGCACGAAGAGCATCGAGATCGTCGAGTTGCTGGGAGAGATCGCCCATGAACGCGGTGCAGCGGTGCTGCTCGTCACCCACGACGCGGCGGCGGCGAGGGTGGCGGACCGGCATCTGACGCTTTGCGACGGCAGGCTCGCCAAGGACCTGGTGAGCATTGAGGACAGCTGAGACACAGCGCGCGCGGGCCTTCGTCGGGCCATACGCGCTGACATGGTTCTACAGGCGCTGGCTGCGCGTCCATGCCGTCCAGGAGTTGCTCGCAGGTTTCGGCGTGGCGATCGCGGTCGCACTCGTGTTCGCGACGATCGTCGCCGCAGGCAGCATCGCCGGCTCCGCGGGAGAAGTGGACCACACGGTGATCGGCCCCGCGAGCCTGCAGCTGCACGCGCGCGGGTCAGGCGGCATCCCCGAAGCGCTGGTGAAGCGCGTAGAAGGGCTCGAAGGCGTGAAGCAGGCGGCGCCATTGCTCGAACAGACCGCAACGGTCGTCGGGTCAAACGGCCAGCAGACGACCGTCGACCTCGCCGGCGCGAACCTGAGCCTCGTCGTGCTCGACGGGCTCGCCCACACGATCCCACGCGCGACGCTCTCTGCTCAGGGCATCGGGTTGAGCAGCACGACTGCGGGCAAGCTCTCGATTCCCAGCAGCCCCGCCGGCGTGGCGCCGACTGCCGAAGTCCTCTTGAAGCTGCGCGGCGGTGCGAAGCGGCTGCACGTCTCGGCCGTGCTGGGGCCCGAAGCGTTCGGAGCGCTTGCGCAGGCGACCGTCGCCGTGATGCAGTTGAGCGAGCTGCAACGGCTCGCAGGCATGCAGGGGCGCGTCTCGCGCATCCTCGTCGTGACGCAGCCAGGTAGGGCCGCAGCTGTGCGCAGGGAGCTGGCAGCGCTGACGGAAGGACGGATCGACGTCGCCGCGGCCAATCAGGACGTGGGACTGCTGCAGCAGGCGCTGCGTCCAAGCAATCAGGCGAGCGCGTTCTTCGCGACGATCAGCGGTCTGCTGGGGCTGCTGCTCGCGACCGGCGCGCTGCTGCTCACGGCGCCCGAGCGGCGCCGTGCCGTCGCGGAGCTGCGCCTGATCGGCACGCGGCCAAGCGCGATCGCACAGATGTTTCTCTTCCAGGCGCTCGTGCTTGGCGTGCTGGCCGCAATCGTCGGCGTGCTGATCGGCTACGGGCTCTCGCTCAGCCTGCTGCACTCCTCGCCGCACTACCTCGCAGAGGCGTTCACGCTCGGAACGCACACCGTGATAACGACAAAGCCGCTGCTGATCGCCCTGCTGGGCGGCGTGCTCAGCACCTGCCTCGCCTCGACGATCCCGCTACTGGAGCTGCGCCGCAGCGACCGGCTCGACGGCGTCTACCACGACGAAGGCGCGCCCGGAAACGCGCTCGGCCGGCGCGCCCAGCGTCGCTTCGCGCTCGCCGCGGTCACCTTGCTTGCGATCGCAAGCGTGCTCTACGCGACCGTTCCCGGGCTTGCCCTGCTTGCCTGCGTGCTGCTTGCGAGCGCAACGGTCCTGGCGGTTCCGGTAGCGCTCGGGAAAGTGCTGCGCGGCGGACGCATGCTCGCCGCGCGGCGGCAGACGCTGACAGTCCTGCCCGTTGCGCTTGGGCACCTGCGGGCGACGACGCTACGCTCGCTGGCACTGAGCGCGACCGGTGCGGTTGCGCTGTTCGGCAGCGTCGCACTGAGCGGCGCACGCAGCGACCTGACGCATGGCATCGCGGGCTTTGCGCGCAGCTACTCGCAGGACGCAGCGATCTGGATCGGCAACCCCAGCGACGATCAGGCCGTGGTCGACTTCGCTCCTGGAGACCTTTCGCAGCGCATCGCGAAAGTGCCAGGCGTCGCAAAGGTGCAGGCCTTCGAGGGTGGCTTTCTGCAACTCGACGGACGGCGCCTCTGGGTGATCGCGCGTCCGACAGGTGGTGCACACGAGGTCCTCGCAAGCCAGATCGTCGCGGGATCGACAGGCCTCGCCGAACGGCGCCTCGCCGCCGGCGGCTGGATCGTCGTCTCCCAACAGGTCGCAGAACAGCACGACACGGGGATCGGCGGCAGCCTCAGCCTGCCGACGCCGAGCGGCGAGCGCTCCTTCCGCATCGCAGCGCTGAGCACGAACCTCGCCTGGAGCCCCGGCGTCGTATTCATCGGCACAGGCGACTACCAGAGGTTGTGGCAGAGCTCGGCGCCGACAGCGCTTGGCGTCTCGCTGACACGCGACGCACAGCCTGCCGTCGTGCGCAAAGCGGTCGCGCGCACGCTCGGCCCCAGCAGCGGTCTGCAGGCGCGCACGAGCGCCGAGCTGCAGTCGAGCATCGACTCGCTGACCGGCGAAGGCCTGCGACAGCTCGGTGAGATCTCGATGCTGCTGCTGCTCGCGGCGATCCTTGCGATGGCCGCCGCGCTGACCTCTGCGATCTGGCAGCGCCGCACTTCGCTGGCGGGGCTGCGGCTCTCAGGCGTGAGCCCAGCCCGCCTGCGCCGGATCCTGCTGACCGAATCGGCCTTGATGCTCGGCGCCGGCAGCGTCACCGGCGCGCTCGCCGGGGTCTATGGCCAGGCCGTGATCGACGGGTACCTCGCGCGCGTGACCGGCTTCCCCGTTGCAAGCGTCGCGACGGGGGCAAGGCCGCTGGCGATCTTCGCGATCGTGATCGCAGTCGTGCTCCTGATCGCGACAGGGCCCGTGCTCGCCGCTTCCCGCGTCTCACCAAGGCTCGCGTTCAATGAGTAGGACGCGCTCGAGCGCATCCGCGAAGCTGCGACCAACAGCGCGAGCGGCACTTGCGTTGCTACCGGCGAATGCGCGCTACTGGCCAACAGTCGCACCGCGCGTGCGCATCCAACTCACAGGCTGGTGGAGGCATGCACAGGCGATCCCAGAGCCGTCGCTGCGGGGCATCGCCCTGGGCAAGCTGCGCGACGAGCGCTTCAACTCGGAGGTCGCCGCGACGCTCGCGACGCTCGCCTCCCTACGAAAGCGCAGACTTGCGATCGACGCGATCGTCGCGCTACAGGTCGCCTATGACTACCTGGATCTGCTGACGGAGCTGTATGCCGACGTGGGCGTCGACTCGTGCGAATCGATGCTGATGGCGCTCGCAGACGCGGTTGGGCCGCAGGCCGCGAGCTCGATGGGCCCAGATCGACGGGCGAGTCGATACCAAGAGCGAGGCGATGACGGCGGCTATCTCGCGGCGCTGGTCGAGACCGTGCAAGGCGCGCTGCGCGAGCTGCCCGCAAGGGCCGCGGTGCGAGAGACGGCGACGGCCGCCGCACAACGCTGCGCGAGCGCCCAGGCGCGCAACCACGCAGCCCCTAGGGACCAACTTGCCGCAGAGCCGCCCGAGCTCCTGGCGGGCGCCGCCGCCTCCGTGCTGTGTCTGCATGCGCTGATCGCCGCGGCAGCCAATCCGCAGACGACGCCCGCAGAGGCGCGACAACTCGATGCGCTCTACCTCTCGATCGGCGCACTGAGCATGCTCGACAGCCTTCTCGACGTCGGTGAGGATGCCGCCATCGGACAGCTTGGCTATCTCGAGCGCTATGCGTCCCCACAGGAGATGGCCAGACAGCTGACCGTGATCGCACGCGACGCGATCGCGGCGGCGTCGCGACTGCCAAACAACGCCGGGCATCACCTGCTCACAATCGCCGGCGTGCTCGCCTACTACGCCTCCTCCCCAGACGCGGCCGCTCCGCCGGCAAGCACCGTGATGCGGCAGATCGAGCGCGAGCTGCGCCCGCTGCTTGCGCCGGCGCTCTGGACGATGCGTACGTGGCGAACCGCAAAGCGCCTTCAGCTTGTATCGTCTTCATCTATCGGAGTGCCGCTCCACCGCTCTAGTCCGAGTGTTGGGGAAAGGAGTAGGCAAATCCGATCTTCAGGCGCAGCCGAGAAGGCTGTGCCAAAGGGGATGCTGTGATGTCGAGTGTGAGGCGATCGATGCAGATGCTCGGTATGGCGTTGGTGGGTTGCTCCTGCGCGCTGCCGGCGATCACGGGCGTTGCCGCCGCCCACAACCTCGAAGCAGCCGACAAGGCGAGCCTGCACTACATCTCGGCGTCGGGCTCGACCCTGTATGAGACCGGTCATGCAGCCGGCACGCTGCCTGGCAGCATGCGCGTCCACATGCGCGTCTCTGCGACTTTCAGCGGCAGCTTCACGATATATGCGCAAGGAGGCACGATCACGGGCCACGGCACCGCGACGCCACACGGATCAGGCGTACGCGAAAGCTTCGAAGGAACGCTCGTGGTCACCGGCGGCAGCGGTCGCTACAAGCATGCCCGCGGCCATGGCGGGATGTATGGCAGCTTCAACCGCAACACCTATGCGCTGACCATTAACACGACCGGCACGCTCCACTACTGACAGCGGGGGCCAGGCGACGAGCACCTTGCGACGCGGAGCCATCCTTCTGCAGGTAGTGCTGCTCTGCGCGTGCCTGGCCCAGCAGGCGCGCGCTACGACTGCTGCGAAGCTGGAAGCAGCGTTCCTGCCCGACCAACTCGGCTCGCGCACAACGCTCGAATTCGGCTTCTCCTTCTCAGCGCCACCAGGCCAGGTGCCGCCGCCGCTGACGCAGATCGAGCTGCGCTATCCGAACAATCTCGGGATCGCGCTGAGCAGGCTCGGGATCGCAGAGTGCACAGCGAAGATCCTGGAAACCTCAGGGCCGCGCGGCTGCCCAGCCGACTCGGTGATGGGCTACGGCGTCGTCTATACGGGCATCGTGCTCGGCAGCTCGACCGTGACCGAGCTCGCGCCGATCACGATCTTCCGCGCGATGAACAGCGAACACCTTGCGCTGCTCTTCTATGCCGAAGGCACGCACCCCGTCGTGACGGACATCGTCTTTCCCGGCCTGTTGCTCTCCGCCGCGGAACCCTTCGGCGGCAAGGTCAGCATCGGCGTGCCATTGGTCTCCACCCTGCCAGGCGCGCCGTACGTCTCGGTGATCCACCTGCACGCGACGATCGGCCCGCGCGAAGTCACCTACTACGAAAAGGTCGGCGGGATCACGCTCGCCTACAAACCCGCAGGCATTCTGCTGCCGCCCACCTGCCCGCCGAAAGGCTTCCCCTTCTCTGCCGTGTTCACCTTCTCCGACGGCAGCCGCACGCGCGCGCAGACCGACGCGAGCTGCCCCGCGCAGACGCGCAGCGCCCTGCCCGCGAAGCAGCAGCATGGCCGACGCCACCGCCATGCGAAGCGCGCCGATAACGCCGCTTGAACCCTTCTCCTGGAGGGTCGGAGGGCAAGCCTGGCAAGGACGCAGGGAGCGTGGCGTGCTTTAGCACGCGAGCGACCGAGGACGCCGCCAGGCGCCGCCATCCGACCCTCCAGGTCAGTGCTTGAAGTGCCTGACGCCCGTCGCGGCCATCGTCGCGCCCGCGGCGTCGACGGCGTCGATCGTGAGCTGGTCGCGCATCGATCCGCCAGGCTGGACGATCGCCGCGACTCCGGCCTCGAGCGCCACTTCGGGGCCGTCGGCGAAGGGGAAGTAGGCGTCGGAGGCGAGCGCCGAGCCAGCGAGCAGCTCAGGCTGGAACTCCTGTGCCTTCGCGACGGCGATCTTGACCGCGTCCACCCTGCTCATCTGCCCGGCGCCGATCCCGACGCTCGCACCGTCGCGGGCGATCACGATCGCGTTGGATCGCACCCTCATGCAGATCCGCCAAGCGAAGAGCATGTCCTCCCACTCCTGCTCGGAGGGCGCGCGCGCCGATATCACCTGCATGTCGGAGCGCTGCTCGTCGACCGCGTCGCGGTCCTGCAGCAGCACGCCGCCAAGCACTGGCTTGGCCTCGAGCTCGCGTGAGGCGCGCGGTGCCTGCGTCAGCTCGAGCAGGCGCACGTTCTTCTTCTCGCGCAGCAGCGCAAGCGCGTCCTCGTCGAAGCCCGGAGCGAGCAGGACCTCGACGAACTGCTCGGAGATCGCCGCGGCGCACGCGCGGTCGACGCGCCGGTTGACCGCGATCACGCCGCCGAAGGCGCTGAGCGGATCGCAGGCGAAGGCGCGCTTGTAGGCGACGGTCGCATTCTCCCCGAGCGCACAGCCACAGGGGTTGTTGTGCTTGACGATCGTGCAGGCGGGGCCGTCGAAGTCGAAGGCGAGCTCGCGCGCGGCGCTGAGGTCGAGCAGGTTGTTGAAGGAGAGCTCCTTGCCGTGCAGCTGCGTGACGCCCGCAAGCAGGTGGTCCTCGGCGCCGACCTCGTAGTAGTAGGCGCCGCGTTGGTGTGGGTTCTCGCCGTAGCGCAGGTCAAGCGCCTTGCGGTAGGAGAGCGCACGGCCCTGGGGCATCGGCGCAGGCGCCCGTGCAGCGGCGTCCTGTGCGCCGGCCGACTCGGTCTCGCCCTCGAGTTGCTTGGCGAACCAGTCGGCGATCGCGGCGTCGTAGCGGGCCGTGAGCGCGAAGGCCTTGCCGGCGAGCTGGCGCCGCGTCGGCAGCGAGAGCAGTCCCTCGCCCTCGCGCAGCTCCGCGAGCACGCGCTCGTAGTCACCCGGATCGACGACGACGGCCGCATAGTCGTGGTTCTTCGCCGCGGCACGTACCATCGTCGGCCCGCCGATGTCGATGTTCTCGATCGCCTCCACGTCGCTGACGCCAGGCTTCGCGATCGTCTCCTCGAAGGGGTAGAGGTTCACGCAGACGAGGTCGACCTGCTGGATCGCATGCTCAGCGGCGGAGACGAGGTGCGATTCCACGTCGCGCCTTGCGAGCAGGCCGGCGTAGAGACGGGGATGCAGCGTCTTGACACGGCCATCCATCATCTCCGGGAAGCCCGTGAACTCCTCGATCGAGCGCGCCGGGACGTTGGCTGCGGCGAGCTCGCGTGCTGTTCCGCCAGTCGAGATTATTTCGACGCCGAGGTCGACGAGACCTTGTGCGAAGTCGGCCATGCCCGTCTTGTCGGAGACCGAGATCATCGCGACTCGCACGCGCGCCTGCCCAGGCTGCGCGGCCTCGATCCCTGGCCATTCGTGTCGGTATGACATCAGCTACGCAGAGTACTCAAGCGGCATCCCGGACTGCGTGCAGGCTCAAGCCGAGATCACGACCCGTCGCGGGTTGGCGGGATCGAAGCTGAGCGCACCCTGCGCGACCAGGCGCACCGCGCTGGCGAGCAGCTCGTGCTCGACGAGGTGCAGGGACTCGAGCACCTCGTCCGGATCCTCGACGCCAGGCAACTCGATCGCGCGCTGGGCGATCACCGGCCCAGTATCGACGCCGCCGTCGACGAAGTGGACGGTCACGCCGAAGACCTTCACGCCATAGGCAAGCGCCTGCTCGATCGCGTGCAGGCCTGGAAATGCAGGCAGCAGCGAGGGATGCACGTTGATCACCGCCCTTGGGAAGCGGTCGAGGAACGCCTCGCCGAGAATCTCCATGTAGCCCGCGAGCACGATCAGCCGCACGCCCTGCCCGTGCAACCAGTCGGCGAGCGCAAGGTCACGCGCCGCGCGATCGGCGTAGTCCGAGCGGGGAAAGCTCGCGGTCGCAACTCCTGCGGCGGATGCCCGCTCGAGCGCACGCGCCCCTGGACGCGAGGAGGCGACGGCGACGACCTGTGCCTCGTGCCCGTGGACGGTGTCGAGCAGCGCTTGCAGGTTGGTGCCCTCGCCGGAGACGAGCACCGCGATCGGCAATGGCTCTGAGGGCATCTAGGCGGGCACGATAGCCAGCGCGGCGCTGTGACGCGCTTCACAGACGCAGCGCGACGACGAGGCTTCAATGCATATGAGGTCGAGAGTCGGTCCTGTCCTGGCAAACGACCACCAACAGCGAGGAACCAACGATGCTCACCGCAATCTTCACCACCGCTCTGATCGTGCTTGCGATCGCAGTCGCGATACGCAACCCACAGGAGGAGCGCCTGATCAAAAGACGTCCCTACAACAACCGCTACAGCGACGCCTCAGCTGCCCGCGACGGCCACCTCTAGAGCGAACTTGCCGTTCGCCTCGTCTGTGCCCTCTAGCGGGTAGCGGCCGGAGAAGCAGGCATCGCAGTGTGATTGAGGCCCACCCGCCCGCCCCCCGCCGCCACTCGTGCTGCCGATCGCCTCGTAGACGCCGTCGAGCGAGAGGTAGTGCAGCGAGTCGCAGCCAAGCTCTGCGGCGATCTGCTCGGTCGTGCGGCCGTGGGCGATCATCTCCTCGGTGCTGGACATGTCGATCCCGTAGTGGCAGGGGTGCTTGATCGGCGGCGCCGAGATGCGCATGTGGATCTCCGCGGCGCCCGCCTCGCGCAGCATCTGCACGATCTGGCGCGTCGTGTTGCCGCGCACGATCGAGTCGTCGACGACAACTAGACGCTTACCCGCGATCACCTCAGGGAGTGGGTTGAACTTGAGGCGCAGGCCGTGCTTGCGCAACTCCTGACCTGGCTGGATGAAGGTCCGTGCGACGTAGCGGTTCTTGACGAAGCCATCGTCCTGCGGCAGCCCCGAGGCGCGCGCGAGGCCGCGCGCCGCTGCGTTGCCAGAGTCGGGCACGGCGATCACGACGTCAGCGTCGACGGGGGCCTCGCGCCAGAGGATTTCGCCCATCCGCGCGCGTGAAGCCTGCAGCGTCTGGCCGCCCATGCGCGAGTCCGGACGTGCAAAGTAGATGTGCTCAAAGACGCAGAATGCGGGTCGCGGAGCGCTCGCGACGCGGCGGCTCTCCAGGCCGCGCTCGCTGAGCGTCACGATCTCGCCAGGCTCGACGTCGCGCAGGCTGCTCGCGCCGATGATGTCGAACGCACAGGTCTCGCTGGCGACGCAGTAGCGCAGCACCTGATCAGCGGAGGAAGACCCGTCGAGCGGCTTGAGCACGCCGATCGAGAGCGGTCGCACGCCATGTGGGTCCCTGAAGGCGAGGACCCTGTCCCTGCCCATCACGACGATCGAGAACGCGCCCTTGAGGCGCAGCAGCACCTCGGCGACGGCATCCTCGAGCTGCTCTGCTGGGTGCGCGGCGATCATCGCGGCGATGATCTCCGAGTCGGAGGTGGAGCTGAACGTGACGCCCTGCTCGAGCAGCTCCTCGCGCAGCTCGACGGCGTTGACGAGGTTACCGTTGTGGGCGAGGGCGAGCTCGCGGCGCGAGCCGCCAGTGCCCTGTGAGCGCTGCACAGGCTGGGAGTTCTCCCAGGCGTTGGAGCCCGTCGTCGAGTAGCGCACGTGGGCGATCGCAAGCTCGCCCGCGAGCGTCTTCAGGTCGTTCTCGCTGAAGACCTGGTTGACGAGGCCAAGCTCGCGGCGGGTGATGATGTGGCCACCCCTGTCCGCGGCGGCGATGCCCGCCGACTCCTGGCCCCTGTGCTGAAGCGCATAGAGCGCAAAGTAGGCGAGGCGGGACACCTCGTGTTCTGGGGCGTAGAGGCCGAAGACGCCGCACTCGTCGCGCGGACCATCGCGCTCGGGCAGCAGGCAAGCGGAGCGGGCTCGCATTGCTCCCTTCACGCTAGCAGCGCGGGCCGCCATGACCCGCCGGGTCGATCATGCAAACAGCTCCGCAAGCGCGCCATGGGCCTGCTCGAGCTCGGCGAGCGACAGACGCAGAGCAGTCGGCTGCGCCTCGATCACGAGGTCCTCGCCGCCAACCTCGCCGAGCAGCGTCAGCTCGATGCGTTCGCCAAGGCGGCGCAGCGCCGCTTGCTCGCCGCTGACCAGGAAGCAAGCGGGGCCCTCGCCGAAGAGCGCCGCAACCCCACCCTCCTCATCTAAAAACTCGGCGGGCACGCGCAGCTGGGCGCCAAGCCCTCCCGCGAGGCAACACTCGGCAAGCGCGACCGCGAGGCCACCCTCGGCAAGGTCGTGGGCGCTTGCGAGCCCGCCCTGCCTGACCGCCTCGCGCAGCGCGACGATCGTCGCGACGGCGCCGTCGAGATCGATCGCAGGCAGCTCCTGCGGCAGCTGCTCGCCGCACAGCTTCGCGAGCTCGCTCGCCGCCGGCGACGGCGCAAAGTTACCGACGAGCGCGATCGCGTCGCCTGCGCGCTGGAACCCGAGTCGTCCCGCGCGGGCGACGTCGGGAAGCTCTCCGACCATCCCGATCACGGGCGTGGGGTAGATCGGCCCCGAGGACGCGCTCTCGTTGTAGAGCGAGACGTTGCCGCCGACGACAGGCACGTCGAGCGCGAGGCACGCCTCGCGCAGGCCGGCGACCGACTCCTGCAGCTGCCAGGCGATGTGCGGCTTCTCGGGGTTGCCGAAGTTGAGGTTGTCCGTCAGCCCGAGCGGCTCGGCGCCGACGCAGGCGAGGTTCGCGGCGCACTCGAGCACGGCGGCGATCGTGCCCTGCCTGGGATCGGCCGCGACGCGCCTGCCGTTGCAGTCGATCGAGACAGCGATGCCCCGCAGCGTCTCCTGCGAATCGCGCGCGGTCAGCGGATGTATCGCGAGCACCGCGGCATCGGCGGTCTGCGGCCTGCGCACGGTGCGCGACTGAACGACGGGGTCGTAGTGCTCGAACAGCGGCCGCCGCGAGGCGATGTTGGGGCTGCGCAGCAGGGCAAGCAGGATCTCAGCGGGATTGGGAGAGCCCGACCCACGAGGCTGCGCGCCACCCGATCCGGCGCCCGCGCCCTGCGATACGAGCGCATCGAGCGTCGCCGCGGGCGCCGGGTAGATCTGCGCCTGCGGTCGCTGCGGCTGCAAGTCGTAGAGCGGGCAGTCGTCGACGAGCGCTGCGACGGGCATCTCTCCAATCACGCGCTCGCCGTCGAGCACCCTGACCTTGCCGGTCCCCGTGACCTCGCCGATCGCCGCGCCGCCGACCTCCCAGCGCGCGCAGACCTCGAGCACCTGCTCGACCTTGTCAGGCGTCACGACGCACAGCATGCGCTCCTGGGACTCAGAGACCATGATCTCGAAAGGCTCCATGTCAGCCTCGCGCAGCGGCACCCTCGCGACGTCGAGGTCGACGCCGAGACCGCCTTTGGCAGCCATCTCCGCCGCGGAGGAGGTGAGACCCGCGGCACCGAGATCCTGCAGCGTGGCGAGCAGCCCGCACTCGACGAGCTCGAGCGAGCACTCGAGCAGCTTCTTGCCCTCGAACGGATCGCCGACCTGGACGGTCGGGCGCTTGCCGCCGTCGTCCTGGCCGAGCTCCGCGGAGGCGAGCACCGAGGCGCCGCCGATCCCATCCCTGCCCGTGCTCGCCCCGAACAGCACGATCGTGTTGCCGACGCCGACCGCGGCGCTGCTCATCAGCCGCTCGCGCGGCGCGATGCCAAGCGCCATCGCGTTGACGAGGCAGCTCTGCCCGTAGGGGCCCTCGAAGTAGACCTCGCCGCCGATCGTCGGCACGCCGACGGAGTTGCCGTAGTGGGCGATCCCGGCGACTGCGCCGTCGAGCAGGTAGCGCGCGCGTCGCGCCTGCGCCGATGCATCGTCCTGCGAGCTTGACCCTGAGCTTGCCTCCGCGTCACCGACAACCGCGAGCGGCTCGCCGAAGCGCAGCGAGTCGAGCACCGCGATCGGCCGCGCGCCGATCGCGAAGATGTCCCTGAGGATCCCGCCGACGCCCGTCGCCGCGCCCTGGAAGGGCTCGACCGCGGAGGGGTGGTTGTGCGACTCGACCTTGAAGGCGCAGACGAGCCCGTCGCCGATGTCGACCGCGCCGGCGTTCTCGCCAGGACCCATGACGAGGCGCGAGCCCTGCGTCGGCAGCGTCCGCAGCAGCTTCTTGGAGTGCTTGTAGGCGCAGTGCTCGCTCCAGAGCAGCGAGTACATCGCGAGCTCGACGACGTTTGGCGGCCCGCCCTGCTTCTCGCAAACGAGCTCGTACTCGGACTCGGTGAGGCCAAGCGCGAGCGCGTCCTGGAGCCCCGGCAAGGTCTGCTGGGAGTCAGCCACGGCGAGCCTCCACCGTTAGGCGCATCGACTCGAAGATCGCGAGCCCATCGCTCGAGCCCATGAGCGGATCGACAGCATGCTCGGGGTGGGGCATCATCCCGAAGACGTTGCCAGCGGCGTTGCTGACGCCCGCGACCTCGGCGGTCGAGCCGTTGAAGCTCTGTCCTGGCTTGTAGCGAAGCACGATCTGGCCGTTGCCCGCGAGCTGCTCGACGCTCTTGGCGGGGGCGTACCAGCGCCCCCACGAGTGCTTTGCGGGAATCGAGAGCGAAGGCTGCGATGCCGTGCAGGCGCGGGTGAAGGACGTGCGCGAGTTGACGACCTCGAGCTGCATCTGCCTGAAGGTGAAGCGTCTGTTGAGGTTGGGAAGCAGCGCGCCAGGCAGCAGGCGCGCCTCGCAGAGCACCTGGAAGCCGTTGCAGATCCCAAGCACGAGGCCGCCTTCGGCGGCGAAGGAGATGACCGACTCCATCGCCGGCGAGAAGCGTGCGATCGCCCCCGCGCGCAGGTAATCGCCGTAGGAGAAGCCGCCAGGCACGATCACGGCGTCGACGCCCTTGAGGTCGCGGTCGCGATGCCAGATCAGCTCGGTCTCGCCGACCCTGCCCGCGGCGAGGGTCGCATCCACCTCGTCGCAGGAGCCTGGGAAGCGAAGGACGCCGAAACGCACTGCCGACTCAGGAGCCAGCGCCGTCGAGGCGCTCGATCTCGTAGTCCTCCACGAGCGGGTTGGCAAGCAGCCGCTCGCACATCTCAGGCAGGCTGTCAGGATCGGCGACGTCCAGCTCGACGAGGCGTCCGACGTGCACGCCGCCGACGCCCTCGAAGCCAAGCGCAGGCAGCGCCTGTTCGACCGCGATCCCCTGCGGGTCGAGGATCCCCTGCTTCGGGCGGATCAGGACGCGCGCCCTCACGCGGTGCGCTGCAGCCACTGCTCGAAGGGTGCGCCGACGATCCGCTCGTAGGCCTCGACGTAGCGCGCGCGTGTGCCCTCGACGACCTCCTGCGGGATCTCCGGGGCGGGCGGCAGCCTGTCCCAGCCGGTGCCGCTCGCCCAGTCGCGCACGTACTGCTTGTCGAAGCTCGGCTGGCCGCGACCAGGCTCGTAGCCGTCGGCGGGCCAGTAGCGCGAGGAGTCTGGCGTGAGCACCTCGTCGCCGAGCGTGAGCACGCCGCCAGCGTCGAGCCCAAGCTCGAACTTGGTGTCGGCGAGGATCACCCCGCACTGCAACGCGTGCTCGGCAGCGAAGGAGTAGAGCTCGAGCGAGACGTCCCTGACGCGCTCCATCAGAGCCCTGTCGCCGACGAGCTCGACGGCGCCCTCGAAGTCGATCGCCTCGTCGTGCCCGACGTCAGCCTTCGTGCTGGGAGTGAAGATCGGCTGCGGCAGCCGCTCGCTCTCCTGCAGCCCGGCGGGCAGCGCGATCCCCGAGACGGCGCCCGTCGCGAGGTAGTCCTTCCAGCCCGAGCCCGTGATGTAGCCACGCACGACGCACTCGACGGGCAGCATCGAGAGCTTTGCGACGACCATCCCGCGCCCGCGCGCCTCCTGCGGCACGCCATCGGTCACCGAGATCAGGTGGTTGGCGACGATCTGCTGCGTGCGCGCGAACCAGAAGTCCGAGAGCCCCGTCAGCACCTTGCCCTTGTCAGGGATGGTGGTGGGGTGCACCGCGTCGTAGGTCGAGATCCTGTCGCTGGCGACCATCAGCAACCGGCCCTCGCCCTCGCCGCCGAGGTCGTACATCTCGCGCACCTTGCCGCGGGCAAGGAGGGGCAGGTCGGCGAGCGTGCTCACAGTCCGCAAGATATCCAGTCGAGAGGCGCGAGGTCCGATCGCCCTCGAGTGCGCCGCTCAGGCAATCTCGTCGAGGCGCGTGAGGATCTCCGGCACGTGGCGCAGGTAGTGCCCGTAGTCGAAGATCGCGTCGAGGTCGAGTGCGGCAAGCGCGGCGGCCTCGCCCGGCGAGCCATCCTCGCCGCCGTCCTGCAGCGCCCCGCGCCGCTGTTCGAGCAGCCCGCGCAAGGGCGTGCCCGTGTCCCAGGCGCGCTGCGCGAGCTCCTGGACGACCCGGTAGGCGTCGTCCCTGACCATGCCCGCCTCGACGAGCGCGAGCAGCACACGCTGGGAGAAGAGCGCGCCGTGGGTCAGCTCGAGGTTCCTCCGCATCCGCTCGGCGTCGACCGTCATGTCGCGCACGAGCGCCGTCGCGCGCTGCTGCAGGTAGTCGATCAGGATCGTCGAGTCAGGCAGGATCACGCGCTCGACCGAGGAGTGGGAGATATCGCGCTCGTGCCAGAGCGCGACATCCTCGAGCGCCGCCTGGGCGTTGCCGCGCAGCACCCGCGCAAGGCCCGTGAGCTGCTCGCTCTTGATCGGGTTGCGCTTGTGGGGCATCGCGCTCGAACCCTTCTGACCCTGCCTGAACGCCTCCTGCACCTCGCGCACCTCTGTGCGCTGCAGGTGCCTGACCTCGGTCGCGAGGCGCTCGAGGCCCGCCCCCGCGAGCGCGATCGCCGAGAGCAGCTCGGCGTGACGGTCGCGCGGCACAACCTGGGTCGAGACCGACTCCCCCCGCAGGCCGAGACGCGTGAGCACGCGCCGCTCGAACTCGGGCGAGGTCGCGGCGTAGGTGCCAACCGCGCCCGAGAGCGCGCCGACGGCTACCTGCTCGAAGGCGCGGCGCAGGCGTAAAGCGTTGCGGTGCGCCTCAAAAGCGAAGCCCGCGAGCTTCAGCCCGAAGCTCGTCGGCTCGGCGTGGACTCCGTGCGTGCGGCCGACGCAGAGCGTGTCGAGATGCTCGCGCGCGCGCTCGACGAGCACTGCGACGAACGCCTCGGCGCCAGGGACGATCATCTCGCCCGCGGCCTTCAGCTGCAGCCCGAGCGCGGTGTCGAGCACGTCGGAGGATGTGAGGCCGTAGTGGATCCAGCGGCCTGCGGGTCCTGCCGAGGCGGAGAGCACGTCGACGAACGCGGCGACGTCGTGGTCGGTCAGCCGCTCACGCTCGTTCACCGCCTCGACGCTGAAGTGTGCGGCGCGGATCGCCTGCAGGTCCTCCGCAGTCGGGCCCTCGCCCTCACCCTCGCCAAGCAGCGCCGGCAGCTCCTCGCAGGCGGCGACCTCGACCCTGCGCCAGGACTCCATCCGCGCCTCGTCGGTCCAGATCGCGCCCAGCTCCGGGCGCGTGTAGCGATCGATCACGCCTGGATTATCCCAATGATGTACAACGACGATGAGCGCGCAGTGAGCGCGAAAGATCGAGAGAGCGGCTTAGGAGTCCAAATGCCCACATACATCATGATGTGCACACTCACTCCCGACGGGGTTCAAACCGTCAAGAACAACCCGCAGCGCATCCTCGAGGTCAATCGCGAGGTCGAGCAGCTTGGTGCAAGCGTGAAGGCCCAATGGGCGACGCTTGGCTCCTTCGACTTCATTTCGATCATCGAGGCGCCCGACGAGGGCACGATGGCACGCGTCTCGCTGGAGCTCGGCTCCCGCGGGACCGGCCGCTACGAGACGCTCGCGGCGATCCCAGTCGAGGACTTCATCAAATCGTTGTGAGCGATCAGGCGCAGATCGACAGGCGGCGATGAAGGTCCTCGTCGTGGGCGGCGGGGGGCGCGAGCACGCGCTCGTGCGCGCGCTCGCGCGCTCGCCGCAGCGGCCTGAGCTGCTGTGCGCACCCGGCAACGCCGGGATCGCAGGCGACGCGCGACTGCTCGACGTCGCCGGCGAGGACATCGACGGGATCCTCGCCGCGGTCGAGCGCGAGGGTGTCGAGCTGACCGTCGTCGGCCCGGAGGCGCCACTCGTCGCCGGGCTCGTGGACGCGCTTGCCCAGCGCGGGCACGCGGCGTTCGGACCGAGCGCCGCCGCGGCCCAGCTCGAGGGCTCGAAGGCGTTCGCGAAGCAGGCGATGGAGGAGGCCGGCGTGCCCACCGCGCGCTGGCGCCAGGTGGCCACCTTGCAGGAGGGACTCGACGCCGTCGCAGAGCTTGCGCACCCTGGCGTCGTCGTGAAGGCCGACGGCCTCGCCGCAGGCAAGGGCGTGACAGTCGCCGAGGACGCCGAGCAGGCACACGCCGCGCTGGAGGAGATCTTCGTCGAGGGCCGCTTCGGCGCGGGCGCCGGCACGAGCGCGGTCGTCGAGGAGCTGCTCGAGGGCCGCGAGCTCTCACTGCTAGCGCTCTGCGACGGTGAGCGCGCGCTGCCGATGGCGCCGGCGCGCGACTACAAGCGCATCTTCGACGGCGACAACGGCCCGAACACAGGTGGCATGGGCTCCTTCTCGCCGGTGCCGGAGATCGGCGAGGCGCAGATCGAGGAGCTCGTCGCAAGCGTGCACCAGCCGATCGTCAAGCTGATGCGCGAGCGCGGCACGCCCTTCCATGGCGTGCTCTACGCGGGGCTGATGCTCACCGCCGGCGGGCCGAAGGTGCTCGAGTTCAACGTGCGCTTCGGCGATCCGGAGACGCAGGCGGTGCTGCCGCGGCTGCGCAGCGACCTGCTCGAGCTGCTGCTCGCGGCGACGCGTCCCGGCGGGCTCGCCGGCGCTCGCCTGAGCTGGACCGAGCAGGCTGCCGTCACGATCGTGCTCGCAAGCGCGGGCTATCCCGCCTCGGCCTCGAAGGGCGATGCGATCGCGGGCCTGGCGACGCTGCCCGACGACGTCGAGGTCGCGCACGCGGGCACCGCGCTGCGCGATGGCGAGCTCGTCACCGCCGGCGGACGCGTCCTCAGCGTGACCGCGCTTGGCCTCGGACAGGACCAGGCGCGCGCGGCGGCGTATGCTGCGGCGCGCAGGATCTCCTTCGACGGTGCCCAGATGCGATCCGACATCGCCGCTGAGCCGACAAAGGAGCCGACGACCACGACCGGCGGCGCGGCCGCCACGACCTGAGAAACGATGAGCGATCCCGCACCCACACCGATCAGGCTCGCCGAGCCAGAGACGAGAGCCCAGATGGAGGAGTTCGACGTCGATTCCCCGCTGGTCGGGATCGTCATGGGCTCCGCCAGCGACATGGAGTCGATGGAAAAGGCCGCAAGCGAGCTCCAGGGCCGCGGCATCCAGCACGAGATCAACGTGATGTCCGCCCACCGCGAACCCGACAAGGTCGCCGAGTACGCCAAGCAGGCGAAGTCGCGCGGGCTGCGCGTGATCATCGCGGGCGCCGGCATCTCGGCTGCGCTGCCCGGCGCGGTCGCGGCCCACACCGACCTGCCCGTGATCGGCGTGCCGCTCTCAGGGCGACTGACGGCGGCGGGCGGCCTCGACGCGATCCTCTCGATCGTGCAGATGCCGCCAGGCGTGCCCGTCGCGTGCGTCGGGCTCGACAACGCCCGCAACGCCGCGGTGCTCGCCGCGCAGATCCTCGGGGCCTAACCAAAAGAGGTCTGCCGACCCGAGTCTCTCATTTCGGGGTTCGCTTCCCGGGGCTCACTTCCCGGGGCTCACTTTTCGAGGCCCACTTTTCGAGGCCCACTTCCCGGGGCTCACTTCCCGGGCTCACTTTTCGAGGCCCACTTCTCGGGGCTCACTTTTCGAGGCCCTGATTTGGTCGGGCCGACCCGAGTCTCTCATTTTTAGAACTCACAACCACATGGTTGTGAGTTTCTCAATCGAGATACCCACGAGCACGGTCGCACGACTTCCTAGGTCAATAGGTCAACTCCTATGCCAGCAGCGCGAGCGGCTGCTGCAGGAGCTCGCGGACGCCCGCGAGGAATTCGGCGGCGTCGGCGCCGTAGAGGATGCGATGGTCGCAGCTCAGCGTCACATTCATCGTGTGACGGATCGCGAGCTCGCCGCCGCGCGCCACGGGGCGCTGCGCGAGCGAGCCGACCGCGAGGATCGCCGCCTGGGGCGGATTGATCACCGCGGTGAAGGCGTCGACGCCGAACATGCCGAGGTTGGAGACGCTGAACGTGCCGCCTGAGAGCTCTGGCGGCGTGATCGTGCCCTCGCGCACCGCCGCCGCGAGCCTGCGCGTCTCAGCGGCGATCTCCCAGACGGAGAGCACGTCCGCATCGCGCACGACGGGCACGACCAGCGCATCCTTCGACGCAACGGCGACGCCGACGTTGACGCGCCCGTGCAACTCGAAGTGCCCGTCGCGATAGGTGCCGTTCGCGCGCCGGTGCTCTTTCAGGGCGAGCGCACAGGCCTTCACGACGAGGTCGTTGAACGACGGAGCCGCCTGCTCCCGCCGCTCGGCAAGCGCCTTCAGCTCCATGCGCAGCGCAACCGCGGCCTCCATGTCGACATCGCTCTGCAGCGTGAACTCGGGGATCGTCGCCTTCGCCTCCGCCATCCTGCGCGCGATCAGCTCCTGCGTGCGCGTCAGCTCGACCACCTCTGACTCGCCCTTGACGGGTCCGGCCGGGGCCGCCTTCGTCGGCGTGCCTGCCTGAGTCGACGCAGCGGTCGCGGAAGCCGACACAGCCGTCGTGCCCTCGGTTGCGCGCTCGACGTCCGCCTTCACGACCCGTCCGCCTGGGCCGCTGCCCGTAATGCTCGCGAGATCGAGTCCCGCCTCGGCGGCGAGGCGCCGCGCGAGCGGCGAGGCCTTCACGCGCCCGGAGGGACTCGCAGCAGGCTGTAGCGCCCGCTTCTCAGGAGAAGGACTCCCAGCAGGCTGTAGCGCCCGCTTCTCAGGAGTCACAGCGGCAGTTGCAGCCGGCTCGGGCGTCGGCTTCGCCGTCACCTCGGCTGAGCCGTTCACCTGCCCGGCGTGGCCGTTCGACGTCGGCTCGGGCGGCTGCTCTCCTGGCTCGAGCAGCTGCGCGATCGGCGCGCCGACGGGCAGCGTGTCGCCTTCCAGCGCGACGATCCGCAGGATGCCGGAGGCGTCCGCCTCGTAGACCATCGAGGCCTTGTCCGTCTCGATCTCCGCGAGCTCCTGCCCGCGCTGCACCTCGGAGCCGTCGGCCACGAGCCAGCGCAGGATCGTGCCCTCCTCCATCGAGTCGGACAACCTTGGCATCGCAATCTCGTTCATCTGTCCCAGCTCCGCCCGTTCGGCTCGATCGTGCTCGCAACGCTCATTTCAATCCCAGAGTCTGCAGCACCGCGGCTTCGATGCGGTCCTCGCCTGGCATCGCGGCAAGCTCGAGCCCCTTCGCGTAGGGGAGCGGCACCTCAGCCATGCCGACGCGCTCGACTGGGGCGTCGAGATCGTCGAAGCAGGCGCGCTGGATGCGGGCGGCAAGCTCAGCCGTGACTCCATAGGAGGGCCAGCCCTCCTCGACGCAGACCGCCCTGTTCGTGCGCACGACCGATTCGGCGACCGTCTCGACGTCGAGCGGGCGCAGCGAGCGCAGGTCGACGACCTCGGCCTGCACCTTGTGGCGCTCCGCGAGGCGCTCGGCCACAGCGAGCGCCTTCACCGTCGCGAGCGAGTGCCCGACGAGCGTGATGTCGGTGCCCTGCCTCACGACCTTCGCCCTGCCGATCGGCTCGACGTACTCGGGGTCGAGCGGCACCTGCCCCTTCTGCTTGTAGATCGGCAGGTTCTCGATCACGAGCACGGGATCCTCGTCCCTGATCGCGGCCTTCAGGAGGCCCTTTGCGTCGGCGGGGCTTGCGGGCGCGAGCACCTTCAGCCCAGGCGTCCCCGCAAACCAGCCCTCGAACGACTGCGAGTGCTGCGCGGTGAGCTGGTTGCCGGCGCCGCCTGGCGTCCTGATCACGATCGGGCAGCCGACCTCGCCGCCGAACATCGTCCTCACCTTCGCCGCGTGGTTGATCACCTGGTCCATCGCGACGAGCAGGAAGTTCAGCGTCATGATCTCGACGACGGGCCGCTCGCCAAGCATCGCAGCGCCGACGCCGGCGCCGACGAAGCCCTCCTCGGAGATCGGCGTGTCGCGTATGCGATTGGGGCCGAACTCGGCGAGCAGGCCGGCGGAGACCTTGTAGGCGCCTTCGAAGACCCCGACCTCCTCACCCATCAGGAAGACCCGCTCGTCGCGCCTCATCTCCTCGCTCAGCGCGAGCCGCAGCGCCTCGCGGTAGGTCATCACCGCGGTGTCCTGCGCAGCGTCCTGGGCGGCTGTGCCCTGCGTAGCTGTGTCCTGCGCAGCTGTGTCCTGCGCAGCGGTCGCGATCCGGCTCACGCCCCAAGCCCTCCCGCGAAGACGAGCTGCTCCTCGCCAAAGGGGCTGCCAGGCAGCATCCGCGCGAACTGGTCGGCGCTGCCGGAGGCGTAGACGCCCTGCGCGAGCGTGCTCAGCTCCGGCTCGGGGCTCTGCTCGGCGAAGCGCACCGCATCGGCGACCGTGTCGACCGCGCGCGCTGACGCCTCGTCGAGCTCGTCCTGCTCGGCGCCCATCGCCAGCAGCGAGCTCGCCGCGCGCACGATCGGGTCGTGCTCGCGGTGCTCTGCGATCTCTTCGCGGCTGCGGTAGGCAAGGCCCGCGTCGGCGACCGAGTGCCCGCGGTAGCGGTAGGTGACGGCCTCGAGCACGGCTGGCACCGAGTCCGTGCGCGCAGCTGCAAGCAGCCGCGTCGCCGCCTCGGAGACGGCCTGCAGATCGTCGCCGTCGACGCGCTCGCCGTGCATCCGGAACGCGGAGGCCCGCTTGAACAGCTCGGGCTCGGCTGAGGCGCGCGCGACGCTCGTGCCCATGCCATAGCCATTGTTGACGATCAGATAGACGATCGGCAGGTGCCAGAGCGCGGCGAGGTTCAGCGACTCATGCCAGGCACCGATGTTGACGGCTCCGTCGCCCAGCTCGCAGAGCACGGCTGCGCGGCGTTTGCGCCGCGTCAGCGCGAGCGCGATCCCGGTCGCGACTGGCAGCTGCCCGCCGACGATGCCCCAGCCGCCGAGGAAGCCGCGGTCGACGTCGAGCAGGTGCATCGAGCCGCCGCGGCCATGCGCGCAGCCGTCGCGGCGCCCGAAGAGCTCGGCCATAACCGCCCTTGGGGGCACGCCGCGCGCAAGCGCGAACCCGTGACAGCGATAGCCCGTGACGAGCAGGTCCTGCTCGCGCAATGCCTGGACCGTGCCGACCGTCGTCGCCTCCTGGCCAGAGGAGAGGTGGCAGTAGCCGCCGATTCGCGCCGCCTTGTACTGGCGCTCGGCCTCCTCCTCGAACTGCCTGATCAGACACATCTGCTCGTAGCAGTCGAGCAGCTTTGTGATCGACTCGACCGACGCGAGCGTCGGCCTCTCTGTGACGAGGGTCGGCTTCTTTGCAACCTCGGGCCCGTCGCTGGCGACCGCGGGCTCCTCGCTGGCAACCGCAGGCTCCTCCGCGACTGCGACCGCTGCCTGTCCTTGGCTCTTTCTCGGCATCTTCCTCACTCAGCTTTCGAAGTACTCAGGGTGAGAGCGCTCGATGTCGGGCAGGCTGCCAAGCACCATCCGCAGGTGCTCGCGCAGCGCACGCTCGGCCTCGTCTGGCTCGCCCCGGCGCAACGCGTCGATCACGAGCAGGTGCTCCTCGATCATCTCGTCGATGTAGTTCGGATAGGTCAGGCTCAGCCTGCGGATCCTGTTCAGGTGGCCACTCGCGCGCTGGCTCAGCGGCCAGGCGATCCCGTGACCGCTGAGGTCGCAGAGCGAGCGGTGCAGGGCGTCGTCGAAGTCGTAGAAGCGATCGACCTCGCCAGCGGCGAAAACCTCGCGCTGGCGCACGACGACTCCCTCCAGCTCGAGCACGTCCGCCGGGCTCGCGCGTTCGGCAGCAGCCCTCACGGCGGCGCACTCGAGCGACTCGCGCACGAACTGCGCGTCGCCGATCGCCTGGCGGCTGATGCGCGTGACGTAGGTGCCCAGTTGCGGCACGATCTCGACGAGCCTGTCGTCGCGCAGACGTACGAGTGCCTCCCTGACCGGCGTCCTGCTGACGCCAAGGCGTTCGGCGAGATCGGTCTCCGAGAGGCGCTGCCCCGGTGTGAAAGCAGTGCTGATGATCGCGTCCCTCAGCGCCGTGTAGACGTGGCCACGCGCGTTCCTGCCCGCCGCGCGATCGGCGATCGACATTCGCATGTCAGGCATGTCCGTGTTCACAGCCACCATCTCACCACCTACATACTTGCATACAAGTATTCCCAAAGCAAGAGCGGATCCAGGCTGCGCGAGAGCGCGACCCGGATCCGCTCGTTGATCTGGCTGCTAAGGCCCTGAACTCAGCGGTGCTCTTGGTTGGTTGCTATGCCTTGAGCTTCAAGGCGATGCTCTTGGTTTGCTTCTTGCGGTCCTTGCCCGCGCTTGGTGTGTAGATCAGCAGTAGGCGAGTACGGAGGCTGCCGGACTTACGCTGCCTGAGTGTGAGCGTGACCTGTTCGCGGCCTTTGGCCTTGGTGGTCTTGCTGGTCAGGCCCTTGCCGGAGAGGGCGATTCTGCCGGCGGCGGGCACGTAGACCTTCGCCTTGACCTTGCGGCCCTTCACATTGGCTTTGAGCGCGAGCGCGTTCGGGCAGCCTTGTACTTCGATCGGGGTGCTCTGCTGGATTTCAGAGCCGTTGTGGCCCTTGAACACGGTGGGCATGCTCAGGGGTGTGTCGCAGAGGTTCGCGTTGGCCGCGAGAGCCGAGTCTGGCCCCTCTGGGAGCTTCAGCTCGAAGCTCGTGATCGGCACGTCAGGGACCTGGTGGAAGGTGCTGCTCGTGATCCCCGCTTTGCTGATGAACGTTTCGCCGTGCAGGAACACGGTCACGCCGTAGCCTTTGAGCTCGATCACCAGTTCCGGGAACTTCTCCCCACCATAGGAGACGAAGTAGGCAGGGCCTGTGAGCTCTTCCGGGAGCACAGGCGTGACCGCCGTCGCGCTGCCTACCACCGACGCCGCGGGGCAGCTTGCGGGGTTGGCTTGGAAGGTCGCCGCCAGACACGCCTTCTGCAGCGTCGAGAGCCGCGAGGGCAGCTGCTTTGGCAATTCGACCTTCACGTAGGCCACGTTTGCCTGGCTGGATGCCTGGTTCGCTTCCAGCTTCCCGGTCGGGTAGAGGATCTTCGCGTCAAGGCTCGCCCCGTCCTTCCGGGACGTCTTCGCCGAGGTGGAGACCTTGAAATCCGGCTGGAAGGCGAGGCTCCTGCATGAGCCCATCTGGAAGTGACTGCTGATCGGCGCCGTCGCTCCTTCTGTGCTGGTCGCCGTGCCAGAGAAGCTCATAGGCTCGCACCCGGTCGGGTTGAACATGAATTCCGGCCTGTCGATCACAGCGTCGATCGCCCGCAGATCAGCAGGGATCCCATCGATGATGCTCGGCAGCGGATCCGTCGTAATCGTCAATTCCGTCGTGATCGGGTTGACTTCGATCTTCGCGCGCACGATCTGCGTCGCAAGCGTAAACGGCCCGACATGCAGCGGCACCACGATGCTCAACCCATACGGGGCGCCCTCATAGCCCGCCGTCAGATAGATCGGCGCCGGCGATTGGCCCGGTTCAGGCACGACGAGCGGATACGGCCCAGGACCGGCCTCGACCACCGTATGCCCGATCTGCGAGGCAGCAGGACACGTCCCCGAATTCGCCTGCGCTTCGGGACAAAGCGGCACGTTGCTGATCATGCCCAGCAGCCCCTCAGGCGTCTTGAACTGCAGGCTCCCGATCCGCTGCTGACCATCCCCACGCGTCAAGAGCATCGAGAAGCCCGTAAACCCACCAGCCTGATCAGTCGTAGAGCCAGCCGTAAGCTGCGGACTGAACGGCAGTGGACTGGCGCACGCCGAGCTGCCTGGCCCGTGCGTGATCAAGAATTCGCTCGTGGGAAACACATCCGCCACGAATGGGCTGCCCCACGGTGTGAAATCGCTGCTCGTCGTATACGACCCGCACAGCGTCGGCGTCGCAAGCGCAGCCTGCGCGCCACCGCTGAACGCCAAGCGGAACGTCGTGAACGGCAGCTCAGGCGTGTCTTCGAACGTGCTCACAAGCCGCCCCGTCTTTTCATCTAGGTTGACATCGCCGACGAGCTTCAGGCTCACGCCTTCCCCAGAGGCGGCGACGAGCAGCTTCAGATGCGGGGGGTTGGACTGCAGCACATACACGTTGCCCTTCAACGAGCTTTTCAGCAACGGCGTTTCGATTTCATCGATGCCGACCTTCGACGCCAACGGACACGACGGCGTACCTGTGGTCCCGACCGCGGTTTCGGATTCCTGACACGCCGCAAGCCCAGCGGCCTGCCCTGGGTTGATCACAACCCCTTCAGGCAGCGTCACGACCGTATCCTCGATGTTCGCCGTCGCCACACCATGCGTCGCAAGCAACGCTTCCTGAGGCACTTTCAATTCCACCGTCAAACCTGCAGGCGTATCGGCATCGAAGGTGTCAGGCGCAACGCTCATCGACGGTTCGAAATGCAGCCCTTCGCAGTCGGACAGTCCGATCGGATTTCCTTCCTGGTCGCGCGAGAGCAGTTTGATTTCCGCTGTGCGCTTCCCGTCGAACCATTCGTTGGCGATCGCCGAGTATTCTTCGGGTCCGCTGCAGGAGGTCGGCAGCGTAAGAAATGGCACTTCGCGTTCAGGATCACTGCATCCGGAGGTGCTGTTGACGCCGTTCACGAGGCAGGTCCGTAGCGCGTTGTGGGCGTCGTTGGCCGGAGCGCCCCAGATCGTCACCTCGGAGGAGATGATTTCCCGCTGGGGGATGTTCGTCACGTTCTCCGTTATCCCATAGTCCCCGCCGGTGCGCACGCTCGCATCGAGAAAGACCTCGTTGCCGAGGATCTGCAAGCCGAACTCCGCAGGATGTCCAGACGGCGGCACCAGATTGTAGACCGGGAAGTCCAGCTGAAAGACGTATTCGAGCCCGGCTTTGCCCAGGATCGTCGGCGCGATCCCGATCTGCGATCCCGTCGGGCATTCTTCTTCGTCGAACTGTTCGCGGGTACAGCGCGGCAGGGCAGTCGCGTTGCCAACCAGCCCTGCCGGCAGGTTCACGGTCATGTTGCGGACTTCGCGTTCCGCGGCCGTCTTGGCGTTCGCGTTCATGTCGAATGCGAAAGTGAACGAGAAGGGGTGAGACCCAGCTTCGGTGTCCAGCGTGCCGTTGGCGTTGGAGGCCCAGGCCTCTGCGTCGGCGAAGCCAAAGCCCGCCGGCTTGGAGCTGACCGTGAACGCTTCGGTGACGCTTGCTTGCTGCGCGGCGCCACCGCCGCTCACGCTCACTTCGTTTATGACCTTGCCTTCGGGCACTCCCGCGCCGACGGTGGCCGGCAGGCGGTATTCCGCCTTCTCGGTGCTGGGGAGCGTCGGTGCTCCTGTCTGGGTTCTTTCGACCGCCCTGGTGCAGACCACGGGACTTCCGGCCAAGCAGCTCCAGCCGTTGCCACCCGAGGAGGTGATGCCCACGGGCAGCGTGTCTGTCACGACCGCGCCCGGCTGGCTTTCCGCGGCCCCGATGTTGTACAGCCCCACAGCGATGGTGGCTGCTTCGCCAGGCACCAGGTTCGTCGGGTAGCTGCGGGTGGTGATCATCCAGCCCGGCGCGGGCACGTCAGCCCCCGCGCCGCTCGTCGCGCCTGTCGTCGCCAGCGCTGACGCGCTGACGGCCAGCGCAAAGACGCATGCTGCGCAGAGCGCGATCGCACCCCGCATGAAAGCCTTGTCGCTCATCACTTGCCCCTCCCGTTGTTGTGAGCCGAACGACGTGCCCCCACGCTGCGTGCGCGGCGCTTGCCGTGCCCTCGCTTGCCGTGCCCTCGCTTGCCGCGGTGCTGCCCGCGCTTGCGCGTATGGCGACTGTGTTTATGCGCCTTCTTCGAGGCAGCCTTCGGCTTCGTCGGTGGGAGGTTGCCCACCCCGTCGAAGGTCACGCTCGCCGGAGTGGCGAACGTCGGCGTCGCGGCAGGCAGGCCCTGACAGCCGCTGCCGCTGCACTGCGGCGCCACCGGTGGCGGCGCGGCCCCCACATGCGCGTCGTAGAGGTCGATGCTTTCGTTTTCGTCTTCGGCGACCAGTTTTGCCCTCGTGGTGAAGAAGACGTCGTTGCCGCTTTCGCTCGCGTCGACGAGATAGTTGCCTTCGCCCGAAGTTCCACCGGAGATCAAGTAAACGCACCCTTCCGTTTCTGTGCATGTCCCGGAGCCGTCGCGCTCCCACTCATAGACATCCCAGGTGTGATTTTGGTCTTGCGGCACGAGCGCTTCGACGCTGTTGAAGAAGACGCGACTGCCGTCGCTTGACATCCAATGAAGCGCGTACGTCGGTGCGAAGCTGCTGGGCAGGAATGCCGAATATGGAAAGTGCCGTCCTTCGGTGCTTTCCACCCCTTCGGCAGGTTCGCCGGAGCGCTTGCAGGAGACGCAGCGCAGCTTGCCACTGCCATATTCGTAGACGTAGAACTCCTGCGCTTCTTTGTTTTCATAGCCTGTCAGCGATAGGATCGAGCTGAACAGCGCCGTGTTGCCCGATGAGGAGACCGCCGCTTCCTTCGCCCCCAGGTAGGCCCTCCAGTCGCCGGTTTCCCAGCCAAACGATTTCGGTGAGGTGGCGTTGTCCTTGCTCGAGAGCGTCGCGATGTACCTGGCCGGTTCGCCAACGTGCAACGCGTAGAGGTTGCATTCCTTCACTTCGAAGGCCGAGCCAGGACAGTCACCCTGCTTCGGCGCGCCCGCTAGCTGAGCGTTGGCGACGAAGTAGATGTAGGAGAGGTCTTCGCTCGTGCCGATGAGGCCCTGGACTTCCGCGCCTTCGACGAGATCGGTGGTCTGTTCGGTTTCGACGTCGTACTCGTAGAGACTGCCTTCCTTGGTGAAGAGAACCTTGGAGCCGCTGGGGGTGGCTGTCAGGTATTGGCCGCCCCCGCCGACGCCGGCGTCGATCTGCACGGTCTTCGTGCCGTCTTCGCGCATGTAGATGTTGCTGTTTGCGCCTTCACCGGTCCAGAAGACCCGGCTGCCGTCGGTCGAGATGACATTCTCGAAGTCAGGACCGTTGCTCCCCGCGCCCGGTTCGGCGGGCCCGCCGAATACCGCCCCTGGTTCGGAGCTGCCGTCCGGCAGGACGTTCACGAGCTGCAGCTCGCCGCCCGTGAAGTCATAGAGATTGTTCTCCGTCTGACCCCCATCGACCGCGTTGAGCGTGAGCGCGTCGTTTGCCATATAGAGGATGTGGCTGAAGTCGGCGGTGGCTCCCGCGAACACCGGCTGGTGAGTGTTGCCCCCAAGGCGGACGCCGTAGCCCTTGAACTGCGTCGCGGTGCGGTTCGGCGGCTTGACTGGAAGCAGGGAGGTGTAGGCGCCGGTTTCGAAATCGCGGGCATATGGCACGTCGAATAGTTCGGCGATCGCCCCTGGCACGAGAGGCACTTCGGAGTTGGTGGTCAGCAGGCCCTGCGTGATGTCCGGGGAGAAGGCCTGATAGTCCGGATAGACATTCACCTGTTCCGAAGGCGGCAACACGATGCTTGCTTCCCACTTGCCCTGCGCGTTGCGGCGTGCAACGTACTCATTTCCGGCCCCAGCTCCCTCGCGTCCGACCCCGCCTTCCGCTGCGGGCTGTCCGACATAGGCAACTGCGTCCCCATTCCGCGCCGCCTCATAGGGCAGGTAGGTGTACTCGCCCGCGTTGCTGATCTCCACCGGCCACTTCGGGTAGACGTTGCCGTCATCGTTATCGGAAGGCGAGACCTTTTCATAGCCACGCCCGTCCGGCAGGCCGGGGACACTCGCTGCTTCAGTGCTTGCCAGCGCAGCGTCATTGCCAACCGCTGCCACTGCCGCAAACGCGGCAACCAGCACAGCCAGGCCCATGAGGGCGTTGCGGAATCCTGTCAGGGTCCTACTCATCACCATTCACCCTCCGTGTGCGCTCCGCGATGAAGCGCGTTGAACCTGGGCTTGCTTGGCAAGCCCCCTCTCCACTCCTCTTTGGCGTCGAGCGCTCAGGCTCGACCGTGCAGATCTGCGGCGAAGAAGCCGCCGCGAGGGTCATGTAGGCGACGCTCACGCCGCGCTCCTGTCGCTGCGTGGCGCGCTCGCCAGCTCGATGTCGCGGGCGAGCTTGCGGCCGGCGCTCGTCAGCGACCAGCTGTTGGCCTCGCCCCGGCCGCGGTGCTCACCGGCGGCGTTGACGAGCAGTCCGTGACGCTCCAGCCGCGCAAGCAGCTTCGACATCTGCCCGAGGTCGCCGACACCTGCACTCTCGGCGATCTCGCGGTTGCTTGCCCCCGCTGCCTGAGCGCTCAGCTCGGCTGCCGCCCGCAGCACCCTTGCAGTGCGATACGTGAGTCGTATCGGCAGCCCAGCAAGCGGATCGCGCCCATCTGCATGCCGGCCCTGGCGCGCAACGCCGATGCCAGGCAGCTGCGGCTGCGACCTGCTCAGCTCGCGACGCGCGGCGGCGGCGCCAAGGTAGGGCAGCACGATCATGCTCATCAGCTCGCCATGCAGCTCGCGGACCCCTGCGTGCCCGTCGGCGAGGCGCGCGCAGAGCACCGCGGCGACCGCTCCAACCATCGCTTCGGCGGTGAGCGCTCCGACAGTGTCGCCGCGCAGGCTCTGCGAACGGCCCTGCTCGAGTGCGTGGGTGAGGCGCCGCACGATGCGCTGGCGCGCGGCGGAGACGGCGCCGCCGCCGCGCTGCGACTCGATCAGGCAAGCACGAGCAAGAGCGGGCTCTGAGTCGGCGAGACACAGCAATATCCAGAGGCCTCCACGCATCCGCTCGCGCCAGGGCGCTCCGGCGACGTCCGCTTGCTCGAGCGTTGCGAGGACGCGCTCCTCAGCGTCGGTGAGGATCGCCGCAAGGCACGCTTCGCGGTTCTCGAATATCTCGTAGTAGGTCTTGCGCGAGACGCCCGCCCGCGTGCAGATCGCGGCGATCGAAGTTGCCTCGTAGCCACGCTCGGCGAGCAGGCCTACCGCTGCGCCCAGCAGGCGCGCGCGCTGTAGCAGCAGGATGTCCTCTGTGCGCCTGCCGCCATGTCCGCCGTTACGCCTCGCTGAGCTCTGCGCAGCCGCGGCGCGAGCAGCGCCCAGACGCCGTCCGCCCGCCATCATCGGTTCCTCCCGGCGGCCGAGTCACGGCGGCAGCGCGCTCTACGGGCGGACTCGCCGCCCGATGCGCTCAGCTCTGCAGCTGTGCCGAGGCCTTGCTCAGCGTCGCAGAGAGAGAGAGAGAGAGAGAGATGCGTCAGCAGTGCTGACGCATCTGGTTAACGCCACCGCTGTGGGCGCAACCAGAACTGACACGTATGACTGCGAATGCCTCACGCGGCTACGACTCCCTCATCTATCGATCCAGGTCCCTCTCCACGGAACGCTGTGCTGCACAAACCCGGTCACACAATGCGCGCCGGCCCCAACCACCGTCTATGTCAAGCGCGATCCACCCTGGATGGAGCGCTTGATCACAAGGTAGCAGATGTGCTCATAAAAGTCCACTCCATGCGAATAGACGCCTATGATGGCAGCCGCCAAGTAATCGGCCTTGGCGTCAGGCGCTCAGACGCCCGCAGCCTGGGCGGAGGGCGCCTTCTCGAAGACGAGCTCGCCGTCGGCGGCATCGACCTCGACGGTGTCACCTTCGCGGAACTCGCCCTTCAGCAGCGCGAGCGCGAGGCGGTCGACGAGCCGCTTCTGGATCACCCTGCGCAGCGGGCGCGCGCCATAGGCGGGGTCGTAGCCAAGGTCGCCAAGCAGCTGCTTTGCTGCATCTGTCAGCGTCACCTCGACGCCGCGTTCTGCGACTCTCGCGATCAGGCGCCGAGCCTGCATGTCGACGATCTCTGAGATCTGCTCCCTGCTCAACGGCAGGAAGCGCACGACATCGTCGAGGCGGTTGACGAACTCGGGCTTGAAGTGTGTGAGCAGCGCTTCCCTGACCTCCGCGTCAGTGATCGCGCCGGTCGGGTCTTCGGCGCCGGCGGCAGACGCAGGCGGCCCCACGGGGATGTTCGAGGTCATGATCAGGACCGTGTTCTTGAAGTCGACGGTCCTGCCCTGGCCGTCGGTGAGGCGGCCGTCGTCCATCACCTGCAAAAGCGTGTTGAAGACATCGCCATGGGCCTTCTCGATCTCGTCGAGCAACACGACCGAGTAGGGCCTGCGGCGCACCGCCTCGGTCAGCTGGCCGCCCTCCTCGTAGCCGACGTAGCCAGGGGGCGCGCCGATCAGGCGCGAGACGGCGTGGCGCTCCATGTACTCGGACATGTCGATCCGGATCATCGCGTCCTGGGAGTCGAACATGAACTCCGCGAGCGCGCGCGCGAGCTCGGTCTTGCCGACGCCCGTCGGGCCGAGGAAGAGGAACGTGCCGATCGGGCGGTCCGGGTCCTGCAGTCCTGCGCGCGAGCGGCGCAGGGCGGTCGCGACCGCCTCGACTGCGGCGTCCTGGCCGACGACCCGTTCGTGCAGGCGCTGCTCCATGTGGATCAGCTTCTCGACCTCGCCTTCCAGCAGCCTGCTGACGGGGATCCCCGTCCAGCGGCCGACTACCTCGGCGACGTCGTCGGCGTCGACCTCCTCCTTCAGGAAGGCAGGCCGCCCAGCGCCTGTTCCTGCGCCGCCGGGGTCCTCGGATGCCCCGCCCTCCAGCGTGCCTAGCTGCTTCTCCAGCTCGGGGATCGTGCCGTAGCGCAACTCCGCCGCGCGCTCCAGGTCCGAGGCGCGTTCTGCCCGCTCGAGCTCGAGACGCGCCTCCTCGAGGCGCGCCTTCAGGTCACCGGCGCCCTTGATCGCGTCCTTCTCGGCCTGCCACTGGGCCTTCATCGCCTCGGAGCGCTCCTTCAGATCGGCAAGCTCGCGCTCGATCGCGGCGCGCCGCTCGGCGCTCGCGGCGTCGGTCTCCTTCTCCAGTGAGGTGCGCTCGATCTCCAGCTGCATCACGCGCCTGTCGAGTTCGTCGATCTCGGTGGGCAGCGAGTCGATCTCGATGCGCAGCCGCGAGGCGGCCTCGTCGATCAGGTCGATCGCCTTGTCTGGCAGGAAGCGGTCGGAGATGTAGCGATCGGAGAGCGTCGCCGCCGCGATCAGGGCGTTGTCCTGGATGCGCACCTTGTGGTGGACTTCGTAGCGGTCCTTCAGGCCGCGCAGGATCGCGATCGTGTCGGTCACCGAGGGCTCGCCGACCATTACCGGCTGGAAACGCCGCTCGAGCGCCGCGTCCTTCTCGATGTGCTTGCGGTACTCGTCGAGCGTCGTCGCGCCGACACAGCGCAGTTCGCCGCGCGCGAGCATCGGCTTCAAGAGGTTCGCAGCGTCGACGGCGCCTTCGCCAGCGCCGGCGCCGACGATCGTGTGCAGCTCGTCGAGGAAGAGGATCACGTTGCCCTGCGCCTCGGAGACCTCCTTCAGGACCGCCTTCAGACGATCCTCGAACTCACCCCGATACTTCGCGCCTGCGATCAAAGCGCCGATGTCGAGTGCGATCACGCGCCGCTGCCGCAACGACTCGGGCACGTCACCGGAGACGATCCGTTGCGCGAGGCCCTCGACGATCGCGGTCTTGCCGACGCCTGGCTCGCCAATCAGGACGGGGTTGTTCTTCGTCCTGCGTGAGAGCACCTGGATCACGCGCCTGATCTCCTCGTCCCTGCCGATCACGGGATCGAGCCCGCCCTGCTCTGCGACCTTCGTCAGGTCGCGCCCATAGCGCTCGAGCGCCTGGTACTTCTCCTCAGGGCTCTGGTCGGTGACGCGATGCGGCCCACGCACCTCCGCGAGCGCCTGCAGCAGCCGCTCATGCGTCCCGCCCTGGCTGCGCAACGCCTCGCCGGCGACGTCGCTCGCCTGGGAGAGCGCGAGCAGCAGGTGCTCGGTCGAGACGTACTCGTCGCCAAGCGAGCGCGCTTCGGCTTCGGCGGCCTGCAGCACCGCGACGAGCTCGGAGGACGGCCCAACGGGCTCCGGCGAGGCAAGTCCACCTTGCCCACCAGCCATCTTCGGCAGCGCGTCGAGCGCGGCATTCGCCTGTGCGCGCACCGCGTCAACGCTTGCCCCCAGCTTTGCGAGCACGGGCAGCACGACGCCCTGCTCGTCGGCGCTCAGCAGCACCGTCAGCATGTGCGCAGGCGTCGCCTGAGGATTACGCCGCTCCTGGGCAAGCCTCAACGTCGCGGCGAGCGTCTCCTGGGCCTTGATCGTGAACCTGTCAGCCTGCATGGCCGCCTCGCTTTGGCAGCAGTCCCTGCGGTCGGCCCTTCGAGGCAAGCACGATCTCGCCGCGATCGTAGGGCACGAGCTCGGCCCTGAAAGAGCGCCGCACGGCCTCGAGCTCCTCGGCGAGGTGCGCTTCGGCGGCGAGCGCCTCGACCTCCAGCTGCCTGATGCGCTCGTTCATCGTCTCCACCTCGTCCTCGAGCGCCAGCACGCGCTCGACGCCCGCGAGGTTGAGCCCGAGCTCTGCCGTCATCTCCTGGATGCGGCGCAGTCTCTCCACGTCCTGTTGGGAGTAGAGACGCGTGCCCTTTGGCGAGCGTTGCGGCGCGATCAAACCGCGAGACTCATAGGTCCTCAGGGTCTGCGGGTGCATGTTCGCGAGCTCCGCGGCGACGGAGATCATGAACACGCCGCGGTCGGTCTCCACCCGCACGTGCGTGATCCTGCGCCCGCCCTCCGCGGGCTCCGGGAGCCTTGCGTCCTCGCCACCGGCACTCACTGGGCCGCTCCCTCGAACAGGCGCGCACGCGGGTTGGCGCCATCGAAGCTCTCGGAGAGCTTCGCCAGGGCCTCGCGCTGCTCGTCGGTCAGCTTGTCAGGCACATCGATCACGAAGCGGTAATGAATGTCCCCCCGCTCGGTCGAGCCGCCCTTGCCGGCTGGCTTCGGCGGACCCTCGCCGCGCAGCCGCTGCACGGTGCCGTGCTTCGTGCCTGGCGGCACGCGCAGGCGCTTGCGCCCGTCCAGCGTCGGCACCTCGATCTCGGCGCCGCCAAGCGCCTCGGGGATGCTGAGCGGCACCTCGACCTCGAGGTTCTGGCCCTTCGTCTTGAAGACGGGGGAGGGCGTCACGTGGGTGACCACGTAAAGGTCGCCAGGGGGCCCGCCGCGCAGGCTTGGCTCGCCCTTGCCAGGCAGGCGTATCTTGCCGCCGTCCTTCACGCCGGCGGGGATGTTCACGCGGTAGCGCTTCACCGTCTGCACAGCGCCGGAGCCGTGGCAGTTTAGGCAGGGATCCTCGATGATCGTGCCTGAGCCGCCGCAGCGCGAGCAGGGCTGGGAGATCGAGAACATCCCCTGGCCCTCGGTCTCGATCCCGCGACCTTCGCAGCGCGGGCAGACGACGGGCGTCGTGCCTGGCTTCGCGCCGGTGCCATGACAGGTCGGGCAGGTGCCGCTCATCGGCACCGAGAGCGAGACCTGGGCGCCGGAGATCGCCTGGTCGAAGGAGATCTGGACCTCAGCCTGCAGATCGCGACCGCGCTCAGGGCGCCTGCGCTGACGTCTGCCGCCACCACCGCCACCACCGAAGAGGTTGGAGAGGATGTCGCCAACACCTGCGGAGTCGAAGTCGAAGCCCGCGAAGCCACCCGCGCCCCCTGGGCCGCCGCGTCCGCCGGCGGACGCGAACGGACCTGAGCCCGCGTCGTAGGCCTTGCGCTTCTCGGGATCGCCAAGCACGTCATGGGCCTGGGAGATCTCCTTGAAGCGCGCTTCGGCCTGCTTGTCGCCTGGGTTGCGGTCGGGGTGGTATTCGCGGGCAAGCTTGCGATAGGCCTTCTTGATGTCGTCTTGCGAGGCCTTCTTGTCCACCCCGAGGGCGGCGTAGTAGTCGGGACGTGCTGCCATGTAGCTGCTCCTAGCTCACGCGGCCACCAGGACACGCGCCGGCCTGATCACCATCTCGCCCATCCTGTATCCCGGCTGGTAGACCTCCGCGACGCAGCCACTCTCGACGCCCTCGAACGGCTGCTGCGCGACCGCCTCGTGCTCTGCGGGGTCGAAGCGCTCGCCCTTCGGCGAGAAGGACTCGATGCCGACGCGGCCGAGGGCTAAGTGCAGCTCTTTGCGCACGAGCTGCACGCCCTCGAGCAGCGGATCCCCCTCAGCTGCGGCATCGATCGCGCGGTCGAGGTTGTCGAAGGCAGGCAGCAGCTCCTTCGCCAGCTTCGCGAGGCCACGCTGCTGGGAGAGCGCCGCCTCGCGCGCGACGCGCTTGCGGTAGTTCTCGAAGTCGGCCTGGGTGCGCTGCGCAAGCGCGAGGTACTCGTCGCGCTTGGCGACCGCCTGCAGCAGCTCGTCGACGTCGCCCTGCAACGCCGCCTGCTCCTCGGAGTCGTGCTCTGACGCGGACGCGTCACCTGCGGGCGCAGTGGCACCGCCAGGCGCGCCACCCGCGCCCTGGGGCGCGGCGGCGCCGGCCCCAGGGTCCTCGCTTGCCTGCTGCTCAGCTGCCTCGCCGGCCAGCGTCGCCTGCTCGTCTGTCTCCCGCATGGCGCATCAGCCCTTCTGGTCTTCGACGACCTCTGCATCGACGACGTCCTCTTCCTCAGAGGAGGAGGCATCATCGCCGGCAGCGCCACCGTCGCCGCCCTGAGCGGTCGCCTGCTGTTCCTGGGCGCGCTGGTACATCGCCTCGGAGACCGCGTGGAAGGCCGTCTGCAGCGTCTCGGTCTTCGCGTTGATCGCGGCCGCGTCCTCGCTGCCCAGCGCCTCGCGGACGTCCTTGATCGCGTCTTCGATGCGCTGCTTGGAGTCGCCGTCGACCTGGTCGCCGAGATCGGCGAGCTGGCGCTCGGCCTGGTAGGCCGCGCTCTCGGCGTTGTTGCGCGCCTCCGCGAGCTCTCGCGCCTTGCGGTCCTCCTCGGCGTGGCTCTCGGCGTCGGTCACCATCCGCTTGATCTCGTCGTCGGAGAGCCCTGAGCCCGCCTTGATCTCGATCTTCTGCTCCTTGCCGGTGCCAAGGTCCTTCGCGGAGACGTTGAGGATGCCGTTCGCGTCGATGTCGAAGGCGACCTCGATCTGCGGGATCCCACGCGGCGCCGGCGGGATGCCGGTCAGCTGGAACTTGCCGAGCGACTTGTTGTAGCTCGCCATCTCGCGCTCGCCCTGCAGGACGTGGATCTCGACCGAGGGCTGGTTGTCCTCCGCAGTCGAGAAGACCTCGCCCTTGCGCGTCGGGATCGTCGTGTTGCGCTCGATCAGCTTCGTCATCACGCCGCCCTTCGTCTCGATGCCGAGCGTCAGGGGAGTCACGTCGAGCAGCAGCACGTCCTTCACGTCCCCGGCGAGCACGCCCGCCTGGATCGCAGCGCCGACGGCGACGACCTCGTCTGGGTTCACGCCGCGGTGCGGCTCCTTGCCCGTCAGCTCCTTCACCTTCTCCTGGACGGCGGGCATTCTCGTCATGCCGCCGACGAGCACGACGTGGTCGATCGCGGCGGCGCCCTTGTCCTTCGCGTCGTCGAGCGCCTGGCGCACGGGGGCGACCACGCGATCGATCAAGCCACTCGTCAGTTCGGAGAGCTTCGCCCTCGTCAGGCGCGTGTCGAGGTGCTTCGGCCCTGACGTGTCAGCGGTGATGAAGGGCAGGTTGATCTGCGTCTCCTGGGTCGTGGAGAGCTCGATCTTCGCCTTCTCGGAGGCCTCGTAGAGGCGCTGCAACGCCATCGGGTCCGCGGCGAGGTCGATGCCCTTGTCGCGCTTGAAGTCCGCGACGAGCCAGTCGACGATCGCCTTGTCGAAGTTGTCGCCGCCAAGGTGGTTGTCGCCTGCGGTCGACTTCACCTCGAAGACGCCGTCGCCGATCTCCAGGACGGAGACGTCGAAGGTGCCGCCGCCGAGGTCGAAGACGAGGATCGTCTGGTCGTTTTCCTTGTCGAGGCCATATGCGAGCGACGCTGCGGTCGGCTCGTTGATGATGCGCTTCACGTCGAGCCCGGCGTTCCTGCCTGCGTCCTTCGTCGCCTGGCGCTGGTCGTCGTTGAAGTAGGCGGGGACCGTGATCACCGCGGAATCGACGCTCTCGCCGAGGTAGGCTTCGGCGTCGGACTTCAGCTTCTGCAGGATCATCGCTGAGATCTCTGGCGGCGAGTGTTGCTCACCGGCCACTTCCACGCGCGCGTCGCCGTTTGGCCCGGAGACGACCTTGTAGGGGACGATCGACTCCTCCTCCTTGACTTCCCCCTCCTTGCGCCCCATGAAGCGCTTGATCGAGAAAACCGTGTTCTGGGGGTTGGTGACCGCCTGGCGCTTCGCAACGGTGCCGACCAGCCGCTCGCCAGAGGCTGTGAACGCGACGACAGACGGTGTCGTGCGCCCTCCCTCCGCGTTCTCGACGACGGTCGGCTCGCCGCCCTCCAGCACGGCCATGCACGAGTTCGTCGTGCCAAGGTCGATACCTATCGTCTTGCCCATTGGGAAATGCTCCTTCTCTACGCTGAATAAAACCTGAGCGAGGTTATAGCAGATTTATTAGGCCTCGTCCATACCCCTGCTATCCCCCTCCATACCCCCCATATGGGTGACTATTGAGCCACACCGTCGTAACCAAGCGTTCATGCGGGGGTTAGGCCAGGCGTGACCAGGCTCGAGCGCAACGCGAACATCGCCGCCGTATTGCTCCCGTTCGTCGCGATCGTGCTCGCGGGAGCGCTGCTCTGGGACACGCTGCTGAACGCGCGCGATCTTGCGATCTTCGCCGTGATGTACGCCTTCACCGCCGTCGGGATCACCGTCGGCTTCCATCGTCTACTGACGCACAGGGCCTTCCAGACCAAGCGCTGGCTGCGGGCGCTGCTCGCGGTCCTCGGCTCGATGGCGGTCCAGGGCCCTGTGATCGACTGGGTCGCCGACCACCGCAAGCACCACACCTTCACTGACGAGGACGGCGACCCCCACAGCCCCCATGCCGGCCAGGGCGCAGGCCTGCGGGGCATGGCCCATGGGCTCTGGCATGCACACGTCGGCTGGCTCTTCAGCACGCATGGCCAGGCGTCCTCGAAGCGCTTCGCGCCAGACCTCGTGAAGGACCCGACGATGCGCAGGATCAACAAACGCTTCCCACTGCTCGCGTTTGCGAGCCTGCTCATCCCCTTCCTGCTTGGCCTCGCGCTCAGCGGCGGCTCGCTGATCGCCGCGCTCGCAGCGCTGCTCTGGGGCGGGCTCGTGCGGATCTTCCTCGTGCACCACATCACCTGGAGCATCAACTCGATCTGCCACTTCTTCGGCCGCAGGCGCTTTGCCACCGACGATCGCTCGACGAACGTCTTCTGGCTCGCATTGCCATCGCTTGGCGAGGCCTGGCACCACAACCATCACGCCTTTCCCCGCTCCGCCTTCCATGGCATGCGCTGGTGGGAGCTCGACCCCTCTGGCTGGCTGATCCTCGCCCTCGCTAAGGTCGGCCTCGCCTGGGACGTCGTGCGCGTCAGCGCGGATAAGCAGCGCGAGCGGCTCGCGGGCGCGGCCGCCCGCGACTGAGCGGCGCTCAGGCAGGGGCGCTCAGGCCCCCAGTCCGCGACTGGGGCACATCCGCGCGAGCGCGCAGCTGTCGCAGGCTGGCGAGCGCGCATGGCAGGTGCGGCGCCCGTGCCGCAGCAGGTTGACGTGCAGCTCGAGCTCCTGCCCTCGCGGCGTCAGCGCGAGCATCTGGTCGTGCAGCTCCTCAAAGCCTGCCCCTGGGCGCAGCAAATGCAGGCGCATCCCGACCCGCGAGACGTGCGTGTCGACGGGAATGTCGCGCAGGCCCCAGGTGAACAGCAGCACGCAGGCCGCCGTCTTGCGACCGACGCCTGGCAGCGAGGTCAGGTAGTCGCGGCCCTCCTCGACCGGGGCGTGCTCCATCCAGTCGAGCGAGAGCGGACCGGGGCGATCTGCCCGCGATCCCATGGCCTCTGCCGCAGCGTCGTCCTCGCGCTCGGCGATCGCCTCGAGGATCGCCTTGATGCGAGCGGACTTCACCTTCGAGATGCCACCAGGCCTGATCGCCTCCTCGACCTCTGAGACCGGGGCCTCGAGCACCGCCTCCCAGGTCGGCAGCCGTTCGCGCAGCCGCAGGAAGGCGACGTCCCTGTTGCGATCGTTCGTGCTCTGCGAGAGCACTGTGAGCACAAGCTCCGCGAGCGGGTCGCCATGTGGCGCCATGCGCGGGATCCCGTAGACCTCGCGCAGACGGTCGCGGATCGCCTTCACCCGCTGCGTGCGTGGCGGACGCCAGGCGACGTCGGTCTTCGTTGGTGGCACAGGCACACGCTAACGGTCGACGTCCCAATCGACGCGCGCCGTCGGATGAATAGAGGTGAAGGTGCGCGAGGTGATCAAGCTGATCAAACAGGATGGCTGGCAGTTCGAGCGGCAGCGCGGGAGCCATCGCATCTATCGCCATCCGCAGAAGCCTGGGGTGGTTATCGTGGCTGGCAAACATCGCGAAGACGTACCCTTGGGTACACTCAAGAACATTCTCCGTCAGGCTGGATTGAAGGGACGTTGAAGATGAGCAACTACGTTGTCATCTATGAGCAGGCGGACAAGGGATGGGGAGCCTACTGCCCAGATCTACCGGGCCTTGGCGTCGTTGGTGCCAGCAAGGCAGAGGTGGAGCGGCTCATCCACGATGGGGTCGAATTGCACATCGAAAGCCTGCGTCAGCATGACGAAGCGGTCCCGCCGCCTTCGAGCACAGCTGGCATAGTCGCAGTCGCTTAGCAGCGATAGCGCGACGGATCGTCGCAGACGCGCGACGGCGCGCCACGACCGTATGCTCGGCGCGTGCCGAGCCTCACCGAGAGCCCCCGGAATGAGCGATCGATCAAGACCTCGCAACCGCTGCCGGGCGCACCCCCTTGGACGCTCGGCCTTCTGCTTGCGCTCCCACTCTCCCTCCTCTACCTCATCCTCGCCCCGCCGGGCGCGGACCTCGCGGCGGCGACGTACAGGTCGGACCTCTTCTCACGCGTCGGCTTCACGATCTGGGACAACGGCTGGTACTCAGGCCACGCGCTGCCTTCCTACTCGCTGATCTCGCCTGCGCTCGGCGCCTGGCTGGGAGTGCGACCGCTGCTCGCGCTGAGCGCAGTCGCCGGAGCAGCGCTGTTCGGCGTGCTCGCGACAAAGGCCTTTCCGCCCACTGCCGCCCGCGTCGCGACGCTTTCCTTCGCATTTGGGCTCTGCTGCGAGCTGCCCTCGGGGCGCGTGCCCTACGACCTTGGCGTGGCCCTCGGGCTGGCCAGCCTCGCCGTGCTCGCCGCCCCCGGGAGCAGTGGATCGCCGTCGCCTGGCCACCAGCCGCTTGGCGGCGAGCCACCGTCAGCGGCGAGCCTGTCGCCTGGCCGCCGTTCGCTCTCACTGCTGCTCGCCCTGCTCACCACCGTCGCAAGTCCCGTCGCGGGCGCCTTCCTTGGGCTCGCTGGACTCGCCTACGCGCTCGCAGCGCTCAGCGCCTCACCGCGGCGAGCGCCTGAGGCCACCGCAGGGCTCGCCCTCTGTGGCGTCAGCCTTGTCCCGATCCTGCTGCTTGGCCTCGCCTTTTCCGAGGGCGGCTACGAGCCGTTTGCGGCGGGGGCGCTCTGGCCGGAGCTTGGTGGCGCGCTTGCGGTCGCGGTGCTGCTGCCGCAGGGCACCCTCAGCCCTCACGCCTGCAAGACGCTCAGGATCGGCGCAGGGCTCTATGCGATCGCGCTGCTCGCCTCCTACCTGCTGAAGACGCCGATGGGCGGCAACGCCGCGCGCCTTGGCGAGCTGCTCGGGGCGCCGCTCCTCGCAGGCACGCTCTGGCAGCGTCGCAGGCTGCTGATCATGCTCTGCCCGCTGCTGCTCTACTGGCAGCTGGCGACCTCGGTCCACGACCAGATCTCGCTCGCAGGCGACCCGACGGCGAGCGCCTCCTACTACGCACCGCTGCGCAGGGAGCTCGAGCAGCTCTCCTCTGGCAAGCCGCTGCGGGTCGAGGTGCCGCTCACTACGTCCCATTGGGAGGCCGCCTACCTGCCTCGCGGCAACATCTCGATCGCGAGGGGCTGGGAGCGTCAGCTCGACGTCAGGTATGGCGCGCTCTTCTACGAAAAGCGCCTCACCGCCGCCGCCTACAGGGACTGGCTGCACAGCGACGCGATCTCCTACGTCGCGCTGCCCAACGGCCACATCGACTCTGCAGGGCAGGCCGAGGCAAGGCTGATCAGGCAGGGCCTGCCCTACCTCCGCCAGGCCTGGCATACAGGCGACTGGAAGCTGTACGAAGTGAGGGACCAAACGCCACTTGTGCAGCGGCCCGCAACGCTGCTCAGCCTCAGCAGCGACACGTTCGCGATCCAGGCGCCACGTTCAGGCAGCTACGAGGTACGCCTGCGCTGGACCCCCTATTGGAAGCCAAGCTCACCGGATGCCTGCGTCGAGCAGGCCCCTCACGGGTACATCGAGGTGCAGGCCCATGCTGCGGGCAGGATCTCCGTCGAAATCTCCTTTTCGCTTGACAGGATCTTCTCGCAGGGACCTCGTTGTTCGGCTGACGCAACGCCCTGAAGTCCACCCTGAAGACCCACCATGCACTACCCTTCCTCGGCGATGCTCGCCCCTCCTAGCCGACCGCAGACTGCTCTGCGACGCAGTCTGAAGGCGAGGAGCACGAAGCAGCTCCAGGAAAAGATCCTGCCTGCGGGCTGGCTCGATCTCATCCGCCAGGTGCTGCTGTTCGCAGGCGCCTACATGAGCTACAGCGTTGTGCGAGCGGTCGCCGAGGTCAACAACACGGTGCCCTTCGACCACGCCTCGGAGATCATCCACCTCGAGCGCTCGCTGCACATCTTCGTCGAGCCTGCGATCCAGTCCTGGGCGATGAGCAGCCATGCACTCATGGACATCGCCTCCTGGCTCTATGTGAACGCCCAGACGACGGTCGCGATCACCGCGCTCGTCTACATATACCTGCGCCACAACAAGGCCTACTACCCGCTGCGCAACAGGCTCGTGATCTCGATGCTGATCGCCCTCATCGGCTACGTCGTGTTCCCCACCGCGCCGCCAAGGTTCCTGCCTGAGTGGGGCTTCGTCGATACCGTCGCCAACCTCACGAGCGTCACTGGTGCGCATGGCTCGGCCTCGATGACGGGCCTCGTCAACCCTTATGCGGCGGTCCCCTCGATGCACGTCGCCTTCGCGCTCATGATCGGCTGGCAGCTTGCGAGGCTCGTGCGCTTCAGGGCGCTGAAGGTCTTCTGGGCGCTCTACCCGCTGATCATCACGTTCGTCGTAATCGCCACCGCCAACCACTTCATCTTCGACGTCGCGATGGGCGCGCTCACCGCAGGGGTGTCCGCCTATGGAGCGCGTAGGCTGGAGTGGCTGAGACCGCTCGCCTGGCGCCTGCGCTCGCTCGCTGCGCCCGCAGGCGCAGGCGGATAGCCAAAAGGAGGAGCAGGAGCACCAATGCCCACCACCCCTCACAGCGAGACTCCCCGCCAGCGGGCTGGCTCTCGACGGCGCGACGGGCAGCAGGGCTCAGGCGGGCCGAGGCTGCGTCGCAACGGCGGCGCCCCGCTCACGACTGCGCAGCGGCGCGAGCTGGTGCGCAACAGGCTGATCGAGTCGCGCCTGACGCCAAACGCGATCTCGCTCACGGGTCTCGTGCTCAACGTGCTCGCTGCCGCCCTCGTCTGGGAGAAGCTCTTCTTCCTTGGCGGCGTCTCCTTCATCGTCGGCTCGGTCATGGACACGCTTGACGGGCGCTACTCGCGCATGTCAGGCAAGGGCACGCCCTTTGGCGCGTTCCTCGACTCGACGCTCGACCGCATCGAGGAGGGCATCGTGCTCACCGCGGTCGCCGCGGTGTTCGCGAAGGAAGGCCGCCCAGGGGCCGCAGCCGCGGTCGTGATCGCCGTGCTCGCCTCGTTGATGGTTTCCTACACGCGGGCGCGCGCAGAGGCGCTTGGCGTCGAGTGCAAGGTCGGGATCGCAAGCAGGCCCGTCAGAGTCGTGATCCTCTCGATCGGCCTCGTCTTCGCAAGAGGCGCCTCGCTCGGGAATTTCAGCCTGCTCGCCGACGCCGTCTACGTGCTCGCTGCGCTCAGCGTGGTCACAGTGCTGCAACGCATCTGGCACGTGCGCAAGGCGCTCAGCTGAGCCCGTCGTCAAAGAAGGCCCATCACGGCTACCCTCTCTCGATCAACGAGCACAAGGACATCTTCAAGTGAGCACAGAGCAGAGCAACGGCAAGCCCTCCACCAACGGTGCGGCGCGCTACTCCGGCGAGAAAGTCCGGGTCGCGATCATCGGCGTCGGCAACTGCGCCTCCGCGTTCGTCCAGGGCGTCCACTACTACGCCGGCGCAGACCCCTCTGAGCGGGTCCCTGGCCTCATGCACGTCGACCTTGGCGGCTACCACGTGCGGGACATCGAGTTCACCGCCGCCTTCGACATCGACAGGGAGAAGGTCGGCAAGGACCTTGGCCAGGCGATCTGGGCGGGGCAGAACAACACGATCAAGTTCGCGAAGGGCAAGCAGGCGGTGCCAAGCAAGCTGGGTGTGCCCGTCTACAGGGGCATGACCCACGACGGCCTTGGCAAGTATCTGAAGCAGAAGATCGTGAAGGCCCCTGGGGAGACGGCGGACATCGTGAAGATCCTCAGGGAGACCCACACCGACGTCGTCGTCTCCTACCTGCCAGTCGGCTCTGAGGACGCGACGAAGTGGTACGTCGAGCAGGTCCTCGAGGCTGGCTGTGGCTTCGTCAACTGCATCCCCGTCTTCATCGCTAGGGAGGACTACTGGGACAGGCGCTTCAAAGCGGCGAAGCTGCCTATCGTCGGCGACGACATCAAGTCCCAGGTCGGCGCGACGATCGTGCACCGGACGCTTGCGCGCCTGTTCGACGACAGGGGCGTGGCGATCAAGCGCACCTCGCAGCTGAACGTCGGCGGCAACATGGACTTCTACAACATGCTCGAGCGCGAGCGCCTCGAGAGCAAGAAGATCAGCAAGACGAACGCCGTCACCTCGATCATGGACGAGAAGCTGCCAGCTGACGACGTCTACATCGGCCCCTCCGACTACGTGCCCTGGCTCACGGACCGCAAGTGGGCCCACATCAGGGTTGAGGGCCAGGCCTTTGGCGACGTGCCTTTGAACGTCGAGCTGAAGCTCGAGGTCTGGGACTCGCCCAACTCTGCGGGGATCGTGATCGACGCGGTGCGCTGCTGCAAGCTCGCCCTCAACAATGGCATCGGCGGCCAGCTCGACGGCCCCAGCTCCTACCTGATGAAGTCGCCCCACAACCAGCGTCCAGACGACATCGCGAGGACGGACACGGAGAAGTTCATCGCGAAGTACGCGGGCGTGCCAGGCAGGAGCGGAGCGAAGGCGAAGGTCGCGGCGAGACCCGCGAGACCTGCGGCTGCGAAGGCGGCGGCTGCAAGCGCGACGGCTGCAGCCAAGCCGGCGAAGAAGGCTTCGCCACGGACAAGGGCGAAGGCGAAGTCCTGACGTCTCGCGTTCCGCGCGGGGCGTCTGCTCCGCGCGGCGCGCTGACGCGCGATAATGCTGCCGTGGCCGAGCCGCGGTTCTCGATTGCTCACGTCACCCCGTTCCCCTGGGAGGCGGAGGAGAACGAGGTCAATGCCCATGTGCGTCGCGTCGCAGGGGAGCTCTCGCGGCGCGGGCACAGCGTCATCATCGTCGCTCCCTCGCGCTCAGGCGAGCGCGTGCGCGCGAGCCGCAGGATGCTGCGCGAGCTGCGAGCGACGCCGCAGCGGCTGCTGGAGGCGACAGGCGCCGGCGAGCCAGCGGTGCTCGCGGTCGGCGAGGTCCTCGACGTGCCTGGCGGCGGCCACTCGCGCCAGCGCCCGCCGATGGCGCTGCCAGTCGATGTCGCAAGGACGATCGAGCAGCTGACGGCGACGCTGCCACTTGACTTCGTCCACGTCCATGAGCCCTTTGCGCCAAGCGCATCAAACGCCGCCCTGCGCCACTCGCGCTCGCTCAACGTCGCGACCTTCCATGCGCCAACTGAGCGCTTGCTCTCGACGCTGATTGCGCGACGCTTCGTCGAGACCTTCCTTGGGCGACTCGACGCCCGCATCGCGACGAGCCCTGAGACGGCCGCTCTGATGGAGCGCTACTTCCCTGGCGACTACGCCCTGCTTGACGGCGAGGTTGACGAGATCGAACGGGTCTATGAGCAGGTCGCTGCGCGCAGGCACTCAGCTGAGGGCGACCCGAAGCTGCGCAGACGCCTTGCGGGCAGGCCGCTGATCGACGTCGACCTGCACATGCACACAGACCACTCCTACGACTGCGAAACGCCCGTCGAGGTCCTGCTTGGCAGTGCCCGCGAACGTGGTCTTGGCGCGATCGCGGTCACCGACCACAACGAGATCTCTGGCGCCCTCGAGGCGAAGGCCAAGGCAGAGGAGTTCGGCGTCAAGGTGATCGTCGGCGAGGAGGTGAAGACCGCCTCCCAGGGCGAGGTGATCGGGCTCTTCATCAAAGAGCTGATCCCAAAGGGCCTCACGCTCGCCGAGACGGTTGCGGAGATCAAGCGCCAGGGCGGGCTCGTCTATGTGCCCCATCCCTTCGACAGGCTGCACTCTGTGCCTGACTACGAGCATCTGCTCACGGTCCTGCCCGACGTCGACGCGCTCGAGGCGTTCAACGCCCGCGTCGCGATTGGCGCCTTCAACGAGGAGGCGGCGCGCTTCGCCGCGAAGTATCGGATTCCAGCGGGGGCGGGCTCGGACTCGCACGTCGCCCAGGGCCTTGGCTCGGTCCGCATCAGGATGCGCGACTTCGATGGCCCTGAGGAGTTCCTCGAGTCGCTGCGCGAGGCGGACATCCTCACGAAGCCGACGAGCCTGCTCTACGTCCAGGCGTTGAAGTTCCTGCAGACGAAGGCGACGCCGCCTGCGGCGCGCAGGGCGCGCAGGGCGAGCAGGGTGAAGCGCGCTACAAAGCCTCGGCGGGGGTCTTGAACGCGGCGCGCGGAGGCAGTCCTGGAGCGCAAGTGGTGGCCTGTATCGCGGCCGCGGAGGCCGCTGCTGCAAGCGATCACCCGCAACTGGCGCTGCATCAGCAAGGACAAGCGAGGGCGCCGTCCAATACCTCCGCGTCGATGCCTCTGACTGACGATGAGATCTCCGAGAAGTATCTAGAGCGGGCGATCAGGGAGCTGAACTCGCTAACGCGCGAGCTGCAGTCCTGTCCTCACTGCCCTAGGGGCAATCTCATGCCTGTGCTTGGCTCTGGGCATCCTCAGGCGGACATCATGCTGATCAAGCATGGGCCAACGCCCGCGGAGATCGAGGAGGGCGTCGCCTTCTACGGCCGCTCAGGGGGCGCCCTCATGAAGTCCTTCAAGCGCCTCTCGATCGACCCGCTCACGATCTATGGCACGCTCTGCGTGAAGTGCCCGATCGCCGACCCTACGCTCGCGGACTTTGGCTGCATCTCGCGCGTCGTTGAGGAGCTTGCGATCGTCCAGCCAAAGATCATCGTCGTGATGGGCCTGTCTGCGCTCGAAGCGATCAACGAGATGTCTGTGCCCCTTGCGCACGAGCTGCGGCCGCTCATCGGCGAGGTCCAGGCCTTCACGCCGACGATCGAGGCACTTCATGTGCCGAACATCGACGAATCGCTCGACGAGCAGGACAGCAAGCGCGCCTTCTGGGAGGCCTTCAGGCGCCTCGGCGAGTGGCATGCGGCGCAGCCGCCGTATTGACCTCTTCAGCCGCGGCGGGAGCGCAGCCGACGGAAGAGCGCTCTGACTGAGAAGGGAAGGATTGGGCCCCGCAAGCCCAGCCCAGGCACAGTGGTCTGCTTGAAGTGCAGGGCTGCGCGCTACTCCTTGGCAGTCACTTCGTCGAGGTCCTCCGATTGCAGGAGCTCGGCCATCGAGCGCGTTCTCAGGGGCGGCTTCACAGCACGCTTCATGATGCTCATTGTACTACCTGTCCTACCAGCGCAGCCGTGATCGCAAGCGCCAACAGAGACTGTGCGATCCGGAAAAGCGGAGACTTGCGATCGAGAGCCTCTTTGTTGATCTGCACATCCGCGGCGCGAGCGGCCTGGATCTGGAGCTGGCACTCGGCCAGCGAGCGCAGCGCATTGAGCCCTGCTGTTGTCGGTTTCGGCGTCACGGCGACGACCCTAGACGTCGCTTGAGGCGGTTTACGCGATCTGGTGACTGCTATGCAGGGGAGCCGGGACCGCGACGAGTGGCATGCGGCGCAGCCGCCGTATTGATCGTCGCGAGGATCCGTTTGCCCCGCTCGGTGAGCTCCCAGGCGTTCGGGCCACCTGCGCCTTGGCCGATGTTGTCGACGAGCTCCAGCGCCTGCAGCCGTTTCAAGAGCTTCGAGGCCTGGCCAAGATCGCCAAGGCCAGCGGCGGCGGCAACCGTGCCATTGCTCGAGCCAGGCGCATCCTCGATTGCCCTCAGTACGCGCAACGTCCTGTAGGTGAGCCTCGTCTGGACACCCTCGAGCGGGTTCGTCGTCGGCGCGACGACGCTTGGCTTCCCAGCCTTTGGCGAGGGCGCCGCAAGCTCAGCCCGCGCCGCTGCGGGCCCGCGGAAGTGCAGCGCGATCATGCTCATCAGCGGGTTCAGCAACTCTGAGCACGACTCCTGCTGGGAGCTGAGCAGGCGCTTGTGCAGCGTCGAGAGCACCGCCCCTATCAGCGCCTCGGCGGTGAGCGAGGTGACCGCAACCGCGCTTTTCACGCGGCCCGCCTCGAGCGCCTCCGCGACAGGTGCGGTCACCTGCATGCGGTAGGCAAGCAGCCTTGGTTCGCCGCCGAACGCTGCCTTCACGCAGAGGCGCCCATGGGCAGGGTGCTCGTCGAGGAACGCAAGCAGTGCGGCGAGTCCTGCGCGTATCTGTTTCGCCCAGCCACGCTGCTGCCTGTAGGCGGGCAGCATGGCTTCGGAGATGCGCGCAACCGTCGCCTGGACGGCGGCGAGCAGGCAGTCGTTGCGGTCCTCGAAGAGCTCGTAGAAGGTCTTGCGCGAGACACCCGCTCTCGTCGTGATCTGCAAGACGCTCACCTCATCGAGCGTCAGCTCATCGGCCGCGTCGACCGCCGCAAGGATGAGGCGCGCGCGCTGCAGCTCGGTGACGTCCTCAGAGGTCGTGTCACGCAGGCGGGGCGGCTTCGCGCCGCTGCGGCGACGCGTCCCGAGGGCCGTCGTATCGCGTTGCGCAGGCTGCGCCTTGCCGCGTCGCAGCTGCGCATCTGCATTGTTTGAAGTCATGCGTCTATGTCCCTCGGGGGCCGCTGCGCAAGGCAGCGCAAGTGAAGATCGATGGCGAAACTAACCCGCCCCGAGGTTGACGTCAAGAGATGGTTTATAGAAAGCGTTTGCAGAAACCGACAGCGGTCGCACAAACGCTGGGCAAAACGTCAATTACCGCTCTAGACGGAGACGTACCTAGCGGTCTAGCTGGTCTTCTGGTGGCAACCCCGCGGGCCGCGGGGACCCGAATGCGAAGCCAGATGCGGAGCGTGGGCCGAAGCCGGATGGGCAGCGTGGGCCAAAGCCCTCGCCAACGTCAGCGGCGCAGCTGTTTGAACGCAGCCTTCGTGCCGATCGCGGGTGCGAGGGCGAGGTAGGAGAGAGCATCGCCGAGCTCGCGCACCTGGGCGCTCGCGCGGTGGACGACGTGATGGGCGCCCAGGCCCCAGATCGCCCCTGAGGTCGCCTCCATCGCGACGGGAGCCCCGCTGTGTCCCGCAGGCAGCGATGCGCTCAGCAGCGCCGCGAGGCGACTCAGCACCCGTTCCCGCCGCTCTAGGGCGGCGGGTCCAACCGCGAGCACCTCGGCGAAGGCGACGCGCGCGAACACCGGATCGGTCGCAACGCGATCCAGCAGCGCCGCGATCGCTGCATGCGTCGGCGACTCGCTGCTGTCCTTCGCCTTCGCAGCGCGCTCCACGCAGAGCAACGCTTCTGCCCAGAGCAGGTCATGGGCGTCGAGGAAGCACTGCTCGAGGCCACGGTTCGCGCGCGGGTAGAGCGCTTCGAAGCTCTCGCTGCTCACGCCAGAGACGAGCAGTATCTGGGCGGGCGTCAGCAAGGCGTACCCGTCGCGGGCAGCGATCAGCGCCGTCGCGCGCAGCACGCGCAGGCGGTCCTCGCCGGTGCGGAGACGATCGACGCCGTTGCGAAGGCGATCCTCGCTAGCGCAGGGGCGGTCCGCCTCGCCTCTGTGCCGGACAGCGCCGTTGTCGATCCTCGACGACCTCCTCGCGCCCGTTGAGCCAGCAGCCTGGCTTTCCAGCAGCGAACGCGCCGCAGGTGTGTGCAGGCAGAGCGTCCAGTCGAGCAGCTGAGACATGAGCGGCGGCAGCGTCTCCTGCTCGCCCGCGAGCAGCAGTCCGCGGGTTACACGTTCGACCCCATGGGCAATCGCCTTCAGGAACAGCGGCGGCATATGCGCAGCGCCTGGCGCGCGATCGAGGCTTGCGGCAAGCATCTGCTCGAAGACGGCGCGGGAGTGCGCCATCCGGCCCCGGGCCGCCTCGCCGACGCCAAGCACCTCGATCAATGCGATGCGCGTCGCGTTGTCCTGCTCCACGACGACCTTCGCGAACTCCTCGAAGCCCTTCGCGAGCCGCTCGCGCCAACTGCTCTCGCACAACTCCGCGGCGCCTACGCGCCTCGCTGCGCTGCGCACGACGAACTCGTAGGTCGCGAGGAAGTAGAGCTCCTTCGTCGCAAAGTGCTTGTACATGTCGTGCTTGGAGACCGCGGCGAGCCGCGAGAGCTCGCGCGTGGATGCAGCCCCATAGCCCCGCTGGGCGGCGAGCTCGATCATCGCGCCGTGCAACCGCAGCCGCTGATGGCGTCGCACCTGCTCGTCGGTTGGGCCGTCCGCCGCCCTCCTGCCGCGCTTCAGCGCCTGGTACAGCGGCTTCGTCAGCTCGGTTGGCTCCGTCGGGACATGCGGCGCCAACTCTCGCTGCGCAGTCCGCGCCCGTGCTCGCGGACGCTCCAGAACCTCAGTCATCTTCCCTCCGTCCTAACCCTCTCGCCGCTACTGCTGCCGATGCCCTTCCTTGCCCTGCCAATGCCTTCCTGCGTGCTGTAAACCCGCGTTTCCAAGCGCCCCTGCGCCACGCGCCGATCGCAGACGGCATACCCAGCATAACCACATGGAGACCACTTGTACCCAGCTATCAAGCGGTCATCTGTCTGCGGATCCAGGCGTCCGCCCAGGTCCGCATTCGGCGTCTCGCTTGCCAGGCGCGGCGCTCGGTCGCTAGGCCATGGGCGGCTGTCCGTAGCCGCGAGGGGACATGCTCGCCGTCTGCAGCCTGGCCGTCAAGGTTCCGATGGACGACGGTTTATGCATAGATCGGACCGTATGACGGTTTCCGGCGAGAAAGGTGACAAGGGCAGCCGAGCGCCGCCGCCGGAGAGGGCCAAGGCGACGCTCATGCTCTGATGGCGAGAAGCCGGAGGGAGCCCTGCGACTCAGCTGCGCAGGGTGACCTTCGTCGTCGCCGAGGTGGACTTGCCTGAGGATGGCCTGAAGGTGACCCGGACCTTCAGCTTCACCTTTCCCTCGCGTTTGATCGCTAGGCCCTCGGCCTTCGTCGGCCTCGTCTTCAGCTTGTATGAGCCGGCCTTCGGGACCGACTTCGTGATCTTGGTCAGGCCGGCGCCAGAGAGGGTGAGGGTTCCCTTGGCGGGGGCCTTGACGGTCAGGGTGATCGTCTTGCCGTGGACGGAATGCTTGGTGATCGTAGTAGGTTCTTCGGGTTCTTCGACATGGGTTTGGAGATTGCCAATCTGTGGGGAGCCCGTGCTGCCAGGAATCGGCTGGATAAACGGCTCTGAGAAGGGGCCTAGGCAGGCTTCGCCTTCACAACCGGGGATCGTGAGATGAGCTTCGAAGCCGCCATCGACATGGGCATCGTAGATGCCATCTGCGGTGTCGATGTCCTCGGGAACGAGTTGCCTGCCGGTGAGGAAGAAGATGTTTTCGCCGGATCTGTCGATACCCGCTTCTACGCCATGGCCTTCGACCAACAACGGGCCCTCGTAGACAAGACCTACGTTGCCTTCACGATATTCGTATAGGTTTTCTCCGCCCCCGACTGCACCTTCCGCGAGCGCCGCTTCACTACCAAAGAGGATCTGTCGTCCGTCGCTGGAGATCGCTCCAATCTGCCCGTAGTTGGGGCCACCGCCAGCCGCTTTGTTCTCAATGGGGATAAAATCGGGGTAGGTCGTGTTGCCGTCTTGGTCGTAGCCGTCCTCGCCGATAGAGACGCGGATAAGCTGTTCGCTGCTGGCGTCGTAACGGAAAACCTGGGCCACGCTCGATGTGTCGTCCGGGGTCAAATCAGCGCTGCTGGTGAACACTAAGTAGTCGCCGTCAGGCGTTGCCTGCGGGCGCCCACTGGCGGTACCGGTCCAATCGGCACTGTCGCTTGCCGCCAGTGTCGCGACGAACTGAGTGTGACCAGTTTCGGCATCGTACACGTACATGTTGTCAGCACCAGGCTGGGCCGTCTCCCCAAGTGGGTTCACCGCGCTCGTAACGACTCCCTTGGCGACGTAGTAGACGCGCGTGCCTTCCAAAGCGACGCGCACCACACCCAGTACGTCAGCGGCTTGGCCCGATTCCGTGGCCGTTACGAGCTTCAGCATCGGACAATGATTGACCGGCGAGATGGTGCTGCCCACTTTTTCGTAGACCGGCTGCGTACCTCCGTCACCCGGCAGTTCGCACTCGTAGATATCGGGTTCCGCATTCGTGTCAATAGGCAGCAACCCTTGAGAACTCGTGAAGAACACGCGCGAGCCGTCAGATGCGGCGCCGTCGAAGGTCACGTTGGAAGTGATGTCACAGTACGGCGAGGATTCACAGCCGCCCGCGGCCGCGACATTGACGACAGTCGCCTGCGCGGGCTGTTCCCCGATGCGCGCATAGAGCTGTGTGGCAGAGGGCCCACCGGCTTTGCACCCTTCCCCGGTCGTTTGCGCCTGAGCTTCGAAGAAGACCGTCCAGCCCCGTGTGGAGATGGGATTTTCGCTTGTTGACCGCTCAACCCCTGCTCCCCTGCTGCCAGCCGCTTCAGTGCCGCACTGGGTCAGCTGTAGGCCAGCATTGTCATCGGAGACAAGCGTCGGCGCCTGATCGCCCGTACTAGCATACTCATAGAGAGAATAGTCACCAACTACATTGGAAGACGTACCTTCTTTGTGCTCCGTGGTGCCGTCCCCCGGCCAGTAGGCATTGTCGATCGTGAACAGTACGCGTTCGAAATCTTCAGATGAGTCCTCGTAATGCGCCTCGCGAAGCCCGCCGCTATTTTCATATTCATTCACCGGGGGCTGGGTGCCGGGCGGGAAGGCGGGCCCAATCTCGATAAATTCACCGCTGGCTTCGCGACGCCAGAGCTGCGAAGGAAGGTTCAAGCTCCAAAGGGTTGTTGCTCCGTCGATGCTCGTACCCAGCTTTTCGACTTCGGTCGTAGCGAGCACCGGACTAGGATCAAGCGCAGTCGTCTGCCAACCATCGGGCCCGCTGCTGGCCTCGTAGTAGGTTCCTACGCCGCCACTCTCGCTGTTTTCTGCGTCAGCAAAGGTGCCAATCTCTTTGAACATGAAGTCTTTGCCGCCGTTTACGGCTTCCTGGCCTCGCGTGCTACCGAGCCCTGAGCCTACCGAGGAACCTCCCTGATACGGAGGTGTAACCATCTCGTAGGCGCGACAGTCGGGAAGTGTCGTGGAGTCGTTTTCCCTGCGCAGAGCTTCGTTTGGACAGGTGGCCGCCTGCGAGAGGGTAGCTGTCATGAAGGTACGGGTGGGACTTTGCACGGGTGCACCGGCAGCGTTAGTCGCGACCAAGCGGAAGTCGTAGGTGGTCCCTGGTTCCAAGCCGCTAATAGACTCAGATACAGGCAGCAACTGCACGCCGGAGCCGATGTGGCGTTCGATGGCTGGCACCTGAATGGCGTGGTTGAAGCCTTCGGCGTCGTAGGCAGCTTCGCTTACGTATTGAAAATAGTAAGTGGTTGACTGATTATTGGGGTTGATCTCTCCGTAAAGTGACGCGTCCGTAGAGCCGATCGACGAGCCGTAGGTCTGCGAAATAGTGGGAACGGCACCCGAGGTCGTGAACGTTTCTGTGCCAGAGGTGGCCGTACCACCACTGCCGTGGGCGACAAGCCGCACAAGGTATAACGTGGAGGGCGAAAGGCCCGTCGCGGCCTTCGACACCGCCACTTCGCTAGTGCCGCTGCCAGCCGATTCTTCGCCTTCGACTTCCGTTGGGACATGTACCCACGTTGTGCCGTTTGTCGAATATTCGAAATGGTACGAAGCCGGCACAGACGTAATGCCATTCGGATTAGGATCGACCTCACCGTGAAACGTAGCGGTGGTCTCGCCGATACCGGTGACTGGTTCGATCTTCACGGTCGGCGCTATCACTTCGTTGAGTATCGCTACCCGCTGACCAGCGGGAAGTGGAGCGGTGAGGGTGAGGTAGATGCTGCCACTGGACTGGTTGTAGGCGATGCCGCTTACCGCAGCGATGCCACTGCCGACGCCATCTGTTTCCAGCAAGCTTTCTGCCGCGGACACACGTAGCACCTCCTGTTCGGAGCCTGCCGGCTTGACCGCATAGAGGTCGTCATCGGACTCATCCATCGCCAGGGCGGTAGCAGCCGAGAGCTGACCGGGATCGAACGTGTTCTGGCTGGTGGCAGCAGGATTAAAGCTCTCCACTCGGGAGTTCACCGTATCCGTCGCATAGATCTCTCCATTGGAGTCGGCGACCACGGAGGTTGGACCATTCGTACCGAAGGCACCTACAGTGGAACTGGCAAGGCCGGTCTTGCAGACATCGCCGTTGGCAGGAACGCAGATCTCGTAGCCTGCAGAGCCTTTGGTAGTCGTCGTCGCAGTAGTCGAAGAGTTGACTTCCGCCTTTGTCTGTCCGAGGCTTAGACTGGTAGCGGCCCTATCACTAGAGAGCACCGTGCTCCCGCCCGCATTGGTCGCAGTGACGACACACTGGTATGTGGCTTCCGTACTGGAGTTGACTGCGTACGTGGGCCCAATTTCGCCGCCGATCGCCACGCCATTCTTGTACCACTGATAGCTGAACGCCGGTGCACCACTCCAACTGCCGACGTTACAGCTAAGCGTGTCGCCGCTTTCGACTGTAAGAGCGCCAGGTCCGGTGCGTGTCGGCGCTGGAAGCTCCGCGCCGCCCAAGAAGACAGGTGGCGCGACTAGAGGAAAAGGAGAAGTGACGGTCGCTGGCGTGCTCTGCTGGATTGTCGGCTGTTTACTGACAGTCGATATACCTCCGATGGACTGGCATTGAACAGCCTTACCTTCGTCTTCACTGCCAGTGGTATAAGTGTTGGATGTCTGACCACCGATCGACTGACCGTTACGCAGCCACTGGTAGGAGGGGTTTTCGCCACCGCCGACACAGGTTAGCGTGGTATCAGACGAGACGCCAAGACTGGCCGTGCTGACTTTGACTTGTTCGGCTTCCACGCCTTGCAGCGAACCGCCGAATGTGAGCACGTAGGGGTTGGAGCCGGTGGCGTTGCCAGGGCCACCGGTGACACCAATCGAGCCATGCGCACCGCCAATGCTCGAGAGCCCATCAAGCGCGCTCTGCACTTCCGCCGCGGCGGCATTATAGGGAAGGCCGGATATCAGGGCTACGCCAGTGGCGGAGGCGATCGCGCCCTGGGAGAGCGTCAGCATGCCCGCGCCGACTGCTGTAACGGTAGTATTTAGGGGTATCCCAGCACCGGCGATCTGCTGACCGACCGCGAACGGCAGCGGCCCTTCGGAACTCAACTGCGCCCCGGTCACAGTTGCTGTCGCGGCGTTGGAGAGCTTAAGCGATCTCGTGCCGGATGTTTCCGTCACTGTTCCCACCGAGATAACAGTCGTTCCGACGGGAATACCGGTGCCAGAGATTGGCTGTCCGGCTACGAATTGGCCACTTGCCACGGTGACCAACTTTACTTCGGCCGAGCCGACCGTAAGGTTGCCCGCGCCGACCGCTGTCACGAGCGAGCTGATGGTCTTTGACCCGGAACTGAGGGTACCGGTGCCAGCACCGCCAGTGCTTTGCCCACCGAAGCCAAGTGTGAAGGTGCCACCAGTCGCTACGACCTTGACCTGCTGCACCGCGGCAGTCCCGGTGTTATCGGGGCCGTAGGAGACGACACCGTCGCCAAACGCCTTAATCATCGAGACGCTAGTCACGACTCCTCCAGTGACCGCAGCAGAGAATTCGTCCACGCGGCGGTTCGAGCCGTCCGCTACTAGCAGGTTGTCATTGAAGGGATCGACGGCGAGGCCGCCGAGCGCGCCACCAAAGGCACCTGCGACGCCCGTGTCTTCGATGCCAGCTTGGCAGGCATCGGTGGCGGGACAGTACTGCAGTTCGTTAGACGGGTTGCTCGCGTCAACGTCGAGACCGAAGGCACCCTCGAAGGCGCCATCAGCGCTAAAGACGTCCACGCGTCGATTTCCCTCGTCTGTGACGTAGAGATTGCCGTTGGTCTGGTCAACGGCGATGTCCTGCGGCGCCGACATGCCACCATCTCCCGCAGATGCCTCCCCCGCCTGGCAGACATCGTTGTCAGCGGCAACGCAGATCTCATAGCCGCCGCCCGCGATGGTCGTGACGACCGTCGCACTGCCGCCCGTGAGCAGCGAACTCGCCGGAGTCATCACCTGCACCTGGTTGTGCGCGAATGATCCGCCGCCGAAGGTCACTGTGAACGGCGTGCCTGATGCTCCCGGTCCGCCCACGACTTCCACGCCACCGGCGCCTATCGCCGGCAGTGCGTCCAAGCGTTCAGCGAGACTGCCAGCGCCTTCCGCTGGGGCATTGTATGCAATTGAACCAGTCGTCTCACTCGCGGTGAGCACGTCACTACTCTCTGCGACCGTTGCAGTGGCAGAGAGGGTAAGCGTGCTGGCGCCGACGGCTGTGATCACCGTACCGTTCGCGATACCCGTGCCTGAAATCGTGTCGCCGACGTGGAACCGGCCGGATTTGGTCAGCACGCCAGTGACTATGGCAGAGCTCTTTGTCAGAGTGCCCGTTCCGGTCGCGGAGGTCAGCTTCAGCGTGAAGGTGCCGGCGGTGACAGTGCTTGGCACAGTGACCGTTTGTTGCGCGTCCGTGCCCGAGTTGCCCGAACCGCTCTGTGTGACGTCCCAGCCGAAAGTGCGCACAAGGGCACCGGTCGCGGTGAAAATCTCCACACGATTCCCGCTCGTGTCAACGACGTAGACCTGGCCCGCTTCGGCCCCACCTGCGCCATTCTGATTCACCGCTATCCCGCCGATGGCACCGAACTGGCCGCCTTCAGTGCCTGTGGAGCCGAACGAACTGACAACGCCCTTAATCGCATCTGCGCCGCCTACGTTCAGAGCGAGGATCGCAGCGAATGCAAGCAGCAGGCTGCGACCCCATCGTCCCCGAGTTGCCGTCAGACACTCGTCAACCTTCCTCGACAAAGGGCTCATCCCGCTAAGTCCCTTCTCCCAGATCGCCTGTGTCGCTTCGTGATGCCTTTGACGCCTCTGTGGAGTGCCTTCTTGGCGCTCCTTCTTTTCTTCTTCTTCAACTTGCTGCCGCCCTTCGCCGCACATGCGCTTACAGTGATGTGTGTCTGCTGTGTACGTTGCGCGCCATTCTGACCCTCAATCACCGTCGGCATGGAGAGCCGGCCCTTGCAGAGATGACCTCCAGGTGCGCCGAGCACTGAATCGGGGCCCTGCGGGAGCTCTATCTCAAAGCTCGAGACGGGCGCATCTGGTACCGACGCGAACGTGCTGGTCGTTACTCCGTCCTTGCCGATGAAGGTTTCACCGGCCAGATCTATCGTGACTCCTTCACCTTGCAACACGGACACTATTTCCGGGAACTTGGCGCCACCGTGGCTGACGAAGTAGGCGGGGCCAGTGAGCGGCACGCTCAGTAGCGGCGTAACCGCCTTGGCGCTGCCGATCACCGACAGCGCCGGGCAGGATGCTGGATTTGCGGCGAATGTCCCTTCCGGACAGGCGTTTTTGAGCGTTGCTTGGCGCGCCGGCAGCCTCTTTGGTAGTTGCACGCGCACGCGACTGACGTTTGCCTCACCTTCCTGTGGGTATACGAGCTTGACCGTGAGGCTCGCTCCGTCCCGGCGCGAGGTCTTCGCATTGGTGCTCGCTGTCAACTGTGGCGCAAACGCCAGCTTGGCGCAACCATTCGCCGCGTACGGGCTGGAAACGGGGCTGAGCTTATCCGCTTCGCTTGAACCGAGGGGATGTTCGCCCATTATCGTCGCACTGATCTGCTGCTGGGTGCAATTGGTGGCGTTGAGCATGAAGTCGGGCCGATCGATCACCACTTCCGTGAAGCGCAGCCGGAACGGCACGCCGTCCCTAATCTGTGGCAGTGGATCCGAGGCGATGGTCAGCGCCGCCGTCTTCGGATTCACATGGATAGCAGCACGTACGACGACGTCTCCGAGGTCGAATGGGCCCGCAACTGCGGGCACCACGACCGCGAGACCGAACGGACCGTCGCCGTAGGGACCGGTCAAGAAGACTTTGCCGTCGCTGATCTGAAACGGGTGTTCGCCAGCACCGACAGCTGCGAGCGCGACGCCAATTTCGCTACTTGCAGGACAGGCGCTCCGTCCATCCTTTTCGGTACTTTCAATTTCAGCCTGCCCACACTTGGGAATGCCGGCGATCTTGCCGAGTAGACCAGGCGGTGTATTCACCGTGATCGCGCCGAGATCCTGTTCACCGTCATTGCGCGCGAAGGAAAGCGTGAAACTGCTGTAAGAGCCGGCAGCAGGACTAGCCGTGCCCGCATCAAAAGCAGGCGCGAACGGCAACGAAGAGCCGCAACCGTCCACGACGAAACCGTTGGACGAGCCGACACCCGCACCGTCCGCCGGTTCGGCCCACGAGGTGACGACGGCTGTCGTAGTATAGGAGCCACACTCTTGGGGGTTGGCGAGCGGCGCACGAGGACCACCGTTGAAGTGCAGCTTCAGATCACTGACCGGCAGCTGCGGGTTTTCCTTGAAGGTGGCTGTCAGCTGGCCTGTTTCCGTATTTGCTTCTGCTTCGCCAGGAAGCTTTATGTCAATCCCATAGCGTTCAGAGTGAAGCTCGATCATCAGCCGAAATCTCCCGGCCCCTTTACCCTCCAGGCTCAAATCTCCAGGGTGCGGTGCGACTAGATAGACCGAGCCTTCGATCGTTTCCGCACCTGTCACCTTCCCGTATTCAGTACCTTCCTCCAGATCGCGCATCGCCAACAATGGAGTCTTGACTTCGACTGTGCCGATCTTCGAACTGAGGGGACACTGCGAGGGTTCGTTGGAGTCGAGCGCCTCCTGCGCTTCGGTGCAGCCTTCAAGGCTACGATTTGCGACCGACGGCGAGACGGATACGCCAGCAGGCAGCGTGACCCGCACGTCCTTGACGGGCGGTGTACCGGGCGTTTCGTCAAAGCTTGAGTCGAAGTCCGGTTCTTCAGCAGTGGCGTCGTTGCTCTGCGGCACCTCGAAGTTGACACTGTACGCCGAGGGTGAGTCGACGAGCGCGCTACCGCCTTCGCTTCCACTGCTAGGCGCCACCGCCAATGAGGGCTTGAACAGCGGCGCGAGCAATTCGCATCCGGTCGGCGCTGGCAAGATCGCCTTGGTTGTAACCCACTGTGCTTCTTCGAAGTTCACCGCGTTGAGTTCTGGTGCGCCGGTCTGCTCATTCACCGGCACCTCCGCTGGATCTTGCCATGAGTCGGCGTGTAGGACAACTTCTGGCGCACCGGTCGAGCAGTCCTCCGGATAAGTGAAGAATGGAGCAGCGGGACCACCCCCGCCGTTGACTGCAGAGGGATTGCCGAAGAACGATATGTGATTCAGGGAGAATCCCTCACGGATCACGCTCGGCGCTATCACGCGCAGCGCATAGCCTGTGGGGGTGTGCACCACGACACCGTAGAAGGACACGGGCAGGCCGACCACCTCCGCTGCGAACTGGGCCGGGTAGCCGTTTTCCGGCGTGACATTGTAGATGAGCGATCCCCCCGGTTCGACTGGGCTCGTCAAACTCCCGTTTGCGTTGGTGCTCCACTCCAAATAACCGATCGCAGCATCGGCCGGACAAAGACCTTCGACCTTCAGCCTTGTGAGCGTGCACTGCGGGAGCGCGGCCGGATCGCCGACCAACCCGAGCGGAAGTTCGACGACGATGTGCTTCGGTTCGTACGGAACTTCCGTGAGACCCCCGGCTGTCGAGGTCACCGGATAGCCGAGGCTCGCCGTCACTGCATACGGGTGATCGCCAGCTTGTGCGTCAGCGCTTCCTGCGGTGCTAGTGACGTCGAAGGTAAAGTCACGTACTTCAAACCGAGGCGGCAGGGTCGAGTTGATGAAGTTCGGACTGGCGAGCGTTTCTGCAGGTCCAACGGCGTCCCCGCCAGACACGCTGGCCGAATTCGTTACGCTCACTTCGCTGGTGCCCGAAGGTTGAACGTAAATGTCTATAACGACGCTTTGGAGCGGTTCTATGGGAGAAGCAATCGTGCAACTGAGCGTAGGAAGCGATGTGCAGCTCACCGACTTGCCCTTGCCCTCCTCTTGATTCCTATATTCGACCGCCTGCGGAGTCAGACCCGGAGGCAACGTATCGGTGACCGTCACAGGACCGCTCGACGGCGCGCCGCCGACATTCGTAACGACGAGCTCATAGAAATTCTTGGGATAGGAACTACTGAAGTCCGTCGGCAACGCCTGGGAAGTGATTAGCCAGCCGGGCGCGGGGACCGGAGTAGTCGCCTGCGCATCACTTATGTGAGCAAATAGCCCGCAGATGACGAGCACAGCCGACAGAAGGCGCCATAGACAAACCGCCATCTTGTGTTTCATTAGCGAGCCCGGCTTATGTGCAGTTCTTTGTGTACCTAGCAAGTTTTCCTCTCCCAAGGAGGCATCCCCGATAAGGCGGATCTTCCACTGAGGCGTAGCTGCGGCGCGGCGATGATTGACCTGACGTTACGCAGGGATGCCCCCTACCGCAGGCGGCCCGTACGGCGTTGCATCCAAGTTAGCCGGAGCGCCACTTCAGTGGAAGCAGCGGTACACAATTGCCCTGACGCGCCTGCCTATGCCGTTCCACGTGTGTTAGCGCGAGTGTGGGGCTGCCTTCTGCAGCAGCCCCACACCCCCTCTTAGTTCGATGGTCTAGAGCCGAAGAAACAGAGCACTGCGGCGACTCCTGACCCAGAACCCTGCAAGCGAACCACTAGGCTTCTGTGACCGTTACTCCAGGCTGTTCGGTTTCAGCGGAGAATGTGCCTTTTTCTCCTCTGGCTTCCAGTTCGCCGGAGAGCGACGTGATTTCACTGCCTTCGAATATGAGTCCCTCGACGGGATTCGACCCTTCCACGTTCACTGGTACATTACCACATTCCCCTTCGAGGGTCAGCACAGCGAATAGTTTATTGCCTACCAGCGCGCCAGGCGGTAGGAAGAGGTTTACAAAGACTCCCGGCGCTTCCGTGTTGACCAGGAAGGTTTCAACTTCAACGGGGGTTCCGTAGCCTTCGAGTCCACTAACGGTGACAGGACATTCTTCGTTTGTTTCTTCGCATTCTTCGAAGTTTACGCTATCCTGATCGGTCCCGGCACCTGGCTCGAACGGGTTATACCCTGGTTCTCCTGGTTCAGCACCGGCATTGCCAGCTTCCAACGTATCGGTATCAGTGATTGAGTTGCAGACCACGTTGAGTGTCGGGGTTTTCAATACCGACAGGGTGCCCGAGACGCTGTTCGAAGACACCGTTCCGATGGTCGACCACTGCGGTGCCGCCGACGCCATCGCCGGCACCGCCATGAACGCCACGACGGCCACAACGGGCGCCGCGAGCGCATAGAACTTCTTCATCGCTTGTATCCTTCCCTGTGTTGTTTAGTACCCGGCCTCGAGACGGCTCGTCTGAAACCCGCCGTCTCGGGGCCTTCTTGTCTTTCCCGCCGCTCCCCGTACTCCGACACGCGGTGGGCCTGCTGGACCCCGTGGCGCACCAGCGCGTCAACGCTGGTCCGGCCGCCAGGCCCCGGGGAGCGCATCCGATCTAGGCCGGACGCGCCTGCCAGAGAGTTCGTATGGACTTGCGACCCTGTGCTGCTCCTCCTCGGTAGAGGTCCCCTGTCGCGGGGTGGACTCCGATGTCCCCTCCGTCAAGCCCGACTGCACCTGCTCCGAAAATGAGCCGTCTTGGGGACCCCGCAGTTTCTAGCACATCGATTGCAGGATTGTGCGGGCTTGACCGAGTCTTTTGAATCGAGGTCGGCGTCGTGCCAACCTGCGTCAGGGCAGGTTTCCGATGAACAAGGGGATTTCAGAGCAGGCGTCGACGGTCCGAGCACGGATCGAGGTCGGCAGAAAGTCAGAAACCGCTCGTGAACGACCTGTTACCCAAGACCGATGGCAGCCAGTCATGGTCGCAGCACCGTCGCGATGCTTTCGACGATCGCTTTGGCAAGCTCCCCGTCGCCCTCGATCGTGAGCGCCTGAGCGTAATCTCCTATCAGCGCCATGCCCCACTGGACAGGGTTGCCTTCCGCCCTCGCAGCCGGTTGACCGACGGGCCCGACCGCGAGAGCGGTGAGGCGGCCGCCGCCAGCGCTGAGGTAGACGTCTTCCTGGACGGTGGTGTGCCAGTGCTCGCGGATCGCGCAGACGCCGCTCACTCCGCTGACGCGCGCGAGGGGCGCAAGCTGGTGCATCGCGCCGGCGAGATCGCTGCCGCGGGTGTCGAGGTCGACGTGTGCACCTTCCGCCCAGGCGGCCGAGACCATCACGCCGACGAGGCGCCTGCCCGCCTCGGCGAGCGTATAGCTGACTTCGCGGCCCTGGGCCTCTCTGATCAGCAGCCCTCGTTCGGCGAGCTCTCCGAGCCTCGATATCAGCGCAGCGTGCGAGAGGTCAGTGAGCTGCGGCTCGAGTTCGCTGACCCGCAGCGCTCCGTGCGCAAGTGCCCTGCCGATCGCACGGGTGGGAACATCGGCGGCGATGCGCGCTGCCTCCGCTCCGAGCGTGCGCGTGGCAGGAGTCCAGGGGGCGAACTTCGCTTCCCACTCCGCCGCCACGTCGCGCACGCTTGCGAGCGCGAGGCCTCGATCGGTCAGGCGACGCACCCCTCCGGCGCTGCCATTGGATGAGGTCTCCTCGTCAGGGATGTCAGGCTCGACGAAGCTGCCTGCCTCCAGTGCCCGCAGTCTGCGCCTGGCCGCGTCATAGGCGACGCCGCTCAGCTGCTGGGCGAGCTCGGCGGCTGCCGCCGGGCGCTTGCGCAGGCTGACGAGGACGGCGGCTTTGATTTCGTCGCCGACGAGGCCCAGCCACTGGACTCCGAACGTCTCGGGCACCGGCCCGCTCCGCACCGCAACCACATCCCGTTTTGATTCGTCCCTGTAGCCCTGGGTGCAGCAGCGCAAGCGATCTGCATGCTCCTGACCCCGAAATTCGTCGTCGATATTAGCGGGTGTGGGCCAAATGTTCGGTCAAGCGAAATTTGGTGAGCCATTGGGGGCTATCTCTCGCTTTCTGCCCCTTTGGCCCAAAATGGCGAGCTGCCTCTGTGTGCGTCAGCCTTGGGTGCCGACCAACTTCGGATGCTCGGCGGCCTGCTCTCCGCCGAGCATCGGCGCGAGCGCGAGGATGCAGGCCTCGTCTGCGATCCGCGGCAGCGCGTGCTTCGCGTCCCTTGCGATGCAGTGGTGAATCACCGTCCAGACGGCTCCCCCGGCTAGCTCGGCCGTGAGCTCAGTAGGACGCTGGGAGGCGGGGACGCGCTGAAGCAGCAGGTCGGTGAAGCGGCGACCGATGGCAGCTCTGCGGTCAAGTGTCTCAGGGCCAAGTCCGAAGGCCTCGATGAAGGCAATCCGTGCGAGCACAGGGTGGGCCGTGAGGTGCGCGAGCAGCGCCTGCACACCGCGCGCAATTGCGAACCGCCAATCCTGCTCAGCATTGCTTGCGCGTATGACGACGGCGAGCGCTTCGACGCCCATCAGCAGCTCGAGCGAGGCGAGGAAGCACTCCTCGACGCCGCCATGGCATTCGTCGACGATCTTCTCAGGGAGTTGAGCAGCATGGGCGAGGCGCTGCGGCGTGAGCGAGGCATAGCCCTCACGCCCGGCGAGCGCAGCAGTGACTCTGAGCAGGCGCGTGCGCTCGTCCTGCGGCCGCAGCCACGCCCTCCAGTCGACGGGGCGGGACACTGCATGCCCGCTCAGCGAGGCAATCTCGGACTGCAGCGTTGCGGCGCTGTGGAAGTGCACCCACCTCGCGAGCTCCGGCGCACAGTCCGCAAGCTCCGCAGCAGTGCCATTGAGCAGGCGCGCACGCACCACCCTTTCCATGCCGCCGACGATGCCCTTGAGCACGAGCGGCGAGACATCCCTGCCGCGGGGCAGCGCGGCCGCGATCATCGTCTCGAAGACCCGCCTGTTCCGGTCGACTCTTGCAAGCGCCGCCGGCCCGGCTCCCAGCGTCTCGACGAGCGCTATACGGGCGGCGCCCGGTTCCTCGGCGAGGATCTCGAGGAACTCCTGGAATGCCGCACAGAGTGCGCCCGCTGCATCGCCCGCAGCGGCGTGGGCCGCTCTGATGCGAGCGACTGCGCGGGCGACGGCGAAGTCGTACGTGGAGAGGAACAGCTCCTGCTTGCCGCTGAAGCGGTCGTAGACGGTGCGCTTGGAGACGCCCGCCATGCGCGCCACCTCCGCGACGCTGGTGCGCAGCGCCCCCTTTTCGGTGGCGGCCTGCAGCATCGCCCCGTGAAGTCGCAGGCGCTGGTGGGCGGCGACGCCATCGCTATCGAGGCCGCACCAGCGTGGCTGCAGACCCTTGTACAGCGGCGCCGGCGGCGCGCCGCCGGCGCTCTGCGCGCCCGCTGTGGCGCATGCGATCCCTGTCTCGCTGCTCAAGTTGAAGGCTCCTCGGTCCGCGACGCAGCTCCCCCTCTGGCCTGCCGAGCCCTGGCTGGAGCACGCGGCGGGCCGCGCGAGCAAGGCGCGTCGACAGACAGTCTATTACTGCCGTTTCCTTGGTGTCAAACGACGTTTTCCATGTCCATGACAGGGATCATGCAGCAATCTTCGCGGACAGTTGCACGCAGAGGAGGTCTGGCCAGTCGCTCGCCACGGTGGTTTGACTGCTGCTCTCAGTGCGCATAAGGCATCCTCTGCTTACTTGATGTCATGAGCAGAGTTGCTAGTCCAAACGTATCTTCGCCTCCCGTGACCGAGGATGGAGAGAACCCGGAGGCCGGAGATCGGTACAAGCGCCTGCCGGCGGGCCTGCACGGCATCGCCGCGGAGGTCGTCGCGCGCGACCAGCGCGAGCGGCTCTGCGAAGCGATGGCCGAGCTGGTCGCACAGCGCGGCTACACGGCGGTGCGAGTCTCCGACCTGACGGCGCTGGCAGGCGTCTCGCGCCCGACCTTCTACGAGCTCTACCAGGACAAGGAAGACTGCCTGCTCGCCGCCTATGACGAGATCGCCGCGCGCGTCACCGAGATGCTCGCGGCGGCGGAGCGCGAGGCGCCGCCAGGCGAGGGACTGCACACGGCGCTGGAGGCCTTTGCGGACATCGCAGGCTCCCACCCGGACCAGGTCTCGCTGCTCGTGCTGGGCGCGCTTGGCGCCGGGCCAGACGCGCGCGTGCGGCGCGAGCAGACGCTGCGCGCACTCAACCGCCGCATCCTGCGGCTGCAGGACAGCTCACCAAGCGGCAGTCAGTCAAGCCAGCGGACCCGTGGCAGTACCCGCATGCGTGCCGGCGAGCAGCTGACGATGACGATCCTGCTCGGCGGCATTCGCGAGGTCATCGCGACGCGGCTGCGCGGTGGCGATGGCACAGGGCTCTCGCTGCTCCCCGCCGAGCTTTCGGCCTGGGCGAGCAGCTACCCGCTCACACCGCCAAAGGGCATCGAGGCGCCAACGAGCGCTGCGGAGCGGCGCAGTGCGCTCGCGCTCGGCAGCGCCCCCAGCTTCCCGCGCACGGCGACCCCAGGGGAGCGGCTGCCAAGCGGCCGTCATGACCTCAGCGCGCGCTTCGTCGCGCTCAACCAGCGCGAGCGGATCCTCGATGCCGTCGCGGAGGCGACCGCGGCCGACGGCTACACGGGCCTTGCGATCCCAGCGATCGCGCGGCGCGCACACATCTCCCACCAAACCTTCTACGAGCACTTTCCCAGCAAGCAGGACGCGTTCCTGGCGGCGATGAGGGTCGGCATCGCCGGAGCGTTGCGCACAAGCTCAGAGGCCTTCTCGGCGACAGACGGATCGTGGCCGGAGGCCGTCGCACGAGCAGTGCACACCTTTCTGCGCGCGCTCGCGGTCGAGCCTGCCTACGCCCGCCTTGGGATGGTGGAGGCGATGGCGGCCGGGCCCGCGGCGCTGGACCTGCGCGACGAGGCGATGCGCAACTTCGCCGCCTTCCTGCAGCCCGGCTACCAACTGGCCGAAGAGGCGGGCCTCGAACCGCCCGCGATCGCCGCCGAAGCCGTCGTTGGCGGCGCCTGGCAGACAGTCCACCTCGAGGTCGCCGCCGGCCGCGAGCGTGAGCTGCCGCTGCTTGCGCCGCTGCTGATCTACACCGCGCTCACGCCGTTCCTCGGCGCGAAGGACGCCGCAAGGCACGCGCGCCGCAAGCCGCGCTGAGGCTCTGGATCCCGACGCGCCAGAGCGTTAAATTTCGGGATCCCGACGCGCCAAGGCGTTAGATTTCGAGCACGATCTTGCCAAGCTTGCCGCCGGCCGCGAAGCGGTCGTAAGCGCGCGTCGCCTCGGCGAGCGGGAACGTCTCGGCAAGCGGCACTGTGAGCGCACCCGTGGCGAACAGCGGCAGCACCTCACGTTCGACGCGCCTGCTGGCGAGCGCCTTCTCCTCGAGCGGCCTGGCGCGCAGGGTCGAGCCGTGGATACGCGCGCGCTTGCCCATCAATGCGAGCAGGTTGAGCTCCGACTTCGCGCCGGCGCCGACGCCGATCACGGCGATCCGCCCGCCTGTCGCCAGCGCGTTCAGGTTGTCCGTCAGGTTCGGCGCCCCAACGAGCTCGAGCACGACGTCGAAGGGACCATGCTCAGCGAAGCCCTCAGGTGCGATCGCCGCCGCTCCAAGTGCCGCGACCTGTTCGCGCAGCGCCTCGTTGCGCACGGTCGCCGTCACGCGCGCGCCGGCCGCGCGGGCGAGCTGGATCGCAGCGGTGCCGACCCCGCCGGCACCGCCATGCACGAGCAGACGTTCACCGCAGAGCAGCTGCGCCTGGGCGAACAGCGCGTCGTGGGCGGTGAGGAAGACCTCAGGCAGGCCGCCTGCCTGCGGCCAGGAGAGCGACTCCGGGACCGGCATCAGTTCGCGCTCGCCCAGTACGGCAAGCTCGGCCTGGGCACCGCCGCCGACGATCGCCATCACACGCTCGCCAACGGCGAAGCGCGTCGCGCCAGGGCCAAGCTCGGCGACCTCGCCGGCGAGCTCCATGCCAGGGATGTCCTGCGGCCAGCCAGGCGGAGCGGGATAGAGACCGCGGCGCTGCATCATGTCGGCGCCGTTCAGGCCGGCGGCGCGGACCCGCACCAGTACCTGACCGCTGCCAGGACGCGGGTCGGGACGCTCCTCGACGAGGATCTCGCCGTCTCTGACGATCGCTGCGCGCATACGATCCGCAGCCTAGCGACCTACGGCACCGACCTCGATCCCGCAGGCGCGAATGTTCGGCGCTGCGTCTACGCCGCGCGCTGCCTAGCGACGCACGGCGGCGATGTCGATCAGCTCGCGCAGCGCGAGCGCAGCGGCCTTTGGATCGGGCGCCTCGGCGATCGCGCGCAGCACGCAGACCCTGCTCGCACCCGCAGCAAGCACCTCGTCGAGGTTGCCGGCATCGAGTCCGCCAATCGCGAAGAAGGGCAGGTCCGCGTGCTCGGCGGCATAGGCGACGAGCTCGACGCCGACGGCGGGCCTACCTGGCTTTGTCGGCGTCGCGTGAACCGGGCCGACGCCGATGTAGTCGACGCCTGGGGGGCGTTCAGAGGTCTGGTCGAGCTCCTCTTCGGCTTCCTCCCAGTCGGGGCTCCCAGGCTCGCCGACCGCGTCGGCAAAGCCGGCGTCAGGCCGCCAGGAAGCGGTAACCGCGTCGATCTCAGAGGGCGCATGCGTGGAGAGGCCGACGAGCAGCCCCTCGCCGACGAGCTCGCGCACCGCGGCGACGGGCATATCGTCCTGGCCGACGTGGACGCCGTCGGCATCGGCCTGCAAGGCGATGTCAGGACGGTCGTTGACGACCAGCAGCGCGTTGCGCGGCCGGCAGATCGCGACGGCGCGCCGCGCAGCGGCGAGTAGGCGCTCGTCGTCGAGTTGCTTCTCGCGCAGTTGCACGATCTCGACACCTCCGGCGATTGCGGCGGGCAGCACCTCCTCCAGCTCGCGGCCGCCAGGCTGGGCATCGCAGACGAGATAGAGCTGTGCGGCAGCCAGCCGCCAGCGCCGCTGCGCACCGAGGCGATGTTCGCGGCGTAGAGCCTGCTCTGAAGCGCTCATGTCCACCGGGCCAGTCTGCCAGCTATCGACAGAGCGTCCTATGACCACAGTCGAGCGCGCACCAGGGCTAGCATCAGAGCCATGTCCGGCGCTACAAAGGATGTCGACGTCGTCGTGGTGGGCGGCGGCATCGCCGGCCTCACCGTCGCCTGGCGCGCAAGCGAGCGCGGCATGAAGGTCGCGCTGCTCGAGCGCGACGTGCTCGGCAGCGGCGCCTCGCGCGTGGCGGCGGGGATGCTCGCGCCGGTCGCCGAGACCGAGTTCGGGCAGGCGGGCAGGCGCGCGCTGGAGCTTGGCACGCGCTCCGCCGCAAGCTGGCCCGAGTTCGCCGAGGAGCTGACGACGGCGAGCGGCGAGGCGGTACAGCTACACCGCAGCGGCACGCTGATGGTCGCCCGCGACGCAGACGAGGCGCGCGAGCTGGAGCGCCAGCTCGCCTTGCGCGAGTCGCTTGGGCTGACGGCACGGCGGCTGCGCGCAAGCGAGGCGCGCGAGCTCGAGCCTGCGCTCGCCCCCAGCGTGCGGCTTGCGCTCGAAGCCCCCGACGATCACAGCGTCGATCCGCGCATCGTGCTGTCCGCGCTGCGGATCGCCTGCGAGCGTGGCGGCGTGCAGCTGCGCGAGCGTACGGGGGTCGCGTCGGTAGAGACCGACGGCGACGGCGCCACCGTCACGGGTGTGCGGCTCGCCGACGGCGCGCTGCTTGGGGCCGCATCCGTCGTGCTCGCGGCCGGCGCCTGGTCACAGCAGATCGGCGGCCTGCCGCCCGCCGCAGGCGTTTCGGTACGGCCAGTGAAGGGGCAGATCATGCGCCTGCGCGACCCCGCCGGGCCGGGCCTCTTGAGCAGGGTGCTGCGCTACGAGGGCGGCTACATCGTGCCGCGTGGCGACGGCCGCTACGTGCTTGGCGCGACCGTCGAGGAGCGCGGCTTCGATTCGAGCCCGACCGCGGGCGGCGTCTACGAGCTGCTGCGCCAGGCGCGCGAGCTCGTGCCTGGAATCCTCGAGCTGGAGATCGAGGAGCTGTCGGTTGGCTTCCGGCCGGGCACCCCCGACAACCTGCCGGTGATCGGCAGGGGCGAGCTCGCTGGGCTGCTCTGGGCGACGGGCCACTACCGCAACGGCATCCTGCTCGCACCGCTCACGGGGCAGCTCGTGGCGCAGGCGCTGGACGAAGCCGCGGCCGGGCGCGGCTCGGCGATGAACCGACAGGGCCTGGCAGTCAACGGGCGCAGTCTGGCCGCGGAGGTCGAGGCGTGATCGTGCTCAACGGCGCACGCGTCGACCTGCCCGCCGGGGCGAGCCTGCTGGCCGCGCTTGCGCAGATCGACATCGACGAGCAGAGCACAGGCGTTGCAGTCGCCGTCGACGGCGAGGTGGTGCCGCGCACGCACTGGGAGGCCTACGCACTGCGCGACGGCGCGCGCGTGGAGGCGCTGACGGCAATGCAGGGGGGTTGATGGAGAAGCTGCTCACAGAGGATCCGCTGGTGATCGCGGGCGAGTCGCTGCGCTCGCGGCTGATCTCGGGCACGGGCGGCTTCGCCTCGTTCGAGCTGATGGCTGACTCGCTGCGCGCGAGCGGCAGCGAGATCGCGACGGTCGCGCTGCGACGAATCGAGGCCGTCCCCGCCGGGAGCGGCAACGGACGCGGCGGCTCGCTCGTGGAGGTGCTCGCCGAGGCGGGCGTGCGGCTGCTGCCGAACACGGCCGGCTGCCATACCGCCCGCGACGCGGTGCTGACGGCGAAGCTCGCGCGTGAGGCGTTCCAGACCAACTGGGTGAAGCTCGAGGTGATCGGCGATGAGGACACGCTGCTGCCCGATGCGCCCGAGCTGCTGCGCGCCGCGGAGGAGCTCGTCGACGAGGACTTCGTCGTGCTGCCCTACACGAGCGACGACCCCGTGCTCGCGCGCCGCCTGCAGGACGTCGGCTGCGCGGCGGTGATGCCGCTGGGCGCGCCGATCGGCAGCGGCATGGGGATCAGGAACCCGTACAACATCGCTCTGATCAGGGAAGCGGTGAGCGTGCCGGTCGTGCTCGACGCGGGCGTCGGCACCGCCTCAGACGCCGCGATCGCGATGGAGCTCGGCTGCGACGCGGTGATGGTCGCAAGCGCGATCTCGCGCGCCGAGGACCCCGTGATGATGGCGCGCGCAATGCGCGACGCGGTGCGTGCAGGGCGTCTCGCGCGACGCGCAGGGCGCATCCCGCGCAGGCTCCACGCGCAGGCCTCAACGCCGGACGAGGGCCTGGCGCAGCTCAGCTGAGACAGCAACGGTCGCGAGCGCTCGGCGGCGGCGCTCAGCGAAGCTACTGGCGCAGCGGCGCTATTCGACGACTTCGATCGTGCCGTTCATCGTCTCCGGCTCCAGCGTGCACTCGTAGTGGATCACGCCAGGCTTGGTGACCTTCAGTTCGTAGGACTTGCCTTCGCCGAAGTTCCCAGAGGAGAATTTGAGCGGCCCGCCCTCGCTCTGCACGTTGTGCGGGACGGAGTCGTAGTTGGTCCACTTGATCGTGCTGCCGACCTTCACCTTCACGGTGTCCGGGTCGATCGCGATGTTGCGATAGGCGATTTCAACGGTGCCGCTCTGCACGGGCGCCGATGGGGAGACTTTTGCGTACTGCAGTTTTTTCGCCGAGTCGAGTTCGAGGCCGCCGTGCTTGCCCGACTTGCCCTTGCTCGCCCCAGCCCCGGATCCCGCCTGCGACGCGGAGCCGCCCGAGCCCGATTCGGAGCTCGAGCTGGCGTTGGAGCCGCCACCCGAGGAGCCTTTCGAAGGCGTTTCGCTCGCGCCGCAGCCGGCGAGCAGCAGCGCAGCCGCGACACAGGCCGCACCCGCGCGCCACGTAGACTGGCACGTCATGCCCCAACATCTCCTCACAGGCGCTGAGCTTAGCGAGGATCAGCTCGCGCGGTTGCTGGATCGTGCAATCGAGCTCAAGGCACAGCCATTGAGCTCGGCGGCGCTGGCAGGCCGCAGCGTCGCGCTGATCTTCCAGAAGCCCTCGACGCGCACGCGGATCTCCTTCGAGGTGGGCGTGCACGAGCTCGGCGGACACGCCGTTGTGCTGCGCTCCGACGAGATGCAGATCTCACGTGGGGAGTCGCTGCGCGACACCGCGCTCGTGCTCTGCCGGCACGTCGCCGCGGTCGGCGTGCGCACAGGACCCGACGCCGACCTGCGCGAGCTGGCGGAGCATTCCTCGATACCCGTCTTCAACATGCTGACCGCCGAGCACCACCCCTGCCAGGCGCTCGCCGACCTGCTCACAGTGCGCGAGGCGTGCGGAGCGCTTGCCGGGCTGAAGGTTGCCTACGTCGGCGACGGCAACAATGTCGCGCGCTCGCTCGCGTTGCTTGGGGCGCTCGCCGGGATGCACGTCGCGGTCGCCTCACCGCCCGAGTACTCGCTCGAGCAGGACCTGGACCTACCCCCCGAAGCGCGCGGCAGGGTCACGCTGCACACAGACCCGCGTGAGGCTGTCGCCGACGCGGTGATGGTCTGCACCGACGTCTGGGTCAGCATGGGCGAGCAGGACAGCGACGCCAAGCGCGCCGCGCTCACGCCCTACAAACTCGATGACGCGCTGCTCGACGCGGCCGCACCAGGCGTGTTCGCGTTGCACTGCCTGCCAGCGCATCCAGGAGAGGAGATCTCCGCCGAGCTTCTCTATGGCGAGCGCCAGCGGATCTGGGACCAGGCGGAGAACCGCCGGCACGCGCAGAAGGCGCTGCTCGAGCACCTGATCGCCACGGACGCATGAGCGACGAGCCAACCACGACGGCGAGCACGACTGGTGCCGTGCGCGCGCGCCGCCCCGAGCGCGGCGAGCGCATCGAGCTGACGATCGACTCGCTGGCCTACGGCGGCGAGGGCGTTGCGCGCTATGGCGAGGAGGGCTACGTCGTGTTCGTAGCCGGCGCGATCCCTGGCGACAGGGTGCAGGCGCTCGTCTACAAGCGCAAGCGCGCCTACGCTCACGCGCGTGCGCTGGAGATCCTCGAGGCAGGCCCAGAGCGGATCGAGCCGCGTGCCGAGCACCCTGGCGTGCCCTGGCAGGTGCTGCCCTACGAGCGCCAGCTCGAGGTAAAGCGCGACCAAATCGACGAGGCGCTGCGGCGGATCGGGCACCTCGACGGCTACAGGCTCGACCCGATCGTGCCCGCGGTGCAGGAGTGGCGCTATCGCAACAAGCTCGAGTACTCCTTCGGCCAGGGGCCCAACGGCGAGCTACTCTGCGGCTTCCACGCCCCCGCCGGCTGGAACAAGGTGATCCAGATCGAGGACTGCCTGCTCGCCTCCGAGCTAGGCAACAGGGCGCGCATGACGGCGCTTGCATGGGCGCGCGCGCAGGGCCTCACCGCCTGGGAGCGCGCGGCGAGCCCGAGGGGCGAGCGGCTGGAGCAGCACGAGCGCACCGGCCCCGCCGCAGACGGGCGCGCACGGCTGCGCAACCTCGTCGTGCGCGAGGGCAGGCGCACAGGCAGGCTGCAGCTGCGCCTCGTCAGCACCCCTGGCGAGCTCGACGTCGAGACGCTCGCACAGGAGCTCGCCGCAGAGCTCGGCATAGAGACGCTCTCAGGCTTGCTCTGGACGCGTTCGGCGAGCCTCGCCGAGAGCACCGGCGGCGGCGAGACCGAGCTCGTTTGGGGGGAGGAGCAACTGCCCGAGCGTCTCGGCGAGCTCGACCTGCGCATCTCCCCCGAGGCCTTCTTCCAGACCAACACCGAGATGGCTGAGGTCCTCTACGGCATCGTCGCCGAGCACGCCGCCCTCAGCGGCTTCGAGCGCGTCTATGACCTCTACTGCGGGACTGGCACGATCGGGCTCTCGCTCGCGCCGCGCGCAGGCGAGCTGTGGGGCGTCGACATCGTGCCCGAGGCGATCGCCGACGCGATCGCCGCCGCAGCCCGCAACGGGGTCGACGGTGCGCAGTTCTTCGCGGGGGACACGCGACTCGCACTGCCAGAGCTGCTGGAGAGGGCGGGGAGGCCCGACCTCGTCGTCGTCGACCCGCCGCGCGCGGGTCTCTCGCAACGAATCGTCAGGAGGATCATCGAGGCCGCGCCGAAGCGCATCGTCTACGTCTCCTGCAACCCGACGACGCTTGCCCCCAACGCCGCGCAGCTGGTCGAGGCGGGCTGGCGCCTGAACGCGGTCACGCCGGTGGACATGTTTCCGCAGACCCACCACGTCGAGTGCGTAGCGCAGCTGGACCGTGGGCGCTGAGCCGAATCGTGAGCAGGCAGTCGAGTCGTGAGCGCTGAGCGCGATCAGCAGGCACGCGCGCAACTGCAGCCGCTGGGCGAGCACGAGCGGCCGCTGCCGCTGCTGATCGCGGTCACAGTCGCGGCGCTCGTCGGCGCCGGCGTGCTCGTCGGCACCTTCACCGCAAGGGAACTCTCCAGGCATGGCGGCTCGGCGCCGGGCGGCATCTTCATCGCGGCCGCGCTGTTCACGCTTGCCGTGAACATGTACAGGCGCCGTCACTGGGCGGTACTCGGCTTCGAGGCGCTGCTCGCCTTCCAGGTGATCGCGACCTCGCTCGCGCTCGTCGTCGCGCGAACGTGGGTGGCCGCGGCGCTGTGCCTGGTCGCGATCGTGCTCGGTGGAACGCTTTTCTGGAAGTTGGTACGCGTGATGGGCCGGATCCAGGCCGGAGGTCCCAGCCATGACGCTTGACAGCACGTCACTGCGATAGGCTCGCGTCCAACATGCCCGATTCAAGCTTCGACTGCATCGTGATCGGCTCAGGCCCCGGGGGCTACGTCGCAGCGATCAGGGCGGCACAGCTGGGCATGAAGACTGCGGTCATCGAGAAGGACACCGTCGGCGGTCGCTGTCTGAACTACGCCTGCATCCCCGCGAAGGCGGTGCTGCGCTCCGCAGACCTGCTGCAGGAGGTGCGCGACGCGGGCGAGTTCGGACTCAAGGTCGCCGGCGTCGAGGTCGACTTCGCTGCTGTCCAGCAGCGCCGCGAAAAGGTGATCGCGACGCTCACGGGGGGCGTCGCACAGCTGTTCAAGAAGAACGGAATCGAGCTGATCGAAGGCGAAGGCTCGTTGACGCCCGCTGACGCGGCGCTTGGCGTGCGCGTCGGCGATACGGAGATCGCAGCAGGCACAGTGATCCTCGCGACCGGCTCGGTACGGCGCTCGATCCCAGGCGTCGAGCTCGGCGGACCGATCATCGGCACCGAGGAGGCCTGGGCGCTCACGGAGCTGCCGGCACGCCTTGCGGTCGTCGGCGCCGGCGCATCGGGCGCTGAGATCGCATCGGGCTACGCGCGGCTTGGCAGCGAGGTGACGCTGATCGAGATGCTCGACAGGGCACTGCCGACAGAGGACGCCGACATCTCGCGCGTCGTCGAGCGCGGGCTGAAGCGCCAGGGCATAAAGCTCCACACTGGCGTTGGCATCGAAGACGTCAAAGCGGAGGGAGAGACCTCCGTCTCCTACTCGCTGGGCGGAGAGACCGCGACGGCCGACCTGCTCGTGATCGCCACGGGCCGGGCACCCGACGCCGAGGCGCTGCAGCTCGCCGCCGCCGGGGTCGAGCTCGAGGAGCGTGGCCTCGTGAAGGTCGACGGCACGCAGGCAAGCACGCGCGCCGGCGTCTACGCGATCGGCGACCTCGTGCACGGCCCTGCGCTCGCCCACAAGGCATCTGACGAGGGCATCATCGCCGCCGAGAGCGCAGCCGGCCGCGAGACGCACCCACTTTCCTACATCGACATCCCACGGGCGACCTTCTGCACTCCGAACGTCGGCTCCTTCGGGCTGACCGAGGCCCAGGCCAAGGAACAGGGCTACGACGTCGTCGTCGGCAAGGTCCAGTACGGCGCCGTCGGCGGCGGGATCGTCTACGGAGACCGCGCGGGGATGATCAAGGTCGTCGGCGAGACGCGCTACGGCGAGCTGCTTGGCGGCCACATCGTCGGCAGCAGGGCGACGGAGCTGATCCAGGAGCTCGTCAATATCCGCGCGCTCGAGGGCGGCTACGCGGAGCTGGGACGGATCGTGCACGGGCACCCAACACTCTCCGAGGCCGTGATGGAGGCGGGCAGAGCCGCCGACGGCTGGCTCATCCACGGCTGAGGACTACGCTCTCTGGCGTGAGCCCGGAACGGCCCGTCTTCTGCTTTGACTTCGCAAGCCCGCTCTGCTGGTTTGCGGCCGAGCGCGCTTCTGCAGCATTTGCTGGCGAGCTCGAGTGGCTGCCCGTGAGCCTTGAAGCGTTTCCGCACTCCGAGCGCTTCGACGTCTTCAGGTGTGCAACCGAGGAGCTCGCCTTCAGGGAGGACGTGCAGCGCCGCGCACTTGAGCTTGGCCTGCAGCCGCTGCGCTGGCCGCAGCGCTTTCCATTCGACAGCTCGCTCGCGCTGCGTGCTGCGACCTACGCGAAGGGCATAGGCCGCAGCGCGGCGTTCGCGCTCGCCGCGTTCAGGCAGGCATTCGCGGGCGGGCATCCGCTCGAAAGCGAGGACTTCGTGCTGATCGCGGCGGCAGCCTGCGAGATGCACCCGAAGGCGGTATTGAGCGCACTTGCAAGCGACTCGATCGAGGAACGGCTGCGAGCCGCAGGTGCCGAAGCGGCGTCTCGCGGCGTGAATGACCTGCCTGCCTTCATCGTCGGCGAGCGAGTGCTGGTCGGCGAGCGCATGCTCGAGCGGGCGGCAGGACTCGCCGCAGCGGAGCTCGTCAGGGTGGAGCTTTCCACGGCAGAGCCCGCGAGAGCGGAGCCCTCCACAGCGGAGCTCGCGAGAGCAGAGCCTTCAAAGTGAGGGCGCGCGAGGCCTATCGGCTGATCGTGCGACGCGGCGGCCTGATGCCGGCGCTGCTCGCCGATCACGAACGGGTCGACCACATCGAGGTCGTCGACATCGACGGCGGCGAGGTCGTGCTCTTCTGGGATTGCGCGCCGCAGCGCGCCAAACAGCTCGCGCGGGCGCTGCGCGAGGAGCTCGCCCAGCTCGACGCGGAGGAGTTCCTGCGCCGTTGGCGCACCGTCGCGGGGTGAGAGCGACCGGCAGCCTTACAGCTCAGGCAGGGGCGCTCGGGACCAGCACGTGTACGCGGGCCTTGTGCGGGCCGAGATCAGCGGCGGCGTAGACGACGTCGGGGTCCAGATCGACGTCGCCTGGCCACACGATCGTGCCCGTCTGCGCATCCACACTCACTTGCTCGAAAACCGCCTGGTCGCGCAACGGCGCGAATGCCGGCGTGTCGAGCAACGGTGTGATGTCCACATCGCGGACCTCGCCATCGACGAAGACGATGCGAACCGTGTGCTCAGCACGAGCGATCACCGCGACCATCTCTGGGGCGATAGCTGGCTTCATCACTTCTGATCGTAGCGTCCGATCGGGTGCATACCGAGCTCGGCCCGCTGCCAGTCCGCAAGCAGATCCTCGCGGTTCCGCCTACACCAAGCTCGACAGAAGCAGGCGATCCGGGTCCTTCAGCGGCTCGCGCTAGGCTGACGAACACAAAGCGATGAGCCTCGCAAGCGATCACGATCCGCTCTGGATCTGCAACCTCGGAACCGTCGCGTACCGCGATGGCGTCGAGCTGCAGGAGGCGTTGCAGGCGCGCAGACAGGCCGAGCAGGTCCCAGACACGTTGCTGCTGCTGGAGCACCCGCCGGTCTATACGCGCGGACGTCGCGCGAGCGATGCGGAGCTCACACTTGGCGAGGACTTCTACCGCGAGCGCGGCATCGAGATCGTCGCGACCGACCGCGGCGGGCGCGTCACCTACCACGGCCCAGGACAGCTCGTCGGCTACCCGATCATGCGCGTCGTCGACGTGCTCTCGCACCTGCGCACGATGGAGGCGGCGATCATCGACGCGCTCGCGCAGGACGGGATCGCCGCGCGCTCCCGCTGCGAGGAGGGACCCGACTGGACAGGCGTCTGGGTGCAGGAGCGCAAGATCGCGTCGCTGGGCGTGCACATCGCCCATGGCGTCAGCACACATGGCTTTGCGATCAATGTCGTCAACGACCTCACGCCGTTCTCCTGGATCGTGCCCTGCGGCCTCTCAGGCGTGAGCATGACCTCCGTGCAGAGCGAGCTTGGCCACGCGCCGGCAGGGGGCCTGCCCGCGTTTCGCGAGCGGGTCGCGATGAGCTTCTGCGCAGCCCAAGCGCGCACGGGGCGCCACGTCACGCCAGCGCAGCTCGGGCTCGCGCCGCGAGCGCAGGCGGCGGGAGTGCAGGTAACGGGGGCGCAGGCGTCGGGCGCACAAATGATGGACGTGCAGGCGGGCGCACCCGCCGCGGTGGCGGCATGAGCACCGCGCGCACGCACAGCACGCGCTCGCGCGCCAACCCTGGCGGGATGGACGTGCTGCAGGTGCTCGGCCCCGACGTGCGGCCGTTGCGCGAGCGCAAGCCGCCGTGGTTCAAGGTCCCCGCCCCCGGCGGGCCGCGCTATCGAGCGCTGACGGAGATGATCCGCTCGGAGGACCTGCACACCGTCTGCCAGGAGGCAGCCTGCCCGAACGTCGGCGAGTGCTGGGAGCGTGGCACGGCGACGTTCATGATCCTCGGCGACACGTGCACGCGCCGTTGCGGGTTCTGCAACGTGAAGACGGGCAAGCCGACCTGGAACGACCCGCTCGAGCCTGCGCGGGTCGCGCGCTCGATCGCGCGCATGGGCCTGAGGCACGCAGTGATCACCTCGGTCGATCGCGACGATCTGCCCGACAAGGGCGCATCCGCGTTCGTCGGCGTGATCCGCCAGGTGCGCCGACAGGCCCCCGGTTGCCAGGTCGAGGTGCTGACACCCGACTTCCAGGGTCAGGAGATGCCGCTCGCAAAGGTGATCGCAGAGCGTCCTGACGTGTTCAACCACAACGTCGAGGTCGTCCCCCGCCTCTACTCGATCGCGCGCCGCGGCTCGGAGTTCAAGCGCTCCTGCAGGGTCCTGCGCCTCGCGAAGGAGATGGGCGGCGATGAGGTGGTGACGAAGTCGGGTCTGATGGTCGGCCTCGGCGAGAGCCACGAGGAGATGGTCGAGACCTTCGGCGCGCTGCGCGAGCACGGCGTCCAGGTCCTCACCGTGGGGCAGTACCTGCGGCCCTCAGAGCGCCACCTGCCAATCGTGCGCTACTGGCACCCAGACGAGTTCGCGGCCCTGGAGCGCGCCGCCTACGAGCTTGGCTTCGAGCACGTCGCTGCCGGCCCGCTAGTGCGCTCCTCCTACCACGCCGACAGGCACGTGCCCCAGAGCCGGCCTGGCGTCGGGCCGCTTGCGAGCGCTTAGCCCTCCGCTCGCCGCCGCACACCGACGCCGCCGCACAACACCGCCGCCCCGCCGAGGAAGCCGAACGTCGCCTGCCGCCCCAAGGAAGGCTTCCGCGCTCGAGCAGCGATACTTGCATCAGATGCTCCCCACGCGGGACAACTACCCTCAGCGCGGCTTCCCGCTGTTGACGTTCCTGCTCGTCGCGCTCGGCGCCGCGCTGTGGCTGGCCTCGCTGCTGCACGGTGGGCTGCTGCAGTTGCTGCCTGCGCTCGCCTGCCTGCTCGTCTTCGGCCAGAGCGTCGAGGACGTGCTCGGGCGCACACGCTACGCCGCGCTCTGCCTGTTCTGCGGCCTGGTCGCCTTTGGTCTTCAGGCGCTGATCGGCCCGCGCTCAGGCGCGGCGACGCTGGCGGCCGTGGGCGTGGCCGCCGGCGTCGCCGGCGCCTACCTGGCGCTGCGCCCACGTGGGCGCATCCTCACGCTCGTGCTCGCACCGCTGTTCGCCGGGGCGGTCGAGATCCCCGCGCTGGCCCTGATCGCGCTCTGGCTCTGCGCGCAGGCGCTGATCGGCGCATTTGCGGTCGACGAACCGCTTGCGCACATCGGCGCCGCATGGTTCATGCACCTCGCTGTGCTGCCGCTCGCGTTTGCCGCGACGCTGCCGATGCGCAGGGACGCGCACGATGAGCCAGCGGAGCCGAGCCTGCGCAAGCCGCCGCGACGCCTGATTGCATAGGCCCAGATGACCCGGCTGCTCGTCTTCGCGATCGCGCTCGCGGCAATTCTCGGCTTCGCGCTGCTGACCGCTTACGCCTTCGTGGAACAGGGCGGCGTCAGCATCGCCGGCCTGATCGCGCTCGTGATCCTCGGGTTCCTCGCGGTCGCACTGATCGGCGCGCTGCTCGGAGGCCCGCGCGAGTGAGCGAGCGATCGGCGCCTGACTCGCCTGTCGTCGAGCGCAGGATGGATGTGGAGCCCGCGCTCGTGCCCGAGTCCGAGTCCGAGTCCGAAGCGGAGGCCGTCGCACAGGCCCCGGGTGAGCGCACGCCGGAGGAGCGCGAACAGGCAGCCAGTGAACGCGCGGCGCGGCGCCAGGCCGCGGCGCGCAGGCGACGCTTGCGCCTGGGCCTTGGGTTTGCCTGCCTTGGGCTGCTCGTCGTGGTCGCGGTCGTGCTCGTCAACCGACACTCCGGCGGCAGTACCGGTGGCTCCACCCGTGGCTCCGCGAAGTCGTCTTCGGCAGGCTCCGCGAGCGGCTCTTCAGGAGGCTCCTCGGGCGGCACCGCCAGCCAACAGGGCGTCGCGCAGCTCTCCGCGAGCGGCCTGCCGCTGGGCAAGCCCGAGCTGCCGCTCGGTTTCGGCGACGCGACCGCGGACCCGGTGAAGGACCCTGCGCTCGGCGAACCGCCGAGCGCAGGACTGCTGTTCGACCTCGACAGCGGCCGCGTGCTCTGGCAGCTGCACGCGCATAGGCGCCTGCGCATCGCGAGCCTGACGAAGATGATGACCGCGCTGATCGCGGTGAAGTCCGATGCGCCCAAAACGAAAGTGCTGATCACGCGCCATGCGATCAACATGCCCGGCTCGAAAGTCGGCATGCTGCCGCTTGGCAAGCACGTGCAGCTCGAACCGCTGCTCTACGGATTGCTGCTGCCCTCCGGCAACGATGCTGCGGTCGCGATCGCGCAGCACGTCGCCGGCGACAGCACGAGGTTCGTGAAGCGCATGAACATCGAAGCAGCGAGGCTGGGGCTCGGCTGCACCCGCTACTCCTCGCCCTCCGGCTACTACGACGCCGACAACTTCTCCTGTGCCGCCGACCTCGGCGAGCTCGCCCACGACGACCTCGCCGAGCCGTTGATCGCAAAGATCACGCGCTCCGCGTCGGCGATCCTGCCGTTTCCAATCAAGGGCGGCAAGCTCTTTCTCTACAACAACAATCCGCTGCTGATCTACCGCTACCCAGGCACGACCGGCCTGAAGACCGGCTACACCGAAGCTGCGGGGCGCTGCCTCGTCGCGACGGCGCAGCGCGACGGCGAGCGCCTCGGCGTCGTGCTGCTGCATTCGCCGGACCCGGCGACCCAGGCGGCGCGACTGCTCGACATCGGCTTCGACGACGTCTACCATCTGCGCCCGGTGCGCGAACCGCCGATCCCCCCCGGCGAGTAGCGGCCACCTGCGGGGTGAGACCACCCCCCACCCCCACCCGAGGAGTAGGCTTCAGCGCAATGACTGGCCAGTCAGCCAAAGGAGAGCTCGATGGATCTCGACGACACACCTGAGCAAGCTGAGTACCGCACGAGCGTGCGCGGCTGGCTCGCGGCGCACGCGAGCGAGGCGCCTGTCCTCAGGGGCCCAGACGCGCTCCAGGACGAGGACGAGATCATCGTCAGGCGTCGCGCTTGGCAGGGCAAGCTTGCCGAGGGCGGCCTCGCCGGCGTGACCTGGCCGAAGGAGTACGGCGGCCAGGGACGCGGCCCGATCGAGCAGCTGATCTGCAACCAGGAGATCGCGGCCGCAGGCGTGCCTGGGATCCTCGACGCGATCGGCGTCGGCATGCTTGGGCCGACGATCATCGCGCATGGCAGCGACGAACAGAAGGGCCGCTACCTCGGCCCGATGCTGCATGGCGACGAGGTCTGGTGCCAGCTCTTCTCAGAGCCCGCAGCGGGCTCCGACCTCGCTGCGGTCCAGACGCGGGCGCGCCAGCAGGACGACGGCCGCTGGCAGCTGAACGGGCAGAAGGTGTGGACGACCAACGCGCAGTTCGCCTCCTACGGCCTGCTGCTTGCGCGCACCGATCCTGACGTCGCAAAGCACAAGGGCCTGACGATGTTCGTCGTCCCGATGGACGCAGAGGGAGTGACGGTCAGAGGCCTGCGCCAGATCTCCGGAGAGGCCGAGTTCAACGAGGTCTTCTTTGACGATGTGCTGCTCGACGAGGACGCTGTCGTCGGCGGCGTCGGCAATGGCTGGGGCACCGCGCTGACGACGTTGATGTTCGAGCGCGTCACGATCGGCCTCGGCGGCGAGGGCCTCGGCTATAACTCCAACCGCTTCGCGAAGGCGATCGCATCGGACCCAGGCGCGCGTGTCGACCCCGAATCGCGCGAGCGGCTCGGCGAGCTCGTCAGCGAGCTGCTTGCGGTGCGCTTCACGGGATACCGCACACTGACAGCCCTGCAGCGTGGCCAGATCCCAGGGCCAGAGGCAGGGCTTGCGAAGGTGACGATCGTCAACGCCGCGATCAAAGCTGGCGATCTGATCGCCGATGTGGTCGGTCCTGACGCCCTCGACCCGAGCAGCGAGTGGTCCTACATGATCTCCTTCCTGCCAGGGCTGAAGTCCGCAGGCGGCACCGAAGAGATCCTGCGCAACACGATTGGCGAGCGCGTCCTTGGACTGCCGCCGGAGCCGCGCCTGGACAAGGGCATCCCGTTCTCGGAGCTGCGTGAGAAGGAGGCAACGAAGGCATGAACCTCGCACTTTCAGACGAGCAGGTCCTGCTGCGCGAGGCGGCGAGAGGCGCCCTCTCCCGGCACAAGACACTCGAGGCCGCGCGCGAAGCACTCGACGGCGAAGGACAGCTCCCGGATCTGTGGGCGACAGCGAAGGAGGCCGGCTGGCCTGGCCTGCTGATCGCGGAGGCGCACGGCGGCGCCGGGCTCGACGCCTTCGACGCGATGCTCGTGATGCAGGAGTGCGGGCGCGTGCTCGCCTCGATCCCACTGCTCGGCCATCTGCCAGCGAGCGCGATCCTGAACGAGTCGAGCCTCGACGACGAGCTGTTGCAGGCGCTCGCCTCAGGCGAGCGCCGCGCCGCCTACCTGCCGGCGAAGCCGTCAAGTGACGTCGAGCCGCAGTGGACCGTGGATCCTGCTCATGGCCTCGTGCGCGCGGCGCTGCCGAGTGCGAACCCTGCAGACGACGGCAGCCGCGACGGCACCGGCGGCGGCCAGCAGGTCACGGTCACAGGCGCCGTGCACTTCGTTCCTGACGCCCCTGGAGCCGACGTGCTCGTCGGCGTCGCAAAGCTCGGCGATGACATCGTCGGTGTCGCAATCGACGCGAACGCGACAGGCGTCTCGATCGAGGCCATCACCCGTTACGACGCAACTCGGCTGCTTGGCCACGTGACGCTCTCATCCGCGCCGGCGACAGTCCTCGACGCGGGCGAGTCGATCCTCTCGGAGGCCTGGCACCTCGCCCAGGCGCTGATCGCCGCGGAGTCTGTCGGCGCCGTCGAGATGGCGCTCGAGGTGTCCGTCGCCTATGCGAAGGAGCGCCACACCTTCGGTCGTGCGATCGGCTCCTACCAGGCTGTGAAGCACTCGCTCACAGAGGTTCTGCGCCAGCTCGAGAACGGCCGCTCGCTGCTCTACTACGCGGGCTGGTCGCGCCAGGGGGCGCCCGACGAGTTCCCGCTCGCCGCCAACGCCTTGCGCTCGGTCGCGGGCAGGGCGCTCGACCATGCGGCGCGCACGATGATCTCCGTGCACGGCGGCATCGGCGCGACCTGGGAGCACGACGCGCCGCTCTACTTCCGCCGTGCGCAGCTCTCGCGGCGGCTGCTGGGCGGTACTGGCGCAGCGACCGACCGCGTCGCCGGCGAGCTGATCGCAACGGCCTAGTCTCCGCAGACCTCGCAGGAAACCCGCCCCGAGCGCAACCTCGGGGCGGTCATGCTCAGCCTGAGCTTGGCTGCCGCGCCTTGCGTCGCCGGGCGGCGAGCGCCTTCGCTTCCGCCTGTTGCTGCTTGGCTTCGGTCGCTTCCAGTTCTGCAAGCACTGGCACGCCGTAGGCGGCCTGCACGGCTTCGACGAGCGAGGAGTCCAGCCCGCAGTCAGCGCAGAAACCGTGCTGCGACCAGCCAACCGCGCGTGCAAGCACTTCGTCGGCATAGCGCACCCCGAAGCTGTCGTGGCCGTAGTAGTCGTAGGCTGCCCACCAGGCGGAGGCGTCGAGCGCTTCGCCCGCCCCGTTGAGCGCAAGCAGGTGCGTCGCCGCCATGATCGAGTCGAAGTCGTCGTAGATCGACGGATGCTGCGCGGTGCGGTGGTTGTAGTAGGCGGGCCTAGGACCGTCGCGGTAGGAGTCCTCGACCGTGTCCCAGGTGGATAGAGTGCGCGCCCCCCCGTTTGTCACGTTGAACTGCATCGGACCGCCGCAGCAGTGGGCGTAGTTGAGCCCGTGGTAGGTGCTTGGCGCGGTTGAGAAGGCGGTCTCCTGCCTGTGGATCGAGGCGATCAGCAGCCAGTTGACGTGAAAGGTGTGCTCTGCGACTTCGTAGATCGGATAGAAGCCTTCCAGCCAGCGCTGCGTGACCGGGACCTGAAGCGCGTCGAGCGAGAACGACTGCGTCGATGATGCATGCGCCCGCTTCGTGGCTGGCGGCTTGGCGACGACTGCCTGGCGCTGCGCCGGCTGGTCGTCGGAGACATAGACGCGCTTGCCAGTCGCGGGATCGAGCTCGACCGCCGCCGGCTTCGGCGTCGCCGCGGCAGCCGGCAATGCCGGCTGCGACACGCCCCCGGCGAGCGCGCCGCTCAGCACGGCCGCGAGCGCGCCTGCACCAATCAGCAGCAGAACGAGCGCGAGCGCCCATCTGGAGCGCTCGCGGGGCGGCAGCGGGACGTTGCCGTCCAACATGGTCTGGCAGCCAGCCTCAGGCTGGCGTGAGTGTTCCCAGCTTCTCGGCGATCGCGGCGAGAAGATCGTCGAAGGACTGCGAGAACTTTTCCACGCCCTCGCGCTCGAGGACGTCCGTCACGTCGTCGTAGTCGACGCCGGCCGCAGCGAGCTCGCGCAACAGCGCCTCGGCTTCCTCGACACCCTCCTGGAGGGCGGGCGACGGCGTGCCATGGTCCTGGTAGGCGACGATCGTCTCCTCTGGCATCGTGTCGACCGTGTCAGGGCCGATCAAGCCGTCGACGTAGAGCGTGTCCGGGTAGTCAGGGTTCTTCGTCGAGGTCGAGGCCCAGAGCAGGCGCTGTGGCGTCGCTCCGCGCGCGGCGAGCTCGTCCCAGCGCGGCCCCTTGAAGACCTCCTGGTAATGCCTGTAGGCGAGCTTCGCATTGGCGATCGCAAGGCGACCTTTCAGCGCCTGAGCGCCCTGCTCGTCGAGGCGCCTGTCCGCCTCGGTGTCGATGCGCGAGACGAAGAAGCTTGCGACCGAGGCAACCTTGCTTGGGTCGCCACCCTCGGCGATCAGCCGCTGGATGCCCCTTACATAGGACTCGGCGACGGCGGCGTAGCGGCGCAGCGAGAAGATCAGCGTGACGTTGATCGAGTGCCCCTTCGCGATCACGTCCTCGATCGCAGCAAGCCCTGGCTTCGTGGCGGGGATCTTCACCATCAGGTTCGCCTTGTCGACTTCCTTGTGCAGGCGCATCGCCTCGCGATAGGTGGTGAGCGTGTCATAGGCGAGGCGCGGATCCACCTCGAGCGAGACGTAGCCGTCACGGCCGCTGCTCGCCTCCCAGACCGGGTGAAACAGCTCGCAGGCTTCGGCGATGCTCTGCTGCGCCATCTCCCAGAAGCCCTTCTCTGCGTCCACGCCCTGCTCGGCAAGCTCGCGCATCTGCTCGTCGTAGGCATTCCCAGAGGTCATCGCCTTCTGGAAGATCGTCGGGTTCGACGTCGCGCCGACGACCGAGTAGGAGTCGATGAGCTCCTGCAGATGCCCGCCGCGGATCGATTCGCGCGAGAGGTAGTCGACCCAGACGCTCTGCCCGAGCGCTGAGAGTCGGTGCAGCGGCGAGAGCACCTGCGAGGTCATGGCGCGGCTCCTTTTCCTGACGAGTTGATCCTCATGCGAAAGCCCGTAACTGGAGGTTAGGACGCTCAGCTCGCGCCCGCGCCGACGCGACCGTGCAGCGCTGCGGCGCGCTCGGCGATCGCGTCGGGGGTGAACCCGAGCTTTTCCAGCACCGTCGGGCCGGGCGCGGAGGCGCCGAAGCGGTCGATGCCGAGAACCTCGCCATGCTCACCCACCCACTTCCACCAGCTCATGCTTGCCGCCGCCTCTACCGCAAGGCGTGCACGCACTCCCGAAGGGATCACGCTCTGGCGATAGTCCTCCGACTGGGCTTCGAAGAGCTCCATGCAGGGCATCGACACGACCCGTACCGCGAGCCCGCGCTCGGCGAGCTGCTCGCCGGCCTGCAGGGTAGGTGCAACCTCGCTGCCGGTCGCGATCAGCACGAGCTCTGGGGCCTGCCCGCCCTCCTGGGAATCCCACAGCACGTACGCGCCGGCGGCAGGGCCCGCGGGCGAGGTGCTCGCCCCATCGCTGGCATCGATGACTTGCTGAAGCACCGGCAGGTTCTGGCGTGAGAGCAGCAGCGCGACGGGGCCGTCCTCGCGCTCGAGGGCAGCCTCCCAGGCCCATGCCGTCTCATTCGCGTCCGCCGGCCGGATCACCCAGAGGTCCGGGATCGCGCGCAGCGCCGCACAGTGCTCGATCGGCTGGTGCGTCGGACCATCCTCGCCAAGCCCGACGGAGTCGTGCGTCCAGACCCAGACGACGGGCAGGCCCATCAGCGCCGAGAGCCGCACGCTTGGCCGCATGTAGTCGGAGAAGATCAGGAAGGTCGAGCCGTAGGGCTTCACGATCCCGCCATGCGCAGCGGCGCCGTTGACGATCGCGCCCATCGCATGCTCCCTGATGCCGAAGGGCACGTTGCGGCCCGCGTGGACCCTCGAGAACTCGCCGCCGCCCTCGAACAGCGTCTTCGTCGACTCGACGAGATCGGCGGCGCCGCCGATCATCGTCGGCGCGAACTCGGCGAACGCGGCCATCGTCTTCTGCCCTGCCGCGCGCGTCGCGAGCTTCGTGCCCGGCTCGAAGCGCGGCAGCCGCTCCTTCCAGCCCTCGCGCAGGCGGCCCGCCCAGGCGCGGTCCCAGTCGGCGGCGAGCTCTGGCTGCTGCTGGCGCCACTGCTCGAAACGCTGCTGCCACTCGCGTTTGACCGCCGCGCCGCGCTCGCGCAGGTTCATGTGCTCGTAGACCTCAGGCTCGACGACGAAGCTGCGATCGGGGTCCATGCCCATCACGACCTTCGTCGCCCTCACCTCCTTCTCGCCGAGCGGCGCGCCGTGCGCTTTGGCCGTGTCCGTCGCATTCGGCGCGGGATAGGCGATGTGCGAGCGCACCGCGATGAAGGAGGGGCGCTCAGGTTCCGCGCGTGCGGCGGCGAGCGCCGCCTCGATCTCCGCGAGATCCTCGGAGTCCTCCACCCGCTGCACGTGCCATCCGTAGGCGGCGAAGCGTGCGACGTGATCCTCACCGTCGAAGGAAAGCGCGGTCGTGCCGTCGATCGTGATGTGGTTTTCGTCGTAGCAGACGGTGAGCTTGCCAAGGCCGAAATGACCGGCGACCGAGGCAGCCTCCTGGCAGACGCCCTCCATCAGGTCGCCGTCAGAGCAGATCGCGTATGTGCGATGGTCGACGACATCGAGTCCTGGCTGGCCGAAGCGCTCCGCGAGGAAGCGCTCGGCGAGCGCCATCCCGACGGCGTTGCCGACGCCCTGCCCAAGCGGTCCCGTAGTCACCTCGATGCCAGGGGTGTGACTGCGCTCGGGGTGACCTGGCGTGCGCGAGCCCCACTGCCTGAACTGCTTCAGGTCCTCCAGTGCGAGATCGAACCCCGTCAGATGCAGCAGCGCGTACTGGAGCACGCACGCATGCCCCGCGCTCAGCACGAAGCGGTCGCGGTTCGGCCACTCAGGATCGGCTGGGTCGAGCTTCAGCTCACGCTCGAACAGCACGTAGGCGAGCGGCGCGAGCGCCATCGCCGTGCCAGGGTGGCCGGCATTCGCCTGCTCGACCGCGTCCATCGCCAGGGCTCTGATCGTGTCTATCGACCTGCGCTCGCGCTCCTGCTCCTGCATCACAGGCTCCTTCGTGTCGAAGCATCACGATTGACTCGCTGTCCGTCGCGGGACCGCGACGACGTCTCGACTCGATCCTAGCCGGATGATTGGGATGGCAGCGCGCCGCGCTCAGTGCTTCAGCGTCGCCGCGGTCTCGAGCACGGTGACCTTCGGTTCGCTCGCGGAGGCGTTGCGCGCCTCGAGGCGGACGGTCAGCGACAGGCTGCTCAGGTGCGCAAGCTGTTGCGCCGTCTGCTTCGCGAACCTGATCGTGATCGTGTGGTGGGCGCTGCGCGTCGTCTCGAGCAGGGCGCTCGCGATCACGGTCTGCGGCTTGGTGCCTTTCGGCAGGCCCTTCGCCGCGGTGCCGTGGATGTGCAGTCGCTTGGCGACGCTCGAGCTCATCATCACTTCGAAGCGGCCTGCGGCCTGCTGATTGACCGAGTAGCGCACTTGCAGGCCCTTCTTCGTCGCCTTCGCGATCGACTTCGTCAGCACGACCGCCTTGAGCACGGGGCTCGTCGATGGCTTGGAAGAAGATTTCTTGCCCTTGCCAGTCTTGCCGCTCGTGCCCTTCTGCCCCGTCTGCGTCGCGCTGCCACCGCTACCAGGGGACTGGCCCGAGGCCTGCGAGGGAGGCGGCGGCCCCACAACGGAAACCGGCTTGGTGACGCTCGCGACGTGGCCTCCCGTGTCGGTGACGGTCAGCGTCACTTCGTAAGTGCCCCCATAGACATAGGCGTGGTAGGCGCTTGCCGCGCAGGGAGCGAGCCAGGGCTCTTCGCAGGGCGAGGCTTCAGGCGAGTTCTTCGAAGGAGCGCCAGGCGCATAGCCCTTCACGGGGCTGCTGCCGTCGCCGAAGTTCCATTCGTAAGTCGGATATGTGGGCGTTTCTTTGCCCGCGGCGTAGGCGGTGCCTGCATCGAGGGAGATGTCGGACTCCATGCCGTCGAAGCCGATGATTTCACCCGCGTTCGCGTCCGCGGGAGCGGTGAAGCTCGGTTCGAGCGAGGCCCCTTTCAGGCAGGGCACACCTGGGTAGACGAGCTTCGTCGCGGCGAGGTCGAATGCATCGTTGAGGTAGTAGACGCCTTCGGCCCCAAATTCGTCGTTGAATGTCGTGCCCGCTTCGGTTCCTTCTTCGCGGGTGGCGCTGCCGCCGAGCGCAGGTGCAAAGAAGTTGCGGCAGAGATCAGTCTCCTCTTCGCCGCTCGTGCCCTGCCAGGCATTCAGCAGCGGGTTGGTGACGATGTTTTGCTGCTCGTTGGCAATCTGCCCGATGATGAGGTCGGCAAGGCCGGTGTCATAGGAGCCGTCAGGCCCAATGCCGATCTGGTTCGGCTCCTGCTCGATCGACGGCACCTTCTGTTCCTCGGCTCCTTTGCTGCCTTCTGTGGGCGGAACCCATTCGCCGCTCTGACATTCGGTCGCGCTCGTCTCGTCCGCGATTGTCAGGTGGTAGTCGCCAAGACCGCCAGCGGTCCATGGGATCGCTGCATAGAGGATTGTTTCGGAGCTGCCTTCCTCGGGGTTGCCGGGGTTGATGTCAGCGTGGTAGCTGCAGAAGCTGTCCGCGTAGCTCGGGTTGGTCGGTTCATCCAGACCCGAATAGTCAGAGCAATGCGAGACGCCTGTTTCTTCGGGCAGGCAGTCGGTCACCCCGGGCGGCGTGAGCACGTAGTAGATCGAGCCCATTCCCTTCGGCAGCGAGTGCGCAGCGAGGAACCTTTCGAGCTCAGCCCGGATCTGCCCGTCGGTCAGGCAGGTGATCGGCCCGCTGTCCCATGGCTGTTCGGCGGCTTCCAGAGGGCTCGGGTCGTTGCAGCCCGATGACACCGCCGGGTATCTGTCGGTGTCGGTGTAGGCGCCGGCAAAGATCGTGTCGGCCGCGGCGTGCTGTGCAGCCGCATCCGTGTACTGCGTATCGACCGCGAAGACGTCAGCGAGCAAGCCGCTGGATTCGGACATGTTCGAGAAGAACCCGTCGATCAACTGCTGCCAATCGCCGTGGTAGGCGTCGTCTGGATCCCAGTAGATCGCATAGACCCTGCTGGACGAGACGATCGGCCGCCCAGAAAGGTTTGCGAAGTCTTCTCCGCCGTTGCCGTCGGCGAGCAGGGCCTCCTCGCGTGGTTGCAAGCCGACTTGCACGGATTCGCCGGCTGGAGCAGACACTTCGACGACCTCTGCGCCAGCGGGTGCTGCGAGTGCAAGAGCCGCCAGCGCCGCCGCCAGGACAGCAGCGGACGCGGCGAGTGTCGCCTTGAAGGCGACGCCGATCGCCGGGCGTGGTCGAAACGGTTTCTTGGACGACGCCACGGGCGAAGCATCGGCAGCGCGGCACGAATGCATTAGCCGACCGCGCGCTGGCGTCCACCGACGAGTCAGCCAATCTGCCGGCGGGCGACTGATCCATGCGTTTGCGGGAAGACGAACTAGGAGCGATGCAAGCAATGCTCAGATCGGCGGCAGCATGAGGCTCGCGATCGTAGGCGCAGGGATCTCAGGTCTCGTGGTCGCCCACCTGCTCCACCGCGACCACGAGATCACCATGTTCGAGGCCAACGACTACCCAGGTGGGCATACGAACACGATCGCCGTCGCAAGCGGCGAGCGCACCTACCAGGTCGACACCGGCTTCATCGTCTTCAACGACCGCAACTACCCGAGCTTCGAACGCCTGCTCACACATCTCGGCGTCCCCTGCCAACGCTCGGAGATGTCCTTTGGGGTAAGCGACATTCATGGCGAGTTTGAGTACAGCGGAGCGTCCGCGAACGGGCTCTTCGCCACCCGCAGGCACATCGTCACCCCCCGTTTCCACCGCATGGTCGCGGACCTGCTCCGGTTCAATCGCGCGGCGCGGGAGCTGCTCGAGGGAGGCGACGGCGTCTCGCTCGGCGACTGGCTACAGCAACTTGCGCTCTCAGACGCGTTCGTGGAGCGCCTGATCGTGCCGCAGGCCTCAGCCGTCTGGTCTGCCGACCCGCAGCAGCTGTGGAGCATCCCAGCACGCTTCCTCCTCGAGTTCTTCGACAACCACGGAATGCTCGGCTTCAGCGGTCGTCCTCGGTGGTCGACCGTGAGTGGCGGCGCCGCACGCTATGTCGAGGCGCTGATCAAGCCCTGGAGAGCGCGCTTGCAGCTCAGCACGCCGATCGAGTCGTTGCGGCGCGCAGAGGATCACGTGCTGCTCACGGCTCGCGGGCGCTCACCGGAGCGCTTCGATGAGGTGGTGATCGCGACTCACTCCGATCAGGCGCTCGCACTGCTCGCAGATCCGAGCACTGCAGAGCGCGAGATCCTTGGCGCGATTCCCTATCTTGCCAACGAGGCGGTGCTGCACACGGACGTGCGCATGCTGCCACGCCGGCAGCGAGCCTGGGCGAGCTGGAACTACCACCTGCTCGACAGACCTTTGAACAGGCCAACCGTCACCTACCACATGAACCGTCTGCAGTCGCTGCGCTGCGCAGAGCAGCTCTGCGTCACGCTCAACCGCAGCGAGGAGATCGACCCCGAGAAGGTGAAGAAGACGATCTCCTACGCACATCCTGTCTACACTGCCGAGGGCATGCGCGCCCAGCGTCGCTGGACACAGATCAGCGGTGTGCGCCGGACTCATTACTGCGGCGCATATTGGGGGTGGGGCTTCCACGAGGACGGCGTCGTCAGCGGCCTGCGGGTCGCGCAGGCATTTGGAGCCAGCCTGTGAGCGGCAGCGCGATCTATGAGGGAACGGTCGTCCACCGCCGACTCGAGGTGCGCAGGCATGAGTTCCGCTATCGCCTCGCGCTGGCATATATCGATCTCGACGAGCTTCCCACGCTGCTGGATGGCAGACTCCTCCGCCCACGGCCAGGCTGCGTGCGCTTCCGCCGACGCGACTACTTCGGCGATCCTGCCACACCACTCGCGGAGGCAGTGCGACACCACGTCGCGGCGCAGACGGGCACACGTCCAGGAGGGCCGATCAGGCTGCTCACGCAGCTGCGCAGCTTCGGGCACTGCTTCAATCCCGTCAGCTTCTACTACTGCTTCGGCAGCGATGGGGAGCGGCTTGAAGCAGTGCTCGCGGAGATCACGAACACCCCTTGGGGGGAACGTCATGCCTATGTGCTCGCGCCTGCTTGCCACTCCCGCGAGCGCGGCTTCGGTGGCGAAGTCGCAAAGCAGCTTCACGTCTCGCCGTTTCTTGGCATGGACCATCGCTACGCGTGGCGGCTGCGCCCTCCTGCTGACTCGCTTGCGGTCGAGATCGAGAGCAGACGCGAAGGCGAGCTCGCCTTTGTGGCGGCGCTGCACATGAAGCGCTTGCCACTCACGCGCAAGTCCCTGAATCGGATGACGAGGCGGTACCCTGGTGGTACGGTGCGAGTGCTTGCGTTGATCTACTCACAGGCGCTGCGATTGCGGATGAAGGGTGTGCCCATGCATCCCCACCCCGGGAGCGTCGGACGATGAGCGGCCCGCCGCTTGGCCGCAGCGCTGCCGTGCAGCGCGCCTGCAGGCGCCTCTTCTCGTCGTTGCTCCGCCATCTCGAAGGCGGGAGCCTGCTCATCGTCGAGGATGAGCAGCCACGCTTGCTCGGCGAGGGCGCGCCGGCAGCGACGGTGCATATCCTGTCGCGGCGACTGTGGCCGCTGCTGCTACGGGGCAGCGTCGGCCTCGCGGACGGTTACGCAGAGGGCCTCTGGGACTCCCCTGATGTGACGAAGGTAATCGCCCTCGCAGCGCGCAATGCAGCGCGGGTCGATGCCGCGCGGCGGCGACTCGCGCCGATTGCAAGCCCTCTGCAGCGTGCCCGCTCTTTGTTGCAGGCCAATACGCGGCGCCGCAACAGGCGCGATATCGAAGCGCATTACGACCTTGGCGACGACCTCTTCGAGTTGATGCTCGATCCGACGATGATGTACTCCTGCGCGGTGTTCGAGCGCGAGGACATGACGCTCGAGCAGGCCTCCCTTGCGAAGCTCGAGCGCGTCTGCGACAAGCTCGAGCTCGAGGAGCACCACAGGGTGCTCGAGATCGGTGGCGGCTGGGGTGGATTCGCGTTGCACGCCGCGAGGACCCGCGGCTGTCACGTCACGACGACGACGATCTCAAGGCACCAGTACGAGCGGATGCGCAGAGAGGTCGCACGGCAGGGGCTTGGACAGCACATCACCGTTCTTGGCAAGGATTACAGGGACCTCGCAGGCAGCTACGACAGGCTCGTCTCGATCGAGATGATCGAGGCCGTCGGCTGGCAGCACTTCGGCCAATTCTTCGCGAAGTGCTCGCAGCTGCTTGCGCCAGACGGTGCGATGCTGCTGCAGGCGATCACGATCGCTGACGGCGCCTACGAGGTCGAGAAGGCCTCGAAGAGCTTCATCAAGACCTACATCTTCCCCAACGGCTGCCTGCCATCGCTCAGCGTGATCAAGCACTGCGTAGCCGAGCGCACGGACATGGGAATCGTCGACTTCGACGAGATTGGCGCGCACTACGTCGAGACGCTCAAACGCTGGCGCGAGCGTTTCACTGCAAATGCCGAGCGCCTCGCCGAGCTTGGCTACGACAGTAGGTTCAGGCGCCTCTGGACTCTGTATCTCGCCTACTGTGAGGCTGGCTTTGCGGAGCGCAGGATCTCCGACTGGCAGCTGCTGCTCGCAAAGCCGGGGCGCATGCCCGCAGCCTGAGCTGGGCGGAGGGCGCCCCTCACGCGCGCGGGCGGCGGCTGAAGGCCCGTGCGGCGATCGCGTCAAGCAGGAACGCCGGCCCAGCCGCAGCGATCCGTGCCAGCTCGGAGCGTCCGCCTGGCTCCAGCACGCGCTTGTTCGCTTCGATTGCAGCAACGACCTTTGCCGCCCAGGCGGGGGCTGGCACACGGTCCCAGCGCGATGTGTCGATGTGGCGCCCATAGACCTCCTGCGTTCTCGCAAGCATCTCTGTCTCGACGCCAGGAGTGATCGCGTGCATCGCCCTCACGCCGCTACCGCGCAGCTCGCGCCGTAGGGACTCCGTGAAAGCGACAACCCCAGCCTTCGAGGCGGCGTAGGTGGTTGCCGCGGGAAAGTGCGCATAGCCGCTGATCGAAGCGTTGTTCACGACCATGCCAGCGCGGCGCTCCAGCATCCCAGGCAACACGTTGCGGGTGAGGTGCGCGACGGCGACGAGGTTGACCTGGAACATCGCGTAGATCGCGTCGATGTTCTGCTGCTCCAACAGGCCTCCAGTCATCAGGCCAGCGTTGTTGATCAGCAGGTCGACGCGCTGCAGCTGCGCGCCGAGCTCCTCGCAGCAGTGCTCGATCGTCTCACGTGAGCTGAGATCCATATGGACCGGTCGGATCTCGGGCAGGCGCGCCTTGGCTGCCGCGCCCTGCGGAGCCATCTCAGCATCCGCATCGCGACCAGCTTCGTCGCCGGCGGTGAGCGGCTCGAAGCTCTCTGGAGTCCTCGTGCCCGCAAGGATCAGCTTCAACGGCGCCCCGGCAAGGCGCTCGACCAGCGCTCTGCCGATGCCACGGCTCGCTCCGGTGACAAGGGCAGTCGTGCCGGTCAAGTCCATCATCCATCAGCGTAGGAGACGGGACGTCAGTTCCGGCGGCAGGGCATCCGATGTCGAGGCGCCCATCCCGGAGGATTCGCGTGGAGTGGCGCGTGGAGTGGCGTCGCGGGCGTGCTTGTAGCGCTGCGGCGAGTACGCTTCGCCTGCTAGCCATGCTCGTACATCTTGCCCGGTTGAACGATCCGTACCTCGATCAGCCGGTCGCGTCATTCGCGATGCACGCTGCCACGGACAAGGTTCGCGCACATCGGCTCACCGACTCTCCGGGATCCGCTGACGTCATCCTCTTCACGCAGTGCCACATGCTGCAGAACGATTGGCGCCTGAAGCGGCTGACGCGCCATCCGCTTGCGCGGGCATTTCCTCAGAAGGCGATGGTGTACAACGAGCTGGACCGACCCTGGTGCGCTCTTCCTGGCGTATACGTGAACATGCCAAGACGGCACTTCGCCCCGCAGCACCAGCGTGCCTGGGGGTACTTCACTCCGCCGCCAGGTGAGAGAGCCCAGGCGCCAGATCTGCTCTTCTCCCTCGTCGCCTCGAACACTTCGCCGTGCCGCAGGCCCCTGTTCGCCCTGCAGCACGCAGACGCAATCGTCGAAGAGGTGCATGGCTTTCGATTCTGGGACTCGACATCTGAGCTCTTCGAGGCGCGCCGCGCGAATTTCCAGACGACCCTTGCCCGCTCACGCTTCGTGCTCTGTCCGAGAGGCAATGGCACGTCCTCGGTCAGGCTCTACGAGGCGCTTGCGATCGGGGCAGTGCCCGTCATCATCGCCGACGACTGGCTGCCTCCGCCTGGGCCTGCGTGGGAGCAGTTCAGCATCCGCTGGCCTGAGGGGAAGATCGATGGTCTTCTCCAGATGCTCGAAGCGCGGGATGCCGATTGGCCCCAGCTGAGCAGGGAAGCAAGGCGAGCCTATGAGGAGCACTTCTCGCCTGACGTTTACTTTCACCACGTCGCGAGCTTGTGCGAGGACCTTCTCGCCCATCGCTCAGCCACCGCGTTTCGGGCTCACCTCGACCGCTACGCCCTCGAGCTCGCCGCTCGCAGCGCTAGCGATCGTGTGAAGTACACATCCATCGCGGCGCGGGAGCGGGCAAAGCGCTTTGTCCGTGGCGCAGTCACGCATCCGCGGCCGGGTCGTGATTGACCGATGATCGCCCCAGAGAACACTCGCTCGCGCAAGGTTGCCCAGCGGCTTGGCTTCAAGCCGCTACGCCAGGACCTACTGCTTGGCGATCCGGTGACCGCTCGCGCGATCGAGAGGTCCGCGCTTCCTCGCTGACCGAAGCCGCAGGTGAGTACGCCATTCCGTACGCGATCGCGGCCCGCAACGAACGAAGCGTGCCGTCGGCGATGTTGCCATTGCTTCTTTGCATAGGCCGCGATAGCGTTTGCTGCGATGAGCTCCCTGGGCGCGAGACCGCCGATCGCGAGAGCCGCTTGGCGAATCGGAGCGCTAGCGGCGCCGATCGCAGTCGGCCTCGCACTGCTGCTCTGCGGCGGTGCGTTCGCCGCGCCCGCATGGCTTGCCCCGGTGACACTGACGGTGCCCGGCCAAGCCGCCGAGGGGTCCGAAGAGCCACTCGTCGCCGCCGACGCGCGGGGCGACGCGGTCGCGGTGTGGGTGTCGCACAACAACCTCAGCGACTGGTTCGTGCAGGCCGCCACGCGGTCCGCTGGCGGCGCCTGGGAAGCGCCCGTCACGCTTGGGGCGCACAGCCACTTCGGTCCTGAGCCCCAGGTCGCGATCGATCCGGAGGGCAACGCGACCGTCGTCTGGGACCTCGACGCCGGCTCCGAAGAAGATGGCTTGAAGATCGCCACGCACCCCGCCGGCGGCACCTGGCAGACGCCCGAACAGGTAAGTGCGGCTGGCGAAGAGCCCTCCAACATGAAGCTCGCGGTCGACCAACTCGGTGACACCGCTATCGCCTGGAGCGACTACCAGGGCGGCGGCAATATCGTCAAGGTCAGCGTGCGGCCTGCCGGCGGCACCTGGGAAACGCCCTTCACGCTCTCTCCAGCCGGCCAGAACTACCCCCAACAGATCGCCTTCGACGGGCAGGGGAACGCGATCGTCCTATGGAGCCAGCTGATCGGAAGCTATGAAGAAGTGTGGTCAGCCGAGCGGCCTGCCGGCAGCGAATGGCACAAGGATGCCGCCCCGCTGTCGATGGCCAGCAGGAATGCCTCAGGCGGTCAGGTGGTATTCGATAAGCAGGGCGACGCGACCGCGTTGTGGCACGAACAGAGCGGCAGCAGCCAAGTGCTGCAGGCCGCGACCAGACCCGGCGGCGGCGAATGGCAGACGCCGACCGTGGTCACCGAAGGCGAACTCGGCATCGTAGGTACCGCGTTCGGCATCGACCGCAGCGGCGACGTCACAGCCGCCTGGACCGAAGAAGTCGGCTCATACAAATATCTCCTGCAGGAAGCCACTCGGCCACTCGGCGGCAGCTGGTCGACGCCCGTCACCGCCGCGACCGCACTACTCGAATCGACCTTCGCCATGACCGTCGACCCGCAGGGCCAGGCAACCGTCGCCTGGCGGCAGTTCACCGAAGGCCACTACGGCGTCTGGACATCCAGGCGTACGCTCGGCGGCACCTGGCAGGCGCCGATCGAGATCTCGGAACCGCGCTTCGAAGGTGGTGCTCCGCAGATCGTCGCCGATGGGCAGGGCGATGTCGTCGCCGTCTGGATCGGCGACGAAGGCGGTCTCGATGAAGTGCAGGCCACCGCCTTCGACGATGCCGGGCCACTGCTGTCGCCCGCGATCCCCGCCACCGGCACGGTCGGCGTGCCTGTCAGCCTTTCCGTCTCCCCGCTCGACGTGTGGTCTACCGTCGCCGCCACCAGTTGGAGCTTCGGCGACGGTCAGAGCGCCACCGGCGCCACCGTCACGCACACCTACACTGCCTCCGGCATCTACACCATCGGCCTGCAGAGCGCCGACATACTCGGCAACGTGACCGCCATCACCGCGCAGATCTCGATCGCCTCGGCGCACGCCGGCGCCGGACCACCCGGCGGCAACCACGCGAACGCATCCACACCCAAGCTCGGCGGCGTCTCTGAGACCCACCGGCGATGGCGCGAGGGGCCAGGCCGCGCGCGCCTTGCGCGCCGACCGCATACAGCGCGCGGCACACACCACCCCAAGCGCACGCCCGTTGGCACGACCTTCTCGTTCACGCTCAATCAGACCGCGCGCGTGAGCTTCGCCTTCACGCAGACCCTTCCCGGGCGGAGCGTCTCGCGCAAATGTGTCGCCGAGACCAAGCGCAATCGTGGCGATCGCCACTGCCAGCGCACCGTCACCCGCGGGGCCCTCCACTACGACGCCGCTGCCGGCCACCACAAACTTGCCTTCGAGGGGCACATCAGCCCGAAATCGCGGCTGCCGCCAGGTACGTACACGCTGCGCATCACCGCCACCAACACCGCCAACGGCACACACTCCGCCACCAAGCGCCTGCGCTTCACGATCGTCCGTTAGCGCTCTGAGCTGGCGCGATTCGGCTGGGTTGGGTCGGTCAGATCAGCTCCGTCGCCACCGAGCGCCGGGGCCACCCCCGACCACTGAGATCCTGCTCTCGTCGCGGAGCTCGTTGAGAACGAGCCGGATCGTCGCGAGACTGACGCCCGGCATCGCCCGTTCGATGTCACGCCGGCGAAACTCCAACGGCGCCTGCTCGAGGATGTACTCACGTACTCGCGCTTGCTTGCTGCCCGCAGCGTTGCGCACGGCGGCGACGCTCGCCTCGAAGTCGTCGTAGGCGACCGAGAGGATGCTGGCGAGGTACGAAACCCACGGCCAGATCGTGTGCTCGCCGGCGTGCCAGCCCTGTTGGGAGTCGTAGAGGCGCTGGTAGTAGGTGTTCTTCGAGTCATAGATGCGCTGCTCGAGACTCACGTACCTGGCAACACCATAGCCCTGGGCGATCAACTCGTAGCTCGTGAGCAGGCGCGCGAGGCGTCCGTTGCCGTCGGCGACGGGATGAATGGCGAGGACGTCGAGGATCAACGCCCCAATCAGCACCAGCGGGTGCCCGACCTCGTTGCGCTTCGCGGAGTCGTAGCGGTCGAAGGTCTCGCGAAGAAGAAACTCGGTGTCAATAGGTGGCGGCGGCTGAAACACGACCTCGCGGTGTCCGCTCTCGTAGGACACGATGTAGTTGGGGTCGGTCTTGAGATAGCCACCGCGACCTCCGGCGTGCTGAAACAACTGCCGGTGGAGATGGAGCAGGAACGAGACGCTGGGCGGCTCATAGTCGCCAAGCCGCATGAGTCCATCAATAGCGTCGCGGTACCCAGCGAACTCCTTCTCGTTGCGATTGCGAAACCGAGGGGCACCCTCAGCAATCTTGATGGCTCGCTCGCTGTCGACGATCACGCCCTCGATCGCGTTTGAAGCGGTGATCGAAGCGATCCTGGCATGCTCCGAAAGCTCGCGCAGAACCTGTGGAACCTGGTCAAGAAAGAGCTGCTCCCGGCCACGGCCAGTGTCGATCCGTGCCAGAACCGGCCCGAGCTCGCGCGGCTGGCCCGCGAAGGTCTTGTCGAGATCGATAAAGCTACGCATCGTGCTAGCGGGTCGTAATCGTACTAGAAGACGCCTGAATTAGCACGATAATCGCGTCGTTAGCACGATAGCCGGGTCGATCGCAAAGCTCGCTGAGAGGCAGCTGGGAGCAGGGCAGTGTGACCGTCGGATTCCGCTCCACCACAAAGGCTTCCGCGAGTGGGCGATCCAGGATTCGAACCTGGGACCTCTTCCTTATCAGAGAAGCGCTCTAACCGACTGAGCTAATCGCCCTACGGCGGCGCATTCTAGCGGTGGGCCAAGGGCTGCGGGAGCCACAGCAGAAGCAGGCGGGGAACGCGAAATGCGTCCGCACGGCTGCAGCGACGAGGGCGCTGCCTCTACTGCCGCGCGCCGCGAGGGCGGGACCCTCAGCCCTCCCCACGCCGCAGCCGCTTGGCCAACTGCTTGGCCTCTCGGGGAGAGGCGAAGGTGAGCTCGGCGTGGTAGGTGCCACCAGCATCGCAGCGAACCTTGACCTCAGTGCCCAACAAAGGTTCTAGAAGCTCGGCTATTTCTGTAGAACCGACTTCTGCGTCTGGGTGGCTCGAATGCGAGTCCTCCTGGGGGCGTGCTTTGGCGGGCTGCTCCAACGCAGGCTCGTTCGCCGCCCTCGCCCTCGCTTCGACGATCCGCACAGTCCAGCCATCGGCGATCGCGGACCTCGCGAGCCGCCGGCGATCGGCGTGATCGTCGGCGAGTAGCAGCGCCCTGCCATGGCCCTCACTGAGGGAGCCATTCTCGAGGCCGTCAAGGACCTCGTCAGGCAGGTCGAGGAGCCGCATGAGGTTGGAGACGGAGACGCGGCTGCGACCCACCCTGCGTCCCACGTCCTCGCGGGTGAGGCCAAGCTCCTCGACGAGCGCCGCGCAGGCCCGCGCCTCCTCGACGGGGTTGAGGTCCTCGCGTGCCATGTTCTCGATCAGCGCAAGCTCAAGCGTCGCGGCGTCGTCGTGTCTCCTGACGATCGCAGGGATCTCGGCGAGCTCCGCAAGCTTGGCGGCCCGCCACCGGCGCTCGCCAGCGATCAGCTCGTAGCGGCCGCCCGGCTTAGGCCTGACGAGCACAGGCTGGAGAACTCCTCGCTCCTGCAGCGAGGAAGCAAGCGCAGCAAGCTGCTCGGCGTCGAAGCGGCGCCTGGGCTGCTTAGGGTTCGGCGAGATGAGCTCGATCGGGATCTGGCGCAGCTCCTGCGGCAGCCCCTCATCGTAGGAGACGGAGAGGATCGCGTCGAGGCCGCGGCCCATGCCCCGCTTGACTGCGCTCATCGCGAGTGCCCAGCCCTCATCTCACAGCTCCCGAAGCGCACTGCTGCGCGCCCTGCATGCAAGCTAGAGGCGAACACCGGTTGCACCCCTCAATCACGCGCAGCCAGCTCCTTGGCGAGCTCGAAATACGCCTCAGCACCCGCGCTGTGGGGATCGTGGTGCGTGACCGGCAAGCCATAGCTAGGTGCCTCTCCGACCCGGACGTTCCTCGGGATGACGGTCTCAAACACGAGATCAGGGTAGTGCCTGCGCACATCGTCTTCGACGTCTTTACCAAGCCTCGTCCTGCTGTCATGCATCGTGAGCAGCATTCCCGCGATTCTGAGCTGGGGATTGACTTCGCGCTTCACGCGCGAGAGCGTCTCGAGCAGGCCCGCGAGCCCCTCGAGCGCGAAGTACTCGGTCTGCACAGGCACAATCACCTGGTCTGCGGCCGCGAGGGCCGCAACTGTGAGCGGTCCGAGCGAGGGCGGGCAGTCAAGCAGTATGTACCTGTAGGAGTCTCGTACCTCGTCAAGCGCGGCCCTCAGCAATAGCTCGAAGCCCTCGATCCTGGGCAGCTCCACCGTCGCGCCAGCGAGGCCCGGTCCAGCGGGCAGCAGCTCGAGGCCAGGAACCGCGGTACTGGCGAGCGCGTCCGCAATTGAGACCTCGCCAGCGAGCACTTCGTAGAGACCAGGCGTCTGCGAGCGTGGCACACCAAGCCCAACCGTGGCATTCGCCTGCGGATCCGCGTCGATGAGCAGCGTGGGATAGCCCGCCTCGGCCACACATGCGCCGACGTTAACGGCTGTTGTGGTCTTGCCGACCCCGCCCTTCTGATTTGCGATCGCGTATACGGCCATCGACCGGGACGCTATCGACGTTTGCGGTCAAATGGGTTCTGCGAGCGCAAGCCTGGCGGCTTTGGGCGCAATCTGCGCGAAATGGCTGGCGCTGCCGCCATTTGCAATGGGTCAGCCGCCTCAGCCGCCGAGCGGCCGCTTGCGTGCGACGCCTGGCCGTCTGGGAAAGGCAGCAGGTGTCTCGGCCACCTTGCGATAGACGCACAGTCTGTGCTCGCGCGCGGCAGAAAACGGCTGCACCTTGTGAACCGCCACCAACTCCATCCCAAGCTCACCTGCCGCAGCGGCCGCTGAGCGATCGGCGATCTCGTCCGGGCTACCACGCCAATCCACAAGGCTTCCACCGAGGCTGAGCAACGGGGCTGCGTACTCGAGCACCGTCGCCGGAGCTGCGAGCGCACGAGCGGTGACGAGATCGTGGATCCGCAGACCATCCGTCCACGTCTCTGCACGGTCGCGCACGACACGTGCATTCGACACCTCCGCAGCACGCCGTGCGACCTCGAGGAATGTGCACTTGCGCGAAATACTCTCGAGCAGCGCAATCTGCGCATGCGGTAGAGCGATTGCAAGCGGAAGGCCAGGAAATCCCGCTCCAGCGCCAATATCCACGACCCGCTTGGCGGTGCGCACCTCATCCAACCGCAGCGCGACAAGCGAGTCGGCGAGGTGCACGTCGAGTGCTGCTCGACCATCCCTGACGGTTGTCGGAGCTAGTGGGTCACGCTCCAAGACCTCGAGCAGCGCGAGTAGTCGCCGATCAGAAGCGGCGGGTAGCCGATGCTGTGTGCAAAGCCGTGCGATGCCGTCCAGGACCTCGACGCTCATTTGGCGCAATGTTTCACGTGAAACACTCTCAGCGAGTCTCCAGGCCGCAACTGACATCCCCCGAAGTCGTTATCGGACTTCACCGACAACCCGCACCGTTTGCGGTCTCGCGGCCAGCGGGGCGGTCGCAGCCGCCCGGCACGTCCGCCTAGTCCTCCAGCGGCTCAACGACCAAATAGCGCTCGGGCTCGTCGCCCTCGCTGTGCGTCGAGACATCGCCGCGTTCGCGGAGGTGTTCGTGCAGCACGCGCCGCTCAGAGGCCGTCATCGGCTCGAACTCGACGCGGCCAGCCAGCCTGATCGCTTCCTCGGCCGCATCGTCAGCCTCGGCGCAGAGCGCCTCGTGACGACGCTCACGGTAACCACCCGCATCGACGAGTACTCGGCCGGCATCCTTGCTCGATTTGAAGACGACGCGCTGGGCGATGTGCTGGATCGCATCGATCGTCTGTCCGCGACGGCCTATGAGTGGCCCGACGTCATCGCCTTCCAGACGCCCATTGAGCACCCCATCTGCAACTTCGACGTCAACCTCCACATCGAGGCCGAGCCCATCCGCGATCTCACAGAGCAGGTCGTGCAGCGTCTCGGCGGGGTCACCGTCCTGCGAGGGAGTATCCCCGGTCGACAGGTCCCGCTCAGAGCCCTCGTCCATCAGCTCGCTCATCGCCGCTTCCCCGAGCGCTTCTTCTTCTTGCGGGGTGGGCGCGGCGGTGGCACGGCAGAAGCCCCGCCCGCAAGTGCAGGCTCGAGCTCACGCGAGCGCCGTCCACGCTTCGCGTCGTCATCCTCCGGCAGGCCAGGGAGGCTCGAGTCGGCCTTGCCACTGCCGTTGGAGCTTTGGCCTCCAGCCGCGACCGGCGGCTTCCCGATTCGGCGCCGGATGAAGTATTGCTGCAGGACCGTCCAGATATTCGTCGTGATCCAGTACAGCAGCAGCCCCGCGGGGAATTTGAAGACGAACAGGACGAAGACGAATGGCAGCGCCATCATCATGATGCGCTGGCTCCTGTCGGCGGTGGCACTCATCAACAGTGTGGATCCCAGCTGGGAAGCCACATAGAGCACTATCAAGACGACAAGGACGGCACCTGTGGCGTGGTTGGTGATGTCCGGGATGAACAGGAACTTCGCCGAGTGTGGATCCACCGAGTTGCAGGCTGTTGTTTCGATGTACTTGGCGGGCAGCTTCGAGGCCCCGCCGGCATGGAGCAGGTGGTAGGCGGTACGTTCCTTCAGCGCCAAACCGTTGTAGTTGCTGACGAGCGAACTGCCGCAGATATGCTTCTTGAGGTCCGTCCTGAGCATGTAGAAGAGCGAGATGAAGACCGGCAGCTGCAGGACAAGCGGCAGGCAGGATGCGAATGGGTTGATTTTGTTCTCCTGGTAGAACTTCATCAACTCCTGTTGCTGGCGCTGCTTGTCGTCTTTGTAGCGCTCCTGGATCTGCTTCATCTGCGGCATCATCAGCTGCAGCCGCTGCATCGAGTGGAACTGCTTGAAGGTGAGCGGCAGCATTACCGCGCGCACGACTATGGTCAGTCCAATGATCGACAGGCCCCAACTGGAGCCGAAGATGTCGTTGTGGATGAAGACCATGATCGCCTGGAAGAGGCTGATCAAAGGCGAGAAGGCGCTCTCGACGACATTCGCGAGAATCGGCGTCATCATCGGACCTCGCTCCTGTGCTCCGCGCAACAGGCACCAGACGCATGCTGGGTCTTCGCCTTGAACAGCCGCTGCGCATCGACCGGGTCGTAGCCGCCATCGCTGAACGGGTTGCAGCGCAGCAGGCGCCAAACACCAAGCGTCAGGCCCCTCAGCACGCCATAGCTCCTCACCGCATCGATGGCGTAAGCGGAGCAGGTCGGCTCATACCTGCAGCGCCGTGGCAGTGCCGGCGATATCGCACGACTGTAAAAGACGATCGGCGCAGACAGAGCGACTCGGCAAGCGCGCGAGCCAGCCGACAACCAACGATGGCCGTCGCCACGCTCACGCTCGATCGCAGCGCTCACGCCAGCCACCTCAAGCGGCCTTCCGCTCTGTACTGCCAGCGCGCCTGCGGCCCGCCTGCCGCGGCTGCTCATCGGTCAATCCCGCCCTGGTGAGCAAATCCACAAGAGCACCTTGCACCCCGCGAAGCCCCTCGCTCTGCGCAAGCTGAAGAAGCTCAGGGCGTGCGACGAGAACGATGTCGTGTCCGCCTCTGACCTCCTCAAGCACCGCCTGGACCGCCTCCCGCAGGACACGCTTGACGCGGTTGCGCTCGACCGCGCCCCCAACCCGCCGTGAGACTGAGAAGCCCACACGCGGAGCGTCCGATGCTCCCGACGCCTGGTTGGGAAACGAGTAGAGGACGAGGTGCCTGTTGGCGCACGAGCTACCGCGCTTGTAGACGCGCTCGAACTCGGCGCTGCGGGTGAGGCGACCGCGGCGTGACTGGCGCGGCTTCATGACCAGACCGTCACGCAGAGAGGCGCCGGCGACCCTTGTCGCGGCGTCGCTTCAAAGTCAGACGCCCCGCGCGCGTCCGCATGCGTGCCCTGAAACCGTGCACCCTTGCGCGCTTGCGTTTCTTTGGCTGGTAGGTGCGCTTCATCAGTTCTCCGAGCTCGAGTCTCAACGGCGCAGACATAGGCAGCCACGACCCACGTGGCGGCAGCGCCAGAATCCCGCAGTATAGCTACGCCGACGCGAGCTGCGACAGTTCGAGGCAGGCGACCCTGATCGCGGCCTCAACAGGCGGGCCGCAAGGTCTGAGCATGCTCGTGGAGGCCTCCGGCGCGTTTTTTCCGCCATTTGCGATGAGCGTCCCACTCGGCTCCACGAGCTTGTTGCCGTTCGGTTATATTCGCTCCCGCCGGGCCCCTCTTGGAGCCCTCTCCCCGATAAGTGCCACGCCGCTCGCGACGCGAGGGCTGGTCCCTGCCTGCAAGCAAAACCATTCTCCCTGCGTCCCGAAGAGTGCGAGCCATCCCCCAAGCGCCAACCCCCGAGCTCAATCAGGCCTGGGCCGAAGTCGAAGCAAAGCTGTCCGCGGCTGTGGACGACGCGACCTACCGCATCTGGCTAGAGCCACTGCGGCCAGCCTCCATCACACAGCACAACATGACGGTCACAGCTCCTCCACAGGCCTGTGGATGGGTTCGCGAGCGCTTCGGGCGGCTGCTGCAAACAGCCGTTGCGGCGGTGCTCGGCCCAGAGATCACGGTGGATCTGCTCCCAGAAGAGAAGCCTGCCTCCACAGGTCACGCGCGAGGCAGCGCCGGCGGCAAGCGAGCGTCGACGCAGCGAGCACCCCAAGCGCCTGAGCAGACGGACTTGGCGCCCGCCGATCTCTTTGGCAGCCCCAAGCTCACCTTCGAGCAGTTCGTGATCGGCGATTCGAACAGGCTTGCGCACGCTGCGGCGCTCGCGGTCGCCGAAATGCCTGCCCAGGCATACAACCCGCTCTTCATCTGCGGTCCGCCGGGGGTCGGCAAGACACATCTGCTTGGCGCGATCCGTGCGCTGATGCTCGCCCACGATCCAAGCCTGATCGTGCGCTGCATAACCGGCGAGCAGTTCACGAACGAGTTCCTGCACGCCCTCGGAGGAGGCTCCACCGAAGGCTTCAAGCTGCGCTTCCGTCACGCAGATGTGCTGCTGATCGACGACATCCAGTTCCTTGAGCGCAAGGCAAGAACCGAGGAGGAGTTCTTCCACACGTTCAATGCCCTCTACGACTCAGGCAGCCAACTCGTGCTCACATCGGATCGCCCGCCAGCAAACCTCGACGCGCTCGAAGACCGCTTGCGCGAGCGCTTCGCGGCAGGGCTCGTCGCAGACATCTCGCCACCAGACCGAGCCACACGCCTGACGATCCTCCGCAAGCGCGTGCACTGCGACGGCGTCGAGCTCGCCGACGAACGCGCCCTGCACGAGATCGCAGATCGCATCACAACGAACGTACGTGCACTCGAGGGTGCTCTGATCAGAATCGTCGCCTTCGCGTCTCTGACCGGAAGGCCGATCACTACCGAGCTCGCAGCCGAGGTCCTGGACGGTCTCTATCCGACGACAAGGCAACCTGCAGCAACTGTGCACACGCTCCCCACAGGCGCACGCACAGCCCGCAACTCGATCGACGACATCCAACAGGCCACATGCGAACAGTTCGGGATCACGAGCGAGGAGCTCCTCTCAACCTCGCGTACCCGCCGCATCGCGTGGCCACGCCAAGTCGCCATGTACCTCGCGCGAGAGCTGAGCGGCGAATCGCTGCCATCGATCGGCAGGCATTTCGGCGGACGCGATCACACGACGGTGCTCCATGCCTGGAGACGGACGGCGAAGGCGATCGAGATCAGCGACGCCTCACGCACAACTGTGGATGACCTGCGGCGGCGCCTGGCCGAGCAGCCATCTTGACCGGAGCACTTGCCAGACTTATGCACTCCTCGGCATCATTGCCTCCACAGTTCAGCGGCCTTGGATTCCAGGCTGCAAGCCGCAACGCACATGCAACCCACATATCCACAGCCACTACTACTCCTTACCTGACTGGAAGAAGGTTGTAGGTGAAGCTCTCCCTCCCAACCTCAGCGCTGCTTTCGCACCTGCAGACCGTCACACGTCTGACCTCGACGCGAACGGCGGTGCAAGCGCTTTCTGGTGTCCTGCTTTCCGCCTCCGGAGATGAGCTTGAGCTGCTTGCGACGGACCTCGAGGTTGGGATACGTGTCGGCGCACCGGCGAACGTGGCCGCGGAGGGCAGAGCCGTGCTGCCAGGCCGGTTGCTGCTCGACGTGGTGCGCTCACTGCCTGAGGGCGAGGTCGCGATTGAGCTGCGGGCGGCTGAGGCTGACGTCGAGCTCACCTGTGGCAGCGCCACCTTCCATCTGAGGACTCTGCGCCTCGAGGACTTCCCGCCGCTGCCGGAGCCTGGCGAGAACAAGATTCAACTGCCTGCGAGCGCGTTCGTGGAGACGATCGCGACCGTGGTCCGCTCCGCCTCCAGAGACGAGACCCGGCCTGTGCTCACGGGTGTGCTCGTCTCTGCGACCGGCGCCGAGCTGTTGATGGTCGCCACCGACTCCTACAGGCTGAGTGTGAGACGCACGCGACTGGAGAGCCAGATCGAGAGCTCGTTCGAGGCGAACGTCCCGGCGAGGGCTCTGCAGGAGCTCGCGCGCATCGCCGGGGCTGAGGAGTCGAGCCTGACTCTCAGCCTGCGTGACGGCCAGGTCGTCTTCGAGCTCGCCGACGCGGTGCTCTGCTCGCGCCTGATCGATGGACAGTTCCCCAACTACCGCCAGCTGCTGCCTGAGAGCGTCGAGCACGAGCTGCGCATGTCCACGGCAGAGCTGGCAAGCGTCGTGCGTCGCGTCAGCCTCCTCGCTCAGAAGAACGCGCCGCTGCGCCTGTCCTTCGCCGACGGACAGCTGACCGTGAGCGCCGAGACGCCTGACGTCGGTGAGGCCAGGGAGTCCCTGCCGCTCCCCTTCAAGGGCGATCCGTTCGAGATCGGCTTCAATCCAGAGTTCTTGCGCGACGGCTTGGAGAGCGTCGAGTCGGACGAGCTCGTCCTGAAGTTGATCAGCCCTGTGCGGCCAGGCCTGATCGAGTCCCCTGACTCAGCGGATCTCATATACCTGATCATGCCGATCCGCTTGACGTGATGGTCGGGGACTCCCCAGGTATGCACGACTGAGCGAATGCTCCTCGCTCTCGCGGAGCTGCGCGATTTCCGCTCCTACCCGCTCGCGAAGGCGACGGTCGGCGAGTCCCTGACCGTCGTCTACGGACCCAACGGTGCAGGCAAGTCGAATCTCCTCGAAGCGATCTGCTTTGGTTGCACCGCGCGCTCCCCGCGGACTCGCAATGAGCGCGAGCTCATCCACTTCGGCAGCCGCGCTGCGCGCGTGTCGCTGCAGCTGCGCGACGATCGCGACGAAAGGCATGAGCTGATGGTTGGCTTTGGCGCGCTCGACGAGGGCTCTCGTCTGGAGAAGCGGATCCGCTTCGACGGCGCCCCGGTCGAGCGTATCGACGAGGTCGAGGGCCGGCCACTGGTGAGCGTCTTCGTCCCCGACCGCCTCGAGTTGATCGGCGGCGGTCCTGCTCTGCGCCGATCGCATCTCGACAACCTCGTCACCGCGCTGTGGCCCTCACGGGCGAAGGACCGCGCCGAGTACTCCCGGGCGCTCGCGCAACGCAACGCCCTGATCGCACGGATTCGATCCGGCTCTGGCTCCGCTGCGTCGCTTGGCAGCTGGGACCGCACGCTTGCCGCCCACGCGATCGAGCTCAGCGAAGGACGCCGCAAGGCTGTCGCGGAGATCGCCGCGGGCTTTGCGGAGCGCTGTGGGCACCTCGGCCTCGCCGGTGCGGCAACGCTGGAGTACAGGCCCGCATCCAAGGCGCTCGACGCCGAGCAGCTCTGCTCCGAGCTCGCCGAGCGGTTGCATGCGGACGTGGATCGGGGATACACCACGTATGGACCCCACCGAGACGAGCTTGCGTTTCTGCGCGACGGCCGTCAGCTGCGCGCGTACGGCTCGCAGGGAGAGCGCCGCATCGCACTGCTCGCGCTACTGCTTGCGGAGCGCGCGACGATCGCCCAGGCGCGCGGGGCAGCGCCGCTGATGTTGCTGGATGACGTCATGAGCGAGCTCGACGAGCGCCGTCGAGAGATGCTGGTCGCCGAGCTCACCGCAAGCGGTGGCCAGAGCGTCATCGCGACGACCGAGCTCGCGCACGTTCCGTCTGTGCAGGCGCGACAGACGACCCTGCTCGAGGTGCGCGCCAGCGGTGAGCTGTTGGAGGTTTCAGGCTGATGCGCCGCGCGCCGCGACGACTCTCGATTCCGCTCGCGCATCTGCGAGGCGAGCTCGCACCGGCGAGCACGCTCGCCGAGGTGCAGCTTGTCTGGGAGACCGCCGTAGGCGAGGCGATGGCTGCGAACGCGCGCCCCACGGCCGAGCGCGATGGGGTGCTGACGGTGCTCTGCTCGGCCTCAGTCTGGGCCTCGGAGCTGACGATGATGGCTCCCGAAGTGCTCGCGCGCGTGAACGATGCGCTCGATTCACAGACCTGCTTGCAGGAGCTGCGTTGCAGGACGCGATGAGTAAGCCGCTGCGGGCTCGAAGCGTCGGCGCGAGCGAGGTGGAGAGAGGCCCTGAGAACGGCTCTCCGCAGCCGCGTTTGCCAATCGCGATTTCCCTGCATTTTCAAGGCGTTTTGGGCTGTTTCGACGGGCCGCTGTGGTATCATTTCGCACAGCAGAGAGCCGCCCCGGCCCGCACGAGTAGTGCGCTGGATCCCGGGGCGTTGTCACGTAATCGGCGGGCTGCAAGCTGCCCCCGGGCGAGGATGGACACTTGGCGCGAGAGATGAAGAGTGAGGGTACGGATCTGCGTGCCCAAGAGCAGGATGGCGCTGCCGCTGAGACGAACGGTCTTGCCGACACGGCGACGGCTGCAGGCGCGAGCTACGACGCCCAGGACATCACCGTCCTCGAAGGCCTCGAGGCGGTGCGCAAGCGTCCCGGCATGTACATCGGCTCGACAGGCGCGATGGGCCTGCACCATCTCGTCTATGAGCTCGTAGACAACTCGGTCGACGAGGCTCTCGCGGGGTTCTGTAGCGAGGTGTCTGTCACGATCCATCCGGACAACTCCGTGACCGAGACCGACGACGGCCGCGGCATCCCAGTTGCGACGATGGAGAAGGAGGGCCGCCCCGCGGTCGAAGTGGTGCTGACCGTGTTGCACTCCGGCGGCAAGTTCGGGGACGGTGGCGGCTACAAGGTCTCAGGCGGTCTGCACGGCGTCGGCGTCTCAGTCGTCAACGCGCTCTCAGAGCGCCTCGAAGTGGAGATCCGCCGCGACGGGCACGTCTTCTCGCAGACCTACTCTCGGGGCAACCCCCAGGGTGACCTGGCACGTGGAGCGGCACTCGGCGCCGGCGAGCCCACCGGCACGAGCGTGACGTTCCTGCCAGACGCAGACGTCTTCGAGACGCTCGACTTCGACTTCCGCACGCTCGAGGAGCGTCTGCGCGAGACCGCCTTTCTGACGCGTGGCCTGCGCATATCGCTGATCGACGAGCGCGCCGAGGGACGCTCCGTCGAGTTTCGCTACGAGGGCGGCATCGAGGACTTCGTCGCCTATCTCAACGAAAACCGGGACCCGGTGCACCGCAAGGTCATCTATTTCTCAGGTGAGAGCGACGAGGGCGCCGCAGAGGTCGCGATGCAGTGGAACTCCTCCTACCAGGAGTCGGTGCACTCCTTCGCGAACAACATCAACACGCGCGAGGGTGGCAGCCACATGTCAGGCTTCCGCTCGGCGCTCACGCGCACGCTCAACAAGTACGCGCGCGACCACAACCTGCTGCGCGAGAAGGAGGACAACCTCTCTGGCGAGGACGTGCGCGAGGGACTGACCGCGGTCGTCTCTGTGAAGCTGAGAGACCCGCAGTTCGAGGGCCAAACGAAGACCAAGCTCGGAAACCCTGGCATGGCGGGCTTCGTCGAGTCGATCGTGAACGCGAGCCTCGCCGAGTTCCTCGAGGAGAACCCAAGCGAGGCACGCGCGGTGATCATGAAGGCGGTCCAGGCGCAGCGAGCCCGCGAGGCGGCGCGCAAGGCGCGCGACCTCACGCGCCGCAAGTCGGCTTTGGAGAACTCGACGCTGCCAGGCAAGCTCGCCGACTGCGCCGTGAAGGACCCAAGCCTCGCTGAGTTGTTCGTGGTCGAGGGCGACTCCGCCGGCGGCTCGGCAAAGCAGGGTCGCGACCGCCACACCCAGGCGGTGCTGCCACTGCGCGGCAAGATCCTCAACGTCGAGAAGAGCCGCATCGACAAGGTGCTCCAGAACGCGGAGATCCAGGCGCTGATCACGGCAATCGGCACTGGCGTGCGTGACGAGTTCAACCTCGAGAACGCCCGCTACCACAAGATCGTGCTGATGACCGACGCCGACGTCGACGGCGCCCACATCCGCACGCTCGTGCTGACGCTGCTGTTCCGCGAGATGCAAGCGCTGATCGAAGCCGGCTATGTCTACATCGCAAAGCCTCCGCTCTACAAGCTGAAGCAGGGCTCGCGCGAGCGCTATGTCGAGCGCGAGCACGAACTCGAGGAGATCCTGCTCTCCGACAAGTGGGAGAAGATCGCCGTGCTCGATCGCTACGGCAAGCGCTTCAAGCTGACCGACACGCGCTGGCAGAGCTTTACCCGCAAGCTGAAGGAGTACGAGGGCTGGGCCTCCTCGCTGCGGGCCGTGCACGGACACGACGCGATCCTGTTCTTGGAGGAGTCATCGCTGCTGGCCGAGCAGGTTGGCAGCGCCGCCGCCGCGATCGAGCTGCTCGATCGCGGCGGGGTGGAGGGCGAGACGCACTCAACCGAGGTGTTCCAGGGAGACGATCCCGAAGTGCTCTACGTGAAGGCGATCGAAACCCGCACCGGCCTCGCACGCACGCACCGCATTCGCCGCTCGCTGTTCGACTCGAACGAGTACCGCAAGCTGGTCCAGGTACACCGTCAGCTGATCGAGCTCGCAGGAACGCCTGCCTTCGACGTCAGCCTCGGCGACGCGCACAAGCAGGCGCCAAGCTTCGAGCAGCTGCGCCAGGCCGTCCTGGCGGTCGCAGAACGCGGCGTGAAGCTGCAGCGCTTCAAGGGACTCGGTGAGATGAACGCCGATCAGCTCGGCGAGACGACGATGAGCCCCGCAAGCCGCACGCTCGCCCAGGTGACGGTCGAGGACGCCGCCGCCGCCGACCGCATCTTCGCGATGCTGATGGGCGACCAGGTCGAGCCGCGCCGCGAATTCATCGAAGAAAATGCCCGCACCGTCGCAAACCTAGATGTCTGAGGGGGTGAGACATGGCTAGTGCTGATGTGATCAGTGGCGGCAACATCGAACCGCGTACGCTCGAGGACGAGATGCGCACTGCGTATCTCGACTATGCGATGTCGGTGATCGTGGGGCGCGCGCTGCCGGACGTGCGCGACGGGCTGAAGCCCGTGCACCGCCGCGTGCTCTACGCGATGAACGAGCTCGGCCTCGCGCCGAACCGCTCCTACTCGAAGTGCGCCCTGATCGTCGGCGAGGTCATGGGCAAGTACCACCCGCATGGCGACTCAGCGATCTACGACACGCTCGTGCGTATGGCCCAGGAGTTCTCGATGCGGGGGCTGTTGGTGGATGGGCAGGGCAACTTCGGCTCGATCGACGACGATCCCGCCGCGGCGATGCGGTACACCGAGGCAAGGCTCGCCCGCATCGCGACCGAGATGCTGCGCGACCTCGACATGGACACGGTCGACTTCGCGCCCAACTACGACGGCTCCAAGCGCGAACCGCTCGTGCTGCCCGCCCGCTTCCCGAACCTGCTCGTCAACGGCGGTTCAGGCATCGCCGTGGGCATGGCGACAAACATCCCGCCCCACAACCTGCGCGAGGTGATCGCTGCGACGATCGCCTACATCGACGACCCTGCGATCACGACCGAGGGTCTGATGCAGCACATCAAGGGCCCCGACTTCCCAACCGGCGGGATCATCCTCGGCCGCGAAGGAATAAGGGAAGCGTATGAAACCGGCCGCGGCCGCGTGCGCGTCCAGGCGAAGGCCCACGTCGAGCCGCTGAAGCAGGGCAAGGAGGCGATCGTCGTCACCGAGCTGCCCTTCATGGTGAAGAAGGGTGGCCCCGGCAACCTGATCGAGAAGATCGCCGATCTCGTGCGCGACAAGCGCATTCCCGAGATAACGAACATCGAGGACCTCTCCGACAAGCGCGGCATGCGCCTCGTGATCGAGTTGAAGCGCGACGTGATCCCAAAGGTCGTGCTGAACAAGCTCTACAAGCACACGCCGATGCAGAGCACCTTCGGCGTGAATATGGTCGCGCTCGTCGACAATGTGCCTCGAGTGCTCTCGCTGAAGCGCGTGATCGAGCACTACGTCGCGCACCAGCGCGAGGTGATCGTGCGCCGCACCAAGCACGAGCTGAGCGAGAAGGAGGCGCGAGCCCACATCCTCGAGGGGCTGCTGAAGGCGCTCGACCACCTCGACGAAATCATCGAACTGATCCGCGCCTCGCGCGACCGCGACAACGCCCGTGAGCAGTTGATCGAGCGCTTCGCCTTCAGCGCAATCCAGGCCACCGCGATCCTCGACCTGCGCCTCTCCCAGTTGACGGCCCTGGAGGCCGATGCGATCAAGCGCGAGCACGCCGACGTGATCGAGCGGATCGCCGAGCTGCGCGCAATCCTCGGCGACGAGGCGAAGGTATTGGGCGTGATCAAGCAGGAGCTCTCCGAGATCTCAGAGCGCTTCGCCGACGAGCGTCGCACCGAGATCAGTGCCTCCGCGGACGAGATCGATATCGAGGACCTGATCGCCGATCAGCAGATGGTGATCACGATCACCCAGACCGGTTACATCAAGTCATTGCCGCTCGCGACCTATCGCCAGCAGCAGCGCGGTGGGCGCGGCGTCACCGGTATGGACATGAAGGACGGCGACTTCATCGAGCACCTCTTCGTCTGCTCCTCGCACGATTACCTGCTGTTCTTCTCCAATCGCGGCAAGGTCTACCGCAGCAAGGTCTACGAACTGCCCGAGGCCTCGCGCACCGCGAAGGGCCGCGCCCTGGTGAACGTGCTGCCGCTGCGCGAGGGCGAGCGCATCCAGGCGGTGCTCTCCACACGCGACTTCGGCGAGACGAAGTACCTCGTCTTCGCGACGCGCAACGGCACCGTGAAGAAGACCGAGCTGGCCCTCTACAACACGCCGATCCGGGCGGACGGGATCATCGCGATCAACGTCCGCGACGACGACGAGCTGCTCGCCGTCCGTAACGTCGACGAGAACGAGGAGATCATCATGGTCTCGAAGGCCGGCCTCGCCGTGCGCTTCCCCGAGTCCGCCGCACGTGGGATGGGCCGCGACACGACAGGCGTGCGCGGCATGGACGTTTCGACTCGGGATCCCGCCCACCACCCCAACAACAAGGTGATCGCGATGGACGTCGCCCGCGACGACATGGACCTGCTCGTCGTCACCGAGAACGGCTACGGCAAGCGCACGCTGATCGACCAGTACCGCAAGACGAACCGCGGCGCGAAGGGAGTGAAGACGATTGGCTTGACCGAGCGCAAGGGCGGTCTCGCCGGCGCCCTGGTCCTGCGTGAGCACCAGGAGCTCGTCTTCATCTCCGTTGGCGGCATGGTCCAGCGTACGGCGGCAGGCGGCATCTCTCGTCAGGGTCGCTCGGCGACGGGCGTGCGCGTGATGAACCTGAAGAGCGACGATCTCGTCTCCGCGGTCGCCCTGGTCATGGACAACGGCGCAGAAGATGCTGGCGACTCAGGCCTCCCGGATGCCGGTCTCTCAGATGCCGGTCTCCCCAACGCCGATGGCACCGTCGGCGTCGCGCCGGCTTCCACGCCAGGCTCAGATGACGCTCTCGACGCTGCGCAAGACGCTGCGGCGGAGGGCCTCGACGGCGCCGATGAGCCCGCGCCCGAGAGCGACTGACGCACCGCGACTGACGCACCGCGAAGGCCAAGGAGAGCGCAGGAGCGGTCCCCTGCGGCCCGCTCCGCACGTTTGCGGTCGTTGGCCCTTGCAATGCGTCCAGCTACTCCGCTACGCTGGGTCTACCAGAGAAAGGAGGTGGTCCTACGCTCAGTGACAGTTCTTTCGGGACCCTGGAGGTGACCGGCCGCTAGGTCGGAAGCAGGCTGGACCGACCGAACCGGTTGACGCTCGCTTCGCGAGCATCCCCGAACCGGTTAGCGGAATCCAACCCGGGACACCCCGAGACCGATCGCTGGACTGGTCCCTCCAGCGCAAGCAAGGTCGGCTCGGAAATTCCAGCAAAGATGGTGCGGGGGGCGTCAGGTCGAGGCGCCCCCCGTGCGCTTTCTGGGTTGCCTGTTTCGGGTGGTCTGTTTCGTCTTTCGGCGTCACCAGATCGCATGGCAGGGCTCGCGCGGGATCGGCGTTCGCGCCGCTGGCCCAGGTATGCATCTCGATTTCCAAACCCGCAACCAGTTGGTTGTGAATTCTGAAAACGAGACATGCGCATGCGCGGTGCTCGGCGCCATGGTCGCGCGTAGCACGCCTCGCGACGGACTCCAGCTCGCGGCTAGGCAGCAGCTCGCGGCTAGGGCCTTGGTCTGGCAAGCCAGGCAAGGGGCCGAGGGCGCCGTATGGCGCCGCTCAGAGATGCCTAGGCAGCTTGCGGCAGATAGCTCTGCCAGGAAGCGGGAATCGTCGGGCTCGCGACGTGGATGAAGATCTCCGCGCGCGGCACGCGCGGGGGATGCCTCGGGTGCATGCCTGCCTGTCGCGGCAGCCGGTCGCCCTTGCGCCTGTTGCAGGGGGCACAGGAGGCGACGATGTTCTCCCAACTGGAGTTGCCGCCCTTCGAGCGCGGGATCACATGGTCGACGGTGAGGTTCGAACGCGAGCCGCAGTACTGGCAGGTCCAGCCATCACGCGCGAAGACGGCCCTACGCGTGATCTTGCGCCTGTGCACATCACGCGGCACATGCACATAGCTCATCAGCCTGATCACGGCTGGTCGCGTGATGCTCGCGCGCTCGGAGTGTAGCTCCCAGGTGCCCTGCTCGAGTACCTCCGCCTTCTCCTTGAGCAGCAGCACGACGGCCCTGCGCACCGAGCAGACGTTGATCGGCTCGTACGTCGCGTTCAAGACGAGCACCCGACCACCCACCCCCTGCGGGAGTGATTCAGGTCCGCGCTGCTGGTGCTCGTTTGCCAGCGCGGACCGTGGCGGTCCGGATGGGATGGCGGTGTCCATCTGTCTGGCCGCAGTGTAGCGGCGCGTTAGGCGCACCGCGCAGCCACTGACCTCTGCGATCAGCGGCTGGCGGCGGCTGCGTAGGAGCCAAGCACGCGAACCTCTTCGCAGCACCGCCGCAGGCCGTCGATCGCTGCCGCGACGAGCTCGTCCTGCGCGTCTCCCTCGAGGTCGACGAAGAACATGTAGTGACCCATGCGTTCGCGCGTGGGTCGCGACTCGATCTTGGTGAGGTTGATCTGCCTGCGCGCGAACTTGTCAAGGCACTGCACAAGCCAGCCTGAATGGTCAGCGCCTGCGCCCCAGAAGACGAGCGAAGTCTTGCGCGCCGCGGTCGCGCGCGGGCGCAGCGGCGCCGCAGCAGCAGGCTGCGATCTGGGCCCAAGCCAGGCGAAGCGCGTGAGGTTGTCGTCTCTGTCCTGGACTCCGTCGGCGAGCACTTTCGCGCCGTAGATTTCGGCTGCAAGCGCTGTGCCGATCGCCGCGAGGCCCTCAGCGAGGTCGGCGCTGGCGGCAAGCCTGACGGCGTCGGCGGTCGAGCTGGCGGGCACGACGCGCGCGCCGGCAAGTTGCTCGCGCAGGAAGCGACGGCACTGGCCTGGCACCTGCGGATGCGTGAGCACCGTCTGGATCCCCTCAAATGCGAGTCCCTCCGCTGCGCTCAGCAGGTGTCTGACCGAGAGCAGCTCCTCGCCGACGATCTGAATCTCGTCGACGAGATCGACGAGCAGGTCAAGCGTGACGGTGACCGTGCCATCAAGCGAGTTCTCGATCGGCGCGATCGCCCACTCGACCTCGCCACGGCCAAGCGCAAGGATCGTGTCCTGGATCGTCTCCTGCGCGACTGGCCTGCAGGCGCCCGGTTGCGCCCCCGCGAGTAGCGCCTCCTCGGTGAAGGTGCCCTGCGGACCAAGGTGGCCGACCCTTGGCAGCCCGTCTTCTGGACCGTCTTCGCCGCCTGGCGGCTCGCTGGCGGCGGAGGCGGACATCAGCCCGCCGAACCCGAATCTGCCGCGCCCGATCCCGCGGCACCTCGCCTGATTGAGCCTGACCCGACAGAACTTTGTGCGACGACATTCGGCCCAGCGAGCGCAACCCGCACCGCTTCGGCCTCCTCCGGCGAGAGCTCGCGCTCGCCCTCACCATCGCGCAGCTGCTTGGCATAGACGCGAGCCTGGTCGCGGTGGTGGATGCAGGTCAGCACGACGCCTGAGCGGGTGCCATCGAGCAGCGCGATCGAGACCGACTGGCGCCCTGAGAGCTCGTTGTAGGCGTCATAGTGCACAAGCCCAGCGTGCGAGACGGCGCCAAGCAGCGAATGCTCGACCTGCCCAAGGCGCTCCTCGAGCCCTTCGGCGACCTCGCCGACGTACTCCCGCAGCGCTTCGAAGGCCTCCTGGAGCCCCGCTGCCTGGGCAGTGAGGTCGCGGCTGCCGTCGCCAAGCACGATGCGTTGATCTCGCCGCAGGCGGCGTAGGTTGTAGGCGAGCAGCACGCAGCAGAGAAGCGCGACGACCGCGACCGCTGCTGCGGCGAGCGCGATGATGCCGCGGGTGTCCGTGAGCGTCGCGAGGGCCATGCCTCCAAGGCTATTGGAGACGGCGGCCCGAAGGGACTATTCGAAGACGGCGTTGTAGCTGGCTTCGTTGTTTTCGGTGTTTTCCTCGCCAGACACAGGATCGATCTTCACGAAGACTTTCGAGGCGACGCCAAGTGGGACACCCGTGACCGGAATGTCGACGTTGACCGTCTGACCCGCTTCGATCGTGTCGATCGAGTGCGAGGCGGTGACCTTTTTGCCGCCGTTGCTGACCGTGACTTCGACCTTCACGTTGGTCTCGGTGTTTTCGCCAGAGTCCTGGACGCTGACAGTGAAGGTCGGGTTCGCGCCCCCAGAGATGCTGTTGACCGCCGGTTCTTCTTCAAGCGTGGTTTCGCCGACTGTGACGCCAAGCAGCTGGTCGCCATGTGTGCCAGCGCCCACGGCTTCTTCTGCTGAGCTTCCTTTGCCGCTGATCCGCGCGAGCACCGTTTCGGCGTCAAGCCAGCCAAGATCGGGCAGGAAGCGGCTGACCTGGGCTTTCGCGGCGCCCTCGCCGCCCGCCTTCAACGCTTCGTCGATCAGCGGCGCAATGCGCTGGGACCAGAGCACGTCAGAGGCGAGGAAGATCTCCATGTCGCCGGCGATCTGCGTGTTGGAGTTGCCAGCCTGGTCGCCCGCCGCTGTGCGTACGAGCCGCGCGATCTTCGCAAGCGCTTCGCTGCGCAGGTCGAGCGCAAGCAGCAGATTGCGCTGCGCTTCGACCATCGAGCCCGGCACTCCAAGCGCGGAGGCGCGACTGGAGAGGCCTTCCGCCTGGGTGCGCAGCTCGTCGACCTTGTTTTCGATGTCAAGCTGTTCCTTGGAGGTGGCGCCTTCGAGCGCCGAGAAAAAGCTCTTGGAGATGTGCTCCTGGGATACGTGGCCGATCTTGTCGACTTCGCGGTTGTATTCCTGAAGCGCAGAGGCTTTCGAGCTTTTCACGGCTGCGCCGATCGCGATCACGATCACGATCAGAATCACGACGCCGATGCCAGCGGCAAGACGCCGTCGCATCATCACCGCATGCTTGTCCGCCGCCGCCTGACCGCGTGCGGTCTGCGGCCTGCGCGGACGTGGGCCTGCGGATCGTGGCCTGCGCGGATCTCTGGTTGACGTGGGCGGCTCTGGGCCTTCGTCGTCGTTGAAGAACGACAAGCTTGCTCCTTGCGTGAATCCAGGAGAGGCTCCAGTATGAACGCTGCCGCGAACCTTGCCTCCCTGTGACGCCTGCAACTTCTCGCTCAACGACCGAAGTCCTGCCCCGCGACGGAAGGGGAGGATCGCCGCGCGGCGAAGCGAAGAAGCCGGTGGAAACGCTCATCCAACCGGCGAACGGCAGCGGAATGGCATCCGATCAGCTGATTCTCGGCCGCTACCGGCTGCTGGAGCGGCTGGGATCAGGTGGCTTCGGCGAGGTCTGGCGTGCCCACGACGAGCTGCTGCGCCGCGAGGTCGCGCTGAAGCGGATCCTTGGCGGCGATGGCGAGCGCGCCGCGCGCGAGGCGAAGGCGACGGCAAGGCTCAGCCACCCTGCGATCGTCGCTCTCTACGAAGCCGTCTACGAGCAGAATGTCTGCCACCTGATCTCCGAGCTCGTCGAGGGCGAGACGCTCGCCGTCCTGATCGGGCAGGACGCGCTCGCAGACGAGGAGATCCTGCAGGTCGGCCTCGCGCTCTGCGACGCGCTGCGCCACGCTCACGCGCGCGGCGTGATCCACCGTGACGTGAAGCCCCAAAACGTGCTCGTCCCAGACGAGCCCGCAGATCGTGGGCCGGCGGCGAAGCTGACCGACTTCGGCGGCGCGCTGCTCGACGGCGAGCAGGCCCTGACCCGCACAGGCGACGTGCTTGGCACGCTCGCGTACATGGCGCCAGAGCAGAGCGAGGGCGATGAGGCGGGGCCCGCAGCGGATCTCTACTCGCTTGCGCTCGTGCTCTATGAGGCCCTCTCCGGCGAGAACCCCGTGCGCGCGGCGACGCCAGCGGCGACGGTGCGCCGCATCGGCACGCGCCTGCCCTCGCTGCACAGGCTGCGCAGCGACCTGCCAAGGACATTGACAGGCGCAATCGACCGTGCTCTGCACCCCGCTCCAGAGCGGCGGGGGTCGATCGCCGCGCTCGCCGCCGCGCTCGCCGACGAGGCAGGGCAGGAGCCTACTGGCGAAGCGCCTGACCTGGACGGGGACGAAGACGAGCACGAGGTCGACGCCGAGACGAAGCTGCTTCGCGGTGTCACTGCGGTCACGGCGATCCGGCGGCTGTCTGCGCTGCGGCCACGGCCTCCCGCCGAGCAGGACCCCGATGCGGCGGCGCAGGGCTTCGGCTCGTCGGCGCAGGGCTTCGGTTCGGCGGCGCAGGCCGCTGGCGCGCGACACGGAGCGCCTGGGTCAGGCGCGGTATACGCGCCTGAGGCGTATGCACGTGAAGCGCATGCCCCCGAAGCGTCTGCGGCGTCCTCGACGCCAAGGCCCCTGCCCAGCGCCCGTGGCCGGTTTGCGTTGCCGCGCATCCTCTGGGTGCTTGCGGCGCTTGCGCTCGCCGTCGCGCAGCTCGCCGCAGGCAGGTCTGGCTCTGCGCTCGTCGTGCTCGCCGCGGCGCTGCCGCTGCTGATCGCGATGCCCCGCCGTGCGGGGCCTGTCTGGCTGCTGGGCGCCTGCGCCCCGATCCTCGGCCTCGCGGGTCTCGCGGCGGCCTTCCCCGCGCTTGCGGGCCAATGGCGCTCTCCACGCCTGCGCATCGCCTTCGGTGCGCTTGGCTACTGGTGGCTGAGCCTCGGCGAGCTGTGGTTCGACCGGAGGATGCCGCCTGGCGCCGCATTTGCGGCGGCGTCCTCGACGCACGCGGACACAGCGTCGACGTTGCCTGTCCTACCGGTGCTGCGCACACCCTCGAGCTGGGACGGCTCGCTCAGCGGCGGTGCTCACGCGCTCTCAGGCCTGATGAGCCTGCCCGTGCTGGCGGCGGTCCTGCTCTGGGGCGCAGGCACGCTTGTGCTGCCGCAGCTCGTACGCGGACAGAGGCTTGGCAACGACCTGCTGCGGCTCGCGCTCTGGAGCGCGGCGCTGCTGCTTGGGCCGGCTCTGCTGATGGCCTGGCTGCGTCCTGGAGCCGGATTCGACGCATCGATGGCAGTCGGCTCTGGTGCCCCACTCGCGGGTGCCGGGCTCGGCGTACTGCTCGCGCTTGGATGCGCGGCGCTGCGCACATCCCCCGCTGAGCCGTATCGTGGGGGAGCCGCGACGACCTCGCGTGCTTAAAGTTGAGCTTGCAGCCGCCGTGGACCCGGCGGCTGGGGACCATGCAATGAGCCTCCTGAGAACCTTGGAGTCGAAGATAGAAGGCCTCGTCGAGGGGACGTTCGGCCGCGTCTTCCGCTCAGAGGTGCGACCGATCGAGCTCGCGCGCAAGCTCGTCCGGGAGATGGACGAGCATCGTGTGCCATCGGTTTCGCGCGTCTACGCCCCACACGAATACGACATCTGGCTCTCGCCTGCGGATCGTGCGAAGTACGAGGGCATCGAGGGGGAGGTGATCGACGAGCTCTGTGCCTACCTGCTCGAGCACGCCCGCCGCGAGAGCCTCGTGTTGAGTGCGCGCCCGTCGATCGAGCTGCACACCGACGAGTCGCTCGAGCTCGGCGAGTTCGGGATCGAGACGCATCCGCCGCGGCTCGACGGAGAGGAGCAGCCAGACCATGCCCGCGAGCAGGAGCCGCACCGCGGCTACGGCGGCGCGCAGGATGGCGGTCCGTACGACGGGGGCAGGCGGGACGCTGGGGGCCGGCAGGATGCCCCTGGCGGCAGCGGCGACTGGCTGGGCGAGACCTACGGGCCGTCCGAGACCGACGCTGGCAATACGATGATCTTCAGCGGCTCACGGCGTCTGCGCGAGCCGCTGGAGCAGACGTCCCGTCGCCGCGATCAGGGCGCTCTGCTGCTGATCAACGGCGAGCGGACGCTGCTGCCGGTCTCTGGCGGCGTGCTTGGACGCAGCCGCGAATGCGACATCGTGCTCGACGACAGCAGCGTCTCGCGACGCCACGCCGAGGTTCGTCCTGGCCCGAGCGGCTGGACGATTGCCGACCTCGGCTCGACCAACGGCCTGCGCGTGCGCGGGCGCCCCATCCACGGGATCGAGCAGTTGCACCCTGGCGACAGGATCGAGATCGGCTCGACCGAGATCGTCTTCGAGTTGCGGTGAGCGTTGCCTTGGTGCGATGACCTCCTCTCTCGAGCCGATCTCTGTCGCCCTGAAGTACGGCTTCCTCGCCGTGCTCTACCTCTTCCTGCTCTGGGTCGCACGCAGCGCGACGAAGGACCTGCGCGGGCGGGCAGCGGGCGGTGCTCCAGGGCGCGCAGGCGTCGCGCCTGGTCCTGCGGCGGCGAGCGCGCCGCCGCCTGATGCGACTGGGATGCACTCTGCCTCGACGCTTGGGCCCGTCGACGTACTTGGTCGCTCACCGCGGCTGGTCGTCGAGCGCGCCCCTGGGCACAACTCAGGCATGATCTATGACCTCGACGGCGACGTCCTGCTCGGCCGCGGCAGCCAGGCCGAGATCCGCCTCGAGGACCCGTTCGCCTCGGCGGGCCATGCCCGCATCTTCGAGCAGGGCGGGATCCTCGCCGTCGAGGACCTTGGCTCGACGAACGGCACCTATCTGAACGAGGAGCTGCTGGAGAGCCCACGCCCGCTGCACCCTGGCGATCGCCTGCGCATCGGTGACTCCGAATTCACCTTCGAGGTGGACTGAGATCGATGTTGCGCGTCGCCGAGCACTACGCCACGACGGACACAGGCCTGCTGCGCAGTGCGAACGAGGACTCGCTGCTCTCGCGCTCGCCGCTGTTCGTCGTCGCCGACGGGATGGGTGGCGCCCAGGCGGGCGAGGTCGCCTCGCGCCTTGCGGTCGAAGCCTTCGGCGAGGCGGCTGAGGACTTCTCGGACCCCACCTCTGTGCTCACGGCGCACGCCCACATCGCCAACACCCGGATCTACGAGCTCGCCCACGACGACGCCTCCTATGCAGGGATGGGCACGACGGTCACCGCGATCTACGTCGGCGAGCAGGAGGTGACGGTCGCGCACGTCGGCGACAGCCGCGCATACTGCCTGCGCGACGGCGAGCTCCAGCGCCTCACCGACGATCACTCGCTCGTCGACGAGCTGATCCGCCAGGGCCGCCTCACGCCGGAGGAAGCCGAGGATCACCCGCAGCGCTCGATCATCACGCGTGCGCTCGGTCCCGAGGCGAGCGTCGAAGTCGACACACGCTCGTTCAAGGCGCGCGCAGGCGATCTCTACATGCTCTGCAGCGACGGGCTGACTTCGATGCTCGGCGAGCGCCGCCTCGAGGCGATCCTGCTCGATCACGCGAAGCTGAGCGAGGCGGGCGAGGCCTTGATCGAAGCCGCGAACGCGGCAGGCGGCAGGGACAACATCACGGTCGTGCTGTTGCGGCTGGAGGAGGTGCACGGGTTTGACGGGGCGCACGACGGTGAGCACACGACCGCCGTCGACCTGCAGCCCGTCCCCGCTGCGACCGACGGCCACGCACACGCGCATCTGGCGACGCCCGAGCTCGAGGGCTCGGTGCAGCGGCGCATGCCACGCCAGGGCGCAGGCGCTCAGCCGGCGGGCAAACGTCGCAGGCTGCGCAAAGTCTTTGCGCCCGCGACCGTGCTGGTCGTGCTTGGGCTGCTCGCGGCGGGCGCCTACCTCACGTTTCAGTCCCTCTACTTCATCGGCACCGACAACGACGGGCTCGTGACGATCTACAACGGCGTGCCCTATCAGCTGCCAGGCGGGATCAACCTCTACACGACCGAGTACGTCTCTGGCGTGAGCGCCTCGACGCTGACGCCGGCACGCCGCCACTCGCTGCTCGACCACTCGCTGCGCTCCGAAGCCAACGCGGGTGAACTCGTGCGCGAACTGGAACTCGGCCAGATCGAAGGCGGGTGAGCTGCCGCCTTGAACCGACCGATAGCGCGCCTGTTCGTCCTGATCGCACTCCTGTTTGCGCTGCTGATCGTGTTCACCTCGCGCTGGACGGTGTTCGAATCCGCCTCGCTGCGCAACAACAAGCTGAACGCTCGTGACGAGCTCGCCCAGGAGCGCATCGCGCGCGGCGCGATCCTTGCCGCCAACGGCGAAGTGCTGGCGAAGAGCGTGCCAACCGGCCATGGCACCTACGAACGCCGCTACCCAACGGGCTCGCTCTTCGCGCAAGCCATCGGCTACTTCTACATCAATCCTGGCAGCTCCGGGCTCGAGCGCTACCGCAACGGCGCCCTCAGCGGGCACGCGCCAACGGGCCTGCAGCGCCTGCTCGACCAGCTGCAGGGCACCTCCGAAGCGGGCGACACCGTGAAGACGACGCTGATGCCCTCGCTGCAGCGCGCCGCCGTCTCTGCGCTCGCTGGCCGCGAAGGCGCCGTCGTCGCGCTGCGGCCCCAGACGGGCGCCGTCGAGGCGATGGCCTCCTCGCCGAGCTTCGATCCAAGCCTGATGGGCACGACCGAAGGCATCGAAAAGGCAAGCAAACTGTCAGGCGACCCGCTCGTCAACAGAGCCGTGCAGTTTGGCTACGCGCCAGGCTCGACCTTCAAGGTCGTGACGCTCACCGCCGCGCTGAACAGCGGTCTGTACACGCCTGAATCACGGGTCAGCGGCCGCAACGACATCCTCGTCTCAGGCGTGCCGCTTGGCAACGACGAAGGCGACAGCTTCGGCGAAATCACGCTTACCGAAGCGCTCGCGCAGTCCGTCAACACGGTCTACGCCCAAGTCGCCGAACACGTCGGCAAGGCCCGTCTCGAGCGCTACATGAAGCGCTTCGGCTTCGACGGCAAGCCGCAGCTCGACTACCCCGCCGAAACGATGTCGGCGAGCGGCGAGTTCTTCAAAGAAGAAGAGATCACGCCGCCGACGAGCAGCCTCGTCGACGTCGGGCGCCTCGGGATCGGCCAGGACCACCTCAACGCCACGCCGCTGCAGATGGCGGAGGTCGCCGCCGCCGTCGCGAACAAAGGCACGCTCATGAAGCCACGCCTCACGGCGAGCATTGTCGACCCTGAAGGACGCACGGTGAAGCACTTTGCGCCACAGGTCCAGTCGAAGGTGATGAAGCCCTCAACTGCCGCCGAGATCACGACGATGATGGAAGCCGTGGTCAACGAAGGCACTGGCACGACGGCGCAGATCCCTGGCATCCAGGTCGCGGGCAAGACGGGCACCGCGGAAACCGAGGAAGGCCAGCAGACCAACGACGTCTGGTTCATCTGCTTCGCGCCCGCCTCCAAACCGACGATCGCCGTCGCCGCGACGATCAAGAACGCACCTGGCTACGGAGCGACCTTCGCCGCTCCGGTCGCGAAGCAGGTGCTGGAAGCGGCGCTGCGATGATCGAGCCTGGGAGCGTGATCGACGATCGCTACGAGGTGCTGCAGCGCGTCGGCTCAGGCGGCATGGCCGACGTTTACCTCGCCGAGGATCGCCTGCTGGGGCGCAGGGTCGCGGTCAAGGTCCTGCACCACCGCTTCGCCGAGGACCAGGAGTTCGTCGAGCGCTTCAAGCGTGAGGCCTCGAGCGCCGCAGGCCTCTCGCATCCGAACGTCGTCTCGGTCTTCGACAGGGGCGCCTGGGACGGCACCTTCTACATCGCGATGGAGTACCTGCCTGGGCGCACGCTGAAGGAGCTGCTGCGCGCGGGCGGCCCGCTCACGCCCGCGAGCGCGATCGACGTCGTGCTGCAGGTGTTGCGGGCGGCGCGCTTCGCGCACAGGCGCGGCGTGATCCACCGCGACCTGAAGCCGCACAACGTGATCCTCGACGAGGAGGGCAGGGCGAAGGTCACCGACTTCGGGATCGCAAGGGCAGGCGCCTCTGACATGACGCTCACGGGCTCGATCATGGGCACCGCCCAGTACCTCTCGCCAGAGCAGGCTCAGGGCCACGCCGTGACAGAGGCCTCCGACCTCTACGCGGTCGGGGTGATGCTCTACGAGCTGCTCGTCGGCAAAGTGCCCTTCGAGGGCGAGACCGCGATCACGATCGCGCTGCAGCACATCTCGCGACCCGCGCCGCCGCCAAGCGCGATCAACCCCGCGGTCCCGCCCGCGCTTGACGCCGTCGTGCTGAGAATGCTCGCAAAGGACCCCGCCGCACGCTACGCCTCGACTGGCGATGCGATCGCCGCGCTGGAAGCGGTCCGCGCAAACCTGCCTGAGCCGCAGGGCGAGCACGTGCTCGCCACCGCTCCGCGCGACGTCGCGCTCGCGGGCGGGGCAGCCGCCGCCACCCTCGCTGGCGCCGCGGCGGCCTCGGCGGCAAACGGCGGCAATGGCGCGCACACTGAAGACACCGGCGCAGGCAGGCTCGCCGCGTACGGCGCCGAGCACCAGACGACGGGCTCGGTCCCTGTGCTCGATGCCGCCGCCGAGCAGCAGGCCAAGCGCGCGAAGCGCAGGCGCGCGCTGCTCTGGGTCGGAGGGCTGCTCGCCGCGGCTGTGCTCGCCGCGATCCTGCTGCTGATCCTGTTGCCCACCTCGGTGACGGTGCCGAACGTCGAAGGCAAGCCGCGGCTGCAAGCGGTCGCGACGCTAAAACGCGACGGCTTCAAAGTCTCCGTCTCCAGCGGCACCAATCCGAGCGTTCCAGCCGGCGACGTCGTCTCCCAGACACCCCGCCCAGGGCGCAGCGTCAAACCGAAGAGCCTCGTCTACATCGTCGTCTCGGCAGGGGTCGGCAGCGCCGTCGTGCCGAAGCTCACCGGCGAAACCGAAGCCGCTGCGATCAGCAGCCTCGATGCCAGGGGCCTGCGGCCGCACGTGAAGGAAATTCCAAGCGAAACGTTTGCGGCGGGGCGCGTGATCCGCACAGAACCGCCTGCCGGCGAACGCCTCGAACCGAAAGCGAGAGTGATCGTCTTCGTCTCCTCTGGGCTGCCGAAGGTCAAGGTTCCGCACCTGAAGGAAGAGTCGATCGAACAGGCCGAAGCAGAACTCGAAGAAGCTGGGCTTGGTCTTGGCAAGGTGAAATACCAGCCGCGCGCCGGCGTCGCCGCCGGCACGGTGCTCTCCCAAGATCCGGCGGCAGGCGACGAAGTGCGGGCTGAAAGCTTGGTCAACCTCGTCGTCGCGAAGGCGACGCACAGCGGCAGCGGCAAGGTCTTCGTGCCGAGCGTGCTCGAAGAAGAACGCGCCGCCGCCGAGGAAACGCTGCGCAGGGAAGGCCTGAAGCCGTCCGTCCTGCCGACTCCCGTGAGCGAAGCCTCGCTCGCGGGACATGTCGTCAGGCAGGACCCCGCGCCTGGCACCGAAGTCGCGAAGAAGAGCACCGTCACGATCTACATCGGGCACCTGCAGCAGACGACGAGCACGTCGACTAGCACGACCAGTACGACGAGCTCGGAAACCTCGACGACGAGCACGACGACGAGCACGAGCACGAGCACGACGGCGCCGCCCGAAGGCTGAGCCGCGCGCCGCGCCTACTTGAACAGGGTTAGCTCCGCGATCGAGGCCGCTTCGCTTTCGCTTGGCAGCTGTGTGATCCAGAACAGGTAGTAGCGGTAGGAGCGGCTCGAGCTCAGCGCGATCGTCTGGTGGCGCTTCACCGTTACAGCACCCGCAAGCTGCTGCCAGCCGCGCTGCTGCAGCGGCTCCTCGTTGCCGAACTCCAGCGACGAGTCGAAGTGGTTGGAGCCGTAGATCGCGACGCTGAACCCTGGCGTTGGCGTCTGGACTTCGACCTCCTTCGCCGCGACCCCAGGAGCCGCGTCGAGGTAGACGCCGGTGCCTGGCTTGCCCAGCGTGTCGTCGAGGTAGTGCTGCGTCGTCCAGATCGTGCCAGGGTCGCCGTCGACGACGTTGCCGACCTCAGGGGCGTTTTCTTCTTCGGTGCCGAACGGGTTGTAGCTGTGGGCGGAGGCCTGGCCGAGCCGCACTGGCGTCAGGCCGTGCTTCGCGTGGATGTTCGGCGCGACGCCTGTGCCCCGTTCCGCGTTGCCGATCACGAAGACGATCACGAGCGCGATCGCAGCGCCCAGCAGCGCAAGGCTCACGAGCCAGCGCCAGGGATGGCGCATGCGCCATGGCAGCCGCCGCCGCGCAGGCGCGGGCAGCGTGCGCAGCACCGAGGTCGCCTGGCCGTCGGTGTGCCCGGTGCGGGCCGCCTCGATCGCCAGCGCCTCCTCGAGGTCGGCGATCATCGCGGGCATGTCCGCGTAGCGCTCTGAGAGGTCCTTCGCGGTTGCGCGGTCGAGCACCGCCGCGGTCGCCGCCGAGACCTCGGGACGACGGCTCTGGACGTCGGGGATCTGCTCGCGCACGTGGCGCATCGCGACGACGACGGGCGTGTCGCCGCGGAATGGCACCTCGCCCAGCAGCATCTCGTAGAGCACGACCCCTAGCGAGTAGACGTCCGACTGCACGGTCACCGTCTGGCCGAGGGCCTGCTCTGGCGAGACGTAGTCGGTCGTGCCCAGCACGCGCCCGTCCATCGTCAGGCCCTGCTCTGTCAACGTGCGAGCGATCCCGAAGTCGGTGATCTTCGCGCTGCCCTCGCTGTCGAGCAGCACGTTCTGGGGCTTCACGTCGCGGTGCACGATCATGCGCTCGTGTGCGGCCGCGAGCCCGCGCGCGAGCTCGAGCGCGTAGGCGAGCGCTTCGGTGACTTCGAGCCGGCCCTGCTGGCGGATCAGGCTCTTCAGGGTCTCGCCGTCGACGTACTCGAAGACGATGTAGGGGCTTGCGCGCTGGTCGCCCTCCACCCCCTTCGTCCAGCCATCTTCGCCGAAGTCGATCACGGTCACGATGTGGGGATGGCTGAGCTGGGCGACGGCGCGTGCCTCGCGCCGGAAGCGCTCGAGCTGGTCGGAGTCGGCCGCGACGTCGCGGTGCATCAGCTTGATCGCGACCGGTCGCTCGAGGACCGTGTCGAAGGCGCGGTAGACGGTCGACATCCCGCCACGGCCGATCACGGCATCGATCCGATAGCGCCCGCTCAGTGCGGTGCCAAGGATGCCGCTCGTGCCACTGCCGCCACTGCCGTTTGCTGCCTCTGGGGTACTCATTTCCCTGCGTCCGTGCCGCTTGCCTCTACAAGGTTAGGGTCGTCCTTCCGCGCGGACCCCCGCGATCCTCCTGCTCAACAGCGCGATCCCCAAGACGCAGCGATAGATGCTGAAGGGCGCGAGCGGCGCCGTCCCCATCCGCAGGCGCGCAAAGAGCCTCGCCGCCCCGAGCGTCGAGGCGAATGCGGCGGCAGCGCCGGCGGCCAGCTCCGCGGGCTCGCCGGTGTTCCCGCTGCCCCGCAGGCGCAGGCCCTTCAAGGCGCAGGCGCCCACGATCACGGGCAGGGCGGTCAGCCAGGAGAGCAGATCTGCGTCGCTGCGGCGGAAGCGCAATGCCCGCGCCGCGGTGAGCGTCGCGCCGCGCCGCGAGACGCCTGGGATCAGCGCCGTAGCCTGGGCGATGCCAAGCGCGAGGCCATCGGCTGGCCCTGCCTGCTCGATGCTGCGCGTCTGCTCCTGCCCGTCTGCGAGCGCCATCGCGACGCCGCCGATCAGCAGGCCTGCTGCGCTCGCCCTTGGGCCGCCAAGGTAGCGCTCGATCGGTCGCTCCCAAACGTAGCCCGCCAGCGCAGGCGGCCCTGCGGACAGCGCCAGCAGCGCGAGGCGCCTGCGCCTGCGTCCGCCGGTCCCGCTCTCCCCGACGCGTCTCCACGCGGAGCGCAGGGGACCGCCCATCGCGAGCGCGAGCGCGAGCGCCGTGCCGCCATGCAACGCGACCTCGAAGCTCTTGCGCGCCGCCGCGTCGGCTCCAGGCTCCGCTTCTGAGATCCAGCGCAGGATCGAGGTGTGCGCCGAGGAGGAGACGGGCGCCATCTCGGTCGGCCCCTGCAGCAGGCCGAGCACGATCGCGCGGCGCATCGCCTCAGCCGGCGGTGTCCGTGCCTGGCTGCCCTGGCACGGTCTCGCCCTCGCTTATCGCTGGGCCGCGCCGCATTCGCCGCACGATTGCCCAGGCGATCCCGATGATCAGCAGCGCGAGCACGACGTAGTCGACGTAGTCGAAGGCCTTGCGGATGTGCGTCCATTCCGCGCCGACGGCATGCCCTGCGACGGCGAAGCCGATCGTCCAGGGGATCGTGCCGATCAGCGAGAGCAGGGTGAAGCGCCAGAACGGCATCTTCGCGATCCCTGCGGGCAGCGAGACGAACGCGCGCAGCAATGGCACGAGCCGCCCGAAGAGCACGACGGGCTCGCCATAGCGTTGGAACCAGCGGTCGGCGCGCTGGATCTGGGCGGGACCCATGTGCAGCTTTGCTCCGTGGCGTTCGAGCAGCTCGACGCGCCCGGCGCGGCCGACTCCGTAGGCGATCCAGGAGCCGACCATCGTGCCGAGGATGCCGGCGATCACGATCCCGACCATCGTCAGGTGGTGGCTGGAAGCGACATGACCCGCTCCCCGCCCACCCCCGGCGACCGCGAAGCCTGCGAACAGCATCACCGCCTCGGAGGGGATCGGGATGCAGGCCGCCGAGATTGCCATCAGCACGAATATCCCTGGCAGCCCCGCCGACCTGACGAAGTGCGAGATCGTGTCGACCAGCGACCCCGAGACCGAGGCAAGGACGAGCATCATCGAAGCAAAGATATAGCTGTTCCGACCGGCGTATACGCCGGTCGGCCGGTCCGCACATGTGCGGACCGGGACAGCGCCGCATGCGGCGCTGTCTGCCAAACCCCGCTCATCTGTACTGTCGTTGCGCGTGCGTGTCTGGATCGACCTCACGAACAGCCCCCACGTGCTCGTGATGAGACCCGTGATCGAGGCGCTGCGCGACCAGGGCCACGAGGTGCAGGTGACCGCGCGCGACTTCGCCCAGACGCTGGAGCTGCTCGAGCGCTTTCAACTGAAGCACAAGCCGATCGGCCATCACCGTGGCGAGCGCCTTGCGGCGAAGGCGGTTGGGATCGCCTCGCGTTCGAGCGCGCTGCTGTACTGGGCGCTCAGGCAGGGGCGCTTCGACATCGCGCTTGGTCATGGCTCCAACGACGTCACCGTTGCCGCGAAGCTGCTGCGCATCCCCAGCTCGACGATGTTCGACTACGAGTGGGCGACCCTCCAACATCACGTCAACTGCCACCTCGCCGCGGCCGTCGTCGTGCCCGACGCGATCCCGCCGGAGCGCCTGAGCAAGTACGGCGCAAACGGCAAGATCCAGGCCTACGAGGGGCTGAAGGAGGAGTACTACCTCGCCGACTTCGAGCCAGACGAGGCGATCTTGGTCGAGCTCGCGCTCGACCGCTCGCGTCCGCTCGTGACGGTGAGGACGCCGCCTGAGGTCTCGCTCTACCACCGCTTCGAGAGCGACATCTTCGCGGTCTTGCTGCGCCGTCTGCGGGCGGCAGCCGCTGAGCATCGCGTCCAGGTCGTGCTGTTGCCGCGCACCGAGGAGCAGCGCAGCGAGCTCGAGGCGGTCGAGGGCTTCACGGTCCCGCGCAAAGCGATCGATGCGCAGTCGCTGATCGCCTACTCGGACCTCGTCGTCTCCGCTGGGGGCACGATGAACAGGGAAGCGGTCGCGCTTGGCACCCCTGTCTGCTCGACGTTTGCGGGCAGGCTCGGGGCGGTCGACGAGCGCTTGATCGCGGAGGGACGCCTGCGCCTGTTGAGCGATCCAGACGACCTCGATCTCGACGGTCTGCTCGCCGCGACGACGGGCCGCGCCGCCGCCGCGAAGGAGATCATCCGCGAGCGCAACCGCATCCGCCGCGACCCGCAGTTGCTCGTGCAGGCGCTGCTCAGCCCGCTGCGGGGCACGACGACCCGCCAATAGCCGTAGAATTCGCCGGATGCGCCGACGTATCCGCGCGGCGGCCCTGCCCATACACAGGCACTCGGTGCCCCAGATCCTCGTGGATGGGGCGCTGATCGCGCTTGCCTACCTGCTCGCCTTCCAGCTGCGCTTCGACAGCGGGCCGCCAGAACGCTATGCCCTGTTGCGCGACAGGACGATCGCGTGGGTGATCGTCGGTGGTCTGCTCGTCCTGATCGTGAGCAGGGTCTACGAGCGTCGCTGGCGTTACTCGAGCCAGCGCGACTACGTCGCACTGCTCGGCGGGATCGTCGCGATAACACTGCTGACCGTCTTCGCGATCGCGGTCCTTAGGCCAGTCGTAATCTCGCATGGTCAGGTCGCCTCAGGTGGCCAGGGCACGGTTGGCGTCGACATGCCAAACGGCGTGAGTGTGTTGTTCCTGCTGCTCAGCCTCGTCTTCCTCGTCGGCGCCCGCGTACTTGCCGCGACGCTGCATGAACGCCGGCCGCTCGCCGCCTTCAGGGTCCCAGGCAAGGACGAGCGCAGCGTCCTGATCGTCGGCGCCGGCGACGGTGGCAGGCTCGTGCTGCGCGAGATCCTGCGCAACCGCGAGCTGGGCTTGGCGCCTGTCGGCTTCCTCGACGACGACCCAGGCAAGCAGGGCGTGCGCATCGACGGCGTGCGCGTGCTTGGCAACACGACCGATCATCTCGGCAGGGTTCTCGACGAGGCGAAGCCAGACGAAGTGATAATCGCGATCCCCTCCGCACCAGGCTCAACGCGCGCTCGCGTCGTGCGCGAGTGCAGGTCCCGTGGGATCCAGGTCCGCACGCTGCCGACCGTCTTCGAGCTGTTGCGCAACATCGATGCTGGCCATGGCGCGATCGCGCGCCAGGTGCGCGAGGTCCAGGTCGAGGACGTGCTTGGGCGCGACCCGATCCACGTCGATCTGCGTACCGCTGGCGCCTACCTGACTGGCGAGGTCGTATTGATCACCGGCGCTGGCGGCTCGATCGGCTCAGAGCTCTGCCGCCAGATCGCCCAGGTGCGCCCGCGACAGATCGTGCTCGTAGACCACGCAGAGGACAACCTCTTCGCGATCAAGAGCGAGCTCGAGGAGGAGCGCCACGTGCCACCTGCGGCGATCGTCGCAGTGCTCGCCGACTGCAAGGAGGCCGCCCGCATGGGCGAGGTCTTCGCCGAGCATCGCCCAACCGTCGTCTTCCACGCCGCCGCCTACAAGCACGTCGGCCTGATGGAGTCCAACCCTGTTGAGGCGATCCGCAACAACACGATCGCGACAAGCCTCGTCGCGATGCTTGCAGGGCGCAGCGGCGCGGAGCGCTTCGTGCTCGTCTCGACCGACAAGGCGGTCGCGCCTGCGACCGTGATGGGCTCCTCGAAGGCGCTTGCGGAGCTGTCGCTCGAGGCCGCCTCCGAGCGTCACCCAGCGACGCGCTACTCGGCGGTGCGCTTCGGCAACGTGCTTGGCTCCTCAGGCAGCGTCGTGCCGATCTTCCGTCGTCAGATAGCGAGGGGCGGTCCAGTCACGGTGACCGACGAGCGCATGGAGCGCTACTTCATGACTATCCCTGAGGCGGTCCAGCTGATCATCAGGGCAGGCTCACTGATCTCGCCGACCGCCCAAGACGAGGGCGCCTCGCTGTTCGTGCTGGAGATGGGCGAGCCCGTGAAGATCGTCGACCTTGCGCGGGCGATGATCGAGCTCTCAGGGCTCGACCCAGAGAAGGACATCGAGATCGAGATCATCGGCAGTCGCCCAGGCGAGAAGCTGAGCGAGGCGCTCTTCGCCGATCACGAGCGTCCAATGGCGACTGACGCGGAGCGGATCGTGAGAGTCGAACGCAGGCGTGTGCCCCCCGATGCAGTCGAAGCGGTCTTCGGCGAGGTCGAGACCCTGCTCGCAGCAGGCGATGCAACGGCGCTTGGCAGCCGTGTCGTACAGCTCGCTGCGGCGCCCTGGGCGCCGGTCCAGGCGGGACAATCAGCGACTGTGAAGCTACCCGCCTCGTAGACTCCCCGCGTTCATGGCCTTGGTGCTTGCGTTATCACTCACTGGCTCGGTCCACCAACTGAGCGTGATCGTCTCGATCGCCGCGCTCGTCGGTGTCGCTGTGCTCTCGCTGCTCGCGTTCGCCCAGGCGCGCGAGCTGAAGCGCCTGCGCGATTGGGCGAGCAGCGCAGGCGAGCGCACCGATGCATTGGAGCGCGCCGTCGCCCAGGCGCGCTTGGCGCGTTCCGCGGACGTGCCACGCCAGCCCGCGGCCCAGGGACGCGCCGTGACGCCACGTACGACGCCCGTCGTCGCTCGACCGGTCGCCGCGACGACGGCGATGGCCGCTGCGACGGCCGCGACGCAGCTCGCACCCGCCGCTAGTGCGCTGGCTTCGGCGGCGCCGACCGCCGTGGGCACAGCGGTTGCAGGCCTGCCCGTCGCGGGCGAGCTCGCAAAGCCCGTCGTGCAAGCGGACCAGATCCCGCCGCCGCAGCAGGCCACAGAGGCATCCTCGTCGTCCTCGTCGCCTGCTCCAGCGCTCGCGGGGGCCATTGCCGCTGGCCCCGCAACGGACGTCGCTTCGGTCACGGGCACCAATGTTGCCGGTGTCGCCGCGGCCGGCGCTGGGCTTGCCGCGGCGGAGTCGGCGGGCGCGACCATCACAACGCCAGGCGAAGCCCGCAACGGGCAGCCCCCGAACGCTCCTGAGCGGCGCTCGCCTGAGCCTGAGGGCCTGCCTGGAGACTCTCAGCCCCGTCCCTCGCTGCCTCCCGCCCCAGCCGGCGGACCGCGTACCGTTGCCGCCGCGACGCCACGACCAGCGCCACGTGGCTCGACCCAGACGCCGCGTTCTGCGGCAAGGCAGTCAGACGGTGCTGCCGCCGTTGGCCCTCCGCGCGCGGCAGGCGGCGCGACAGGCGGGCGAGGCCGCGGTCGCGGCGACACAGACCGCAAAGCGACGATCTACCGTCGCGAACGCTCCTCTACGCGCACGATCGCGCTGATCGCGGGCGGGGTTATCGCGGTGGCCGTCGCCGTCGTGGTCGTGCTCTCGCTGACCTCCGGTGGCGGCGCAAAACGGCAGGCGGCCCGAGGCGGCACAGCTCCCCACCACGGCGCTGTCGCGCAGAGTCACCGCTCGCTGCACGTCGTCGTCCTGAACGCGACCGAAACGGACGGCCTCGCCGCGAAAGTCGCAAACACGCTGAAGGGCAGCGGCTACAAGCACGCGGCGGCCCTCTTCGGCACGCCCGCCGGCAGCTACCCCGCGACCGTGATCGAGTACAGGCGCGGCCGCAAGGCGGCTGCGAGCGAAGTCGCAAAGGTCCTGCACGTCGCGAGCGGCAATGTGCAGCCGCTGGCCTCCACGACCGCGCCGCTCGCGGCAGGCGCGCCGCTCGTCGTGATCGTCGGTGGCCCGACTGGCGAAGCTGCCACGTCTGAAGGCGAAGTCGCCGAAGAAGAAGAAGCGTCCGCTGGCGGCGAAATCTCCGAACCGTGAGCTTCCTCGATCTTCCCGCTCGCTCGGACAAGCCGCGCGAGCGGGGCATCACGCACGTGATCGACACAGGCCTCTCGCTTGCGGAGATCGACGGCCTGATGGAGTCGATCGGTGGCAGCGTCGACATCGTCAAGCTTGGCTGGGGCACGGCTGTCGTCACCGCGAACCTGAAGCCCAAGCTCGAGCGCTACGCCGCCCATGACGTGCCTGTCGTGCTCGGCGGGACGCTCACGGAGATCGCTTGGCAGGAGGGCCGCATCGAGGGCCTCGTGACCTGGCTGCACGAGCTTGGCCTGCGCCATGTCGAGGTCTCCGATGGCACGATCGAGATCGAGTCGAAGCTCAAGTGTGAGTTGATCGCAAGGCTCGCGAAGGAGTTCACCGTGCTCTCCGAGGTGGGGTCGAAGGACGCCGCAGAGATCATGGCTCCCTACGTCTGGGTCCAACAGATCGAGGACGAGCTCGACGCGGGCGCCTGGAAGGTGATCGCGGAGGCGCGCGAGTCTGGCACCGCAGGCATCTTTCGTGCCGACGGAGAGGTCCGCAGCGGCCTGATCGACGAGATCGCCCATGAGATCGACTGCGAGAAGATGATCTTCGAGGCGCCCCAGAAGGAGCAGCAGGTTTGGCTCCTGCGCTACTTCGGCAGGGAGTGCAACCTTGGCAACATCCCAGCCGAGGACGTGCTTTCCCTGGAGACGCTGCGTCTGGGGCTGCGCTCCGACACGATGCTGCCGCCTCTCCCCGGCGGTCGCGCTTGAGCGGCGATGACGCTCCGCCGCCAGGCGCGAGCGCCGCAGCCGATGTAGACGTCGCGAGTGTAGGCGGCAAGGGGGCTGGCGCGACCCCAGCCGACCCCAGTGTGCGCCGCCTTGGCGCCGCCGTCTTCGCCCTGCTCGTCGTCGCGAGCTTCGCGGGGTTCTTCGTCGCCCAACGCCTGAAGCACGTGCCGACCGCGGTCCAGCAGCTCTACACCGACCAGTTCTTCTACCCAGCCGGCGGCGGTGAGCCGCGGACCGAGGCAATCTCCTTCGAGATCGAACGCCAAGATCTCGTCACGGTCGAGATCATCAACCTCGCCGGCGCCGACGTAGCGACGCTGAAGCGTCGCTACCCGCTCGCCGCCTACAAGACGCTGGACGTCGCCTGGAACGGGCGCAGGGGCGCCCACGGGGACGGGCGTCGTCGCCCGCTTGGACCGCCCGCCCACGAAGGCGAATACCGCGTGCGCGTGATCCTCGAACACCGCAAATTCGAAACGCGCTCGCCAACGAGCTTCAAGCTGATCCGCAAGGGGTCCGGCGAATGAGTCTGCATGCGCTGCGCCGCAAGGGGCCAGGCGAATGAGCCTTCACGCGCTGCACCGCAAGGGGCCAGGCGAATGAGCCTTCATGCCCTGTGCCTGCTCGGCGCGGTCGACGGTGCTGGCGCCGCAGGCGAGAAGGCAGGCGCGATCGTGCTCGCGCTGCTCGCTGCAGGGGCGGTGCTCGCGCGCCCGCCGCTGCTTGGCCCAAGGCTGCGCGCAGCGGCGATGCTTGGCGCGCTGCTGCTCACGCCAGTGCTGCTTGCGATCGACATCTGGCACACAACGCCGATGCAGCATCTGCGCCACCACCCGCCGCTTGCGATCGGCGCCGTCGTGCTTGGCGTCGCCGTCGTTGGCGCCCTCGCCTGGGTCTTCCACCGCTGGCGCGAGGCGTTCCCGCTTGCCGCGGTCTTTACGCTGCCCTTCAGGCTGCCAATCTCCTCGGCGGGCTCGACTGCGAATCTGCTCGTGCCGCTCTACCTCGTCGTCGCAGGCGCCGCGCTCGCGCACCTGCTGCCGCGGCTGCTTCGCGGCGCGGAGGAGACAGGGCCCCCAGGCCAGCCGGACCAGGGGTGTGCCGCTGGCGGCGGCGGCGCCGCCGGGGAAAGCGACGCCGACGGAGCCTTGAGCGGCGACGCCGAGGCGGGCTCGCTGCCGCGGCGCCTGCTCGTCTCGCTGTCCTCGCGCGCAGCGCTCGAATGGCTGCTGATCGCCTCGGTGCTGCTCTACGCGATCCAGGCCGCCTACTCGCCTGGCTTCTCGAAGGCGTTGCAGAACCTCGTCTTCTTCTACGTGCCCTTCGCGCTGCTCTTCAGGCTGCTGCTTGAAGTGCGCTGGACTGGTCGGCTGCTGCGCCGCTGCGTTGGCGTCTCGATTGGACTCGCGATCGTCTTCGCCGGCGTCGGCTTCGTCGAGTACCAGCGCAAAGCGCTCTTCCTCAACCCGAAGATCGTCGCGGCAAACGTCTATGACAACTACTTCAGGGTCAACTCCGTCTTCTTCGATCCCAACATCTATGGGCGCTTCCTCGTGCTTGTGATGCTCCTGCTCGCCGCTGCGGTCCTGTTCTCCGCGAAGCGCCGCAGGGACGCCCTGCTTGGCGCGCTGATGCTCGCCTGGCTTTGGGCAGGCCTGATCACGAGCTTCTCCCAGTCGAGCATCGTCGCGCTGCTCGTCGGGCTTGCGGTGCTCGCCGCCTGGCGCTGGCGCGCGCGCTACACGATCCTTGCGGCGGCGGCGGTGCTCGCGGCGGGCGTCGTCTTCCTGATCGCTGCGCCCTCCTCGCTGCACTTCGGCGTGAAAGGCTCAGGCGGCTCGCTCAACAACGCGACGAGCGGCAGGGCGAAACTCGTCAGCGGCGGCCTGAAACTGTTCTCTGAGCGGCCGCTCGCAGGCTACGGCTCAGGCTCATTCTCCGACGAGTACAGGGACCACCAGGTCGCAAGCGTCGCGAGTGCGACCTCCGCCTCGCACACGATCCCGATCACAGTCGCCGCAGAGCAGGGCGTGATCGGCCTGCTGCTCTACGGCGCGCTATTGATCGCGTGCTTCGCGAACCTCTGGCCAGGGACGATCGGCCGTGGAGCTTGGGCCAGATTCGCGCCGGGGGCTGGCCGCGCGCCTCCGGGCGGCCCCCGCAGTGCCGCCCGGATCGCGATCCTCGCTTGCTTCGCCGCGCTCGTCCTGCACACGATGGCCTACGCGGACTTCCTCGAAGACCCAGTCACCTGGACATTGCTCGCCGTCGGCGTCGCGCTCGCGGCTGCGCCGCGCCGCGAGTCGTCTGCAACCGGCGAGCCGCCCACGACCGCCGCTGCGCCCGTCGCCGCGACGGTGCGCCCCGCCGCGGCCGACTGAGGGCGGCAAGCCGCAGTGCTCGACTACCTGAAGCGGCTCGCGAAGACAGGCGCCGCCTACCAGGCTGCGGACATCGCTGCGAAGGCGATCGCCGTCTTCACGCTGCCGCTCTACACGGCCTATGTCCATCCTGCGGGCTACGGCGCCTACAGCAACCTGCTCACGGACGTCGTGCTCGCCTCGATCCTGCTGCGCGTCGGCGTCGGCGAGGCATTCGTGCGCTTCTACTTCGAGGACGAGGACGAAGAGCGCCGTCGACGCATCGCGAAGACCGCGACCGCGACTATCGCCTGGACGACGACGCTCGCTGCGGCAATCGCCGCCGTCTTCGCGGGCTCGCTCGCAAAGCTGCTGATCCCAGGCACCGCGCATGGTGCGGTCCTCGTCGACTGCGCGATCGTCGGCCTCTGGGCGTTCACGAACCTCGAAATGGCCTACGCCCAGCTGCGCGTTGACGAACGCGCGAAGGCCTACCTCGTCGCCTCGATGACGAACGTCGGCCTCACGATCCTCTTCACGATCGTGCTCGTCGTCTTCGCGGGGCTTGGCCCAAGGGGCCTGTTGCTTGGCAACTTTGGCGCCTCTGCGCTTGTCGTACTTGGCCTCTGGTGGTCGCTGCGCAGGCGCTTCTCGCTGCGCATCAAGCTCGCCGACATGCGCGCGATGATCCACTTTGGCGCGCCAACCGTGCCTGCAGACGCATTTGTCTACTGCCTCCAGGTCGCAGACAGGTTCTACCTCTTCCACTACGTCAGCAAAGCCGCCGCGGGCGAGTATGCGCTCGCGATCTCGCTCGCAACAGTCGTGTTCGTCGCGGTCAGGGGCTTCCAGTACGCCTGGCCGCCGCTTGCCTACTCGATCGAGAGCGACGCGGTCGCCGCCCGCCTCTACTCGCTCGTCGCGACCTGGTTCGTGTTCGCGACGGGCGCCGTCGTCGCCGCTGTTGCGCTGCTGGGCCGCTGGGCGGTGCGCCTGCTATCGCATCCCCATTACTTTCCCGCCCACAGCGCCCTGCCCTGGCTTGCGCTCGCCTGGACGCTCTATGGCCTCTACCAGATGGCGCTCGTGATCACGGGCAGGGAGATGGTGACGCGCCGCAACGTGCCCGCCGCGATCGTTGGCCTCGCCGTCAACGTCCTGCTGCTGCTCTGGCTCGTGCCAGGCAAGAGCGGTCCCCTGCCAGGCGGCGGCCTTGGCCTCGGCCTCGCCGGCGCAGGCATCGCGCTCTGCGGCGCCTACGTCGCGATGCTGCTCGTGATCCACTCGCTCACCTGGTCGGTCTTCCCGATCCGCTTCGAATGGCCCCGCCTGCTCCAGCTCGTCGCGATCCTCACAGGCGTCGCCGTCTCAGGCGAGCTGCTGCTGCCCACCTCCGGTCTTACAGGCTTCCTGCTGCGCGCCCTCTGGTTCGCCTGGATCCCGGTGCTGCTGCTGCTCACGCGCTTCGCGAAGCCCCACGAGATCGCCCAGGCGCGAACGCTGCTGGGGAGCGCGCTGCAGCGTGGCAGGCGGCTGGGGTGATGAGAGCCTGATTGCCTGGCGTAGCTGGATCAGCTCTTGGCACTGAACAGCGAGGCCGGGTCGAGGTCGTCCACGCCTGGCACAGGACATGAGACGGGCTCGCCAGGATGGTGTGTCTCGAGTCGGTGATAGCCATCCCCGCTTGGATCGGTGCGGATCTCGACGCTGCGCGCCACGAGGTCGACGAGCCAGTAGGTGGATATGCCGGCGCGCGCGTAGAGCCTCGCCTTCACGTTGCGATCGACGAGCTGCGAGCTGGTGGCCACCTCGATCGCGAGCAGAGCAGTGGAGGGGTGCCTGTCCGGTGCCGCGGGCATTTCGACCAATGCAAGATCCGGCTCAGGCTCGGAGTCGGGTTCGAGGGCGAGAGGGAGTTGCACGCGCAGGCGCGCCTGCGCGTCGGCAAAGTGTCGCGTCAACGCCTCGATCGCGAATGCATGGCTGGGGGACTGCGGGCTCATCTCCGTGAGCACCCCGTCGAGCAGCTCGACGTGCTGGCCCTCCAGTGCCCCTGAGGCGACGATCTTGTCGTAGGTCTCGAGGTCGAGCCTGTGCAGCGGCAGCTTGGTTTCAGGCTGAGCGGCCATCGGTCCATGCTACAGCCGTGCAAGTTCTACTCAGCGCTTGAGACGGTTTGGTCGAGCCCGCGGTTGTAGGCCTCTGCCGCCTCGCGCAGGCCTTCGCCGTCGCGGGGCCTCAGCGTCGCGATCACGTGGCGCCGGTAGCGCTGGGGGGAGTGGTTGGGCAGCGCGAGCGCGGCGAGCGCCCTTGCCGCATAGGGCAGGGCCGTCAGCCAGCGCACCGTGAGCGCCGCGGCGGCGGAGTGGTGCTTGCGCATGTAGAGGTCCCTGTTGCGCGCGAATTCGACGATGCGGCGCTCAGAGAACGTGTCGGTCGCGAGTTGCTCGTGGTGGATCGCCCTTGCGCCTGGCACGTAGAGGCTGCTCCAGCCGACGTCGTGGAGGCGCTTGGCGAAGTCGACCTCGTCGGAGTAGACGAAGAAGTCTGGGTCGAGCCAGCCGACCTTGGCTGCCGCCTGCGTGCGCACGAGCAGCGCGGAGGACTGGCACCAGTCGACCTCGCGCGTCTGGGATCCCCCGCTCTGGACGGTGAAGACGCGATGCAGGAAGAGCGCGCCTGCGAGCGCGGTCGAGACGCTGGGAAAGCGCCAGGCGCAGGGTTGCAGCACGCCTTCGGGGGAGAGCAGCGCCGCGCCTGCGCAGGCCGCCCTTGGCTGTTGCTGCAGTGCCTCGTAGAGCGCGAGCGTTGCGCCTGGCTGCAGCTCTGAGTCCTCGTTGAGCAGCAGCGCGTAGGGGCCTGTCGCGCGGCGCAGCAGCTCTGAGTCGTTGAGCGCCTTGCCACGCCGCCGTGACAGCGCGATCACCGCGTCGACGGCGGGATGCTGTTCAGCTGCTTCAGCGGAGCCGTCGCCGGAGGCGTTGTCGAGCACGAGCGTCTCGGTCGCGAAGGGCAGCGCCTCGCGCTCCCTCGCGATCGCGTCGAGCCCGCGCAGCAGCAGCTCGCGCTTGGCGGTGTTCACGACGCAGAAGCTGAGCTGTGCTGAGGCCATCGCCAGACGGTATCTCTCCGGCTCCGCCGACGGCTTTGCCTCAGGCCCGCTTCCCGTTTGTTACGACGTATCTACGTCCTTTGGTGCGGTGGCTCGTAGATGCGGCCAGGCGCCGGTTTGACGCCCGCAACGGGCTCTATTCTCGCTTGCGTGCTTACGCGTGCCTATTCGTCACTGCTTAGCCTCGCGCTGCTCGCCTCGCGCGTCGTCTGCCTGATCGTGATCGCCTGGTTCGTCGTGTTCGCGGTAGACCAGACGAAAACCGCCTCCCAGCATCAGCAGAACGAGATATCAGGCGGCGCCGCGCAGCGGCAGGCCGCTGCTCCGCAGCGGCAGCAGCGCAGCACCGCGACGAAGACGCTCGACGAAGCGGCGAAGGCCGTCACGCAGCCCTTCGCGAGCCTCACCTCCAAAGACAGCAACGAGTGGCTGATTCACGGGCTCGACCTCCTGCTCGCGCTGCTGATCTACGGTCTCGCGGTCGGCTTCGTCGCGCGTCTGATCAGGCTGCGCGTCTAGATCCAGACGGCGCCCAGCGCGTCGCAAACGGACATGCACGCGTGCGCGGAGCGTTGTAGCCTGCTCTGTATGCCCCACTTCGAGTTCAGGGGACGGCGCATCGCCTACAGGGAGTTCGGCGGCGGTCCTGCGGCCGTGACTGCGAACGGCAAGCGCGGGCGCACAGCGCGCTCCGCGGGCGCGGCGAGCAGGCCGATCGTGCTCGTCCATGGGCTGCTGCTCTCCCAGACGATGGACCACCCGCTCGCCGAACAGCTCGCTGCGCGCGGCAACAGGGTGATCACCGTCGACCTGCTTGGCCATGGGCGCTCAGAGCGGCCGCGAGACATGTGGCTCTATTCGATGGAGGCCTTTGCACAACAGGTGCTCGCGCTGCTCGACCATCTCGAGATCGAGCAGGCGGTTGTGATGGGCACCTCGCTTGGGGCGAACACGACGCTCGAGATCGCCTCCTCCGCCCCGCAGCGACTGCGGGGCATGATCATCGAGATGCCCGTGCTCGACAACGCTCTGCTCGCAAGCGCGCTCACGTTCACGCCAATTCTCGTCGCGCTCACCTTCGGCGAGCCTGTGATGAAGCTCGTCCAGGGCGCGGCGAAGGCGCTGCCACGCCAGCTGCTGCCGCACTATGGCAACGTTTTGCTCGATCTCGTGCGCCAAGACCCAGGGCCAAGCGCGGCGGTGCTGCAGGGCCTCTTCTTCGGCGAGATCGCACCGCACCGCAGCGAGCGCCGCACGTTCGAGACGAAGACGCTCGTGATCGGTCACCGCCGCGACCCTGTGCACCCATTCTCCGACGCTGGCATGCTCGCCGAAGAGCTGAAGAACGCGCGGCTGGTGGAAGCCAACTCGCTCGTCGAGCTGCGCCTGCGCCCTGAGCGGCTCACGAACGAGATCTCGCGCTTCCTCGACGAGGCCTGGGCCCCGGCGAAGGCTACTTCGGTTCGTAGAGCTCGGCCTCGCCGATAGCGATCGATTCGGCGCCTTCAGGCGCCTTCACGATCCATACGAGCAGCTGCCTGATCTTCTGTGGTGAGCGCCGCAGTTCGACCGACGACTTGCGCTGCGAGGCGACGTGGACGTGGCTGAGTTTCACCCATGCCGCGGAGTTGAGCGAGCTGGGAGGCTTGCGTTGCGTGGTGCCATAGACCTGGACCGACATCCCAGGGGTGCTCGTGATCAACGTCACCTTCGCGATTCGCCGCTGCGCCTTCAGGTTGAGCAGCAGGCCTGACTGCACGAGCGGCGCGATTTCGGGCGCGAGCGGGGCCGTCCAGGCGGTCGTCGATTCGCCGTCGATCGCGAGGCTGGGGTCGCCGAATGCGGCTTCGGGGTAGCCATTCGGGTCGTAGGTGCTGGCGGCGTTGGTGTCGAGCAGGATCGGCGCCTGCTTCGCGGCCTGCTTGCAGTTGCCCGCTTCTTCAGTTTCTTCTTCTTCGCTTTCTTCTTCCGCTTCACCCGCGCTCGAGCTCTGGCTGCTGGAGGTCTGGCTCGTGGTCTCGGTGTCGCTTTCTCTCGCGGCGTCTTCACTGGCTGACAGTCCTTCGCCTTCTGCGGAATCGCCAGAGACGCTCAGGCTCGCTGCCGACGCGCTCGCCTGTTCGGCTTCACAGTTTTCTTCGCCTTCTTTGGTGCCCTGCTTACCGGTTTCCTGGCCTTTGCCGCCTGTTTTGCCCTGTTTGCCGCCTTTGCCTTTGCCACCCGCTTCTTTGCCTTCTTCTTCGCTTTCTTCTTCGCCTTCGTTGAAGAACCCGCCGCCGCCAAGTTCTTCGGATTCGCTTGGGGTCGGTTCGCTCGAGGGGATCTTCGGCGGTTTGCCGGTGCCCGCCGGCAGGCCTTCGGCCGGGGTGGAGGGGACGTCGCTGCTCGAAGTCGTGGAGGACGACGAGAGCGTGCTGCTCGTCGTCGGCGTCTGGGCGATCGGGGTGACGGGCCCCTGCGGGTGCGGAGAGCTCTGTTTGAGCGCCGCGTAAGCGGCGGCTGCGGCGCCAAGGGCGAGGATCGCCGTGGAGCCGAACGCGAGCGCAGCAGTCCGCCAGCCAGGGCCGCTGCGAGCGTTCTCGCGCTCGCCGGTGCCGCACTGCAGGCACCAGTCCTGGGCTTCCTGCATCGGGGCGCCGCAGTTCGGGCAGCCTCGCTGTTGTGGCTGCTGCTCAGGGGCTTGCTCGCTCACAGCCCCAATTGTTGCAGCCCTGCTCCGAGGAGCTGCCGCCTATGGCGCCGTCCGCAGGCGCTGAGGGGCGCCTCCTGGGCTTGGTGGGCCGCCAGGGACGATCTCGCGGCCGGTCGGCGCGAGGTCACGGTCGAGCTGCAGCTGCCAGTAGTAGCGGCTGAAGGTGAGGCCCTCTTCGAACTCGCCGACATGCGGCTCGATTTGCTCGCCTGCTGCGAGTCTCACGATCAGCTCAGGGTATGTCCTGCCCGCGTGCGCGGCATAGGCGGGCCCTGGGAAAGCTCCGCCAAAGCGCGTGTTCACGTCCGTGATCGCGACGCCGATCTCAGGATCCCTGAAGACCTGGATCGTCGCGGGGCCGCGCACCTGCAGCGCCTCCATCACGCGCCTGCCAAGCTCGATCAGCTCCTCGTCGCGGACGACGGTCCCCTTGATCGACTCGCCACCGCGCGACTCGAGCATCGTGCGGGGGATTGCGTTGAGGCAGCGTCCCTGCGCATCGCCAAGGCAGTCGATCGAGAGCTCAGGGCCGCCCATCGCCCACTGGACCATCACCGGCTCCTCCACGTAGTCGATGAAGAAGCGCGCGGCGGCGGCGTTATCGGCCCTGTGGATCGAGCGCGCCCCTGAGCCCTTCCTTGGCTTCACCATGACTGGATAGCGCACTGCGTCGAGATCGTCCTCAGGCAGGACGGTCGGCGGCGAAGGCAGGCCAAGCTCGCCCAGCAGCTGGTGGGCCTCGTACTTGTCGTATGTGCGGCGTGCGACCTGCGAGGAGGGCACGAGCGCCATCGGCAGCAGCCCCTGCTCGCGTGCCTGCGCAAGCACCTCGATGTCGAGGTCGGTGAGCGGCAGCACCGCACCGACGCGATGCTCCGCGCAGAGCTGCTGCAACGCCGGGACGTAGGCGGGGTCCGCGATCGCTGGCACCGCGACGCGCAGCTGCGCGGCGTACTGAGCGGGCGCGAGCGGGTTGGGGTCGGCGGCGATCGTCTGCGTGAGGCTCGCGAAGCAGGAGACGATGTCATAGCGCTTGCCGACGCCTGTGAGCAGGATCGCTGGCGGCTCGCTCATACCCAGCCCCCTGTATGTCCCTTGTAGAGGCCCTTGCCCGTGAAGACGAGCGTCGCGGTCCTGCGCAGGATCTCCAGGTCGAGGTTCCAGGAGCGATGCTCGATGTAGTGCAGGTCGAGCTCGATCCGCTGTGGCCAGGGCAGCGAGGTGCGGCCGTTGACCTGGGCCCAGCCGGTGATCCCTGGCTTCACCTCGAGCCGGCGCAGCTGACGCGGCGTGTACTGGGCGACCTGGACTGGGATCGTCGGTCGCGGCCCGATCAGGGACATCTCGCCGCGCAGCACGTTGACGAGGTTCGGCAGCTCGTCAAGCGAGGTGCGCCGCAGCAGCGCCCCGACGCGCGTGATCCGCGAGTCGTTCTCGTTGACGGCAAGCCCAGCGCCGATGTGCTCAGCGCCGTCGACCATCGTGCGCAGCTTCAGCAGGTCGAACTGCCTGCCATCCTTGCCCACGCGGCGCTGCCTGTAGATCGCCTGCCCACGCGACTCGAGCCTGATCGCGATCACCGCGAGCAGCAGCAGCGGCGAGGTGAGCGCGAGTGCGAGCGCAGAGCTGAGGATGTCGAACGCTCGGCGGCTCATCGAGTGCCTTCCGCCGCCTCCCAGGAGGCGGCGACCCCGTGTCGCAGCCAGTCCCATAGCCCCGTCGCCAGCGCCGCTGTGTTCAGCACGTAGTAGCGCGCGAGCAGCAGGCCCCGCCAGCGCAGCGACCTGCCGGCGAGCGCCGCTAGCAGGACGGCGCCCTGCAGCGCGAGCGTCGCTATGTAGAGCGCCTGGAGCGAGCCGGCTCCGACCGCGATCAGCGCGACGTTCGCGGCAAGCGCGATCAGGTGCAGGAAGGGCGTGAGGTAGCGCAGCAGGCGGTGCGAGACGATCATCGTCAGATAGAGCGGCCCGTAGCCGGCGGGGGAAAGCATCCCGCCGCGGAAGACGATCGCCCAGGTGTGGGCCATCATCCGCCGCTTGCGTGCCTGCTCGCCCTCGATCGACGGGACCATCTTCTCGGCGGCCTTCGCGGCCGGCACGTAGACGGCACGGCGAGCTCGCTTGACCATGTTGAAGGGCAGCGAGAGGTCGTGGCCCATCACTGGGTCGACGACCACGTAGTCGCTGCGCCGCACCGCATAGATCGCGCCGTTGCCCGCCGTGATCGAGCAGAGCTCCGACTCCAGCTTGCGCAGCGCCATCTCGTAGCGCCAGTAGGCGCCCTCCTGGTTGGTGGCTGCATGCCCGCTTGCCGCCTGCCTGAAGGAGACTTCGCCGCAGGCATAGCCGATCGCGGGGTCCGCGAAAGCGCCGATCAGCGTGCGCAGCGCAGCGGGCTCCCAGAGCGAGTTCGCGTCCGAGAAGGCGACGATCTCGGCCTGCGAGCGCTCCACCGCAGCGTCCTGGGCGCGGATCTTGCCGCCGCGCGGCAACTCGAGCACAGTGCTCGCCCCCGCGGCCCTCGCGCGCTCCGCCGTGCGGTCGCTGCAGCCGTCGCAGGCGACGACGATCTCCAGCAGCTCCTCTGGGTAGTCGAGCGCGAGCGCGTTGCCCAGCTTCTCCGCGATCACGCTCTGCTCGTTGTGCGCGGCGATCACGAGCGAGACGGACGGCAGGGAGGGGGAGGGGGAGGGGGAGGGGGTGGGGTAGGGATCGTTGAGGCTCTGCGCAGGCTCCGTACGCAGCCTCCGTCGCACACGTGCGGCTGCTGCAAGGGCGAGGAAGTAGCCGACCTGCGTCCAGAGCACGAGCCCGGCCGCCACCCAGAAGACGATCTCGAGCGCCGTTGCCATCCTGTGCATTCTCCCGGAGGCCGCGCTGCCGCGCGTGTCCACCGCTGAGAAGCCCGCACGGAGCGGTGCGAAGAGCAGGCTTCAGCAGTGCTCGGAGGGCTTCAGCAGAGCTCAGAGCAGGCTTCTGTAGAGATCGAGGTGCGCCTTGGCGATCGTCTTCCAGGCATAGAGCCCTTGTGCGGCTGCCGCGGCTGCCGCACCCATCCGTGTGAGCGCCTGCTCGTCGTCCAGCAGCTCTGCCAGCGCCGTTCGCAGCGCGCCTGCGTCGCCGGCGGGGAACGTCCTTGCGGCGCCGGTCGCCGCGATCTCCGGGAAGCCGCCGACGTCGCTCAGCAGCAGCGGCCTGCCGAAGGCGAGCGCGGTGAAGAGGACGCCTGACTGGTCGATCTCGCGGTAGGGCAGCACGACGAGCTTCGCGCGCTGGAAGTAGATGGGTAGCTCGTCGTCGTCGACGAATCTCGGCACGACCGTCACGCCCTCCTGTGCGAGGTCGAGCGCGTCGAGCTCCATGCGCGGCATCCCGACGATCCAGAGCTCGGCGCCACGCCTACCCTCCGGGCCAAGCGCACGCCAGGCGTCGAGCAGCAGGTCGAGGCCCTTGTAGGGACGCAGCAGGCCGAAGAAGAGCACCAGCGGCGCACCTGAACCAGACTGCGGCTGCGGCCCCGCCGTGCGAGGGCTCCCTGGCTCCTGCGTCTGCTCCTGCGTCTGCTCCTGCTCCTGCTCCTGGGCAAGGTGTGTGAAGGCGCCATGGGGGATCACGTGTACGCGGGCGGGGTCGATGCCCAGCTCGCCGGTCAGGCGCCCTCGCCCGTGCTCGGAGTGCACGACGATGGCGTCGAAGCGCTCGTAGAGCCGCCGTTGGGCGCGTAGCTGTCCTGGCCGCGGCTCTCGTGGCATCACGTCGTGGGCGGTGAGCACGAGCTTCGGCGCGCCGCTGCCACGCTGTCGCCGCGGCAGCATGTGTATGTCCAGCGGCTGCACAGGCAGCCACTGATAGTGCGCAATCTCGGCCCTCGCGGCGAGGCTGCGGCAGCGCACCATGTCAGGCACGTGCTCCGCGAGCTTCAAGGCGAGCCGCAGGCGCGAGCGCGGCCCAGCCGCGGGTGCTGCGTGCGAGCGTTTGTAGAACAGCTCGATCCTGCGGTAGCCGCTGGGGGGTGGTGTCGTCCCGTAGGGGAAGCGGCTCGTCAGCAGCTCGACATCTGCGCCCAGCTCGCCGAGCGCGGCGCAGAGCGCGTGGTCGTATGGCGGCGTGTAGGCCGACGGGTCGATCATCGCGATCTTCACTGCAGGCAAGATAGGCGCCCTGGAACCGGACTGCCTGCGATCTTCGGCTGGATCGCAGGCGATGTGTGCGATATGTTCAGGCTGGCTCAAGGATGGGCAGAGCATTTCCGATCTCTCGGGAAGATGCCCGTGCCGACTGCAAACGCGCTACCGACCGCTGGCGCGATGACCTCTGACAGCGCGCTGCTGCCCGCCAGCGCGATGCCTCCAGCCGGTGCGATGCCGCCGGCAAGCGCATTGGAGCGCCGCCGCCGAGCAGAGGCGCTGCGCCGCCACAAGGTGGCAACGCGCACGCGGCTCGCGGCGAGCACCGACGAGCTTGCCCACCTGCGCTCGCAACTGCGCCTCGCCTCGCGCCTCACGGCGCGCCTGGCGACGATGCGCGACGTCGAGCAGATGGCTGAGGTCGTCGTCGGCGAGTTGCATGACACCTTCGCCTTCTACCTCGCCGCGATCCAGCGCCTCGATGGCCAGACGCTGCGCCTCGTATCAGGGTGCGGGCCGCTCGCGGACGTGATGGTCGAGTTCCTGATCGTCGAGCAGCCGCTGTCGGAAGGTGTCAACGGCCGCGTTGCGCGCACGGGCGTCACCGCGCTCGTCGGCGATACGAGAAGGGATCCTGACTATGTCGTGCGCGACCCCCAGACCGACCCTCGCTCCGAGCTCACGGTCCCGATCATGCTCGATGGCGCGGTCTGGGGCGTGCTCAACATCGAGGCTGCAGAGCCTGACGCCTTCGGCGAGGTCGACGCGGTCCTCGTCGAGACGGTCGCCGCCAGCTTCGGTTCGGCGCTGCATAGGGCGATGCTGCTTGATGACCTCGAGCGTGCCTTCACCACGATGCTTGGCGTGCTCGTCAGTACGGTCGAGGCGAAGGACGGTTACACCGCCGCGCATGGCGAGGACGTCTCCGATCTCGCCGAGCGCGTCGCGCAGCGCATCGGACTGACGCCGCGGCAGGTGCGCGACGTTCGCTACGCGGCGATGCTGCATGACGTCGGCAAGATCGTGGTGCCAAGCGAGATCCTCCTGAAGCCGGGGCCGCTCACGGATGTGGAGTGGGTGCAGATGCGCCGCCATACGGAGGTCGGCGGCGAGCTCGTCGCGCGCGTCGATGCGTTCGCGCACCTTGCGCCCGCGGTGCGGGCGAGTCACGAGCGCGTCGACGGAGGCGGCTACCCCGATGGCCTCGTCGGCGAGGCGATCCCGCTCGCGGCGCGCATCATCGCCGCCTGCGACACCTTCGACGCGATCGTGACCGAGCGTCCCTACAGGGCGGCCCGCAGTGACGTGGAGGCGGCGGCAGAGCTGCGCCGCGTCAGCGGCTCGCAGCTCGACGCAGCCGTTGTGCTCGCCCTGCTGCAAGAGCTCGGGCTCGACTGAGGGAGTCAGCCTCGGCTGAGGACACACGTCCTGGCCGCATGTCCTGGGCCTATGTCCTGACACCACATCCGTGCCCGGGCGATCCCTCCTGTCGCCCGGGCGACGAATGTCCTCTCCGGCGGTCCTGCTGGGCCCTAGCAATGACCTGCAATTGGAACACCCCTATGCAGCGGAAGGTGCGGTCTGTTGCATGCGCCTGTCGGAAAGTCGCAGGGTCGCTTGGAGACGCACTTGGCGAAGGCGGGCCACTGCCGCGCGTTAAGCTGCAAATGCACGCATTCCTCGGGAAGGGGGCAGGAGATGGCGAGGCAGGCCAAGTCGCTCGCAGGGCAGGTGGTCGCGATCACCGGCGCCGCGCGCGGGATCGGCAGGGCGACGGCGCAGGCGCTGACGGCGGCGGGCATGCGCGTGGCAGTCGGCGACCTCGACCTCGCCGCCGCCCAGACGACGGCCGCACAGCTTGGCCCCACGGCGATCGCGCTGCCCCTCGATGTCACCGATCGCGCCTCCTTCGCGGCGTTCCTCGACGACGTCGAAGCGCGTTTGGGGCCGCTTGACGTGCTGATCAACAACGCGGGGATCATGCAGCTTGGGCGCTTCGTCGACGAGGACGACGCGACGGCACAGCGCATGATCGACATCAACCTCCATGGTGTGATCTTCGGTATGAAGCTTGCGCTGCGGCGCATGGTCCCGCGCAACCGTGGTCACATCGTCAACGTCTCCTCGCAGGCTGGCAAGTACGGCGCGCCTGGCGGCGCGACCTACTCGGCGACGAAGCACGCCGTCGTCGGTCTGACCGAGGCGATCAGGGGCGAGCTGCATCTGATGAAAGCTGACATCGACCTCAGCTACGTGATGCCCTTCGCGGTCGAGACGGAGCTCGGCGCAGGCCTTGGACAGGCGCGCGGCATGCCCAGCCTGCGGCCCGAAGAGGTCGCGGACGCGATCCTCGACGCGCTCAGGCATGGGCTCGTGGAAGTCTGGGTGCCGAAGTCAGGCAAGTCAGGTCATCTCGTCAGGGAGCTGCTGCCGCGCCGCGCCTCGGAGGCGATCGTGCGCGCGATCAAGGCAGACCGCGTGCTCGCGGGCGCCGATCCAGGCGCGCGCCGCGGCTACGAACTGCGGGCCTCGAGCTCTGAGCCTGCGTTGCCGCCTGCGCCGGAGCGCGAGTTGCTCCCAGCACAGGAGCGCGAGCTGCCGCCTGCGCCGGAGCGCGAGTTGCCGCCTGCACCGAAGGACGATCTGCCGCCTGCACCGAAGGACGATCTGCCGCCTGCGTCTGACGCTTCGTAGGCCGAAGCCGAGGACGGCCTGGAGGGCTTCCGCTGTAGGGCCGGCGTGCGAGGCGGTCAGGCCTGAGCGGTGAGCCAGTCGGCGATCAGCTCGCCGATCTCTGGCCCCTTGTCCTCCTGGAGGAAGTGCGAGGCGTCGGCAAGCATCCGCGGCGGCTCGCGCCCAATCGCGGCGGCGAACTGCTCGCCCACCGCAGGGGGCAGCACGGGGTCGTCCTGTCCCCAGATCATCAGCGTCGGCCGCTCGTCTTCCTGGAGCGCCTTCAGCACGCGCTGCCCCGCTGCGGCGCCAGGAGCGTCTGGCGTCTGCGGGATCAGCAGGGGAAACGCCCTCGCGCCGGCCTTCGCGGCTGCGTTCTCGTATGGGGCGTCGTAGGCCGCGATCACGTCGTCGCCAGGGTCCTGCTTGCAGCCGCCGCGCACGAGCATCCCGACGGGCAGGTCCTCGGTGCGCTCGACGAAGTCCTTGAACATCAGCCAGGCGTCTGACATGCGCTGGCTGCCTGTGAAGAGGCCTGTGTCGAGGATCACGAGCTTCTCGATCCGCTCGGCGTGCTCGGTGGCAAGCCGCAGCCCAATTGGCCCGCCCCAGTCGTGGACGACGATCGTCGCCTCGCGCAGGTCGAGATCCGTGAGTAGCGTCGCAGCCAGGTCTGTGTGCCGGTCGTAGCTGTACCAGGCGATGTCCGTCGGCTTGTCTGAGCGACCGAAGCCTGCGTGGTCTGGGGCGATGCAGCGATAGCCAGCGTCCCGCACCGGCGGGATCACCTTGCGCCAGAGGAACGACCAGGTCGGCTCGCCATGCACGAACAGGACGGGCTTGCCCGTCCCCTCGTCGAGGTGCGCGAGGCGCAGGCCGTCGACCTCGCGGTAGTGAGCATCGAAGGGAAAGTCAGGCAGTCCCTGCAAGAGCCCATCTGAGGTGCGGACATGGCCAACCATTTCAATGGCACAATAACCAGCTATGAAGCTCTACGTCTGCTACGGCCTCTTCAAGAGCCCGCGACCTGGCGGTCATCCGTGTCGCAACGCCCACGAGGCGCTGGTTGCCGCGGGCTACTCGCCAGAGGTTGTGAAGTCCTATGGCCTTGGCTTCCTGCCAGGGATCTTCAACCGCACGAAAGGGCGTCAGGAGGTTGAGGGGCTGACGGGAAACCGGATGGTCCCGACGCTCGTGCTCGACGATGGCTCTGCAATCGACGGATCCAAGGAGATCGTCGCCTGGGCGGAGGCACACCCGGCGTAGGAGGCCGCCTTGCGCGGGCCGTTCGGTCGTGCTCGTGTGGCATGGGCTTGCAGCACCCCAGCCTCTTGCAGCCCCACCTTTGCGGGCCTCTTTGCGCGGGTCGTCGCGACGCTGCCTCTGGAACGTGTCACACGCGGCGCTTGTCGGGTCTGCCGACTCGCGTCGTCATCGGCCGCAGCTGCGCCAAGCGCGATTGCGAGCAGCAGCGCAAAGCCCACAGGGAGACACACCGACACTGCGATGATGATGACTGCGCTCATCCCTCAGCCCCGTCTCAATCCCTTCTCCCTAGCTCCGATCTGGAAGTGGGTGAAACCCCTCCAGACAAGATTCTCACGATCGGCGGACGAAGGCTCTATCGCACGCCTGCATCGCCGCAATCACCGCAAATTATCTCTTCGCGGTCAGCGTCTGGTCACCTGCGTCGCGCCTCGGAGACAGCGTTGAGGAGAGTCGGAGACCGTCGACCGTGGAGTCAACGTCCAGCGAGTCGGCATCTCTCGGGGTCGTCTACAGACTTCCGGAGGAGCTCTTCGGCGGGATCCACTTCAGGGATTCCGCGTCAGGGTCGCCGAGCAGCGTCGCGGGACCCTCTGAACGCAACGCATCGCGAACGGCAAGGAAATCGACCACCTCGGCGACGTCGTGAACGCGCACGATCTGGGCGCCTGCGTCGACGCCGTGGGCAATCGCCGCGAGCGTGCCGGCAAGGCGCTGCCCTGGCTGTCTGTTCGTGAGCATGCCGATGAAGTACTTGCGCGAGACGGCAAGCAGCAGCGGCAGGCCGAAGCGGTGCAGCTCCCCAAGCCTGCGCAGCACCTCGATCGACTCCTGCGGGGTCTTCGCGAAGTCGAGCCCAGGGTCGAGGATCAGTTGCTCTGAGGCAATGCCAGCGTCCTTCGCGCGCCCTACCAATTCCTCGAGCATTGCCGCGACGTCATGGACAGGGTCCTCGTAGCCAGGGAAGTTCCTCACCTTTGGCGCTGCCCGCGTGTGCATCAGCACGAGCGCTGCGCCTGTGCGCGCGATGAGGCTTGCCATCTCCGGGTCTGCAAGGCCGCTCACGTCGTTGACGATCGCGGCTCCCGCCTCGATCGCTGCGCTTGCGACCTTGGCGCGCCATGTGTCCACGGAGACGACGACGCCCTCCGCGGCAAGCGCTTTCACGATCGGCGTCAGCTGCGCGATCTCCTGTTCTGCCGCGATGATTGGCGTGTCCGTCCTGCCTGACTGTGCGCCGATGTCGATGATCGCCGCACCTGCTTCAAGCAGCCTGCGTGCCTGCTCGAGCTGCTGGGGAAGCGTCGAGAGCTCCAGCTCGTCGGCGACCGAGTCGTCGCCGACGTTGACGATGCCCATCACGAGTGCGCGCCTTGGAGCGAGCTCAAGGCTTTGGCCGGCGGCCTTGATCCTCATGAGGCTGCGCCCGAAGCTGTGGGCAGGTGTGGGCGATCGTGAAGGTGAACCTTGCGCCGAAGGGGGTGAATGGCAAGCGCCGGTCTGGCGTCGCCGACGCTTCGAGGTGGGCTCACCGCCCTACCGTACTTGGTCGAGCAGCTCTCCAGGCGTGATGCCAAGGCCACGGCACACAGCGACGATCGTCTCCAGCAATGGCTTGCGCCTGTTGCGCTCCAGCAGGCTGATCTCAGTGCGATGCAGCCCCGCGGCGTCCGCGAGTTCCTCCTGGGTAAGGCCATGCTCTATGCGCACGCGCTTTAGAACGGGACCAAATCGGTCGCTGCGCTCCACCGTCTCACTATCTCACAGAGCAGACAACCCGTCAACCCAAGGTCCGCAAGGTGACATGGATCGTCCCCATTCGAAGATGGGGTGCCATGTGCACAATCAGGTTGCTGCCGGCGATGACGGCGTGGCTGCCCAGCGCACGGCAGCGTTGACGGCCTTCGCCGCCGGCGCACGAAATCTACGTCTTGGAAGGGGCTTCGGCCAGGTTTAGCCGACGCCGTCGAGCAGCTCTGAGGGGCTGACCCCTAGTCCCTTCGCCACTGCGACGATCGTGTCAAGTATCGGCGTGCGCTTGCCGCGCTCCAGCAGGCTGATCTCGGTCCGGTGCAGCCCGCTCGCCTCGGCAAGCTGCTCCTGGGTGAGATGCCGCTCAGTGCGTACCCGGCGCAGTTGCTCGCCGAACTGGTCTGTGGGTCTCATTGGTACCACTATGCCAGACGTCAGACAGAGCGCAAGGCTCTTCCGCAACTATGTGGAATCGCCGCATCTGACTGCGTGAAACCGCCTATACGACCGCCTGCGCCGGGTGCGCCCGCCACAGTGCAGACGCACCGTCCAGCGGATGCCTGTCGAAGCCCGCGAACGGATGCCTGTCGAAGCCCGCGAACGGATGCCTGTCTAGCTTGCGAGCAGTGTGCTCTTGCCCGCGTCGGTCCAGATCACCTGCTCGCGGCCAGGTCCGACGCCGACGAGCGCGATCGGCACGCCTATGTGGGTTTCGATCAGGCGCAGGTAGTCGAGCGCCGCCGCAGGCAGGTCAGAGACGCTCCTGCACTCGCCGAGATCCTCCTGCCAGCCAGGGATCTCCGTCAGCTCTGCCGTCGTGTGATGCAGCACGGTCTGGTGGTAGGGGAAGTCCTCGAACTCGGCGCCCTCCGCTCCCCTGTAGCCGGTGCACACCTGGATGCGGTCGAACCCGGAGAGCACGTCGAGCTTCGTGATCGCGAGCGAGCTGAGCGTGTTCAGCCGCGCCGCATAGCGCAGCGCGACGAGATCGAGCCAGCCTGTGCGCCGTGGGCGGCCCGTCGTCGTGCCAAACTCGCCGCCACGCGTCCTGATCTGGTCTGCGACCTCTTCGTGCAGCTCGCTGGGGAACGGGCCGGCGCCGACGCGCGTCGTGTACGCCTTGCTCACGCCCCAGACCTCGTCGATCGCGCGCGGACCCACGCCTGAGCCCGCGCAGGCTGCGCCTGCGACAGGGTTGGAGGAGGTGACGAAGGGATAGGTCCCGTGGTCGATGTCGAGCATCGCTCCCTGGGCACCCTCGAAGATCACCAGCGCCTCGTCGTCGAGCATCTCCCAGAGCAGCTTCGAGGTGTCCGCTATGTGGCGTTCGAGCCGGTGGCCGTAGGTGAGGTGCTCCTCGATCATCGCCTTCAGGTCGAGCGAGGGGTCCTTCTCATAGGGCCGCAGCGAGAGCCGCTTCGGCTCCATCGCGGCGACGATCTTCTTCTTCAGGATCTTCTCGTCGAGCAGGTCCTGGACCCTGATCCCGAGCCGCGCCGCCTTGTCCGCGTAACAGGGGCCGATGCCGCGCCTCGTCGTGCCGATCTGGAGGCTGCCAAGCTTCGCCTCGCCGGCGGAGTCAAGCATCAGGTGGTAGGGCATGATCAGGTGCGCGTTCGCGGAGATCTTCAGCTCGCCGACGTCGATGTTGCGCGCCTTCAGCGCGTCGAGCTCGTCGATCAGGATCTTCGGGTCGATCACGACCCCGTTGCCGATCACGCAGCGCTTGCCAGAGTGCAGGATCCCTGAGGGGATCAGGTGCAGCTTCCACTGGACCCCGTCACGGACGATCGTGTGCCCCGCGTTGTTGCCGCCCTGGAAGCGCACGACGGCGTCCCCGCGCTCGGCGAGTAGGTCCGTGATCTTGCCCTTGCCCTCATCGCCCCACTGGGCGCCGACTATGACTATGCCTGGCATGCGAGAAGGGAGTGTAGGGGGAGGTGGGGGTGGAGCACGGCGGGCGCTGTCTGCGCGCCCGCCATATGGGGTCAAGTGGCGCCTCGCGCGGGTTGAGGAGGCCCGGTGGCGCAGCGAGGCCCAAGGTCAGAGGATACTATTATGCAGGTATGAAGCGCACCACCATTAGTCTTCCTGACGATCTCGCACTTGCCCTCGTCCGCACTGCCAACCGCCGCTCGACGTCCGCCTCGGCTGTCGCGCGCGCGGCGCTCGAGCAGCATCTGCACTTCGTGCAAGGTGAGGCGCGCCCATTGCCATTCGCCAATGTTGGACGCAGCGGTCAGCAGTCGATCGCGCGGGACATGGAGGACCTGATCGAGCGCGAGTGGGATGACGACGCTCGCGCTCGTTGACGCCGGGCCGCTCTACGCTGCAGCAGACTCCGATGACGCCGACCACGCCGCCTGCGTGGCAGTGCTCGCTCGCCCAGACCTGCAGTTGGTGCTTCCTGCGCTCGTGATCGCCGAGGCGACCTATTTCGTCGGCAGGCGGCTTGGTGCCACCGCCGAGCGAGCATTCCTCGCCGGGCTCGCGGAGATGGAGGTCGAGGCGCCCAGCGCTGACGACCTGACGCGCATGGCCGAGCTTGTCGAGCAGTACGCGGACTTCCCGCTGGGAGGTACCGACGCGTCGGTAGTCGCGCTCGCCGAGCGCCTGCAGGTGGCGGTGATCGTCACCCTCGACCGGCGTCACTTCGGCACGGTGAAGCCGGTGCATCGCCCAGCGTTCGAACTGCTGCCATGAGGCGCTCGAGCTAGCGGGGAAGACTGGGCCACACGGCCTGGGACACGCCGTGCTGTGTCTGCCCGAAGGCGTCTGATCGCTCCTCTGCGGCGACTTCGATCGTTGGGATGCGGCGGTCCTCGCCGAAGAGCGGCAGCGGGTCGCCGCACATCTCGGCGAGCCGCGAGACGGTCCGCACCCCGATTTGCTCGCGCAGCTCGTCGAGGTCGAGGTTCGTCGTGAACACGATCGAGCGCTGCTCCTCGTAGCGCGTGTTGACGATCGAGTAGAGCTGCTCGATCACCCAGTCCGTCCTGTTCTCGGCGCCAACGTCGTCTATGTGCAGCAGGTCGACTGCGCAGAGCGTGTCGAGGAAGCCGATGAGGCCACCTTCGCGCTGCACCGATTCTTTCATCAGGTCCCGCATCAGATCGAGCAGCCGCGGCAGCGAGTAGATCGCGACCGTCCTGCCCGCGTCGAGCGCCGCCTTCGAGGCGAGCATCGCAAGCGCCGTCTTGCCTGTGCCGACGTCGCCGGTGATCCAGAGCCCGCGGCCCTCGTCGAGGTTTGCGGGCAGGTCGCGGACGTAGCGGCGCACGACCCTGATCTGCTCAGGGAACGCTGCGAGCGTGTCGCCTTCGAGTTGCTCGAAGGACGTGAGCAGGTAGCGCCTTGGGATCCTTGCCTCGAGCTGCGCGGCGCGCCGCTTCGCGATCCGCAGCGGCCTGCAGCGACAGTCGCTCGCGGTGTTCGTCTCCTCCTCGACGGTGAAGCCGCTGCCATCGCAGAGACCGTAGGGGCACGGCGCCTCGCTGCGACTTGGACTGTCGTCCCATGCGCGTCGTGCGCCGCCCTCACTGTGCATAGCGCTCCCCCGCGTAGTTCATGAACTTCGGGAACTCCCGCTTGAAGGTGAGGGTCACCTTGCCGGTCGCCCCGTTCCTGTGCTTCGCGATGATCAGGTCCGCCTCACCAGGCCGTTCGGAGTCTTCGTTGTAGTACTCGTCTCTGTAGATGAACATCACGAGATCGGCGTCCTGCTCGAGGTTGCCAGACTCGCGCAGATCCGAGAGCTGGGGCGTCTTTTCGGCGCCTGGACGCTGCTCGACCGCTCTCGAGAGCTGCGAGAGCGCGATCACGGGCACGCTCAGCTCGCGCGCGAGGATCTTCAGCCCACGGCTCAGCTCGCCGACGGCGGTCACCCTGCTGTCGTAGCGGCTGTCGGTGCGCATCAGCTGCAGGTAGTCGATGATGATCAGGCCAAGGCCGTCAGGGCACTGGCTGTGCAGGCGTCGCGCCTTCGCCCTGATCTCGAGCATGCCGACGTCGCTGGAGTCGTCGACCCAGAGCGGCGCCTCCGCGAGGCGCTGGCTTGCCCTGAGGATCTTTGGCCAGCGCTCCTCGGAGACTTTGCCCTTGCGCAGCTCCTCGCCCTTGATCCGCGCCTGTGAGGCGACGAAGCGCTGGGCGAGCTCCGCCTCTGCCATCTCGAGCGAGAACAGCGCAACGGGCTTGCCATGCTCGACGGCGGCGTTCTCGGCGATGTTGCAGACGAGCGCGCTCTTGCCCATCGCTGGGCGTGCGGCGAGGATGATCAGGTTGCCACGCTGAAAGCCGCCTGTGACCTCGTCGAGGTCCTTGAAGCCTGAGGGGGTGCCCGTGAGCGAGGTGCCCTCCGTCGAGAGCCTGTGGAGCTTGTCGAGCTCCTCGTGCAGGACCTCCTCGATCTTGCGGAAGTCCTGCTTGCGGTCGTCGCGCGCGACCTCGAGGATCGACTTCTCCGCCTGCTCGACGAGGTCGCGCGGCTGGATGTCATGCCCAAGGACGCTCGCCTGGATCTCATAGGAGGCGCTCAGCAGCCGCCGCAGCAGCGCGTTCTCGCGCACGATCTGGGCGTAGCGGCGGGCGTGGCCAGCAGCCGGCACGGCGGCAGTCAGCTCATCGACGGTCGCCTGGCCGCCGGCGTCGTCGAGCTTGCCTCGCTGGCGCAGCCTGTCCGTGACGGTCAGCACGTCGACGGGCTCGCTCTCGTTGTAGAGCTGGATCATCGCCTCGTAGATGAGGCCATGGCGCTCAAAGTAGAAGTCGTCAGCGCGCAGACCCTCCTCGATCACGAGCGCGTAGAGCGAACGATCCGAGAGCAGGATCGCGCCGAGCACCGACTGCTCAGCATCGAGGTTGTGCGGCGGCGCGATCGCAGCGCCCTGGCTGCCGTTGCCGGAGCCGTTGCCTGTGCTGAGGATGCCCCCGTTTGCCGTCATCGCGCTCACTGTCGCGAGTCTAGGCGGGCTTCGACTGATCTTCTGGGGACTTCTTCGCTCTGAGGGAGAAAACGCTCTCTACGAACATACGTTCGTAGAGGTTACTTGTGCGCGACGACGATCGTCTTGACGGTCGCGGTTACGCCCTCGACCACTTCGACGACGACCATGTAGGTGCCGACGTTCTTGATCTGCTCTGGCATGAAGACCTTGTGACGGTCGAGCTTCAGTCCGCGGGCGTCCTTGATCGCGTTTGCGATGTCCTGTGGGCCGACAGAGCCGAAGAGGCGCCCATCGGGGCCCGCCTGAGCGGAGATTGTCAGCACCGTCTTGCCAAGCAGCGCTGCGTGCTCCTGGGCTTTTTCCTCGGCGAACTTGACGGCGCGCTCTGCCGCTTCGTGCCGGCGCTTGATGTCTTCGACGGCCCCCCTCGTCGCCGGCTGGGCGAGCTTGCGCGGGATCAGGTAGTTGCGCAGGTAGCCCTTCGAGACGTCGACGACGGCGCCCTTCGCGCCGAGCACCTCGACGTCCTCGAGCAGAATTGCCTCAGGCATCGCGCCGCCCGCGACCGCCGGACCTGTGTCCCTCCTCGCGGCCGCTCTCGTTCACGTAGGGCAGCAGCGCGAGCGTGCGTGCACGCTTGATCGCCGTCGCGAGCTGGCTCTGATGGCGCCTGCAGGCGCCAGTGATGCGCCGCGAGCGGATCTTGCCGCGGTCGGAGATGTACCTGCGCAGCCCCTCGACATCCTTGTAGTCGACCTGCTCGATCTTGTCCTTGCAGTGCTGGCAGGGCTTGCGCCGCCCGCCGGACGGGGCGACCCGCTTGTCCTTGCGCCGCGGCTTGCCGTTGCGCCCTCGTGACTTCGCCATTTGTGAATCAGACCTCGCTGCTCTGCCGTAGTTGACTGCTCTTAGAAGGGGATGTCCTCGTCTGCGGAGCTGCCCACAGGCGCCGGTTCGTAGTCCCGTTCGTCGACCGGGGTCTCACCGCCCCGCGCGCCTCCTGACCCTGCGAATCCGCCGCCACCGGCCTCGTCGCGTGAGCCTAGGAACTGAACCGAGTCGGCGATTATATCGATTGCCTGCCGCTTCGCGCCGTCTTGGGCCTCCCACTCGCGCCACTCGAGGCGTCCGTCGATCGCGACAGGCCTGCCCTTCGCAAGGAAGCGCGCGCAGTTCTCGCCCTGGGCGCCCCAGACCGTCACGTCGAAGTAGTTTGGCTTGTCCTCCCATTCGCCTGAGCTCCCGTTCTTGCGACGGGTGTTGCAGGCGATGCGCAGCTGGCAGACCGAGGATCCGCTTGGCAGCGCCCGCAGCTCGGGGTCCCTCGTCAGGTTTCCCGTGATGACGACCCTGTTGATGTTCGTGGCAGCCACGGCTGGCTCCTCTGCTCGCTGGTTTGCTTGGTGCTCGTCGGTGCTTCGCATGACCCCTGGGGGCTCTGTGAGGGAGTCTAGAGAGAGCGCCGAACGCAACTGTGGCAGGCAGGCGTAGAAACCTGCATATTGCGGACTTGGGCTAGTGGCTGCGTCCGGCCGGCTCGTCGCTGCGCCTTCGCGGCGAGGTCCTGAAGACCTCGTCCCAGTAGGGCGCGCTGATTCCAAAGCCCTTCGTGTCGTCCTGGAAGTGGTGGCGCATGTGACGCTCGCGCAGCGCCTTGCCCATCCGGCTCGATGGCACGAAATGGTGCAGCCAGTAATGCATCATGTCGTAGACGAGGTAGCCGGCGAAGAAGCCCGCTCCGACTCCTGGGGCATATTTGATCCCCGCGACCAGGTAGATGATCAGGAACACGATCGCCGCGAGCGGGACGCTCACCGCGGGTGGCATCACGAGCCGCATCGGATCGTTCGGGTGATCGTGGTGGACGCCATGGATGATCCAGTGCAGGCGCGCCCCGAAGCCGTCCGTCGGCTCGAAGTGGAAGACGATCCGGTGCAGCCAGTACTCGAACAGCGTCCAGATCGCGTAGCCGATCGCGAACAGCCCGATGCCGGCGATGACGCTGGTCTTCGAGAGCCCCCAGACGAACATCGCGACGATCGCGGGCAGGAAGATGACGATCGGAATCGAGGGGTGGACCCGCGAGAAGAAGTCGAGCAGCCGCGACTCGAACATCGGCGGCGAGGCCTTCAGGGCATCCGTTCTCGAATGGTCTTGCTGCTGCTCCAAATCGCGCTCCCCGATCTGCCTACTCAGCGCCATGGCGCCGAGTCTAGCGGCTGCCAACTCGATCGAGCTGTCGCGGATTGGACCGTGCAGGTCAGGCTGCGGCTGGCGCGGCTGGCGCGGCTGGCGCGGCTGGTGCGGCCTCAGCCTCGGGCTGCGGACGGCGTGTGCTCATCTGCGGCGGATCGGGCGTGCCTGGCTTCACCTTCGTGATCATGAAGCGCAGCACGCCATCGGCGAGCCGCAGCGAGCGGTCGAGCTCGGCAAGCAGCTTCACGTCCTTCACGTGCAACTGGATCAGGTGATATTCGGCCTCGCCCTTGCGATCGATCGGGTAGGCAAGCGGGCGTAGGCCCCACTCGTCGTGGCGGATCAGCTCGCCCTCGGCCTCGATCGCGCTGCGCGTCGAGTCAAGCACCTGCTGCTTGACGTCATCCTCGGCGGCGGGGTCGATCAGGACCACCAGGTCGTATGTCACGGGCTCTGCGCTCATAGCGGCGGCCGATGATAACAAGGCTGCGGCTCTGGGCGCGAGCCTAGGCCGCTTCGCGCTTTGCCTGGATGTCCGCTAGCTGCTCGTCGATCCAGTCGCCAGGGTCGCGCGAGGTCACGATCTCGCGCAGCCCCTCCGCTCGCGCGGAGCGCTCCGCCGCAGGCATGCTGAGGGCCGCGTGGATCGAGTTCGCGAGCTCCTGGATGTCGAATGGGTTGACGGAGAGCGCGTGCTCGGAGAGCTCCTCGTGGGCGCCAGTGTTCTCGGAGAGAATGCAGACGCCGTCGCGCACGTTGACGATTGGGCCCTCCTTTGCGACGAGGTTCATGCCGTCGAACATCGCGTTTACGAGCAGGACGTCGTAGTGCCTGTAGGCGGCGACCGCCTCCTCGAGGTCGTCGCGCAGCTTCAGCTGGATTGGCATCCAATCGGGGGTTCCATGGCGGTGGTTGACGACCGCGACGAGGGCCTCGATGCGCTGAAGGTACTCCTCGTACTGGGGCACGTCTGTCCGCGATGGCATCAGCTGGGCGATGAAGGTGACGCGCTCGCGGAACTCGGGGTGCTGCTCGAGGAACATGTCGAAGGCCGAGAAGCCGCGCAGCACGTTCTTCGAGAGGTCGGCCCTGTCGACGCGCAGGATCAGGAAATCCCTGCGCCTGCGCAGCAACTCCTCCTCCAAAGCCTTCACGCGCTCGCTCTCGGCGAGCCTCGCCGTCGCGACGTGGTCGATCGGCAGCGGGTAGGCGCGCACCCAGACCTCGCGCTCCTCGAAGAGGACGGTGCCCTTCTCGAAGTCCACCTCGAGGTCCATCAGGTCTCTGCAGCACTGCAGGAAGTTGCGTCTGTAGGAGCGCGTGTGGAAGCCGACGATGTCGTTGCAGAGCACGCCCGCGAAGATCTCGCGCCTGATCCTGTCTGGCAGCACGAGCCATGCGTCGGGCTGGGTCCAGGGGATGTGGACGAAGTGGTGCAGGAAGGCGTCGGGCCTTGCGCTGCGCACCATCCTTGGCAGCGTGTAGAGGTGATAGTCGTGGACCATCACGACGGGGCTCTCTAGGCCGGCGATCTCCTCGATCACGGCCTCGGCGAGATCCTCGTTGACGACGTTGTAGCCGAACTCGAACGCCTCGATCTCCTCGCGCCTGATGTCAGGCGCATTGGAGAGATCCCAGAGGTAGTGCTGGATGAACCACAGCATCGGGTTCGCGAAGACGCTGTAGAAGCGGTCGTATGCGGCGGGGTCGGAGTGGACGAAGCGGACCTCGTACTCCTGACCCGCCGGCGAGCGCACCGGGAAGGCGCCGCCGCCATGCGAGCGAGCGACCTTCACGTCCTCGTCGGTCATCGCCGAGGCGATCCAGACCGCCTCCCTGTGCGAGGCAAGGCCCGTCAGGGCGGTTACGAGGCCGCCGGTTCCGCGCTTGACCTCGCCGCCCTCGTGGAAGGTGACGGGACCGCGATTGGATACGAGCACTAGCGGCGACGCAGGCTTGGCAGGGCCCGCCGCCACCGCGCTCAGATCCCCAAGACCTGGGTAAATATCCGCAGGTAGTCGCGCAGATAGCGCGGGGTGAGGAAGTGGGAGCGCACATGCTCCTTGCCGCGCTTGCCGAGGGCCCTGCCGAGCTCGGGATCGTCGAGGATCTGCAGCGAGCGCTCGGCGCACTGCTCTGGGCTCTTGACGAGGAAGCCCGTCACCCCGTCCTGGACCTGCAGCGGGATCCCGCCGACGTCGCCGCCGATGAATGGCTTCGCCTTCCAGATCGCCTCTGAGACGGTGAGGCCGAAGCCCTCACGCGTCGACTTCTGGATCAGGACGTCCGCATGGGACTGAAAGGCGTTGACCTCGATCGCCCCGACATTGTTGAAGTTGTTGAGGATGTGGATGTCAGGATCGCCGTCGGCGTGCGCGATCGTCGCGTTGAAGTAGTCCCAGCCCTCAGGGTCATCAGAGGCCATCGAGCCGACGAGCGCAAGCTGCACGTTGGGCAGCTTCTCCTTCACGAGCCTGTAGGCGTCGATCACCCCAAGCGGGTCCTTCCAGGGGTCGAAGCGCGAAACCTGGCAGAGCAGCGGGCGATCGATGTCGATCCCGAACTGCTCGCAAACGTAGGCGGCGTCTTCAGGGGAGAGCGCCATGTTCTTTGGCGCGAGCGGGTCGATCGCGGGCGGCACGATGTTCACATGCCCCTGCATCCCTGCTGGCACGTACTGCTGCATGTGGAAAACGGACTCGGGATAGCCGCTGATGTAGGGCGAAAGCCGCTCGATCGTGCCTGGGTTCGGCGTCGAGAGGTCGATGTGGCAGCGCCAGACCCAGCCCTGCGCCTTCTCTGGCACGAGCGCGTGCAGCGCCGCGGGCTGGGGATCGTGCACGAGGCACACGTCCCAGCCGTCTGAGAGCTCGCGGGCGTTCATCTCGTTGTAGCGCCGCCAGGTCTCCCACTGCTCTGCGTCGAGGTCCTGGGGCGCGCCCTGCAAGGCGTTGTGCATCAGCTTCGTCGCGTTGAAGAACTCCTCACGCCCGTAGATCACCTGCCACTCGCAGTCGAGGCCGACGTCGCGCATCAGCGGCACGAGCGTGTAGAGGATCTCTGAGACGCCGCCGCCGAACGCTGTCGCGGAGACGTGCACGACGCGCCTGTCCTTCAACGGCTCGGCGAGCTGCTTGATTTCCTCGATCAGGTCCTTGCCGCAGATATGGGTGTAGTCGGCGAGGGGCTTGTGGCCTACTGCTACGGGCTGGAGCACCGCGGGCACGATAGCCGAGGCGGCACCCGGCCGGCGCGCTGCGTCGTCCTCGGTCGGGTCGATAGCACGACTGTCGACCCTCCCTGCGTCCTAGCATCGCTTGGTCGGGGGCCGCCTTGCCGGATGAACTTGAAGCAGGGGATGGTCGAATCGGGCACTATTGCCTCGTGTCGATGGTGGGAGGCGAGGCCCGGCGAGATGCCGGACCAGTGCGCCTTAACTGGCGCCTCTACAGGCTCTATCTGATCCCGGTCGCGGTCACGCTGATGATCGCCGCGTTCGCGTTCGGTAACAGGCCTGCGCCGATGCGCTCGACGCTCGTGCCCGAAGCGTTCGACGGCCCGCACGCCTTCGCGCTGCTGCGCGAAATGGCTGCGCTCGCGCCTGACCCGACTCCTGGCAGCGCTGGTGATCAGCGGTTGCTTGGCTTCATCGAGCGGCAGTTGCGCGCCAGCGGCGAAGCGGGCAGGGGCGGTTACTCGCTGCGACGGCTGGCGGTGAGCGCGCCGACGAGCCTTGGCAAGCGCATGCTCACGGTGCTTGTCGCCCACCGCCCAGGCTCCACCTCAGCGCCGCCAATCCTGCTCGTCGCGCACAGGGACGCCCTTGGCGGGACGCGGGCGAGGCAGGCCCAGCTGTCGGGCAGCGCCGCGCTGCTCGAGATCGCGCTTGCGCTCGCAAACAGCGAGACCAAGCACCCGCTCGAGATCGTCTTCTCCGACGGCGGCAGCGCCGGTAACCCAGGCATCGCCGCCTACCTCGAATCCGCGTTCGCTGGCTCCGCCGATGCTGCGCTCGTGCTTGGCGACCTCGGCGGTCAGACGCTGCGAAGGCCGCTTGTCCAGCCGTTCTCCGATGGCTTCGGCGGCGCCCCCGAAGCGCTGCAGAACACCGTTTCCGCCTCGCTTGGCAGGGCGCTTGGCCTCGACGCGGGCGCGCCCAGCATCGCCTCCCAGCTTGCGCACCTCATCTTCCCGCTCACGGTCGACGAAGAGGGCGCGCTGAACGCCGCGGGCGTGCCCGCCGTCGGCATCGGCCTCGCTGGCGAACGCGGTCCAGCGGGCGATGAGACGGTCTCGCGCGGGCGCCTCGAAAGCGCTGGCAAGGCGGTGCTCAGCGCCTTCTATGCGCTCGACGATGGCCCTGAGGTGCCTGCCTCTCCCAACCACGATCTCACCTTCTACGGTCGCACCGTGCCCGCCTGGGCACTGCGCCTGCTGATCGGCGCGCTGCTGCTCGCGCCGATCGCGCTCTGCTGCGACGCGCTTGTGCGGCTTTCGCGGCGTCGCGAGCAGGCGGGGCGCTGGATATCGCTCTCCTGCTCCTGTGCGATCCCGTTCTTCGCCTGCGCGATCCTCGTGAAGCTGCTCGCCGGCGTCGGCCTGCTCAGCGCGCCACCAGGCGCGGCCCCTGCGGCGGCGCTCAGCTTCGATGCTGGGGCGGTCGTCACGATCGCGCTTGCGTTTGCCGCGCTTGCGCTTGGGCTGCGCGCCTGGTGGCTGCTTGCGGCCCGCCCACTGCTGCAGGGAGCACGGGGGGCTGGCTCCAGCGGGATCGCGGCGCTTGCGACCGCCTGCATCGTCGCCGCGATCGTCTGGCTCTTCAACCCCTATGCGGCGCTGTTGCTGATCCCTGGGCTGCACATCTGGCCGCTCGTGCTCAGCGCCGATCGCCGTCCAGGTACGCGCGCTGCGCGTCTTGCGCTCGCGCTTGGGCCGCTCATCCCGCTTGGGCTCGTGCTCCTCTACTACGCGCTTGCGCTTGGCTTAGGGCCGCTGCAGCTGCTACTGAGCGGCACGCTGCTGCTTGGCGGCGGCCAGGTCGGCTGGGGCGCTGCGGTGCTCTGGAGCCTTGCCCTTGGCGTGCTCGCCACGGTGCTGCTCGCTGCGCTACGTGATGACAGATCGATACCGAGCCGTCCGCTACCGCCTGCAATCGTGGACAAGCGTGCCAGAATCGGTGTGGGCAATGTCTGAAATCATCTTCACGATGCGCCCGCCGAGCCGGCGCAGGGTGAGACTCGGCAAAGCGCTTGCCTGGACATTGATCGCGCTTGGATCGCTTGCGCTCGCCGACGCGATCGTCACGCTCGTCTGGCAGGAGCCGATCTCGGCGATCTACGCGAGCGTGCGTCAGCACAACCTCGAAGGCCAGCTGCACGAAATCGAGCGCAGGGGCCCGTCGCGGCAAGAGCGCCTTGCGCTCGAACGCACGAAGGACGCGCAGCGCAAGGTCGTGCTGCTCGCGCAGCACATGGAACGCAGCACGAAGCCTGGCAGCGCGATCGGGCGCATAGACATTCCAAGGATCAAATCGAACTTCGTGCTCATCAATGGCACAGGCACCAGCGAACTCGAGGCGGGCCCTGGGATCTACTCGAAAAGGCAGTATGGGGTCGTCTTCCCTGGCGTCCCTGGCACTACTGCGATCGCGGGGCACAGGACGACCTTCCTCGAGCCGTTCAAACACATCGCCGAACTGCACAGGGGCGAGCACATCATCATCACGATGCCCTATGCCCGCTTCACCTACACGATCACGGGCAAACGCTCGGTGCTGCCGACGAACACGGCTGCCGTCGTCGATCGCAAGCGCTACACGAGGCTCGTGCTCTCCTCCTGCACCCCCGAATTCAGCGCCACTGAACGCCTGCTCGTCTACGCCCGCCTGCAGCGCGTCAAGCCGCGAGGCCCCGCCCTCATCGGCCTGCCCAAACCACGGCCTGCGGGCTACCGGTTTGGCCAAGCGCTCAGCGCGACGGCGCGCTTCATGCGCTCCTAGCGTTCGTTCGACTGGTCGGCTCGAATGCGCGGCACTGGTCGGCTCGAATGCGCGGCCATGCTCCGCACGCAAGCCAACTCAGCTTGCGCAAGTCTCGGCTACCAGCTGTGCTCGAACCCCTCGAGCGCGACCTCGACGCCGTCGAGCGCGAAGCGCGCGCCACCTGGCCCGTCCGCTGGGCTTGGCAGGACCTCGCCGATCCAGGTCACGCCGACGCCGCCCGCCTGCTGCAGCGCCCGCTCGACGCGCAGCCGCTCTGCGGGGGCGACGCACACGCACAGCTCGTAGTCCTCGCCGGCGCAGGCGGCCAGCCGCCATGGCTCGACGCCGAGCTGGCTCGCGGCCTCCGCGACGCCCTCGGCCAGCGGCAGCAAGGCCAGATCGATCTCCAGCGTCGTTTCGCTCGCATGGCCGACATGGGCCGCGTCGCCTGCGAGCCCGTCGGAGAGGTCGATCATCGCCCTTGCGCCTGCCAACGCAAGGCTCCTTCCCTCTGTGATCCGGGGCCGCGGACGGCGTGCTCGCGCAAGCAGACCCCCAGCGATGCTGCGCTCCAGGCTCACCCTCTGCTGCATCACCGCCAGGCCGGCGCCTGCGGCCCCCAGCGTGCCCGTCACGCCGACGATGTCCCCTGGGGCTGCGCCTGAGCGGTAGACGGGGGCGGCTGCGGACTCTGCCCAGCCGACGACTGTCACGCTCACTGACAGCTGCTGTGCGCGCACCACGTCGCCACCCGCGATCGTCGTGCCTGTCGCCGCTGCCACCTCGCCTGCGCCGTCTGCGAGCGCGAGCGCGTCCTGCTCGGAGAAGCCCGCTGGCACGGCGAGGACGATGTATGCCTCGCCTGGGCTCACCCCCATCGCAGCGAGGTCGGAGAGTGCGCTCGCCAGGGCCTTGCAGCCGACGTCATGGCAGCTGTAGCGCCCCTCGCCGAGCTCGAAGTGCACGCCCTCCACGATTGCGTCGACGGAGGTCACGCAAACAGGCCTGCCATGCACAACCGCGGCGTCGTCGCCGGGGCCCGCGATCATCTGGGGGCCGGCTGCGGGGAGGCGCGCGAAGATCGCCCTCAGCAGCGAGCGCTCGTGCCCGCTGCGCTCAGAGCCCATCCACCCGGAGCTTCCGGATGAGGATGAGCTCTGCACCATCAGCGGTGGCGGTAGACGATTCGGGCGCGGTCGAGATCGTAGGGCGAGAGCTCGCAGCGGACACGGTCTCCGGGCAGGATCCTGATCCTGAAGCGGCGCATCTTGCCCGCGACGTGGCCCAGCACGACGTGGTCGTTGTCGAGCTTCACCTTGAACATCGCGTTGGGCAGGGCCTCGATCACCTCGCCCTCGAGTTCGATCTTGTCTTCCTTTGCCACCTTGCGTCCGATCTGGACGGCACAGCCATCCATTTAGCATTCGTTTTCGACAGTGAACCTATCAGCCGCGCTTGGAGAGCGCTCGGGGACTCACTCGCTCAGGACTGCTGAATGCGCTCAGGGACTGGCTGCGCCGCCACCGGGTGCGGGCGCGCCACCGCCAGCCTGCGGTGCGCCGCCACCGGGAGTCGGGGCCTGTTCTGGCGTCTGTTCGACAGTGGATTCTTCGCCCGGTTCCGTCGGTTCTTCGCCTGGCGCCGTTGCGCCCCCTGGCGTGCTTGCGCCGCCGTGCTTGCGCCCATGTTCGCCTGGCGTGCCGGTTTCGGTCACAGGCGGCGCGGTCTCCGCAGACTCGCCCTGCTCGGCGAATTGGCCGTAGAAGGGCTTGTAGACCAGTGGCTCGGTTGGTTCGGGGAAGGGCACGCAATTACCGTCGACGACCGGTTCCATGTAGGCATGCCAGATGTCGGCGGGCAGCGCGCCGCCCTGCTGCACTTCGCCGTGAACGTCGAGCATTGGCACGGCGCCGCTTGGATAGCCCATCCAGACCACGGTCGCGAATTCGGGCGTGTAGCCGTCCAGCCAGGCGTCGACGAATTCGCTCGTCGTGCCGGTCTTCGCTGCCGTTGGGCAGGAGATTTTCGAGCGCGTCGCCGTGCCTGCCTCGACGTTCTCTTCGAGGATCTTCTCCTCCTCGCTTGTCACGCCGTCGCTCAGAACCTTCACCCTGTGCGGCTTGCCCCAGCTCGTATCAACGTGTTTGTTGGGGAATTCCACCTTCGTGATCGCGATCGGCTTGTTGCGGTAGCCGCCGTCGGCGAGCGTCGAGTAGACGTCTGCCATTTCCAGCGGGCTCACGCCGATGCGTAGGCCCCCGAGCGCCTCGGATGGGTAGTTGTAGAGCTTTGCGTGAACGCCCATCTTGTGGGCCATTTCGCTGATCGTTTCCTCGCCGAGGTCTGCGGCCAGCTGGGCGTAGACGGTGTTGTCGGAGCTCAGCGTCGCTTCGACGAGGTTGATTGGCTTGTCCAGCGAAGTGTCCTCGAAGGTTTTCACTTCATAGGTGGGGTAGCCTTCCAGCCAGCCTGGCTCCAATGTGTGCGAGATGTAATAGGTGCTGTTCGGGTCGACGCCGCGGCTCAGGGCATCGGCGAGGTCGATCGCCTTGAAGGTGGAGCCTGCCTGGCGGTGGCCTTCGACCGCGAGGTTGTACTGCAGTTTGCTGTAGCTCTGCGACTGGGCCATCGCCTCGATGTAGCCGTTGTGGGGGTTCATCGTCACGATTGCCGACGCCGGGTCGCCGGGGTCGTCGAGGACTTCGGAGATCGCGTTGTGGGCGAGCTCCTGCATGTGCAGGTTCAGCGTCGTGTAGACCTTCAGGCCGCCCCTGTCGACCGTCTTCTGTCCGTACTTCTTCACCAGCAGCTGGCGAACGTATTCGAAGAAGAAGTTTTCCCTGCGGTGCTCGTAGTAGTAGCCGCGCCTCAGCTGCAGTCCCTCGGCCTTCGTTTCGACCGCTTCCTGCTGGGTGATGTAGTGCAGTTCGGCCATCTTCGAGAGCACCTCGTTGCGCCGCTTCGTCGCCACTTTTGGATAGAGCAGCGGGTTGTACTGTGAGGGCGCCTGGGGCAGGCCGGCGAGCAGGGCGCACTGCTCGAGGTCGAGCTTGTTCACTGGCTTGTCGAAGAAGACGCGCGAGGCCGCCTGCACGCCAAGCGTCGTCTGTCCTTCGACGGTGCCGTAGGGCACCGTGTTCAGGTACTGCGTGAGGATCGCGCTCTTGCTGTGCGCTTTGTTGTATTCGAGCGCTAGCTTAGCCTCGGCGATCTTCTGCTTCACCGTCTTCACGTCGTTGCCGAGGTAGAGGTTGCGCACGAGCTGCATCGTGATCGTCGAGCCGCCCTGCAGCGCTTCGCCCGTCACCGCGTCTCTTACCGCCGACCTGACGATCCCGGTCGGGTCGATCCCGTCGTCTTTGTAGAAGCGCTGGTCCTCGATCGAGACGGTCGCGTCGCGCAGCAGCAGCGGCGTTTCCTGCCTGCTCACGGGCGTGCGCAGCACGTCGGACTGGATGAAGCCGAGCCGTTCGCCATTCGCTGCGAACACCTGCGAGGAGGCGCCGGAGACGATCGCCTTGCGGCCTGCGAGCTTTGGCACGGTCGACGCGATCGCGAGCACGTAGGTCCCCAGCCCTGCGATGCCGAGCACGATCGCGACGACCAGCGCGACCGCGCCGATCGTCACCACCTTCCCTGGGCCACCTCGCGAATGGCGTTGCCGGCGCCGCCGCGCCTGTATCGACATGCGCCGAGATTACCGTCCCTTTGCGAGAATCTCGTCCCCTGCCAGCGCTCAGCCCTCACACCACCGAGCTGGCGGCGCCGTCCTCACAGGCGCCGAGCCCGCCTGTCGACGAACGCCTCCCGGAGCCGGCGCGCCCTCGCGCGGCCTCCACGCCGCAGGCGCTCGGGCCGTCGGCCGAGCCTCCGCGCGTGACTCCCAGTCGCCGCGATGCGCTGCGGGTAGCGCTCAGAGAGCTGTTCTGCTCGCGCGCGCTCGTCTGGGTCGCGGGCGTCGGCACGGTGTTGCTCTTCGGCTTTGGGCCCTCGAGGGGCGCGTATCACCCGCCTGGCCTCACGGACGGCTTCGGCCGCGTCGGCAACTTGCTTGCGGCGCCCGCGGCGAGGTGGGACGGCGCCTGGTATCTCACGGTCGCCCACTACGGATACCTGCCGCAGCTTGGCCCCTTCACGGCCTCGAGGGCGGCGTTCTTCCCGCTCTACCCGCTGTTCGTCGGCTTCGTCTCCGCGATCGTTCGCACGCCAGCACTTGCAGGCGTGATCGTCGCGCTGCTCGCGCTGCTCGCGGGCCTCTATGGCCTGCACCGCCTCGTCGCGCTCGAGCTGTCGGCGCCGGACAGCAGACTGCCGCTGACATGGAGGGGGAGGGCCAGCCCCTCCGGAGGGGCTGGCTGGGCGGGTAACGATCTGGCAGCCCTCGCGCTGCGTCTCATGGCCTTCTCGCCGATGGCCTTCTTCCTCTCCGCGGACTACTCGGAGTCGCTCTACCTTGCGCTCTCGATTGGCGTCTTCCTCTACGCCAGGCGTGGTCGCTGGCTCTTCGTCGGGGTGCTTGGCGGGCTTGCCGCCGCGACGCGCAGCACGGGCGTCGTCTTGCTGCTGCCGGCGCTTGTGCTCTACCTCTATGGGCCACGTCAGCGCGGAGTCGAGCTCGCCTCGCCGCTACGCGCAGGAGCCGGTCTGCTCCAGCGCCTGCGCCCCCGCTACGCGCTGCGGGCGGATGTGCTCTGGCTTGCGCTGATCCCGGCTGGGCTGCTCGCCTTCATGGCGTGGTTCTCGCTCGCTGGCGGCGAAGCGCTTGCGCCCTTCCACGCCCAGTCGCTCTGGAACAGGCACTTCGCTGGTCCGTACGTCGCGGCCTTCGACGGCCTCAAGGCGGCCTTCGAGGGCGCAAGGCAGCTGATCTCGGGCCAGAGCGCCCATCTCTACTTCCCGCTCGAAGGCAGGAGCCCGTTCGTCGAGGCGAGCCACAACCTCATGCTCTTCGCCTTCCTTGCGCTCGCGATCCTCGCGACGATCGGCGTGCTGCGCAGGCTGCCGCTCGCCTATGGTCTCTACGTGATCGCGGCGCTTGCGCTGCCGCTCTCCTACCCCGTCGCGACCCAGCCGCTGATGTCGCTGCCGCGCTTCCTGCTCGTGCTCTTCCCCTTCTACATCTGGCTCGCCGCCTACCTTGGCGGCCGCCCGCGCGCGCGAATCGTCACGCTTGCGATCTCTGCGCTGCTGCTCGTGTTCTTCACCGCCCAGTTCTCGACCTGGCACTGGGTCGCGTGAGCCTGCAGACCCCCATGCAGGAGCCGGCTCCACGCCGCTACGACTCGCCGAGGACGGACTGGCCCTGGTGGCTTGGCATCGCTGGCCTGTTCGTCGCGATCGCGTTCACGCTCGTCGCCGTGCTCATCGTCGACGGCGTCGCGTCCTCGCTCTTTGGCGTGCACATCACCGAAGGCGCCGAACCGCCTGGCGCCGTCGCGCTGATAGACACAATCCTGCAGGACGCGCTCTTCGTCATCGTCGCCGTCATGCTCGCGCGCAGCGGCCTGCGCAAGGTCAGCTCCTCGCAGTTCGGGCTGAGGCCCACCCCTGCGCGCAGGGCGGCCCTGCTCGTGCTGCTCACCTACGTGATCTTCTTCGCCTTCAGCACGCTCTGGGCGGTGCTGCTTGGCACCAGCACGAAGGAGAAACTGCTCGAAGAGCTTGGCGCGGGCGAAAGCACGAGCCTGCTGATCGCCAGCGCCGCGCTCACGTGCGTGATCGCCCCGATCTGCGAGGAGTTCCTCTTCAGGGGCCTGATCTTCACCTCGCTGCGCAAATGGCGAGGCCCCTGGCCCGCCGCGGTGATTACGGGCCTCATCTTCGGTGCCGTCCATGGCACCTCTGCTCCTCTCGAAGACCTGCTGCCGCTCGCCTTCCTTGGCTTCTCGCTCTGCGTGCTCTACAGGCTCACGGGCTCGCTCTACCCCTGCATCGCCGCACACGCCGTCAACAACGTGCTCGCCTTCGGCTCGCTCGAGAGCTGGGGCTGGCAGATCCCTGTGCTGCTCGTCGCCTCGCTCTGCGCGATCTACCTGCTGATGAGGCTCGCGCGCAGGATCGGCCTGATCGCCGACGCGCCTGCGAGCCTCGCCGTCGAGGCGGCGGGCCGCTAGCCTTCCGGGCGCGCCCCATCTCCTCGCGCACGCCCTCGTAGTCCAATGGATAAGACGACCGCCTCCTAAGCGGTAGATCCAGGTTCGATTCCTGGCGGGGGCACTGACCCTTGCGGTGGTCGAACCGCAGGCAAAAGAAAAGAGGGGTAGATCTCCGAGCGGCTGACGACCCGGATCTCCTCGACCAAGGATTGCAGGAGCGCCTTACGAGTCGGCGGGTCGCCGCCCTCGATCACCTCCCGCACGTGGGCGACCAGCAATGCCAGGTCCTCGTCGGAGAGAGGCTCGCGCCCCTCCGGCTCCTCGGCGACCAGCTCCGCGCGCCTCGCCTCAAGGCCATGCAGTTTCCCGCTCAACTCGTCGATCCGCGTCCCGCAGGCGAGGGCCTCGCCCGTCCGGGTCGGCCAGAGGTGGTTCGGTGCCGAGCCGCGTTCGCGGTAGGGGCGGGTGCGGCCGAGCAGTCCCTGACCGGCCAGCCGGGAGCAGCGGTACCTCAGCGTGCGGGTCGGCACCTGCGGCGTGACGGCCGCGAGCTGGTTCTGCGTTATCACCCGGTGACGGGAGAGCAGGGAGAGGATGTGCAGGTCGAGGTCCGCCAGCGGCGGCGTCTTCGCCCGAGAAGGCGCAGGGCGGGGCCTCGCCGTCGCCTCTGGCCCGCTCACCATTCCGTTCCCTTCGGCGGGCGGCTGGTCGGCCGCGTGGCAGTGGGTGCGCCGCCGTTGGCCACAGAGATTTTTCGGTGGGGTGCCGGGGCGCAGATTGCGCGGCGGCAGGGAGCCGGCATGTCGCCGGCGCCGAGGTCGAGGAAGAAGCGTTGCCTAGCCAGCGCCGAGGCGATAGCGGGCAGCGAGGGCGGTGCGGTGCGAGCCGTGTGGCGAGAGAACGAGGATGGAGAGCGATCCGTCGTCATCAGGGCTGCTGCCGGGGGTATAGAGAGTCGGGCGCGGAGCGAGGCATCGGATTCCGCGGTCTGGTGCGGAATCCGCGCCGTCGGGGTTTGCCGTTCAGGGTCGGGGCGATCGGCAAGGTCGGCATCGGCGCAAAACGGCATGTGGAGGTGGTAGCTCGGTGCGGTCGGGATGTCTACAACGTGTGCGCACATGGGCGCAGGTCCGTATCTCGCGGGTCGGGGTCCGGGTGTTGCCCTACCAGTTCGGTCATCGCGTTCTGCCCCAACAGGGGCGCGAGGACGCGAACTGGCCCCTGGTCCACCTATGTCGTGGAGATACTCCCATCTACCTAACAGAGGGAGAAACCGGGAAAGTGGTCCCCTTGTGTGACGAATCCGACAATCCAGGAGAGGCGCTTAGGGATCCCGGCGGGGAGCGGTGGAGGTTGGTCAGGGTTCGTTTGAGCCCACGGTTCGCTAACCGCGGGTCGCGGCTCCGAGCCTCGTCATGGTCGGGCGTTGTCGATCGAGTGAGACGATGTCAGCGGGCCGCCGGGACCAGCACGGTCTCACACCACGTCCGGAAGGTCGTGGACGTGGGGGTGGCGTGGGACCAATCCTCGTCATAGATCCCGTCCTGCTGGGCCCGATACATCGCCGCGAAGTCGCAGGCCATGCCCTCCGGGACGCCGCGCTCGATCGTGGACGCGGTGACCTGATCGAGGTCGGCCTGCTCGAAGGTGACCTGCGACCCCAGGACGTCGCTGATGATTGCCGCCATCTCCTCGGGCGTGAGGTGGTCGGGGCTGAACGCCGGGACCCGGTCGGTGCCCTCCCAGCTACGGTCCAGCAGGAGGCTGGTGGCGACGTCGGCGATGTCCCGGGTCGCGATCAAGGCCAGCGGACGGTCCGGGACGAGCGGCAGGGAGAGGACCCCCTCGGCGGTCATCTGTGGGAGCGGCCGGAGCAGGTTCTCCATGTAGAACCCCATCCCGAGCGAGCGGTAGGCGGCGCCGGAACCCTCGAGCTCGGCGTCCATCGCATGCGCCGCGGAGAGGAGGCCCGCCGGGTGGGGCCAGTTCCATCCGGCGCTCGAGATCCCGACCACGTGACCGACCCGGTGGCGACGGATCGCCTCCACCGCCGGGCGCGTGAAGGAGAGGTAGTACTCCTCGGCAGAACTGGCCCGCATGCTCGGCGGGACCAGCCAGAACAGACCCTGTGCGCCGTCGAGTGCCTGGTTGAGGACGGCCGGATCGTTATGGCTGCCGGCGATCACCTCCACCTGCTCGCGGACCGCGTCGTCCAGTCGCGACGGGTCTCGGACGATGACCCGCAGCGGCTCGGTCCCGGCGCTCAGAAGATCGGCCAGAAGTTGGCCGCCGACATTGCCGGTGGGGGTGGTGAGAACGATCATGAGGTCTCCTCGGGAGTTCGGTTCCGTTTACGTGGGAGTGCGTTGCCGGTCTGGGCATGGCCGTCCACCAGGTGGTCGAGTTCGACGGCGAGCGCCGTGACCCGGGGGAGGCAGTCGATGAACGCTGCGTCGATGTCATGGAAGTTGCCCTCGTCGGTGAGCATCGCCCGCTCGGTCTTCAGCTCGACGCTCGTGTCGGCACCGCGCATGTGGAGGCCCTGGAGGACCTGCCTGAGCTGAGTCGCCGCCAGCCCGCCGCCGCGGGTGCCGTAGGTGACGAGACCGGCAGGCTTGTCGGCCCACTCGTGGTAGAGGAAGTCCAGGGCGTTCTTCAGTACCGCCGGGTAGCCCCAGTTGTATTGCGGGCAGACGAACACGAATCCGTCGTAGGAGCGGACGAGCTCGCTCCACCGTGCCGTGTGCTCGTGTTCGTGGCGCCCCTGCGCGGGCAGGGTCGGCTCGTCGAGGAAGGGCAGGTCGATCTCCTGGAGGTCGACGAGATCGACCTCGTCCAGCCCGGCGGCGCGCAGCGCCCTCCGGACCCACGCCGCGATCTCGGGGCAGATCCGCTCGGGTCTATTGCTGCCGACCACGACGGCTATCCTTGGCGACAGATCTGAAGATATGTGCATGGTACATACATTATCATTGGAGGCCCGATGGCACGGTCCGACCCGCTGAAGGAGCTCCATGAGGCCCTGTTGCGGATCGTCAACGTCCTCAACAGGCCGCAGGGCGACAACGCGATCCTGTCCCGCGCCGGCGTCTCGCTGGACACCGCGCTGTTCCCGCTGCTCGTCCGTGTCTCAATGCAGCGCAACCTCACGATCGGCGGACTGGCCGATCAGGTCGGGCGTGACTACTCGACCGTCAGCCGCCAGGTCGCCCGTCTGCAGGAGCTTGGGCTCGTCCACAGCGAAACATCGGCGACCGACCGCCGGCGGCGCCTGCTTGGCGTGACCGCGGCAGGCAGGAGCACCGTCGGGAAGATCGACCGCGCCCGCAACTCGGTGATGAGCGACGCCCTCGATGGGTGGAGCCAGGCCGAGATAACCGAGCTTGCCCGAATGACCACCCGGCTGGCGGCCGCCATGCAACCGCGCGCCTGAGAGGGCATGAATGGTCCAGCGTGAGCTGGCGGAGACGAACACCGCTGGCTCGTCCTACGACTGGCCGGGCTCAGCCGTCATCGGGCGTGGGTGTCGCCTCGACACCTCGCGACACAGTGGGCAGGTTCCCGCCCGAACCTTGACGGTCGCTACCCAGAGGGATCAGACTAGGCGGAATCTTCGACCGGCGAGTCCAACAACGGGGACCGTCGCGCTGTACGACCCCCGGCATCGCTAACCAGAGGCCGGCCAAAGACGAGCGGCAATCAGGCGCGCTATCGAAGCAGCGAGACCCGCCCGGCCTCTATTCGTGCCGTCAGGTTCGCATTGTGTATGGCCGGGGGCATCGGCCAGGCGCTCGGCCGGCGCGCACTCTGTCCAGGAACCGGACCGCACGCCGGCAGTCACCGCCTCGCGATACCTGACAGGTGAGCCGTGCGCAGTCTATTGGTGTGCAATCTGTCATAACTGTCACCAAAAGGCTGCCTTTCACATATACCTATTCAGGTACACTGGCTTTTAGTAAGCACAGTCATGGACTTCGGACAAGGCATGTGCTAGCTTGGCTGCGGGGCCCGAGCGGTCCGCAGGCGGTGGCGTTTTAGCTATAGGGGGTTTGTCCAGTCGCGTGGTGTGAGCTGCGCTCGTGGGAGCGCTGCTCACTGGTCACATGTGAATAAAATGTCGCGGGCGAGGGGGCCAGGTCGCCGTAGTTGCACGCCTGCTCCAGCGGCCCGTCAACGATCGAGGTTGAAACTCATCGGGGGGACGATGAAAGCGTTCGAGTCTTGGTTCATGGCGGCAGTGCGGCCGACCGCTGGCAGGCGGTCGGGATCTCGAGTTGCGCTCGTGTGCGCCTGTGTGGTTGGCGCGCTCGCCGCCGGCGGCTGCGGCTCCGGCGGTTCCGTTCGCGGTTCGGACAGCGCCTCGGTCGCCTCATCGGCTTCGCTTCTCAACGACGCGCTTCCCATCGCGGATGGCCAGTGGCCAGCCGACGGCCGGGAACTGGAAGGCCAGCGTGAGCTCGAGCGTGCGAATCCCGTAGCCGCGGCCGAACGCAGGTGGTCCAGCACCAGGTTCGAGCACCTCGACTCCGCGGACGCGATCCGCGTGATTCGAGCGACCCAGCCTGGCGTCGTGGCGGCAGGGAGATCCGGGGTCGCGGCCCTGCGCGCCGGCGAGCGCGTGACGCGCTATCTGAGTCCCAACGTGGCGCGCGTCTCGCTGCCGGGCGGCAAGCACGCGCTGATCGAATCGCTCGCTCCGATCGCCGCGCATGCGAGCGCGGCAGGCTACGCGCCGCTCGACCTGACGTTGAGGCAGGAAGGCGAATCGTTCGTGCCCGAACGGCCTGCGGCTCCGGTGCACATCGCCAGGGACTTGCAGGAAGGGGCCTCGCTGCCCTCGATCGGCGTGTCGCTCACGCCCGTCGGGCAGTCGGGGGCGCCGCTGGAAGCAGAGGGCACGCTGCAGGGCGGGGCGGTCCTGTACGCCAACAGCGAGCAGGACGCCGACACCGCCGTCAAGGCGACGCCATCCGGCTTCGAGACGGATGTCGTGCTGCGCTCGGTCGAAAGCCCTCAGGAGCTCGACTTCGAAGTCGGCCTGCCAGCCGGCGCTGCGCTGCTGCCAGGGAGCGAGGAAGGCACGTTTGCGCGCGTGGTCTCCGCCACCGGGGCGGTGCTTGCCAGCATCCCATCGCCAACGGCCGTCGACGCTGCAGGGACCCCCGTGCCGGTCTCGATGGAAGCGTCGGGGCAGACGTTGCATCTGCACGTCACGCACGGCTCTGGCGACTACGAGTACCCGATCGTCGTGGACCCCGAGGTCTGGGACGAACAGCTCGACAAGGTCGGAGCGCGTCCGACGAACTGGCACTTCGAACACCAATGGACGTCGTTCACCGCCTCCGAAAACGCAGGAGGAAAAGGCTGGACTGAGCACATCGCCTCGAATCACACGAACGCAGAATGGGGCGCGTTCGTATACACCACGCGTGGGGAATCCTGGATCAGCGACTTCACGATCCAGGGAGATTGGGACGACGAAGGCAGCCACATCGAAAACTCGATCAAGATCATCGGGCCGCCGCCCTATCCAGGCGCACCCGCGGTCGAAGAAGCGAACGAATTCCTGCCGGCCAACGAAGGCGCGCCGGACAACTTCTGGAGCATCTGCACCGGCTGCTGGTACGAAGAACCGCGGAAAACCCCTGAGCACGGCAACTCGGCCGAGTATCTGCAGGAGTCCGGCGCTGCCGGCGGCGGCATCGGCGGGGAAAACACGCTGGACAGGGCGCTCGTGGAAATCCAGCAGGAAAAAGGCGCCGAAGTGAAAGCGGACACGAGCGACGCGCTCCTTTCCAACCGCGCGAACGTGCTCTACTCGGGAAAAAGCGGGTGGCTTGGCCCCAACAGCGGAGCGTTCGAGCTGCAGGCGCACGACAGCGGCGTCGGCGTCAGTTATCTCGGCGTCAGCGGCGGCGGATGGTCACAGACCTTCCCCCTCTTCGAAAAAGGCGAATGCTCGGGTGTCCAATGCGCCACGAATCTCGATCCGATCCTCACCTACAACAGCAAAATGACCAATGGCGAAGACTCGCTCGAAGTCCTTGCCTGCGACGAGATGGAGGAGCCGGCGCAGTGCGCGTCGATTTGGCCGTTGAAGCTCAAGGTGGATGGCGTCGCTCCCCACGAACTCGAACTCACGGGCCTGCCGGAAAGCGGCGCGGTCGACTACGAAAAGTCGTTCAAACTGTCCGCGAAAGCCGTCGACGGCTCTGGCACCACGCCCAGCGCCGGGATCGAATCTCTGAGGCTCGCGATCGACGGCAAAGAAGTGGACGGCTCGGCCGGCAGCTGCACGCCTGGGCCGTGCAGCGTCTCGGGCGCCTGGACGATCCAGCCGGAAGCGTACGAAGTGGGTGAACACAGGGCTACGCTGACCGCCACCGACAATGCCGGCAACGTCGCGAGCACGACGGCCTCGTTCACCGTCGTCCAGCACCAGGCGGCGCCTGTGCAAGTCGGACCGGGCCAGGTGAATCCGGTGACGGGCGACTTCGAGGTCGAAGAAACCGACGTCTCGGTCCCGACTGCCGGCGTGCCGCTGGTCGTCGCGCAGGGCTACGACTCGCGCGACCCCGAGGCCGGCGTCGACGGGCCGCTTGGCGCGCCCTGGAGCATGAGCCTCGGCGGATCGCAGATGCTCGAACGGCTTGCCGGCGGCAACATGGTCCTCACCAACGCCTCGGGAGCGCAGACCACCTTCATCAACGAGGGCGGCGGTCGCTACCAGTCGCCGCCCGGCGATCGCGTCCTGCAGCTGACGGAAGTCGCTGGCGGCGCGGAATTCAGGCTCGTGGACAAAGATTCCTCGACCGTCTTCAAGCACACTCCGGGAGACGGCAAAGACGTCTGGCACCCGACGACGACGACGGAATCTTCCGGCGCGAGCGCGATGGCCTACAGCTATGAAGCGGCGAGCAAGGACACGATCGAATACGGGGTGCCGGCGGAAGGCAGGCCACAGGACGTGACGGAGGGACCGGAAGGCAATCTCTGGTTCACGGAGCTCAGTGCCAGCAAGATCGCGAAGATGACGCCTTCGGGCACGCTGACCGAATATGCGCTGCCGCCTGTCTCGGAGCCTGGAACGATCACGCTTGGCCCCGATGGCAACCTTTGGTTCACCGAGTACAACAAGATCGGGAAGATCACGCCGGCCGGCGTGATCACCCAATACGCCGTGCCCTCGGGCAGCTATCCGAGCGGCATCACCACTGGCCCGGACGGGGATCTGTGGTTCACCAACTACAACAAGATCGGCAAGATCACGACGTCGGGGGCCGTGACTGAATACTCGCTGCCGGCTTCGGGCGCCGTCCAGGAAATCACCGCCGGCCCAGGCGGCGACCTCTGGTTCACCGAGTTCTCGGGGGAGAGCATCGGCAAGATCACGCCGTCTGGCGTGATCACCGAATACAAACTCTCGTACACCGGTCCTGACAGCATCACCGTGGGCCCAGACGGGAACCTCTGGTTCACGGAGCTCGTCGAAAACAAGATCGCGAAGATGACGCCTTCGGGCGCAGTCACGGAATACTCCGTCCCGTCGGCTGCGCGCCTGCGCGTGATCCGGCCGGGCCCGGACGGCGAACTCTGGTTCAGCGAGGAAACGAACAAGATCGGGACGATCACGACCTCTGGCGCGGTCACGGAATACACGCTGCCGAGCGGCTCGGAACCAGGGCGGATCACTGCTGGGCCGAATGGATATCTGTGGTACACGAACGGCAAAAGCAAGGTCGGCAAGATGACGACCGCCGGGCCGGGGCCGGCAGAGGCGCTCGCGCCGGTCCCCGGTGGCGTGTCCTGCTCGACCGAACTGGCGGAACCGACCGAACTGGAACGCGGCTGTCGCGCGCTGAACTTCTACTACTCGTCCTCGACGACGGCGACGGGCGTCGCCAAGGGCGAATGGGGCGCGTACATGGGACACCTCTCGGAAGTGACTCTCACAGCGTGGAACTCGACGCTCAAAGTCATGTTGCCGGTCGCCGTCGCTCGATACGAATACGACGCAAGGGGTCGCCTGCGCGCTGAGTGGGACCCGCGCGTCGCGCCGGCGCTGAAGACGATCTACGGCTACGACAGCGAAGGCCACCTCACCTCGATCACGCCGCCTGCAGAGCAGCCGTGGGTGTTCAGCTACGGCGAAGGCGCCAGCGACTCGAACCCTGGCAGGCTGCTGAAGGTCACGAGAGCGCAGCCGCGGAAGGGCGCGAGCGAAGCGGAAGTAGGCAAAACCCTCGAAGAACAGCTGATCCTGCCCGAAGACACCGAAGCGCCCGCGATCACCGGCTCGGCGGCGGTCGGCGTGCGGCTCGCCGCATCGCAGGGCCATTGGTCGCACAGCCCCGTGGTCTACGGATATCAGTGGGAGGACTGCAACGCGAGCGGCGGAGCGTGCACGCCGATCACCGGCGCGATCGACCCCAACTACACCCCGGTCGCCGGTGACGTTGGCCACAAGCTGGTCGTGCGCGTCACCGCGACCAACAGCGGCGGGTCCGTGGTCGCCGTGAGCGCGCCGAGCGTGCTGGTGGCGACGTCGCCGTCAGGCAGCAGCGAGACCCAGTCGATCGACAGCGGCGCCAGCCTGAACGCCGTCTCCTGCATCCCCGCGAGCACCGACTGCATCGTGTCCGACAGCAAAGGCGCGGCGCTGTATGCGACGAACGTCAGCGCGACCGGAGCGGCGAGTTGGAAAGCGTGGGGTGGGCCGGGCAAAAGTCCGAGCGAGGCGGTGAGCTGTCCGAGCAGCTCTCTGTGCCTGATGGCGGCGGGCGCGGACTCGGGTAACGGGGGCTCGCTGTTCTATGCGACTTCGTTGGGTGGCTCGTGGACGGAAGCCTATGAACCGGCGTGGGGCGTAGATGCGATCTCCTGTGCGTCGAGCTCCTTCTGTGTCGACGGCCAGAATGGCTACGGCTATTTCCGGTGGGCGACGAGCCCGGCGTCGGCGGCCTGGCATCTGCAGTCTCAGGGGTCCACCTCTGCGGTGGCGATGAAGGGCGTGTTCTGTCTTTCGTCGTCGTTTTGCGCGCTGGCGGATGCTGTTGGCAGCGTGCATGTCGCGACCACCGAAAGCCAGGTCGAGTCCTCGTCGTGGACGGAAACGAGCGTCGATGCGCCGACTGTTCTGAACGGCATAGCCTGCACGTCCAGGAGCGCCTGTGTCGCGGTCGATGGCAAAGGCGATGTTCTCGATCTTGCGATCGGAGGCAGCGGTGCCGCGACGGCCTCCAAGCAGGACATCGACGGTACGAACAGTCTGACTGCGGTCTCCTGCGGTGGCTCGACTTGTGAGGCGGTCGATAACGTCGGCAATGTCTTCATGTCCGCGAACGCAGGCAAAACGTGGACCAAGACCTTGTCGCTTGGCTATGCGCTCACCAGCGTCTCCTGTGCGTCGGCCACGCTGTGCGTGGCCACCGACGCGCAGGGCAGGGTCACGGCCGTGAACCCGAGTGGCGCCGAAGGCGAAGCCCGCGCCCCCGAACTCGGTTCGACGATCGAGTACGGGGTGCCGCTCTCGGGCGCCGGTCTGCCGACGATGATCGCCGCGGAAGTGAAAAAATGGGGTCAGATCGACGAACCGACGGAAGCGATGGCGGTCTTCCCGCAGGGCCGGGAAGTGGGCTGGCCCGCCGGCGAATACAAACACGCGACCATCTATTACCTGGACGGTCTGCACCGCAACGTGAACGTCGCCGCGCCAGGCGGCGGGATCGCGACCAGCGAATACAACGAATACAACGATGTCGTCCGCAGCCTCAGTCCTGACAACCGCGCGGCGGCGCTGGCGGAAGGCGCGAAATCGGTCGAAGTCTCACAGGAGCTCGACACGCAGAGCGCCTACGGCGACGAAGGCGCAGAGCTGCTCAGCACGCTGGGGCCACTGCACACCGTGAAGCTCGCCTCGGGCACGCAAGTGCAGGCGCGCAAGCACACCGTCTACAGCTACGACGAAGGCGCGCCGGCCGAAGGCGGTCCCTATCGCCTGCTGACCAAGAAGACCGAAGGCGCTCAGATCGCCGGCGAACCCGAAGCCGACGTGAGCACGACCGTCGAGTCCTACAGCGGGGAGAAAGACCTCGGCTGGACGCTGCGCAAGCCCACCTCGGTGACTGTCGATCCCGCCGGCCTGGACCTCACGCACACGACCGTCTACAACCCAAACACGGGCGAGGTGGTCGAAGCGCGGGGACCTGGGCACGGGGGCAGCGAAGAAGAAGAATGGGAAGAAGAAGCGGAAGCGGAAGAAGCGGAAGGCTCGGGCGAAGGCTCGGGCGTGTTCGGCTTCCAGTCCGCGATCGGGTCGGAAGGCGCCGGCAATGGGCAGTTCAGGCTGCCGGTCGGTGTCGCGGTTGCGCCGAACGGGGATCTGTGGGTCGCTGACAAGTCGAACAAAAGGCTCGAGGAGTTCAACGCAAAAGGCGAATATCTGCGCAAGATCGGTGGCGGCAGCGGCGAACTGGACGAAGTAAACGGTGTCGCCGTGGCGCCAAATGGCGATGTCTGGGCGATCGTGCAGGAAAGCAGCGTCATCGAGGAGTTCAGCGAATCGGGCACGTATCTTCGCCAGATCGCGGCGAGTGGCTCGGGCTATGAACTGGCTCGTCCTGAAGGGATCGCCGTCGATCAGCACGGGAACGTGTGGGTGTCGAACACCTACAGGGCGCAGGTGGACGAGTTCAACGAAAGCGGCGTGTTCGTGAAGGCGATCGGCACCGACGAACTCGGAGAACCGGAGGGCGTCGAGGTCGATGCGGCGGGCGATGTCTGGGTCGCCGATTGGGCGAATGAGTCGGTCTATGAGTTCGCCGCGACCGGCAAACTGCTTCAGCAGTTCGGCTCGTATGGGGCTGGCGCGGGCGAATTCAACCATCCACTGGGCCTCGCGCTTGACGCGAACGGCGACGTGTGGGTCGCCGACGAAGGCAACAGCCGCGTCGAGGAGTTCGAAGCCAACGGCAAATACGTGACTCAGTTCGGGTCGGAAGGCACCGGTGCCGAACAGTTCTCCTTCTCCTATCCGTCGGGGATCGCGATCGACTCGAGCGGGGCGATCTGGGTGCCCAGTCCTGGTGGCGACCGGATCGAGAAGTGGGCGGAAGAAGGCTCGTCCTCGCACGAAGGCGGCGGCAAAGGCGGCAGCGAAGGCGAAGACAAAGGCAGCAGCAAAGGCCCGCATGCCTCGCGCATCGTCTACTACACGACGGGCAGCAACTCGCGGTTCCCGGCGTGTGGCGAACACCCCGAGTGGGCGCAGCTGCCGTGCCAGACGGTGTCGGCCGAACAGCCGGAAACGCCGGGGCTGCCCAGCCTGCCGGTCACCACGGTCACCTACAACGTCTGGGACGAGCCCACCATCACCACCACCACCGTCGGCTCCGCTACCCGCACCTCGACTGTCGCATATGACGGCGCGGGCCGTGTCGTGAGCGAGAGCACGACCTCGACGACGGGTCGCGCGATCCCGACCGTGAAGGACAAGTACAGCGAAACCTCCGGAGAGCTGATCGAACAGAGAACCGAAGGCGAAGCCGGTCTGCAGACGATCACCAGCAGCTATGACACGCTGGGTCGGCAGACCTCCTACAAGGACGCCGACGGCGCGAAGACCGAATACGAATACGAAGACGGCGGCGAGGACCGGCTGCTGCACGTCTACGGTGAAAAGGGCACGCAGGCCTACGCCTACGAAGAAGCAACCGGCGCCTTGAAGGAAGTGCTCGACTCGGAGGGCACGAACGCGTTCGCCTTCACCGGTTCATACGACGTCGAAGGCAACCTGACAGCTCAGCGTTACCCCGACGGCCTCGAGGCCGAATACACGATCAACTCTGTGGGTGAAACGACGGCAGTCCACTACGTGAAGCAAGGCTGCGCGAAAGAATGCACCTGGTACGCAGACAGCGTGGCGCCGTCGATTCATGGTCAGTGGGTCACGCAGGAAAGCAGCCTTTCCGCGGAGTCCTACGGCTACGACGGCATCGGCCGCCTCAGCGAAGTTCGGGAAACCCCCACCGGCGAAGGTTGCACGACGCGGCTCTATGGCTATGACACCGAAGGCGATCGCACGAGCGTCACGACGCGCGCGCCCGCGAGTGGCGGCGCCTGCGCGAGCAGTGGCGGCACGACGCAGAGTCACAGCTTCGATGCCGCGGATCGACTCGCCGACGCGGGAGTCTCGTACAACTCGTTCGGCGACATAACCGCGCTGCCCGCGTCCGACGCGGGCGGCACCGCGCTGACCAGCAGCTTCTACGTGGATGGCCAGCTCTCGGGTCAGACCCAGGGCGGGCAGACGATCGAATACGACCTCGACCCCGAAGGTCGCGTGCGGGAGACGGTCGACACGGGAACGAGCGCATCGACGCTCATATCCCACTACGCAGGGCCTGGCGACGCTCCCGCGTGGACCTCCGAACCGAGCTCTGGTCACTGGATCAGCTACATGTCGGGCCTCGCCGGCGTTGGCGCTGTCGTGAGCAGCACAGCGGAACCTGTGCTGCAGCTCACCGACCTGAAGGGCGACATCGTCGCGACCGCGTCGGCCGGCGAAGCGGCGACGAAACTGCTGAGCGTCGAACGCGACACGGAGTTCGGCGTTCCGACGAGCGCAAAACCCGCGAAGTACGGCTGGCTGGGAAGCGCGATGCGCGCCACCGAACTCTCCTCAGGGGTGGTCGCGATGGGCGTTCGCTCATACGTGTCCACGCTCGGCCAGTTCCTGCAGCCGGATCCCGTCGCAGGCGGCTCGGCCACGCCCTACGGCTACGCCGACGACGACCCGGTGAACGCGACGGACCTCACTGGCGACTACGTCGAAAACAACTATGTCGCCCAGTTCAACGACGAAGAAAACATCAGGGCCCAAGAACGCGAAGCCGCGCGAGAAGAGCTCGCGAAGCTCGAAGCGGAACTCAAAGCGGGTATCGAAGCGGGCGGGGAAGACCCAACCGACTACCTCAGCCAGAAAGAAGCCCTGGAACTGGGGGAAAGGCTCAAATCGCTGAAAAGCTGGGGCGAAATATGGGATGCGGTCGACACCGTGCTTGGCATAGTCGACCCGGTGGACCTGCTCGAGGGCGCGGTCATCGGCGCGATCTCATTGGACGTCATGCAGGACTGGCTCCACAACGTCGCCGGCAAGCTCGAACAGTGTGGCAAGAACACCGAAGGATGGGTCGTTGGTTGTGAATTGAAATACAGCACGCTTCTCGGCGGGAAGTTCATCGACCCGTATTCCATGGCCGAAGTCGAAAAGTGCGGCACCTACGTCTGGTACAAAAAATTCGTGGCGAAAGAGGCCTGGGAGTGCCGGCGCCTGGGGCAGGGACCGGTGCCGGTCGGCTAGACGCCGAGCTCAGCGCGGTGCCGGGCTGCCGTAGATCGTGCTCAGCCAGATGTGGCTGAGCGTGTCGATCGCGCGCTCCTCGGCCAGCGCGGGGGACTCCTCGACGAAGATCGCACGCAGGGCGCGCTCGTTCAGCTGCACGAGCGCTGTGGCGAGGTCGCGTGCCGGCAGGCCGGCGGGTGCGACACCGCGCTCGCGCTCGGCCTCGATCATCTCGGTGACGTCGGCGACCCAGCCCTCCATGATGCTCGACCACAGCGCGCGCGCGTCTTCGTTGACCGCGCTGAGGTCGGCGGCGGCGCGGATCAGGGCGCGGTGGGAGCCGAAGATCGCATAGAAGAGCTCGAGGCTTGCGCGCCAGCCGGCGACCGGGTCGCTTGCGAGCTGGGCGATGACCTGCTCCTTGGAGAGCTCCGCCTCTTCGACGAGCCGGTCGACGAGCGCAAGCACGACCGCGTCCTTCGAGGGGAAGTAGAAGTAGAAGGCGGAGCGCGAGATCCCCGCGCCGCGCGCGAGCGCGTCGACGGAGACCTCGCCGATCGGGCGCTCCTGCAGCAGACGCTCCGCCGTCTGCATGATCGCGCGTTCGCGTTCGTCGCCGCTTGCGCGTGCGGTGCGGCGGCCGCGGACGGAGCGGGTGGGGCCGGTCTCCAGGGAGCTCGTCACGTGCCGATGATAGCTCTGTGGGGCCGCTTCTGACAGGAGGTCTGGTTTGTTGACACTGTGTCGACTCGTTGCTAATGTGCGCCGCGATGCCTGACGCAACATATGGCGCTCAGCTGGAGACAGAGTTTGCGCAATCCGGCGCGGAGCACCTCGCCGCCGAAGCAGCGCACGTCGACGTAGAGCATGCCGACGTCCTGATCGTCGGCGCAGGCCTCTCAGGGATCGGCGCCGCCTGCCACCTGCGCAGGAACTGCCCTGGCAAGTCGCTCGCGATCCTCGAGGCGCGCGAGGCGATCGGCGGCACCTGGGATCTGTTCCGCTATCCAGGCATCCGCTCCGACTCGGACATGTTCACGCTTGGTTACTCCTTCAAGCCATGGCAGCAGGAGCAGTCGATCGCCGATGGGGCCTCGATCCTCGAGTACGTACAGCAGACAGCCCGCGAGCACGGCGTCGAGCGGCAGGTCCGCTTCGGGCATCGCGTGCTGCGTGCAAGCTGGTCCAGCGCGCAGGCGCGCTGGACGGTCGAAGCGCAGCGTGGCGAGCAGGGCGAGATCGTGCGCTTCACCTGCGGCTTTCTCTACAACTGCACGGGCTATTACCGCTACGACGAGGGCTACGCGCCGCGCTTCCCCGGCATCGAGCGCTTCGCGGGCAGGGTCGTGCACCCGCAGCACTGGCCCGAGGACCTCGACTGGGACGGGCAGCGCGTCGTCGTGATCGGCAGCGGCGCAACCGCGGTCACGCTCGTGCCCGCGCTTGCAAAGCGCGCAGCGCACGTGACGATGCTGCAGCGCTCGCCTACCTACATTCTCTCGCTGCCGTCGCGCGATCCGCTTGCACGCGTGCTGCAGGGGCGGCTGCCAGCGCAGACGGCGTACTCGATCGTGCGCTGGAAGAACGTGCTGCTCGCGACGCTGAACTATCAGCTCTGCAAGCGCGCGCCTCAGCGCATGAGCAAGCTGTTCCGCAGGTTCGCCGAAAAGCAACTGCCCGCGGGCTTCGACGTCGATACGCATCTGAAGCCAAGCTACGACCCGTGGGACCAGCGCCTCTGCCTTGTGCCCGACGGGGACCTCTTCAGGACGATCTCCAAGGGCGACGCCTCGATCGCCACCGACCAGATCGAGACGTTCACCGAGACGGGCATCGAGCTTGCATCGGGCGAGACGCTCGACGCCGATCTCGTGATCTCGGCGACGGGGCTGAACCTGCTCACGCTCGGTGGCATCGAGCTCGCGGTGGACGGCGAGCGCATCGAGCTCGCCAACACGGTCGCCTACAAGGGCATGATGCTCTGCGGCGTGCCGAACCTTGCGCTCACGCTTGGTTACACGAACGCCTCGTGGACGCTGAAGGCCGACCTCGTCGCCGAGTACGTTTGCCGGGTCCTGAAGCACATGGATGCGGAGGGAGCGACGATCTGCACGCCGCTGGCGCCCGACCCGGCGCTGCCGACCGAGCCGATCATCGATTTGAAATCCGGTTACGTGAAGCGCTCGATCGACACGCTCCCGCGGCAGGGAGCTATGGCGCCGTGGCGACTGCACCAGAACTACGTAAAGGACGTGCGCCTGCTGAAGCGCGGCCCAGTCGACGACGCGATGGCGTTCTCGACCCACCCTGAGGCGGACTCGGACGCCGTGACGCAGCCCGGCGTGGGGACCCAGCCCGCCGCGACGCAGCCCGGCGCGGGGACCCAGCCCGCCGCGACGCAAGCCGGCGCGGGGACCCAGCCCGCCGCGACGCAAGCCGGCGCGGGGGCGCAAGCCGGCGAGCCGCAGCCGATCGAGGGGCTGCCGCCTGGCCCGCGTGTGCCGGTCGGCTTGCAGACGCTTGCGATGGGCACGCGCCAGCGGCCGTTCCTCGAGCGTGCCCGCCGCCGCTACGGCTCGATGTTCACGATCAAGGTGCCAGGCCTTGGCCATGCCGTCGTCGTCTCCGACCCCGCGCTGATCAAGCAGGCCTTCCGCGCCGACCCGAAGGTGTTGCACGCCGGCACAGGCAGCCCGCTGCGCGTCCTGCTCGGCTCCAACTCGCTGCTTGGCATCGACGAGGACCAGCACATGCAGCAGCGCAAGCTCTTGCTGCCGCCCTTCAAGGGGCAGCGCATGAGGGGCTATGAGTCGCTGATCGCCGAGATCGCCGCGGCGGAGATCGACAGCTGGCCCGAGGAGGTCGAGTTCGAGACCGCGAAGCCGCTGCAGCGCATCACGCTGCGCGCGATCCTGCGCGCCGTCTTCGGCGCCGAGGGCGCGAGCCTCGCGAGCCTCGAAGAGCTGCTGCCCGCGTGGACGGAGCTTGCGACGAAGCTCGTGCTCGCGCCATGGCTGCAGCGCAACCTCGGCCCACGCTCGCGCTGGGCGCGGTTCCAGGTGCTGCGCGCAGAGATCGACGCGATCCTCGACGGGCTGATCGCCGCGGCAAAGGCCGACCCGCAGCTCGAGCAACGTCCAGACGTGCTCGCGCTGATGGTCCAGGCCCATCACGAGGACGGCAGCTCGATGAGCAATCCCGAGATCCGCGATCAGCTGATCACGATGCTCGTCGCGGGCCACGAGACGACCGCGAACTCGCTGAGCTGGGCGGTCGAGCGCCTGCGCCGCCACCCAGACGTGCTCGCGCGCCTCGTCGAGGAGGTCGACGCCGGCGGCAAGGAGCTGCGCGAGGCGAGCATCCGCGAGGTCCAGCGCACACGCCCCGTGATCGCGTTCGCCGGCCGCATCGTGCGCAAGCGCTTCGTGCTCGGCGGCTACAGCCTGCCGCTCGGCACGCGCGTGCTGCTCGCGGCCTGCCTGACGCACTACGACCCGAAGCTGTTCGGCCACCCCGAGCGCTTCGACCCGGATCGCTTCCTCGACACGGCGCCAGGGACCTACGAGTGGATTCCCTTTGGCGGCGGGATCCGCCGTTGCATCGGCGCGAGCTTCGCGCACATGGAGATGGACGTCGTGCTGCGCGTGCTGCTCGAACGCGTCGAGCTGCTGCCGACCGATGCGCCAGGCGAGCCATGGGCGTTCCGCGGCATCGTCTGGGCCGCCGGCGAAGGCGGCAAGGTGTCCGTGCGCAAGCGTGGGCTCGAGCAGCGGTCGGACGAGCTGCTCAGTCTCGCCCACGCGTAGTCAAGGCGATCGCCTGCCTAGGCCGGAGGCGGCTCATGGCCGGAGCCGGGGCCGGGTGCACGCCACGTCGTCGAGCTCTCGATGGCCAGCTGGCCGATGTTCTGCGGCGCCGCGGTCGTTAGTTTCTCCTGGATGAGCACGGGGGTCCATTCGTCCTCGAAGGCTGAGATGGAGCGTGCGTCGGCGTCTGTCGCGGGCGAGCGGGCTGCGTTCGTCGCGACGACGCTCTGCGAGGCGTTCCAGATCAGCGCCAAGCGCGTGCCCGAGCGCCTCGCGCTGATCGCACACGACCGCGGGTGGGAGCTCACGTGGTCGGCATACGCTCAGGCCGTCGAGCGCCTCGCCGGTGCGCTTGCGGCACTGGGTGTGAGCCGCGGCGAGCGCGTCGCGCTGCTCTCGCGCAACAGGTCGGAGCTCGCGATCGCCGAGGCCGCCGCGCTGCACCTCGGCGCCGTCGGCGTCGTGCTCTACGCGGCCTCACCGCCAGCGACGATCGAGCACATGCTGCGCGACAGCGAGCCGCTGCTGCTGCTCATCGAGCCCGAGCTCCGCGAGCGCCTCGCGGACGTCAAGCACGCGGTGCCACAGACGCTCGCGCTGGACGACGGGCTGGAGCAGATCGCCGCGCCTGCGGGCTTCGACTTCGAGGCCACCTGGCGCGCGGTGCAGGGCGACGACCTCGCCGGGCTCGTCTACACCTCTGGCACGACGGGTCTCTCGAAGGCCGTCGAGTTGACGCATCGCGCCGCGCTTGGCACCCTCGACAGCTTCGATACGGCGCTGGGCGACAGCAGCGCGATCCACGACGTCTCCTATGCCTCCTTCGCGAACATCGGCGAGCGCTGCGCCGGTCACTGGTACTCCTTCACACGCGGCTCGACGCGCACCGTCTGCAGCGATCCGACACTGCTGGTCCCGGCGCTGCTCACAGCGCCCCCCACGCGCCTGCTCGGACCGCCGCTTGTCTGGCTGCGGCTGCAGCGTGCGCTCGAACAGACGCTTGGGGAGGAGGAGCGCCTCGCGCTCGGGCAGTCGCTCGAATGCGTGCGCGCTGCTGCGCGCGGCGAGGCGGTTGCGCCGCTGGGAGAGCGCGAGCAGGAGCTGCTCGCGACGTTGCGTGCGCGGATCGGGCTAGGCAGTGCGACCACGGCGCTGAGCGCGGCTGCGCCCTGCCCGATGGCGGTGCACGAGCACTACCGTGCGCTTGGCATCTGCTTCCAGGAGTTCTACGCGGGGACCGAGTTTGGCATGGCCTCCGCGCAGCGTCCTGGCACGGCCGACCTCGGCACGCTTGGCGGACCGGCGCCAGACTACGAGCTGCGCATCGCCCAGGACGGCGAGGTGCTCGTGCGCAGTCCCCGCGCCCCACGCGGCTACCGCAACCGCCCGCAGGAGAGCAGCAAGACCTACCGCGCCGACGGCTGGATCCACACCGGCGATCTCGGCGAGCTCGATGACGAGGGGCGGCTGCGGCTCGTCGGGCGCAAGAAGGAGACGATCGTCCCTGCGCACGGCCACAACGTGCATCCGGCCGGACTCGAGGCGGCGCTGAAGGACGCGTGCCCGGTGATCGCGCAGGTTTGCGTAGTTGGCGACGGGCGCAGCCACCTCGTGGCGCTGATCGTGCTCGACCCGCCGCAGAGCGCCGCGGAGACCGAGGCCCGCGAGGCCGTCACCGCCGCGGTTGCAGCGGTCAACGCGACGCGCCCAGAGCTCGAGCGCATCGAGGCGCACGCGATCCTCGCCGAGCCATGGCTGCCCGGCGTCGAGCTGACCGAGACGCTGAAGCTGCGCCGCACGCAGATCGAAGCGCTGCACGCCGCGCAGATCGACGCGCTCTACGCCTGAAGCGCGACGCCACGCGCTCGCGCAGGCGCATTGACAGCGGCAGCGCGCTCGCGATCGCCGCGAAAAGCAGTCAAGATGGTGGGCATGGAGGATGAGATCGAGCGGATCGCAACTCGCGAGGCGCCCGAGGCGATCGGCCCCTACTGCCAGGCGACGCGCTTTGGCCAGCTCCTGTTCTGCTCAGGCCAACTGCCGTTGGATCCGCAGACGGGCGCGCTGATCGACGGCGACATCGGGCAGCTGACGCTGCGCTGCCTGGAGAACCTCACGGCGGTCTGCGACGCGGCGGGCACGAGCCTCGATCGCGCTCTGAGGCTGACCGTCTACGTCTGCGACCTCGGCAGGTTCAAGGAGGTCAACGCCGCCTACGCGTCGTTCTTCGCCGACGCGGTGCCTGCGCGCTCGACCGTCCAGGTCGCTGCGCTGCCAGCTGGCGCGCCGATCGAGATCGACGCGATCGTCGCGATCCCCTGAGCGCGTGCGGACCGTCGCGCACCGCATCGCAGGACAAGAAACTGCTGGCGACTCGACGCGCACCGCTCCGATCTGGGATCCCGCGACGGGCAAGCAGCAGGCGCAGGTGCTGCTCGCCGAGCGCAGCGACGTCGACCGCGCAGTGCGGGCCGCCGCCGCCGCGTTCGTCGCATGGGGGGAGACTTCGCTCGCTGTGCGCACGCGCATCATGTTCGCTTTCAGGCAGCTCGTCTGCGAGCACGCCGAGGAGCTGGCGCAGATCGTCTCCTCCGAGCACGGCAAGGTCTTGGAGGACGCGCGCGGCGAGGTGACGCGCGGGCTCGAGGTCGTCGACTTCGCGTGCGGGCTGGCGCAGCTGCTGAAGGGCGAGTACTCCGACCAGGTCTCGAGCGGCGTCGACGCGTTTTCCTTTCGCGAGCCGCTTGGTGTGTGCGCCGGTACCACCCCCTTCAACTTCCCTGCAATGGTGCCAATGTGGATGCATCCGATCGCGATCGCGACGGGCAATGCATTTGTGCTGAAGCCGTCCGAGCGCGACCCGTCCGCGTCGAACCTCGTCGCCGAGCTGTACGCCGCTGCGGGCCTGCCCGACGGTGTCTTCAACGTGCTCCACGGCGACAAGGTCGCCGTCGACGCGCTGCTCGAGCACCCCGACGTCGCGGCTGTCTCATTTGTGGGCTCAACGCCGATCGCGCGCTACGTGCACGGCCGCGCAAGCGCCGCCGGCAAGCGCGTGCAGGCGCTCGGGGGCGCAAAGAACCATGCGGTCGTGATGCCTGACGCCGACCTCGACCACGCCGTCGTGACCGCTGCGGCGCGCGAGCGGATCGTCGACTACATCGGCGAGGGTGAGCGTGCCGGCGCGAGGCTCGTCCTCGACGGCCGCGAGCCAGGCATACCCGGCGAGGGCTTCTGGGTCGGGCCGACCCTCTTCGATCGCGTGAGCACCGAGATGTCGATCTATCAGGAGGAGATCTTCGGGCCCGTGCTGAGCGTCGTGCGCGTCGCGGACCTCGACGCGGCGATCGAGCTGGTCAACTCGCACTCGCTTGCTAACGGCGCCGCGATCTTCACGGCGAGCGGCGCGACGGCGCGAACGTTCCAGCGCAGAGCGCACGTCGGCATGGTCGGTGTCAACGTCCCGATCCCGGTGCCAATGGCCTACCACTCCTTCGGCGGCTGGAGGTCCTCGCTGTTCGGCGACCACCACATGCACGGCCCCGAGGGCGTGCGCTTCTACACGCGGCTGAAGGCGGTGACGGCGCGCTGGCCCGCAGCGACCTCCGCCGCCGCCGAGGACAAGCGCAGCGGCATGCACTTCCCGACGTCGAGCTGAGCGCTCGGCTCAGTGCAGCTCGCGCTGGCGCCGTCGTTTCAGCCGCCGTCGGCGTCCAGTGATCTGCCAGGGGCCAGGCGTGTAGTCGAGCGCAAGGTTGACGACCCAGACGATCAGCGTCGCCGCGACGAGCGCCCAGAAGCCGTGGATGTGGAAGCCGCCGACGATGCCCTTCGTGATCACGAGCATCAGCAGCGAGACGAAGAACCAGGCGATGCCAAGCGTGAGGAACGCGAGTGGCAACGTGACGAACCGCAGCAGCGGCTTCAAGACCGTATTGAGCACGCCGAAGACGGCAGCCGCCGCGATCAGCGCGCCCGCGTTGGAGACGGCGACGCTGCTGAGCAGCCCTGCGACGATCGCGAGCACGATCGCATTCGTCAGCCAGGAGATTCCAAGCCGCACGAGCAGCGGCGGCGAATGCTCGCCACGAGCGGGCGGCGGGGCAGCCCTCTGTGTCCAGCTCACGCCCACAAGCGTAGGCGATGTGAGCTGCGAAGCCCGACCGAGGCGCTCAGCCGCCGACCGGGGCCGCGAGCGGAAAGCGCACGTCCGTCAGCTGCTCGGAGAGCTCCCAGAGGCGACTGGCGGTGGCGGTGTCCTTCGCGGCGCGGGAGCGGCCCACGAGCTTTGGCGCGCCACGCAGTTCCATGAAGCCGCGAGGGCCGGCATAGCTGTTGCTCGCAACGTCGGCGACGGCCGCGTAAAGGGTGGGCAGTGCGCCGCCATCCATGTCCTGGGCGATCAGGCGATTGCCGGCGATCATGATCGTCTCCATCGTGCGCCGCTCGCTGTGGAACTGCAGGTTGGTCGCGGCATAGCCAGGATGGGCGGCGTTTGCCAGGACAGATGAGCCAGCGGCGCTCAGGCGTCGCGAGAGCTCGGCCGTGAACAGCAGGTTGGAGAGCTTGGACTGCCCATAGGCACGCCAGGCGCTGTAGCGCTTGCGCTCCCAGTTGGGGTCGTTGAAGTCGATGCGCCCGATGTGGTGCGCGCCTGAGGAGACCGTCACGACGCGTCCGCTGATGCGCTCCAGCAGCAGGTTGGTGAGCGCGAAGTGGCCAAGATGGTTGGTGCCGAACTGCAGCTCGAAGCCGTCTGCGGTCCGTTTCAGCGGTGGCGCCATCACGCCCGCGTTGTTGATCAGCAGGTCAAGCTCGCCCTCCCAGCCGGCGGCGAACTCGCGCACTGAGGCGAGGTCCGCGAGATCGAGCTTGCGAACCTCAGTCGTGCCTGGCATCGCCGCGGCGGCGGCCTGGCCCTTCGCGGGATCGCGCACCGCGAGCACGACGTGGGCGCCGGCGCCTGCGAGCGCGCTTGCGGCGGCGCGGCCGATGCCGCTGTTGGCGCCGGTGACGATCACGTTCCGGCCTTGCATGTCAGGGAGATTGGCGGCGCTGAAAGTAGTCATAGGCAACATTGTAGACGCCGACCACAATGATGTCAACGACAACATCGTGGGCTAAGCTGTAATGCCAGATGCAGCGGCCCTACCACCATGGCAATCTGCGCGCGGCGCTGCTCGCTGCCGCGGAGCGCACGCTGCGCGAGCAGGGCATGGGTGATCTCTCGCTGCGCGAGCTCGCGCGCCAGGTGGGCGTCAGCCATGGCGCGCCGCGTCGGCACTTTCCCGACCGCCAGGCGCTGCTCGACGCGCTTGCCGAGTCTGGCTTCGAACGGCTCGGCGAGGAGCTGCGCGCCGCGCTCGACGCTGCCGCTGGGGACTTCGAAGCGCGTCTGCGCGCTACGGCGACGGCCTATGTCCGCTTCGCGACGCACGACGCGGCACTGCTCGAGCTGATGTTCGCCGGCAAGCACAGCGCGCAGGCCGGGAGGCTGCACGAGGCGGCCGAGCGCGCCTTCGCAGTCGTCTTCGAGCTGATCTGCGAGGGTCAGCGCGACGGGGCGCTCGAAGCCGGCGACCCAGAGCGGGTTGGGCTGTTGCTGTTCGCGACGATGCAGGGCATCGCTGCGCTGCGCACCGGTGGCATCGTCGCAGCGGATCGCCTCGACGAGCTTGTCGCCGAGGCGGTCGCGCGCTTCCTGCGCGGCTCAGGCGCCTGAGCCGGCTAGGAGCGCGTCGATCTGCCCGATTGCCGCGTTCATGCCTTCCTGCATGCCCATCTCGAGCATCATCTGCATCTGCTCGGCATCGACGAAGAGCGTGACGACGGTCATGCGCGTACCGCGCTCGATCGGCTCGAGCGTGACGTGGCCTCTCGCGGGCTCCAGCCCGGGCGCCGGTTCGCCGTCGTCGCCCGCAAGGCCATTGGCGAACTCGAGCCGTCGGGGTCTGTCGGTCGCGTCGATCCGCCACCAGCCGCGCGGAGTCTCACCGTTCGGGCCGCTCATGTGGTAGCGCGATTCGCCACCGACGACGAAGTCGTGTTGAGTGAAGGTGGCAGGGTAGCTGGGCGGTCCCCACCAGCGCTCGAGCTTGCGCGGGTCCTCCCAAACGTCCCAGACCCGGTCAGGGCTCGCTTCGAACTCGGCGACGAGCGTGAGGGTCAGGGCCTGCTCATCCTTGCTGCTGCTGATCACCGTCATTTTCCGGCTCCTTCTTCCTCGGCGAGGATGTCGGCTATCTGAGTGGCGCGCTCGATCCAGAGCCGCTCGTAGGCGTCGAGCAGCGCTGCCGCTCTGCGCAGGGTCTCCGCGTTGCCATGGACGATCTGCTCGCGGCCATGTCGGTGCTTGGTGACGAGCCCTGCGCGCTCGAGCACCGCGACGTGCTTCTGGACTGCGGCGAAGCTCATCTCGTAGTGACGAGCAAGCGACGACACGGATCGCTCGCGCAGGATCGCGAGCCCGAGAATGTCGCGCCTGGTCTTGTCTCCCAGTGCATGGAAGACGCGGTCGGCGGCGTCTTCGGAAAGCAAATCTACAACCATGCGGTTGTACGTTAGCAGGATCTTTGGCCGTTCGCGGCGCAGCACCACGTCGGCGATGCTGCGCCACGTCGGCGATGCTGCGCCCCGTCGGCGATGCCGCGCCCCGTCGGCGATGCCGCGCCCCGTCGGCGATGCCGCGCCCCGTCGGCGATGCCGCGCCCCGTCCGCGATGCCGCGCCGGTCCACAGCGTGACGATGCGCGATCTCCAATCAGCTCAGAGCCTTGACTGCAGAGCCTCGCTTACCGGCGGGCGTTAGCATCGAGCGCGTGTCCGCTACGCCTGCGAAGGACTCGGGGCCAGCTGAGCAGACGCACCCGTCGGAGGCGGACGAGGAGCTTGCGCAGCTGCGGCTCGCCACCGAGCTGGCCGGTATCGACGTCGATGAGGTGGTCGCCCCAGCAGACCGCCATGCCGTCGTCGATGGGATGCGGCTGCACTATCTCGATTGGGGCAACCCTCGCGGCAGGCCGCTGCTCTTCTTACATGGCGGGCGCCTGAACGCGCACACTTGGGATCCTGTCTGCCTTGCGCTGCGCGCCCAGTGCCACTGCCTTGCACTCGACCTTCGCGGCCACGGCGACAGCGAGTGGTCGCCGGGCATCGATTACCGCATCGAGTCGCATGTGCAAGATCTCGACGGCCTGATCGTGCAGCTGGGGCTACGGGCCCCTGTCCTGATCGGCCAGTCGCTTGGCGGCCTCGTCGCGCTCACCCTTGCGAGTCGTGTAGCGCGGCGGATCGCCGGCGTCGTGGCCGTCGACGTCTCGCCGCAGGTGAATCCGCGGGGCACTGGGCGAATCACGAGCTTCGTTGCGGACCCTGGACCTGGCACCGTGGAGGAGTTCGTCAGCCGTGCGCTTGCCGCCAGTCCCAACCGGCATCCAGAGCTGCTTCGACACAGTCTGCGGCACAACCTCAGGCAGCTGCCTGAGGGTGGTTACACGTGGAAGTACGATCACCGCCGTCTCGCGCCCGAGTACGTCGAGATCGTGTTCGGCGGTCTACGTGCGCTCAGTGAGCTCACGGACGAGATCGCCTGTCCTGTGCTCGTGGCCAGAGGCGGCGAGAGTGACGTGCTCGACGAGGCCGAGGCCGCCCGCTTCGCGGCGGCGCTGCCCCACGGAAGCTGGACTCAGGTCGCTGGTGCGGGCCACAACGTCCAGAGCGACAACCCAGGCGGGCTCGCCGAGGCGATTCGCGGGTTCCTCGTCGAAATCGGCGCGGACCCGTGATCTGACTCATTCGGGGTCGCTGGTATCTGCCGGCGAGTCGCTCGTCCTTGCGCGCTCGTGGCGCTGTTGCGAGTGCGCCTACCGGGCGTCGCCGAGACCTGGAACCAGGATGAGCTTGCCGGTGACATGGCCGGCCTGCCCCTCCCGGTGGGCCGCGGCCGCGTCCTCGAGCGCAAACGACTGCGTACGGACCGTGAGCTTGCCCTGTGCGACCAACTCGGTCAGCTGCAGTCGGGCCGCGTTGCGCAGCTCGGTTCCAGGATCCGCGCCTGGGCCGCCGCCAAGCAGCTTGATGCCCGCTTCGCTGCCGCGCCGAAAGGCCGCGATCGAGGCGATTCGCTCACGATCGCCGACCAGCTCGAGCGACACGTCGACGGCCTCGTCGGTCCCCACGCAGTCGATCGCCGCATCCACACGATTTCCCGCCAGCGCGCGCACGCGCTCAGCAAGGCCTTGGCCATACACCGTCGGCTCCGCGCCAAGCTGGCGTAGATAGTCGTGGTTGCGCTCGCTCGCAGTGCCGATCACGCGCGCCCCACGGGCGACTGCGATCTGGACGACCATCAGGCCCACGCCGCCCGACGCCGCATGCACGAGCAAGGTATCGCCCGCCTCGATTGCGGTTGCGGCAAGCGCGTGCATCGCTGTTGCGCCAGCGAGCATCAGCCCGCCCGCCTGCTCCCAGCTCATGCCTGTGGGCTTGGGGACAACGGCTGAGGCGGGCACGACCAACTCTTCGGCGTACCCACCGTCGATCCGAAATGAGATGACCTCGTCGCCGACCGCAATCGGCCCAGCTGGGCCGATTGCGCCTGCGCCGGCCTGTGTCACCACGGCAGCGACCTCGAACCCAGACGCATCGGAAACGCCGCACCCACGCCCATCTCGTTGCTGTAGCGCTTCCAGTCGACCGGGTTGACCCCTGCGGCGCGCACCGCGAGGCGGACCTCGCCGGCTGCAGGCGCCGCTGTCGCTTCGCCGACGACCGTGAGAGCCTCAGGGCCACCGACCGCCGTTGCGATGACGACTCTTGCCATTGGCTCAGCCTATCCAAGCGCGGTGGCGGCTCGTCACGGAGAGGATCGCCTCCCCCACTGGGCGTGGCAAGAGAACGGGGCGGGTGTCATATAGAAGCGGGTTGACTTTCGTTGTCGGCTTCTGCTACGTTGGGGACGCGCACTGTTTCCTTATGTCAGTTGGAATGGTCAGTGCGTACACATAGAGAGGGTTGGGGGCCGGATCACACTTCTTGTGACCGGTTTGATGCAGCAGAGGGCGTTCCGTGGAGAGGGACTTTGTTCGAGTCGATGAGAGGATCGTTGTGCGCGTGAGTCGCTGGTTGGCATACGTGTCGTATCTGGTTGCGCCTGTACTGAGCGCTTTAACCAGATGCGTCAGCTCTGCTGACGCATCTCTCTCTCTCTCTCTCTCTCTGGCCCTGTGAGCTAGCCGCTACCCGGCAGCCTGCGGGCCTCGTCCGCGCAGCGATCGCCCGAGGTGACGGGCGTCGGGCCACCCTGCGCCCGCGACGCACGCGGTGCACCTCAGCCGCCGCCCTGTCGGGTGGATGGGAGGTTGGGCGGTGAGCGCGCGCGGAGTTGGGCGCGCCTCGGCGCAGAGACGGACGGGCCTGGCCGAGCAGGCGGCTCACCGCTCGCGCAGGCGCTCTGAGGGTCCTGGCGGCGCCGTCGCCTCACGGCAGGGCCAAAGCATCGTCGCGCTGCAGCGCTCGCGCCTGATCGACGCGGCTGTCGGACTGCTGGCGGCACAGGGGTACGAAGCGTTCTCGGCTGCCGCCGTCTGTGAGCGGGCAGGTGTCTCCAGGCGCACCTTCTATGAGGTCTTCGAGGGTCGGGACGCGTGTCTGGTCGCCCTGCTCGAATACGCAGAGGAGCGGATCGCGAAGGCGTTCAACGGCATGGACCTCGCGAGCCTTGCCTGGAGCGAGCGAATCCGCATGGGCCTTTGGGCGATCCTCTGCATCGCCGACAGCGACCCCGCGCTTGCACGGGTGTGCCTGGTCGAGTCCCAGCGCGCAGGAGCTTCGATTCAGCTCGAGCGGGAACGGATGACTGGGCGGCTCGTGGCGTTCATCGACGAGGGTCGCTCCGAGAGCGCAAGCGCTTCGAAGGCGAGCGAGCTGACGGCCGAGGCCTTGTTCGGGGCTGTCACCTCAGTGATCGCAGCACGGCTGAAGCAGCCTGCATTCAGAGAAGAGAAGGATGGCGCGCCGCGCGCAGGTGTACGTGGCCTGCTGGGGGAGCTGACCGCGATGATCGCGCTGCCCTATCTCGGCACGGCGGTTGCGCAACGGGAGCGCAAGCGCCCGCTGCCGAGCGCGACAGCGGTCGAGACGGCACAGACCGGCGATGGCGCTGGGGCGCCGAACCCGCTTGTCGACCTGCCGATGAGGCTCACCTACAGGACGGCTCGCATCCTGCTCGCCGCAGCGGCGCTCACCGCAGACGGAGCGGGTGCCAGCAACCGGCAGATCGCCGAGCACGCAGGCATAAGCGATCCTGGCCAGGCCTCGAAACTGCTCTCGCGGCTGCAGGACCACGGCCTGCTCCAAAACGCGACGCAACACGATCCGCCGCGTGGTGAGGCGAACAGCTGGCGCCTGACCGCCAACGGCCAGCAGCTTCTGCATGCGATCACAGCCAGGGGCGCGAGCCACGCCAGTACAGAGGAGGCCGTTTCGTGAAGAGGCCGTCTCGTGAAGAGGCAGTCTCATGAAGAGGCCGTCTCATGACCTGCCCGCGACGCGCTTCGGTCGTGCCGTCTCGGCGCGCATCAACACCACGTTTCGCAACGAAGCAGTGCCCGCGGTTGCGCGGGTCAATCCACATGAGTCACTCGAAGGAGAGGGAATGGGTTCGATGACCGCTTCATCTGCTGCGCTTCGTAGGAGCGCAGCAGCTGTCCTCGCCGCCGTCTGCATGCTGTTCGCGGCGGCTCTGGCGTGCGCGCAGCCGGCGCTTGCCGCGGCACCTCCCAGCATCGAAGACGAGTCGGTGTCGAATGTCGCCAGCACGAGCGCAACGCTGAACGCGACGATTGACCCGCAGGAAGGCGCAACGACCTACCGCTTCGAATACGGCCCGACGGCCACCTATGGCACGAGCGCGCCGCTCAGCGAACGTCTGATCGCGGCGGGCACGAGCGGTGTCGCCGTGGAAGTCCATGTTCAGGGCCTCACGCCGTCCACCAACTACCACTACCGCGTCGTTGCGACAAACGCAGAAGGCACCGAACCTGGCGCCGACTCCACCTTCACCACGGAGGGCCTCGGAGGGCCGTTGACACTGCTGGATGGTCGGCAATGGGAACTTGTGACGCCTCCCAACAAGCATGGGGCGCTGATCGAATCCGGCCGCCCCGAAGGAGGCGTGATCCAGGCGGCCACGGACGGCGACGCAATCGCCTACTACGCGAGCGCGCCGGTCACCGGGGAAGAGGCAGGCAGCCGCTCCCCGGAACAGACGAGCGTCCTCTCGCGGCGCGGCGCGGACGGCTGGAGCACCGAAGACCTCATGGTGCAACACGATGAAGGCATCGGTCTGGCGCTCTACAAAGGCACCGAATACAAGACGTTCTCGACAGACCTCTCGCGCGGGCTGCTGGAACCGTACGACTTCCTGAAGCTCACGCCGGAAACCACGGAATGGACGCCGTACCTGCGTGACAACCTGACCGCCGCACTGCGGCCGCTGTTGACCGCGACGGATGTGCTGCCGGGAGCCAAATTCGACCCGGAAGAAGCCGACAACCTCGACGAGGCCTACAGGAACGTAAAAGAGTTCGAAGCGGGCAACCCGGAGCTCACGCATGTCGTGCTGCGCTCCGAAGTGCCACTGACCGCGAACGCCACCGGGTATGGGCTCTATGAGTGGTTCGAAGGGGCGTTGCAGCTGATCAGCATCCTGCCCGGCGCGACGGAAACGCCGGCGACGGGCGGACATGGCAGCCTCTACGTCGGAGACGGTCCGTTGGGAGATACCGGCCGGGACATTCATGCGGTGTCGGAAGACGGGTCGCGCGTGGTCTTTGCTGGAGACGACCCCACAACGAAAGAAGCGCATCTGTACCTGCGAGATGTCGCGCTGCAACAGACGGCGCAGATCGATGTCGGCGGCACATCGGAAAGAGCACGGTTCTGGGCCGCCAATGCGGACGACTCCAAGGTGTTCTTCTCTGATGAGGAAGCACTCACCCCTGGGGCGACTTCCGGAAACCTGTATCAATGTGAAGTGAAGGTCGTCTCTGAAGTGCTCAACTGCGACCTGAGCGATCTATCGACCGGGGTCAGCGTCGAAGGGGTGATAGGAGCAAGCGAAGACGGCTCATACGTGTACTTCGTCGCCACGGGCTCGAACGGAACGATCTATCTCGCTCACGAAGGCATGACGGAACCGGTGGCCACCATCGGCGCTCTCGGAGGCATAGGCGCGAGTTACTTCAACGATCCAAACGACATCACGCTGCGCGTCGCGCCAGATGGACAGTACCTCGCGTTCATGTCCACGCTCAGCCTCACCGGGTATGACAATCGGGACGCGGTGAGCGGCGAACCCGACACCGAGGTGTACCTCTACAGCGCGTCCACACGCGAAATCATGTGCGCGTCATGCAATCCCACGGGCGCGCGGCCGCAAGGGCTTGAAATCCACAACGACTTTGGCTCGCCAACCCAGTCCATCAACGATCGCGCCAGTTATTTGGAAGGAACCTGGCTCTCGGGCAGCATTCCGGCATGGATAAACAACAGCGGCATAGCGTTCAATCAGCCGGCCTACCTGTCCAATGGTGGCAGGCTGTTCTTCAACAGCGCCGAAGCGCTCGTGCCGCAGGACGTCAACGGCTTCGAGGACGTCTATGAGTACGAGCCTGACGGTGCGGGCAGCTGCGAGACGGGCGAAGGCTGCGTCGAGCTCGTCTCATCAGGCTCCTCGCAGGAAGAATCGATCTTCATGGACGCCTCCGCAACCGGGGACGACGCGTTCTTCCTGACAGCGCAGCCGCTTGTCGCGAAGGACGTCGACAAGGCCGCCGACATATACGACGCGCACGTGTGCAGCGAAGAAGCGCCGTGCGTCAGCGAACCTGTCTCGCCGCCGCCGTGTGAATCGAGCGACGCCTGCAAAGGCGCTCCAGCGACGCAGCCGACGGTCTTCGGCCCGCCGCCGAGCGCCACCTTCAGCGGCGCTGTGAACCCGATCCCGTTGAAGGCAAAGCTCAAGAGCACGAAGAAGGCCGGCGGAAAGCGCACAAGGCCGCGGCACAAGGCGTCGAGGCGATGCGCAGCCATGCACGAACAGAGCCGGCACAAGCGCTCACGGTGCAAGCACAAGGCGAAGAAGTCGCAGGCCGGCGCGCACGGAGCCGCCGGTCGGCACGGCAACAGCAAAGCGAGAGCGGGAGAGGGAGGGGGACGATGAGCTGGGCATCGACGATGCGGGGTGGGCTGTTGGCCGTTGTCGTGGCTGCAGGCTTCGGTTTGCTAGGCGTGAGTCAAGCTGGCGCGGCGGAGCCGTGGTGGCAGCTGACCTCGACCGCGGAACCTTCGAGACTGCAACCAGGGAGTACCGGCACCATCCGTGTCGTAGCGCTAGATCTCGGGGACGCGGCGGTGGAAGCCGGCGCGCACCCGGTCACGATCACCGACAGCCTGCCCGAAGGCCTGGTAGCGACAGCGATCAGCGCGACCTCGGGACCGTACGAAAGCGAATCGGAATACGGGGAAGTCACCTGCACGCTCGCGTCGTTGAGCTGCGCCTACGCCGAAGCGCTGCCCGACTACCAGCGGATCACGGTGGTCATAGCGGTGAAAGTGGAAGCGGACGCCACAAGTGGCGAAAACGAAATGAAGATCAGCGGCGGCGGCGCCCCAAGCCTGACCGTGAAGCACGCCATCGATGTCGGCGCGGAACCGACCGTCTTCGGTGTCGAACAGTTCGCGATGACGCCCGAAGAAGAGGGCGGTGGCGTGGACACACAGGCCGGCTCGCACCCGTTTCAGCTGACCACGACGGTTGCGTTCAACAGGGTGCAGGGACAGTTCAATCAGCCGCCGACGCTGGCGGGCGTATACGCGATGCCGAAGGATCTGCACTTCGACCTGCCCGCGGGGATGATCGGGAACCCGACGCCGTTCCCGCAGTGCCCCGACGCGGCATTCATCGAACGCGCACCTCCGTACAAAATCAGCAACGGCTGCCCGCCGGACACCGTGATCGGCGTCTCGCTGGTGACCCTCAAGAGCCCGAATGGCGAATACACGACGCTGCCTGACCCGCTGTTCAACCTGCAGCCTTCGCACGGAGAGCCGGCGCGTTTCGGCTTCCCTGTGCTCGGCAACCCCGTGATCCTTGACACGGAACTGGAACGCGATGGCGAATACAGGGTGCGTGTGAACGTGAACGACATCACCCAGCTCTACCCGTTCATCGAAGCCCACACGATATTCTGGGGCGTGCCGGGCGACCAGCGCCACGAAGACGCGCGCGGCTGGGGCTGCCTCTACGGGACGTTCCTGGAACCGTGCGGCGGGGAGCAAGAAGCCAAGCCAGCGCCGCTGCTGACGATGCCGACGACGTGCGGACAGCCGTTCGAACCGACGCTCACCGCCGACTCCTGGGCGGAACCAGGCGTGTTCACGCCTACGCAAGGCGATCCGCTTCAGACCCCATTCGGCGAACCGCTGCAGCTCGACGGTTGCAACCGCCTGCCATTCTCGGCCGCGGTGTCGTTGACGCCGGACGGGACCGCGGGCAGTACGCCGACGGGGCTGAACGTCAATGTCCATGTCCCGCAGGAAGAGGGGTTGAGCTCGAACGGTCTCGCGCCGGCAAGCGTGAGGAACACGACCGTCACCCTGCCCGAAGGGCTCGCGCTGAACCCGTCCGCCGCCGATGGCCTTGGTTCGTGCTCTGTGGATCAGATCGGCCTCGAAAGCGTGGCGACGCCGGCCTGCCCGGAAGATGCAAAGGTCGGTACCGTCAGCATCGAAACCCCGCTGCTGCCGGATCCGCTCGTGGGGGCGGCCTACCTCGCGACGCAGGACGCGAATCCGTTTGGATCGCTGGTGGCGCTGTACGTGGTCGCCGAAGACGCGAAGGCGGGCGTGCTCATCAAGCTCGCCGGGGAAGTCCATCTCAGCGAAACGGGCCAGATAACCGCTGTCTTCGAAGACACGCCGCAACTGCCCTTCGAAAACTTCAAGCTGTCGTTCTTCGGAGGCGCGCGGGCGCCGCTTGCGACGCCGGCTGCCTGCGGCTCCTACGCCACGAACGCATCGATCGAACCATGGTCAGGGACCGCGCCTGCGAATTCGTCGTCGACATTCGCGATCACGAGCGGCCCCGAAGGAGCACCGTGCTCCAGCCCCGCTCCGTTCCAGCCGGAATTCGAGGCGGGAACGACCAACATCCAGGCGGGCGAATTCAGCGAACTGCTGACGACGATGGGACATCGAGACGGCGATCAGGCGCTGGGCGGCCTGAAGGTCACGATGCCGCCTGGCCTGATGGGCAGCCTCGCCGACGTCACGCTCTGCCCTGAACCTCAGGCCAGCGAAGGAACGTGTGGCCCGGAAAGCCTGATCGGCCACACGGTCGTCACGGCTGGGCTCGGTGACAACCCGGCGATCGTCAAGCGGCCTGGCAGCGTCTACATCACAGGCCCCTACAAGGGCGCGCCCTATGGGCTGACGATCGTCAACCCGGCTGAAGCGGGCCCCTTCGATCTCGCCAAGGGGACCGCCTGCGACTGCATCATCGTAAGGGCCAAGATCGAAGTCAATCCGCATACCGCGCAGCTGACGATCACCAGCGATCCCCTGCCGACGATCCTGCAGGGCATACCGCTTCAGCTGAAGCATGTAACGGTGCAGATCGACCGGCCGGGCTTCACATTCAACCCAACAAGCTGCAACAAGATGGCGATCGCCGCGACGCTCACGAGCCCTGGAGGCGCCAGCGCGAATGAGTTGGTGCCATTCCAGGTCACCGATTGTGCCGCGTTGCCGTTCACGCCCAAGTTCAAGGCGTCCACGAAGGCGCACCACACCCGCAAAGACGGCGCCTATCTGCGCGTCAGCGTGGAATCCAGCAAGGGCCAGGCGAACATCGGCTACGCGAAGGTCGCGTTGCCAAAGGCGCTGCCGTCTGAGCTGAAAACGCTGCAACACGCCTGCACCGAAGCGCAGTTCAACGCGAACCCCGCCGGTTGTCCCGCGGAATCTGACGTTGGGACGGCGGAAGTGAACACGCCTGTGCTACCTGTGCCGCTGAAGGGTCCTGCGTACTTCGTCAGTCGTGGCGCGCAGTGGCCGGAACTGATCATGGTGCTGCAGGGCTACGGCGTCACCGTCTATCTCAACGGCGAAACGCACATCAGCAACGGCGTCACGACCACGACTCTCGGCAGCGTCCCTGATGTGCCGTTCACGAAGTTCAGCCTCACGCTGCCAGAGAGGGAATACTCCGCGCTGGCCGCCAACGGCAACCTCTGCGCCAAGGAACTGGTCATGCCCGTGCGGTTCGTCGGTCAGAACGGCAAGACAGTCGAACAGAGCACCCAGGTAGAAGTCGAAGGCTGCTCTGATGAGATGGCGGTCGCGTCGCACAACGTCAAGGGCAAGGCGCTGACGCTGAGGGTCTATGTCCCGGCGGCGGGCAGGCTCCAGGTCTCGGGCAAGGGGCTTGCAGGCATGACCTTGAAATCGGCCGGGCGCAAGACCGTCACGGTCAGGCTGTCTGAGAAGCATGCAGGTGGCCTGAAGACCAAGGTACACCTCGCCTTCACGCCAAACGAAGGCAAGAGCCGCAAGAGGCAGACCAAGAGTGTCACGGTGAGCTTCAAGTAGCCGCAAGCCATCGGGCGGCCGGCCTTGCGGCGGCCGGTCGTCCGACTGAGGCCGCCGCCGCGCCCCGGACGCCCCGGTAACCACTGGCGCCGAACGCTTTGGGCTGTGTCGGTCCGGGAGGGTTGACTTTTGTGTTGGGGGTCTGCTACGTTGAGTTGCACGTCGTGTTTCTTGAGTTCATACCCAGGGGCGGGCGTTGACATAGGCTTGGTTGGGGACGATTCGCCTGCTCTGTAGCCGGTGTTGTATGCAGCAGAGGGTCGCTTCTGGAGAGGGATCTTTTCGAGCGTTTGAGGGAGCTTTGGTTATCGTGGGACAGAGAGGGTCATACGTGCTGCATCTGGCTGTGCCCGTAACGGGCGCTTTAACCAGATGCGTCAGCACAGCTGACGCATCTCTCTCTCTCTCTCTCTCTCTGGCCCTGTGAGCTAGCTTCCGGCTGGCAACCGGGGGCTGGGCAAGCCCGCATTTCAGGCGCCCAGAGCAGGGGCGCTTCTCCTCGCCGGCGGTGGGGAGTCTGCTGTGCCGGTTGAGCGCACACAGCCGCGCCGCGCCCGCGCGTCGAGCGCGATCCGTCTCACACAGACGACGGCCGAGGGCGGTGCGAGGTCCGTGCGCGTCGGGGATGGCGCGCCGGCTCGCAGCATCACCGCCCTGCAGCGTTCGCGTTTGCTTTCGGCGGCCGTTGGTCTGCTTGCGAAGGACGGTTTTGGGAGCTTCTCGGCGTCGGGTGTCTGTGAGCACGCAGGCGTCTCCAGGCGCACGTTCTATGAGCTGTTCGACAACCGTGAGGCCTGTCTTGCAGGGATCCTCGATAGCGCACTGGCGCGCTTCGAGGACGCGATCGCAGGCCTCGATCTCGCGGGACTTGGTTGGGCCGAGCGGATCAGGACTGGGTTGTGGGCGATCCTCTGCCTCGCCGACCAGGATCCAGCGCTCGCAAAGGTCTGCCTGATCGAGTCTCAGAACGCTGGCGGTGAGGCCAAACGGACGCGCGAGCGCATGACCAGGCGGCTCATCGAAGTCATCGACGAAGGTCGCCTGCAGGAAGCGAGGGGTTCGACTTCAGGCGCATTCACTGCGGAGGCGCTGATCGGCGCCGTCAGCTCGGTGATCGCGATCCGCCTCACGCAAGGCGCAACCAGCGCGGCGGGCGGTCGCAGGTCTGCTGACGACAGAGGCGGTGAGGTTGGGACTGTGCGCGCGCTGCTTGGCGAGCTCACGGGGATGATCCTGCTGCCCTATCTCGGGCCGGCTGCCGCCAAGCGCGAGATCAAACGACGGCCTCCAGCAAGCTCGGTCGTCGAGATCTCCCAGACGACGGTCGACGCTGGGAGCCCGAGCCCACTTGCCGACGTGCCGATCAGGCTCACCTATCGCACGGCGCGCGTCCTGCAAGCTGTTGCGTCGCTGACCGCAGACGGTTTGGGCGCGAGCAACAGACTGGTCGCCGACCACGCCGAGGTCAACGACGCGGGCCAGATCTCAAAGCTGCTCTGGCGGCTGCAACAGCACGGGCTCCTCGAGAACGCGGCCGGGGACACGCTCGCGAGAGGCGAAGCCAACCAGTGGCAACTCACCCCAGTCGGTCGGCGACTCGTGAACACCCTTACACAAGTCGGAACTGCGACACAGAGGAGTGCGGCGTGACACCACATGCGCAGGCTCACGAAGGCCATGAGCACGCCCTTTCCTACGAGCCCAGCTTCGACGTGACTCAACGATTTAGCGACTGTAGCCAGGCAACGGCAGTAACCAGAGAGGAGCAGGACAGGATGAGGAGAACGACGGGCTACGCGAGGGGGAGAACCCCACACGCCGGCGACGCCGAATCAGGACAAACCGGCGCCCAGCAAGCGCTTCGGAGCATCACCAAGATGCAGGTCCGGCTTCTGTCTACCCTGGTCTGCCTCGCGATCACGTGCTGCGCCGCACCCTGCGCGCTCGCCGGATCGGCTGCTGCGGCAGAACTCCCCGACGGCCGAATCTACGAACAGGTGACTCCCGAGGAAAAGCTCGGCAGCGAAGCCTACCAACCGGAAAACTTTGGTGGAAATGGCCAGTACCAGAAAACCCACACCTACAGCGTGGACACCAATACGCAGTACACCTTTCAGGCCGCGGCCAACGGCAGCGGGATCGCGTATGTGGCAGCTCCGACCGTGGGCGGCAGCGAAAACGAGGGCGACTACGGCGGCAACGAGTACCTGGCGACGCAGCTGCCAGGGGGCGGGTGGTCAAACAAGGTCCTGTCGCCGGAAGGCGCGCCTAGCGTGATCTTCCAGGCCTTCACACCAGACTTGAGCACAGCGTTCGTGAACTCGATCGAGCCACTGTCGTCGCTCGCCCCGGGTTTCGGGGAAGCCGAAGAACACGCGGGAGAAGGGTACTACGACACGCTCTATTCGATGGACACGGCGGGCAGCGAATACGTGCCGTTCTTCTCGGTCAAGCCGCCGTACCGCACGATGGACGCATTCGGCACGGTATACGGCACATCAGAACGGCCGCTCACCGAGGCGAACTCACACCGCGTCGGCCATGAATTCCTCTCGCTCGAGGGCGCCTCGGCCGACTACACCCACCTCCTGTTCGCCGCCAACGACGCGTTGACCGGTGCCGCGGAAGGAAGGCCGGCGGCGGAAGGCGGCGCGGGCGCTGAATTCGCAAAAGAGAACAACCTCTATGAATCGGTGAATGGGCAGCTGCGGCTGGTGAACGTGCTGCCGAACGGCACGACCCAGGCCAACGCGGCGTTCGGTGGGGTGGAAGGATACGGCGGGCTCGGGCAGCCGCGTCCGATCTTCAGCCGCGCCATTTCGGCGGATGGGTCACGTGTCTTCTGGACGGATCTGGACACAGGACACATCTACGTGCGCGAAGACGGAGCGAGGACCGTGGAAATCAGCCCCGCGGGGACCTATCAGACGGCAACCGTCGATGGCTCGACGGTCTTCTACACCAATGGCGATCTGTACGCGTATGAAGTCGCCAGCGGCGACACGACCGACCTGACCCCTGGCGTGACGGTGGAAAGGGTGCTCGGCGCCAGCGAAGACGGCGCATACATCTATTACGTAACGACCGGCAGTGAAGTCATGCTCTGGCACGCAGGCGTCTCGACGCCGATCACCACCGTGCTCTTCCCGGCGCAGATGAGCTCCGAGGTGACCCCTGACGGACACAGCATCGTATTCACGGTCAGGGAAGCAGAAACCAGCTTCTACGAATTCCAAGCGCAAGTGGAGGTCTACAACGCCGTAAGCGGCACGTTGAATTGCATTTCATGTACCTCCGACGAGACGATCGCGCTGAATGGGTTTGGATCGACGCTGCCGAAGACCAACTACGAGAACGTCTATCAACCGCGTTGGATCACTCCGGACGGCTCCCGTGTCTTCTTCCTCTCGACGAACGGTCTCGTGCCGCAGGACACCAACGAACTCGACGACGTCTACGAATGGGTGCGTTCAGGCACGGGCGGTTGCACCGAAAGCGCCGGTTGCGTATACCTGCTCTCGGGCGGAACCAGCACCGACAACTCCTACTTCCTGGATGCCAGCGAAAATGGCGAAGACGTCTTCATCGTGACGCGCGCTAACCTCGTAGGCAGCGACGAAGATGGCCTGTATGACGTCTACGACGTACGGACAGGTAAGCGTGCCCCTGCGCCTCCGGCGTGCACGGGCGCTGGCTGTCAGGGGGTTCCGCCGGCGCCGCCGACATTCGCCACTCCGTCGACGCTGACGTTCAGCGGGCTCGGCAATCTGACGCCGAAGTCGGCGAAGACGCACAATGGCAAGCAGGCCAAAAATGCCGCGGAAGGTACACGTAAGGCCCGGTTGCGCCGTGCGCTGAAGCGCTGCCGCCTGCAGCATCGACGCAGCGCGCGCAAGCGGCGCGCGTGCACGCGCAGCGCGAAGTCAGCACGGCTCCCGGAGCAACGTGCTGCACGAGACCGTCACCACAATGGGAGGGGAAAGTGATGTTGGCAGCTGGCACTCGACGGTGGCGGAGGCTTACGGCGCTGATCGCGATGGTGACGTGCGCGGTAGTGACGTTCGCCGCCAATGCGGCGGCGGAAACGACAGTGGTCAGCGGAGGGCCAGGCTGGGAGGTGACGTCGCGCATGTACCCGACACACCTCGCGCCGGGGCAAGAAGGCACGGTCGTTGTCGAGGTCTACAACACGGGTGCGGCCGCGAGCACCGGCCCGGTGACGCTGACTGACCTCCTGCCGCCTGGACTGGAAGCCACTTCGGCCGGTCCACTGAACGAAACCGGCAGCATCAGCGAGAGCGCGGTCGAGAGCAGAGAAAAGGCGTACGCGAAGAAGGAAGCAGAACAAGCCGAAGGCAAGACCACCCTGCCGCAGTCCCAGCCCCGAGTATGGGCGTGCGAAGTCAAATCTCCAGTGACGTGCACGACGGTTCCCGGCTACGAAGGCATTGAACGTCCCCTCGATCCCGGATACCGAGGCCGCATCGGAATCGCGGTCAAGGCCGTGGGCGGGCCGGCCGTCGAAGAGAACAAGGTGACCGTCAGCGGCGGCGGTGCCGCCGAACCTGCCGAAACGACGGACCCGCTCACGATCAGCCCAACACCCGCAGGCTTTGGGCTGGCCGGTGAATTCGACGGCTGGTTCTCGACCGCAGGCGGTCTGACCGACATCCAAGCGGGTTCCCACCCGTACGATCTGACCCTCAGCTTCGGGCTCAACATGGGCAACAATGGGTATCCGACCGGGCCGCTGCGGGACATCAAGGTCGCCTTCCCTGCGGGAGTCGTCGGCGACCCGCACGCGACCGCGCAGTGCACCCGTGAGCAGTTTCTATCCACGGCGGCGGGCGGCTGTCCCCCCGATACCGCCGTGGGGGTGGACGAAGCGTCGCGAGGCGTTGGCTTCAGTGGAGACTTCGACGTCCTCGTCGCGGTGTACAACCTCGTGCCTCCCGCCGGGGTGCCGGCAGAGTTCGGCTTCACGATCTTTGGGACGAACGTCCTGATAGACGCCGGGGTGCGCAGCGGCTCCGATTACGGCATTACGGCAGCCGCTCGAAACCTGGGCTACGAAGCGGCCTTCAACACGATCACGCTGTGGGGAGTGCCGGGCGAATCCAGTCACGATCGGGAACGATGCGGCATCGGCCCGTCCGAAACCGGTGTGCACTGCGGCTTCAAGGCCACCGGCGCCTCACCGCGACCGCTGCTGACCTTGCCCACCTCTTGCGAAGGCCCGTTGACGACCACGTTGACGATCGACAGTTGGGACAAGAGCCTCGGCTCGGCCAGCGAAAGCTTCATGACGCACGACCCGAGCGGCGCGCCGGTAGGCTACACCGGCTGCGAACACCTCGCGTTCCCGCCGTCGCTGACGGTTGCGCCGGACACCAGCTACGCTGACACGCCAGCCGGTTTGACCGTCGATGTGAAAGTGCCGCAGGAAGGGTTGACGTCCAACAAGGGCCTTTCGACGGCGAACATTGAGGGCACGACGGTGACGCTGCCTGAAGGCGTCGCGGTCAACCCCGGCCAGGCGGCGGGCCTTCTCGCTTGCGGATCGGAAGAAGATGGCCTGACCACACCCGTTGAAGAAGCTGCGGGTGAAGAAGACGATGGGCCTGCTCACTGTCCGAATGCCTCGCAGGTCGGTACGGACGAAATCGAAACGCCGTTGCTGGCGAAACCGCTGAAGGGCGATGTGTATGTGCTGAACTCGAACCCGCCACATCTGAAGCTGCTCGTGGCAGCGGAAGGCGAAGGCGTGTTCCTGAAGCTCATTGGCGACGTGAATCTCGACGAAGCGACGGGGCGGCTGGTGACGACGTTCGAAAAGACGCCAGAGCTGCCGTTCACAGACTTCAAGCTGTCCTTCAGCGGCGGAGCACAGGCAGCGCTGACGACCCCGGTCCGTTGCGGGACGTATGCGACGACGTCGGACTTCGCAGCGTGGAGCTCTCCGCTCACCGCAGACGTGTTCCCCGAAAGCGAATTCACGATTTCAAGCGGCCCTGGCGGCTCCGGGTGCCTTGCGGGCACGCTGCCCTTCAGCCCGGAACTGACGGCTGGTTCCACGACCGATCAGGCGGGCGGTTACACCGGGTTCTCGCTGCTCTTGCAGCGCGGCGATGGGCAGCAACGCATCGAAAAGCTGCAGTTCAAGGCGCCGCAGGGGCTGTCTGGCATGCTGTCCTCGGTCCCGCTCTGCGAAGAGCCGCAGGCCGCCGCTGGCACCTGCTCGTCCTCCTCGCAGATCGGTCATTCGGTCGTGAGCTCCGGCCCGGGCCCGTACCCGCTCGTGATCCCGCAGCCAGGGCAGCCAGAATCCCCGATCTACCTCACAGGTCCCTATGACGGCGCGCCGTTTGGGCTTTCGATCGTCACGCATGTGATCGCAGGCCCGTTCAACCTTGGGACGATAGTTACGCGGGCGAAGATCGAAGTCGACCCGCACACCGCACAGATCACCGTCACGACAGAACCGCTGCCACAGGTGATCGACGGCGTGCCAACCGACCTGCGTGAGGTCGACGCCGTGATCGACCGCAAGGGCTTCATGTTCAACCCGACAAGCTGTGAACCAGCGAGCTTCTCCGGGACCGCATGGGGCGCTGTGCCGCCGGGCGCGGGAGGCGAAAGCAGCACCGCTGCGATCGCAAGCCGCTTCCAGGTCGGCTCCTGCCGAGGCCTCACATTCGAACCAGAGCTGACGGCGAGCACGAAGGCGAAGCACACGCGCAAGCTTGGTGCCTACTTCCATGTGGCGGTCAAGTCGAGCTTCGGCGACGCGAACATCAAAGAAGTCCACGTCGAACTACCGAAGGCGCTGCCCTCCGAGCTCAGGACACTGCAGCACGCCTGTATCGAACAGCAGTTCGCGGCGAATCCGGCAGGCTGCCCCGACGAATCGGTCGTCGGCCACGCGGTGATCCACACGCCGCTGCTACCGGTCCCATTGGAAGGTCCCGCGTACTTCGTCAGCCACGGTGGCGCGAAGTTCCCCGAACTGGTGCTCGTGCTGCAGGGCGACGGCGTCACGATCCAACTCAACGGCGAAACGTTCATCAGCAAAGCTGGGATCACGACGAGCACCTTCAAGAGCGTCCCTGACCAGCCCTTCGAAAGCTTCGACCTCACGCTGCCGCAGCGCGAATACTCCGCCCTCGGCGCGACGAGCGACTTCTGCAAGCATCCGCAGGTGATGCCAACCCGCATCGTCGGCCAAAACGGCGCCGTGATCGAACAGAACACGCCGATCGAAGTTGAGGGGTGCTCGAACGCGCTCTCGCTGACAGCCAAGGTCAAAGGCCGCAAGGTCAAGGCGAAGGTCTACGTACCGGCGGCAGGCAGGGTCACGCTCTCCGGCAAGGGCCTGGTCGGCAAGACCATGAAGGTCGATGGCCGCGAAGCGCTTGCGCTCACGCTCCGCGAGCGCAAAGCAGGCAGTCTCCGCACGCGCCTGCGCCTGGCCTATACGCCGGCCGCAGGCAAGGATCGCAAGAAGCAAACCAAAAGCATCCCCGTTCGGTTCAAGTAAGCCGTACGGCCAGGCCAAGCGAGGGAGGGCTAGGGCGGCGGTGAGAGCCCTGGCCCTCGCGATCGTTCGCGGGTCTCCTTGGACGGCTTCAAGGGTGAGGCTAGTCAGCTTGTAGCTAATTAGCCGGCGGAGAGCTGTCGGTCGTAAAGCACGCGAGGCCGCGAACGCGGTAGTGGTCCTTCTGCGCCGCCGCCGGGCACGAGTCGGCGGTCTCGGTTTCCGCGATCAACGCGCTCACGAGGGCCGGGCGGCCGCGGTCCTGGCGCGGGTGTTGGGGGTTGGGGTTGGGTTGGGCTTCGTGGTGGATGTCTTCCACGTTGAAAGCATCATCGATCGACCAGGAGCTGGAGCGGCTCTCAAAGGAGGGTCGCAGCCCAAGCCACGACCAGTCCGGAAAGGCACGATCAGGGGGGTTGACTTTTACGGAAACCGTCTGCTATCTTGCTTGCGCACTGTGTTTCCTATGGTCACACCATCGGGAATGGGGCGCGTTGACATAGGCATGGTTGGGGTTGGATTGCTCGGTCTGTGACCGGTTGCAGTGCAGCGGCGGACGGTTCTTGGAGAGGGACCTTTGTACGACCACTTGAGGGAGATCTTCGGCGACGTGAGACGGTTGGTGTCATACGTGTTGCATCTGGCTACCACTATGGCTGGGGCTTTAACCAGATGCGTCAGCACAGCTGACGCATCTCTCTCTCTCTCTCTCTCTCTCTCTCTGGCACCGAACCAGCGGCTCTGAGCGGGACGAGCAGCGCAGTGCAGAGCGCAACTGTGCGCACTTTGATGCTCGGCTGACAAATCGTCACCGTAGTGAGGCCTCTGCGCGTTCAGACGCGCTGCGGCGGTTACTGACATCCGTCAGGGGCTTGTGCAAGCCCGTGTTGGGGGCGTGTCGCTTCAAGCCCGTGTTGGGGGCGTCTCGCTGATGGGCGGCGCACGCCAGCATCCGCAGGCTTCGCGCAAGTCGGGCGCATCGCACGCACGCGAGCTGGCCGATACCGCGCCGCAGGCTGGAGACATCCTCTCTGTGCAGCGTGCTCGCCTGCTCAGCGCGGCGGTCGGCCTGCTGGCAGAGGAAGGTCATGAGGCGTTCTCGGCCGCTGCGATATGCGCACGAGCGGGCGTCTCCAGACGCACCTTCTACGAGATCTTCCACGACCGCGAAGCGTGTCTGCTGGCGATCCTCGTCGATGCTGAGACGTGGACGAGGGAGGTGATACGCGGACTGGCCCTCGAGGAGGCCGCTTGGAGTGAGCGGATGCGGATCGGCCTGTGGGCGATTCTCTGTCTCGCTGAGCGTGAGCCGGCGCTGGCGAGAATTTGCCTGGTCGAGACCCAGCGGGCAGGCGCTCAGGTGCAGGCCGAGCGGGCAAGGATTCTTCAGCTGCTTGCCGAGCTCGTCGACGAGGGGCGCATGCAAGGTGGTGCGCGTGGCGCGGCGATGACTTCGCTGACCGCCGAGGCGCTGGTCGGCGCGATAAGCGGTGTGATCTCCACGCGCCTGACCCATACCGCCGGGCAGGACGCCGAGGCGGGGATGCGCTCGGATCTGCGCGCGCTGCTCGGCGAGTTGACGGCAATGATCGTCCTGCCGTACGTGGGCCCCGCGGCGACGCGACGCGAGCGCAACCGTCCGCTGCCGCAGACCCCGGCGATGGACAGCCCAGGCACGGAGATTCATACAGTCCGTCCGGATCAGTTCGCTGGGCTGACGACGCGCCTGACTTACAGGACTGTGAGAGTGCTGGTCGCCACCGCGCAGCTCGCAAGGGATGGATCAGGCGCCAGCAACAAGCAGATCGGCGATCACGCGGGGATCAGCGATCAGGGACAGATCTCAAAGCTGCTGCGACGACTGCAGGAGCACGGCCTGATCGTGAACGCCGTCGAGGATAAGGCAGGTGCGCGCGGCGAGGCAAACAGCTGGCGGTTGACCAGCACCGGAGGAAGGCTCGCGCACGGCATTGCGACAGAGGCATCGCATGCAAGGACAACACATGAGGCTGTGGGCAAGACTCGCGGCACGAGGAGGGGATGCAGGTGAATTGGAGGATGCACAATCGCTCTCACCGCTATGGTGACCAGTCGGCCAGCGCCTTCACGGCGAACGTCTCCGCGACAGGCACCCAAGAGCTCTCACGCCTGCGCGGCCGCAATCGGGTCGCGCAGCTCCCTCGGTCGCTGACTCGCCTCGCCGCTGGCCTGCGCAAACACGCTCTCGCTCACATCGCCATCGCACTATCTGTCACCGCGGCAATCGGCGCGTCCTCCGCTTCGGCAAGCCCCACACGCTTGTACCTCTCTTCGTTTGGCGCATTCTTGTCCGTTCAGGGCGTCGCCATCGAACAGGACAGCGGCGACGTGTACATCTATGACGGCGGCGGCGAAGCGGTCTACAAGTTCGACGGGGTAGGCAACCCGGTCGACTTCACTTCGACCGCAACCAACAAGATCACGGACGTACCATATGCGGGCGGCGGGGAAGGCGAGATCGCGGTGGATAGCTCCACTGGTCCCGCCAAAGGCGACATCTACGTCGCGCACGCGAGTAACGAAAACGTGCTGGTCTACAACGCCGCCGGGCAGAAGGTGGGCGAAATCACCGAAGAAAGCGGAAGCCCGTGGGGCGAGGCGTGCGGCGTCGCCGTCGGAAGCTCTGGCGAAATATATGTTGGCCTCTATCCGTCGACCGTCAATGAGTACCGGCCGACCTCGGCGGTGGTGAGCAACTCGGACTACGTGGGATCCTACGAAGGCGTGACATCTGCCTGCAACGTGGCCGCTGATCCCGCAGGCAACCTCTACGTGGACTCGTGGTCCAGTGGGCCGATCGTGAGCTTGGCGCCAAGCCAGCTCGGACGCCTCGCAACAGGCACCGTAATCGACGAAAGCGGCAGCACCGTGGCGGTCGATCCTGCCAGCGAAGACGTGTTTGCCGACGAACAGGATCAGATTTCGGAATTCGGCCCCAATGGCAAACCCGCAGAAGCGCCGCTACTCGTCTTCGCCGCCGCCGGCCCAGGTGCTCTGGAAGGCTCGGTTGGGCTTGCGGTCAGCGAAAAAAGCAACGAGGTGTTCGCTGCGAGCGGCAAAGGCGCCGTCAACGTCTATGGCTCGCCAGTGATCGTGCCCGGAGCCAAGACGAAGCCGGCGACGGGCATCGAAATCGAATCGGCGACGGCCCACGGCGAAGTGAATCCGGAAGGCCTCGCCGTCGAAGAATGCTACTTCGAATATGGGGATAGCACAAACTACGGCGAAAAGGCGCCATGCGTCGAGTCAGAGGGCGAAATCGGCACGGGCACCGGGTATCTGGCGGTACACGCCGAGCTCACCGGGTTGACGCCTGGCATCGAATATCACTTCCGCCTCGTTGCCGCCAATGAAAACGGTCCTGCGGCTGGCAGCGACGCGAGCTTCACGTATCTGATCCAGAAAGTCGAAAGCGTGTTCGCAATAGACGTGACCGGGACCAGTGCGACTCTCGGTGGATCTCTCAATCCGCACGGCACCCCCACCGAATACTTTTTCGAATACGGCCCTACCTCGAGCTACGGAACGACGACGGCAACACACGAAGCTCTAGGCGAAACGGTCCAGCCGGTCCAGGCGCACATCGACGAACTGCTTCCAGGAACGACCTATCACTATCGACTTGTGACGAACAGCGCGAGAGGGCCAGCCGAAGGGCAAGATCTCACCTTCACGACGGAAGGCATTGGCGGGCCGCTGCAGCTACTCGACGGCCGCCAGTGGGAACTGGTCTCGCCGCCCGTGAAGCATGGCGCCGACGTCCACAAGGAAGGTATCGAGGGTGGCGGCACCATCGTCCAAGCTGCGGCGTCTGGAGATGCGATCACCTACGTCTCCGAGAACCCGATCACAGAAGAACCTGAAGGCAATGGAGCGCCGGAACCCTCGCAGGAGCTCTCTCGCCGCGGCGCCGACGGCACGTGGAGCACACGCACGCTCGACGTGAAGAACGAAGAAACGCACGGACTGCCCGCCGGCGAGGGGTTCACATACTGGCTGTTCAACCCTGAACTGACATTGGCAGTGCTGATGGACTATGGCCACACACCGCTCGCCCCCGACGCGACCGACGAAAGCGCGCCATACCTGCGCGATGAAGCGGCCTGCAACGATGGCTCGAGCAGTTGCTTCACCCCGTTCCTCACACGCGAAAACACGAAGCCGGGCGCAAAATGGGACGCGCGGACACGGCTCGCCGGCGCGACCGAAGACCTCAAGTACACGGTGATCTCCTCAGAAGCACCGCTCACCGAAGGCGCCGTCGAAACCGAATACGCGCTGGGCGAGCTCTACGAGTGGTCCGAAGGGCACTTGATGAACGTCAGTATCAACGTGGCCGGCGAATCCGTCGCCGGGCGGCTCGGCGGGAATGGCCAGGCGAGCGTTCGCGGAGCGATCTCGAATGACGGTTCGCGGGTATTCTGGTGCGAAATCGAATGTCGCGGCACATTCGCCAGCAGCGCACTGCTCATGCGTGACACGGCAACCGAGGAAACCGTGAGAATCGATCAGGCCACGGACAGGCGCGGCGAATTTCAGATCGCAACAGAAGACGGCTCCCGCGTCTTCTACGCGATGGAAAATCCTGGCGAATACGGCGAACCGCAGCTGTGGGAGTGCACGCTCGTAGAAGTCGCGGGCAACCTCGAATGCGAACGCACCGAGGTGGCTCCGGAGATCGAAGGGATCGTATCCGGCATCAACGGTGACGGCACGACCGTGTACTTCGTCTCCAGCGCAGCACTCTCGACAGGGGCGGAAGCGGGAGGTAACAACCTCTACGTCTCTCATCTCGAAAACGGTAAATGGGTTCCGCGGCTGATCGCGACGCTCGACCCGTCGCACAACGGCTTCGGCGAAGACGACGGCGACATGAACGATTGGGGCGGGCAAAACAACCTGACTGAAAGCATGACTACGAGAGTCTCGCCGAACGGTCGCTACCTCGCGTTCATGTCAGACCGTAGCCTCACCGGCTATGACAACCACGACGCGATCAGCGGCGAACCGGATGAGGAGGTGTTCCTCTATGACGATCAGGACGACAAGCTGGCCTGCGCATCTTGCAGCAAGAGCGGTGCGAGGCCCGAAGGCATGCGGCTCGATGAAGCAAATGGAGAACTGCTGATCGACTCGCACGGTGAGCTGAGGGAACGCTGGGTTGCGGCAGACATCCCGACGTGGGAGTCGAGCGCCGTCGACGACGCGGTGCACCAGCCTCGCTACCTCTCCAACGAAGGGCGCCTGTTCTTCAACAGCGTCGCTCCGCTCGTGCCGCAGGACACTAATGGCTTGGCCGACGTCTACGAGTACGAGCCCGAAGAGGTGGGAAGCTGCGCAGATGCCGGAGGCTGCGTACAGCTGATCTCCTCGGGCGCCTCAGGCGAAGAATCGGCGTTCGTGGAAGCCAGCGAAAACGGCAACGATGCCTTCTTCATCACTGCCGCGAAGCTCACCCCGCAGGACACCGACACCGAATACGACATCTATGACGCACGCATCTGCACCCCCGCGGTCCCCTGCGTTCAGGCGCCAGTCACCCCGCCACCGTGCGACAACGGCGAATCGTGCAAGGCGGCGCCGACGCCGCAGCCCTCGATCTTCGGCGCGCCGGCGAGCGAGACTTTCACGGGCGCCGGCAATCCAGCGTCGCCGACGAGCGCGCCGACGGCAAAGGCGAAGCCACTGACGCGAGCACGCAAGCTCGCAAAGGCGCTGAGGGCGTGTCGCAAGGACAAGTCCAAATCGAGGCGGAACGGTTGCGAGCGGCAAGCCCGCAAGCGGTACGGGTCGAAACCGAAAGCAAAGGCCAAGTCGCGGAGGGCGAAGGCCCACGAGGGGGGTAAGTGATGATGCGTGCTTCTGTTCTGATGAGAGGTCTCGTGATCGTTGGTGTGCTGGCGACGATCGGCATCTTCGGCGCGAGCGCCGCTTCCGCCGCGTCTGCATCGGGCGCGTGGTGGCATCTGGCCTCAGACTCGTTCCCGACTCAGATGCAGCCAGGCAGCACGCAGCACCTGATCGTCTCCGCGGTCAACCGCGGCTATGAAGAGGCCAGTGGCGCAGGTGCGCCGATCGTGCTCACGGACAAGCTGCCGGCAGGCGTCGAAGTGACGGCGATCGCGGGACACGCGACCCCGAAATTCTCGCTGTACAAAGCGCCGGAATCCCCGGCTCCTCAATGCAGCATCACCGCACACGAAGCGCTCTGCAGCTACGCCGGCACGGTAAAGCCATACGCACGTCTCTGGATGCTGCTGACCGTCAAAGTCGCCGCCCAGCCGGCGGCGAGCGAAGTCAGCGACGTCTCAGTGGCGGGCGGTGAAATCCCTGGTGCGGCGATCGAAAGCGAGCTCGATCTCGCCGGCGGCGAACAGACGTATGGCTTGGAACATCACGAACTGACCCCCGAAGAAGTTGGCGGCGGCCTCGCGACCCAAGCGGGCGCGCACCCCTTCCAGTTGACCACGACGCTTGGTTTCAACAAAACCGAACGTGTGCCGTTCTACAGCGAAAACGAAAGCACTCCGCTGGAGCCACAGCTGGCCAGGGAAGTCAACGTCAAGTTGCCGCCAGGGCTGATCGGCAACCCGACCCCGTTTCCTCAGTGCACCGGGGCGCAGTTCAGCGCAGCCGATGGACGGCGCTCCAACGGCTGCCCGCAAGACAGCGCAGTCGGATACGCGAACGTCCTGATCGATGAACCAAAGATTCTCGGGCTCACCGTGATCAGCGAGCCGATCTTCAACCTCGTGCCCGACGAGGGCGAGCCGGCGAGATTCGGCTTTACCGTCGAACGCGCGCCGGTCTACCTCGACACCTCCGTGCGCACCGGCGGCGACTACGGCATCACGGTGCACGTCGGCAACATCCCGGAGCTCGTGACGCTGCTCGAAAGCGAAGTGACCTTCTGGGGCGTGCCGGGCGATCCACGCCATGACAACTCCCGTGGTTGGTATTGCGGGATCGGCGAAGACGCACAAGCAGGCGAACAGCCCTGCAAGCTCGAAGAAGACCTGCACCCGAAGCCGCTCCTGGTGATGCCAACCTCCTGCACCGGCGAACTGCAGGCCAGCGTGGAAACGGACTCCTGGAAGGAGCCGGGCAGCGTGCTCGACTACTCCTTGCCATCGCCGGCCATGGACGGCTGCAACCGCCTTGGCTTCGACCCACAGGTCAGCGTCACGCCCGCTGGGCAGGCCTCGAGCGTACCCTCGGGCCTCAACGTCGACGTTCACGTCCCCCAGGACGAGAGCCTCACGCCGACTGGCCTCTCTGAGGCAAACGTCAAGGACACGACGGTCACCCTGCCCGAAGGCCTGGTCCTGAACCCCTCTGCGGCGGACGGCCTTGCGTCCTGCTCGCTTGCGCAGATCGACTTGGAAGACGATGCGACGCCGAGCTGCCCCGAAGCGGCGAAGGTCGGCACGGTCACGATCCATACCCCGCTGTTGCCCGAACCGCTCACCGGCGCGGCCTACCTGGCGGCGCAGAACGCCAACCCGTTCGGCTCGCTCGTCGCCCTCTACGTGGTGGCTGAAGACCCGCAGGCGGGTGTGCTGATCAAGCTCGCCGGAGAAGTCAAGCTGAGCGAAAGCGGTCAGATCACCTCGACGTTCGAAAACACGCCTGAGTTGCCCTTCGAAGACTTCGAACTGAATTTCTTCGGGGGTGCGCGCGCGCCGCTTGCGACGCCTGCCGCATGTGGCTCCTACACGACGACGGCGTCGATGACGCCGTGGTCGCAGACGCCGCCGGTCAGCACGAGCTCGACGTTCCTGATCGCGAGCGGCCCGAACGGCTCCTCGTGCGCCAGCCAGCTTGGGTTCGCCCCTTCGCTCGCCGCTGGGACGGTGAACATCCAGGCTGGGGAATTCAGCCCGCTGACGACGACGATGAGCCGCAACGACGGCGAACAGCCGATCAAGAGCGTGAAGCTCGAGCTGCCAAAGGGCTTGATGGGAACGCTTACAGGCGTCGAACTGTGTAACGAAGCGAACGCCGATGCTGGCACGTGCGGAGCGAACAGCCTCATCGGTCACACGGTCGTCAGCGTTGGCGTCGGTGGCGATCCATACAGTGTCACCGGCGGCCGCGTGTACATGACAGGACCATATGACGGTGCTCCGTTTGGCCTCTCGATCGTAGAGCCCGCCGTCGCTGGACCGTTCAACCTCGGCACGGTAGTCGTACGCGCAAAGGTCGAAGTCGACCCGCACACTGCGCAGCTGACGGTTACAACCGACCCATCTGGGCCGTATGCGATCCCGCAGATCCTCGACGGGATCCCGCTGCAGATCAGGCACGTCAACGTCACGATCGACAGGCAGGGCTTTACGTTCAACCCGACGAGCTGCGAAAAGATGGCGATCGAAGGCGTCATTGGCAGCGCCGATGGTGCCGCCAGCTCCATCTCGGTGCCCTTCCAGGTGACTGACTGTGCTGCTTTGCTGTTCAAACCTGGGTTCAAGGCGAGTACGAAGGCGAAGCATACGCGTAAAGATGGTGCTTATCTGCAGGTCGATGTGAGCTCTGGGGAGGGTCAGGCGAACATCGCGAGGGCG
>DASXDO010000003.1:0-48526 GCA_036490555.1 Solirubrobacteraceae bacterium | reverse complement strand
CGGCGACCGACGTGCGTTCTCCCCAGACGGCGTCACGTAGACAAGCGTCACGTAGGCGGTGTCGGGTTATCCCCCACAGAGCAGTGGGGGTAGCCGCCGGTATTCGGTGGCGCGCCGCAGTGACAGGGTCGCTGAACTGCGCAAAGCTTTAGGCATGGGACCGGTGGACACGGATGCCTCACGCCCGCGCAAGGTGATGCCCCAGGAGGCTCTACGCCAGCCTGAGGCAGGCCAGTTGGACGGGTCATCGCTGGACGGGCCATCGCTGGACGGGCCATCGCCCGATGGGCTGAAGGGAGTTCCGTCGGGCAGGGTCGAGCGCGCGACGACGATGTTCATCACGGTCGCCCCGGCGCTACTGCTCGTGCTCGCAGCCTCGCAGGCCTGGGGCCACTCGCTCGACCTGCTGAACGTCGCGATCTTCTTCGCGCTCTACATCCCGATCGGCCTAGGCGTGACCGTCGGCTTCCATAGGCTGCTGACGCATCGCAGCTTCAAGACGGCACCATGGCTGCGCGGCCTGTTTGCGATCCTCGGCACGATGGCGGTCGAGGGCCCCGTGATCGCGTGGGTGGCAGACCATCGCAAGCACCACGCCTACTCAGATAAGCCAGGCGACCCGCACAGCCCCCACGGCCACGGCGAGGGCTTCACAGGAGCGCTACGGGGACTGCTGCACGCCCATGTCGGCTGGCTCTTCGACGACATGGGCCGCGCCGACACGCAGCGCTACGCGCCAGACCTGCTGGCAGACCCTGTGGTCAGCTTCGTCGACAGGACGTGTGTGCTCTGGTCGCTGCTCGGGCTTGCGCTTCCCTTCGTGCTTGGCCTGGCGATCGGCGGCTCGCTGCACGACGGGCTGACCGCGCTGCTCTGGGGCGGTGCGGTGCGCATCTTCGTGATGCACCACGTGACCTACTCGATCAACTCGATCTGCCACTTCACCGGACGCCGCAGCTACGAGACCTCAGACCACTCAGGCAACGTCTTCTGGCTGGCGCTGCTCTCGCTGGGAGAGTCCTGGCACAACAACCATCACGCCTTTCCCACCTCAGCCTTCCACGGTCTGCGTCGCTGGGAGATCGACTTCTCCGGCGTATTGATCGCGACTCTCGAGCGACTTGGGCTCGCCTGGGAGGTGCAGCGCATCGGCTCGCGGCGGCGCGCCTCGAAGGCACTCGCACAGCGTTGAGCGCTCAGCCTGCGCGCTCGTCTTCGCGCCATGTCACGGCGCGCTCGTCTTCGCGCCGTGACACCATCTCGTGCATGAGCGAAAACCTGCGCGCGACAGCTGCGCTTGCGGCGCAGCCCGTGAAGCGTGCTCGCCGCTGGATGCCCTCGCTCGCCGCGGGGCTCTCGCCAGGGGAATACGGCAGCCTGCTGCTGCGCCGGATCGGATCGCTTGCCGGGGTGCTGCTGCTCGCGATCTGGGCGTTGACGGGGCAGGGCTACTTCTGGCCAGCGTGGATGTGGCTTGGCCTCGCGGTCTTCGCGACGCTCGACGTCGCCGGGCGCTGGGCCTGGCGCCAGGAGCGCGGCGCGCCGCGGCGCGTTGCCTGCGTGTGGGCGCTTGCGCTGTTCGCGACGGGGATCCTCGTCGCGACATGGGTACTGACCGCGGTGCTCGACGGGGCACGGGCTTTCTGGCCTGCCTGGGCTCTGATCGGCATCGCGACCACCTGCAGCGGCTACTCGCTGATCGCCCTGCACGACCGCGTGCTGGTCGCGCGCGGCAAGCGCGCGCTGCGCGCCCGCATCGAGCTGCTGACGCGCACGCGGCGCGATGCGGTCGACGCCGCCGCGGCGGAGCTGGGGCGGATCGAGCGCGACCTGCACGATGGCGCCCAGGCGCGTCTCGTCGCGCTGACACTGAAGCTCGGCCGCGCCGAGCTGAAGCTCGATGACCGTCCTGACGTGCTGGAGCTCGTCAGCGACGCCCAGCGCGAGGCCCACAACGCGATCGCGGAGCTGCGCGACCTCGCGCGTGGGATCGTGCCGCCGCTGCTCGCCGACAGGGGCCTGCTCGCCGCGGTCCAGGCGCTCGCCGGCCGCTACGGCTCAGGCACGACGATCGAGGCGGAGATCCCACGCACGCTGACGCCCGCCGTCGAACGCGCCGCCTACTTCGTGATCGCCGAGGCGCTGACGAACACGATGAAGCACGCAGGCGCAAAGCACAGCTGGATCAAGCTGAGCGGCAGCCACCGTCTGCTGACGGTGCTCGTCGGCGACGACGGTCGTGGCGGCGCCGACTCGGCAGGCTCAGGGCTCGCGGGCCTGCGCGCGCGCGTCGCCGCGCTCGACGGCACGCTGCTGATCGACAGCCCGCCCGGCGAAGGCACGATCGTGATGGTCTCGCTGCCCGCACGCGGCGAGCTGCTCAGCCGCCGCGAACGCGTCGCGGCCTCGCTGGAAGCGGCCGCCCAGGAGCTGCCAGGGCGCCGCATAGAGCAGTTGCGATGAGGCCGAGAGTCGCTTTGGCGATGCAGGGGTCGGGTTCGATGCGAGCGCAGCTGCGATGAGGGTCGTGATCGCGGAGGATCTCGCGTTGCTGCGCGAGGGTCTCGTCTCGTTGTTGAAGGAGCACGAGATCGAGGTCGTCGCCCAGGTCGACGACGGCCCAGGGTTGCTGCGCGCGATCGCGGGCCACAAACCGGACCTCGCGATCGTCGACGTGCGCCTGCCGCCTACCTTCAGCGACGAGGGGCTGCGCGCCGCGATCGAGGCGCGCCGCCGCCAGCCAGAGCTCTCCGTGCTCGTGCTCTCCCAGTATGTGGAGACCGCATATGCAAGCGAGCTGATCGGCGAGAACTCGGCCGGGGTCGGCTACATGCTGAAGGAGCGCGTGAGTGACGTGCGCGCCTTCCTGGACGCGCTGGAGAGCGTCGCCGCAGGCGGCACGGTGCTCGATCGCCAGGTCGTGACGCAGCTGCTGGCGCCGCAGAACGGCGCGAATGATGCGCTCAGCGGCCTGACCGCACGCGAGCGCGAGGTGCTCGAGCTGATGGCGGAGGGTCGCTCCAACGCCGCGATCGCAGAGAGCCTGTTCGTGACGCCAGGGGCGGTGGAGAAGCACATCACGAACATCTACTCAAAGCTCGAGCTGCCCGCCTGCGACGTCGACCATCGCCGCGTCCTGGCGGTGCTCGCCTACCTGCGCCTCGCGCTCTGAGCGGACGGCCTCTGTCCTGGGCGGGCGGCCGCTGCCGACGTGCGCACCGCGACCAGGGCGGACCCCTGGATATGCTGTGGCGGTCAGATGGAGTCCTGATGTGAGGCTCATCGCCTCCGAACCGCCCACTTGAAAAAGGGCTGATGGCTCCTTTCGCACGCAACACGTCGGCTTCGGCGCGAAAGGACATCGGCTTGGCAAGACCCATCGAGAGGGCCACAGACGAGAGAATCGCAGACGAGCGTGCTGTGGCTCGGGATCGATCGGCGCACCCGCGGCGCAGAGCGCGGCGCCTGGACCAGCGCGAGCTGGGGGCGATCTTCGCCGGCGGCGTCGTCGGCGCGCTGCTGCGCGTCTGGCTTGCGCAGCGCTTCGCCACCGCGCCGGCAGCTTGGCCCTGGACGATCTTCGCGATCAACATCAGCGGCTCGTTCATCCTGGCCTGGCTTGCGACGCGGCTGCAGGAGCGCCTGCCGCTCTCGACCTACCTCGCGCCGCTGCTGGGTACCGGCTTCTGCGGTGCTTACACGACGTTCTCGACGATGCAGCTGGAGATCCTGCAGATCGTCGAGCACCATCGCTACGGGCTCGCCGCCAGCTATGCGGGGGCGAGCATCGTTGGCGGCAATCTGGCGATCTGGGCGGCGATCGCAACTGCGAGGCGCGTGCGGGTGGGACGATGAGTGCCTGGGCCTGGATCGCCGTCGCACTGGTTGGCGGCCTTGGCGCGATCGCGCGCTTTCTGGTCGACGGCTTGCTCGCCGCGCGCGCAGGCCGCGACTTCCCGTTCGGAACGCTGCTCGTCAACGCGAGCGGCGCGCTGCTGCTTGGCTTGCTGAGCGGCCTCGCGCTGGAAGGCGAGGCGCTCGTGATCCTTGGCAGCGCGGCGCTCGGCTCCTACACGACGTTCTCGACCTGGATGCTTGAGACCTACCGGCTCGCCGAGAACACGGAGCGCACGCAGGCTGTGGCGAACGCTCTCCTGAGTCTGCTCGTCGGCTTCGGCGCCGTCGCGCTTGGGCACGCGCTGGGGGTGCTGCTGTGAGCGAAGATTGTCTGAAGCTGACGACGTACTTTGGCGAGCGCGACCGCGCCGGCGGTGCCTTGCTAGCCGACAGGCTGCTCGACCTGCATGGCGAGCAGCGAGTGCGGGCGAGCGTGCTGCTGCGTGGCGCGGAGGGCTTTGGGCGCCTGCACCACCTGCACACTGACAGGCTGCTGACGCTTTCGGAGGACCTGCCCGTCGTCTCGATCGCGATCGACGTACGTGCGCGGATCGAGACGTTGGTCGAGCCCGTGCTGGCGATTCAGCGCAAGGGATTGATCACGCTAGAGCGCGCAAGGCTGCTGGGCGATGGGCTCGATGCTGGTGAGCTGTCCGGTGGAAGCGATGGCATGGAGCAGGTCGGTGCGTCAGACGGGGTCAAGCTGACCCTCTACGCCGGCCGCGGCGAGCGCGTGCGTGGCGTGCCGGTCCACGTCGCGGTCTGTGAGCTGCTGCATCGGCATGGGGCGGCAGGTGCGACGGTTCTGCTCGGAGTCGACGGCACGCGCAGTGGCGCGCGTGTGCGGGCACGCCTGCTGGGCGACAACAGCGAGGTGCCGTTGGCGGTGATCGCGGTGGGGGAGCGCGAGCGAATCGCGGCGGCGCTCGGCGAGCTCGAAAGCATGATCGCAAAGCCGCTGCTGACGCTCGAGCGCGCGCGGATCTGCAAGCGCGATGGGCGTCTGCTCGAGGTCCCGCATGAGTTGCCTGGCAAGGACGAGCATGGGCTTTCGCTCTGGCAGAAGCTGACGATCTACAGCTCACACGATGCGACCAGGGGAGGCCTGCCGCTGCACCTTGCGATCGTGCGTCGCCTGCGTGAATCGGATGCCGCCGGCGCGACCAGTCTGCGCGGGGTCTGGGGCTTCCATGGGGAGCATCCGCCGCACGGCGAAAGGCTGCTGCAGGCGCGTCGCAGCGTGCCAGTGGTGACGGTCGCGATCGACACGCCACAGCGGATCGCGAAGGCGTTCGAGATCGTCGACGAGCTCACCGCCGAGCATGGGTTGGTGACGAGCGAGATGGTTCCCGCGATGTACGCGCTGAGCGAGAGCAGGCGCGAGGGCGGCCTGCGCCTCGCGCGCCACGACTTCTAGCCGCCAGTTCCAGCTGGTCGTTGGGTTGTGCGCGCCGGCGGGTGGTGCAGGGCGGGTGGTGCAGGGCGCCAGTCGGTCGCTAGCCGGCCGCCGGGTCGTAGGTGCCGAAGCTCCAGAGGTTGCCCTCAGGGTCGCGCGCCGCGTAGAAGGAGCCGTAATCCTGGTCCTGGGGTCCGTCGACGACCTTGGCGCCGGCGGCAAGCGCCTGGCGGTGGTGCTCCACCAGGTCCTCGACGACGACGTAGGCCCAGCCCTGCCCGGCGACGCGCTGGGAGTCGCCATCGCGCTCGGAGCCGAGCATCACGAGGCCGTCGCCGCAGCGCAGCTCTGCGTGGTCGATCCTGCCGTCCGGGCCCTCGTAGACGACCTGACGCGCAAAGCCGAAGGCGCGCTCGAGCCACTCGATCGCGGCTTGGGCGTCGCGATAGCGCATCGAGGCGTAGATGCCACCGGCCACGAGACCAGGCTAGCGCAGCCGTCAAGCGCATCGATGTCGCAAATGTGGCCAACCTGTGACCGGCAGTTACGTTGCTGTGAAACGGCCTTGGCGCTTGCGCTCGTCACGGTTAGCGTGCGGCTCCGTCAGAGGCCCGTCCGGCGTCTTGGAGGATGGCGGCTTGGCCCGCCCGCGTCAATGCGGGTACGCGACCAAAACGAAAAGGGAGCTTCGTTATGCCAGATCTCACCCTGTCCATGTCTGCTGCGCGCGGGCGCTGGCGGCGCAGCCGGCTCGCGCTCGCGAGCATCGGCCTTGCTGTCGCGCTGCTCGCAAGCCTCGCCGCGCTTGGCGCTCGCGCGGCCGCAGCGGGCGCGACATCTCTCACACCAGGCGATGTCGTCGTCTACAGGGTGGGCAACGGTGGCAGCCTCTCCGGCTCTGCGACGCCGGTCTTCCTCGACGAGTACAACGCCAGTGGCACGCTCGTTGAATCGGTTGCGCTGCCGACGAGCACGGAAGGGAGCAACAAGCCGCTGCTGGCAAGTGGCACCGCGAGCTCCGAGGGTGAGCTTTCGCTCTCGACCGACGGCAAATACGTGGTACTGACTGGTTATGACACGACGGTCGGTCACGCCGAAGTCGCCGAAACCAGCTCGAGCAGCGTGCCTCGTACAGTCGGCAGGGTCTCGGCGAGCGGCGAAGTCAACACGACGACCGCGCTGACCAATTTTTCGACCGAAAACAACGCTCGCAGCGTCGCGAGCACGAACGGCAGTGAATTCTGGGTCGGCGGTGCCGGCGGCGGCGCGCTCTACGCGACGCTGGGTGCATCGACGGGCACGCCGCTCAGCTCCTCTGTCACCAACGTTCGTGTCGTCTCGATCTTCGATGGTCAGCTCTACACCTCGGCCGACCCGACGAAGAAAACCTCAGGCAACGTGAAAATTGCGACGATCGGCAGCGGTCTGCCGACGACCGGCGGACAGAGCTTCACCAACCTCTCTTTTTCGCCCACAGCACCGGCAGAGGCCTACGCCTACGCGTTCGTCACATTGGGCAGCGGCCCCGGCCCCGACACCCTCTACGTTGCCGAATTCGAACACAACGCCATGGTCAAGTATGGCCTGGCAAGCGGCAAATGGGTCGAAGAGGGCTCCGTCTCGGTGCCTGACGTCACCGGCCTGATCGCCAACGACTCGAAAGGCACCGTGACGCTGTTCGCAACCGATAGCGGTGCGAACGGCAACGAAGGCGCGCTCTACAAGATCACCGACACAAGCGGCCTCGGCGGGACGCTGAGCGGCACCCCGGACAAGATCGCCGTCGCCGCCTCAGGCGAGGCCTTCCGCGGCGTCGCCTACGCGCCAGGCACGACCTTCGGCGAAGGTGGCAACGAAGGCGGCGAAGAAGAATCTGAACCCGAACCAGAACCCGAAGGGCCGACCGTCGCTCCCTCCGGCCAGTACCTTGCCGGTGCGATCGACGACCCGACCAACCCGGTCGCAAGCATCGAAGTCGGCGACACGGAATACGCCAGCAGCGAACTGACTGTAACGGCGAGCTCCTCCGACACGACAGTCGCCCCCGAAGCGGGCATCAGCGTGAGCGGCAGCGGCGCGACGCGCACCGTGAGCGTGACCCCGGCTGCGGTCGGCTACTCGACGATCACGCTGACGATCGAAGCGCCGAACAAGACGAAGACGACCGCGACGATCACCTACGCGGCCTCCGCCTACCAGGGCGATCCAAGCGATCGCTACTACGAGGGCGCAGGCAACGGCTCGACCGCGATCGACGTCGGACAGGGCTACATGATCCTCGGCGACGACGAGAGCAACGTCCTGCGCCTCTACAAGGAGCGCCAGTCAGGGCTGTCCGTGAAGACCTTCGACTTCACCAATGTGCTGCCGTTCGGCACCGAAGAGTTGGACATCGAGGCCTCAGCGCGCGCCGGCGACATGCTCTACTGGATGGGCTCGCAGTCGAACAGCAAGAAGGGCAAACTCGACCCTGAACGTGACGTCGTGTTCGCGGCTAGGATCACAGGCGAAGGTGCGAACACCGAACTGACCTATGTCGGTGCGAACACCAACCTGCGCAAAGACCTGATCAGGTGGGATGAAGCGAACGGCAACCCGCTCGGCTTCAAAGCATCCACCGCTGAAGGCATCGCCTCCAACCAGGACAACGGCTTCAACGTCGAGGGCCTGGAATTCGCGCCAAGCTCGACAAGCGACGCCTACGTCGCCTTCAGGGCGCCGCTGGAGTCGCCAACGGAACGCAACAAGGCGCTGCTCGTGCCAGTGACGAACTTCTCCTCGCTGGTCACGAGCCCGGTGGAAGAAGCTACATTCGGCGCTCCAGTCGAATGGAACACCGGTGGGCTCGGCCTGCGCGAGATCCGCAAGAACGCAAACAACCAGTACCTCGCGATCACAGGCACTCCCGACGACTCCAACTCGACGTTCGGGCTCTACAGCTGGGATGGCAATCCGGCAGACCAGCCGGTCTTGACGCGCACGCACCTCGCCTCCGTCGAAGAAGGCGCCTGGGAGAGCATCGTCTCGGTGCCGACGCCATTGCAGGACGGCGCCGAAGTCGAACTGCTCGAGGACAACGGCGAAGCCGATTGGTACGGCGACGGTCACACCTCGAAGGACGGGCTGCCCGAAGACCTGCAGAAGGATCTTGGGCGCATGTTCACGATCGAGCTCGCCGAACAGCAGATCACCTGGGAATCGACTCCGCCGGCGACGCCGACCTACGGCGAAGCCTACGAGCTGCAGGCGAGCGCGTCCTCGGGCCTGCCCGTCACCTATTCGATCGATCCGGCAAGCACAGGCGGCGCCTGCACGTTGGAAGGCGGGACGGTGACGTTCACGGGCCTCGGCGAATGCGTGATCGACGCCGAACAGGCGGGCGACGAAAGCTATGCGCCCGCGAGCACGGTGAAGCAGTCCCTCACCGTTACCGACTCGCGCTCGAGTGAAGAGAACGTCGGCGGCGAAGTGCCAAGCACACTGGCGCTGTCGGTCGGCAGCGGCTCCTCGAGCCTCGGGCAGTTCGTGCCAGGGGCCTCGCGCGCCTACACGACGACGCTCGCCGCGAAGGTGACGAGCAGCGCCGGCAACGCGACGCTCTCCGCCTACGACCCGAGCTCGACCGACACCGGGCACCTGGTCAACGGCAGCTATGAGCTGGGCAAGCCGCTCGAAATCAGGGCGGCCGACCCGGCAGACAAATCCGGTGTGTTCGCGCCGATCGGCTCGACCGGAAGCCCGCTGACCCTGCTGAGCTACGCCGGACCGGTCTCCAACGACCCGGTCACGATCGGCTTCAAGCAGGCGATCGAGGCAAACGAAGCGCTGCGCACTGGGAGCTACGGCAAGACGATCGTGCTGACGCTCTCAACGACAAACCCATGACAGGCAGGGCATGCAACGACGCGCCGTCACGCTGCTGAGGGCGGCGCTCCCACTGGCCACGCTCGCGCTGTGGCCAGCAGCATGCCCATCGATGGCGCTCGCCGGGCCGACAGGATCTGGGTCCGGCGAGCCGCCCGCTGGTGCGGTCGGCGGCGTGAGCGATCCGGCGGCAGGGACTCTGAAGCTCTCGCTCGAGGCAAGCGATGAAGGGCTTGGGCTGCTGAGCGCAAGCGCGAGCCTGCAGGGCGCGCCGACGGTCACGGCAAGCTTCGGCGGCGAACCGTGCGCACAGCTGGCGCAGGCGGCGCAGGCCGGCGAACCGATCGCTCCGTCGCTGGAAGGCGCCTGCCCCGCCGACGTGAGCGGCGTGCCGCTCACGATCGACACGACGAAGGTGCCAGACGGCGAACACATGCTGGTCGTAAGCGTCAGCGACGCGGAAGGCAACGTGACGACGCTGCTCGAAGAAGCGATCGTCGTCGAAAACACGCCGCCAAGCTACGAGTCGAGCGTGACGATCGCGCTCGGCAACGGCAAGACCGAGGCCAGCAGCGGCGAAACGGGGGATACAGGCGGCTCAGGTCGCGTATCCAAAGGCGGTGACAACGGCCGCGGGGAAACGCTTGGCTTCTCCAGCACCCACAGGCAGACGTGTGCCTCGCCGCGCCTCTCGATGATGCTCGCGCAGCGGCCGCTGCGCACCGCGCGTGGGGTCGTCGTGCTGCACGATCGCGCCTACCGCTACAGGGGCCAGCTGACGTGCCTGGTCTCGGGCAAGCGCAAGCGCGCGGCGGCCGGCACGACGATCGCGGTCGACGAGCGCGTCGGCAGACGAAGCGTCGCGCGCAGCGGCACGACGGTGCGGCGCACGGGCTGGATCTCGGTGCTGCTCGTCTGTCCAAGCACGCGCACGATCGTCTTCACGGCGCCCGGTGGCGGGCATTCCGCGATCGTGCGGATCCCAGTCGAGGTCGTCAGAGCGCACGGAAAAGGGTCACGGTGAGGCGCGCCTGGCGGTTGGGGGGCGCCTCGCTTGCGCTCTGTCTGACGCTTGCGCTCCGGGTCGGCCCGGCAGGTGCCGAAGAAGAGCCTGGCGTCGAAGTCGGCGGTGAAGTTCCCAGCTATCTCTCGCTCGAGCTCGATGCTGAGGGCGGCTCCGCAGGTAACTGCACGATGCATCTCGGAGCAGACGTGACTGCGAGCACACCAGGCGCGCAGCTGAGCCTCACCAGCGCCGGCGGGCTCGGCCGAGACCCGCTCGAAGCAGCGGCCGAAGGCGATCCCTTCCAGCCGTTTGCGGGCCCCTTCGGCGCCTCGCTTGCATCTTGGACGCAGCCGATTGGAGACACGGCGGTGAGCCTGCGCTTTCGCTGCGCCGGTTCGCAGAAGGATGCTTCCTCTGAGCTGCTCTATCTAACTCTCTCGGCGCAGACGCCATAGGCGCAAGCGCGATCAAGGCAACCCAGGAAGGCGATTCATGAGACACCGGAACCTGACGATCTCGATGCTGGGCGCAGCGGCGCTCGCGCTCGCCGCGCAGGCCGCGCCCGCGGCGGCGTCGGGCCTGTCGGTCAGCCCCTCGATCCTCGAACACAGCGCGCACGCAGGCGGGGTCGGCTCGGTCACGATCACGAACACGACGAGTGGCACGCTGAAGATCAACGTGAAAGCGCGTCCCTGGGTCCAGTCGCTCTCTGGGGCGGTCGCGCCAAGCCAGAGCAAGGAGCTGAGCGGCATGCGCCTCAGCAGGACCTCCTTCTCGCTGGGCGCCGGCGCGCAGAGCACGGTCAGCCTGAAGCTCGTCGGCAAACCGTCAGACGGGTCGCTCTTTGGCTGCTTGGAAGTGAGGGGAACGCCGACGCGGCACAGCAAGCATGGCATCACCGTCGCCTACAGGCTGATCAGCACGCTGCGCCTGAACCCGTCGCGCAAGACGCTGAAAGCGCAGGTCGAAGGGCTTGGCGTCGTCGGCAAGAGCAGTCACAGCACGCTCGCCCTCACGATCCGCAACCGCGGCAACACCGTCGATCCGATCGGCGGCACGGTGCGCCTGACGGGCCCGCGCGGCACGCTCACCGACACGGTGACCTCAACGCGCATCATCCCAGGAGGCAGGGTCCGCGTGACGCTGCAGTCGCTGCGCAAAGTGCCAGGTGGCTCCTACAGCGCGAGCGTCTCCCTGACGCAGGACGGCCGCACCGTGACACGCGCGAGCAGGCGGATCAGGCTGCCCTGACGGGCGCTTGCGCTACCGCTTCTTGCCCGGCCAGCTGCCCGTCACGTGCGCGAAGCCACGGCGGGCGGCGTGGTCGGTGGCGCCACGCACGACGCGGAAGATGGCGCCCTCGAGCAGCAGAGCGGCGATCAGCTTCGGCCACGTCGTGCCGCGCTGCTCAGGCTTCGGGGGCTCGGCGTCGTCGACGATCGCCCAGAGGCGCGCGAACAGCTTCTTGCCGGTGATCCCGGCGAGGATGCCGGAGAGCATGCGGACTGGGGCGAAGAGCAGCTTCATAGGATCCCCAGGGTAACGCGTGTGCGTGTCCGCTCAGTGGGTAGCTCTTCTTGTATGACACCTTCTGAGCAGATCACCTCACCTGAGCAGCGTCAGATCGACTGGACGAGCGCCGAGATCAAGGACGGCGTGTTGACGGTCGAGCTCGATGGCGAGAGTCCGCGCGGCTGGGCAAAGCGCTTCGAAGCGGTGCTCGCGCTGCTCGACCACGGTCTCGGCGATTGGGGCAAGATCACCGTGACAAAGCAGCGCATCAAGGTTCTCGACGTACGCGAGGGCGCCGAGCGCGACCTGCGGCATCTGTTGGAGAGCGTGCTCCTGCAGGTCAACTCCGATCTTGCCCCCGACGCTGAGGAGGGGGAGGAGAGCGAGGACAGCGATCCACAGGCCGAGGCGGATCGCAAGATGACCGACACGTTCCGCGGCTTCGCGCCGCAGAGCTGAGTGGCCGGGCCGAGCGGCAGGCCTGGTCAGCCAGGCAGCACGAGAACCTTGCCGACGGCTCCGCTCTGGACCGCGTCCTGCGCGGCTGCAACCTCTTCCAGAGGGAAGCGATGCAGCGGCAGCGTCGAGAGTGCGCCTACCGCGAGGGCCTCGCTCGTCCAGGCGACAGCGGCGTCGAGCTGCGCGCTGGGCACGCCGTAGAGGAGCACGTAGTGGAGCGTGACGTTGGTCGCCATCAGGCGCCTTGTCGGCAACGTCGGGTCCGAGGGCTCGTTCGCGTATATCGAGATCACGGTGCGAGGGCCGCTGACGGCGAGGTCGAGGTCGAGGTTGGCGCCGAGCGCGAGCTCGACGATGCGATCGATCTGTGGAGCGAAGGCGCGCACGCGCTCGACCGCATCCGGATCGCGGTAGTTCACGGTGAGATCGGCGCCCGCCTGCTGGGCGAGCTTCGCCTTCTCCGTCGAGCTCACGGTGCTGAGAACGCGCGCGCCAGCGTGCTTGGCGAGCTCGATCGCATAGTGCCCGACGGCGCCTGCGCCGCCTGCGACGAGCACCGTCGCGCCGGCGAGCGCATGCGGGTCGCCGCCGAGACAGTGGGCGGCGGTCAGCGCGGGAACGCCAAGGCTCGCGCCGAGCTCATAGGAGGCGCTGTCCGGCAGCGGCACGGCTCGCTTCGCGGGGACGACGGCGTACTCGGCGGCCGTCCCGTAGCGGTTCTGAAACGCCGCGAGATAGAGCCAGACGCGTTCGCCGACCAAGCGATCCCCCACCCCATCCCCAATCACATCAATCGTCCCGGCACCATCCTGGTGTGGCACCTGAAAGCCGTCAGGGGAGCTGCCCGTCATCCCAGAGCGCGACTTCCAGTCGGTCGGATTGACGCCTGAGCAGGCGATCTTCACGCGCACCTCGCCGGCCTGCGGCTGCGGGGTCTCGAGCTCCTGTACAGACAGCACCGATGTCGCGTCGCCCGCCTCGCTGTAGACCGCAGCCCTCATCGCGGTCGAGGATAGCTCCGCGTGAAGGACTGCAAGATGATTAGGTTGCGGCCAACACCACCCACTGACGCGATAGGAGCGGATCGATGAGCGGCGAGATGGTCGAGGTCAAGACGCAGGACGGGGTCGCAGATGCATATCTGGCCAAGCCAGACGACGGCGAGCGTCACCCTGGGGTGCTGTTCCTGATGGACGCCTTCGGCCTGCGTCCGCGGATCGAGGAGATGGTCGAGCGCATCGCAGCGCAGGGCTTCGCAGTGCTTGCGCCAAACGTCTTCTACCGCGATGCGCGCTCGCCGATCGTGCCCGTCGAGCTGCTGAACGATCCTGAGCGGCGTCCGCAGCTGTACGAGAAGATCATGCCGCTGATGCAGGGACTGACCGCAGAGAGGATCGTGAGTGATGGCGGCGCCTATCTCGACAGGCTCGAGCAGGAGGGCGTTGGTCCCGTCGCGATCACCGGCTACTGCCTCGGCGGGCGCGTCGGCTGGCGCATCGCGACGGCATATCCGAGGCGTGTCGCCGCGCTTGCAGGCTTCCACGCCGGCGGCCTCGTCAGCGACGACGAGCAAAGCCCGCATCGCAGCGCGAGCGAGCTGCAGGCCGAGATCTACCTCGGCCACGCCGACAACGACCAGAGCATGACCCCCGAGAACATCGCAACGCTCGAGCAGGCGCTGAGCGAGGTGGGCGTGACGTATCGCTCAGAGCTCTACGAGGGCGCCGCGCACGGCTACACGATGTCGGATACAGCCGCCTATGACGAGGCTGCCGCGGAGCGTCACTTCGACGAGCTGTTCAGCCTCCTGCAGCGGACAGTCGCGGCCTAGAGAGGCCGTCCGCGGCGCTGCGGGTCAGGCCTATGGCCTGCGGCGCCAGCACTGCGACCGGGCGATGCGTGGCTCGCCCGGTCGAGCCTGAGATCGGTCTGCATCGTTATGGTCTCGACGATGCCGCACGACCCTGTCGAGCTGTTGCGCCAGCTGATCCGGTTCGACACGACCAATCCGCCTGGCAAAGAGGCTGAGTGCGTGGGGTGGATCAAGGATCTCTGCGATGCGGCTGGTCTGAGCACAAGGGTCCTGGCGAAGGATCCGGCGCGGCCGAACCTGTTGGTGCGGCTGCCTGGTCGCGGTGCGGCGCCGCCGCTGCTGCTGCAGGGTCACGTCGACGTCGTCACGACTGACGGCCAGGATTGGCGCCACGATCCGTTTGGCGGCGAGCTGATCGACGGCGAGGTCTGGGGCAGAGGGGCCCTCGACATGAAGGGCGGCGTGGCGATGATGCTCGGCGCGGTCCTGCGGCTTGCCGAGTCCGCTGAGCCGCCACCAGGCGACCTTCTGCTGTGCGTGCTGTCGGATGAGGAGGCGCTTGGGGCCTACGGCGCGCGCTTCGTGGTGGAGGAGCACCCTGAGCTCTTCGAGGGCGTGAGGCATGCGCTCGGTGAGTTTGGCGGCGCGCGCACCGATATGGCGGGTTTGAGCGCCTACCCGATTCAGGTGGGCGAGAAGCAGCCATGCTGGATGCGCGCGACGATCAGGGGGCCAGGCGGGCACGGCTCGATCCCGATGCGCGGCGGTGCGATGGCAAAGCTTGCTGAGCTGCTGGGTGCGCTCAATACGCGGCGGCTGCCAGTGCATGTCACCGAGATTCCGCGCTCGATGATTCAGACGCTCGCGGCCGCGTTGCCAGTTGGCGGACGAGACCTTGCTGACGCGCTGCTCGACCCTGAGCGCACCGACGCGACGCTCGACCTGCTCGGAGAGGCGGGCCTGACCTTGGATCCGATGTTCCACAACACCGTGAACGCGACCGTCGTGCATGGCGGTGCGAAGGTGAATGTGATCCCAAGCGAGGTGCAGCTCGAGCTCGATGGGCGTCTGCTTCCTGGGCAGACGGCGGAGGATCTCTTCCGCGAGCTGCGTGAGCTGGTCGGCGACGAGGGCCTCGAGCTGGAGACAACGAGCTATGAGCCAGGATCCAGCAAGGCGGACCTGTCCCTGATGCCGCTGCTGAGCGACGTCCTGACTGTGGCCGACCCTGGGGCGGTGCCATTGCCGATGCTGATGCCCGGTTTCACCGACGGTCGCTTCTTCGCGAGGCTTGGAATCCAGACCTATGGCTTTCTGCCGATGCGCCTGCCAGCGGAGATGAAGTTCGCAAGCCTGATTCACGCGGCTGACGAGCGCGTGCCCGCAGAGGAGATCGGCTGGGGCACCGAGCGCATCTGCGAGGTTCTGGCGCGGTACAGCTAGCGAGCAGGAGCTTCGCGCGCGAAGGCGAGGACGCGCGAAACCTGCCGATTTGCAGGGTGTTCCTGCAGTGCGGATGAGAGGACTCGAACCTCCACGGAGTTTCCTCCACACGGACCTGAACCGTGCGCGTCTACCAATTCCGCCACATCCGCGTGCGAGCGAGAGCGGGGGAGTCTATTGCACCGCAACGCCTCGCTTGCGGCCGGCGCACGGGCCATTGCGTCGCGCGTGCCGGCAGATGGCTCTGCTAGGCTCAAGCCCCGATCTACGGCGCTATCGTCTAGGGGACTAGGACGCCGCCCTCTCACGGCGGAAACCCGGGTTCGAATCCCGGTAGTGCGACTTATGAAAGCCCTGCGAGTCGCAGGGCTTTCGTCTGGGAGGAGGTCGCGGTGCTGCGCGCGCAGGCTGAGCACCGGGCGGCGCGTAGGCGCGGTGGCTAGCGTCGGAACCTCTGCGCCGCGGGCTCGCGCAGCTGCTCGGCGCTATGCGACTGGAGGTGCGCCATCAGCTGCTCATGATTCCAGCCCGAGAGAACCTCCTCGATCACTTTCCGGTCGAGGAGCAGGCGTCGAGCGATCTGGCCGTAGGATGCCTTGGCGACTTCCTTGCGGTGTAGCCCTACCTGGATTTTGACGAGGACCGTCTCGTCATTGGCGCACGGCACCGCCAGGCGCCATTCGACGCTCTCTTTGGTCGTTCGCCACGGTGGCTGCCCGGTTAGGCGGGTGAGAGCTGATTCGATCTCGCGTGGCCTGATGACGGACTCCACTCTCGGGCTGGCGAGTGATCGCCGCGGAAGCGCGGGAACGCGATGAGCTGCGCGTCTTCGCGCTTTCGTTCCTCACGGATGGCACCGAGAATTGGGCCTGCTAGACGCACGAAGAGATGCTGCTCTTCATCTGTCATCTTCTCGCCGAGTCCCCGGAGGGCATCGAATAGCGAGTAGACCTCAACAATGAACTTCGCGACCGCTTCGTCATGCGTGGCGCCTACTGCGTAGAGATCGAAGTCGGAAGCACGTACAACGTACTCGTCGCCCTCCCGCCAACAATCGATCGCGCACAGCACGATCGGATGACGCCGATGCAAGATGGTGCCATGCAACGGCATCTCCTCTGTGGGCTGGTCAGGCTGCGGGACCATTTTCGACTCCTTCGACGGAATACCCCTTGAGCTTTAGCCCGTACCGCATCCCGTCCTCCTCGACGCTCACTAACGATAGCCAATTTGGCGGCTATATGGACCGGCTGGACGGCATCGTGCTCGTCGCTCGCGTTCTTGGCCGTCTCATTTGTCCCCCGGCTCTCCGACTGAGACGAGTGCGCGCCAGTTGCGCTCCAGGCAGGCACTGATTCGGCCGGATTCAGCCGGACTGCATGTGGTGCTACTGCAGCAAGCAACGGGATCTAGGCGGTGAGCACGACCTTCGCACCGCCGCTGCGAAAGCTCTCGCGCAGCACGCTTGGGGCCTCATCGAGCGGTGCGACCGTCGCGGTCACGGTCTCAGGGCGCAGCTTGCCGCTGACGATCAGATCGAGTGCGGCAGGGATGAGGCTGCGCACGTGCGTGCGGCCGATGTGCAGGGTGACGTTGCGCACGTACATCGAGAGCAGCGGGACCTCGCCCTTGTGGTTGAGGCTGCCCGAGCTCGTGCAGATGCCGTCAGGCGCCGTGTTCGCAAGGGCGAGGGCGAGACCGCGCGGGTAGACGCTGACGTCGACGACGAGCGGCGCAGGCGCGCGGTGGCGCAGTTCGCGCGGGTCGATGACGCGCAGGCCAAGCCGCGTCGCGTGCTCTGCGACCGCGGGGCGGTTGTCGGCGATCGTGACGGTGCGCGCGCCAAGCGCCTTTGCGATGAGGCCGGAGTAGAGCGGCATGCTCGACCCGAAGCTGAAGCGGCGCGTGACCGAGCCGACGATGAGGACCTCCGCGTCAGGATCGCGCTGCAGCACCTGTGGCAGGTGCGGGGCGAGATGGCGGTAGGCGTCGCAGATGTTGTCAGCGAGGCTTGCTGCAGCAGCGGGGTCGACGCCGTCAGGCAGTGGCACGAGCATCGCGTCCGCGTAGGGGACGCCGAGCTCATCCGCAAACGCGCCGCCATAGTGGCCCGTGAGCAGGCCCATGCCAAACGCGGCGATCGGCGGCACCCCAAGGCAGCTGCCAGTGAAGCCCGCTTTGCAGGGCTCGCAGACGCCGCAGTTGATCTGGAAGGGGACGATCACGCGCTCGCCGACCTCGACCGTCGCGACCTCTGCGCCGACCGCGGTGACTTCTGCGACGCATTCGTGGCCAAGTTGCAGCGGTAGCAGCAGCGGCGTCGTGCCATGGCAGAGCGCGCAGTCGATGTCGCAGGTCGCGATCGCAAGCGGGCGTACAGTCGCGCCAAGGGGCGAAGGCGGCAGCGGCGCAGGGACCTGACGCCAGTGCAGGTTGCCTTTCGGCGCGGCGATGAGCGCCCGCATCGTCGGCCTGCTGCGGTGGCGCCGTTGCTGGGCGGCGTCGCGCGCGGAGTCGAGGAGGCGGCGCATGCGCCGCTCGTTGGCGCGTTCGAAGACGATCGGCAGGTCCGCGACCCCGCTCGGTCTGAGCAGCACGGAGTAGTGGCGTAGCCAGCCATGTGGGCGGCGGCGGGTCGTCGGTGTGGGGTGGACGCGGGAGAGGAGCGGAGACATTGGAACCCCCAAAATTTGATAGATCGCTCTAGTAAGCGGACACTATCATCGTCATCAAGGCAATGCCGCATGCGGCATTGCCCCGGTCCGCACATGTGCGGACCGGCCGACTGGCGTATACGCCAGTCGGAACAGCATCGAGATAGGACCTATCGGGAGCGAGGCGATGGCAAGCAGCGAGGGACAGGCGGCGTTGGGCACGAGGGAGCGGATCGTCGGCTCGAGCGCGGAGCTGTTCCAGCGCCAGGGCTACTCAGGCACCGGCGTGAAGCAGATCGTCGAAGCCGCGAACGCGCCCTTCGGCTCGCTCTACCACTTCTTTCCAGGCGGCAAGCAGGAGCTTGGCGCCGAGACGATCCGCACCTCAGGGCGGCTCTACACGCAGCTCTTCGCAGGCATCGCGCTGCAAGCGCCCGACGTGCTGACTGCCGTCGGAGAGTTCTTCACCGGCGCGGCGCAGACGCTACAGGAGACCGATTACGTGGAGGGCTGCTCGATCGCGACCGTAGCGCTCGAGGTGGCGAGCACGAACGAGGTCCTGCGAGAGGCGACCGCGGAGGTCTTCAGCGAATGGATCGAGGGCGCGAGCTCCTACCTGCAGACGGGGGGCCTGTCCGAGGAGCGCGCGAGGGCGCTTGCGCTCTCGATGCTGAGCCTCTTGGAGGGCGCCTTCGTCTTCTGCCGCTCGCTGCGCAGCGTAGAGCCGCTGCTTGCCGCGGGCGAGAGCGCTGTGGCGTTGACGCGCGCGGCGCTGGGCGAGGCTTCTTAGGCGAAGCGCTCGTAGAGCTCAGGCAGCAGCGTGCCAAGGTTGGCGTACTCCTCGGCGCAGTGCTGGGCAAGCGCCTGCGGCAGGCGCTTTGGCAGCGCCCTGCGGCGTACTTGGCGGTTGTTGAGCAGGCGCTCGCCGATGGGGCCAAGCGGGCCGTAGGGCCTGATCGCGGCGCCAAGCCAGAAGCGGCTGCGCAGCACGACGCCGTCGCCCTCGTAGAGGAAGACGTGGAACATCGGCGAGTGGCGCATGCGCAGACGATCGTCACCGGCGTACCCACAGACGATCGTGGCAGGCTTGGGGTGTGAGAGCGCGCTTTCGGAGATGCCCATCGCGCGGGGGTCGAGGAAGGCGATGCGCGCGTGCACGATGCCGGTGCCGACGTCCTCGACCGGATGGTGGACAGCGCCCCAGTGGCGCTTCTGGCGAGGCTGCGCCGGCTCCTGCAGCGAGTTGTCGAGGTGCGCCTTGGGGTGCCAGACGCGGTAGCGCAGGGGGTCTCTGGGGTGCCAGTCGAACCACCAGTCGATCATCTCGCCGCTGACCTTTGGCATCGCAGTCCTGACCGCGACATGGCCAACGCCGTGAGGCAGTGTGCAGAAGCCCGTCTCGACAGGCAGTGGCGAAGGGTCGAGCAGCCGCTGCGCGTCAGCAAGCGGCAGCGCCTGGCTGGGGTCGATCGGGCCTGCCGCAAGCGCTTGCATGACAGTTGCGTCAGGCGCCGTCATCTCCCGGTCGAGGTAGCGGGCAAGCGCCTCGTCACGCTCTGCGCTGCTCATCGCGTCTCTCCAAGCGGACCCATCCAGGAGTGGAAGCGGCGATGAGGGTCATGCTTGGCGCGCAGTTGCCGCAGGCGCTCGAGGCTCGCATCGGAAAGGAAGCGCGAGGGACGCTGACGAAGGTTCTCGTCGGCGAGTTGGATGCCCGTCGCGAGGGGCTCCATCTCGCGCATCCGCTGCGTCGCCCAGGCGGTATTGGCAGCGTCTTCGGCAGGGTCCTGCCAGACGCCGTAGAGGGCGATGTAGGTGTCATCCTCGACGCTGTAGGCCATGTCGAGGCGCGGCGGCGGCGGAGTCCGACCTGGGCCCCAGTTCATCCAGAGCATGTGCGAGGGCGCAGGCGGCAGCGTCTGCGCGATCCTGTGCAGCCCAGGCAGCAGCTGCTCGACCGGCGCGTGCGTCCACATGTTGTCGGCGACGTAGCGGTGCTGGTCTGGGTAGGCGGCGTGCGCACCGGCGAAGAGGTCTGCGAAGTCGCCCTCGACATAGGGCGCCACTGCCTTTGCGCGCTCCTGGTGGGGGCAGGTCTGAAGCACCGCGAGCGCCTCGCGCGCGCTGTGCTCGTCCTGCTCGAGTACAGGGCCCGTGACCGCGATCTCGAGCTCGCCCTGAGGGTCGCGGTGGATGAAGAGCATCAGCTCCATCGTCCTGTGTACCTGAGGGCCAACCTGCGCCGCCCAGCCGAAGATCTCGTCAAGCAGCTCGATCGGGTAGAGCAGGACGCCGTTGGCGATCACCTGCGGCCGTGGTTGGAGGCTGAGGTGAAAGCGGGTGACGACGCCAAAGAAGCCCGGCCCAGCGCCGCGCGCTGCCCAGAGCAGCTCGCTGTTCTGTTGTTCGTCGGCGTGGATGAGCTCGCCCCGGGCGTTGACGAGGTCGATCGCGATGACACTCATGCAGGCAGGGCCATGGACCCTGCCGTTCCAGCCGAAGCCGCCCTGCAGCAGGTAGCCGCCAATCCCGACGCCAGGGCAGTGGCCTGCGGGGAAGAAGCAGTGATGCTGGGCGAGCTGCTCGAGCAGCTCGTCGCCATGGCAGCCAGGCTGCACCGTCGAGGTCATCGCATGCGCGTCGACCTCGACTTCCTGCATCCGCGAGAGGTCAAGTAGCACGCAGTCCTCGCGCAGGTGGTTGCCCGCCCAGCTGTGCCCGCCAGAGCGCACCGTGATGCGCAGGTTGGCCTCGGTGGCGGCCTGCACCGCGGCGATCACATCCTGCTCGCTCTCGGCAAGCACGATCCGCTGCGGGAAGCGCTCCGGGGTGCGCGCATTCCAGACGGCGTCGCGCCTCGCCTGCTCGTAGCCCTCCTCGCCCCGTTGCATCGTTCTCGCCATGATCATTCCACGATACAGTATTCTGATTCTGTAATGCAGAATGAGCTTGCAGGGGCCGAGACACCGGGGCAGGGCGCAGCGCAGTCAGGCGGGGTGCAGTCGATCGCGCGCGCAGGGCAGCTGCTGCGCGCCTTGCAGGACGCGCCCGACGGACTGCCACTCGGCGAGCTCTCGCTTGCCGTCGGTCTGCCGAAGTCGACGGTTCACAGGCTCGTGGCGGCCCTGGCGACGGAGGGGCTCCTCGGCAGCGATCGGGGCGGCATGGTGCGGCTTGGCGACGCCCTGCCAAGCCTTGGCGCGGCGGCGCGCGAGACGTTGCCAGCGCGGCTGCGACCCGTGCTGGAGCGCCTGCATTGCAAGCTGGAGGAGACGGTCGATCTCGCCGTGCTCGATGGCGGCGGCGCGAAGTTCGTGGATCAGCTCGCGGCGCCCCATCGACTGCGCGCCGTCTCGGTCGTCGGCGCAAGCTTTCCGCTGCACTGCACGGCGAACGGCAAGGCGCTGCTGGCGTCGTTGTCAGAGGAGCATGCATTGGCGCTGTTGCCTGCGCGTCTGTCACGCCTGACGGCGCAGACGATCGTCTCGCGTGCGGCGTTGCTCGCAGAGCTGGCATTGGTGCGTACGACGGGCGTGGCATTCGATCGCGAGGAGCACACAGAAGGGATCTGCGCTGTGGGCGCCGCCGTCTTCGATCGCGCAGGGCTCGCAGGCGCGATCTCGGTGCCCGTGCCGACGCCGCGCTTCACAGGGCGGGGGGATGGTTACGCGGTGGCTGTGTTGGCCGCAGCGAAGGACGCTTCGCAGCTGCTGTGCGCAGTGGCCTGAGGGTTGCTGCGACGCTCCTATGACCGGGAAAGAACGGGGAATTTCGCAGTCCGGCGCACCTCAGGCATGAACGAGCGGCTGGATCGTCTCGAGGACGGGGGCGAGTCTGTCGCGTTCGATCTCGAGGTCATAGCGATCCTGGAGATTGAGCCAGAAGCGCTCCGTGGTCCCGAAGTATCGCGCGAGCCGCAAAGCGGTGTCAGTGCTGATTCGGCGCTTGCCATGGACGATCTCGTTGATGCGTCGTGGGGGAACGCCGATCGCGACAGCGAGGCGGTGCTGGGTGACACCAAGCGGCTCGAGGTACTCCTGCATCAGTACCTCGCCAGGGTGGATGGGGGTCATGATCGGGTTGTCAGTCATCTCGGTCTTCCCTGTTTTTCAGTGGTAGTCGACGATCTCGACGTTCTCTGCGCCGGCAGGAGTCCAGCGGAAGCAGATTCGCCACTGCCTGTTTATGCGGATGCTGTAGGCGCCCGCTCTGTTTCCCTTTAGCTTCTCCAGTCGGTTGCCTGGCGGTATCCGCAGGTCATCGAGGGCTTCGGCTGCATCGAGGATCAGCAGCTTTCGCAGAGCGGCGCGCTGTGTGCCCAGGTCGAGCTTGCGCGTCGCTTTGCGCTGCCAAACAGCCTCTGTGTCCTTGTCTGCGAAGGACCGCAGCACCAAGCAAATATAACGCCACGCGTTATGAACGTCAAGCGTTATGAACGGCAAGCGTTATGAACGGCAAGCGTTATATGACGCCTTGGATGTCCCGCTCTCCGGCATGCGTCGGATGAGCAGGTGGTGTGTCTTTTGCAACTCGTGCGTCCGCAGTTGCCGCGTGCCGCGGCTCGGATATCCATTTCGCGCCAACTTTGAAGGGTGAAACTCGCGGCCATCTCCGGAAGCGAGTGACCCCTATAGGGGTCACTCGTGGGCGCGTCATGCGGTCGCCTGTCGCACGCGGCGCCCAAAGCCGTCCCAAGCCGTCCGTACAAGCCCCTGCGACAGCGATGAGGGCTGCTCTGCCCCAACCCAAGGAGAACCCGCGATGACACCGACCGCTTACGCACAGCGCACCGCTCCGTCTCGACCTGCGATACGACGCCACGCGGCGGTACACGAGCGCGCAAGTCGCGTCCAGAGCCGCGAGCAGGCTGAGGTTCGGGACGCGCTCGCAGGCGAGTTGCTGGCCGCCTACCTCGACGGCGACGGCCGGCGTCGAGAGGTCCTGAGGTGCCTGGGCGCCGGTGGCAGCGTGCTCGTCGTCGATTGTGACTCCGCGACACTCGGGGACCGCCGTCTGATCGCGCATCTCGCGCCCGACGAGCCGGCCGGCAACGCGGAGCTGGCATGCGCGATCTACATGCGAACGCCCTCGCCAAGCGCCTGCAGGCGCGTCGCCGCAGAGGATCTGAGCGCCGTCCCAACCTCTGAGCTGGAGGCGCAGGCAATGCAGGATCCAGGTGGCCCGTCACGGCTGGAGGGCCCGAGTGGCGAATGCTTCGCGTTGGAGCTCGTCTGCGCGGAGATGTCGATACCCGAGCTGCGCTGGTGCAGGTACGCCGTGCCAGGAGGGGAGCTGCGGCCAGTGAGCCTGCGCGAGGTCGTCGGCAGCCTCGAAAGCTACGAGCCGGTGCGCACGCTCAGCGCGAGGGCCCTGTTGGGCCGCTGCGGCGAGCACTCGGTCTCGATCACGACGCTGCGCTCAGAGCTGCAACGCCTGAACACGAGTCGCACCGTGCTCAATCGCGGCTTGCGCGAAACGGTGCTCTCGCAGGTGCGACGGGGCATCGTGAGCATGAGTGAGGTCGCGCTGCGCTGCGAGAGGGTGAAGCGCGATCCTCGTGGGACCGTCAGCGGCGAAACGAGCTGGCTGGCGCGGCGCCTTGGACTTGCCGCCGAAGCGCCAGGCGTCGCGCCGACGCCCTGGATTCACAGTGATGTGCTCGCATTGATCGCGCGAAGCGGCCTTGGGGTCAGTCCACGGGAGGTCGAGGTCGCATGAGTGTCGGCAGGCGAGCCGCGTCTGCGCTGGGGTTCCCGGCACATGGGATCGATCCACTCGCGCCACTTGCGGCGTTTGTGCACCTGCTCGGCGGCGCCGCAGAGCATCTCCTGATCATCCTCGTGCTCTGGATGGTCCTGAAACGCGTCCTGCCGCGACTGCTGCGATGGCTATGGCGCTGCGGCGTAGGCACGAGGCTGCGTCTTGGTCTGGTCGGCGCGTTGCCGCTGCTCGTGCGCGCGGCTCGTCGACGTCAACGCATCCGCGCACGCTCCTGGTTCGACGGCGAGAAGCTGCTCGTCGGCTACGACGCGAGGTTGCGGCCCGTGGAGATCCAGCTGCTGAGCGACAGCGGCGGGCGTCACTTCCTCGTGCTCGGAGCCGCCGGATCTGGCAAGACAGTGACGATGACTTGGATTGCCGTGCGCGCGATCGAGCGGGGGTTGCCAGTTGTCGTGATCGACCCAAAGGACGACCCTGACCTGCGTAGGCAACTCTGCCGTGCTGCCCGCGCGGCGGGCAGGCGGTTGATCGAGTGGACGCCAGAGGGTCCCTCGGTCTTCAACCCGCTCGCCCAGGGGCAGGATGGCGAGGTCGCCGACAAGGCACTTGCCGGCGAGACCTTCACCGAGCCGCACTACATGCGTCAGGCACAGCGTTACATCGGTCACGCGGTGCGGATGCTGCGCAGCGCTGGGGGCGAGACGAGCATCGCGGCACTGGCCGAGCAGCTCGTCCCCGAGCGGCTGGAGGTGCTGCTGCGCAGCCTGCCGCGCTCAGAGGCGACGACAGCGACCGAGGCCTATCTCGACGCGCTCACGCAGAGGCAGCGCAGCGACCTCTCCGGCGTGCGCGACAGGCTTGCGATCGTCGCCGAGTCGGACGTCGGCCGCTGGCTCAATCCTGCGACGCCAGATGCGCCGCGCTTCGATCTGCTGAGCGCCCTGCGCTCGCGGGCGGTCGTGCTCTTCAGGTTGCGCAGCGACCAGCGGCCGATGTTGATGCGCATGGTCGGCGCCGCGATCTTTCTCGACTTGCAGACGACAATGGCGGCGCTGCAGGCAAGCCCGCTGCGGTCGGTTGCGGTGATCGACGAGTTCGCAGCGCTCTCCGCCGGCCAGGTTGGCGGCCTCTTCGGCAGGGCCCGTGGCGCGGGCATGAGCCTCGTGCTTGGCACCCAGGAGCTTGCCGACCTCGAGCTTGCCGGCGGGCCTGGATTGCGCAAGCAGGTGACAGGCAACATCACGGGCCTGATCGCCCACCGCCAGGTCGACCACGACTCAGCGGAGTGGGTCTCGAGGTTCTCCGGGATCGAGGCGCTCGAGCTGCGGGCGCTCGCGCAAGGCTGCGCAGCGGTCGTCGGCCACGCAGGACATGGCCGCAGGACGCGCCTCGACGCGCGCCTCGCACGCATGCTGAGCGCCAGGGAGCTGGGGTGAGCCGGACACTGCCCCCGCCTAGCGAGAGTCACCTTGCGACAGTCGCCTGGGTGGCGCGTCTCGGTGCCGTCACAGCGGAGGCGCTTGCGCCGCTGAAGGGCGTCACACTGGGCACGGCGAAAAGCGAGCTGAGCAGGCTGGCGAGGCTGGGCTTGGTCAGTAGTTGCAGACCGTTGCGGGATCAGCCCTCGCTCTACACGGTGACGAGTGAGGGCATGAACGCATGCGGCGAGCAGGGGTTGACGCGATGCAAGGTGACACCTGGCAGCGCTCCTCACCTGATTGCGTGTGCCGCCGTCGCGGCGAAACTCGCATACAGCTGCCAAGGGCACCGACTCGCGGGTGAGCGTGAGCTGCGTCGTGATGAGGGCGTGCAAGGCGGGCCGCTGGCGAGCGCGACGCTGGGGGTGGGAAAGGACGGGGCGAAGCTGCTGCACAGGCCTGACCTCGTGCTGTGGCCGCTGAGGCAGGTGGGGAAGGGGGACGGACAGGCCGGCGAAGAGCGGCGCAGGCTTCCTGTCGTCGTCGAGGTGGAGCTGACGTTGAAGTCGAGGGAGCGGTTGGCGGAGATCTGTAGCGCCTGGGCGCGCTGCGATCTGGTCGCAGGAGTGCTCTACGTGGCAGTGCCCGAAGTGGAGCGGGCGCTCGCGCAGGCGATCGCGGGCTCAGAGGCAAGCGGGCGGATCGTGGTGTTGCCGCTCTAGCGGATCCTCGCCGGCGCGATCGTGTGCCCAGGGGCGAGCGGTTGGATCGTGGGGCTGCGTTCGAGCGGGTCCTTGCGGCGGGCGCGGTGCTGCGATGCGAGCGGGTCCTTGCGGCGCGCGCTGCCGTTCGATTGGACCCTGCGCCCGGCGATGGATGTTCGGTCAGATAAATCGTACTGGTCACCCGATTTCCTAAACCATCCCAAGCGCGGTTTAGCCTCCTCGGCGGGGGCACTCAACGAGAGACAAGGAGATCAGCAAAATGTCCTACTCCAACATCAACCGTGTCGTGCTCGTCGGCAACCTCACGCGTGACCCTGAGTTGCGCGCGCTGTCGTCAGGTGGCAGCGTCTGCAGTCTGCGCATCGCCTGCACCGGCTTGCGCAAGGACGCCAACGGCGATTACGAGGACAGGCCGAACTTCTTCACCGTCAGCGTCTTCGGCACGCAGGCTGAGAACGTCGACCGCTACCTGAACAAGGGCGATCGCGTCGGAGTCGATGGGCGTCTGCGCTGGCATGAATGGGAGACCGAGGACAAGCAGCGCCGTGAGACGGTCGAGGTCGTCGCTGATGCCGTCGAGTTCCTGCAGGGCCCTGGCCAGCAGGACGGCGCGCCCGATGGGTCTGGCTTCGACGGCCAGGGCGGCGAGCTCGTCGGGGCGGGAGCGAGCTCGACCGAGATTCCGTTCTAGACAGGCGATGCAGGGATCTGTGTGCGGGGCCAGGCGCTATGTCTGGCCTCGCACATGGGCACGGGGACGAGAGACATATGCCTCAGGCGATCAGCGAGAACTTGCGCAGCGCCGTTTACGCAAGCCACGAGAGGCTGGCGGCGCAGGTGCAGGCTGATAGCGCCCTCGATGCCAAGCTCCTGGGCTTGCTTGGGTTCTTTGCGGCAGCTGCGAGTCTCTTGCTGACCTTGCACGACGGCCTACGTCATGAGCGCGTGTTGTTGCTGGTTGGCTTAGTCATTGGGATGGCAGCGTGCTTGACGGGCAGCGTGAGAAACTCCAATGCCGAAGTCGGCCCCTCGCCAGGACGGTTCTACGCGGACTATGGATTAAAGGATGAGATTGCGTATCTCCAGCTTCTGCTCGCCGACCTGGTATCCACGACGGAGCGCAACGACGCAGGCATCGCAGTGCGTCGCAGGGCGCTTGCAGTGGCCGCTGGCGCTCCAGCGCTCCTTACAAGTGTCTATATTTTGGTGTTGCTTCTATGACTGAGTACCTCGGAGATCCAGTCGAGAAGGCGCCTGCGCCGCCGTTGCCCCCTCCATCAGGCATTCGTGGCTCGGAAATCCCCACGGGACTGTCATTTCGAGGTCTGGTGCCGTGGGACAAGTTGCTTGCGCCTCTGCGTAGACGGCGGACATTGGGCTCGGCAGGGTCGTCCACCCCAGATCCGCCAACTGGATCTCCTCGGCGTGCCTGACGTATTCCGTTTCCAGCGGTGACCTTGCGCTTCCTGTAGCAGCGCCGGACGCGGAGGCACGCACGCCCGTCGCCGCGTAAACTTTCGCGCCGCAGCGCTCGCCGGCGATTCGGGCAGGATCGGGTCGCAGGCGTCGGCGGCGGTGAGGGTCGAGGTCCTGCCGCCGTACCCGACCAAGTGTCTCAATCGCCGAAGGAGTCCCGTTCAGGTGCCAGTCAACACCAAAGCGATCAGCAAGAGCTATGACCCTGTCACCTACGCGGTGGGCAGGGAGAAGATCAGGGAGTACGCCCGCGCGGTGGGCGAGACCAATCCGCTACACCTCGATCTGCAGGCCGCGAGGGATGCAGGTCACGCCGACCTTGTCGCGCCGCCGATGTTCGCCGTCGTCTACGCGATGCCAGCGGTCGGCCCAGGCATCTTCGATCCGGAGATCGAACTGAACTTCGCGATGATGGTCCACGGCGGCCAGGAGTTCGAGTGGGGGCCGCTCGTGATCGCAGGCGACGAGATCACGACTGTGGGCACCGTGAAGGACATCTACGAAGACGGCGGGCGCGGCTACTACATCTTCGAGTCGATCTCGAAGAACCAGAAGGGCGAGCAGGTTTGCCGCGGCACGTGGACCAACATCGTTCGAGGAGTGTGAGCAGATGGCGCAGTTGAATGCGGGAGACCAGATCCCAGAGCTGAAGATCACCCCCGACAAGTACCTGACGGTCCGCTACGCCGGCGCTTCGGGCGACTTCAACCCGATCCACATCGACGAGGAGTTCGCGAAAGCGGTTGGCCTGCCAGGCCGCATCCTGCACGGCCTCTGGTCGATGGCTCAAGTTGCGCGTGCGCAGACCGAGGCCGCAGGCGGCCCAGAGAGTCTGAAGCGGCTCTCAGTCCAGTTTCGCGGCATGGGCGTGCCCGAGCAGGAGGTCACGGTGACTGGCACTGTGCGCGAGTCGGCGGACGGGCGCGCGGTCGTCGAGACGGTTGCTGAGCAGGCGGGCAACCAGATCATCCGCAACGCTGAGGCCGAGCTCGCGCTCTAGTCGCGAGCTCTCGCTCTAGTCGCGAGGCTTGGTCCCCGCGAGGCGGCCGGTCCCCGGACAGGCGAAGCAGCGTGTCGTCGCGCCAGAGAACTGTTGGGTGGCGCGCCGCCGCGCCGCGTGCGCTGGACCCATGGCGGGACTTGGGGTGGCGCGCCGCCACGCCGCGTGCGCCGGACCCATGGCGGGGCTCGGAGTGGTGCGTTGCTGTGCCGCATGCGCCGGACCCCCGTCGGGGCTCGTAAACTCATATCGATGCTGACGCCACGCCAGGAGCGGATCCTGTGCAGCGTGGTGGATGCTCACGTGCAGAGCGGTCAGCCGATCTCCTCGCGGACGATCGCCGCCGATCCCGACCTGGACTGTGGGCCCTCCACGGTGCGCAATGAGCTCGCGCTGCTCGAGGAGCGCGGTCTGCTGACGCATCCCCACACCTCCGCAGGCAGGGTGCCTACCGACCTTGGACATCGCTATGTCGTGGACAGGATGCTCGCCGCAGGCCAGGAGCTTGGCAAGCCGCGCCCCTTGCAGCCCCTGCTGCAGCTCTCGCTGATGCGCAAGGAGATCGAGGAGGCGATGCGCTCGACGACCGAGACGCTCTCGCAGGTCACCAACCTGCTTGCCGTCGTCTCTGCGCCACGCATCGACAGCGCGACGATCAGGCGCGTCGAGGTGATTCAGCTGCAGCCGCAGGTGCTTGCCGTCGTGATCATCACCTCGACAGGCGGGGTCTGCAAGATGCTCGTGACCTTCGAAGACCCAGTCGACTCTGGGCTCGTCGCCTGGGCGGAGGAGTACCTGAACGAGCGTCTGACGGGGCTTGGCGTCGGCGCGAGGATGCTGCACCAGCGGCTGCTCGACGACGGGCTTGGCGAGCGCGAGGGCGCCTTCGTGAAGCGGCTTGCGCCCGCCTTCTTCGAGGAGCTGCCGACGGAGCCAGGCGGCACGCTCTACTTCGACGGCGCAAGCCACCTGCTTGCGAAGGGCCAGATCGAGAGCATCGCTGAGATCAACGAGCTGATGGACATGCTCGAGCGGCGCGTGACGCTGCTGAGCGTGCTGCGCTCGACGCTGTCAAGCTCAGACGTGCTCGTGCGGATCGGCGCTGAGAACGAGCTGCCCGCGATGCGCTCGCTCGCGCTCGTCGCGGCCGGCTATGGCCTCGCACAGCGCAAGCTTGGCGCCGTCTCGGTGATTGGCCCAGTGCGGATGGATTACGCCGGCGCGATCGCGACCGTGCGTGAGGCTGCGCAGGAGCTTTCGAGATTCGTCCAGTACGCCTACGCCGACAGCTGAACACTTCGAGGGGGAGCAGAGCATGAGCACGAGGGCTACGCCACGTGATCCATACGAGGTGCTCGGCGTGCGCCGTGACGCCTCTGAGCAGGACATCAAGAAGGCGTTTCGCAAGCTCGCGCGCGAGCTGCATCCAGACGTCAACGCCCACGATCCTGACGCAGAGGACAAGTTCAAGGAGGCCGCAGAGGCCTACGAGATCCTCTCTGACGCTCAGCGCCGCGCAACCTTTGATCGCTACGGCCACGAGGGGCTGCGCTCAGGCGGCTACGCGCCGAACTTCGATGCCTTCGGCTCGATCAGCGATCTCTTCGAGGCGTTCTTCGGCGGTGGGCAGTTCGGCCGGCAGGGGCGGGGCCCTGCACCAGGCGGCGACGTCGCCGCCTCGATCGAGCTGGAGCTCGTCGAGGCGGCCGCGGGCGCGAACGTCGAGGTCTCCTACGAGGCGATCGACGTCTGCGAGCACTGCCATGGCAACGGCGCAGAGCCTGGCACGCCGATCGAGACCTGCGAGCGCTGCGGTGGCGCCGGCCAGCTGCAGAGCGTCTCGAGGACTCCCTTCGGGCAGATGGTGAGGACCGTCGTCTGCGACGCCTGCCACGGAGACGGGCGCCTGCCGACGCAGCCATGCAAGACCTGCCGCGGTCGCGGCAGGCAGACGATGAGGCGCTCCGTGACCGTCGAGGTGCCCGCAGGCATCTCCGACGGCCAGCGCATCAGGATCGCCGGCCGCGGGCACGCCGGCGAGGCGGGAGCGCCCGCCGGCGACCTCTACGTGCTCGTGCGCGTGAGGCCCGACGAGCGCTTTGTAAGGGAAGGCGACGACCTGCTGACCGTGCTCTCAGTGCCCGCGCCGCTGGCTGCGCTTGGCGGCGTGCTGGAGGTGCCGACGCTCGAAGGCTCGACGGAGATCGACATATCGGTCGGTACCCAGCCAGGCGAGGTGATCACGGTAAGGAGCGAGGGTATGCCAGAGCTGCGTCGAGGTCGCAGGGGCAACCTGAGGGTGATCATCGACGTCGTCGTGCCTCGCAGGCTGAGCGACACCCAGCGCGAGCTGATGCGCCGGCTGAACGAGAGTCTGACCGAGGACAACCTGCGTTCAGACGAGTCGGTTATCGGCAAGCTGCGGCGGGTGCTGCGCGGTCATGGGCACGGTCATGGCTCCTGAGTCGCAGGCGTGATCAGGCTGGCGCTGCGCGTGCAGCGAGCGAGCGCGGAGCTCGTGCTGGCCGAGCTCTTGGAGCTTGCGCCAAGCGGGGTGGAGGAGATCGATAAGGGCGGGGACACTGTCGAGTACGCCGTCTACGGCTCCCCCGGCGAGCTGCCAGAGTTGCCAGACGTGCGCGCCGCGGCGGCAGGGGCATTGGTCGAGGTGAGCACGAGCGAGATTCCCGACGACTGGGACGAGCGCTGGAAGCAGTTTCACAGCCCAGTTTTGGTCGAGGCGCCCGATGCCGCCTCGTTCGGCATCTCGCCGGGCGCCGCCCAGTCCGGTGCCTCGCCGCCCGCCAGCTCGCTCTATGTGCGCGCGCCCTGGCAGCCGCAATGCGAGCTGCGAGGCGTCGAGGAGGTCGTGATCGAACCGGCGCGGGCGTTTGGCACAGGCGCGCACCACACGACGAGGCTCACGCTCTCGTTGCTGCTCGAGCTGGCAGGCAGGGGGGTGCGCGGCGGGGTGCTCGACGTCGGCACCGGCTCAGGCGTGCTCGCGATCGCCGCGGCGAAGCTTGGCTTCGCACCCGTGCGCGCGCTCGACCACGATCCCGAGAGCGTAGAGGCAGCGATCGCGAACGCGCTGGCAAATGGGGTCGAGATCGACGTCGAGCGTCATGACATTCGTGAGCAGGCGCCGCCAGTCGCCGAGGTCTCGATCCTGCTTGCGAACCTGCTGCGACCGCTGCTATTGGAGCTTGCGGAGTCGATGACTCAGGCGCCTGAGCATCTGCTGATCAGCGGTCTGCTGCGCGGCGAGGCAAGCGAGGTCGCGGAGGCGTTTGCGAGGCACAGCCTGAGCGAGCGTCGCCGGCTGGAGGCCGGCGAGTGGGCAGCGGTCTGGTTGACCCGTTCAGAGGACTGAGCGGGCGCCTCCTGAATCAGGCTCGGTTGTCAGTCTTGGCGGTCGCTTACGAGAGAACCGCAGGCGCCCGACCGCGCCTGTGTTAGACCGCGTCCGCGAGATCGCCAAGCGGCTGCTCTGGCGCAAAGCCGTCATGGGCGAATGCGGTCGCGGCGTGGATCGTCGACCTGAAGAGCAGGTCGATCGCGCCGCGCACACTCTGCGGTGCGTCCCCGCCCTCGCGCAGGAGCGTGACCGCCGCCTGCAGTGCGGTCCCGATCATCTCCATCGAGGTCCCGTCCTCTCCCGGGTCCGGGTCCCTGCAGGCGGCAAGCGCGAGTTCGAGCATCGCAAGCGCCTGCTCTTGGGCACCCGCGAACATCGCGGGGCCAGCAAGGCCTGCATAGCCGTAGACGCGCGCGAGCCTGCCAGAGAGGCAGATCGTCTCGCCACGCCTTGGCGGGTTGACGGCGGGCAGGCCACTGCCGTCGAAGAGGCCCGCGATCGTGCCGCCAAGCACGCCGCGCAGAGCCCGCTCTTCGAGGCCGAACTGGGCGGCGACGCGCAGGACCATGTAGAGCCCAGTCGCGGGCAGGCCATAGGGGGGATCAGACGCGAACACGATCCGCTCGGATGGCACCCTTGCGAACAGCTCGATGAGATCGACGGGAAAGAAGCAGGAGGTGTCATAGAGCACCGCGGGATGGTCCGCTAGGCGCGTCGTGAGGATCCCCTGGTCGCAGATCGCGCTGTGCGCGAGGATCAGTGTGGCCCCAGGGTGCTTCAGCGCGAGATCGGCGAGCGCGTCGGCGATCGGCGGCATGCCGCGGCCCGCGTGGATGAGGATCGGCACAGAGGCGTCTTCGGCGATCTGGAAGATGCCGTTCATCGCGGCGCTTTCAAAGCCAAACGCCTGCGCGCGCGGGTGCAGCTTGATGCCCCTTGCACCCGCTTGCAGGCAGCGCTCAGCCTCGGCAAGCGGCTCTTCCTCAGGGTCGAGGCGACAGAAGGGGATGAGGCGTCCGTCGCTTTCTTCGGCCCAGCGCAGCACCCTGTCGTTCGGGACGCTGTAGCGCGGCACGCGCTCAGGGTCGTTCAGCGGGAAGACGCAGGCCCGCTGCGCGCCGGCGGCGTCGAGCTGGGCGAGCAAGGTCGGCAGGTCAAGCGAGCGGCCGTCCTCGTCGAGGCCAAGATGGGTATGGGCGTCGAAGATCTCCGCGTCCGCGGGCGTGATGCGCTGCGCCTCCGCCACGAATGGCGCAAGCGCCGAGGCGTAGAGGGCGACGAGCTCGTCAGGCGTCTTCGAAGGGGTCATGCGGCGAGGTTCCCGATCAATGTCACGCTGCCAGGTTATTGGCTTGGCGGCACAGGCAAGGTTCCGCTCGCGCGCCCAGGCATCTCGTCGGGACCTCAGGCTCCCTCGCGCGGGCTCCTGCGCTCCTCGCTGAGCGGCCTGCCCTCGGCGTCGGTCGCCTGCGTCGGCGGCCAGCGCCCAAGCCAGTTGTCGCGGGCGCCGTCGATCGTGATCACCGTTCCCGACAGGAACTCCGCGGCCTCAGAGCAGAGGTAGGCGACGAGCGAGGCGAACTCGCGCTCGCTGCCAAGGCGCCCTGCGGGGATCGTCTCGGCGACGCGTTCGACGATCGCCTGCGGGTACTTGGTCAACAGCGTCTCGGTTTCGAACTGGCCTGCCGCGACTGCGACGAGGCCGATGCCAAAGCGCGCCCACTCGACCGAGAGCGTCCGCATCAGATTCTCGACCGCTGCGCGCGCCGCACCCGAGTGCGCCATCCCAGGCATGCCGTTGTGAGGCGAGAGCGTGACGCTGACGACTCGTCCGCCGCGGCCTGAGGGGATCATCGCCTTCGTCGCAACCGCATGCGTGACGAGCCAGGTGCCCTCGACGTTGAGCCTGATCACGGTTCTGAACCCCTTCGGCGTGATCGACTCCGCGGGCGCGAGGAACTGGCCGCCCGCGTTGTTGACGAGCAGGTCGATCCGCTCGTGGGTGGCGAGGATCTCATCGACGAGGCGCTCGACCTGGTCCTCCTCGCGGATGTCGCAGACGTGCGTGGATATCGCGCCGCGTGGGTCAAGCTGGGCGGTTTGCAGCAGCGGCTCCTGCCTGCGCCCGCAGATCGCGACGCTCGCGCCGCAGCGCGAGAGCTCGAGCGCGGTCTCGCGGCCAAGCCCCGAGCCGCCGCCAGTGACGAGCGCGACCTTGCCCGCGAGTAGCGAGGCGGAGAAGAGGGGTTGGTTCTCGCCGGTGCTCATCGCGGGAAATCTACGCGATCGCGATCTGGTCGCAGGCTACGCGCCCGCGACCGGCTTTTGGGGGATCTGACAGACTTCGTGCACGATCCGCGCAGCTTGAATTGCTGTGCTGGGCGCGGTGGACAGACTGCAAACACAGGGGAGGAGCGCAGATGCGAGGGAGAGCGGGCCTGGAGATTGCGACGGCAAGGACAGCGCAAGTCGCGCTGGTGGCGGTAATGGCGCTTGCTCTGTGGCTCCTGCTCGCTCCCGCGGGTGCGAGTGCAGTGGCTGCTACCGGCGAAATCGAAGGCATCGTGACGAGTGCCGTGACTTCAGCGCCGCTCAGGGGTATCGAAGTGTGCCCGCTGGCAGAAGAAGAGTACGAAGGCGAATCGTTTTATGAATTCGCCAGCGAATGCGAAAAGACCGAAGCGAACGGGCACTACACGCTTGAAAACCTGCCAGTTGGCTCCTACGTGGTGGAATTCTATGCTCGCGGCAGCTCGCCCGACTATGCGACCCAATACTACGAAGCAAGCTCAACTCTCGAAGGGGCAAAGGCGGTCAGCGTGGCTGCTGGCAAAGCAACCACCGAAATCAATGCCGTGATGCAGGAGGGTGCGTCTATCTCGGGTCAGATAACCAGTGCCTCGACGGGAGCTCCGGTCTCGCCCGCGCTGGCGTGTGCACTCCAGGAAGTCGCCGGTGGCGAAGTGTCTGAGGTCAAATGCGCTGAAGACGAAGCGAGTGGCGAATACACGATCACCAAACTGCCGGCAGGTAAATACGAGATCGGGTTCATTGCGCCTGTGGGCGGATATGTGGTGCCGCAGTACTACGAGCAAGCGCTCAACTTCGAAGCCGCGAAACAGGTGACCGTGGCGGCTGGTGCAGAAGTCAGCTCGGTCGACATCGCACTTCAGCCGGGAGGGGCGATTGCCGGTGTGGTCACCAGCAACTCGATCGAGAAACAGCCGCTCGAAGGGATCGAGGTCTGCGCGATCGAGGTCGGGGGCGAAGGCGAATCCGACGAATGCGAAGCCACCAACAAGGCGGGCGAATACGAAATCTCCGATCTCGCCAGCGGTACCTACCTGGTCGAGTTCGACGGTACCGTGTGCTCGCTGACGTCGCTGGCCTGCGAAGAGGTCTACCTGGCGCAGCTCTACAACGGCGTCACTTCTCTGAAGACGGCAACGCCGACCGAAGTGACAGTCAGCGCTCCAGGCGTCACCCGTGGCATCGATGCGAGCATGGCTGAAAAGTCGCCAAAGCAGCCTGTAAACGTGCAGCCGCCAGCGTTGACCGGCTCGATGGGCAAGGGCTCCACGCTCACATGCTCCGAAGGCGAGTGGCAGGACAATCCCACGAGCCTGTCCTATGCGTGGCTACGGAACGGAGTCGTGATCGCAGGGCAGAGTGCGAGCACCTATACGACGCAGAACGCAGACGAAGGCGCGCAGATCACCTGCAGCGTCACCGCGAGCAACCCTGCGGGCTTGGCGGTCGCCACCAGCAACGCCCTTGGTGTTCCCGTGTTCGAAATGGCGAACCCGAACACAGGCAAATCGCAGAGGGTCTCGAGGGGCCTTGCGATCGTGATCAGGCTTGCTCGCACGCGGGGTAGCCACGCCTCGATGAAGCTTCGCTGTGGCAAGCAGGGCGCATGCAAGGGAGTCGTGAGGATCCTTGCCACCGTGACCGGACGGGTCTTCGGGCACGGCCGTAAGCCGCAGGTGAAGAGCTTTATGCATCTCGTGGTGATCGGCAGCGTGAAGTTCTCGATTGCCGCCGGCAAGCGCAAGAAGGTCACGTTGAACTTCAATGCCGCCGGCAGAAGACTCCTGAGCGCCACTCGCAACGGTGCCCTGAGCTTGCGCGTGAAGGGCACCGACGTGAAGCCGCGCAAGCTGATGCTGAAGGCATAGCTCCAGCCAAAGTGAAGGCATAGCTCCAGCCAAAGGGGGTTGTGGGCGTCGAGGCACATTGTGCCGGTGGCTGGTCCTTTTCGCGCTCGCGGGTTGCAGCTGATGCCAGCTTGATGGGGAAGTGCGGATGGTCTCAACCATCCCACTGCGCTAGCTTGGCCTGATGGCCCCACACATAGTGATCGTCGGCGGCGGCTTCGGCGGGTTCTCCGCAGCGCGCACGCTCGAGCGCACGCTGCCTGCGCAGAGCGCGAGCGTGACGCTCGTCAACGATGCGAACTTCATGCTCTACACGCCGCTCTTGCCAGGCGCCGCCGGTGCGACGCTCGACCCGCGCCACGTCGTCGTGCCGCTGCGCTCGGCGTTGCGGCGCACAGAGCTACTCGTCGGCAGGGTCGACAGCGGCGATCCGCAGCAGCGCACGATCACCGTGAAGCGCGTCGATGGCGAGCAGGTGACCGTCTCATACGACCGGCTGCTGGTCGCGCTTGGGTCGGTCTCGCGCACGCTGCCAATCCCAGGGCTCGCCGAGCACGCGATCGGCTTCAAGTCGCTTGCGGATGCAACCGCGTTGCGCAACAGGATCCTGACCTGCCTCGACATCGCCGAGACGCTGGAGGACCCAGAGGAGCGCGCGCCCTACCTCTCCTTCGTGTTCGTTGGCGCTGGCTACGCTGGCGTCGAGGGGCTGGCGGAGCTGCAGGATCTCGCCGCCCAGGCGATCGAGCTGTATCCGCGCTGCAGGCTCCAAGGGATGCGCTGGGTGCTCGTCGAGGCGCGCGATCGGATCATGCAGGAGGTGCCTGTGGCGCTCTCCGAGTTCGCGGCGGCAGAGCTGCGAAGTCGCGGGATCGAGGTGCGCCTTGGCACGATGCTGAACGAGGCGCGCGCCGACGCGGTGGTGCTCTCCGACGGCGAGACGGTGCCCGCCCGCACGATTGTCTGGACGGCCGGCGTGAAGCCAAGCCCCGTCGTCGCGCGTCTTGGGCTGCCGTTGAGCAGCGAGGGGCGAATCGTCGTCGATGCGACGATGCAGGTCGCCGAGCACGAGAGGGTGTGGGCGATCGGCGACTGCGCAGCGGTGCCAGACCCCGCGGCGAAAGGCGACGCACGCGGTCGGCCCTGCCCGCCGACGGCCCAGCATGCGATCAGGCAGGGCAGGGTTGTCGCAGGCAACGTCGCCTCCTCGCTGGCCGACGGCAAGGCGCGAAGGTTCCGTTACCGCACGATGGGCGTCGTCGCCGAGCTTGGCCACAACAACGCGGTCGCGATCACGCTTGGGATCCGCTGGCGGGGGCTGCCCGCCTGGCTGGTCGCACGGACTTACCACCTGCTGCTGATGCCAGGCTTCGGGCGCAAGCTGCGCCTGCTCGTCGACTGGAACGTCGCGTTGGTCTTTGGACGCGACGCCTCCGCTCCCGGCCAGCTGGGCACGCCTGCCCCGCTGGAGGTGGACTGAGCCTGGTGATCACGAGCTCGGCGCTGGCACGCCGCTGGCTCTGGCTTGTGAGATGCGATCACAGCTCAGTCATGTGCTCCAACCCCGTGCCCGCGTATCCTGAATCTCGATGAGTATCAGCGAACAGGTCCAGGCGGACGTGAAGGACGCGATGAAGAGTGGCGAAAAGGAGCGCTTGAGCGCTCTGCGGCTGCTGCTCTCAGAGCTTCAGAAGGCCGCGAAGGCAGGCGATGAAGATGAGCTGGCGCTGCTGCGCCGCGAGCGCAAGCGGCGCCTCGAGGCGGCCTCCGCATACAGCGAGGGCGGGCGCGAGGACCTCGCTGCGAAGGAGCACGCCGAAGCGAAGATGATCGACGTCTATCTGCCCGCAGAGCTGGGCGACGCCGAGCTCGAAGCGATCGTCGCAACCGCGATCGGCGAGAGCGGCGCAAGCTCGCCGAAGGACATGGGCGCAGCGATGAAGGTCGCGATGGCGAGCGTCGACGGCCGCGCCGACGGCAAGCGCGTCTCCGAGCTCGTGAAGCGGGCACTGAGCGGATCGTCCAGCGGCGGATGAGGACCCAGATCGAGCTCTCCAACGAGGTTGCCGCCGAGCTGGCGGGCAGCGAGGACGCGGTGCTGCGCGCCTTGGAGGGTCAACTTCACTGCAGGGTCTTCCTGCGGGGCAACCTGCTCACGCTCGACGGCGGCGAGCCAGAGACCCGCTCTGGCGAGCGCGTCGTGAAGGAGCTCTCCGAGTTGATCTCGCATGGGCACGACGTCGGTCCCGGGACGGTCGCGGCGGTGACGGGCGCGCTCGCCGCGGAGCGCTCGCCGGCGAGCGTGCTCGAGGACGTCGTCTGGCAGCACCGCAACCTGCGCGTCGCGCCAAAGACCGTGAACCAGAAGCGCTACGTCGACTCGGTGCGCCGCAACACGATCACCTTCGGGATTGGGCCTGCAGGCACAGGCAAGACCTTCCTCGCGGTCGCGATGGCTGCCGCAGCGCTCGCCCGGCACGAGGTCAACCGGATCATCCTGACGCGACCCGCAGTCGAGGCGGGCGAGCGCCTCGGCTTCCTGCCAGGCGACCTGATGGCGAAGGTCGATCCCTACCTGCGCCCGCTGTTCGATGCATTGCACGACATGATCGACCCAGAGAAGGTCTCCCAGCACATCGAGCGCGGCGTGATCGAGATCGCGCCGCTGGCATTCATGCGGGGACGCACGATCAATGAGTCCTTCGTGATCCTCGACGAGGCCCAGAACACGACGCCCGAGCAGATGAAGATGTTCCTGACGAGGCTCGGCTTCGGCTCGAAGATGGTCGTGACAGGCGATGTGACCCAGATCGATCTGCCTCCAGAGCAGCGCTCAGGGCTCGTCGCGGTCGGCGAGATCCTCGACGAGGTGGACGGCATCGAGTTCGTGCGCTTCGGCGGCGAAGACGTCGTCCGCCACAAGCTCGTGCAGCGAATCGTCGAGGCCTACGACACCCACTCGCTGCGTAGCCCCGAGAGCAGCCGTCGCCCAAGCCCCGAGACCAGCCGTGGCTCAGGCCCCGACGTCAGCCGTGGGCCAGCTACGGAGGTTTCGCACGCCGAGTTGCCCGAGCTGCGCGTCGCCCGCGGCGAGGTCGCAGGCGGCGAGGCTGCTCACGGCGAAGGCCCCGGTGGTGCCGCCGTGAGCGGACGCGGCAGTTGAGCGCTGCGCTCCTCGACGTCGAGGTGATCGGCGCCGACGGTCTCGACGGCGTGCCAGGCGAGGCGGAGATCCGCAGCCTCTGCGATGCCGCCGCAGATGCAGCCGGCCTCACAGAAGGGCACCTGGCGATCGCGTTCGTCGACCCTGGGCGGATCGCAGAGCTGAACGAGCGCCACCGCAGCATCGCGAAGCCGACGGACGTGCTCTCTTTCCCGATCGACGAATTCGAGGAGCTGTCAGGGGTGGAACGCGAGCTCGGCGACGTCGTGATCTGCCCCGAGCACACTGAGGATCTGCGCGAGGCGATCGTCCACGGCGTGCTGCACCTGCTTGGCATGGACCACGAGACCGACGACGGCGAGATGCTCGCCCTGCAGGCGAAGATCCTCGCGGGCGTGCGCGGCGCAAGGGGCGTTAGGTGACGCGCGCAGGGTTCGTCGCACTCGCGGGCAGGCCGAACGTCGGCAAGTCGACGTTCCTCAACGTCGTCGTCGGGGGCAAGGTCGCGATCGTCTCCGATCGTCCGCAGACGACGAGGCGCGCGCTGCGCGGCGTGTTGACGCGCGGCGAGACTCAGGTCGTCTTCGTCGACCTGCCCGGCGTCCAGCGTCCGCGCGACCTGCTGACAGAACGGATGGCGAGCACTGTCGAGGCCGAGCTGGCGGGGGCTGACGCGGCCCTGTTGATCCTCAACGGCGAGCAGAGCCCAGGCCCAGGAGACAGATTCATCGCCGAGCGGCTGGGCAGAGCCTCGGTGAACGTGACGATCGCGGTGAACAAGGTCGATCGGCTCGGTGGCGAGCGCACCGCGAAGGCGCTGCTCGATGCGACGGCGCTGCTGCCCGAGTGCGAGGTCTTCCCGCTCTCGGCCCGCACCGGCGAGGGCATCGAGCCGCTGCTTGCGCATCTTGGCACCCTGATGCCCGAGGGGCCGTTGCTTTACTCCGGAGAGCAGCGCTCCGACCAGCCTCAGCAGCTGCTGCTCGCCGAGCTCGTGAGGGAGGCGGTGATCAGGCGCACCTTCGACGAGCTGCCACACGCCGTTGAGGTGGTCGTCGAGGAGCTCGAGCAGCCGCGCGAGGGCCTGTTTCGCGTTGGCGCTTTGATCTGGGTGGAGACCGAGTCCCAGAAGCGGATCGTGATCGGCGCCGGCGGGAGCATGGTGAAGGCGATTGGCGTCGCGGCGCGCAAGCAGATCGAACGCGAGCTTGACAGTCAGGTGCACCTCGAGCTGGTCGTGCGCGTGCGCCGCGACTGGCGCGGGGAGCCGGCGCTGCTCGACAGGCTCGGAATCGGCTAGCGGGGGACGCGAAGCGGCCGGCAGTGGAGGCTCAGTGGGCTGGCGCGGCCGGCAGTGGAGGCTCAGCGGGCTGGCGCGGCCGGCGGCGGAGGCTCAGCGGGCTGGCGCGGCTGGCGAAGCGGCCGGCAGTGGAGGCTCAGCGGGCTGGCGCGGCTCGCGAAGCAGCCGCCCGCGGAGGCTCAGTTGAGCGTGCTCTCCGGGGTGCGCCTGTCGCCTGGCGCGCGCCGCTCGTCCTCTGGGTTGAGGATGCCCTGCGAGGAGCGTCGCCGCTCACCGGTGGCGCGCCGGTCGCTGTCCTCCAGCGCCTCACCGTTCGGCTCCGTTGCGACGCGAGCGCCTGTGCTCTGGGAATCGGAGGCTGTCGAGGCATCGGTGATCCGCCAGCTGCCAGCAGGCAGCATCGGCTGCCCAGGAACGCCTTCGACGAGCGTCGACTCCGGCGCTGGGAGCTGCGGCCGCACCGCCGACTTGATCGCAGCGGCGCGCGTGTGCTCGACCTCGCCGAAGTGCAGCACAAGCGCCCAGTCAGGAACAGGGGCGTGCGGCGAGCCAGGCAGCATCGTGGAGGACTGCTTCTGGGTGACACGGGTGGCTGATGCGGGCTTGTAGAGCCAGGAGATCAAGTTGTTCCAGATGTCGGCGATTGAGTTGCGCAGGCCGACGAAGGCGAGGATCGCGTAGGCGCCAAGCACCGCGTTGATCGCGGCGAAGACGAGGTTCGCCCAATGCTGATGGTGCAGGTCTTCGACGATCGTGAAAGCGGAGAAGCCAACGAGCGCATAGGGAATGAGCACGAAAGAGAGGGAGGGGAGCGTGCGTGAGCGAACCTTCGGTGTGCGCTTGAACTCGCCCTTCGCGCCCGTGAGGCCCTGCATGATCGAGCTGCCCGCGCCGGCGAGGTTGACGGGCAGCAGCAGCAGGTTGAAGCCATAGACGCGCAACACGTCGATGCGCCTGTAGCCGCAGCGGCGCAGGTCTTCGGCCATCGCGAGGAAGTAGGGGACCGCGATGAGGAACACAAGCGGGCTGAGCAGCCTGTTGCTGAACTGGAAGGCGAGCAGCACGAGCAGGCAGACGCTGCACCACGCGGTCGAGGCCATGTAGTTGAGGCGCAGCAGAAGCTCGCCGATGCGCGTGCGTTCGCCTCGCGCGCGCCTCGCGCGGATCTCAGCGACCAGCTTGCCAAGGATCAGTAGGCCGCCGTTGGCCCAGCGGCGGCGCTGGATGCAGAGCGAGCCGAAGTCGACAGGCGTGGCACTGTAGCTGAGGCGCTCCGGATAGTTGAGCAGGGTCCAGCCATGCACCCTGAGATCGACGCTGGACTCGGTGTCCTCGATCACCGTCCTGTCCTGGATGTAGCGCTTGATCGCCCAGTCGCCGACGTATTCAGTCTCGCAGACCTCGTCGAGCGCGGTCTTGCGCAGGACGGCATTGGCGCCGACCCAGAAGGTCGCGTCGTAGTGGGTCATGCCCTGGTGGATGATGTGCTGCACGTCGGTTGTGGCGCCAGCGATGCGCTCAAGGCTCGTTTCCGCGAGCGGATAGGCGCTGTAGGGGGTCTGGGCGACGGCGACGCGGCCATGCTCGCGGCGTTCGAGCAGGTAGACGAGGCGCGTGCAGTACTCAGGCAGCAGCACGCTGTCTGCGTCGAGCGTGAGCGCGTAGTCGCAGTCAGGGATCTGCAGCTTGCCCTCCGGCGCGGCGACAAGCGCGATGCCGTCTGAGGTGCGCAGCTCGCCGTAGGAGCCGCCCATCAGGCCGATGTAGCTGTTGAGGTTCATCGCCTTGTTCGGCTCAGGCGAGAGCGAGCAGTAGCGCTTGCGCTCGAAGCTGGAGAGCTGTGCAGAGAACGTGTTGACGAGGCGCCTGTAGAGCTGCTGCACGCGCGCCGCCGAGAGTCCCGCGCCAGCCCCGACGGCGCTGCGCAGCGCCTCGCCAGTGCGTTCGAGGTCGCGGGCGAGGCCGCCAAGCACATGCTCAGAGAAGAAGCGGTCAGAGTTGTCGAGCGCCTCCTGCGATGCGGCGAGATCCTTCAGCCAGCGCACCGCGTGCTCGTAGTTTTCCGCGAGCAGCCTGATCTCAGACGGGCCGACCTGGGCTGTGGCATGCTCGCCGGCGGAGAGCTCGCCTGCCGCAAGGCGCAGCTCGAAGCTCGTGAAGGCTGCCTCGACGCGCGCTTTCGGCAGTGCGAGCAGCGCTTCGACTTCGTGGGGCAGGCGCCGCGCCTGCTCAAGCAGCTCCTCCTGGTAGGCGTAGGTCGGCTCAGGCGGATCGTCGATCAGCAGGACGACGCGCATGTTCGGGTGCTCCTGGAGCGCCGCCGAGAGCAGCGTCTTGCGGATCACGCTCGCCTGCTCGCGGTAGGAGGGCACGAGCACGGTGAGCGTCGGGGCATTCTCGGCGAAGAACTCGTCGATTGCCGCGCGCGGCACTCTGGCGTGGCCGCGCGAGCGGTAGAAGCAGCCCAGTCGCGTCGTGAGATATGCGAGCGCAGAGAGGGTGAGCAGCGTGAGCACGACGAGATAGAGCGCCGCTTCCCATACCCCATAGGTCCTCGCCTGGGGCTCGCTTATGAGGTATTTCGCGACGGTGAGCGTTCCGAAGGCAAGCCACGCGAGGATCGTGACGAGCACCGCGAGCCTGCCAAGCATGATCGTGCGCTCACTTACCGCCTTTGGCACGGCGGGCAGCGGCTCGCGCCTGCGGCCTTGCCACTTCTTCATATCTTCACTCCCTGGGTGAGGAGGCTCTGGACGCGAAAGCGTGAAGGCTCAGTGTGTCCAGGGCGCGGGTCGAACTGGACGCATGAGTGTGAAGTCGGGGTGCGTCCAGGGCACGCAGGCAATAACAGGTGGTTAACACGAATATGGGTCATTGAAACGCTGAGGGGTTGGAGGTCGATCGCAGCAAATGTGACTTGATTGCTGCGGTCGGCGTCTTCTCAACAGGCGATCAATGCCGCGGGAAGGAACGACGCCGTGCTATACGGTGCTGTGACTTTATCGATCGTAACGCATTCCCGTCAACTTGCGTGCAGGGCGCGGATGACGGAACTCTAAGGAAGGAATCCACGCAACCATGCGACCTGGCGACAGCGACGGCGGTTACCCAGACCGTGAAGGACACCCGCACGAGAGCGCAGGCTCAGGGGGTGGTGAGAACGGCAGCGCAGGAGCGCTCGATCCGCTCTCCGTGCTCGCCGGCGAGCTCGAGCCCCAGGGCAGTGAGGGTGCGCTGCTGACGCTGGATCCCGATCTGCCGCCACGTCACATCTCGCGCCTGCCCGAACCGTCGGACCCAGAGGTCTCCCCGAAGCGCCTCGGCCTGACGCTCGGGATCCTGCTGCTGATCGCGCTCGGCGTCCTGCTCATCCTGCGCCATGCAAGCGCGAAGAGCGGCGCGATTGCAGCCGGCAGCGCTTCGTTTGTCCCCTATGTCGATGTGACGCTGCCTCCCACCTACCCCTTCGAGGAAGCGGCGGACGACCCTGCGCACGATGTCGCGCTCGGCTTCGTCGTCGCGGGCGCCTCGGCTCCCTGCACGCCAAGCTGGGGCGGCTACTACACGCTGCAGCGCGCGGCCTCCTCGCTCGACCTCGAACGGCGCATCGTGCAGCTGCGCGGCGAAGGCGGCGAAGCGATGGTCTCCTTTGGCGGTCAGCGCGGCAGCGAGCTTGCGCTCACCTGCAAGAGCGAGCCGCGCCTTGCCTCCGCCTACGGAGAAGTTGTGCAGCGCTACAAGCTGCACACGGTCGACTTCGACATCGAGGGCGCCGCGCTGAGCGACGCGGGCGCAAGCGCACGGCGCGCGCAGGCGATCGCCTCGCTGCAGCGCGACAAGCAGATCGCAGGCGGTCACCTCGCGGTCTGGTTGACGCTGCCAGTCACACCGTCAGGGTTGAGCCCATCGGCCACGGCCGTCGTCGAGCAGATGCTTGCAAGGCACGTGCGGCTCGCGGGAGTGAATGCGATGACGATGGACTTCGGCGCGCCTGGCGCCCCAAACGAGCACGTGCTCGCAAGCTCCGAACGCGCATTGGAGGCGCTCGACCGCCAGCTGCCCGCGATCTACAGGGCCGCGGGCCTGCGGCTGAGCTCCGAACGCGCCTGGGGCATGATCGGCGCGACGCCGATGATCGGCGAGAACGACGTGAGCGGCGAAGTCTTCACCCTCGCCGATGCGCGCAAGCTGACAGCCTTTGCAAAGAAGCAGCACATGGCGCGCATCTCGATGTGGTCCCTGAACAGGGACGAGCAGTGCAACGCCGCTTCCGTGGAAGCGAGCGGCGCATCGAACCTCTGCAGCGGCGTCGAACAGCGGCCGCTGGAGTTCTCTCACATCTTTGCGAAGCTGCACAGCAGCTCGACGAAGAGCGCCGTACGCCCTGCCGAACCGATCCCAGGGACTGTCCAGGCGACCTCAGGGACCCCCGCGAACAGCCCCTATCCGATCTGGAAGCCGACGATCGGCTATCCCGCCGGCTACAAGGTCGTCTGGGATGGGGACGTCTACCAAGCGAGGTGGTACAGCGAGGAGCAGCGGCCAAACATCGCGAGCGTCGAAGGGCAGGAAACCCCATGGCTGCTCGTCGGCCCCGTGCTGCCAGGCGAACACATGCCGAGGATCCCACATCCGAAGCCAGGCACCTACCAAGCTTGGTCGGCGAGGAAGGTTTACCGCGCCGGCGACCACGTCCTCTACAGGGGGCTGCCCTACGAAGCGAAGTGGTACTCCGAAGGCCAGTCGCCGCCCGCCGAACCGGAAGGCTCGCAGAGCACTCCCTGGAAGCCGCTCTACAAAATCCCTGGCGAGCCAAGCCTGCAGGCCAACTAGCTCAGATCTGCCCGTCAAGTCTGTCCGCGATGCGCTCGAGCGCATCGCGGTCGAGGTCCGGCTGGAAGGCGAAGGGCACCGGCAGCACTGGGAGGTGATGCCGGCGCAGGCGTGCGAGCTGGTTGTGTTGCAGGCGGCTGCGCACGTGCGCCGTGCGCGTAGCGGCGACGGCTGCTGCCAGCAGCGAGCTGTCGAGCCCGCCGGCCTGCGCCTTGCCGTTCGCCGCGAGCTCGCTGACCTGTTGCAGCTCGCCTGTGCTGAAGCGCCGCTGCAGCGTCGCGTTGACGATGACTGCGTGAAGCTCGACCTCGAGCCGGCTGCGCAGCTCACGCTGGAGCTCCAGCGTCTCGGTGACCGCCATCTCGCTGGCGAGCGCGACGGCGAGGTAGCCAGTCTGTGCGGTGTCGCGCAGCAGCCTGCGGACAGCGTCCGCGTGACCCGCGATCGGCCCGACACGTGCGATCGAGGCGAAGGTCCTGGGCGAGTCGAGCATCGCAAGCGCATGGCCCGTCGCGGGCGCGTCGAGGACGACGAGGTCGTGCTCGCCCTCGCTTTCGAAGATCTCCCGTCCCTGTCCGCCGCCAAGGAGGCTTGCGACCTTGAGCATGCAGACGAGCTCCTTCGCGCCAGGCGCCGCAGCCGCGAAGTACTGGAAGCTGCTCCGCGAAGTGAGCAAGCGTGCGGGCACACGACCGGCGAGCGCCTGTATCCATTCCAGCAAGGCCTGATCGGCGTCGATCGGCAGCACAGCGGGGTTGGCCTGCGCGAGCAGTTGCCGTAGGCGCCGACCGTCGCCGATCGCGTCGACGACGACCGTTCGCAGCCCGCGCCTGGCCCCGAGCAGTCCAAGTGCGGCGGCGATCGTGGTCTTGCCGGCGCCGCCCTTGCCGGTGACGACGATCAGCTTGCGGTCGAGCAAAGAGTCCATGGCAGGCGTGCAAAGAGCGTCCAGCCTGGCGGTTTGGGGCCGCCAGCGTGTTCCGTCCCAGCCTGCAACCTACAATCCCAGCGATGGCTGTGGAGTCCACGACAGACTCGCTGATGCAGATGCTCGTCTTCGACGAGCAGGGACTGCTGCCATGCGTGGCTCAGGACTGCGCCTCAGGCGAGGTGCTGATGCTCGCCTACGTCAACGCAGAGGCGGTGGAGTTGACGCGCAGCACAGGCGAGCTGCATCTCTGGAGCCGCTCGCGAAGGGAGATCTGGCGCAAGGGGGAAACGAGCGGCAATGTGATGTCAGTGAAGGCATTGCGCGTCGACTGCGACGGCGATGCCCTGCTCGCGCTCGTGCAGCCCGCCGGGCCCGCATGTCACACGGGGCAGCGCACCTGCTTTCACCGCGGCGAGGGCGAGCAGCTGCTGCCCTGCGAGGTGCTGCCCGACTTGCAGCGCACGCTGGCACAGCGCGCGGCCGAGCGTCCCGAGGGCTCCTACACGGTCGAGCTGCTCGACGATCCGCCGCGGATTGGCGAGAAGGTGATGGAGGAGGCCGAGGAGGTCGCGCGCGCCGCGCGCCAGGAGAGCGACCTGCGCGTCGACGAAGAGGCCGCCGACGTGCTCTACCACCTGCTCGTGCTGTTGCAGGGACGCGGCCGTAGCCTGGCCGACGCCTGCAGGGTCCTGATCGGGCGCGCAGGGGGGAGGAAGGGGTGAGCGCAAGCGCCGCGACGTCGCAGCGCGACGCCCCCGGACTGCGGATCGAGCCGACGCTCGAGGCTCTTCAGACGGCGGCAGGGCAACACGCGAGGTACCCCACCCCCTCTCCCAACCTGATCCCCCTTGCCCACACGTTCGTCGAGGATTGCGAGACACCCGTCTCCGCGTTCCTGAAGCTGCGCGAGCTGGCGCGAGGCGAGCCCTGCTTCCTGCTCGAGTCCGCCGAGCAGGGCACGCGCGTCGGGCGCTGGTCGTTCATCGGCGTGAGGCCGCGTGAGGTGCTGCGCTGGTCGCTCGGCGACGATGGCGACCCCTACGCGCTGGCGGCTGCCGCGGTGGGGCGCTTCAGGCAGCAGCCGGCGCAGACGGGCAACGGCGCAGGAGCGCTCGCGGAGGTGCCGTTCACGGGCGGCGCCGTCGGCTACTTCGGCTACGACCTCGTGCGCACGGTCGAGCCGTTGGCGCCGCCGAACCCCGACCCGCTGGGGCTGCCCGACATGGCTTTGATGCTGACCGACGCGCTCGTGGTCTTCGACCACCTGAAGCACAGCGTGACGGTGCTGGCGAACGCCGACCTCGAGGCCGAGCCCGATCTCGAGCGCGCCTACGCGAGCGCGGCGGGCAGGATCGCCGAGATCCGTGCGGCGCTGGGGGGGCCGATTCCGCAGAAGCGGAGTGGGCCTGGCGCACCGCGCGAGATGCCAGAGTTTCGCTCGAACATGCCACGCGAGCGCTTCGAAGCGATGGTGCAGAGGATCGTGAAGTACATCTACGCAGGCGACGCCTTCCAGGTGGTGCCCTCGCAGCGCTGGTCTGCCGAGGTGCCAGTTGAGGCGTTCTCGATCTACCGCGGCCTGCGCGCTGTGAACCCAAGCCCCTACATGTACTTCCTCGACTTCGGCGACTTCGAGGTTGCAGGCGCAAGCCCGGAGCCGCTGCTGACGGTGAGCGGACGGCACGTGAGCACGCGCCCGATCGCAGGCACGCGCCAGCGCGGCGCCGACGCCGCGGAGGACGAAAGGATCGCGACCGAGCTGCTGGAGGACCCGAAGGAGCGCGCCGAGCACGTGATGCTCGTCGACCTTGGCCGCAACGACCTGGGTCGGGTGGCGGTGCCCGGAACAGTCGAGGTCGTCGACCTGATGGCGGTGGAGCGGTTCTCCCATGTCATGCACCTGGTCTCGACCGTCGTGTGCGATGTCGCGCCGACGGTGACGGCCCTTGACGTGCTGTGCGCGTGCTTTCCCGCCGGGACGCTGTCAGGGGCCCCGAAGGTGCGCGCGATGGAGATCATCGAGGCCCTCGAGCCGACCCGACGCGGCCTGTACGGCGGGATCGTCGGCTACGTCGATGTTGCCGGTGATCTCGACACCGCGGTCGCGATTCGCACTGTCGTGATGCGCGATGGCCATGCGTTCGTTCAGGCCGGCGCCGGCATCGTCGCCGACTCCGATCCCGCCGCCGAGGACGCGGAGTCGCGCAACAAGGCGGCCGCCGTGCTCGCTGCCTTGGCCTCGGCGGAGACCATCCACCAGATATGAGCGCCGGCGTGAGCCGGCACCTCATCAGGGTGGCGGGTGGGGTGGAGGACGTATGAAGGGTGCGGCCGGACTGCTCAAGGCGGTCGCTGCGACTGCTGTCGGCGGTCTGCTGGTATTGATGGCAAGTGGCCGCG
>DASXDO010000002.1:0-41840 GCA_036490555.1 Solirubrobacteraceae bacterium | reverse complement strand
AGCTGTTTGCAGCGTGAGTCGTTCAATGACATGCGTGAAGGATCCGGTTGCGTCCACAGGTGTGGCGTTAACCAGATGCGTCAGCAGAGCTGACGCATCTCTCTCTCTCTCTCTCTCTCTGCGCCGCAGCTGAGCTAGCCGAAGGCAGCTCGCACGGAGTTCGTCGTGCCCGTTGAGCGGGTGAGGGCGGCCCGCGCGAGCCGCGCCCGGGATGGCTTCGGCATCGCGGAGATGCAGCGTTCGCGCCTGATGAGCGCCGCTGTAGGGCTACTGGCAGCGCACGGCTATGAGGCCTTTTCGGCCGCCGCCGTGTGTGAGCGCGCGGGTGTCTCGAGGCGCACCTTCTATGAGATCTTCGAGGACAGGGAGGCGTGCCTACTCGCGATCCTGGGTGAGGCGCAGGCACGTCTGGAAGGCGTGATCGCGGGGATGGGTCTGACGCAGCTCGCCTGGGGTGAGCAAATCAGAAGGGGGCTGTGGGCGCTGCTCTGTCTTGCCGACAGCGATCCAGCCCTCGCGCAGGTGTGCATCGTCGAGTCACAGCGCGCCGGTGGACGTGTGCAGCGCGTGCGCCAGCAGCAGATCGAGCGAATCGTCGAGGTGATCGACGAGGGGCGCCTGCAGGGATCGCGCGCCTGCACTGCGGGCGAGCTGACGGCGGAAGCGCTTGTCGGCGCAGCCTCTTCCGTGATCGCCGCACGTCTGACTGAAATCACCGCGCAGGCACGTGCTGGAGCGAGCGGAGCCGGACGAGCTACCCCCTTGCGTGACCTGCTTGGCGAGATCGTCGCGATGATCGTGCTGCCCTACAAGGGACCCGCCGCCGCGAGGCGCGAGCTCGCGCGGCAACTGCCAAGTGCGCCCGCGGTCGAGCTTGCCAAGCCGGCCCCGCAGGCGGCCGTCTCAGAGCCGCTTGCCAGCCTACCGATCAGGTTGACCTACAGGACCGCCCGCGTATTGCGGGCAGTGGCCGCGCTGACAGCGGACGGCTTTGGCGCAAGCAACCGCCAGATCGGCGAGCAGGCTGGGATCAGCGATCCCGGCCAGACATCGAAGCTGCTCGCGCGCTTGCAGACACACGGTCTGCTCGAGAACACGGCCGCAGGCAACCTCGCGCGCGGCGAGGCGAACAAGTGGCGGCTGACCCCAACCGGCGGGCAGCTGGTGCGCAGCATCACGACACAGACTGAGACACACCACCAGAAGAGCGCCGCGTGAGCACGCTCGATCGCGAAAGACGCTCGCGCTGTCGCGCAGAGCGAGGAGGAGAGGAAGAGGGGATGAGGACGACGGTGATTCACAGATTGCGAAGCAGGGGCGTGGCAAACAGCTGCGGGAAAGGTGTCGGGTCGATGAACAAGAAGCTGTGGTACCTGCTCTGCGCCACGATCGGCGCGCTCCTGCTCAGCGGTCCGATGCAGGCTTCGGCGGCGCCGAGCACGCCCGCCCTCTTCGACGAAATCGCCGAATCGGAAGTGCCTCTGAGCCTCGCCGCAACAAAAGACGTCGCGGTCGATCGCAAAAGCGGCGCGATGTACGTGACAATCGGCAACGAGGTCGAGAAGCTCTCGCCCTACGGCGCCTTCGTCCTCGCCTTCGGCAGGGAAGTAGACGAAACGAAGGTCGCCCGGCGCAAGCAGGAGCAGGCGAAATCCGAAACGGTGACTGTCACCGCGCAGGAAGAAGACATCTGCACCGCCGCCTCCGGCGACACCTGCTCCGAGTCGGGCGCGTCGGGCGCAGGGGCGGGCATGTTGAGCAAAGCGGCGGGTGTCGCCGTCGAACAGGTCTCAGGCGACGTCTTCGTAGTCGACAACTTCAACCGCCGCGTCGAGAAGTTCAACTCGAGTGGCCAGTTCCTGCTTGCCTTCGGCTTCGACGTCAACAAGGTGAAGACCGCGGCGCTCGCATCGCCGCCGAGCGCGGCCGAACAGAAGGCGGCCGACCTCTGCGTCGCCGGCGAAGAATGCCAGGCGGGCGTCGCCAGCTCAGCCGAAGGCGCCTTCGAATCGCCGGCGGAGCGCCCCGGGTTCGGGGAAGCGCAGGCGATCGCCACCGCCGGAGCGGAAGGCAGCGAACGCGTCTATGTCGGCGACAAGGCGCGGATCGAGGCATTCGCGTCGAGTGGCGAATTCGTCGAACAGCTCTCGCTGAGCTCGATCTCGGCGACCGAAAAGGTGACGACCCTCGCCGGGAGCTCCGCGGGCGAGGTCTTCTTCGCCTACGACGGAGTCACCGGGGTGCACGAGGCGGTGACCAACGGCAGCGGCGCGCTGGAACTGAGCGGCGCCGTGTTCGACGGGTCGAGCAAGAACGTGGAAGCGATCGGCGTCTCCAACGCCAATCTGTATGTGGCCGACAGCAGCCCGTCGCTGCGGATGCTCGACTACGAAGTCGCGAATCCGAGCGAAGCGCCGGCCGAATTCGCAGGCAGCGAACTGACGTTTCCGCTCGAAGTCGAACCGATCACGATCAACAGCCTCGGCGTCGAAGCACATGGCGTCAACGGCGTAGCGGTGAACGGCGCCGGGTCCGTCGCCGTTGCCGTGCACGCGCCGATCATCTACCACGGTCCCCACACGAATTCGTGGCCCACCGGCTATCACGGCAGCGTCAAGCTGTATGGGGCGCTGGCCGCGATGGAATCCTCGTATGGGGCGCCGCCGGCGGTCAAGCCGGCGATCGACGACGCGGCGGTGAAAGCTGGCGTCGAAGCGAGCACGGCGACGCTCGAAGCACGGATCAACCCGGAGCTGCGCGCGACCAGGTATCAGTTCGAGTACGGCGTGGAACCGTGCAGCGCCGGGAATTGCGTCAAGACGCCGGCGTCGCTGACTTCGCTCGGCTCGACGGTCAAGAGCGAACACGCGGTGCTGGCCACGCTCAGCGGTCTGGAAGCGGGACGCACGTATCGCTACCGGGTGATCGCGGAAAACTCAGTGGGCACGAGCGAAAGCGCCGAACGCGTCTTCCGCATCGGCGTCGGCCAGCAGCCCGGCGCAGCGGTCGGCCTGCCAGATGGGCGCATCTACGAAGAGGTATCGCCTGTCAACAAATACGGTGGCTATGTGGAATCGTGGCACGCGAAGGCCGCGTTCGTCTCGCCCAGCGGCGAATCGGTCATGTACACCGGCGGCGGCGCCCTTTCCGAAGATGCCACGAACGCCGGCAGCTACCCGCTGTTCGTCTCGCAGCGCACCGCAAAGGGCTGGGTGACGCGTTCGTCGATGCCGCAGACCCACATTGGCGTGAAAGAACCCGAAGAATATGTGACGCTTGAAACGGAGCCGTCGTGGGTCGTGCCATCCTCCGACCTCTCGCGGCTGCTCTTCACCACCGTGAAGAACGCCCCATATGTGGGCCCGCCTGACGCACTCAATCTGTGGAACAACCTCTATCTGGAGGGCTCCGATCCGTCCGTTGAACCGGAATGGATTGGTCGCTCGCAGATCGAAGGTGAGCCCGGCGGAATCGAAGACGGCGAAGGCGAAAAGGTCGAAGGGTTCACGGTCGCCGGGGCGTCGCCTGATCTGGAAACCGTTTACTTCTACTACTACGCAAAGCTCTTCCCGGAAGCCTCGCGGCTCTACGAGTACAGGGACGGTGTGCTCAGCGACGCAGGCGCCCTGCCTGGCGGTGAAAAGAGCAGCGGCCCGGCGACGCCGGCGGCGCAGACGGACTTCAACGGGGGTTATCGACCCCGTGCGACTCCAACCTCGGCCGCCGGCTTCGACAACGAGGTCTCTGCCAACGGGTCGCGCATCTTCTTCGTGCGCATGGACGAAGCGGGCACGCTGGAGCTGTACGTGCACATCACAGAAGCAGATGGCGCGCAGGCCACCGAGCTGGTCTCCCAGTCACAGCTCGCCGGCCACGAAGGCGAAGCGGCTGCACAGGGGGCGTATCCGATGCCCTCGACCGCGCCGCAGCCGCTCAACGGCGAATGGCCCGAACACGGTCCGACGGAAAGCCCGCCGAGCTATGTCTTCGCTTCGCCGGACGGCTCGCATGCCTTCTTCCAGAGCGTCAGTCGGCTGACCGAAGACGCGCCCGCAAACGACGCGGTCAAGACTTACGACTTCGACCTGGAAACGGGCGAACTGGAATACCTGCCGGCGATCACGGGCTCGATCGCGTCCGTCGCCGAAGACGGCTCGTCGCTGATCTTCGAGAACACGGCGAGTGAGCCGTTCACGCTGGAAAGATGGGTCGCGGGCCCTGGCGGTGGGACGGTTACGAGCATCGCCGATCTGCCACCCGTCAGCCTCAATGGCTGTGGCCCGGTGCTGTGCGTCGGCCCTGTCTACACAAGCACGGACGGGTCCGTGATCACGTTCGCCACGGAAGCGCCTATCCCCGGCTTCAACGACGGCGGCACGCACGTCCAGCTCTACCACGTGCTTGGCCTCGAAACGCCACAGCCGGAAGAAGGCGCGTGGCCGAACAGCGAGATCTTCCGCTACGAGGCCAGCAGCGGTGAACTGAACTGCGTCTCCTGTCCACCGAAGGGACAGACGCCGATCAGCAACGCGATCATGTCGAAGCTCGCCTTCGAAGACGACGCCGCGACCGAGTACGAAAACAACAAGACCGAGTTCGTCGCCAACGATGGCAGGGGCATGAACGCCGACGGCTCCGAGGTCTTCTTCGAAACGCAGAACGCGCTCGTGCCGCAGGACACCAACGGCCTCGGCGACGTCTATGAGTGGGAGAGCGGCAAGGTCTCGCTGATCTCCGGCGGCAAGGAAGCAAAACGCTCTGTGTTGCTTGGCGTCAGCGAATCCGGGAACGACGCGTTCTTCGCGACCGCTGAGGGGATCGCTGCCGGCGACACCGATGGCGCCTACGACGTCTACGACGCGCATGTCCCGCAACCAGGCGAAAAGCCGGTCGAAGCGCTCCCGTGTGAAGGCGCGGTCTGTCAGGGCCCGCCGAGCGTGCCGAACCTGCTTGGGCAGCCGGCAAGCGAAGCGTTCAGCGGCCCAGGCAACCTGACGCCAACGTCGCCCGCAAAGCAGAGTCAGCGCAGCAATGGTCACAAGGGCAAGCAGAAGAAGGGTCTCAAGAAGAAGAAGAGGCGCAAGGCGCAGCAGCGCAAACGCCGCTCTCAGCGGACGGGCAAGCGTCACCACAACGGGAGGGGTAAGTGATGGTCGGGTCCAAGCAGATCACCTCCAGCCGAGCGAAGCTCCTGCTTGGCCTGCTGGCAGCAGGACTTGCGCTTGTAGCGACGTTCGCCTCGGCTGCTACCGCCGCGGCGGCCGAAAGCCCGGAATGGCGGATCTCAGCGTTCACCTCGCCGGGACACCTCGCGCCAGAAGGCACGGGCGAAGTGCGGGTTGTCGCTGTCAACGTTGGCGATGGCACGACGAATGGCACGCCGATCACGGTCGAAGACCACCTCCCGACGGGCCTGACCGCGACTGCTGTCACGGGCGTCGACATCTACGCCAACGGACCTGACGGGGTCGTCTACCCGGCGGTCGTGATCCAGCACACCGCCGCGAAGATGGCCTGCACAGTCGGCGCGACCGTCGTTTGCACGACGAGCGACGCGATGCCGATCGGAGACCAGCTCAATCTCAGGATCAAGGTGAAAGTGGCAGCGGGCGCGCCGGCAAGCATGGTCGATGACGCGAGCGTGAGCGGCGGCGGAGCGGCGGAGGCATCGATCGAAAGCCCCGTGACCGTGAGCACCGAACCGGCTCCGGCGGGTCTCGCGCCGGGCAGCGTGCTCTACGGCACCGGGTCTAAGGAGGCAGGCGCGCATGCGAGCGTCACCACCGGGTTCGCGTTGAACACGCTTGCCCCCAACATCACGAGCGGCGACCCGAAGGACATCCGCTTCAGCCTGCCGCCGGGGGCTGTGGGCAACACCGTCGGCATCCCGCGTTGCCCGATGGCGCAGGTCGCGCTCGAAGACTGTCCCGCGGACACGATCGTCGGCGTCGCCACGATCGAACTCAAAGTCGCGACCCTGATCCTCGTGAGCCTGCTACCGGTCTACAACATCGCTCCGAGCTCCGGAGAGCCCGCGGCATTCGCGATCCCCTACACGAAATTCGACACGCGCCTCGACACGAGCGTGCTCTCCAACGGCAACGACAGCGTACGCGTGACGGCCGGCAACGTCGAGCAGAACGAACCGATCTTCGGCTCCTACATCACGATCTGGGGTGTGCCCGCCGAGCACGAGGGCCCCGGCGAGATCGGGTCCCTGATCGGGGACACCAAAGGCGGCGTCTCGACCGTCGGCGGCGTCGGCAGCGCGACCCCGGTGCCGTTGTTGACGAACCCGACGCAGTGCGCGCAGTCGCTGACCGCGGTCGCCGAAGTGGACGCGTGGCGTAACCCGGGGGTCTTTCAGTCTGTCGAAGTGCCGGCCGGTACGATGAGCGGCTGCCTTGAAGTCCCGTTCGGCAGCGAATTCTCGTTCCTGCCGGATACGCTCGAAGCGGGCGCGCCGGCCGGCTATGAATTCTCGCTGCGCGTGCCGCAGGTGAACAGTGTGGGCACGCGTGCGACCTCCAATGTGCGCGACGTGAGCCTCACCCTGCCCGAAGGCGTGGTCGTGAATCCGTCCGCCGCCTGGGGCCTGAAGGCCTGCAGCGCGAGCGAGTTCTTCGGCCCTGATCACCCAAGCCAGACGCCGGCGGCGGAAGCCCAATGCCCGCGCGAATCTGAGGTTGGCAAGGTCTGGATCAAGAGCCCCGCCCTGGAAGAAGCGCTCGAAGGCGAGGTGTTCCTCGCCGAACCGACGTGCTCTGGTCCCTGTACGCCGAAGGACGCTGAAGAAGGCAGGATGGTGCGGCTCTACATCCAGGCCGTCAGCGAAGGCGAGGGCGGGATCGTGATCAAGCTCGAAGGCTACGGTCGGATCGATCAGGAAACGGGGCGGATCACGACGGTCTTCGAAGAAAACCCGCAGTTGCCGTTCAGCGAGTTCAAGCTGAAACTTGCCGGCGGTCCGCGGGCGGTGCTCGCCAACCCGCGCACGTGCGGGCCGGTCAAGACCGAAGGCGATCTGCAGCCGTGGAGCAGCCTTCAGGGTGAAGGCGAAGCGAAGCTCGTCAACGATTCGACGCCGACGTTCGAATTCGAAATCGACCAGAACTGCTTCGGCCCTGAATTCCATCCGTCTTTCAAAGCGGGGATGCCTAACGTCGAGGCAGGCGAAAACAGCGAATTCACGCTTGCGTTCGGTAGACTTGACAGCAGCGAGATGTTGAAGAGCATCTCGATCCACACCCCAGAGGGGCTGATGGGCTCGCTCACCGGGATCCCGCTCTGCAAGGAAGCTGAAGCGAACGCGGGCACCTGCTCGCAGGAAAGCCTGCTCGGAAGCGCGGAAGTGTTGACAGGTCCGGGTGCCGATCCGTTCCTCGTAGAAGGCGGCAAGGTGTACCTAACCGAAGGCTACGGCGGGGCGCCGTTCGGGCTCTCGGTCGTCGTGCCTGCGGTGGCCGGCCCATACACGCTCGCCGGCACGACCGGCAAGGGCACGGTCGTGGTGCGTGCGCAGATCTTCGTCGATCCGCATACCGCGGAACTGACGATAGTCAGCGGCGAAATGCCAAGCATGCTCGACGGGATCCCGCTGCAGCTCAAAGCGGTCAACGTGAGGATCAATAGGCCGCATTTCATGTTCAACCCTACGAGCTGCGAAAAGATGGCGATCACCGGCACGATCGACGCGGTCGAAGGCATGACCGCGAACGTAAGCAGCCCGTTCCAGGTCACCAACTGCGCGCGGCTGCCGTTCGAACCGACGCTGACCGCTGCCACTTTGTCCAAGCACACTCGCGCGAATGGCGCGTCGCTGCATGTGACGGTGACTAGCGGCGCTGGGCAGGCGAACGTCCATGAAGTCCATGTCGAACTGCCAAAGCAGCTGCCCTCTGAGCTGAAGACGCTGCAGCGCGCCTGCACCGAAGCGCAGTTCAATGCGAATCCGGCGGGCTGCCCCTCAGAATCGGTCATCGGGACCGCGGAAGTGCACACGCCTGTGCTCCCGGTGCCGCTGACTGGTCCGGCGTACTTCGTCAGTCATGGTGGCGCACAGTTCCCAGAACTGGTGATGGTGCTGCAGGGCTACGGCGTCACGGTCCAGCTCAACGGCGAAACGTTCATCAGCAAAGCGGGGATCACGAGCTCGACGTTCAAGACGGTGCCCGACGTGCCCTTCGAACGCTTCGACCTCACGCTGCCGACGGGCAAATACTCGGCGCTGGCCGGCAACGGCGACTTCTGTGCGGAGAACCTGAGAATGCCAACGCGGATCGTCGGGCAGTCAGGGAAGGTCGTCGAACAGAACACCCAGGTCCAGGTCGAAGGCTGCCCAGGCAACTTGGCTTTGCGCAAGCACAGCATCAAGGGCAGGACGCTGACGCTGAAGGTCTACGCGCCAAGCGCAGGCACGATCAAGGCGACCGGCAAGGGCCTCGTGGCCCAGACCAAGAAGCCTGGAGCCCGCGGCACCGTGACCCTCACGCTCCATGAGCAGCACGCCGGCGCACTGAAGACCGACGTCCACGTGATCTTCACGCCCACGAGCGGCAAGAGCAGAAAGCGCCAGGCCAAGAGCCTGTCCGTGCGCTTCCACTGACCGGGCGTCGCCTGAGCCGAGCGTGAGCGCAATGACGCTCGACTCGGCTCGGGCTGCGTGTGGTGGCTGAGAGGCCGTGGCTTCGGATGGCCCGATCCCTCGTCTCATGGGCCTGCGCAGCAGCCGCTTCGAGCGCCCGTGTGCTGGCGAATTCCGTGCTGCCGCGTGGGTTTTGGGTGTGGGGTTGACTTTGCGTGGGGACCTCTGCTAGCTTGATCGTGTTGTGTTTCTTGGGCTCAGGCCCGGGGATGAGGGTTTTGACATAGACATGGTTGGGGGCCGGTTTCAGTTTCTTCGTCACCGGTGGTTTGCAGCGAAGCGTGGTTTCCCTGGAGAGGGACCTTTTCGAGCGTTTGAGGGAGCTGTTTGCGGCGTGAGTCGTTCAAGGACATGCGTGCAGGATCTGGTTGTGCCCACTGGGGTGGCGTTAACCAGATGCGTCAGCTCTGCTGACGAATCTCTCTCTCTCTCTCTCTCTCTGCGCCACTGCTGAGCTAGCCTTTGGCGGCCAGCCCCGCGTAGGGCCCATCCGCTTGGCGGGTCGCGGCGGAAGTGGGGGTCGCTGTGCCTGTTGAGCGGGCACGGACGGCCGCTCGTTCTAGTCGCAGGCGGCGCGGCGCGAGTATTGCGAGCATGCAGCGCTCCCGTCTGATGAGCGCTGCGGTCGGGCTGCTGGCCGATAAGGGCTATGAGGCCTTTTCGGCTGCTGCTGTGTGTGAGCGTGCCGGCATCTCCAGGCGTACGTTCTATGAGCTCTTCGAGGACAGGGAGGCGTGCCTGCTAGCGATCCTGGGCGAGGCAGAGGCCCGTATGGCGAGCGTGATCTCCGGAATGGGCCTCAGCGAGCTTGCCTGGTGTGAGCGAATCAGGATGGGGCTGTGGGCACTGCTGTGTCTCGCTGACAGCGAGCCTGTGTTAGCGCTGGTCTGCTTGGTCGAGTCTCAGCGCGCGGGTGGACGTGTGCAGCGTGTGCGCCAGCAGATGATCGAGCGAATCGTCGAGGTGATAGACGAGGGTCGCTCGCTTGGCGCGCGTTCATCCACCGCCGGCGAGTTGACCGCGGAAGCGCTCGTCGGCGCGGCAACTTCTGTGATCGCCGCGCGGCTAACCGAAACCACAGGGGCGCGTGCCGGGACCGACACAGCCAAGGAAGGCCGCCTGGACGCAAGTGATGTTCCGCGGGTCTGCGCAAGCGACACCCTGAACGCTGCATCCCTGCGTGGCTTGCTTGGCGAGCTGGTCGGGATGATCGTGCTGCCTTACAAGGGGCCCGCGGCCGCGAGGCGGGAGATCAAGCGGCCGCTGCCCAGCGTGCCCGCGATCGAGCTCGCAGGGTCATCCTCACGTGCCGTTGGCGCCGAGCCGCTTGCCAGCCTGCCGATCAGGCTCACCTACAGGACCGCGCTCGTGCTGCAAACAGTCGCCATGTTGACGGCAGAGGGCTCTGGGGCAAGCAATCGCCAGATTGGCGAAGGGGCCGAGATCAGTGACCCTGGGCAGACATCGAAGCTGCTCTCACGGCTGGAGGCCCACGGTCTGCTCGAGAACGCCGCTGCAGGCAACCTCGCACGTGGTGAGGCCAACCAGTGGCAGCTGACAGCCACCGGCGCGCAGCTGGTGCGCAGCATCACCGCTCAGCCAGACGCGCAGCATGAGAGCAGGAGCGCGGCATGAAGGGGCCTGCTGCGCACTCGACCGCGACAGACGCCTGCGCTATGGCGCAGGGCGATGAGGAGAGGAAGAGGGGATGAGGACCGTCATTCACAGATTTCAGAGCAGGCGCGTGGCGCCGCGTGGGCACATGACAAACAGTCACAAGAGAGGTGTTGCGTCGATGAACCAAAAGCTGTGGACCCTGCTCCGCTCTGAGCGTCAGAGCCCGGCGAACTGTGCCAAGAGCCTGACGCCCGGCGGCGCGATGGCTGCACGTAGACGGCCTGTTCGGTTGGTGCTGCTCGCAGTTGCGTCGCTTCTCTGTGCCTGTCTCGCACTCGTCCTCCTCGGGGGCCCAGGCCGCGCCTCGGCCGCTCCGAGCGCCCCATCGTTCTTGGCGGAATTCAAGCAAGAAGACACACAGCTGGAATTCAAGAACACGCACGACGCGGCGGTCGATCGCAAAACGGGCGATCTCTATGTCGCGTCCGACAACGAGGTCACCGAGCTCTCGCCCTATGGCGCATTCGTTCTCGCGTTCGGCAGTGAAGTCGACAACACCAAGGTCGCGCTGCGCAAGGAAGAGCAAGCCAAATCCGTGCCGGTGACGGTCACCGCGGAGGAAGAAGACATTTGCACGGCAGCCTCCGGCGACTCGTGCTCCAAGACCGGGGTTGGCGGCGGCACCGCGACGGGGCAGTTCGCGACGGCATCCGGAATCGCTGTCGAACAGTCGACCGGGGATGTGTTCGTCGTCGATGGCGGACACCGTGTTCAGAAGTTCAACGCGACTGGGCACTTCCTGATCGAGTTCGGCTTCAACGTCAACAAGGCGAAGGCCGCGGCGCTCGCCTCGCCGCCGACAGCGACCGAACAGGCGGCAGCCGACGTCTGCGTCGCCGGCGAAGAATGCCAGGGCGGCACGGACGGCACCGCGGAAGGGGCGTTTGAATCGCTCGGCACCCGGCCAGGGCTCGGCGCGGCCAAAACGATTGCGATCGGCGGGCCTGAAGGCGGTGAACACGTCTATGTTGGCGACGAGGGGCGGATCGAGGTGTTCGGCAGCGACGGCGAATTCGTCGAACAGCTTTCGCTCAGCTCGATCTCCACGACCGAAAAGGTCACGTCGATCGCCGCTAACGCCGCGGGCGACGTCTTCTTCGCCTACAAAGCTGTCGCAGGCATTCACATGGCCGAAACGGTTGGCGGCAAGCTGACGCTGTCCTCGACCGTCTTCGACCAATCGAGCACCGGGGTCGAGGCGCTCGGAGCGAGCGCCGGCAGCCTGTACGTTGCAGACAACAACTCCGCCTTGCGGATGCTCGACTACGAAGTCGCGAGTCCCAGCACGACGCCGGCCGAATTCGCCAATCGCGAACTCGCCTTTGAAGAGCTGGAGAACCCGGTGGAAGTGTTCAGCATCGAAACGGCGAGCGTGAACGGCGTCGCAGTCGACGGCGCCGGCACGGTGAATCTCGTCACACGTGCCCCGGAAACGTACAACGGATATCTCAGTGGAGCAGGGCCCTGGCCGACGGGCTACCACAGCAGCGTCAAACTCTACGGAGCGCTTGCCGCGATGGAAGCCTCCTACGGCGCGCCGCCTGAGCTGGCTCCGTCTGTCGGCACGGAGGAAGCGCACGCGTCACCGGACGAAGAATCGGCGACGCTCGAAGCGAAGATCAACCCTGCGTGGCGGACCACGAAGTACCAGTTCGAATACGGACGCGAACCCTGCGAATCGGGCGAGTGCACGAAGCTTCCGACCTCGCCCGCTGCGCTCGGAGCGGCAGGGAAGTCGACGCAGCAGGCGCTCGTCACGCTGAGCGGTCTGGAAGTCGGCACGCCCTATCACTACAGGGTGATCGTCGAAAACACGGCGGGAGTGGTTCGGGGCAGCGAACAGGTCTTCCGCATAGGGCGGAGCTTCACGCCCGGGTCGGCCGTCGGGCTGCCCGATGGCCGCGTCTACGAACAGGTGTCGCCCGCGAACAAGTACGGCAACTCCGTCGAAGCAGTGGCATCCAATCCCGCATTCGTGGCGCCGAGCGGCGAAGCCGTGATGTACGAGGGCAGCGGCGCGCTCGCCGAAGGCTCTGCGAACAGCACGAAACTCCCGATCGTGGTCTCGGAACGGACGAGCAAGGGCTGGCTCACGCGCAGTGCGATGCCCCTGCCCCGTCCGGGCGCCACTTCGCCGGAAGAATACGTCGAATCGAAAACCTACCCCGAGATCGTGGTGCCCTCGCAAGATCTCACACGTCTCGTGTTCAGCACCGAGAACTACGTGCCTTACGTGGGCGCGCCCGACGAACCCCAGCTGCAGAACAACATCTATCTCGCTGGGTCCGACCCCTTCGTCGAACCGGAATGGGTCGGTCGCTCGCAGATAGAAGGACAGCCGGGGGGACTGGAAAACGAAGGTGACAAAATTCCGCAGCAGATCGAAGTGGCGGGGACCTCACCGAATCTGGAAACCATCTATTTCTACTATGGCGGCAAGCTACTTCCGGGAGGGTCCGACCTCTATGAGTATCGCCACGGCGTGCTCAGCGACGCCGGAGCGCTACCCGGCGAAGAGGTCGCCGCCGGTAGGGCGCTCCCGGCGGCCGAGGTCAACCCCGAAGTCGGCGGCAAGCTGAAGCGCGTACACGCCACGTCGCCCGCAGGCTTCGACAACCAGGTCTCGGCGGATGGCTCGCGCATCTTCTTCGTGCGCGAAGATCACGCGGGTCAGCTGGAGCTCTACGTGCATGTCACGGCGACCGACGGCTCGCAGCGGACCGAGTTGATCTCCCAATCTCAGCTCGCTGGACATGAAGGAGAGCCGGCTGCCAACGGCCCGTACGCCATGCCTTCCACGGCGCCGGCCACGTCAGTGGAGGCTTCTGGCGGTCAGGCGCCCGAACACGGCTCCACCGCCAGTCCGCCAACGTATGTCTTCGCATCTCCGGATGGGTCGCACGCGTTCTTTGAGAGCACCGACCAGCTCACCGAAGACGCGCCGGGCGACGGCTCGGTCAAGACCTATGACTTCGATCTCGAAACAGGGCGCCTCGAATACATAGCGGCGATCACGGGATCGGTCGTGGTGGTCAGCAATGACGGGTCTTCGCTGCTATTCGAGAACACGACCAAGCAGCCGTTCGCGATCGAACGGTGGGCGGCCGGTCCCGAAGGCGGCACGGTCACCGAGATCGCGACGCTGCCATCGGTCACGCGAAACGTCTGCGGAGCGGTGTTGTGCATAGGCCCTGCGTCGATGACCAGCGACGGCGCGGTCGTGGCATTCGCGACCGAAGCCCCGATCCCCGGCTTCAATGACGGGGGCCTGCATCTGGAGTTCGAACCCGAAAGCAACAACGGGTCTGGGCAACCGAGGCCGAACGCTGGAGAGTGGCCGAACAGCGAGATCTTCCGGTACGACGCCACAAGCAACGAACTGACCTGCGTCTCCTGTGCGCCAGAGGGCCAGGCGCCGACGAGCAACGCGATCATGTCGAAACTGGCGTTCGAACAGAGCTCCTATAGCACCGAACAGAACACACAGTACGTAGACAATCCGGGTCGCGCAATGAACGCGGAAGGGTCGGAGATATTCTTCGAAACGCGCGACGCGCTCGCTCCGCAGGACGCGAACGGCACCAGCGACGTCTACGAGTGGGAGAGCGGCAAGGTCTACCTGATATCGGGGGGCCGAGAACCGACGCGGTCCGTCTTCCTTGGGATCAGCGAATCGGGGAACGACGCGTTCTTCGCGACCGCCGAAGGGATCGCGGCCGGCGATACGGACGGGGCCTACGACGTCTACGACGCGCGGGTGCCGCGGCCCGGAGACAAGCCGGTCGAAGCGACTCCCTGCGAAGGCGCGGTCTGTCAAGGCCCGCCGAGCGTGCCGGACCTGCTCGGGCAGCCGGCGAGCGAAGCGTTTAGCGGGCCCGGCAACCTGTTGCCCGCATCGAAGCAGAGCAGCCCGACAAACCGAGCGACAAAGGTAAGTAAAGGCGGCAAGGGCACGTCCAAGAAGTGCAAGGGGAAGGCCAGGAAGGCGTCCAAGGCCTGTAAGCGCACGGGCAAGAAACACTCGGCAAGCAAGCGCAAGCGACATAAGAGCAAGGCGCCCAGCACGAAACGAGGACGCGCCGTAACGCGTCTCGACCACCACAGCGGGAGGGGAGAGTGATGGTCTTCTTCGAAGGACATACGTTGACGCGGCGGCTGCTGACGCTTGGCCTGTTGATCACTGCACTCGCGGTGGCAGGCGTCGGCCTGACGGCAGCCAATGCGCATGCCGCCGAAGGGCCGGTCTGGAAGATAGCGGGCTACTCGATGCCCACCAATCTGCCGCCTAGCGGCAGCGGAGAAATCCATGTGGTCGCGATCAACATCGGCGAAGGAACGACCAACGGCAGCCAGATCACAGTCGAAGACCATGTCCCAAGCGGCCTGAAGACATCCTCAGTCACCGGCTATGACGTTTACGCGAACAGTCCCGATGGACTCACCTATCCAGTCGTGCTGATTCAGCACCCCGAAGCCAAGATGACCTGCAAAACGACGCCAGAGCCCGTGTGCACGACCAGCGACGCCGTGCCGACTGGCGATCAGCTGATCCTGCGGATCAAGGTGACGGTCGAAGAAGAAGCCGCGTCGCAGCTGACAAATGAGGCCAGCGTGACAGGCGGCGGCGCCGCCCCCACGGCGATCGAAGATCCGCTCACCGTGAGCAGCGAAGCGGCGCCCGCGGGCTTTGCGCCGGGCAGCGTCGTCTTCGGCGTGGGCTCGAATGAGGCTGGGGCACACAACGACGTGACGAGCGGATTTGCGCTGAACACTGTTCGGCCCTATGTCACAGCGGGGGATCCGCGCGACATCGCGTTCGATCTTCCTCCTGGCTTTGTCGGCAACACCGTTGGGATGCCCCGGTGCACGGTCGTCCTGATCGCGGTCGAAGATTGTCCGGCGAATACGATCGTGGGCTTGGCGACGATCGAATTCCAGGTCGGGCCGAGCGCTTTGCAAACGCCGGTGCCCGTGTTCAACATCGCGCCCTCGCCCGGGGAGCCCGCGGCGTTCGGGTTCGTGTTCGCCAAATACGTGACGCGCCTCGACACCAGCGTGCTCTCCAACGGCAGCGATGCAGTGAGGGTCGAAGCCGCCAACCTCGAGCAGAACGCCGCGATCTACGCGAGCTACATAACGATCTGGGGCGTGCCGGCCGATCATCAGGGTCCCGGCTCGTTTGCGCTTCTTGCGGGAGACGCCAAATCCGGGGTCACGAGCCTCGGCGGCTACAGCGGCAGCGAACGTGTGCCCTTGCTCGCGAATGCGACGCAATGCGGAGAGCCGCAGGACGCGGTGGCCGAGCTGGACAGCTGGCGCAAGCCAGGGACCTACCAGGAAGTCGATTTGCCCACTGAAGCGATGCAGGGATGCCTCAATGTGCCGTTCAACAGCGAATTCTCGTTCTTGCCAGACACGTTGGAAGCCGGCGCGCCGGCGGGCTACGAATTCGGGCTGCGGGTGCCGCAGGCAAACAATGGCACTGCGCGTGCGACATCCGACGTTCGTGACGTGAGCCTTACGCTGCCGAGCGGCGTCGTCGTGAATCCATCCGCTGCGTGGGGATTGAAGGCCTGTAGCGCGAGCCAGTTCTATGGGCCGGACCACCCAAGCCAGACGCCTGCGGAAGTGGCCGAATGTCCGCGCGAATCGATCGTCGGGCAGGTGTGGATCAAGAGCCCGGCACTGGAAGAAGCGCTCGAAGGGCAGGTGTTCTTGGCCGAACCTGAATGCCATCCTTGTACACCGGAAGACGCGGAAAGCGGAAAGATGGTGCGACTTTACATACAGGCCGTGAGCTCGGGCTTGGGTGGGATCGTGATCAAGCTCGAAGGCTATGGTCGCATCGACCAGGAAACGGGGCAGATCACGACTGTCTTCGAAGAAAACCCGCAGCTGCCGTTCAGCGAGTTCAAGCTGAAACTCGCCGGTGGTCCGCGGGCGGTGCTCGCGAATCCGCGTACGTGCGGACCGGTGGTCACCCAGGGCGACCTACAGCCGTGGAGCGCGCTGCAGGGACAGGGCGAAGCGAAACTCGTCGGTGACTCTGAACCTACGTTCGAATTCGAAATCGACCAGAACTGCTTTGGCCCTGAATTCAAGCCGTCTTTCAAAGCTGGGATGCCGAACGTCGAGGCTGGCGAAAACGGCGAATTCACGTTGGCGTTCGGGCGCCCGGACAGCAGCGAGATGTTGAAGAGCATTGGGATCGAGATGCCCAAGGGCCTGCTGGGCTCGCTCGACGGGATCCCGCTCTGCAAGGAAGCGGAAGCCAACGCAGGCACGTGCTCTGAAGCGAGCCTGCTTGGCAGCGCCGAAGTGCTGACCGGTCCTGGCGCTGACCCGTTCCTTGTGCAGGGCGGCAAGGTGTCTTTGACCGAAGGTTATGGTGGCTCGCAGTTCGGCCTCTCGATCGTCGTCCCGGCTGTCGCTGGCCCCTATACGCTCGCGGGCACGACGGGCAAGGGCACGGTCGTTGTGCGTGCGCAGATCTATGTCGACTCGCATACTGCGCAGTTGACTGTTACCTCGGGCGAAATGCCGCACATGCTCGATGGCATCCCGTTGCAGCTCAAAGCGGTCAACGTGCGGATCGACAGGCCGAGCTTTATGTTCAATCCGACGAGCTGCGAAAAGATGGCGATCACTGGGACGATTGACGCGGTCGAAGGCATGACTGCGAACGTGACCAGCCCGTTCCAGGTGACCAACTGCGCAAGGCTGCCGTTCACGCCAGTGTTCAAGGCGGCGACGAAGGCGCATCACACCCGCAAAGACGGGGCCTATCTGCACGTCACAGTCGAATCGAGTCATGGGCAGGCGAACATCGCGTATGCGAAGGTGGAACTGCCGAAGCTGCTCCCGTCCGAGCTGAAAACATTGCAGCACGCCTGTACCGAAGCGCAGTTCAACGCGAACCCAGCGGGCTGCCCCGCAGAATCGGATGTCGGCAGCGTAGAAGTGCAGACGCCGATTCTTCCGGTGCCGTTGACTGGTCCTGCGTACTTCGTCAGCAGGGGCGCGCAGTGGCCGGAACTGATCATGGTGCTCCAGGGCTATGGCGTCACCGTCTATCTCAACGGCGAAACGCACATCACCAACGGCGTCACGAGCACGACGCTCAGCAGCGTGCCAGACGTCCCGTTCACGCGGTTCGACCTGACGCTGCCAGAGCAGGAATACTCGGCGCTTGCGGGCAACGGCAATCTCTGCGCAAAGCAGCTGGTGATGCCGGTGCGGCTCGTCGGGCAGAGCGGCAAGACGCTCGAACAGAAGACCCAGGTCGAAGTCGAAGGCTGCTCCGCCGCCCTCGCCATCGCCTCGCACAAGGTCAAGGGCAGGACGCTCACGCTGAAGGTCTACGTCCCGGCGGCGGGCAAGCTCCAAGCCTCAGGCAAGGGGCTCTCCGGCAAGACGGAGCAGGTGTCGGGTCGCAGGACGGTCACCGTCAAGCTCCAGGAGAAGCACGCTGGCAGCCTCGAAACCAAGGCGCATCTCCTCTTCACGCCAAGCGAAGGCAAGAGCCGCAAGCGCCAAACCAAGAGCCTGCGCGTGAGCTTTCGCTGACTCCCAAGCGGCATCTCGGCTAGCTCCCAGGCCCCCGTTCGACGTGAGCGGGGGCCTGGCGGAGATGAAGCCTGAGCCGAGTGCGAGCTAAACGCAGGGGAGCGTGACGACGCTCGCCTCGGCTCAGGCGGCGAGTGCGAGCTCTCTGACCGGGCTCGGCTCGACGGTTGGCCGCAGCTCGATCACCTGAGCAAGGCCTGTGTCCATGGCCTGCTTCGTGATCGTCTGCGCTTGTGCGGCGACCGGCGCCTGTACGGCTGCTGGCTTCGCCTCGGCGAGGCTTGGCAGCCCGACGAGCTTCGGCCGCGTAAAGGTCTTTGTCGAACGGACGCTGCGGACGCACTGCTGCAGGTCGTCGATCAGGAGCTCGACTGGCGCGTGGTCTGACGGGCGCCTGCCCTGCCTGTAGGTGTGGGCGACGTCGCAGCTGGCGACGTGGTCAGCCATCTTCGAGCTGACGAGCATCAGGTCGATGCGCAGGCCATAGTCGCGGGCGTAGTGTCCTTCGCGCTGATCCCAGCAGGTGAAGCCTGAGTCGAAGGGGTGCAGGTGACGGTAGGCGTCGACCATGCCGCCCTGCTCGAGGACTTCGCGAAGGTCGGTGCGCTCGCCAGGGGCGGTGTGCGATGAGCCTTCCAGCCAGGCTGGCTCGTAGACGTCGATGTCGGCGGGCGCGATGTTGAAGTCGCCTGCGATCAGCAGCGGCCTGTCCTGCTGCTCGCAGGCCTGACGCGCGAGCGCCGCGAGGAAGCCGCGCTTCGCGCTGTCCTCGCGTTCCATCCGCAACGGCCCCGCAGGCACGTAGACGGTGCCGATCGTGAGGCCTTTGAGGTTGACCTCGAGCCAGCGCCCCTCGCCGATGCCGCGGCTGCGGCCAAGCACGAGGTTGCGGCCCCGCACGCGGTGGTCGGCCCTGACGAGCATCGCGACGCCGCCGTTGCCGTCATAGCCTGCACTGTGCTGGGCGTGGTAGCCAAGCTCATGCAGCTGCCTGCGCGGAAAGCACTTGTCGGTGCAGCGCGTCTCCTGCAGGCAGAGCACGTCAGGCGCCTCGTTACGCAGTAGTTCTGAGAGCCGTGGCCAACGTGCCTTGATCCCGTTGACGTTCCAGCTCATCACTCGCATCTTCTCACTCATCGCAATCTCGCTCCCCTTGTGGATCTTGCGTTGGCTTGGCGGCGGTAGTGCCTTTCAAGCTCTACTAGCAATGTAGGGATGAGTACCCGGTACGTCTACGTTCTAAGTGGACAATGTGTAAGCCGCTGTTTATCCGTATCGGAGTATCATACAGGCGGGTGGTAGCCGCGAAGGCGCCTCGGGGTTGACGATAAGAGCCGACTACGGGAAACGTAGAGTTCTTCATTTGCCATATGTAATGCGGAGTCCAGGGCTCCGCTCGCATATAGACGCGGGTTTGCGGCCGCGAACACAGCGGAGCCGGCTCTCCAGGTTATGCAGGTCGGCGTACCAAGGGCCTCCTGGGCGTCGATCGCCCAAAAACCCGTCGATCGACCCCGCTGCGGACCTCTGAGCCCGACTTTAGGCAGGTCGGCGTACCAAACGGGGTTAGGCAACGCGACGTACCTGCTCCGGCTGTCCAGCTCGGCGTGTCCAGGGGGCCGTCGTCAGGCAGCTGAGAGGGTTGGGGGAGGGTCGTACATGTACGACCCTCTGGAGGGGTCGCATGCGACCCCTCCTCGGGGAGGTGCATGCACCTCCCCGCCGACCTGCACATGTGCAGGTCGGAAAGCCTCCTGAAGCTGCGCCCAAGCCGCAATGCGCACGTGCCGGCCAAAGCCCACCAACGCGCCTGCTCCAGCGCGATGCGCATGTGCCGGCCTGAAGCCTCCAGCGCCTCGCAGACCCCGCAAATTGCGAACGTGAGCGACGCCCGCCGAGGCCAGCAAGTCCCTTGGTTCTATCTTGTGCTGCGATGGCAAAGGACACCGAGAAGCTGATCAGACAGCTCTCTCTGATCTCGTACCTGATGGCTGAGCGCCGCCCTGTGACGGCGCTTGAGATCAGGCGCGACGTAGAGGGCTACAGCGGCATGAACGAGGACGCCTTCGCAAGGCGCTTCTATGCGGACCGCTCCGAGCTCGAGGCGCTCAACATCCGACTCACGATCGAGCGCCCCGCCGACGGCGCCGCCGAGCAAGAGAACTACTCGCTGCGCTCAGAGAACTTCCATCTGAAGCCGATCGCCTTCACCGACCCCGAGCTCGCGGCGCTGCAGACTGCGCTGCACCTGCTCGACGGCGAGTTTGCCTACGCGGAGCCGCTGCGGCTCGCGTTGCAACAGATCACCTGGGGCAGGCCCTCGCCGCTGCGCAGCCCCGAGCAGCGCTCAGTCGCGCTCGCGATCACCGCCTCCGCCGGCGGCCACGATCTATCGCACAGGCTGGCGAAGATCGAGACCGCGATCTTCAGGAACAAGACGATCGCCTTCGACTACTACACGATGCAGCGCGACGAGATCGGCTCGAGGCGCGTCGACCCCTACCACCTGCTCTTCCAGGGCGGCGAGTTCTACCTCCTCGGACACGCGCACGAGCGCGAGGCGATCAGGGTCTTCAGGCTCTCACGGATCCAGGGCAAGGTCTCCTACGCGACGAAGGCAGAGCACGACTTCAGGCGCCCCCAAGACTTCGACCCGCGCGCGTACGCGAACAGGGCGGAGTGGCAGCTGGGCGATGAGCAGGGGGTCGCGGAGATCCTCATCTCCGAGCCGATCGCCTGGCAGATCGAGCGCCACTTCGGACGCTACGGCGAGATCCTCGCGCGTCATTGCGCCGACGAGGGCGCAGGCGCCCACGAAGAGCACGTCTTCCGCACGGCCTATGCCTCGGCGAGGATGATCATCTCCTGGGTGCTGGGCCTTGGCGAGCATGCGCGCCTGCTTGGCCCCCCCGAGCTCGTCGAGGAGCTGCAGCGACGCCTGCAGGTGCTCGCCGAGCGCCACAGCGAGTCTGCAGAGCTGCCGCCAAGCGTGCCGCCTGGCGAGGCGCGCCCCCGTCATGCGGCGCCCGCTTCGGGCTCAGGGAGCTCGTCGTCGCGGAGCCGGCGCGGCGATGCAGGCGACGGCGAGGGCCACAATCATCGTCCAGACGCCGTGATCCGCCCTGAGCGCTTCGCGCGGCTCGTGACGCTCGCGAGCATCCTGATCGACGCAGGCAGGGCGAGCCGGCGCCTGCAGATCGCGGCAGTCTGCGAGCGCCTCCAGCTCAGCGAGGATGAGCTGCGTGAGGACGTCGCCGTGCTCAACGTCGTGAACTTCGGCGGCGGCTCCTACGTGCTCTACGCCGAAATCGACGAGGACGCCGGCGAGATCGACGTCGACCCTGAGCCCTACAGCGACAATTTCGATCGCCCAGCGCGGCTGCTGCCAGTCGAGGCGAAGGCCCTCGTCGCCGCGATCGACCTGATCGGCGAGCACATCCCCCAGGGCTCGCTCGCCTCAGCGCGCGGCAAGATCGTGCAGGCGCTTGGCGAGGACCCGATGGAGCAGGGTCTGCACGTCGCGCCGACCGCCGGCGAGGACGCCGAGGTGACCGCAGCGATCTCCCGCGCAATCGTGAAGCACCGCCTGATCGAGATCGACTACTACAAGGAGAGTGAGGGCGAGCTCTCGCTGCGCGTGATCGAGCCCTATGCGCTCGTGAACGGCAGGGAGGGCTGGTACGTCGCCTCCTTCGATCCAGAGCGCGACGCGATGCGGCACTTCAGGCTCGATCGCGTGAAGCGTGTCGAGGTGCTGGAGCAGAGCTTCGAGCCGCGCCCAGAGGTCGATCCGATCGCTGGGGTCGATGGCTGGATGCGCACTGGAGAGGTGCCTGCCTCGCGCATCGCGAAGCTCTGGATCTCTCCAGACCGCGCGCGCTGGGCAAAGGAGTCGCGCCGCGTCTTGGAGGAGCGCAGCGACGGCTCAGTGATCGTCGAGTTCGCCTTCGCAGGGACCGACTGGCTCGTGAAAGAGGTCTGCAAGGAAGCGGGCGACGCGGTCGTGCTCGCGCCGCAGGACGCCCGCGAGGCGGTCCACGCTGCGGCGGTGAGCCTCGCCGAGCGCACGCTGCCCGCCGGGGTCTCGTGAGCAGACGCGCCCAGATCGTGATGGATGCTGGGGAGGTGAAGGCGTTCCTGGAAGAGGAGCGGACAGTCACCTGCGCGACGATCGGCCACGACGGCTGGCCGCACACGATGCCGCTTTGGTACGTCGTGCGGGAGGCTGAGGGCGGTGGTCCGCAGCTGTGGGCCTGGACGTACGCGACTTCGCAGAAGGTCCGCAACCTCGAACGCGACCCGCGCGCGACGCTACAGGTCGAGGCCGGCGAGAGCTACGAGCTGCTGCGTGGCGTGATGTTGAAGTGCGACGTGATCCTGCACCGCGACTTCGAGCTCGTGCAGGCGCTTGGGGTCGAGATCCTCTCGAGGTACGCGGCGCCGCGCGGGCAGGCGCCCGTGTCAGAGCTGCCTGAGCAGGCGGCGGCGATGGTGAGCGCCCAGGCGCAGAAGCGGATCGGCCTGCAGTTCGTCGAGCAGGAGCGGGCAACCTGGGATCACCGCAAGCTGGGCGGCATCTACTAGAGCGCGCGCAGGCGAGCTCAGGTCCACTAGGCTCCGCCAAGACATGGAGCTGAAGGGACTGATCCTCTCCGGGGGGAAGGGCACGCGTCTGCGGCCGATTACGCATACGAGCGCAAAGCAGCTTGTGCCTGTCGCGAACAAGCCTGTGCTCTTCTATGGCATCGAGGCGATGGCTCAGGCGGGCATCGAGCAGGTGGGGATCATCATCGCGCCCGAGACTGGACAGGAGATCAGGGAAGCCGCCGGCGACGGCTCGCAGTTCGGGGTGAGCATCGAGTACATCGTCCAGGACGAGCCGCTGGGGCTGGCCCACGCCGTCCTGACGGCGGAGCCATTTCTTGGCCGCAGCCCATTCGTCATGTACCTCGGCGACAACCTGCTCCAGGGCGGGATCGTCGAGCTCGTCTCCCGCTTCCGCGAGCAGCGCCCCGATGCGCTGATCCTGCTGACGCCAGTGAGCGATCCTCAGAGCTATGGCATTGCCGAGCTCGAGGACGGCTTCGACGGCAGCATTGGCCGTGTCGTGCGTTTGGTCGAGAAGCCGCAGCAGCCGCAGAGCGATCTCGCGCTGGTTGGGGTCTACATGTTCAACCCTGGGATCCACGACGCTGCGCGCGCGATCAGCCCGTCGCAGCGCGGCGAGCTCGAGATCACAGACGCGATCCAGCACATGGTCGACGCGGGACTGCAGGTCGAGCCGCACATCGTGCAGGGTTGGTGGAAGGACACAGGTCAGCTGCAGGACATGCTCGAAGCGAACAGGCTGATCCTCGACAATCTCAGCGATGACGTCCAGGGCGAGCTGATCGACTCGAGGGTCGAAGGGCGCGTCGTCGTCGCGCCTGGCGCAAGGCTCGAGCGCGCGACGGTTCGCGGCCCCGCCGTAATCGGCCCAGGCGCGAACCTGCGCGATTGTTACATCGGTCCCTACACCGCAATCGGCGCGCGCTGTACCGTCATTGGCGCGGAGGTCGAGCACTCGATCCTGCTCGAGGGAGCCTCCGTCTGTGACCTGAAGGGACGCATGGAGTCTTCGCTGCTCGGTCGCAACGTGACGGTGCGCCGCTCAGAGGAGCAGCCGCGGGCGTTCCGGCTGCTCGTCGGCGACAACTCTGACATCTCGCTGCTTTGAGGGCGAGACGCGATGAGGATCCTGCTTCGAAGGCAGGCGGTGGGGATCCTGATTTGAGGGCGCGAGACGTGGTGGGGTTCCTGATTTTGAGGGCCAGGCGATGAGGATCCTGATCGCCGGCGCCGGCGGCATGCTCGGACACGACGTCCTTGCGGCTGCCCTGCGGGCAGGTCATGAGCCGCTCGCGCTGACGCGCGCAGAGCTCGACATATGCGACGCGACGGCCGTCGAACACAGGCTTGCGACAGAGTCGCCTGACGCGGTGATCAACTGCGCTGCGTTCACCGACGTCGACGGAGCGCAGACGCAGGTGCAGCAGGCGCGCGCAGTCAACGCGACTGGCGCTGGCAATCTCGCCGCAGCGGCTGCCGCCGCGGGCATCACGCTGCTGCACGTCTCGAGCGACTACGTCTTCGACGGCGTGCCACGCCGCGATCCAGCCGGTGCGCCACGTGCCTATCGCGAGTCCGATCAGACCGGTCCGCTGTCGGTCTACGGTGAGACGAAGCTGGAGGGCGAGCGACTCGTGCTCGCCGCTTCGCCGCGGCACCTAGTCGTGCGCAGCTCCTGGCTGTTCGGCGTTGCGGGTCGCAACTTCGCCGAGACGATGCTGAGGCTCGCCTCCGAACGGGAGGCGGTAAAGGTCGTCGACGACCAGGTTGGCTGCCCGACCTGGACCGGGCACCTCGCGCCGGCGCTCATCGGCCTGCTCGAGCGCGACCTGAGCGGCGTCGTGCACCTCGCCGGCTCTGGTGCGGTCTCCTGGAACGGCTTCGCGAAGGAGATCTTCCGCCAGGCGCAGCTGGACTGCAGGGTCGAGGCGATCGCGAGCGCGGAGATGGCTCGTCCCGCCCCGCGCCCAGCGTGGTCGGTCCTCGAGAGCGAGCGCGACGACGTGATCCCAATGCCCGAATGGCGCGACGGCCTGGAGGGGTACCTCGCGGCGCGAGCTGGGATGATGAAGGCATGAGGATTCTCGTCTGCGGCGGCGCCGGCTTCATCGGCTCCCACTTCTCGAGGATCAGGCTGCGCGAGCACGGCGACGAGGTGACGGTGCTCGACAAGCTCACCTACGCGGGGCGCAGGGAGAACCTTGCGGATCTCGAGGACGATCCCCGCTTCAGCTTCCTGCGAGGCGCGATCGAGGACCCCGATGCGGTCCGCAACGCGCTCGACGGGCGCGGCGAAGGGTTGGGGTCAGCCGCAGGGTCAGAGTCGACGGAGGGATCGTCGGCGCCGATCGAGGCGATTGTCAACTTCGCCGCAGAGACGCACGTCGACCGTTCGATCTCTGAGCCTGACGCCTTCGTGCGGACCCATGCGCTTGGTACGAACGTGCTGCTCGAAACGGCGAAGGAGCGGGGCCTGCGCTACGTCCAGATCTCGACCGACGAGGTCTATGGCTCGATCGAGGATGGGACCTTCACCGAGGACTCGCCGCTTGCGCCATCCTCGCCCTACTCGGCGAGCAAGGCGGGCGCCGACCTGCTCGTGCAGAGCTACGTGAGCACGCATGGCCTGAACGCGAGCATCTGCAGGGGCTCGAACAACTACGGCCCCTACCAGTACCCAGAGAAGCTGATCCCGCTGATGATCCTCAACGCGCTGCACGGCGACGGCCTGCCAATCTACGGCGACGGCCAGCAGGTGCGCAACTGGATCCACGTGACCGACTTCGCGCGTGCCGCAGGCTGCGTGCTCGAGCAGGGAAAGCCCGGCGAGGTCTATAACGCCGGCGGCCCTGACGAGTGCGCGAACATCGACGTCGTGAAGCGGATCATCGAGCTGACAGGGAAGAGCGAGTCGCTGATCGAGTACGTCGCCGACCGTCTTGGCCACGACCGCCGCTACTCGCTCTCGAGCGACCGCGTGCGTGGGTTGGGCTGGGAGCCGCAGGTGCGCTTCGCTGACGGGCTTGGCGAGGCGGTCGCCTGGTATCGCGAGAACGCCTCCTGGTGGGAGCCGATCCGCTCCGGCGAATACCGCGACTACTACGAGCGCCAGTACGGCCGCGCGCTCGGCTGAGGCCTGCTAGGACAGGCCCTGCGTCGAGAGGTCGGAGATCCGCCAGCTGTCTTTTTCCTTCGCCAGCGTGATCGTGCCAGGGCGTTCCTTGCCGTAGACGGTGCTCTTCACCTGTGCCTGCGCAGTTGAGCCTTCGACGGCGATCGATTCGACCGTGATGCTCGTGCTATCGACCTGCTTGAGCTGTTTCTTGATCGCCTTTTCGCAGGTGGTGCCGTTTGCCTTCAGCTTTTCGCGCACCGATGCGGCCAGCACTTCTTTGCAGATCTTTTCCTCGTTGCGCGTCGTCGCGTCGCTCTGGAATTCGGAGATGACTTCCGCGACCGCCTGCTTTTCGCCTTTATAGCTCTTCGACGAGGAGGTCGAGCCGCAGGCGGCAAGGCAGAGGGACAGCCCAATCGCGGCGATCGCGGTCGCCGTACGCCTGCCTGCGGACCACTTGCTTGCGAACTGCCTGCCTGCGGACCGCCTGCCTGCGGACCGCCCGCCTGCTCTACTCGCTGGTGACATGCCCGGCAGGTTATGCGAGATCGAGAGCGGCCGCCTCATTGTGCATGCATGGGCTAATATTTAGCATATGCAATCTTCTTTGCCTGATGACAACACGCCTGGTGACGGCGTCCTCGACGCGGCGATCGCGGCGAGCCGCGCGCTCGTCGGCCTCGCTGCTCGCTCGCTTGCCGGCCTGGACCAGGATGTGACGCTGCCGCAGTACAGGATGCTCGTCGTGCTTGGCACCCGCGGGCCCCGCCCTGCGAGCCTGCTCGCGGCGGCGCTCGGCGTTGCTGCGCCAACCGCGACGAGAATGTGCGACAGGCTCGTGCGCAAGGGCTTGATCGAGCGGCGCCCAGACGCCCACGACCGGCGCCAGGTGCTGCTCAGCCTCACGGCGGAGGGCAGGAGGCTGCTGGACGCCGTCACCAAGCGGCGCCGCCAAGAAATCGCTGCGCTCCTGAGTGAGCTGCCAGCGGACAAGCATGCCGCGCTCGTGGAGGCCTTCCAGCTGTTCGCAGACGCCGCCGGCGAACTGGCGGACGCCGACTGGGCCGCCGGATGGGACCTGGAATCGTGAGCAGGAGATGGCTAGGCCATTCCCGGCTGGGGCTCGTAGCGATCGCGCTGTTGATCGGGGGCGGCGCCGGGCTCGGCGCGGCGGGCTTCCGCTGGCTGATCTTCGGCTTCACCTGGCTTGCGACCGGGCATCGGCAGTTTGGCCAGCAGGGCAGGGTCGAGAGCCTGCACCTGCCCTGGCTCGGGTTCTGGTTCGTGTTGATCATCCCCGTGCTTGGCGGCTTGCTCTACGGACCGTTGATCCAGCGCTTCGCGCGCGAGGCACGCGGGCATGGCGTGCCTGAGGTGATGCTCTCGGTTGCGGAGAACGGCGGGCGCATCCGCCCGCCCGTCACGATCGTGAAGGCGCTCGCCTCTGCGATCTGCATCGGAGCCGGCGGCTCGGTCGGGCGCGAGGGCCCGATCGTCCAGATCGGCTCGGCGTTCGCCTCGACCCTTGGCCAGGCGGTGCGCATGTCGGAGGGCAAGCTGCGCATCGTCGTCGCCTGCGGGGCCGCAGGCGGGATCGCCGCGACCTTCAACGCCCCGCTGACGGGCCTCTTCTTCGGCTTCGAGATCGTGCTGCGCGAGTTCTCGCTCGACGCGCTGTTGGCGACGAGCCTCGCCGCGGTGACAGGCGATCTCGTCAGCCATGCCTTCTTCGGCTCGGCGCCGTTCTTCGACCAGGTTCCCCACGACCTCGCGATGTCGAACGACTACGACTACCTGCTGATCGTCCTGCTCGGCCTGCTCGCGGGGCTGATCGGGATCGGCTTCAAGACGTTCCTCTACAGCCTCGAGGACCGCGCCGACGCGCTCTGGCGGGGAAGACCCGAATGGGCACGGCCTGCGGTCGGCGGTGTCCTGCTCGGCCTCGTGCTGCTCGCGCTGCCCGAGATGTATGGGGTCGGCTATCCCGTCATGGACAGGGCCTTCGCCGGACACGTCGTGCTGTGGCTGATGGTCGTGATGGTGCTGGGCAAGATCCTCGCCGCGAGTCTCACGCTCTCGATCGGCGGCTCAGGCGGCGTCTTCGCGCCCTCGCTGTTCACCGGCGCGATGGCGGGCATGGCCTTTGGCACGATCGCGCGGCGCGTCTTCGGCGCAGACGTCGGACCTGTCGCGGTCTATGGCGTCGTGGCGATGGGTGGCGTGTTCGCGGGCGCCTCCCAGGCGCCGTTGACCGCGATCGCGAGCGTTGCGGAGATGACGGGCAACTTCGGCCTGACGCTGCCGATAATGCTCGCCGCAGGCCTCGCTGCGGCGGTCTCCAAGCAACTCTCCTACGGCAGCATCTACACGACGAAGCTGCTGCGTCGCGGCATCGACATCGAACGTCCAAAGCTGGCGATAGAGGACCCAGGCTCACAGCTGCAGGAGGGCGATGCGCCGCTCCGCCTTGCCATGAGCGTGGACGCGACTCGCAAAGATCGCTGACAGGGCCTCCGCCGTCCTGGCAGAGGCCCTGCCATGAAACCGAAAGCTCGTCTCAGCTCTGCGCGACCGCGGGCTGGATCAGCTGGTCCCGCTCGTCCTTGCGACGGTAGCCAAGGCGCGCGGAGATGCGATCGGCGGTTGCGACGAGGTGCGGTCCAAGCGCACCGACGAGCTCTTCGAGGGAGATCATCGACGTGTGCGCCGCCATGTTGATCGCGGCGATGACTTCGCCGCTCTCAGAGCGCACTGGCACCGCGATCGCGAGCAGCTCAGGCGCGAGCTCCTCGTCGTTGACGGCAAAGCCCTCGTCGCGTATCTGCTCCAGCTCGGCGCGTAAGGCCTTCTTCGTCGTGATCGAGTTGGGTCCCTGCTTGTTCAGCTCGATCGCGCCAAGCAGCTCGCGCAGCGCCTCCTCTGGCAGATGCGCAAGCATCACCTTGCCAAGCGAGGTGCAGTAGGCGGGCAGCCGTGAGCCTGGGCGCAGGTCGAGGTCGATCTTGCTCTGCCCGCGCCTGAAGCTGCGTGCGCGGTCGATGTAGAGCACTTCGACGCCGTCGAGGATGCCAAGGTTCACCGTGTAGGAGGACTGTTGGCGCAGCTCTTCGAGATAGGCATGGGAGTGATCGCGCAGGCCTGTGCAAGCGAGCGCGGACATGCCGAGTTCGCTGACTTTGAGTCCAAGCCTGTACTTGCGTGAAGCACCCTGCTCGACATAGCCAAGCGCTACAAGGGTGATCACATAGCGGTGGGTGGTGCTGCGGCTCATCCCGAGCTCGTCGGCGATGTCCGCGATCCCGAGAACTGGTCGCTCAGGCGTGAAACAGCCGAGAATTGCCAGACCCCGCTCCAGCGATTGCGAGTAGCGGGGTTCGCGCAGGCTCGGTACCGTCCATAGTTCCTCTCCGTCAAGACCCCGGCGCTTCAGGGGTTTTGCGCTCATTCGTGGCATATTCCGTGGCCCTCATCCTTAGGTGCTGAGTCTCCATGCTTGGAGTCCGATTTATTTCACGCCTTGCTCCTGGCGCTTGGAGCGGAGGAAGTCGGCGTGGCCAGGCGCGAGATTATAGTCTCGTACCGGTCGCCTCAATAGGTTTTCAGCGAATTGGCGACGTGCTGTCTGCCGCTTACTCGATGCCCTCGACCAATTCCGCGAGCGAGCTGAGCTTCAGACCTTCGGCAAGGATGATCAGCGTGTCGAGGCGCGGAGAGCGCAGGCAGCGCTCGAGTAGGCTCACCTCGGTACGGTGCAGATCGCAGATGCGCGCGAGATTCTCCTGCGAGATGCCACTACGCTCACGCAGACGGCGCAGGTTCTCGGCGAAGCGCTGACGCACCTCGTCGGTCGACATCGTTTGACTTTCCGTCTGTGCCGCCATTGCAGACAATCTCCTACATCGCTGACGAAATGTCTACAGACCTCCGTCTGTAGATCAACCGCTCAGGCGACGATCCAGACAGTAGTACATCGCGATGGCTTGCAGCTGCGACGGTGGCTCACGATAGCTTGCAGCTATGACGGTAGCGCTTGAACGGCTCGCCGCTGAGGTCAGCTCCTGCAGACAGTGCCCGCGCCTCGTCGCCTGGCGCGAGCAGGTCGCCCGCGAGCGCAGAGCGGCGTTCAGGGACGAGGTCTACTGGGGCAGGCCTGTGCCTGGGTACGGAGATCCGCAGGCGCGCCTGCTGCTGCTCGGGCTTGCGCCAGCCGCCCACGGCGGTAATCGCACAGGGAGGGTCTTCACGGGTGACCGCTCCGGGGACTTCCTGTTCGCAGGCATGTGGCGCACAGGACTCTCCAATCAGCCGACGTCGGTGGGGCTGGACGATGGCCTACGCCTACACGGCGCATGGGTGACGGCCGCTGTGCGGTGCGCGCCGCCCGCGAACAAGCCGACTGGGCAGGAGCGCGCGAACTGCCTGCCCTGGACCGAGCGCGAGCTCTCGCTACTGCCAGAGCTGAAAGCGGTCCTCTGCCTCGGCGGCTTCGCCTGGGGTGCGGCGCTGCGGCTGCTTGGGCAGGCGGAGGCGGAGGATGCCGCCCGCTCCGGTGTGAGTGCGAAGCCAAGGGTGGCGCGACCGCGCTTCGCGCATGGCGCGACCACCAAGTGGGGCGGGATGACGTTGATCGGCTGCTACCACCCCAGCCAGCAGAACACCTTCACGGGCAGGCTGACGCCGGCGATGCTCGATGAGGTGCTGCTGCAGGCAAAGCAGCTCGCCGGTCTCTAGCGCTCACCGATCGCGATGCCATCCACCGCCCGCGAGCGTGCCAGCCCAAGCGCCCGCTAGCCTCGGCAGGATGGGCAAGGCAGCCAACCCTTTGACGAGCCCAGATTCGACGAGCCCAGATCCGACGAGCCCAGATCCGCTTGAGCTCTTCAGCGAGCCGGCGCGGCTGTGGTTCGAGCGCGCCTTCGAGCGACCGACCCCCGCACAGCTCGGGGCATGGCCGGCGATCGCGCGTGGCGAGCACGTGCTGCTCTGCGCGCCGACAGGCTCAGGCAAGACGCTTGCCGCGTTCCTCTGGGCGATCGACCTGCTCGGCCGCCGCCCGGCGCAGGACCAGCCGCGCACGAGCCTGCTCTACGTCTCGCCGCTGAAGGCTCTCTCCTACGATGTCGAGCGCAACCTGAGGGCGCCATTGAAGGGCATCGGCGCTGAGGTCTCGGTCGGCATCAGGACGGGGGACACGCCGCAGCGCGAGCGCGCAGCGATGGCGCGCAAGCCGCCGCAGATCCTCATCACGACGCCTGAGTCGCTCTACCTGATGCTCACATCGAACGTGCGCGAGACGCTGCGCGACGTCGAGACCGTGATCGTCGACGAGATCCACGCGGTCGCGTCAAGCAAGCGCGGCGCCCACCTCGCGCTCACCCTCGAGAGGTTGGAGGCACTGATCGCAGAGCAGGAGCAGCGCGAGACGGGCTTGCAGCGGATCGGGCTCTCGGCGACGCAGACGCCGCTGGAGGAGGTCGCGCGCTTCCTCGTTGGCCCGAAGCGCAAGTGCACGATTGTCGATGCAGGCCCATCCGGCTCCGGCGAGCCGCCGGCGCTCGACCTCAGCATCGAGGTGCCCGTCGAGTCGATGGCCGCGCCAGAGGACGCTGATCTCGAGACGATGCAGCCCGTGGCCGGCGGCGAGGCGCTGCGCGGCTCGATCTGGCCGGCGATCTACCCAAGGCTGCTCGAGCTCGTGCAGGAGCACCGCTCGACGATCGTCTTCGTCAACAGCAGGCGCACCGCGGAGCGCGTCGCGATGCGACTCAATGAGCTCGTGGACCAAGAGGAATCGGCTCGGTCGGACGACGGCGAGGGCGACGGACACGCAGGCAACGGTGACGGCAACGGTGACGGCAAGGCCAGGCTGCTCTCAGGCGACATCGCGAGGGCTCACCACGGCTCGCTCTCCCTCGAGGAGCGCACCGAGGCGGAGGAGCTGCTCAAGCGCGGGCAGCTGCCCTGCCTTGTCGCGACCTCGAGCCTCGAGCTTGGCATCGACATGGGCGCCGTCGACCTCGTCGTGCAGATCTCCTCGCCGAAGTCAGTCGCCTCGGGCCTGCAGCGCATCGGTCGCGCTGGGCACGCGGTCGGCGAGCCGTCGAAGGGCAGGATCTTTCCTCGCTACCGTGGCGACTTGCTCGAGTGCGCTGTGCTTGCGAAGCGCATGCGCGAGGGCGCGATCGAGCGCACCGTCGTGCCCCACAACCCGCTCGACGTGCTCGCCCAGCAGATCGTCGCGATGCTCGCCTCCGAGGGCGAGCTGAGCTTCGCGGAGCTGCACCGCCGCGCAAGCCTCACCTACACCTACGCGGATCTCTCGAAGGAGCAGTTGGAGAACGTGCTTGACATGCTCGATGGCCGTTACCCCTCGAGCGAGTTCTCTGAGCTGAAGCCGCGCATCGTCTGGGACCGAGTCTCGGGCACGCTGAGCCCGCGCGAGGGCATGAAGCGGCTCGCGGTCGTAAACGCGGGCACGATCCCCGACAGGGGCCTCTACCTCGTCACGCTGCCAGACGGGCGCAGGGTCGGCGAGCTCGACGAGGAGATGGTCTACGAGGCGCGCCCAGGCCAGGCGTTCCTGCTGGGCGCAAGCACGTGGCGCATCGAGGAGATCGGTCGCGACCGCGTGATCGTCACGCCAGCCCCTGGCGCGCCAGGGGCGGTTCCCTTCTGGAAGGGCGACACGGTTGGTCGCTCGAAGGAGCTTGGCGAGGCAATCGGCGCCTTCTCGCGCTGGGCGGTGGACGCGCCTGTCCAGCAGCTCGCGAGCGAGTACGACCTCGAGCAGCGCGCCGCTACCGACCTGATCGAGCTGCTGCGCGAGCAGCGCGAGGCGACTGGCGCGATTCCCAGCGACCTCACGATCGTGATCGAGCGCTTCCGTGACGAGATCGGCGACTGGCGCCTGTGCGTGCTCTCGCCCTTCGGCGGACGCGTGCACTCCGGCTGGGCGCTTGCGCTCAGCGCGACGCTGCGGGAGGAGCTCGGGATCGAGGCCGACGCGATCGCCTCTGACGACGGGATCGTCGTGCACCTGCCAGATATGGACGAGCCGCCGCGCGCGGAGCTCGCCCTGATTGCGCCAGACGCAGTCGAAGACCTGATCGTCGGTGAGCTCTCTGGCTCGGCGATGTTCGGCGCGCGCTTCCGCGAGAGCGCCGCAAGGGCGCTGCTGATCCCCCGCGCGCGCCCAGGCAAGCGCACGCCGCTCTGGCAGCAGCGCCTCAAGGCCCAGTCGCTGCTGCAGGTCGCGCGCCGCTACAGCCAGTTCCCGATCGTGCTCGAGGCCTACAGGGAGTGCCTCAGCGATGTGCTCGATCTGCGCGGCCTGCGCGAGGTCCTCACGAAGCTGCAGCGCCGCCAGATCGCGGTCGTCGAGGTCGAGACGCCAACCGCGTCCCCGTTCGCCGCCTCGCTGCTGTTCGACTTCCTTGCCACATACATGTATGAGGGCGACACGCCAAGCGCGGAGCGGCGCGCGGCGGCGCTCTCGCTCGACAGGGACCTGCTGCGCGAGCTGCTTGGCCAGGAGGAGCTGCGCGAGCTGATCGACGCCGACGCGCTCGCTGAGATCGAGGCCGACCTGCAGTGCCTCTCGCAGCGGACGCAGGCGAAGAACGCCGAGGAGTTGCTCGACGTGCTGCGCAGGGTCGGCGACCTCACCGAGACCGAGCTCTCGCGGCGGGCAGTCGACGGGCTCGACGTGCCCGCGGCGCTTGCCTCGCTGCGCAGCCGCAGGCGCGCCGTCGCGCTGCGGATCGGCAGCGAGCAGCGCTGGATCGACGCCGCTGATGCTGGCCTCTACCGCGACGCGCTCGGAGTCGTGCTGCCGCCTGGCTTGCCTGGCGAGTTCCTCGACGAGGTGCCAGCGGCGCTGACGCAGCTGTTGCGCCGCTACGCCGCGAGCAACGGGCCCTTCACCTCCGAGCAGCCAGCGGTCCGCTACCGCCTCGGCCGTGCGACGGTCGAGTCTGCCTGCGCGGAGCTCGAGGAGCGGGGCGCTCTCGTGCGCGGCGAGCTGCGTCCTGGCGGCGTCTCAGGGCAGCGCGAGTGGTGCGAGGTCGAGGTGCTGCGCCGTCTGCGGCGCGCCTCGCTCGCGGCGTTGCGCAAGGAGATCGAGCCGGTGCCTGCGCAGACGTTCGCCGCCTTCCAAGCCTCCTGGCATGGAATCGACGCCCAGCCCGCGGCAGGCGCTGGGATCGAGCGGCTGCGCGAACAGCTCGTCTCGCTGCAGTGCCTGCCACTCACGCCTGCGAGCTGGGAGAAGGACGTCCTGCCGCGCCGCCTTGGCGCCTACTCGCCCTCTTGGCTCGACGCGCTCTGCTCCAGCGGCGAGCTCGTCTGGGTCGGCGCTGGGCCGCTTGGTCGCAACGACGGCCGCGTATCGCTCTACTTCCGTGAGGACGTCGCAGCGATCGGCCCGCCCCCCGGCCTGCCGGAGCGGCCGCAGGGCGCGATTCACGAGGCGCTCCTCGCGCGCCTCGGCGGGGGCGCCTGCTTCTTCGGCGACCTCTTGACGGGCGCGGCGGAGCCGCTGCTGGTCCAGGAGGCACTCTGGGATCTCGTCTGGGCCGGCCTCGTGACCAACGACTCGTTTGCGCCGCTGCGCGGCGCCAGGCTCACACCCGCATCGCTCGCGCGCCGCGCTCAGCCACGTGGCGGCAGGCGCTCTGGCTCGCGCTTCGCCTCGCGTCGTGGCCTCGCCGCCGCCTCCCACCTGCCTGGCCGCTGGTCGCTGACGGCACCCTTGTTCGCCCCTGGTGATGGTGATCCAGCTGGGCGCCGCAGGACGCTCGCGGAGCTGCTGCTCGAGCGCTATGGCGTGCTGACGCGTGAGCTCGTCCGCAGCGAGGGGATCCAGGGCGGCTTCGCGGGGCTCTACAGCGAGCTCGTGCGGCTCGAGACGGTTGGTGCGGCGCGGCGCGGATACTTCGTAGAGGGCCTTGGCGGCGCCCAGTTCGCGCTGCCTGGGGCGGTCGAGCGCCTGCGCTCCCAGCGACTCGCCGACGAGCACGAGCAGGTCGCGCTCGTGCTGCCCGCGACAGATCCCGCCCAGCCCTATGGTGCGGCGCTGCCCTGGCCTGAGCAGGCGCGTCGCAGGCAGGGTCGCGGGCCAGGCCGGGTGCCTGGCGCCCACCTCGTACTCGTCGACTGGCTGCCTGCGCTCTATCTCGAGCGCGGAGGGCGCAGTCTGCTGACGCTCGTCGACTCAGACTCGAAGGCGCTGATGCCCGCGCTCACCGCGCTTGCCGGTGCGGCGCGCGAGGGCAGGATCGGCCGCCTCGCGATCGAGCGCCTCGACGGCGAGCTCGCACTCGGCTCGGCCCTCGAGCCTGCGCTGATCGAGCTTGGCTTCGATCCAGGCCCGCGAAGGCTTACCCTGCGAGCGAGCGCATGAACGACGAGCTTCCACGACCGCGCCGTGTTGGCCACAAGGGTGCGGCGCTGCTCGCCCCCGGCAACACGCTCGCCGCCTTCGACGCCGCGCTCGCCGCGGGGGTCGACATGATCGAGTTTGACGTCCTCAGCGAGCATCCCGACGGCAGCGGTAGGCTGCTGATCGCGCACGACTACACAGCGCTCCAGGGCGCGGAGGAGCCGCTTACGCTCGAGCGGGCGCTTACTCACCTCGCGGGCGAGCGGTTTTCGCAGGTCGAGCTCGACGTCGACGTGAAGCTGCCTGGCTATGCGCTGCGCGTCGTCGCGGCGCTGCGCGAGGCGGGGCTGACTGAGCGTTCGCTGATCAGCGCGACCTACGCGGCGGAGCTGGACCTGATCAAGCGCAGTGCGCAAGAGGTCCGCGTCGGCTGGTCGATCCCGCGCGCGCGCCGCGACTACACCTCCAGCGTGCTGACAGCGCTGCCCGCGCTCGCGCTGCTGACGGGCGTGCGCGCCTGGCTGCCACGGCGCGCAAGGCAGGTGCTGCGGCAGGGGCGCTTCGACGCGATCATGGCCCACTGGCGGCTCGTCTCCAGCGCGCTCGTGCGCGCCGTGAGGCAGGGTGGCGGCGAGCTCTACGTCTGGACAGTCGACGACGCGCGCGAGATCGAGCGCCTCACGGCGCTTGGCGTCGACGGGATCATCACGAACGATCCGCGCCTCTTCGGCCCGCTGCCGCTGCCCGCCGAGTAGCGCTCTGGGCGCTCTGGGAAGAGCTCAGTCGAGCTTGCAGGACGCGACGCTGAAGCCTGGCGGTTCGGCGTGCAAGACCGTGCGCTTGTGGCCTGAGGTCGTCGGCCGGATCGCGGTGAGCACTACCTTGCTGCCATGGCGCCACTGGAATTCGATCAGCCCCCGCAGCTCGAAGCTCTTGCCTTCAGGCGGGTTGGTGAGCTGGAAGTTGCGACCCGCCTGGCGTGTCGCGCTTGCGAGGCCAACCTTCGTGAAGCCCGTTTCAGCGCCTTTGGAGAGGTAGGCCCATTTGCTCGTGCTGGCGTCGAGGTACTGCACGCCGAAGCGCATGTACATGACGTCGTGGGCGTTGCCGTCAGAGGGCATCGAGCCACGCACGCCGACGACCGGCGAGGAGCTTGTCTTGCAGATGTCGATCGTCGCCCACAGCTGCGGCGAGCCAAGCGCCTTCGAGGTGCTGGGAGACGGCGGGCCTTCCTGGCCAGCGCCGCTTTCATGACTTGTGCCATATGCGGAGGCGGCGGCAAGCATCAGCGCTGCGCTGCAAGCGAGGACGAGCGTCACCTGTCGCTTGGCGATTCCCCACATGTGCTCAGACGATAGCGGCGAGATCGTCGCATGCGCCCAGACGACGGCGACGCGCTCGCCAGGTCAAACCCGCCGCGCCAGTCCTGTGCCCTCGCGCGATGTGATACTCCCAGGCAATGGCCTCCACCCCCTCGACCGCCGAGGTCGTGGAGTTGCTGGCAAGCGTGCCAGTCTTCTCCACGCTCGAGCCCGACGACATGCTGCCAATCGCCTCGCTCGCGGTGCCACGCTCCTTCGACCAGGGCGAGGTCGTGTTTCGCAAGGGCGACGCGAGCGACACTTGCTATGTCGTGCGCTCTGGCCACGTGCGCGCTGTGCGTGAGCACCCTGACGGGCGCACGATCACGCTCGCGACGTTCGGCCCAGGAGACATCTTCGGCGAGCTTGCGATGTTCGAGGACGAGCGCCGCTCCGCGACGATCGAGGCGCTCGAGCAAACGAGCGTCGTCGCGATCCTTGGACCTGACATGCGGCGTCTGATGGCGTCGCATCCGATGATCTCGATGCGCCTCGTCGTCGCGCTTGGCAGGCGTTTGCGCGAAAGCAACGAGCGGCTTGCGCGTCAGTCCTTCCAGACCGTCCAGAGCAGGGTCGCGCTCGTGCTCGCCGAACTCGTCTCCCAGGCGGTTGCAGAGGGCGGCCCAGGGCAGGAGGTGGAGCTGGTCACGACACAGGCTTCGATCGCCCAGCTCGCCGGCTCCTCGCGCGAGTCCGCGAGTCGCTTCCTCGCCGTGCTGGAGCGCGCAGGCGTGATCTCCCAGGGCAGGGGCAGGCTCGTCGTGCACAACCCAGACGCGCTCGATGCCTATGTCTACTGAAGAGCGCTCCGCTGGCGCGGTGCTCGTGCGCGATCGCGAGCTGATCGCGATCGTGCCAAGGCGGCGCGCCGCCGACGGCTCGCGTGTGCTTGGGCTGCCGAAGGGTCACCTCGACGGTGACGAGACGCCGCTGCAAGCCGCGCTGCGCGAGGTGAGCGAGGAGACAGGCGTCGTCGCAGAGCTCATCGAGGAGCTCGGGGATGTGCGCTACTGGTACGTGCGCGACGGCCGCAGGATCCCGAAGTCCGTTCGCTTCTACCTCTTCCGCTACGTGAGCGGCGACACCGCCGATCACGACTCCGAGGTCGAGGAGGTGCGCTGCATTCCGCTTGCGAGCGCGGCGAGCGAGCTCACCTACTCGAGCGAGCGCGAGATGGTGGAGCGCGCGATCACGGCCCTGAAGCGGCTCGAGGGCGATCGCGGCGTCGACGCGCGTGGCGTCCGCCTATCCAACGACCCCGAAGACCGGTAGCCTGCTGTCCGTGCAGGTTCTCAACTTCTACTCGACGATCTTCGCCGATGAGCTGAAGCGCGGGCGAAAGACGGCGACGATCAGGCTTGGCGACAAGTCGGGCAAGTACCGCAAGAACCAGCTCGTGCTCGTGACGATCGGCTACCAGTACTCGCCGCGCGAACGGATCTTCGAGGCGGTGATCGACCAGGTCGAGGTGATGCAGGTCGCAGACCTCTCACCACGCGACATCAAGCACGACAACCCCGAGTTCAGGCGCCACGAGGAGGTCATCAACTTCCTCGAGCAGATCTATGGGCGCAAGGTGTCGACGCAGGACACGGTGACGGTCGTGCGCTTCTCGCAGATCGTCGACCAGCCAAGCGGCATGACCGAAGCGATGAAGGGCTTCGGCGGCGCCCAAAACTAACCCCTGGCGAGCGATAACGCTTCACCTGCCGGCGTCCTCCCTCGCTCGTGTGCTGTCGCACACTTCGCTCGGTGCGTCCTTGGCAGGCTCGGTTTTCGCTCGCCAGGAGGCCTTGCGCTGGCCACTGCGTAGGGTTGCACACTGCGCTTGATACGTCCTGGCAGGCTCGGTTTTCGCTCGCCTGGAAACCTCGTTCTCATGGTGGCCTCGGTTGGCACTCTTCACAGGAGAGTGCCAATTAGGCCTTGAATTTCGCTCTGGCTCGGATATATTGACTGGCCGTTGGCACTCTCCAGGCAGAGTGCTAACGGGAGCGGGCGAGCGCAGCAAGGCCGTCCCGCACAGGCAACGACACTCTTCGATAGCGGAGGTCTGAACAACATGAAGCTCAAGCCCCTGGGCGATCGTCTGATCGTGCGGGCGATCGAGGAGGAGGAGACGACCGCGAGCGGCCTCGTCCTTCCCGACACAGCCAAGGAGAAGCCCCAGAAGGGCCAGGTCCTCGCCGTCGGCGACGGCAAGATCGATGACTCCGGCAAGCGCATCCCGCTGGACGTCGCAGAGGGCGACGAGGTCCTCTACAGCAAGTATGGCGGCACCGAGATCAAGGTCGACGGTGAGGACCTGCTCGTGCTGCGCGAGTCAGACGTGCTGGCGAAGGTCGGCTAGGCAAGGCCCCTTCGCAGGAGCTCTCTAACCCTTAAGGAGATTGAAGAAGAGATGGCACACAAGGAACTGAAGTACGACGCCGAAGCGCGCAAGGCGCTCGAGGCGGGCGTTGACGCCGTGGCAAACGCGGTGAAGGTGACGCTTGGTCCGAAGGGCCGCTACGTCGTGCTCGACAAGAAGTTCGGCGCGCCGACGATCACCAACGACGGTGTGACGATCGCGCGTGAGATCGAGGTCGAGGACGTCTTCGAGAACCAGGGCGCCCAGCTTGTGCGCGAGGTTGCGACAGCGACGAACGACGTCGCAGGCGACGGCACGACGACGGCGACGGTGCTCGCCCAGGCGATCGTTCGCCAGGGCCTGAAGAACGTCGCTGCAGGCGCGAACCCGCTTGCGTTGAAGCGCGGCATCGAGAAGGCCGTCGACCAGGTCGTTGGCAGCATCGGCAAGCAGAGCAAGGAGGTCTCCGGCAAGGAGCAGATCGCGCGCGTCGCGACAATCTCCGCCGGTGACGAGGAGATCGGCGACGTGATCGCCGACGCGATCGACAAGGTCGGCAAGGACGGCGTCGTCAACGTCGAGGAGGGCCAGACGTTCGGCATGGACCTCGAGTTCACCGAGGGCATGCAGTTCGACAAGGGCTACATCTCGCCGTACATGGTCACCGACCAGGACCGGATGGAGGCGACCCTCGAGGATCCGTACATCCTGATCGCCAACTCGAAGATCGGTTCGGTCCGGGACATCCTCCCGGTGCTCGAGCAGGTCATCCAGTCGGGCAAGCCGCTGCTGATCATCGCCGAGGACGTCGAGGGCGAGTCGCTCGCGACGCTCGTCGTCAACAAGCTCCGTGGCACGTTCACGGGCGTTGCGGTCAAGGCGCCGGGCTTCGGTGACCGCCGCAAGCGGATGCTCGAGGACATCGCGATCCTGTCCGGCGGTGAAGTGATCACTGAGGAGATGGGTCTCAAGCTCGAGAACACGCAGCTCTCGCAGCTCGGCCGCGCTCGTCGCGTGGTCATCGCCAAGGACACGACCACGATCGTGGACGGCAACGGCGACAGCAATGCGATCAAGGGCCGCATCAACCAGATCAAGACCGAGATCGAGAACACCGACTCGGACTTCGATCGCGAGAAGCTCCAGGAGCGCCTCGCGAAGCTGTCTGGTGGCGTTGCGGTGGTCAAGGTCGGCGCTGCCACCGAGACCGAGATGAAGGAGAAGAAGCACCGCGTCGAGGACGCGCTCCAGGCCACCCGCGCGGCCCTCGAGGAGGGCATCGTGCCGGGCGGCGGTGTCGCGCTCCTGCAGGCCCAGAGCTCGATCAAGCTCGACGCGATCGAGGAGCCCGACGAGCAGACGGGCGCCAAGATCGTGATTCGTGCGCTCGAGGAGCCGCTCCGTCAGATCTCGGAGAACGCCGGTCTCGAGGGTTCGGTCGTCGTCAATGACGTCCGCAAGGCGAAGAAGGGCCACGGCCTCAACGCCGCTACGAACGAGATCGTCGATCTCGTCGCGGCCGGTGTCATCGACCCGGCGATGGTGACGCGCTCGGCGCTTCAGAACGCCGCGTCGATTGCCAAGAACATCCTCACGACCGAGGCGATCGTCGCCGAGGTGCCGGAGAAGGATGGCGGCGGCATGGGCGGCGGCGGTGGCATGCCCGACATGTCGGGGATGATGTAAGCCGCAGACGCGCGGTAGTTTCCTCGCCAACAGGCGAGTTGTCTTGGAGGGCCCGGTGGCGACACCGGGCCCTCAAGCTTTCCGGTCCCGCCGAAGGCGTTTATTCCGAGCGGACGGGGCAGCTACTACAATGTCAACGCCTTTTATCGGGCACGCGGCGTACTGGCCATGGAGCAGAGCAGCTCGGAAACCTCTGTCGTCCGGCGGTGTAACAGTTTTCTCGGTACCCGCTGTGCGGAAGCGCCCACGTTTCGCTGAACACAAGGGAGATCTCCTTGCGCATTTTGATTCTCGGTGGCGACGGCTTTTGTGGCTGGCCCACGTCATTGCACCTGTCCGCCTGCGGCCATGAGGTCGCGATCGTCGACAACCTCGCGCGGCGCAACGCCGACAACGAGCTGGAGGCGGATTCGCTGACGCCGATCAAGCCGATCGGAGCGCGCCTGCAGACGTGGCGCGAGCTGACCGGCCGCGAGATCCCGTTCCACCGGATCGATGTCGCCGAGGACTATCGGGAGATGCTCGACCTGGTCAGCGAATGGGAGCCCGACGCGGTCGTGCACTTCGCCGAGCAGCGCGCGGCGCCGTACTCGATGAAGAGCTCGTGGCACAAGCGCTACACGGTCGACAACAACGTCAACGCGACGCACAACCTGCTCGCGGCGCTGGTCGAGTCCGGGCTCGACACGCACGTCGTCCACCTCGGGACGATGGGTGTGTACGGCTACGGCACCGCCGGCATGAAGATCCCCGAGGGTTACCTGCGCGTCCGCTTCGACACCGACGATGGCGTGGAGGCCGAGCAGGAGATCCTGTACCCGGTCAACCCCGGCAGCGTCTACCACATGACCAAGACGCTCGACCAGCTGATGTTCGCGTTCTACAACAAGAACGACGGCACCCGGATCACCGACCTCCACCAGGGGATCGTCTGGGGCACGCAGACCGCCGAGACGCGCCTCGACGAGCGCCTGATCAACCGCTTCGACTACGACGGCGACTACGGCACCGTGCTCAACCGGTTCCTGATGCAGGCCGCCGTCGGCTACCCGCTGACCGTCCACGGCACGGGCGGCCAGACGCGCGCGTTCATCCACATCCAGGACACGGTCCGTTGCATTCAGCTCGCGATCGAGAACCCGCCCCAGAAGGACGAGCGCGTTCGCGTGTTCAACCAGATGACCGAGTGCCATCGGGTCCGGGACCTGGCAAAACTGGTGGCGAGCCTCACCGAGGCGGAGATCGACTACGTCGACAACCCGCGCAAGGAGGCGGCCGAGAACGAGCTGTACGTCGAGAATCGCAATCTCGTCGAGCTCGGCCTCGATCCGATCCGGCTCCAGGACGACCTGCTGACAGAGGTCACAGAGATCGCCCGCAAGTACGTCGACCGCTGCGACACGACGAAGATCCCGTGCGTGTCCAAGTGGGTGCAGACGGCCAAGCCGTCGCCC
>DASXDO010000001.1:0-3118 GCA_036490555.1 Solirubrobacteraceae bacterium | reverse complement strand
GTTTCTGTTGGCGTTGTTGCGCAGGTGGATGTTCGCGGGGCGGACCCGCAGCGCCAAGAACCGCGAGGTCATGCTGCCGCGCGTGCCCTCCCGCCAAGTGACTACCTGAGCGGTCTGTTTGCCAGCGGCGAGAGCCAGCTGCCTCAGCGAAGAGGGAGCCTCGCGGTAGCGCCACTTGGGTGGACGCCCAGCGCCTTTCCACTCGGGGCGCTCGGGCTGGACCTGCTCGCTATAGGCGGAGGTGACACCCTTGACGTCCAACACATACTGCAGCTCGCGCTTCTCGAGCTCCTCGCGGAACTCGGTGACATCACCGTACGCACCATCGCTGAGGATAACTCCCGGCTCGACCTGCCAGCCGATCAGCTCGTCGATCATCTCGAGCGCCTGTCGCCATTTCTCGACGTGGTGCGCATCCTGCGGCAGCTTGGCTTTCTCGCGCCGCTTGAGGTTTGACTCGCTGTCCTCATCCCACTCCTCAGGTATGAACAGCCGCCAGCCAAGCGGACACGACGCCTGCTCTGAGGCGGCGTTGATCGACACCCCGAGCTGACAGTTGCCGACCTTTCCCAGCGCGCCGGAATACTGGCGCGCGACCCCGACCGACATCTTCCCGAACTTCGGGAACCCCGTGTCGTCAACAATCCACGCCTCGGGCTCGATCTCGGCGCTCACTCGCTGCGCCAACGCCCTACGCACCGGCTGCCAATCCCACGGCGACTGGTTCACAAACTGCTGCAAGCACTGCTCGTCCCCGTCATCGAGCCTCCCGGCCATCGGCTCGATCGACTTGCGCTTGCCGTCCAGCATCAGCCCACGCAGATACACCTCGCCCCAACGCCGCTGGTCCTTCCGGCGCATCGAGCCGAACACCTCCCCGGCGAACTCCTCCAGGCGCCCCCGCACACGCCCAAGCTCACCCGGCGAAAGACCAGCCACAGCCTGCATCTTGACCTCCCCAATCGACAACAGCATCGACAAGGAGATTCGAGACCCCAACCAAGAACCCCTCAACCTAACGGAGCACTACTAGTCGTCCATGTCGGCAGGCATCCAGCATCGCGGCCTGGACTGATGCTCGGAGTGGCCGTAGGTAGACGTAGAGTGCGGGCTGCGTGCAGCGTTCGCCAGCACTCGTCCGTTGGCATTGTTGTCCAGCGCGTTCGAGCGCCATAAACGCTGAGCGCCATATCTGTCTGGTGGCGAGTCGTGGTCGTTGACGGTCGCACTCCACTCGCGTGCTTGCTCTCGTGCCGACTTCGCTTCGTGACAGGGTACGCACAGGCCCTGAAGGTTCGTGCGCTCGTCAAGGCCACCCATGAACCGAGGCATGATGTGATCGACCTGGGTTGACGGTGCTTCGTCGCACACTCGGCACACCGTCTCATCACTAAGGGGTTCCTTCTAAATAATTGTCGGGGAGTGCGAGGGTTTTGGCGGTCGGGGGCGTAGTCATGGGTCATCATGCTGGGGCCGATGGTCGACGAGAGCGCGATTCGGGAGCGGTGGCTGGTCGTGGAGGGCGCTTTGGATGAGCGGGGTCGTCGGATGTGGGCGGCGGCGGAGGCCTCTTCGCATGGGCGTGGCGGGATCGCGGCGGTAGTCCGCGCGACGGGGATCTCTGAGGCGACGGTCAGGCGCGGGATCGAGCAGGCGCACGGCGGCGATCATGCTCCAGCGGGACGGGTCCGCAAGGCCGGCGGCGGGCGCAAGCGGATCGCGGAGCGCGAGCCAGGCTTGGAGCAGGCGCTCCTTTCGCTGCTTGATGGCGTTACCGCGGGCGATCCGATGTCGCCGCTTTTGTGGACGACGCTGACGCCGGAGCATCTCGCGGAGAAGCTGTGTGAGCAGGGGTTCACGGTGCATGCGAGTACCGTGCGCAGAATGCTCAAGGCAATGGGATTCACACTGCAGGCTAACTGCAAGAGCCGGGAGGGTTCAGACCATCCCGACCGCGACGCACAGTTCCGGCAAATCGCGACAGTCACCGCGGCGGCGCTTGCGGCTAAGGAGCCGGTGATAAGTGTGGACACCAAGAAGAAGGAGCTGATCGGCGACTACAAGAACGCTGGCAGGGAGCTGCGCTCGAGCGGTGCTCCGATCCTCGTCAACACGCACGACTTCCCCGACGAGGAGGCCGGCAAGGCCGTCCCCTACGGCGTCTATGACATCGCCAGGGACGAGGGGTATGTCAGCGTCGGTGTCTCTGGCGACACCGCGCAGTTCTCGGTCGCGAGCATCCGCGCGTGGTGGAAGCATCTCGGGCGCGAGCGGTATCCGAACGCGAGGTCGCTGACGATCACCGCCGACGCCGGTGGCTCCAATAGCTACCGCATTCGCCTGTGGAAGACCGAGCTACAAAAGCTCGCCGACGAAACCGGGCTCAAGCTCACCGTCTGTCACTTCCCGCCTGGCACATCAAAGTGGAACAAGATCGAGCACCGCCTGTTCAGCTACATCTCGATCAACTGGCGCGCAAAGCCCCTCGTCAGCCGCCAGGTCGTGATCGACCTGATCACGGCGACCACCACCAGCACCGGCCTGAAGGTCTACGCCCGCCTTGACGAGAACACCTACCCCACCAAGATCAAAATCACCGACGAGCAGTTCGCCACCGTGCAAATCGAGCGACACGAGTTTCACCCAGAGTGGAACTACACCGTAGTGCCGACAGTTAATTAGAAGCGACCCCTAAGGCCGATGCTCTACCGCTCTCGATACTGCAATGGGATGCAACCTCACACCCAGCGAAACGGGGATCGACAGACGATGCTCGAAACCTGATCTCGCGTGGGAGCGCGTCAGGGAACTGTATGCGCGGCGCTCGGCTGAGCCGGTCACACCTCTAGCCCACGCTGCCGCGTGGCGCGGCCCAAACGCTCGCGAATGACAGCGAGGTGTGCTGCTCGATCGTGTCGTAGTCGTGGTCGTAGTGCAGAACCCCAAGGCTGTGGGCGCTGGCTATCGCGGCGATTAGTAGGTCCACTGGCTTGACGCGGTGGGAAATCCCCTTTGCTTTAGCGAGTTCCGCCTGGGCGGTGAGCGCGCTGGCCGCCGACTCTGCGTTCAGCGACGCGTGCGGCAGGGCTTCCAACTGCTTGGCAAGCGTCGCGAAGTG